>JAPLGM010000025.1 GCA_026390165.1 Campylobacterales bacterium
GCTAATGTATCTTTCAATCGGAGACTACAAAAGCGCGTCTCAGGAGTGCTTAAAAAGCGTTTGGGCTGTTCAAGTTGGTGAAAGAGCGCAAAGAATCTCAAAAATTCTTTTAATTGGCTCTTGACATTCATTACGTAATTTAGGAGTGTAATCAGTCGTTTTTTAGGATAAAACGATAGAATTGTCACCATTAAAATAATAAGCCTATTTTTGGCAGGAGAATACTATGAGTGCATGGAGCCGATCCAGCTGGAGAGAAAAATCAATTAAACAGCAACCTACTTATCCTAATGGGGAGCGTCTCAAAGAGGTTGAAGAGCTATTGAAGAACTATCCACCCCTTGTTTTTGCAGGTGAAGCACGGAATTTGAAAAAAAGTCTTGCGGATGTGTGTGAAGGGAAAGCCTTTTTATTGCAGGGGGGGGATTGCGCAGAGAGCTTTTCGGAATTTCATGCCCATAATATTCGTGACACCTTTAAAGTAATGATGCAAATGGCGGTTGTCATGACTTTTGCAGGGGGTGTCCCTGTTGTTAAAATCGGACGTTTAGGGGGGCAGTTTGCAAAACCCCGTTCCTCGGACACGGAAACGATTGATGGGGTGACATTGCCAAGTTATCGCGGTGATATTATTAACGGCGTAGAGTTTACGGAAGCCGCGCGTACTCCTGATCCCAACCGTATGATTCAAGCCTACAACCAATCAGCAGCAACTCTCAACCTTTTGCGTGCATTTGCATCGGGTGGGTTGGCAGATTTGCATCAAGTTCATGCGTGGAATCTCGGTTTTGTGGGTCAAAATGAGTTAACAAAAAAATACGATGAATTGTCACGTCAGATTGATGATTCGCTCCGTTTTATGGCGGCATGCGGTATTACATCGGACAATTACAGAACGTTGCGTGAAACCGATTTTTATACGTCTCATGAAGCGCTCTTGCTGAATTACGAAGAGGCATTTACCCGTCAAGACTCCCTTACGGGTGAGTGGTACGATGTATCCTCTCATATGTTGTGGATCGGGGATCGTACTCGCCAGCTCGATGGTGCTCATGTTGAGTTTATGCGGGGGATTAACAACCCTATCGGAGTTAAAGCGGGTCCTTCGATGGATCCAGAAGATCTAATACGCCTTTGTGATGTTCTTAACCCCAATAATGAAGCGGGACGATTGAACGTTATTGTTCGTATGGGTGCTGATAAAGTGGCAGAGGGGATGCCAAAATTGATTCGTGCAATAGAGCGCGAAGGAAAAAAGGTACTTTGGAGTTGTGATCCGATGCACGGAAATACAATTACCAGTGGTGGCTATAAAACCCGCCCTGTTGATGCCGTACTTCAAGAGATGAAACAGTTTTTTCAAGTGCATAAATCTGAAGGAACGTATGCGGGTGGAGTTCATTTGGAGATGACAGGGAAAAATGTGACTGAATGTTTGGGAGGATCGTTTGAGATCACTTCTGATAATCTTAAAAGCCGTTATCATACCCATTGTGATCCGCGTCTTAATGCAGACCAATCGCTTGAGCTAGCCTTTTTGATTGCCGATACTCTTAAAGAAGCCCATCGCTAATTAGCTTCAACGCACCTAAATAGGTGCTTCTAGCTTACATTGAGTCGATTATACGTTGCAACTCATCTGGTTTATTGGAGTATTGCATCGCAATATCTTTGTTAATCATTTTTTTGCGTAAGTAATCGACGATCTCTTGGGTTTGTGTCGTCATCCCTGTTCCTAGTTGATTGAGCTGCATTTGAGAATAGAGCTGATGCACTTTGTCTTCACGGATCAAGTTGGCAATTGCAGGATTGGTAATCATAATTTCTTGGGCAGCAATACGTCCCCCTCCTATTTTCGGTAATAATGCTTGTGCAATAACCGCAATAAGCGAGGTGGAAAGTTGTGCCCGTACTTGAGGTTGCTCATCCCCTGAAAATACGTCGATAATACGGTTGATGGTACTGGGGGCAGAGTTGGTATGAAGGGTTCCGAAAACTAAGTGACCTGTTTCGGCAGCGGTAAGGGCGGCTGAAATTGTCTCACGATCCCGCATCTCCCCAATTAAAATAACGTCAGGATCTTCGCGTAATGCGTATTTGAGTGCTGCTGTAAAGCTTTTTGTGTCGCTACCAACATTTCGGTGTGAAAAGAGACATTTTTTGTTTTGATGAACAAATTCTACGGGATCTTCAACGGTAATAATATGGCGTGCTTCTGTGAGATTGATCTCATTGAGCATTGCTGCAAGAGTTGTTGATTTTCCACTCCCCGTTGGTCCTGTGACTAAAATAAGCCCTTTTTCCCGTTTGATAAGCTCTTTAAAGATTTTTTTGGCATTTAGGTCATCAAGAGAGGGGATGGTTGTTGGGATAATACGAAAGGCACAGGCAACGTCATCCATTGTTTTGTAATAGTTGGCACGAAAACGACCCACATCAGGAATTACGATGGAAAAATCGAGTTCGTTATTCTCTTCAAATGCTTTTTTTTGCTTTTCAGTTAAAAGGGCATACGCCATCTCTTCGATCTGTCGTCCATCGAGGATGGGAAGGTTGAGGGCAACGAGTCGTCCATCAATACGGATTTGGGGTTCTGAACGGCTGACAAGATGCAAATCAGACGATTTGTACGCTACAACACTTTTAAGTAATTTATGAATATCCAGTGCTTGAGTCATGATAAAAAGATTCCTTCGTAGTGGGATAAGTTAAAACCAATGATAACATTTTCATTGTACTCTATCACAGGGCGTTTAATAAGGAGATTATTTTTACCCATCCATTGAACTTTTTGGGCTTCATCAAGATTAAGAGCTTTTAGTCCTAAATTTCTATAGGTGGTTCCTTTGGTGTTTAACAAGAGCGCCAAATCGCTTTTTTCACTCCATTGAGTAATTTTTTGAGTCTCAATGGGAGTTGATTTGAAATCAATAAAGGTAAAACTCAATCCATGTTCATTTAAAAATCGAACCGCTTTTTTGACTGAATCGCAATTTTTAATTCCATATACGGTAATCATTGGTAGTTACTCAATGATTTTAGGAACGATAAAGAAATGATCTTGAGCATGAGGTGAATGGGCCAAAATATCGTCATTGACAGATCGGTCAACGGTTCCAATGTCCTCACGTAGCAAGGTTGCCGTATTTTCCATTGAAAAAGTGGGGTTGATCCCATCCGTATTGAGCTGCGAGAGGTTGTCTACAAAAGAGACGATTTCAGACATTTGGTTGATCATTTCAATTCGGTTTTCCTCAGGAATTTGAAGAAAAGAGAGTTTCTCTAATCGTTGTAAAAGTATTTCATCCACTTTCATACTGTAAACCTTGTTTAAAAAATATTTGCTTATTGTAGCGAAAAATAGGGTTCTTTACGGAATTTTAACCACACTTGAGTTATGATAATGTAAGAATAGACAAATTAATGAGAAATCAGGGGTATCCTTTTGAGCCTAAAAGAAAATATGCAAGTCCTTAAAGAGGGACTAAATTCGGAAGAAAAGTTTTTTGAAAGTGCCGTAAGAACGGAACGTTTTGTTAAGAAATATCAAAAGCCAATGATTGGATCGGTTATTGTTTTGCTCCTTGCTCTTGGCGGTTCTGCAGGATATAAGAGTTATCAAGAGATTAAGATGGAGAGGGCAAACAAGGCGTTAACAACCCTTCTCGCTAACCCAGCAGATGCAAATGCCATAAAGGAATTATCGGAGAATAGTAAATCATTGTCTGAATTGTATCTGTTGTCCAAGGCATTACGTGAAAAGGATGTTAAATCACTCCAGACGCTTCAAACGGCAAGCACATCGGAAGTTGCTGATATTGCAACATACGAAAGTGCTGTATTAAGTAATGATACCAAAGGATTGGAAATCTATACGAAAAAGCAGGGTGGTGTATATCAGGAGTTTGCTATCTTAGAAGAGGCAGTCTCCTCGATTCAAGGAGGGAAAGTGCAATCGGCACATACAGCATTGGGCAGTATCAAAGAAGATTCAGCACTTTATCCATTAGCACAAATGCTTAGCCATTATGGGGTAAAATAATGAAATATTTTTGGGCGGGGCTGGGTGTTTTTGGAGCACTTTTTATCCATGGTTGTTCGAGTAAAGAGGTCTACAAACCGGCTAATATTAAAGGGGAATGGCGTAGTTCTGGACATTTAAGTGCACCCCTTCATCGTGTCTGTGAGTCAGGGGCTGTTTTAAGCAATGGGTACCTTTTGACAAAAAAAGGGGAACAAAAATTAAAAATCCCGACAGATTTTCGATTGCTTAACATCAGTGATGGGTGGGTTATTACCCAAAATGGTGCCAATGATTTGGAATTAATCCCTGAAGATGGGGTGAGTCCTCATGTCGTGTTGGATCTAAAGCGAACAGTTGCCGCCGCGTCTGTTGAGGGGGATACTATTGCCATTTTGTTTGGTAATAATGAAATGGCTCTCTACTCGTTAGAAACGAAAAAGATGACCTTTAAAGAGAGTTCGAGTGCCCCTATCGCGGTCGATGCCCGTATTGCGAATCCGAAATTTTTAAAAGATTTGGTGCTATTTTTAACTCTTGATGGAAAAATTGTTATCGTGAATGTTACCGATAAGAAACTGTTGCGCTCCATCATCGTAGGGTCTGAAGAGTATTTTAATAATGTTACCTATTTGAATATGATTGAAAACAATATGATCGCCTCAACGGGGAGCAGTGTATTGGCGCTCTCTCAAAAAGAGGCTCGTGAAAAATATGAAGTTCGCGATATTGCTTATACCGATGATGGGATATGGCTAACGTCCAAGCAAGGGGAGGTGATTGCTCTCACCCCAACCTTGCAGTTTAAAACCAAGAAAAAATTTCCGTTTGCCCATTTCGTTGGAATCTGTGTTCAAAAAGAGTATGTTTATCTCCTAGAGCAGGGGGGATATGTGATTAAATTGAGTAAAGATTTAGTAACCGCTGATGTGTATGATGTGGATATGAAACATGATACGGTATTTATAGGTGACGATAAAATTTATTTCAACGATCAGTATATTACACTCCCCTAATGTCAGCAGGACTGGAGGCTTTTTGTGAATATATTACCGTTATTAAGTCATTAAGTCCAAAAACAGTAGAAGCGTATCGTCACGATCTCAGCGAGATTGAGCGGTTAACCTCTGCTTCTCTTTTGCAATTAGATGTTGCCACAATTTTTAAAGTGCTTTCGGGTGTGGAGAATAAACGGACTCTCAACCGTAAGCTCTCTGCTATTAATTCGTTTCTTAATTTCTGCCATCGATCACAATTTGATCCCAAACTTTCTAAATTTTCCCTTGCAAAGCTTCCAAGAGCCCTTCCTAAATATCTTCCCTATTCATCGATTATGCAAGCACTAGAGGGGATTGATCGCAGTGATTGGTTAGGATTGCGTGATTATGCCCTTATTGTGTTTTTGTATGCGACAGGGACCCGTGTAAGTGAATGTTTGGCAGTGGAAGAGAGGGATATTGAGGGGGAGTGGTTGCGGGTGCGTCATGGTAAGGGGGAGAGAGAACGGTATATCCCTATAGCCCAAATGGCATTAAGTGCGCTACGACTCTATCAAGAAGCTTCCCCCTTTTCAAAACGGACGATGTGGCTTAACTATCGAGGTGAACCGTTAAGTCGTATTTCCGCTTTTAAAATAACCCAAAAATATTTGAATGTCTCTCCTCATGCGTTGCGTCATTCGTATGCAACAGGGCTTATTTTGGGAGGGGCTGATTTGCGTGTGGTGC
Source organism: Campylobacterales bacterium (assembly GCA_026390165.1). Taxonomy (GTDB): domain Bacteria; phylum Campylobacterota; class Campylobacteria; order Campylobacterales; family Sulfurimonadaceae; genus Sulfuricurvum. The sequence goes on from JAPLGM010000025.1 coordinate 5,749, forward strand.
AAGAACTTTTAGGACATGCGTCGTTACTGACAACACAAATTTATACCCACATTCAAAAGCATAATTTGCAACAAACGGTATTACAATGCCATCCGATGGGAGATGCGTTGAGTATAAATTAAGTCCTTTTAAAGTATCATATAGCTCATTTTATTATCGACTATTGGGGCTTTTTATGACACTAAACATTAATCTTAACCGAACTATTGACGACTCTTATCCGATTCATATTGGGACACTTGAAACCATCAAACATGAGGGTAAAGTTGCTATTTTAACGAATCCAAAAGTCGCTGGGCTTCATTTACATACGCTTCTTTTAAACATTCAAGCCAAAGAGATTTATATTATTACGATAGCCGATGGGGAACAGTATAAAAATCTCCAGACTATTGAGTTTATTTTGGATCGTATGTTCGACCATAGGCTCAATCGAAAATCGCTTCTTGTCGCTTTTGGTGGTGGTGTTATTGGTGATATGGGAGGATTCGCATCGAGTCTTTATAACCGTGGGATTGATTTTATTCAGATCCCAACGACACTTCTTTCCCAAGTGGATGCCAGTGTCGGAGGTAAAACGGGGGTGAACAACCGATTTGGTAAAAATCTCATTGGGGCATTTCATCAACCACGAGCCGTTCATATTGATCCTAGTTTTTTACATACGCTTCCTCCACGTGAATTTGCTGCTGGGGTTGCAGAGATTGTGAAAATGGCGGTGACGTTTAATCTCTCTTTCTTTGAGTGGCTTGAAAAAAATGATTTACGTGAGGGGGATAATCTCCTTGTTGCAATTTCTAAAGCTGTTGAGACGAAAGCGGGTGTAGTAGAAGAGGATGAAAAAGAGCAAGGGTTACGTGCCGCCCTTAATTATGGTCATACCTTCGGACACGTGATCGAAAATGAGACGCACTATGAGACCTATTTACACGGGGAGAGTGTTGCTATTGGGATGATGATGGCAAATGATCTTGCATGCGAAATAGGGCTTATGAGTACGACAGAAGTGCAACGGGTTCGTGCGGTGTTGGAGCGTTATGGACTGCCACTCTTGTATGAGATCAAAGACGTAGAGAAATTTTATCAAACCTTTTTCTTGGACAAAAAAAGTGCTGATAGTGCCATCACATTTATCCTGCCGCGAGGAATCGGCGGTGTTGATATTACCGATAGTGTCGATTCCAACGTCGTGAAATCAATTTTAAGACGATACCAAAAATGAGACACTCAACACTTTTAGGGCAGGTTTTATCACTGCTTTTTTTGGTAACATTTTCGCTATTGGCTGATCCCGTTCAAGAAGTAGTTGCCATTGATACTGCTGAATTAGCACGGCAAGCAGCGAGTGAAGAATCCCGTAGTGAACTTCAGAAACTTCAAAAAGAGCTTGTAAAAGAGAATAATATTTGGTTGAAAAGTTACGATTCGTATATGGCATATCGTGAGACACGTAAAAGTTTAATCGAGGTAAAAGATCGGATCAATGACCTTCAAAACCAATCCTCTAGTGTTGAGCGAAAGCTTGAACTCGAGGGGTTGCAAGCGAAAGAGAAAATTTTAACGGAACAAATAGATCTTTTAAGAGCGCAGGGGACGTCTCCGTTTGTTTTGTTACTCAAACCTGATGAGGCAGGGGAGCTCCCTACCATTACTAACCCTTTTGAAATTGTCATGGGGATTTCGTATATTAAACGCCTAAGCAGTCAGTATCAAGATTATTTGGTACGAAAAGAGGATCTTCAGGAGATTATTTCGAATTTAGAGCATCAAATTTCTTTGTATGAAAAGATTGCGACACTAAGCCCAACCGATGATGATCGTGAACAGCTTGCATCAGCCAAGGTAAAGATTGAAAAATTCAAACTCGCACTCGATACTTTGACTATGACGGCGAATGTGTATGAGAAGAGGATTGAATCAAGCGAAGCCAAAATCAATAAAGAGATAAAAGACCAAATTTACAAGTTCTCAAAAATATTTGTATTGGTTGTGATTTTATTATTAATTTCATTTTTGATTAAACGGGCGGTTAAGCGGTATGTCGTCGATAATGAACGTTTTTATATGGTGAATAAAGTCATTACCTTGATTAGTGTGACCATTATCGCCCTTATCTTGATATTTAGCTATATCGATAATGTCGGTTATTTCGCCACCGTTTTGGGATTTGCCTCGGCGGGGCTTGCTATTGCGATGAGGGACTGGTTTATGTCCCTTTTCGGATGGGTGGTTATTTTTGCAGGAGGCTCTATTCATGTAGGGGATCGTATCCGTGTTGAAAAAGATGGGATGATTTATGTTGGGGATGTATTGGATATCTCTCTCCAGCGGATTACGTTATTGGAAGATATTACGCTGACGACCATTGAACACAATCGTCGGGCAGGGAGGATTATTTTCGTCCCCAACAACTACATCTTTACCTCAATGATCGCCAACTATACCCACGCATCTTTGAAAACAGTTTGGGATGGGATTGATATTATGATTACCTTTGATTCGAACCACAAAAAAGCGACCCATCTTGCGAAAGAGATCTGCCGTAAATATTCGAAAGGGTATACCGATATCACCCGTAAACAGCTCCATAAATTGCGAGATCATTACAGTCTTAAAACGATGAATGTAGAGCCCCGTATTTTTACTTTCATTGAATCCAATGGGATAAAAGTCAGTTCGTGGTATTTGACGAATGCGTATGCTACATTGACATTGCGCAGTACGATTTCTGCTGATATTGTGGATGCGTTTAATGCGGAATATGATATTACGATTGCTTATCCGACACAGACGTTTTATACGTCGCCGATAGTACCAAAAAAACAACCTCCAGAGGTGAGCGAATGAAACCAAAAGTCTATTTTAAAACCTTCGGGTGTCGGACGAATCTTTTTGATTCTCAAGTGATGATGAGCGGATTACAAGATTATGAGGTGACCGAAAACGAATCGGAGGCGAGTATTGTCGTCGTCAATTCGTGTACCGTTACCAATGGTGCGGATGTGAGCGTGCGCGGTTATATTAACACCATCGAAAAACAGGGTAAAAAGCTGTTTTTAACGGGGTGTGGTGCTCATACGAAGGGAGAATCTCTTTTCGGATCGGGTAAAGTACACGGGGTGTTCGGTCAATCGGAAAAGATGAAAATCAATACACTTTTATCCTCTGAGAGCCGTTTTTACGAAATCGGGGATCTTAACTATATTGATGATGCGATTGTGGATGATTTTGTCGGTAAATCGCGTGCGTTTATCAAAATCCAAGAGGGGTGTAATTTCCGTTGCAGCTACTGTATTATCCCCTTTGTCCGTGGTGATTCACGAAATATGGATGAGGGGAAAATTTTGGAGCAAGTTTCACGACTTGCTTCCAATGGCTTCGGTGAGTTTGTCCTTACGGGGACAAACGTCGGAAGCTATGGGCAGGGTGAGGGGCGCAATATTGCTGCATTGATGCAAAAAATGGCAATGATTCGCGGTGTTCGCCGACTTCGTGTAGGATCACTGGAGCCGATACAAGTTAATGACGCGTTTCGGGAGATTTTGGATGAGCCGTGGTTGGAGCGTCACTTACATATTGCGATTCAGCACAGCAGTGACGAAATGCTTCGGATTATGAACCGCCGTAATCGTCATAAAACCGATGTGGAACTTTTTGGGATGTTGCATGAGAAGGGGTTTGCTTTGGGAACCGATTTTATCGTCGGTCATCCGGGAGAGACCGATGTGCTGTGGGAAGAGGGGATGCACAATATCAAAGAGCTTCATTTGACCCATATTCACCCCTTTACCTATTCTAAGCGTGACGGAACCCCAAGTGCTACGATGAAAGACCAAATCAACGGAGCGATTTCCCAAAAACGGATGGCAGAACTTAATGCTCATATCACATCGAATAATCGTACATTTCGTCATAATGTGAGCGTTCCGTTAGAGGTACTTATCGAATCAGGGAATGAGGGTGTTTATAGCGGACTGGATCAGTTCTTTAATAAAATTATTGTCAAAAGTGATGAAGATTTATCAGGAAATTGGATAAGCGTTGAGAAGTATGAGGTAAACGATGAACATAACGTGGCCCAATTTTAACCGCAATCAGCTCATTTTATTGGCTTCAGGGGGGATCATTCTCTTGTTGCTCTTGTATGCACTGTTGCGTGATAGCAGTGATATCATCTCCTTGGATGAAGCAACCCATATTATAACCTCCAATCGTATCGAAAAAGCGGTGATGGATAGCCAATATCTCTACCTCTCTACAGTGGATAAAGGGGTTGTCAAAATACCTATCTCCAACATCTCCCCCCAATTAACGGCACAGCTAAAAATAGAGGTGAGGAAAGAGAACGGATGGGTGTGGTTTATCCTCATTTCCAGTTTTATTGGTGGAGTCGTGTGGTGGGTGATGAGAAACCGCTCAGGCGAAATTTTTCAGCCAAAAGAGGTCGGTGTTACTAAAGGTGTGGAGAGTGAACCCTATTCTCAAAGTGCCCCCACCCCTGTCAAATCCAATGTTCGCTTTAATGATATTGGGGGGATAGGGGACGTTAAAGAGGAACTTGAAGAGATTATCGATTTTCTACGCAATCCGAAGCGCTATTACAACTTCGGGGCGCGAATGCCACGGGGGGTATTGCTTGTTGGCCCTCCCGGTGTAGGGAAAACGATGATTGCCAAAGCCGTTGCAGCCGAGGCAGATGTCCCATTTTTCTATCAAAGCGGTGCTTCTTTCGTTCAAATCTACGTCGGGATGGGGGCGAAGCGGGTACATGAACTTTTTGCAGCTGCGAAAAAGAATGCCCCCTCTATTATTTTTATTGATGAGATTGATGCTGTGGGGAAAAAGCGAGATGGCGGGCGTAACGATGAACGCGAGGGAACTCTCAATCAGCTCCTTACCGAGATGGACGGGTTTGAAGAGACGAGTGGAATTGTTGTCATTGCCGCTACCAATAATATTGATGTGATGGATGGTGCATTGTTGCGTGCAGGGCGGTTTGATCGTCGTATTTTTGTAGAGCTTCCTACTTCCGCTGAGAGGGTCTCTATCTTAGAAAAATATCTTCATACGATTCCGCATGAACTGAGTATCGACGAGATTGCGAAGATGACGGTAGGCTTTAACGGTGCGTCGTTGGCGGCATTGGTGAATGAAGCGGCGCTGTTATGTTTGCGGCATAATGAGTTTCAAGTGAAGATGGAACATTTTCTGTCGGTCAAAGATAAGGTAATGTTGGGGAAAAAGCGGCTGGCGATTTTAAGTGAAAAACAGCGTCATCATCAAGCCCGTTATCAAGCGGGAAAAGTATTTTCCGCAACGTGGTTTGATCTCCCATTCGAAAAAATTACCCTCAGTAATGAGTCGATTACCCCCCCTACGGCAGAACCTCTTTTGAAACATGAGATAGAAGATCATATTCGTATCCACCTCTCTGGGCTTATCGCATGTGAGCTTCGATTTGGGGAACACTCCTCGAGTGCGTCGCACGATATTGTTGTGGCACGTGAACTGGTACGCGTGATGATCTATGAGTATGGGATGGGTACGTCATTGATCCCATCTGAAGAAGAGAGTACTGCTTTGATGAATCAACTTTATGACGAGACACGGATATTATTGGAACGGTATGAGCGTAGCGTGAATAAAATTGACGATATCTTGAGTGAATATGAGTCAATATCCAAAGCGTTAGCAAGAGAGGTAATGCATGACGTTTTATAGCGGATTTTCGCTTCTCAATGAGCGACATTTTTTTGAATCGTATCTTGAAAATAACGAGTATACGATTGCCGGATTTAGCTACGGGGCAATAGCCGCAGCACACCATGCTTCACAATCCACGACGCGTATTGATACGTTACAGCTCTTTTCCCCCGCTTTTTTTCAGACGAAGAGTGACTCTTTTAAACGGCTTCAGATAAGTGGATTTCGACAATCACCGCAAACGTATCGACACCATTTTTTAGAGAGCTGTTTCTCACCATACTCTGTACAAGAGGTGGAACTCGATTGGAATGCCAATGAAGAGCATCTTCGTGAACTCCTTTATTTTGAGTGGACAGAAGAACTAATGAATTCGATCGTTGCCAAGGGGATACGGGTTGACGTTTTTTTAGGGGATCAAGATAGGGTGATTGATGTTGTGGGGGCAAGGGAGTTTTTTCTCCCCTTTGCTACCGTCACGTCGCTACGGTTGGGGAACCATTTTTTACAGGAGCAGTTTAATGATTAAAATAGGGGTAATAACCGCGTCAGACCGTGCCAGTGCGGGGATTTATGAGGATATTTCAGGGGTTGCCATTATGGAGACGATGAAAGATTATTTGGTATCAGAACACGAGATTGTCTATCGTTGTATCCCCGATGTCCAAGAGACGATTGAAGCGACGATGCTTGAGTTGTGTGATGATGAGGGGTGTTGTCTTGTGGTGACGACAGGGGGAACAGGTCCTGCATTGCGTGACGTAACCCCAGAAGCAACGGAGAATGTGTGTGAGAAGATGATGCCGGGATTCGGTGAACTCATGCGTCAGGTGAGTCTTAAATACGTTCCGACAGCCATTTTATCCCGTCAAACAGCAGGGATTCGTGGGAAAAGTCTTATTATTAATCTTCCAGGGAAACCAAAATCAATCCGAGAGTGTTTGGATGCTGTTTTTCCTGCCGTGCCGTACTGTATTGATTTGATTGGTGGAGATTACCTAGAGTGTAATGATGAGGTAATTAAGGCGTTTAGACCGAAGCAGTAATATATAAAATGACAAAAATAGAGGAAACCATTATGGATATGTTTATGCTTGAAGCGATTAAAGAAGCTGAAAAAGGGCTGGCAGAGGGGGGAATTCCCATCGGATCGGTGTTGGTACATGAGGGGACGATTATCGGCAGGGGACATAATCGCCGTATACAAAAGGGGAGTACTATTTTGCATGGTGAGATGGACGCTCTTGAAAACGCTGGGCGGCTGAGTGCTTCTGTCTATAAAAACTGTACTCTTTACACAACTCTCTCTCCGTGTCCGATGTGTTCGGGAGCGATTTCTCTCTACGGGATTCCCCGTGTCGTGATTGCCGAAAATCGGAATTTTCTAGGGGAAGAGGAGCTGCTGCGCTCGCGCGGAGTAGAGCTTCATATTCTCGATGATCATCATTGCATTGAAATGATGGAGAGGTTTATAAAAGAAAATCCAAAATTGTGGAATGAAGATATTGGGGAATGAAGAGGGGGTGAGTCGTTACAAAAAAATAATGATTTATCCGATACAATGCAGATACCTCTTAGTCAAAAGAAGAATTAAATCATGAGTAGCGAAACTAAAATCAAGGGGATGGGGGCGATTTTGCATGCTGGGGGAGTTGCCTTTCGCGTGTGGGCACCCCATGCAGAACATGTATCCGTTATCGGATCGTTCAATGAATGGGACGCCATAAAGCACCCGATGCACTCTGAGAAAAATGGCTATTGGTACGCAAATGTGGCTGAGGCTCATGCGGATGATCAATATCTATTTCTCCTCTCTACGCAAAACGGTGAGTTCAAGCGGATCGATCCCTATGCTCGTGAAGTGACAAGCTCCGTCGGTAACGCCATTGTTCACGATACACGTTTCGATTGGCAGGGGGATGATTTTACCATTGTACCGTGGAATGAGCTTGTCATCTACGAACTGCATGTGGGAACCTTCAATGATCAAGAAGAGGTTAGCCATCCGGGTGAGTTTTTATCGGTATCCGCACGTCTGGGACATTTGAAAAAACTTGGTATCAATGCGATCCAGATTATGCCCATAGGTGAGTTCGCGGGAGAACGGTCGTGGGGGTATAACCCTTCCCATATTTTTTCGGTAGATGGTGAGTACGGAGGGCCGTTGGCGTTTAAACAGTTCGTTAAACGCGCCCATCGCTTGGGTATTGCGGTGATATTAGATGTTGTCTACAACCACCTTGGCCCTAGCGACCTAGATCTGTGGCAGTTTGACGGCTGGAGCGAAAACGGCCGCGGTGGAATCTATTTCTACAACGATGATCGAGCGATTACTCCATGGGGGGAGACCAGACCCGATTACGGACGGGGAGAAGTTCGTCAGTACCTCTTGGATAATGCCATGATGTGGCTCGAGGAGTATCATGTAGACGGCATCCGTTTTGACTGTACCCAATTCATTCGATCTGTCGACGGTTTCGATGTGCAGGAACTTCCTGAGGGGTGGAGCCTGCTTCAGTGGATCAATAGCCAGATTACCCAAAAGTTTCCCGGTCGGGTCACAATCGCTGAGGATCTTCAAAATAATAGATGGCTTACCAAGGAAGTCGGAGCCGGTGGAGCCGGATTTGCCTCTCAGTGGGATGCCATGTTTGTCCATCCCATACGTCAAGCGGTGATAACACCTCAAGACGAGCAGCGATCACTTGACGCTATACGCGACGCTATCGTATACCGTTATAATGATGACGCTTTTGATCGGGTTATCTACAGCGAATCACATGACGAAGTAGCAAACGGCCATGCGCGGGTACCGCAAGAGATCAACCCGAATGACCCAAAAGGGTGGTACGCGCAGAAACGTTCGACATTGGCCGCCGCAATGGTCTTTACCTCCCCCGGTATACCTATGCTTTTTCAAGGTCAGGAATTCCTAGAGGGGGGATGGTTTCGTGATACGGTTCCTGTTGATTGGGATCAATGCGCTGAGTTTCACGGTATCGTGCGCTTGTACCGAGATCTTATACGGTTGCGTTCCAACCGTGAGGGTTTCACACGTGGTTTGTGCGGGCAGTTTACACAGGTGTACCATCTGAACAATGAACGTAAAGTTATTGCATTTCACCGCTGGGACAAGGGGGGTGAAGCGGACGACGTTGTGATCGTTGCTAACTTTTACCATGAGGGACAGAATGACTACATCATCGGTTTTCCAGCCCAAGGAACATGGAAACTCCGTCTCAACAGCGATTGGGAAGGGTACAATGATGATTTCGGAAACCATCCGAGTACCGATATTATCGCAAAAGAGGGTGAGTGTGATGGACTCCCCTTTCATGCTACAGTTTCTATCGGTTCTTACAGCGTAGTGATTTTTTCGCAATAAGGGTTCCCAATAGAGAGATAGGAGAGGAGTGAAGAAGGGCGAGGAGAGAAAACTCTCCCCTGCATGTTGTATTTTAAACGAAATCTACTTTCGTAACGTGGTGATTAAGTCCCAGTTCGGCTGGAGTACATCCCAGTGCTAGTCCTACCATTTGTGGCATATGTAAAACAGGAAGCTTCACATCACGACCGATCGCTTTAGATGCTGCATGGTGCTGTACATCGAGTTTGAGATGACAAAGAGGACAGGGTGTTACCATCCAGTCCGCATTTGCATCCATCGCTCCCGCAATTGCGTTACCGGTAAGTACTGCTGCGGTGTGAGGAGATTGAAGTTCTGCATGAAATCCGCAACATTTGTTTTTCTCTGCATAATCAACATTGACACCGCCACACGCGATAATTAAATCATCCAGTGACGTAGGATTGTACGGATTTTCACCACCGTTAGAGAGGTTTTGAAGCTCAGAAGGGCGGATATTATGACAGCCGTAGAACGGGGCAATGTTGAAATGGCTAAGGGGTACTTTTACCATTTTAGCCAATTTTTCCAAACCGAAATCTTGAACAAGGGCATACAAGAAGTGAGTTACTTCCGATGTCCCTTTGTACTCCAATCCTACTTCAGCTAGTTTAGCATTGACTTTGGCTTTTAACTCAGGATTGGTATCTAAGCGATGTTTGGTCATGGCTGTATTGAGCTGACATGTGTTACAGATAGTCACCATGGTCAGTCCCAATTTTTCCGCATAACAGATGTTACGGGCATTGAGAACCAATGAGAGAAAATCATCGTAATCTTGGAGATGAGAAGCACCACAACATGACGCTTCATCCAACAGTACGAGTTCAATACCCAATTTGTCAGCAATCGCCAAGGTTGATTTGAGAAGTTCAGGAGTACTTTCACGAGCAGTACAACCCGTGTAAAGTGCGTATCTTAATTTTTCCATTCGGTACTCCTAGAATTTAACGGTTGATGAAGATTTCACCAACTTTTTGATTTCATCAAGATTTTTAGATTTTGGCATATTCCACGGCATAACGATTTTTCCATTTTTAAACATGGCAATCGCTTCTGGGATATGCTTCATAACGCCGATATTACCCTCAGAATAACGAACTAATTCACCTTCATCGAGCAACCCATGTTTAGTAATTGAGTGAGCAAAACCGACAGCATGGCGAGTTGCAACATTATTTTTCGCTATATTGGCTTCAAATATCATGTTGTGAAGTTTCGTAATTTTCTCAATAGGGTTAACATCTTTAGGACATGCTTCCGCACACTCCATACATTTGACACAATCCCAAACACCCTCTGCCTCTTGGTTGACGATATGAAGACGTTTTAGTGCCCCTTCGTCACGTACATCGGCAGAGAAACGGTAGGCAGCTGCAAATGCGGCAGGTCCGATGAATTGCTCATTAATGGCCAAAGCAGGGCATGAATAGTGACACGCACCGCACTGGATACAGTAATCGGCTTCGTTGAGCTTTTCTGCATCGTGAGGGCTAACAAGATGTTCCGACGTTGGTTCTTCAACAATATCACTGACGAGGTACGGATTCACATGGGCGTGCTTTTCCCAGAAATCTTTTTTGTCAATAATCAAATCTTTGATAACCCGCTTGGTGCTCAATGGCTCAATCGTGAGATCCGTACCAAAAATTTTGATAAGGTCAAACAATCGTGATTTACACGCTAAAATAGCTTTTCCATTGATCTTGATCGAACAGATACCACAAATACCGTGGCGACAGCTTCGACGATACGAGAGGCTGCCATCATGATCCCATTTGATACGGTTAAGGATGTCGAGGACTACCTCTTCATGGGTAACCTCTAGGGTATAGGTATTGTAAAAAGGGAGGTAATCGGTCTCTTCGTTGAAACGAAAAATTTTAAACGTCACCTGTTGTGATGTGAGTGCATCCATATCGTTATCCTTAATAAGTTCGTGCTTTGACTTCATGTTTGCCAAGGGTGACATCCAAGTAATCAAGGGTAATTGCGCCATTTTTATCCATGTACGCCATGGTGTGTTTCAAGAAATTTTCATCATCACGGGTCGGGAAATCTTCACGGAAGTGGGCTCCGCGACTCTCTTGACGATTAAGTGCGCTGGCAACAATAAAGACAGAATAATCGAGCATATGTCCGAATTCAATTGCCTCTTGAAGTTCGGTATTGAAAATTTTCGATTTATCTTTAATACTAATATTTTTATATCGTTTTTGCAAATCACCCAAAATTTCCATTTGAGCACTTAAGGTTTCAGCAGTTCTAAAAACACCTGCGTTATCGGTCATTGATTGCTGAAGTTCATCGCGCAATTTTGAAACAGACTCTTGACCGTGATTCGTAAGTACCCAATTAAATTCATCGACCATACGCTGTGCATCCGCTGACGTAGCGGTGTGCAAATGGATTGTGTCGATTTCATTAACCATAGTTTTCCCAACAAAACGACCAAAAAGCAACGCTTCAAGGACGGAGTTGGCTCCCAGACGGTTGGCTCCGTGGACAGAAGAGCACGAACATTCACCTGCTGCATAGAATCCTTCGACAAATTCGGTGTTGTTTTTGCGAACATGCCCGAGTTTGTCCATTGGTATACCACCCATAGAGTAGTGTGCCGTTGCTGAGATTAAAATTGGCTCTTTAATCATATCAAGCCCCAAGAATGTGATCGCAAGATCACGAAGCTCTGGGAGACGCTCCATAATTTTTTCTTTTCCCAAGTGGACAAGATCGATGAAAACCGCATCTTTACGAGGGCCTACACCGCGTCCTTCACGAATTTCTTGGATGATAGCACGGGCAACAACGTCACGAGAGGCGAGTTCCATGGCATTAGGGGCGTATTTTTCCATAAAACGTTCACCCAGTGAGTTGAGAAGTTTCCCCCCCTCACCGCGTGCTGCTTCAGAAATGAGTACGCCATTTCCAGAGAGCCCTGATGGATGAAATTGTACAAACTCCATATCTTCGAGTGGAAGACCATGGCGGGCTACGAGTGAGAGACCATCACCAGTATTAGCGTGGGCATTGGAGTTGATCTTGAATGCGCGGGCATATCCGCCTGTTGCAAACATGACGGTTTTCGCATTGAAAATCGCTTTTTCACTGTTACGGATATTGTACGCGGCAACACCGTATACTTTTCCCTCAGTGTACAAAAGATCAGCAACATACCACTCATCCCAAAATTCAACACCTTCACGAAACGCTTGTTCGTAGATGGTTTGAAGCAAAGTGAGTCCTGTACGGTCTTTGGCAAAACACGCACGTGGAGAGGATTGCCCCCCAAAAGGGCGTTGAGCGATGGTTCCATCAGCATTACGGCTAAATGCCGCCCCCATACGCTCAACCCAGCGGATTGTTTCGGGTGCACGTTGACACATAAATTCAACCACATCTTGGTCTGCCAAATAATCGGATCCTTTTACGGTATCAAATTCATGCAATTCAACGCTGTCAGCATCACTAAAAGCGGCATTGATCCCCCCCTGCGCTGCACCTGAGTGGGAACGTAATGGGTGAAGCTTGGTAATAACGGCTACTTTTTTGCCTGCTTTTTGCAATTCGCGCGCTGCAGCACATCCGGCTAAACCTGCGCCGACGATAATCGCATCGTACGTATGAACGGGAATACTCATACACCATCCTTTATATAAGAGAATATTTACAATACCAAAATTTGGCATAAGTCAAAAGGATTATAGCGTTCTAACTCTTGGATAGAATTAAAAAGGGGGTGTCGTGGGCGAACTAATTATAAGAACAACGAATTGTCCAAAAAGGTAACAAAAAAATTAAAGGGACTATCCCTCTTGGCTAATGGAGTTGCGCGATGCAATTTCCACCAAGCTCTTTTGCTTTTTCTACGATTTTTTTGGCATCTATAAGGGAATCCTCCAACGATTTTGCAGGCACTTTAAGGATAAAACCGGCACTAAGGGTGATTTTGAGTGCCCCTTTTGAGGTGGTGAAAATAGAATCGGCAACCGTTGAAACAATTTTTTCTATTTCAGCTAGGGCATTTTTTTTATCTTTTCGAGAGAGTAAAAAACTAAAACGGTCATCATTAAGATGGGCAACGATATCCATCGGCTGTTCATACAACGTGATAACATTAGCAAGCTTTTTGAAAAGTCCCCCCATATCCTCTTTGGAGAGAGTGTCGTTCAAATGGGCATACTGGTCAATTTCAAAAACAACGAGAAAGAGAGAATTCATTTTTTGAGGAGAGCGTTTGGTTGCATGGGCGCTTTGCATCCCTTTTTCGGTATTGATCCCACTAAGAGAATGGAGCAATGTTGGATTGGTGTTGGTTGTGGAGGATCTGCGAGAGAGGCGTTTCATAAGATAATTGATTTCATCTGTTATTGCTACAGCTTTTGTTGCGTCCGTGTCGAGATAGCATGCGCTATGGATGTCACGATAAATTTGATTGAGACGGAAGCGGTAGAGTAGAAAAATGATAATAATCAATACGAGGAGGGCTATTGATGTTATTTGTGCTCTTTTGATCGAATCATCGATACGTTGGACTTTGTAATCGAACATCTTATCGATTTCTATAAGATAAGGGGTTCGTGCAAAGATCATCCGTTGATACATTGCATGTCGAGAGACGGGCATAGATTCAATCCAAAATAAGGCTGCTTCTTGAAAGGATGAGGATGCAGAAGTGAGGGTTTGAGTGAGCCCTTTTTGTTCTGCTTTGGGTACAGAGATAAAATCTATGAGAACTTCTTTTGTGGAGAGTTGTGTATAAAGGGAAAGTTCAGATATCTCCCCATGAACTTTAATGGTTGCCATATCAAAATCATCCAAGTTGGTGGTCATAATTTTTTGGATCAAAGCGTGTTGATTTTTTAGGGAAGTTAAATGATCAGAGTATTGCGAAATGGTAAAAAGCTGCATACTAAGGGCAGAAATTACGATAACCAATACAATAAGAGCCACTTTTAGATTAAAGAAAATTTGTCGAATTGAGAGCTTCATCTCGAGTTCCTTGATATAAATATGAATATATGATGCGATTGTAACCTATTTTGCTTCTCTTAACCGTTGCGTAACGTCAAATATCCTATAATCTATTTTTAGTTAACACCATTAAAATGACTGGACTTTACGTGAATATTGAAAATCATTTCATCTCTCTTATGCGTCAAAAACACTCCCGTATCGGTGATGATGGGGCAATTGTAGGAGAGTGGATTTATTCTAAAGATATTTTTTTTGAAAATGTCCATTTTAAACGTCAATGGCTCTCACCTTACCAAATCGGCACGAAAGCAATGATGATTAATATTTCGGATGCGATTGCCATGAATGCAAAGCCTAAATATGCCCTCGTTGGTGCTGCAATGCCTCGTAAAATGTCTTTGATAGATATGGCTGAACTCGCACGCGGGATGCGGGAGTGTGCTGAGGCGTTTGGGGTGGAGATTATTGGTGGTGATACGATCAGTAACACTAAGCTTGATCTCTCCATCACGATTGTCTCTCAAAGTAACCATCCTCTATTACGCAAAGGATTAAAAGAGGGAGACTTGATAGCCCATACGGGTCATCTTGGGGAATCACTGCGTCAATTGCGTTATTTAATGGCAGGTGGGAAAGTTCATTCGAAAAGTCGTTTTGCGGCTCCTGTGTTACGACAAAAATTTATCCAAAAAGCGCGTCCTTATTTGCATTGTGGGATGGATATTTCCGATGGACTTTATAGTGATTCAACAAAATTGTGTAGTGCCAATCGTTTAGGGCTACAGTGGAGCCGAAAGCTTCACAAAAATGTTGCGTGCAGTGGTGAAGAGTATGAGATGCTTTTCTCCTTTCATCCCCGTCACAAACACGCACTTATGAGAATTTCACAATTAACGAGAACCTCTTTTACCGTTGTAGCAACGGCAAAACGAGGGAAACTATCCAACCGCTGTAAAGCGCACCATTTTTAGGAGTACCACCATGGAACGTCAATATTATTTACCCCATAGTCCGATCGATTTTCATTTTCGCCAAAGTGCCCGCGATTTCGTTGTTGACGAGATCCCTCTTTACCCTTTTAGCGGGGAGGGGGAACATTTGGTTCTTCATATTCGTAAAAAAAATCTCTCCACATGGCAGATGCTGGATATTTTCAGCAACCATTTGGGAATCAAAGCGCGCGACATCGGTTACGCAGGGCTCAAGGATAAAAATGCTCAAACGAAACAGTACATCTCAATTTTGAAAAAATTTGAGCCAATGCTGGAAAATTTTTCCCATGAGGGGATTAAAATCCTTGAACGTCAATATCATGATAATAAAATTCGGATTGGTCATCTCAAAGGGAACCGCTTTTTTATCCGTATTAAAAAAGTAAATCCAACCTCCGCGATGAAAATTCAAGAAGCCCTCAAAGCGATCAAGAAAAACGGAATGCCTAACTATTTCGGATTTCAACGTTTTGGGAACGATGGGGAAAACTATCTCAAAGGGAAAGCGATTTTAGAGGGGACGTTGAAAGAAAAAAACAAGAAGCTTCATCAGTTTTATATTAACTCGTATCAAAGTTATCTTTTTAATGCGTGGTTAAGTCGCCGCATTCAAATCTCCAAGCTGACAGAGAGCTTTAGTGCAGAAGAATTGAGCAGTGTTATCAATCTTCCCAAAGAGGAATTGGCCCTTATGAAAGGGCAAAAACACCCGTTAAAGCTTATTCACGGCGATGTGATGATGCACTATCCGTACGGTAAAATCTTTCATTATGAGAGCGAAGAGGAGATTGAACGTTTTACGAAACATGATATTTCTGTTACGGGATTATTAAGTGGTAAACGTGCTACACGCGCAGAGGGGTTTGCACGTTCGATAGAAGAGGAGTTCGATACCATTGAAAAAGGGATTGACGGAGCACGCCGTTATGGATGGATTTATCCTGAAGAAGTTGAGGGGCAATACAAAGAGAATGAGGCATGGTTCGAATTTCATTTTACCCTTCCAAAGGGGTGCTATGCTACCGTGCTACTCGAAGAGATCGCCAAAAGAGAACTTCAAAACGATGAGAGTCAGGAGGAAGAATGAAGCAACATTTCACCTCGTCATTATCGAGAGCATTTGGTCGATTCGCCTCACGAAAACATTCCAAAAAGTTTCAAAATCTCATTAACCGTACCTACGTCAATATGATGGGATTGGATATGAGCGACTTTAATCCACCCCAATCGTATCCTACCCTCAATGCCCTTTTTACGCGACATCTTAATAAACCTCGCAGCTTTGTGATGAATCCGTCATTGATGATAAGCCCGTGTGATTCGTTGATCACCGAAGTAGGGACACTCAACGATAATCGGGCATTACAGATCAAAG
This sequence comes from Campylobacterales bacterium, assembly GCA_026390165.1. Taxonomy (GTDB): domain Bacteria; phylum Campylobacterota; class Campylobacteria; order Campylobacterales; family Sulfurimonadaceae; genus Sulfuricurvum. The sequence goes on from JAPLGM010000025.1 coordinate 22,202, forward strand.
GGATGAGTTACAGTGTGGATGATTTTTTAGGAGCTGATATTTCACCCGAAAATAAAAGACGCATTCACGGAGGGGAGTTTATCAATTTTTATCTCTCTCCACGTGATTATCATCGCTATCACGTCCCTCTTGATATGCAAGTAACGAAAGCGATTCATATACCGGGTAAACTTTATCCTGTCAATATTCCGACATTGAAACGAAAAATAGATCTCTTTATCGAAAATGAGCGGGTCGTATTGGAGTGTTTAACGACACACGGCAAACTCTTTTATCTTGTTCTCGTTGGCGCATTGAATGTTGGAAAAATGGAGGTGAGTTTTGAACCTTGTATCCAAACCAACACAACCTTTGGTGGCGGTGTTTATGAGTACGAAAATCTCCATCTCAAAAAAGGGGAGGATTTCGGATGTTTTCAGATGGGATCTACGATTATCTTCTTGAGTGAAAAAGGGATGATAGAATCAGATGTTATGGTCGGATCAAGTGTCAAATTTGGGCAGACGGTTGGGAGAGTTTTTTAGAGACTCTCCCTTATATCGCTAATTAGAGTGTTGAGGCAATCAACGTGTTTAATTTTTTTACCTCTTTTGTCGAAGTAAAACAGCTATTCTCTCCGCAAATCAAAAAACTATCTAACGTTTCATCCCGTTTGAGCAGACCAAAGGGATGGGTAATATTCTCACACTGTTCTAGCATAACTTTAGGTGCTTTCACACTCCGATCTCCCATCAAATAACGAATCGTTTGTTCGGTCAGCTTTGGGGTGTAAATCGGGCTTTTCATCAGTTTTATGGAAACATATTCTAAACTCTTGAATGCGAAATGGCGATATTTACTATCAACAAGCATCCCTAAACTCAATAAATTATCCACCATCATTGCCAGTGCACTGGGATACGATCCATCATCCAATTCACAAATTGTCGGGAATGTTCCACGACTAAAATACCACGCACCCCCTTCATAAAAGAGTTCTAACGCTTTGTTGCTAAGGCGTTGTGCTTCAATGAGGTACTCCTCTTCAAAAGTACATTGATACGCTTCAATCAAGGTATTGGCAAGATAGGCATAATCTTCCAAAAAAGCTTCAACTTTAGGGATTTTATGAATAAGGGTCGTGTGGTAGAGTTGCCCTTCTAGCATCATAGTAGAGAGGAGGGCATTCAAGGAGTTAATCGCTTGTTGGGTATAACGCCCGTCTTGTTTGCCAAGGACGAAGAGGGCTTTGATCATCATCGCATTCCATGCCGTGTTAATTTTTCGGTCGATAAAGGGGTAGGTACGTACGGTACGGATTTTTTGACATTCACGGGCAAAATTTTCAAACCACTCTGGTCGTTCCAATGATTCGAGGGTGATAATACAGTGCCCTTCAAAATTCCCCTCAGGTGTTGCCCCGATGAGACGGGCGGCATCTTGGAGATTTTCAACACCGCATAGTCTCAGTGCCTCCAATACTTCTTCGTAGCTGTAGACGAAATATTTCCCCTCTTCACCCTGTGTATCGGCATCACTTGCACTGTAAAAGAGATCATCTTCCATCATGAATTTCATCATAAAATTGGCGGTTTCGGTAGCAATACGTGCATAAAGGGGATTATTAAAGTGAATACTTGCGCGGGCGTATAGCTCACATAGGAGAGCGTTATCGTAGGTCATCTTCTCAAAATGGGGGATAAGCCATGTTTCCTCCGTGCTGTAACGGCAAAAGCCACCGTCGATGAGGTCATTCATCCCCCCTCGCGCCATGGCATCGAGAGTATGGGTAATGATTTTTTGACGCTCTTCGTTGGATTCGAGAGACTCTTGGGTCATAAGTGTTTTAAGGGTAGAGGTATGGGGGAATTTCGGTGCTTTGGAAAAACCGCCGTTCATTGCATCGTAATTATGTGTAGCTTGTTTAAAAAATTGGGTATTGATTTTAAGATCAAGTGCCGTGGCTTGGGTCGGTGTTGCATTGGGTTTCATAAATCCCATAATTTCATCGGCATTTTGAAGTAATTTTTCATCATTCGCCGTCACTTTTTCAGCGATGATAGCCGTAAGCTCACTAAATCCCATCATTCGATCACGGTTGTGAGGGGGAATATAAGTAGCAGCGTAAAAAGGTTTATTTTCTGGGGTACAAAAAATCGACAAAGGCCATCCCCCCGCGCGACGATTGAGGAGAACGTGTAGCTCTTGAAAATGTTTGTCAATATCAGGACGCTCTTCTCGATCCACTTTGATACAGATGAAGTGTTGATTGACAAATGTCGCAATGGTCTCATCTTCAAAGACATCGTGCTCCATTACGTGACACCAATGGCAACTGCTGTAACCGATGGAGATAAAGATTGCTTTGTGCTCATTTCGTGCTTTTTCAAACGCTTCATCACACCATGGATACCAATCGAATGGATTATCTTTGTGTTGTTGGAGATAGGGGGAATCTTCGAGTGCTAGAGAGTTGGACATAAATGGCTCCATTATAGAATTGTGAGCAGTGTAGCATTTGAGGCTATAAATGAGCTGAAAATAGTAATAATCTTCTTAGACGATAGTAGAAACAGTAAAATGCGCTACAATAAAGGATTAAAATCACAGGTAAGGTTTTCCCAATATGCGTCTCCTCTTTCTCCTTCTTTTTTCCCTTTCTCTTTTTGGAGTGAGCTTTCTCCAACCTGACGAGGCATTTGCCCCAAAAATTACCGCAGCAGATGCGAATGGTACTATTAAAATCGAGATTCTTCTTGGTGATAAGATTTATCTCTATAAAGATAAACTTAAAGTGGAAGATGCCGATCCTAAAGACGGAATCGATTTTGCCAATACTAAAATAACGACAAAAGTTGTGGATCATGAGGGGGAAGATGTTTACGAAGAGAACCCTATTTTTACTATTGATCTCAAACGCAATCAAGAGCTCAGCGGAGTGCAAAATGTTCGCGTTAAGCTCTCTTATCAGGGGTGTTCATCTGCAGGGTTGTGTTATGAGCCGCAAGAGAGTATTTTAGAAGTTCCTATTGATGGGGACAAATTAGGTTCAGTCACTAATATGAATGCTCCCGCTGTGCAGGAGGTTAAAAAAGAGACTTCAGCACCTAAAGAGAGTTCTGAAACCGATAAAATTGCCAATGTAATTTCAGGCGGAAGCATCTGGGTTATTATTTTGAGCTTTTTTGGATTTGGATTGTTGTTGGCACTGACTCCGTGCGTTTTTCCGATGATCCCCATCATCTCTTCGGTAATTATGGCGCAAGGGAAAGGGATGGGGGGAAAGCGGGCTTTTGTACTCTCTCTTGTTTATGTTTTGTCAATGGCGGTTGCTTATACGATCGCTGGGATATTGGCAGGATTATTTGGTGCCAATCTTCAAGCAGCGTTTCAGACACCGTGGATTGTAACAGCGTTTGCCCTTGTCTTCGTCCTATTGTCTCTTTCTATGTTTGATGTCTATGAGCTTAAAATCCCCCATTTTATCCAGTCTCGTCTGACTAAAATTGGCGGTCGACGCGGTGGGGTTATTGGTATTGCGATTATGGGCTTTTTGTCGGCGCTCATCGTAGGACCGTGTGTGGCTGCACCGCTTGCGGGGGCATTGATCTATATTGGGCAAACCGGTGATGCGCTGCTTGGTGGTGTAGCACTGTTCGCCCTTAGTATCGGGATGGGGGTTCCATTACTCGTTGTCGGAACGACGTCGGGTAAATTTATGCCCAAACCTGGAATGTGGATGGACGTTATTAAGGCAATTTTCGGAGTGATGCTCCTTGGTATTGCCATTTGGATGATTGGGCGTATTTTGGATGAGAATACTACCTTGTTATTATGGGGAGGGTTGGCGATTTTTGTAGCGGTGAATGCGGGGGCGTTAGAGCCTCTTGGAAAACATCCCGCATGGAGTTCACGCGCGAATGTCAAAGCCCTTGGTTTTATAATACTTCTCTATGGTATATCTTTAGTAGTGGGGGGAATGGTAGGAGCTAAAAGTCTTCTCCACCCCCTTGACCCTTTTTTGAGTACAAGGCTGGAAGCTTCGGCGTCCGTGAACACTCATGCAAAATTTGAAAAAATTACCTCCATCGAAGAGTTGGATGCCATTTTGGCAGAAAATAAAGGGAAAAAAGTATTAGTCGATTTTTATGCCGATTGGTGTACTGCATGTAAAGAGTACGAAGAAAAAACCTTTACCGATGAAGCGGTAAAAACTGCTATGGATGAATACGTATTGGTTCAGGTCGATGTAACGGCAAACGATAATGCTTCCAATACGATTACTAAAAAATATGGTATTTTTGGACCCCCCGCAATTTTATTTTTTGATAAAAAAGGGGTACAAAATACAAGTGCTAGCATTATCGGATTTAAGGAACCAACGGATTTTTTAAAACATTTAGGAGCAATAAAATGATTAAAATAGTATAATATACTATTAATTTTATAAGCGTCACAAATATATCACCAAGGATGGTACCCCATTATGACTTACCCGTTTCGACGAATTGGTATTGCACTTCTCATAAGTGCCCTTAACCTTACCGCGGCTCCTTTGGCTTTAAATGATGCCATAGTGCTGCTAAAAGAGCAAAATTTAGAGATCAAAGCTGCCACGCTAGAGGCCAAAAATGCCCTCAACGATGTAAAGCTTTCCCAAGGATACAGCTTCGGTTCTCTCGATTTTACCCAAAATGTTATGCGTTCTAACGATGCAGGAAATGTGTTCGGATTTAAACTCAGTTCACGTGAAGCGAGTTTTGGTGATTTTGGGTTTAATGATTTTTTAAATAATATGGGTTTAATCGGTGTTAATAATCCAGCCCTATTAGCTATCCAACCTAAAAACCTAAACTACCCCGGTTCCCAAAACTATTTCCAAAGCAAACTCACCTATAGCGTCCCTTTATATACGGGAGGTAAACTCAGCAGTTATGAAAAAATCGCCTCCGAAATGGAAAAAATCAAACAGCTCGACAGTGAAAAAGTAACGTCAGAAAAGATTTACGAAACGCGTAAAAGCTATTACGATATGGCACTTTTGGATCACTCGATACAACAGCTTCGTGTGATTCGAAAGAATATCACTACCCTAGAGGCAACAACAGAACAAATGCTCAAAGAGGGGTATGCCAAAAAGGTCGATCTTCTCGAAGCGCAAGCTAAAGGGGCGAATGTTGATCGGATGTTGGGAGAGATGGAGGCGAATAAAAAGCTCCTCTACCATTATCTGAGTTTTCTTCTCAATCAAAACGTTACCGAAATCACCCCTCCCACAGATGATAAAGCACAATCCTCTATCACTGAAAATGAGGTCTTGAGTACAAACATTGATCTAAAAAAAGCGTCTCATGGATTAGAAATTCGCTCTTCTATGATTGATGTCGCTCACTCCCCCTATCTGCCAACGGTCGGTGCGTTTGCTGAAACCTCTACTGCGGACAACACCTTTTTAGGCAATTTGAGTGACCATTCTGCCTACACCGTCGGGGCAAAACTCAGCTGGAATCTTTTCAATGGGGGGATAGATACTCATACGTTGGAAAAAGCACGTATTGATCAACTTAAAACTGCCACTGAAGTAGAACTGGCAAAAAAAGGAGTTGCCCTTATGTACGATAAAATCACAACTGAAATTGAGAGTTTGGATTATCAAATCGTCAGTTTGCAAAAAGAACTCGATCTCTCGAATGCTATTTATACCAACTACGAAGGACGCTATCGTGAGCATCTTGTCTCTATGAGTGACGTTATCATCAAACAATCACAGCAAATCGAAAAAATCATCAACCTGCAAATGGTCAAGAATCAACGGAATGAGCGTATTTTCGCTCTCGAAAAACTCACTAATGGAGCCAATCAATGAAATTATGGATCGCCACTCTCACTTTAGGGGCAACGCTTAGCGCCGCAGGTCTTAGCCTCTCAGGTGTTGTCATCTCTGATAACCAAAAAATGATTACCAGTCGGAACATGGGCTTTGTAACCAGTGTTAATGTTTCAGAAGGATCGCGTGTTCGCAAAGGGGATCTCCTCTACTCGATTGATTCACGTGAAATTGATTCGGCAAAGACCCAAGTGGATATGGGGATTTCTCAAGCAGAGTTGTCATTACAGATGTATCAAAATCAATACGAAAACCTTAAAGTTAATCTTGAGCGCCACAGACGGCTGTATAAGCAAGATATGGTGAGTAAATATGAGGTTGAGAATCTTGAACTCAGCGAAAAAAATCTCAAAAATACGATCAAAATTTCTGAACGTCAAGTGAGCCAAGCTAAAGCACGTCAAAAAGAGGTCACTAATCAATATCAATACTTGCGCATCGTTGCCCCGAATAACGGTGTCGTTATTGCCAAGAATGTCAAAGTAGGGGAGATGGCGATGCCGGGAATGCCTGCTATCGTATTGTCCGATCTTAGTACCTTAAAAATCGAAGTTGAAGTAGCCGAAAGTGCTCTTAAAATGGCTCCTATTGGCAAGCTAGTTAAAGTTTCAATTCCCTCAACTGGATTTATTGGCATTGGTCGGGTTAGTTCCGTTATCCCAAGCTCCAACCCGATGACCCATACTTTCAAAGTCAAAGTCTCCTTTAGCGCCAAACAAGCCGTTTATCCCGGAATGTACGCTACAGTTGAGCTAAACTAGGAGTGTCAATGTCATTGCACCCTAAACCTTACGAACCTACCGATTCTGCGGGGAAACTTGCACGCGGATTTCTCCGTAATCCTCTCACCCCTATTTTAGGTGTTTTTCTCCTTGTTATCGGTTATATTGCCTTGATGATGATGCCTCGTGAAGAGAACCCGCAAATGGTAGTTAGTGGCTCAACTGTTATTATTGCGATGCCGGGAGCGACTGCATCCGAGATAGAAAATGTCATCGTCAAACCACTTGAGCGTAAACTCAAAGAGGTCAAAGGGATCGAAAATATTCACGGTATGGCCATGGATAACGTCGCGGTCCTGAATGCAGCCTTTTATATCGGAGAAGCGAAAGAAAATTCCAATCTTAAAATCTACGATAAAATTATGCAAAATATGGACATCCTTCCCAAGGGTGCACTACAGCCGATGATCAAACCTCTTGATATTGATGTTGACATTCCCGTTGTTTCCGTTGCATTTTTCGCCAATAATCCTAAAATGGATCCAACCCTTCTTTACGATCACGTCAAAGAGATTCAGCATCATATTAATGGCTTAGAGAATGTTGCTGTTACCAATATTAAGGGAGCCAAAAAACATCAATTTAATGTCCTTGTTGATCTAAACCGTCTCGCAGGTTACAATCTTTCACTGGGGCAAATCGTCCAAGCGACGCAATCATTAGCGTACAATGTCCCCGAAATAAAAGGAAAAACAGAAAATAATGAGATCGTCATGATCGGGGTAAAAAACGCTATTGACAGCATTGAGGATGTAGGTAATATTATCGTCGCTCAATACGGCGGTTCGGCCATTTATTTACGGGATGTGGCGACGGTCAGTGCGGGTGCTGATATTCAAAACTTTAAATCAGCATTGGTCACTACCAAAGATAATAAAGGCCATTTTTCACCGTTAAAAGATCAAATCACCCTTACGGTGTCTAAGCTTCAAGGAACCAACGCCGTTATTATCGCCGATGCGGTAAAAGTGGAATTGGAAAAATACAAAGAGCAGATGAAGGCTCAAGGGATCAATTATATTATCACTCGTAATGATGGTGAACGTGCCGATGAAGCGGTTAACGAACTCGTTTTTCATCTCCTCCTCTCTATTGTTATTATTGCTATTTTGCTCACTTTTGTATTGGGCTGGCGTGAGTCACTTATTGTTACGTTTACTGTTCCTGCTATTTTGGCGATTACTCTATTTATCGCCTATCTTACAGGACAAACGATCAATCGTATTACCCTTTTTGCCTTTTTATTAAGCCTTGGGTTATTGGTGGATGCGGCAATTATTGTTATCGAGAATATCCACCGCCATTTCCACTCTCCTACGGCTGTTGACAAAGATGTTGATCAGCTTATGATTGAAGCAACCGATGAGATAGGTGCACCCACCAATATTGCAACCCTTGCCATCATTCTAACGATGGTGCCAATGGCCTTTGTTGGACAAATGATGGGGCAGTTTATGAAACCTATCCCTGCCAATGTTCCCGTTGCACTTATTGCCTCTTTATTTGTTGCTTATATTTTCACCCCTTATTTGGCAGTACGGTTGCTTAAAAAACCGGATCACCATACACCTGATCACCATGGAGAGGCTCACTAATGTACCAAAAATTTGAAATTGCACTCCTCAATGTGCTTCACTCTTCTTCTAAAAAGAAGATGATTTTGTTGATGACACTCGTTGGTTTTATCCTCTCGGTGGCAATGATCCCGACTGAGCTCGTTATGGCGAAAATGCTTCCCGGGAAAAACAACGATACCTACTCCGTTTATGTAGATCTCCCCACAGGAAGTTCTATCGAACAAACGCGGCGCGTCACCGAATGTGTCACGGGAATTTTGCAAAAAGAATCTCAAGCCATTGATATGGAGGTCTTTTTGGGGATGGGTTCCCCTTTGGATTTTGCCGGTCTTATTAAAGGATCTCATTTCAAAAATTCTGAAAATGTCGCCGAAGTAGTCGTCAATCTCACTAAAAAGCACGACCGTTCTGAGCCCTCTTATTTGATGGTGCAGCGTCTTCGCCCTATTATTCAAAAACAATGTGAGCCCATCATTGCTCAAACCAGTATCAAATTTGTCGAGCCTCCAGCAGGACCTCCAACAATGGCAGCTATTGTTGCTGAAATTTATGGGGACAATGCGTCAGGGATTCGTCATTTAAGCGAACGGGTTAAAGAGGTATTTTCTCATACTAAAGGTCTTGTTGATATTGATATTATGCAAGATGATATTTATGACAAGTTTGAAGTACATGTTAACAGTGATAAAATTGCCCGTGCAGGTTTAAATATCAAGCATGTTAATGATATTTTATATCTGGCATTTGAAGGGATGGATATCGCAGTAAAAAATTCTCGTGAAGCTTCAGAACAAATTCCTATCTTTCTCGTCCTCGATCCTATTGGAAAAAAATTCAGTTCAAAAGATTTAAATGCGGTAGAGATCAAACTTATGAGTTTAAAATTGATGAACACGATGGGGATGATGGTACCGATTACGGAAGTCGTTAGTGTCGTTCCTGTAAAATCTAATCCGATGATTGTGACCAAGAATCTTCACGAAATGACCAATGTACTGGCAGAAACCGATATGGTTTCTCAAGTTTATCCTCTCATGGATGCCCGTAATGACATCTTAAAAACATTTTCTGATGAGTATGAAATTCATAAAATTGGTCTTTTTAATCTTGAATTGATCGACAAAAAGTCACATGAACAGTATAAATTACTTTGGGATGGTGAGATGGAAGTCACTCTGGACACCTTCGTTGATCTAGGGGGCGCATTTATTGCCGCCCTTATCTTGATCTTTTTACTGATGGTTATCTATTACAAAAGCTTTGTATTGAGCGGTATTGTCCTCTTGGGAAGCTTTCTCTCTATTATCGGTGTTCTTCTAGGGCATTTCATTATGAATCTCTTCACTGCGGATACCTTCTTTTTGACGGCGACATCCCTTATTGGATTTATTGCTCTCATCGGTATCAGCTCTCGAAATTCTCTTCTTCTGATTGACTTTACCAAATCGTTAATGCAAGACAAAGGGATGCAGAAAAAAGAGGCGATTGCTTACGCTGCCGCAACGCGTGCAAAACCGATTTTCCTCACTGCCGCCGCTATTATCCTAGCGTCTACCCTTCTTGCGAGTGACGCTGTATTTGGAGGGCTTGGTGTAGCTCTTATTTTTGGTACCCTTGCCGCTGTTGCGGCATCACTTATCGTTGTTCCTATCTTACTTGACAACTCTGAGCTAGAACGTCATTTCAATTTTCATGAGCGTAAAGCTGTTTCGGTGATGGATCCGTTGTAATAACGGATCTTATTTTTTCCCTTCTACCAGTTTTTCTAAAATATAAAGCTGCAACTCTTTGTGCGGTATCTCTTTCTCCAATGCTTCCGAATAAATTTTCGCTACATCACCAGCATGAAGATCATAATCAAAATGGGGGAAGTGATTTTCCCATCCACGCTTAAGGATTTGATGTGCTACTAAATCGATGAGATATTCTTTATAAATGGCATACATTGCAAAAAACATCCCTGTAAATAATACTGCCATAATAATCAGTAAATGACAATCAATTTTGATTAATTTGGCATGAAACAAAGCAGCAGGCGGAAGCATAATAATATGCCAAAGTGCAATAAAAACGATATAGCTTTTCCCGACGCTAAAGCGAAATCCGGGGATATTTCCCTCCAGCTTTAAACCGTCTTGGTACATTTTATTGGTTCGTAATAGATCACGAAAAAGCATCGGGGAATCAGAGAGGGTAAAAACGTAAGGGATGATTTTTTCATCCATAATACGGCGACTGTAGGTTGGTATCCATGTAAAAATTCTAAGCATTGGTTTCCTTGATAATGTCACTAACGCGTCGTGCACTTCCATGTCCCAGTAGAGAGTGAAGTGCACTTGCATCATTGAAAAATTTTTCTCTATTCATATGAAGATAGCTATTATACAGATTTTCTGCCGTAACATCATCTTGAATAAATTCAGGATGGAGTGCTCTTGCGTATTTATGGACAAACAGAAGATTACCAAGCCCTACATACTCTAGTTTTATAAGGGCGCGTCCGATGATATAGTCAAGTTTTTTGGCAATGTAGACAAGGACAAAGGGTGTTTTAATCAGACACGCTTCGAGTGTCGCCGTTCCGCTGCAGATAAAGGCAAAATCGGAGGCAGCAAGGGTAGTATGCGCCTCGTGCGTTACCGTAAAATCGCTAATATCACCATAGAGTTCGTCTATTTTGACGGTATTAAAATGGGGAGGGATAACAAGCATCGCGTGACACTCTATACGTGAGCGTACCTCTTTAAAAATAGCCATCAGTTTTTTGATCTCTCCAGGGCGACTACCGGGCATAAATGTGATAATTCCTGTTGGGTTGAGATTGGATTTAGTAACGGTAATCTCATCAAGCAGAGGATGTCCGACGTATTCGATAGGGGCATTAGGCGAATAGTAGGAGGGTTCAAATGGGAGGATCGAGCACAATTTTGTAATTGTTTTTTCAAGAACGGGGATTCGCTTTTTCTTCCATGCCCATGCTTGGGGGAGGATATAGTAGAGTATCTCTTTATGGGGGTAGCGTTTACGAAGCGACTTTGCTAAGGGGAGGTTAAACCCCGATGAGTCGATGAGGAGAACTTTGTCGACATCTTCTGCCAGTTCCACCATCTGATCTTTGAGGCGAAAAAAGAATCGAAGTTTTTTAAGGGCATCGACAAATCCCATAATAGCAGTGGAGCGTAAATCAACAATACTCTCCCCCAGTGAGGCATCAAAAATACCACAGAGTTCGACATCCTCCCCCAGTTCTTTGAGAAGATAGCGTAGATGAACGTTCGCCGAGTGTTCGAGTGCTGAGACAAGTAGTTTCATGAGCTTCCTCCTCCTGTCATAGAATTATCGGGAGAATAATGCTCTTTGCTATGCTCATGATAGTCGCTTAAAAAGGTGGTAAGGGCATCAATCTGAGCATCGCTTAATCCCATTGCGAAGGGGATCATCATTTGAGAAAGCTGGGTATCTCCTTGTTTCGCTCGAAGTCGTGTCAGTTTATAGACCAAAAAAGCTTTACGGCGAAATGCAAGAGGGGGATAGAGGTTCGTCCCTTCAGCCGATACACCATGACACCCGTTACACCCTTTGGAAAAATAGAGTTTTTTACCTTGATCGTAAGCAGATGGCGAGGCGCTGAGGGTCATTAAAGTTAAAAAAAGTAAAACCACAACACGCATATTTCCCCTTTTTAAACGTTTCTTTATTACAATGTTAGAATTATAGCAAAACACAGGAGCAACCATGGTTATTGCGAACGCGATTATCTACGACATTCACGGGCAACGGCATGCAGATGTTAAAATAGAAAACGGCATCGTGACACAAATTGGAGAGAATTTGGTCGATGAGGTCTCAATTGACGGGAGTGGATGTTATCTCATCCCAGGATTAGTGGACACGAATGTTCGGTTAAAAGATACCCAATTAAGCGGTAAAAATCTCACATCACTTGCTCGTGAAGCGTTGAGCGGTGGGGTGAGCCGTGTTGTTCTAAGTGGCGATATGCAACCTAGTGTGGACAATGAGATTACTTTGGAATTTGTCCAAAAACATTACAAGTGTCACAGTGGTGCCAAAATAGAGTGTGCAATTAGTGCTTTAAATGAGAGTGAGCAGTTAAGTAATATTGCACTCTTACTTAAAAAAGGGGGGCGAGCCCTTTATACCAATTTAAACGATGATTACAATCTTATTATGCGGATGGCTCAGTATCTCCAAATGGCAAAAAAAACGCTTTTTTATCAAGCGCAAGATAAAAGTCTTTTTGAAAGCGGTGTAATAAGCGATGGGAAAGTAGCCACTGCGTTGGGCCTGCCTGGAATTTCCCCTATGTCGGAAGTCGTACACATTGCAGCAATGATTGAAATTGCACGTCATTATGGGATTACGATTGTTTTCAAAAGCGTGAGCGAACCTCGTTCAGTAGAATTGATCGCCCAAGCGCGTGCACAGGGGATAGCGGTGGAGTGTGAGGTTACATTGCACCATCTGTTGCGAAGTGACGAAGCGTGTCGAGGATTCGATGCGGATGCGAAGATCAATCCCCCGCTGACCAGTGAAACCAAACGGCTCTTATTGATTGATGCCCTTCAAAAAGGGGAGATTCACTCTTTAAGTGCGTTACATCAGCCTAATTCGGATATTCACAAAGATATTACCTTTTTTGATGCCAATTACGGAACAACCTCAATAGGGGAGTATTTGCCGCTGTGTTATACCTATTTGGTGAAAACTGGGATTATTGATATGGCAACATTGGTACGTCTTGCGTGTTGTACACCAGCCTCTCACATCGGGATAAGTGCAGGGGAGATTGCTGTCGGGATGGAAGCAGATATGGTAGTGTTCAATCCAAATGAGACGATGAAAGTGTCGCACCACCACTCGTTGTATAAAAACGAGGTGTTATCTGGTCGAGTGATGATGGCGATCCAAGGGGATGAGGTAACGCGGTTTTTAAAGTGACTTCGCGTTGCGAAACTCTGAAATTTCCGATTCTACCATCTCATCAATCATAATTTTGTAGAGTTTGGTGAGAAGATTGGGGGAGACCCCAAACTCCATCGCACGGGTGCGTACTCGATCCATCACCGCTTCCATCCGATCTTTTCCTTTGATCTCATCAATGGAATCTTTAAAATGAGCTGCTTGTTTGACGTACGCATTACGAGCCGCTATAAGTTCGACGATTTGGTCATCCAGTCCATCAATATGGTGACGGAGTTCTTCTAAACTTTTACAATTGATAACTTCCATACGTAATATCCTTATGATTTATAGTTCATATATCATAGCATTATAAAAGTAAATACAGTGCTGGAATTAACTCATTGCGTTGTTTATAATAATTTTATCACATAGTTCATTATAATAATCTCTTATTAAGTATTTTTTAACTCATTTTACTTATTCTTATAAATATTTAAGGATATGAGGAATAATATACTCGTACTTTTAAGTGAAATAGAGGAATAGCCATAATGAATATCTCAAGACGTGACTTATTTAAATTCGCAGGTATCAGTGCAGCAGCAGCTGCAATAACAGGGTGTAGCACTAAAGCATTCGATCCACTTCCTGCAAAAGTAGCAGCACCTGCTAGCGTTATGCTTGGTAAGCATCAAGTTGTTATTATCGGTGGAGGATTTGGCGGTTTAACGGTTGCCAAAGAGCTTAAAAAGATTGATCCTAAATTTGATGTAGCGATTATCGAAAAAAATGACAGCTTTATGTCGTGCCCATTTTCAAATTGTAATCTTGGGGGTATTGAGGGTGTGAACCTTGGTACATTGACACATGACTATTCTCAAGCGATTGAAGCAAATGGATATGGAATGTTGACAGCGGTTGTTACTGGAATTGACCGTGCTGCAAAAGTGGTTCATACGTCAAAAGGTTCAGTAGGTTACGATATTTTGGTTATGGCACCGGGTATTGACTACAACTACAAAGGGCAGTTCCCAACATGGGATGCAACAAAAATTGCAAAAGCTAAACGTTTGACTCCGGCTGCTTTGGTTCCAGGTGGTGAACACATCGCATTGGATCGTATGGTTAAAAATATGGAAGACGGTGATGTTGTTATTACTGTTCCCGCGGGTAAATACCGATGTCCTCCTGCACCGTTTGAGCGTGCGAGTATGATTGCAAACTATATGAAAAAAGAGGGAATTAAAGGTAAAGTTATTATCTTGAATGAAACTGCTGAAGTTGCTAAAGGGGCTGCATTCAAAGAATCTTGGAAAGAGATCAATGCAGGTGTAGTAGAGCATAATGATAATTGTAAAATTGTTGATGTTGATTTCGATAAAAAAGAGATCACCTACGTTCAGACTGTGTTTGCAAATAAAGAAGACGATGAGGGTGTAAAAACAACCAAAACGCTGAAATACGGTATTTTCAATTTTATCCCCCACAATATGTCTAATCCAGTCATTGAGATGTCAGGTGTTGCGACGACTCCTGACGGATTCAAAAAAGTTAAAATGGCGACAAGTGCTGAAAAACCAGTTTCATTTCAAACGGCTACGGATGTTAGTGTCTATGCGGTCGGCGATGTTGTAGGTCACGCAATTCCACCAAGTGGACAATCAGCGATCTGGTCAGGTAAAGAGTGTGCAAAAGAGATTGCTCATGTTCTTCATGGTAAATCGTACAGTGTAGCTTCGGCACTTCCCTATAAAAGTGCAAACGTTTGTTACTCGATGGTAAATGGAAATCCTGAAGAAGCGATTATGGTTAATCATGAATTTATGGTTGTAGGGCCAGTGATCGGAAGTAAAGGGAGTGTTCCAAAAGGGGATACGGTTAACGATAAATTTCGTTCAACTGGATTGGGTAAAGCAACTCGTGATTGGTACAAAGGCGCAATGCGCGACCTATTTAGTTAAACGCCATCGGAATAAAATCCCGATAGCTACATTAACACTGTGTTCTCGCAGGCTGTGTACCCACGTACGCTTACGTGCTTTTTCTCTCGTTCCCAAGCTCCAGCTTGGGCATGCATAAAGTTGCACAGACAGACTAAGCCAACGAGGAAAAACTTGCTAAACTACATACTACAAAATCATTCACACGGAATCAATACATGGAAAGAAGAAATTTTTTAAAAGTTGTTGCCGCAACTGCAACCGTTATGGCGGTAAGTCCATCCCTTATTCGGGGCAATTTGTATGCGTCAGATGGAACACTGTATCGAGCGTATGAAAAAACACAGCTCATAGGTGCAGATGGGAAACCAATTTTAGCATCAAAGCTAGAAAAAGAGGTAAATTATATTTTTAATTATCCGTATGCGTCTACCCCTTGTTTGTTGGTCAATTTACCAAAACCTACAGCAACCGATGTTGAACTAGCATCAGAGAATGGTGAAAAATATATTTGGAAAAGTGGTGTAGGGAAAGATCGTACGATTGTTGCCTACGTAGCTATCTGTACCCATCAAATGACACACCCGACACCAAGTGACAGTTTCATCATGTACGTTCCTGAAAAAACGAAAACAATAGCGTATGAAAAAAGCGGTATTATTGTCTGCTCTTCACACATGTCCGCATTTGATGTGCATGCAGGGGCGAAAGTCCTCGGTGGTGCGGCAACTCAGCCGTTAGCAGCCGTCGTACTGGAACACGCCACTGATGACACTCTTTGGGCAGTAGGTATTTTGGGGTCTGATAAATTCCAAGATTATTTTAAATCATTCAAGCCAGAACTGAAACAGTTTTATAATGGTCCTGCAGAAGCAAAAAAACTTGTCTCCATTTCGGCTAAAACAGTCAAATTGACTGAGTTTTCAAAAGAACTGATCCAATACTAAAAGGGGAAATGATGAAAAAACTTTTAACGATACTCGTACTGTCAGGACTGTTGGCTACTTCGATAAATGGTGCGCAGAAAGATCCTCGATCGGTATTGATGCAAGACATGCGTACGATGCTTGAGGCAATGGAACAGATTCAACGGGGTGGCTTATACAGTTCTACGGAGGATATGAAAGCGGGGGTTAAAAAACTCCAAGGGACATTGAAATCGTTAGAGAGTGATGATGTCAAATTGATTTTACCAAAAGATCAAAAATATGCCTACCAATTTGCTCAAAAAACAGCAAGTATGCTTCATCTTTATTCTAGTGATATGGTAACATCGATCGATGCGGGACGTATGGATGATGCACTTGAAGATTATTCTCAGCTACTCAAACAATGTACCTCGTGTCATATTCGTATTCGTAACTGGTAATTCTTTTTTAATCCTCCCTTTTGTTGTACCCTAGGGGGTATGACGAGTTAGAATTCAATTAATCTTATTTATCACATTTTTATCTTGCAAACTAATAAACGGTTCTTTTTATCATCAAAAATGTAGTTTCTAAAGACTTTATTAAGAAATGAATGGTAAACTGCTTATATGATCCAAAATAAGAATAACTTATGTGGACGATTTTTCTGAGGAGAAAGAATGAAATTAGTGAAAATGAGTTTAGTAGCTGTAATAGCATTGGGAACAAGTGCATTTGCTGTTGATAATTTAAAAGTAAATGGAGAAGCAAAAGTATATTACCAAACTACAGATGTTGAGCTCTCAGCTACAGAATTGGCGAAGGGTGCAAAAACAGGTATGTTTGAAAAAGGATCATTTGGTACAAATGCTTCTTTACCAGGTGCTCCGTATGGTGGTGCTGCTGCGGGTGGTGCTTCATTGGTTGTCGGTGCAACAGCTGATTTGCTAAAAGGTGTAAGTGCGGGTGTGGAGTTACAATCATTTACGACTCTTGGTCTTGAAAATAATCTTGTAAATGACACAATGGCTCCAGGTGGTGCTACTCGTGCAGACAATTCATCTCTTGCGAGCCAAGCGTGGATCGCGGCTACTCTTGGGAAAACTACTGCAAAACTTGGTCGTCAAGAGCTTGATACTCCATTAGCATTTACTGAAAAATGGAATATTGTTAAAAATACATTTGAAGCGGCAGTATTGTTAAATAATGATCTTCCAGACACTACTTTGGTAGCAGCATGGGTTGGCAAGCATAATGGGTTTAATGATAATACAAGTGGTCTTGGTGTGAATCTTCTTGCCGGAAGTACAGGACGCACGACCAATATGGAAGATTTTAATACATTTGGTACTTCTGGTGCTTATGCAGTGGCAGCAGTGAATAAATCAGTTCCAAATACGACATTACAAGCATGGTATTATAATGTTGTGCAAATTGCAGATGCGATTTGGTTGCAAGGTGATACTAAAATCGCAGGAATGATTAATCTTGGTGCACAATATGCAATATTGAGTCCTAAAACTGCTGTTGATAAAGTTGCTAGTACTGTTTTAGCGACACCAGTTACAGTTGATGATTCTAAAATTTGGGCTTTAAAAGCTGGAGTTGATGTATCAGGTGTGAATGTTTATGCTGCATACTCACAAGCAGATAAAGATGGTGGTTTAGGATTTGCTAACGTTTCAACGGGTGACAAAACAAAAATCTATACTGGTGATGGTTCAATCTATATGGATGGTGTTGTAACGGCACCGGGTGCAAAAGCGTATAAAGTGGGTGCATCTACAAAAGTAATGGACATTGCTTTATCTACAAGTTACTGTGCGGCAAGTGATCTTTTTGGAAAAGGTGGAAATGATATCTCTGCATGGGATGTTTCTGCGAGTGCAAAAGTTGGATTGGTTGGGTTAACAGCTATTTATACCCAAGTAAGTAATGATACAGCTACGCAAGTAGCTACTCTACAGCCAGCAATGTATGGAGGTCGTAACATTGACTCTCTACGCCTTATCGCTTCTTTGAAATTCTAATAAACTCTTCTTTCAGGGCCTTTTGGCCCTTTCGATTCTCCTTATATAAAACTACTGCGCTAGAACTCGTCACTCTAGCGCACCTACCTTTATTTTAAATTCGATTTGCCTGCCGTTTTGGGGTGACACTTTTTTCGTGCTTCTTTTTATCAGCAGAGGATTGTCGCAAGAAAAATGGGATTGTCTTCTCGGGTCTTTTGGACAAATCTTCCATGAGGGTATTTTGTACCGTGTCCGTATCATAGCTTAAAATGAGAAACTCGTAGATAAGGGTGATCTGACGATCCAATGAAATTTTCCATGTGGAGAGGGTTTGGGTATAGATCCATTCACTAAAAGTATAGAAGCCATCGAATACTTTTCCTTCTCTCCACAGTAATTTAACCGTATGGTCAAAACTTCCACTGTTATAAAAAATATCCCAAAACCGTGCAAATCGTTTCATTTTTTGGATTTGAATAAAAGAGAGGTTGTTGTTTTGAAGAATATCGTAGGGTGGGGTGTCGCTGTAGATCATCCCATGCTCTTTGTCATGTCGTGACAATGTCGTCCCTGAGAGGTTTTTTAAGATACCAATTTGGATTTCGCTATGAGTCAGCGATACAAGTTGATCAAGATTGGCCCCGAACCCTTCCAGTGTCTCTGCTGGCAGTCCCACAATGAGGTCGAGATGCATGTGGGCTTTGGTTTGTGTTTCTAAAAATTTTAGATTTTCAAAAATCTTCTCCAATCTCAAGGGACGATTAATCCCTTTGGCAATGACGGGATCGAGGGTTTGGATACCGATTTCAAGCTGCAATGCCCCTTGGGGGAAAAGGGCAATTTTGGCTTTGAGCACATCGGGAAAATGGTCGGGGATTACTTCGAAATGGGCAAAATAGGGGGGCTCTTTTGAGAGGAAAAAGTCCAAAATACGGTTTGCAAATGTCATGTTGAGATTAAAGGTTCGGTCGATAAATTTGAAACTTCGTGCCCCACGTTCCCAAAGAATCTCAAACTCTTCCAACAGCTCATCAAGGGGGAAATTTCGTACTTTTTCATCCATAGATGAGAGACAAAACTCACACTCAAAAGGGCATCCGCGAGAGGCTTCGACGTAGATCATCCGATGGGCTACATCTTCGTCGCTATAGGCGCGATAGGGTGTCGTAATAGCTTTTAAATCAAGTATGGGGGCTTTGATAAACTTCGTTTTCCCTGAGCTTGTCGAAGCGTCGTATGGTTCGACATGCTCACCACGAACGGGATTAAGAACCTCTTTACACAACTCATAAAATGCCACTTCCCCTTCACCGCTGATAATGTAATCGGCCTTTGAAAAATCAACCCGATGGGGCAGATACCCAGCTTCGGGTCCTCCAAGGACAATAACGGTGTCGGGGGATACTTTTTTGAGTATTTCGATGAGATCGGATACTTCACGTGCGTTCCAAATATAGACGCTGATCCCGATGATTTTAGGGATATGTTTGAGAATATCCTCCGCGATGGTTTGGATCTGCTCATTGATGGTAAATTCGACAATGATTGCTTGCTCTTGTAGCTCATGCAAGTTGGCATAGAGATAGCGTAACCCTAATGCGCTATGGGCATAGCGAGCGTTGAGGGTCGTTAATAAAATTGTGCTTCTTGAGAATAGTGCCATGATCCACCGATATGTTTTTACGCCAATATAGCATAATTTGGATCGTTATTGGCAAATAACTCTTTTCACGAACTTTTATTCATGATGTAAAGTGACAGCATCGCGCAAATAGAGTTCAAACTCTATAGCGGGAAGTGGTCGGCTAAAATAATATCCTTGTATTTCATTACACCCACTTTCACGGAGAATAGCAAGTTGTTCTGCCGTTTCGACCCCCTCCGCTATGGTTATTAGATTGAGGTTATGCGCCATATTAATGATAGTATTGACAATGACTCTGTCTTCAGGATTTTCAGTAATATCGTGAATGAACGATTGATCGATTTTGAGTTTATAAACTCGAAATTTTTTGAGGTAGTTGAGTGATGAGTATCCTGTTCCGAAATCATCAATTGACATTCGTATTCCATGACTATGAAGTTCGTTCATAATATCGATAGCATGAAGAGGATTCTCCATGGTAATCCCTTCGGTTAGCTCAAGCTCGAGATACTCTGGCGGGAGTTGCAACTCTTCAAGGACGCTCAATACCAATGAGACCAATTTAGGGTGACGAAATTGGATGGCGGAGAGATTAACGGCCATGATAAATGGTTCCATCCCCTCAGCGATCCATAATTTAAGTTGTCCGAGTGCACGTCGAAGTACCCATTCTCCTATCGTGATGATTTGTCCACTCTCTTCGGCAATGGGGATGAATTCTGCGGGAGAGATCATTCCCATAGTTGGATGATTCCAACGTAGAAGGGCTTCTGCTCCGATAATCTTTCCTGACTCCATGGAAATTTGCGGTTGATAGTACACTTCGAGTTCATTGCGTTTAAGTGCATATCTAAGGGCATTCTCCAGTTCAAGATTTCGGGCAGAACGTGCTTGAATTTCGGGAGTAAAAAAGCGGTAGCAGTTTCTTCCATCATGTTTTGCACGGTACATTGCCCCATCGGCGCATTGAGAGAGCGTTGTAAGATTACTTCCATCCATCGGATAGAGGGCTATTCCGATGGATGGGGTTACGGTAAGCTCATGGTGTTGGATCGTATAGGGTTGGGAGATAACATCAATGATTTTTTCAGCAGTATGTGCCGCACCATTGGCATCTACCCCCGTAAGGAGAAGCATAAATTCATCCCCCCCCTGTCGAGAGAGGGTATCTGACTCTCGGATCACAGATTGAATACGTTGCGCGACGTGTATAAGTAGCTCATCACCGATAATGTGCCCAAGGGTATCATTGATATTTTTAAAATGATCCAAATCCAAATAAAGTAGTGCTAACGGAGCTTTGGTACGATAGGCGATCTTGATGGCGTAATCGACGTGATCGTGCAGTAAAGTACGGTTTGGCAATCCGGTAAGTGGGTCATAATGGGCGAGCCAATGCACTTTTTCTTCCGTTAGTTTTTGCGCCGTAATATCTTGGATGGATCCTTTTATAAGGGTTGTTTCACCCTTCTCAAGGATAGGTGATCCGGTCAATCGAACCCATTTCTGATTCCCTTTTTGGGTCGTCATTTGGAGTTCTAAAATACACCCTTTTTTTTTCGTTATTGCTTCATCCAGTGCCGTTTGTATTTTTTTAAGCCATTCTCCATCATAAACACTGAGACCTGTTTCCAATGTTACTCTTTCGGTAGGATCCATATCATAAATAAGAGAGGCTTCTTTCGTCCAAATACCGATTCCACTGTTTATATTGATTTCCCACCCTCCGATATGGGCTGCTGCACTCATCTCTTCGAGGAGTTTTTCTGTTCGGATTAAATGGACTTCTGCGTTATGACGTTGTGTAATATCGTGCGCTACCCCTAAGATACCGATTAGGAGATGCTCATCATTGTACATTGGAATCTTGGTTGTTTCGAGTAAGGCACGATGCCCATCGTCGGCAAAGGTTATCCACTCTTCATTGATGGTGGGACTATTGGCTTCCATGGCGATACGGTCATTTTTGCGGAAAAAATCGGCGAGTTCTTTATTTACGAAATCGTAATCGGTTTTGCCGACAATCTCCTCCTCTTTGGCGCCGAAAAAACGTTCAAACATCGGATTACAGAGTAAATAAACCCCATCTTTGTCCTTTAGCCATATCAGATCAGGGATAATATTGAGGAGTGTGTGGAGCTGATTTTTGGTCTCCGTAATCTCAATGGTGCGTTGTTTTACTAACTTTTCGAGGGAATGACGATAACTTTTGAGTTCGACGTATTGTTTGGCAACGTATCCCAAAAGAGCACTCACTAAAAGTGCTATGAGCATCTTGATTGCCAAAAGCCACGTACTATGCCTCCCCTCTATTGGGGCTATGCGAAGCGTCCATGTTGTGTTGGGAAGGTCAATAGTTTGTTGTGCAGGGTGATAGAGCTTCTCTCTCCCCGATGAAGCGATAATCTGTTCTTTTTTGGTAAGTGGATGGATACGGGTTAATGTGTATTGATACCCCTCTTTTTTGAGGTTACCAAGAGTGGTTGTACTAAGAATATCGGGAAAACGGATCACAATGAGGACAAACCCCCAAAACTTTTTTTCTTTGGTGAAAACGGGCAATCGACCAACGATCCCTTCTCCCCCTTGGACAAGGTTCAATGGTCCAGCCAGTGTCAGTTTCCCTGTTTCACGCGCTAAGAGAGCTTCATTTTTTTGTTCCGGATCGGTAAAAAGATTAAACCCAAGAGCTTTCTCATTGCCAGAGAGGGGAACTACCTGTTTAATAATGCCGTTAGGGACGAGGGCAATCTCAGAGATATTGGGATAAAAGGTAATAAGTTTTTTCCCTATTGATTCAAAATCATGGACTGTTCCAACCTCTGCAATCATTGCCGCTAAAGGATAGGTCAGAGCTAGTTTATGATCGATATTTTTTTGCAGAAGGTTCCCATTTTCTTGAGCAATATCGTTGATTTTATCATGCACTTCATGCAGATGCATCTTTTCAAAATGCCAAATAACATTTATTGTTAGGAAGATCGAAATAAGAAAGGTAAATATTCCTACTACCCACTTTTTTTCTACAGAAAAGATAACCATACACATAACCTTTTAGAAATTATTGTTTTATTATAACACACCTCGCTATGCTATACTTTTGGGAGTATCACTATGTTTTAAACAAAAGGGGAGAAATATGCGTTATATTCGACAATTAGATTCACTTAGGTTAAATGACATTGCTTTGGTTGGGGGTAAAAATGCTTCCTTGGGGGAGATGATTGGGTCTCTCAAATCCCTTGGGGTAAACGTTCCGCAAGGGTTTGCGGTAACGGCAGATGGGTATCGTCTCTTTATCGAGTATAACGGTTTCGAGCCCAAAATTCGTCACTTCTTTGCCGATGTTGATTTGAGTAATATCGAAGCCCTCAATGCGTGTGGGGAAGCAATCCGCTCTCTTATGCTCACGGGGGAGATGCCTGAGGCGTTAAAAATCGAAATAGCTGAGAGTTATGCTCTTATGGAAAAAGAGTATAAAATGAGATCGGTTGATGTGGCGGTACGCTCCTCTGCGACGGCGGAAGATCTTCCCGATGCAAGTTTTGCAGGACAGCAGGAGAGCTATCTTAATATCCGTGGGAAGGTGATGCTACTAGAGCATGTTAAGCGGTGTTTTGCCTCTCTCTTTACGGATCGTGCAATCAGCTATCGTCACAGTCGAGGATATGATCATTTTGCCGTTGCCCTCTCGGTGGGGGTGCAAAAAATGGTACGCAGTGATCTGGCAAGCAGTGGGGTGATGTTTACGATTGATACGGAAAATGGTTCGGAAAATCTGATCCTTATTAACTCAATATGGGGGCTGGGGGAGAATATCGTCGGCGGACGGGTCAATCCCGATGAATTTTACGTTTTTAAACCAACGCTCAAAGAGGGTAAAATCTCCATCCTCAAACGGCAACTAGGTTCCAAAGCCCTCACAATGGGTTACGATGAACGTCACCATACGATCAATCTCTCAACAACCAAAGAAGCTCAGGAGAGTTTTTCACTTAACGATGAGGAGGTGGCGACGTTGGCACGTTATGCACTCACCATCGAAGAGCATTACACCGCACTTGCTGGGGAATACCGTCCGATGGATATAGAGTGGGCAAAAGATGGACAAAGTGGAGAACTCTTTATTGTCCAAGCCCGCCCTGAAACAGTGCAAAGTCGTAAAATGGCAGATAACGCTTTGGAGCAATATCATCTCAAAGAGGGCGTTGAAGCCAAAATACTCCTGAGCGGTAAGGCGATAGGGGAGAAAATAGGTTCCGGTCGGGTCAAAATCATCCATTCCCCCCATGAGGGGGAGAAATTTGTAGCGGGGGATATTCTGGTTGCTGATATTACCGATCCTGACTGGGAACCGATTATGAAAAAAGCGTCGGCTGTCATTACCAACCGTGGAGGGAGAACCTGTCATGCGGCGATTGTGGCGCGTGAGATCGGCGTTCCTGCCATTGTCGGGACGGTGAATGCGACGGAGATTCTTCACGATGGGGATGAGGTGACGGTGAGTTGTGCCGAAGGGGAGAGTGGTCAAATTTATGAGGGGTTGCTAGCGTATGAAATCAGCCGTGTTGATTTAGGTAATCTTACCCCAACACGTACAAAGCTTTATATGAACGTCGGTAACCCCGATATTGCCTTTAAAGTAGCGAAACTTCCCAATGACGGTGTCGGATTGGCTCGGATGGAGTTTATTATCTCTAATTATGTCAAAGCACATCCGATGGCACTGGTGGAACTCTCTCATGGCAAAGAGATCGACGAGTATAAAGCAGTACGGGAAGCGATGAAAGGGTACAATGATCCGAAACAATTTTTTATCGACAAAATTGCAGAAGGGGTAGGGATGATTGCTGCCGCCTTTTATCCCAAAAGCGTTATTGTCCGCACCAGTGATTTTAAAACCAATGAGTATAAATACATGGTCGGTGGAAATGCGTATGAGAGCGATGAAGAGAATCCGATGATTGGATTTAGGGGTGCAAGCCGCTATTATTCGCCGCAGTATAAAGAGGCTTACGAGTGGGAGTGTGAAGCACTGAAGCGGGTACGGGATGAGATGGGACTTAGTAATGTCAAAGTGATGCTCCCCTTCGTCCGTACACCCGAGGAGGGGCGTAAGGCGATAGCCGTGATGAATGAAGCAGGCTTAGTACAGGGGAACAACGATTTAGAAATTTACGCGATGTGCGAAATCCCCTCAAATGTGATCCTTGCCGATCAATTTTTGGAGATATTCGACGGGTATAGTATCGGTTCCAATGATTTGACACAGCTTACGTTGGGCGTTGATCGTGATAGTACCCTTGTAGCCTCAGTATTTGATGAACGTAATGAGGCGGTGACTCGGATGCTCTCACAGGCGATACGGGCGTGCAAAGAGCGGGGGAAATATATCGGTATCTGCGGTCAAGCACCCTCCGATTATCCTGAAATTACCCGATTTTTGGTGGAAGAGGGGATTGATTCGATCTCTCTCAACCCTGATTCGTTACTCAAAATGCGGCACGTCGTTAGTGAAATTGAAAAAAAACAAGGAAAAGTATGAATCTTTTATCAAAAAATAGCCCTCTTGAAGAGTCGATTGGAAAAATGGAGGCCGTATTAGCCGATGTGGGATGTGTTGTCACCTTTTCGCAAGAGAAACATCCGCTGAGTCATTGCTATTCGGTGAATCTTTCGTCGGTCGAGGCCCCCCGTCATATTTATTCTAACGGCAAAGGGATTGTTTCCGATGCGTCAAAAGCAAGTGCGTTAGGGGAGTATATCGAACGGCTTCAGACGAACAATTTTTTTAGCGATTTTTATCTGCCCCAACGACAATATTACCCCGATGAGGTGGTGTTTGAATTTGGAGGGGAGTATTTGAATGAGGAGCTTCGTGCGATTTATAACCCTAATAATGAGCTAAGTGATGAAGATTTCGTCGATTATAACAGTGATTATGTGGACAAAATCGTCGCACTGCCGTTTATTAAACAAAGTTCGGGGGAGAGGGTCACACTCCCGCTTAATATCTTGAATAATCTCTATGTCAGTAACGGGCTTGCGACGGGAAATACACCATTAGAAGCACAAGTACAAGCCCTCAGTGAGATTTTCGAGCGGTATGCGAAGCTAGAGATACTAAAAAACGGTTATGCGCTCCCCAAATATCCGAATGAGATTTTAGAAAAATTTGAACGCTTAAATGCAGATGTTGCAGCACTACGAGCATTGGGGTATATTGTGGAGGTACTCGATGCGTCATTGGGGGGACAATTTCCTGTGACCGCTATCTCACTTATCAATCCTCTTAACTCAACCCTCTTTGTCTCTTTCGGAGCCCATCCGATTTTGGAAGTATCACTGGAGCGAACGATGACTGAGCTGATGCAAGGGCGCGGATTGGAAAATATGGATGCGTTTGAGTGTCCAACCTTTGATATGTCTCTCGTTTCCGACAGTTTTAACCTCGAATCTCATTTTATTGATAGTAATGGGAAAATTGGGTTTGGATTTTTGAGTTCCAAAAAAAGTTTTGAGTACACACCGTGGAGTTATGAGGGGGAGGGGAGCGCAGCAGAGTTTGAGTTTTTAAATACTATTGTTACAACTATGAACAAAGAGATCTATTTGCGGGAATACACCTATTTGGGTTTCTACTCATGTCAGATGATCGTTCCCACTGTTTCGGAAGTGTACCCGATAGAGGATATGAGCTTTAACAACAAAAACAACGGTAAATGGATTCGTGAGATGATTTTACACTTCGATAAGTTCGATGGAGAAGAGATCCTCGATGAGGTAGAATCGCTCGAAGAGACGCTCAATGTTGAAAAATACATCGGAGTTATTTTTAAAACGAACTTTACGATGCAAGAGTTCAAAGCGCAAATCCATCTCCTCTTAGATAACACGGATGAAGCCCTTAGCTTACTCGAATTTGGCACTTCAAAAATGGGACATATTGTCGCGGAACTGATCCGAATGGGCGCAGCTGAATATGTCTGGGAAGAGTATGAAGAAGCGTTGTTTAGTATTTACGGACAAGAAAGGGTTGAGAAAGCGTTACGTATTTTGGAGGGGGAAGAGTTTTTGATCGATGTAACGTTTCATCAAGATTACCTTAATATGTTACAAATGTATGATCGTTTGGGAGTGAAGAAAGGGAATTGAATTCCCTTTTAGACGTTACTCCCCAGACTCTTTTGGCTTCAATGATTTAACATTGATACGACGAGGAGGACGTGGGGGTGTTGACTCTGCTCTGGGAGCTGGTCTATCAAATGATTTTTTATCTCCAAACGGTTTCTTTGCATCAAATGGTTTCTTATCTCCATACGGCTTTTTGTCTCCGAACGGTTTTCGATCACCAAACTCTTTTTTGCCATCTTTATCAAATGGTTTTTTGTCACCAAAGGGCTTCTTATCCCCATAAGGTTTTTTATCCCCGTATGGCTTCTTGTCACCAAACGGTTTTTTGTCTCCGAACTCTTTCTTCTCTCCGAAAGGTTTTCGATCGCCAAACTCTTTTTTAGCGTCTTTATCAAATGGTTTTTTATCCCCATAAGGCTTTTTGTCTCCGAATGGTTTTTTGTCTCCATACGGTTTCTTATCGGCAAATGGTTTTTTCCCATCTTTATCAAACGGCTTCTTTTCACCGTAAGGTTTTCGCTCACCCTCAGCTCTTGGTGTATTGAATTTTTTTCGTTCATCATCAAAAAATACAGGTTTATTGACATACTGTGTTCGGGCTGATTTTTCTTCATCTTGACGGGGAGTACCATCGATGTAGTGGTTACGGTCACGTGATTTTTTTGCAAACATCGGCTTACCATTTTCGTCATACCCTAGAAAATCAGAGCTTCCTTTATCTTTTTTCGCCCATTTATCCCCTTTGGAGGCAGCCTCTTCTTCACGTGCAACACGTCGTGCTAACGCTTCAGCTTTGCTCTTTTGCTCTACGGCGATTCCAAAACTAGGCTCAAATCCTGCAACAGGATCTTGAATAATAGTGCGTCCTAGCAGAGTTTCGATTCCATAAAGATTCTTTTGGTCTTCATCACCCAACAAGATAAGGGCAATTTCACGAGCATGAGCAAAACGTGTCATATAAAGGATCGCTTTTTCAGGGAGATCGTAGCTAATGAGAACATCGTAGGTTGATTTTTCCGAAGCAATTAGCTCATCATCAGTGGCGATAGTGACATTCGCTGATGCGGTAATTTGAATAGTATTTGGATTTTGCGCCGTAAGGATCAGAACCTTTTTATCGGCATATTGGGGAAGTAAAAAATTGAGCAATTCATTTTTGCGCTCAGTGTTACAAGGGTGGATACGGTGGTTTTTACGTTGAATTTCAGATGACACAAAAGTCCTTTATGGTTGTAGCCTCGGTAATGAGGAGAAGCCGCTGTACGCGACACTATTTTAGTGGCGTGATTATAGCGGAATATTACTTATAGGCTTTGATTCCCAACATTGTCTCAAGGGTGAGGAATGTATAACCCATTTGGATGAGTTTTTCGATAATCTCGGGGAGAGCTTCGACACTCGAATTATTGCTACGACCACTGTGCATGAGAATAATATCGCCATTTCGGACATTTGTAATCACATTTTCAATAATCGCATTTTTATCGTTGAGTGCCCAGTCAAGGGAATCAAGAGACCATAAAACAGTGGTAAATCCATAAGTGTTGATGGTGTCAAGCGTTGTTTGGTTGATCGATCCGTAGGGGGGACGCATTAGGAGGGGGTATTTCCCCGTTAAATGTTGAATTTTCTCGCTCGTAGCGTTGAGTTGGGCTATCACTTCTTCGGAGGTTAGCCGTGTTAATCGTGGATGGGTAAAGCTATGATTAAGGACGAGATGCCCCTCATTGGATGCGCGTGTAACGGCTGTTGCATTAACATCGTTCATGGGCTCACCAATCATAAAAAAACTCGCTTTGATATCATAGTATTTGAGAATATCGAGGACTTTATCGGTATTGTTTTCATCGGGGGAATCATCAAAAGTGAGGGTTACTGTTTTTTGAGTCGTATCCCCGTTGACGATAACATTCGTATAGTTCCCCTCTTGGACAGGGGTGATGGTATCGGTGCGCCATTGGTTTAGAAACTGGGTCATGTTGGCATCGATGGCAGGAGAGGAACCGTGAATATCGTAAATGAGTGAGGTATCGGCGAAAAGAGCTGTGTTGAGAAGTACAATAAGGAAAAAAAAGAGTCTATTCATGCGGGAATTATAGCGTGAAATCATCCTCTTTTAATCGAGAGTCTTTTTATAAAATTTAACCGCCAATGTCATCATAACGAGACCAATCACCATAAGGGGCCAAATGTTCGGCCATAACATTGCTAAGTTATTATCTTTGAGGATGATTCCTCGAATGAGACGGTTGAAATAGGTGAGGGGGAGGAGTTCGCCTACGTGTTGCGCCCATTTTGGCATCCCTGAAAAAGGGAACATAAATCCAGAGAGTAAAATACTCGGTAGAAAATAAAAGATCGTGAGTTGCAATGCCTGCAACATATTTTGTGCCAAAGAAGAGATAGTAATACCGATAGTGAGATTAACGGCAATAAAGAGCAAGGCAACTTCATAGACCAAAACGATAGAGCCGTTAAAGGGGACATGGAACACAAAATGGGATGCTAAGAGAATAATTGTTGCTTGAATCAGTCCGATAAAGACGTAGGGGATAATCTTCCCCGTCATAATCTCAAGAGGTCGGGCAGGGGTGGCAAGGAGATTTTCCATCGTCCCCCGCTCCCGTTCACGGGTGATGGCGAGGGCGGTCATCATCGTAAGGGTCATCGTCATAATCGTTCCCATAAGCCCTGGAATAATATTGTATTGATTGATACCATCGGGATTATAAAGTCTATGAACTCGCACGTCAAAAGGCTTTTTTTGGTTTGAAAGCATTGAGAAAGAGCCTGTTAAATCTTTTTTTGCAACGCTAGCTGTAATTCCCTCGATGGATGCAAGTGCCGTTGAGACAGCGACGGGATCGGTGGCATCGGCTTCAAAGAGAAGTGAGGGGTGTTCACCGCGTAAAAGCTTTTGGGTAAAGTCGCTAGGGATTGTGAGTATGAAAAGCACCTCCCCCTTTTGTAACGCCTCTTGCGCCTCTTCGGGGGTTGTCAATCGTGTGTCAATCGAAAAATACTCGGACGTTTGCATGGCGGATAGGAGAGAGCGGGTAAACTCACTATTGTTGTAAGAAACGACAGCGGTGGGGAGATGTTTGGGATCGGTGTTGATGGCAAATCCGAAAAGTGCCAGTTGGATGATAGGCAGTACGAGCATCATTGCAAAAGTAATACGATCTCGTTTGAGTTGAAGAAACTCTTTTAAAACAATCGCCCACCATCGTGCTACGCTGAAGGGTTTAAACACTGTCGTCTCCGAAATTATCGGTCGAGTGTTTCATAAGATAGATAAAAACATCTTCGAGCGAGGTGGCAATTGGTTTGAAATTTTCCCCTTGTAATGCCGTTTCAATCGCGTGTGGATTTTTTCCGCTGACATGGAGGGTGGAGCCAAAAATAACGGTTTGTTCAATCGCCTCACGTTGCGCAAGGATTTTGGAAAGTCCCATCAACCCCTCACCGCTCACCTCGTAGGTAAATAACTCCTGACTTTCGATAATGCTTTTGGCACTCCCTTGCGCGAGGAGGTTTCCGTAAGCGATGTAGGCAAGCTTATGACACCTCTCTGCTTCATCCATATAGTGGGTGCTAATGAGTACCGAAACCCCTTTTGATGCAAGCTCATGTAGCTCCTCCCAAAAATCTCTTCGTGCGCTGGGATCAACCCCTGCTGTGGGTTCATCTAGTAAAAGTAGTTTCGGATGGCGAAGCATACATGCGGCTAATGCAAGACGCTGTTTCCATCCCCCTGAGAGCGACTTCGCCAATTGAGAAGCACGGGAGGTGAGACCTAAATTGTGGAGCGCTTCGGTAACGATTTCTTTACGGTTGGCAAGCTCATAGACTCGCGCAACAAAGTCGAGGTTCTCACGAATACTTAAATCTTCCCAATAGGAGAATTTTTGGGTCATGTAACCCACTTCACGCTTAATGGCATCGCTTTGGGTTGAAATATCGTATCCTAGACAATGCCCTGTTCCGCTATCAGGGGTCAATAATCCGCATAGCATTCGAATAGCCGTTGTTTTACCGCTTCCGTTTGGCCCTAAAAATCCGAGAATTTCTCCCCGTTTTACTTGGAGGGAGAGATCTTTGACGACGTGTTTATCACCGAAATATTTGTTCAACCCCTGCACGTCGATGGCAAAATCAGAGGGGATCAAGGGAGACTTCCACGGGTTGCCCTGGATGAAGGAGCGGGGCATTTTTCACATCGGGATAAGCTTCAATCATATAAATGAGTTTCTCTTTTGTTTCATTGCTGTAGATGATCGGAGGGGTATATTCTGCTTCGGTTGAGATATAGGTGACGTGAGCAGGAAGTCTTTTCCCATCAGCACGAGAAACAAGGGTGACATTTTGCTCGATACGTAGATTTTCTGCAATCTTTTGCGGGACAAAAAAGCGGATTTTGATATTTTCAGGGGGGAGAAGACGGATAATAATTCCCCCTATAGGGACAAACTCTCCCTCACGATAGAGGGTGTCAAAGACGAGAGCATTGCCATGGGCTTTGAGTCCCTTTTCATTCAGTTTCCATTGTGCTTGAGCGACGGATGCTGTGAGCTGTTTGACTTGCGCCTCTTGCGCTTTAATCTGGTCGGGGCGTTTGGAGAGCTTGGCGACTTGCAATGAATCACGCAACTCATTTACTTTTCCTTGGGTACTTTGTGCGTGAGCCGTTGAGGTATCAAAGTCTGTTTTTGAGAGGGCATTGGCATTATAGAGCTGAGTATTACGATTGAGTTGCAACTGAGCATTTTCACTGTTGGCTACTGCTTGTGACAGTTGCGCTTCAATCACTTTTATCTCTTCGAGGCGTGCCCCTTTATTGGCATCATTGAGTGTTGATTGAGCAGCGGTTAGGGCTGATGAAGCTTGTTGCAGTGCCAATATCTCATTGTCACACTCCAGTGCAAAAAGATTAGAACCATACTTGACGTTATCCCCACGTCTGACAAACAACTTATCAAGCCTTCCGCTTTGAGAAGAGGAGATATTGACAAACTCCCCCTCTGCGTAGCCTTGATACACTCTAGGAGTGTTTTTTTCGCATCCAAAGAAAAACAAGATTACAAATAAAAAAATAGATAAAAAAGTCATAGTATGTTTCATCGGATTATTATACATAGAAAAATATTAAATAGGGAAGATTAGGGGGATCAAGGGGATAAAACCCCTTGGCACTAATAAATTAGTGGTGCAAAAATGCACATAAGTAATAGCGTTATTATCAACTTATCCATAAGAAACCCCCTTCTAAATACGAACTTGGAGGACAAAAAAAAAGGTCAGAGGATGATCAAGTCCCCCGACCTTAGTTTGTCGCTCCATTGTTCGTATGAAGAAGATGATAATAACAAAAAAATTATAGCTGTTGGAAATAGATAAGTCAATAGCTATGTATGGGGTTTGTTCCCAAACACCCCGCCACATACCCGCTAGAGAATGACCATTGCAAATTGTACCCACCGCACGGGCCATCGAGGTTCATCACTTCACCGCAGAAATAAAGCCCTCGTAACACTTTACTCTCCATTGTTTCAGGGCGTATCTCTTTGAGAGAAACTCCCCCACGGGTAATCATCGCCATTTTAAACCCATCATGCCCGATCACCGTGAGGGGTGTCCATGCGAGAAGTTTGAGGAGCTTATCACGCTGTATCCCCTCTAATTTATTGAACCCTTCATCAGGATTGGCATCGGCTAAAAGAGACAGCTCCCGTGCGACCGATTCAGGGAGAAGGGTCATGATATGGGTCAGGGTTGATTGCTCAGGATTTTTATAAATTTGATTTTTGATATGGGTGCGTAGTTGCTCTTCGTTCATCCCTTTGGTCATATTGATCAGCAGCGGTACAGAGCCATACTTTTCGATCAACGGGGTAATCTCACGGGAAACATCGAGAACAACGGGTCCACGGATACCGTTTTGGGTGAAGATGAGGTCTCCATGGGCACGGATATTCTTCCCCTTTGGGTGGTCAACACGGATTTGGACTTTGGGTATCGTATCGGCACGACAAGCAGCACCCCAACGCTCTTGGGTACGCAATGGCATCATTGCAGGGTAAAGTTCCGTGATTTTATGCCCTACGGCAGACGCTATCGTAAAACCGTCCCCTTCGGCACCCAGCTGTGGATAACCAAGCCCACCTGTGGCAAGTATAACATTTGGCGCGCTATAGGTTTGCGACTTCGTACTCACCCCACTCACACGCTCGCCATTGTATTCCAGTCTCTCCACCCGTGCCGAACACTCAACCGTAATCCCCAATCGTGCCATCTCCTCTTCGAGAGCCGTAATAATACTCACCGAACTATGAGAAACGGG
Source organism: Campylobacterales bacterium (assembly GCA_026390165.1). Classification (GTDB taxonomy): domain Bacteria; phylum Campylobacterota; class Campylobacteria; order Campylobacterales; family Sulfurimonadaceae; genus Sulfuricurvum. The sequence continues at coordinate 55,329 of JAPLGM010000025.1, forward strand.
AAAAACACGGTAGCCATCGGGCGCATGACTCTCCACCCCAATTTCGGCAAAAAATGCCATTAACGCTTTATGGTCAAAAGAACTCAAGGCAGGGGTCATAAATCGCCCATCCCGTCCGAAACGTCCCATAAAATCTTCATTGGAGAGGGTATTCGTCAGATTGCACCGTCCCCCTCCTGTTGCTTTGAGCTTGGCGGCGATTTTGGAAAGTTTTTCAAGAAGCAGTACGGTATTACCATTGCGTGCAGCGGTGATAGCAGCGATGAGACCCGCAGCCCCTGCACCGACGATGATTACGTTATAAGAAGTTTTGGATGAATTTTGCATGGCGGTATTATAACGAAGGAGAGACGTTGAGCGGTATAATAACGCTTAAAAGAAAAATTTGAGGTTTGAGAAATAATGATACTCTGTGATATAGGCAATACAACGGCGGATATTCTTAAGAATGGAAAAAAAAAAAAAATACCCCTTACCGAATTTGACCCTGAAGTATTTGAGGGGGACGTTTGGTATGCCAATGTTAACTGCGCATTAGACGAAAAACTGAAAAATTTACCCCATTGGCAGAATATCACCACCTTGATCGAGAGAGAGAAATATTACCCGACAATGGGGATTGATCGGATATTGGTGTGTGAAGCGATAGAGGAGGGGGTGATCGTGGATGCGGGGAGTGCCATCACGGTGGATGTGATGAGCGATGGGGTTTATCAGGGGGGATTTATTTCCCTTGGATTACGATCGGCACAAGAAGCCTACTCGCGATTATCCTCTGCATTGGAGGTGTCATTTAACTTTGAGGTAGATTTGGATAAAATGGCGAAAAATACCCCTGATTCCGTTACGGTAGGGTTTTTGGCTCCGTTGATTCATGAAATTCAACGCGTTAACAAGCCGATTTATCTAACGGGAGGCGATGCACCGATTTTTGCACGCTATTTCACTGATGCTATTGTGGATGAGATACTGGTTTTTAAGGGTATGCAAAAGTTAATTAATAAAGGGTCTAAATGTTAAGTGTTGCACTGCCAAAAGGACGAATCGCTGAGGATACGTTAGAACTTTTTGAGACGATTTTCGGAAGCAGTTTCAAATTCGATGATCGAAAACTCATTTTAGAGACAGAAAATTTTAAATTTTTATTGGTACGTAATCAAGACGTGGCGACCTACGTTTACCACCAAGCTGCCGATATTGGGGTTGTTGGGCTTGATACACTCGAAGAGCAAGGGTTGGATGTTATACGGCTTCTTGATCTCCAAAAAGGGAAATGCCGTGTTGCTATCGGTATGCGTGCAGGTGAACGTCCTGATTTTACGAAAAGTGAGATTAAAGTAGCAACGAAGATGATCAATATTACCAAACGTTATTTCGCCGAACGGGCGGTTGCTGCTGATATTATCAAGCTGTATGGTTCGATTGAGTTGGCTCCCCTTGTAGGACTTGCGGATATGATTGTTGATGTTGTTGAAACAGGCAGTACGATGAAGCAAAACGGGTTGGAAGTGGTGGAGACGATTATGGAATCGACCACCCATCTCATTGCCAACAAAAATAGCTTTTTTGAGAAAAAGGGGGAGATATTGGATCTGTATGAAAAAATAAATAAACTCCTTTATCCGAAGATTTAACGTTTCCAACTGTTACCTATCGTTACTAACCTATTTTTCTCCCCCTCTTTGAGGGTTTTTATCCCTTTTATCTCTCTTTTATATCTCTTTTGTAATATTTTTTTGTTACCATATTCCAACGAGTAATAAAATCATTAGGAGAACTTCATGGCACTTAAAGTAGCAATTAACGGAACAGGCAGAATAGGACTCATTGTAGCAAAAATTATTGCCCAACGCAGTGATATTGAGTTGGTTGCATTGAACACAACGGCAAAACCTGAAATGTTGGAATATCTTCTTAAATTCGATAGCGTTCATCGTGGTATTGATGCAAAAGTGATTGATGAAAATACGATTATGATTGCAGGACAAAATGTTCGTATGTTTCGTGAGCGTGATATGGACAAAGTGGACTTCGGAGGTGCGGGTGCTGAAGTGGTTATCGAATGTACGGGTGTTTTCTTGACCCAAGAAACATGTCAAAAACATCTCAAAAACGGTGTTCGAAAAGTGGTTATGTCAGCACCTGCTACGGATGATTCTCCGATGTACGTTATTGGAGTCAACTCCGATAGTTACAAAGGGGAGGCAATTATCTCTAATGCAAGTTGTACAACTAACTGTCTTGGACCGATTACCAAAGTTTTGGATGATGCGTTTGGGATAGAAAACGCCCTTATGACGACAATTCACTCCTATACAAACGATCAAAATGTGTTAGATGTTAAACACGCTAAAGATCCGCGTCGTGCCCGTGCAGCTGCCCTTAATATGATCCCAACTTCTACAGGTGCGGCAAAAGCAATCGGCAAAGTTATGCCACATCTTCAAGGGAAACTCAACGGTTATGCTATGCGTGTCCCTACCCCTGATGTTTCAGTAGTCGATTTAACAGCGAATCTCTCTCGTAGTGTGACCAAAGAGGAAATTTATGCTGCATTTACAGCGGCGAGTGAGGGGGCATTTAAAGGGCTAATCGAAGTTGACAACGACAAGCGTGTATCCTCTGATTTTATTGGTTCAACCTTTAGTGCGACCTACGTTCCCGATATGACCAGTGTTGTTGGCGGGACGACGGTGAAGGTATTGGCATGGTATGACAACGAGTGGGGTTACAGCAGCCGCCTTGTAGATATGACCGTACTGGTTGGAAACCACTAATGTTATACTATGAAGGGGAGTTCGATACCCAAGAGATTGACCTTGTATGTGTGGAAGAGGGGTACCGATGTTTAGTCTCTGAGCACGCAGGGGGATTGGTTGGTTATTCTGACTTACCGCAATCATCATTAGTGCTGTGCGATGAGATTACTTCTTCTCTCTTAACTGAAACAGCTTTGGTTGAAACAATAGCTGTTGTTGGTATCGGCGGCTCAACATTAGGGATCAAAGCAATTGATCGATTGCTTCGTTCCACAACACCTCATGCTAAAAAAATCGTCTATTTTGAGAATTCGGATCCTGTCAGCATTGCGGAAGAGACAGCTCAACTCAATTATGAAAAAACTCTTTTTATCGTTATTTCGAAATCAGGGGGGACGGTTGAAACCCTCTCCATCTTCAAGCATCTGATTGCAACGTTTAACATACCGCTGCAAGACTCAAAACAGATCATTATTGTGAGCGATGATGGTTCCATTCTCAGTCAATTTGCTGATCATTACAGTATTAAACGTTTTGTGATCCCCTCCAATGTAGGGGGGCGATTCTCCGTCCTTAGTGCGGTGGGCGTTGTCCCTTTACTGTTGGCAGGATTTGATGTGGCTGCAATTTTACGTGGAGCACACTCCTTTGGTGAGCGTTTTTGGGATCGACAAGAAGATCATCTTCTTCACAAAGCGGCGTTTTACGTGGCAAATGCTAAGAATCATCCCATTAATGTCCTCTTCTCTTATTCTGACCGATTTGAAGAGTTCGGAAAATGGGTTGTCCAATTGTGGGGTGAATCATTGGGCAAGAAAAACCAAGAGGGGGAAAGAGTAGGGTTAACCCCCATTTCTCTTATTGGTTCCGTTGATCAGCACTCATTTCTTCAGCTTATTATTGAGGGGCCTCTTAATAAAACGGTTACCTTTATGAGCGTTAAGCATTCTAATGAGACATTGATGATCCCCGAAATGAATCTTCCATTCTTAGAAAAAAGTGATTTTGTGAATGGAAAATCTTTTGATACGTTGATTAACGCCCAATGCCACGCGACAATGCAAAGCGTCGCGCAAAGCGGTGTGAGTGTTGATGAAATTATTTGGGAGTCTGTTGATGAAGTATCCGTAGGGGAGATGATACTATATTATGAACTTCTTACCTCGGCTAGTGGAGCATTATTGGAAATTGATACCTATAACCAACCAGGGGTAGAGCTCGGAAAGCAGATATTACAAACCTATTTTAACCATTAAGATAGCTCCCCTTGCCCTAGGCGTGTAGGGCAATGTCGGCTTCTGATTCTCTATTTAGATTGTCCATAAGATCAAAGAGTTGTGAGCTAGCCTCTTCCATTGATTTGAAATTAGATAACACTTCCTCTTTATGTTCTATAGAACGGTCGCTATGCTCCACAAAATGTAAATTAGCGTACACTTTAGTGTGAATAGTTTCATGGGGCTGCGCCATGCTTCTATAACTAGGCAGATGTGAGAAACGCTCTTTTCCTGCACCCGTATCATACCATCTACCTAAACGGCAATCGTGATGAGAGGAAAAGCTATTCTCAATCTGACCGTTAACGACGGCTTTATATGCATTGGATTTAAACATAATATGATCAATTTTTGCCAAAGTAATAAACGTTGTATTTTCAATCGCTGTTGTTTGTACGGCAGCTTTTTTAGCCTCTTCATTAAAGGTGTGTAAAGTATGACGAAATGTGTCAATGGATTGACTTGACTCGTTGGCAATTTCATCCATTGTTTCGGAATTGGAGTGAATCTCCGTCGTCTCTTGTTGAAGGGTTTGAATAGCAATAGCAATTTCACCTGTTGCTTTTCCTGTTCGTTCTGCAAGTTTTCGTACTTCATCGGCAACGACGGCAAACCCTCGCCCATGCTCACCAGCGCGAGCCGCTTCAATGGCAGCATTGAGGGCGAGCAGATTGGTTTGATCGGCTATATCTTTGATTAGATTGACTACTGAGGTAATCTCATTTGTTTTTTCATTAAGGGAGTTGATTGCATTTGCGGATATTTGAACCAATTCGATTAAGCGGGTAAGTTTAAGGTTGATCTCTTCAAGTTCAGCAACCGATTCTGAGGAGCTCTCAGAGGTATTTTGACTAATTCTAGCAATTGAATGGAGCCGTTGAATGGTATTTTGAAGATCCCCTTGAATAACATCCAGCCCTCCGCCAACACCGGAGCCTATTTTACCGATAGCATTGTTGAGGATGGACTTTTGCATGTACAAATAACTGGTGTGCATGGATAAAATTGCTTTGTTAACAAATTCACTTGCCTCTTTATATTCCCCATGAAGCCCTTGGGTAAGAATGTGGCGATAGTATTGATTTTGGCTTGCGGCTTCAACGCTTGCACGTATTTCGCGGATAAAAATCTCGTTTTGATCAAGCATATTATTGGTGTTCCAGCAGAGATCATGAATCTCTCCTTGGTCTTCAATATGGGTTATTCGTCCCTCCAAGCACCCCTTTTCAGCTGCTTTAACCACGGTAGCTACTTCGTGAATCATCTCTCTTGTTTTACGAATATGGAGAAAAATAAACCATGCTATGGCAAAGTTAGCAACATTAAGAAGTCGTATCCAACTCCAACCATCGAGTATGGTTTCAATAATTAAGGCAATCACAAACAATGTGATGGAGATAATATTGGCGTATTGAACTTTAGAGAGTGAGGATAAATTCGTCATAAGAGAGCCCTTTGTCATGTAGCAATTGGTAAAGCGCTGCTTCGGATGAGGAAACTCCTCCACTGCGCTCTTTTTGAAGTAATGAAGCGTAAAGAGGTTTAATAACCTGTAATGCTTTTTCAGTAGGTTTCCGTCGTACGGAGTGATAGTTACTGATTTTTCGATTTGCATCAAAGGAGGGTGTTACATGGGCAAATACCCAGTAAAAATCACCGTTTTTTGTTTTATTTTTGACGTAGGCAAAAATCTCTTTCCCCTCTCTAATACGATTCCATAGGAGCTTGAAAACAACTGCAGGCATTTCAGGGTGCCTGAGAATATTATGGGGCTGATTAATTAGCTCTTGCTCTCTGTATCCTGATATTTCTATAAACAGGGCATTCCCATACGTAATCTTCCCCTCCAAATCAGTTTTGGAGACAATAAAATCTTCTTTTCCAAAGCTTAACTCTTGATTTGCCATGCGCATCCTCTTCTATAAATAAATACAATAAACGGTTTATGTTAGTCTAACAGCCATATTCTAAAAACTTTCCCTTTTATGGGACGTTTCGTGATTTTTTTGTGGGTAGCTTCGGCTACTTCTCTAGGAATTGCTACATAGCTAAGATGGTCAAGTTGATCAATTTTACCAATTTGATCGCTAGTCAATCCACCCTCATGGATCAATGCCCCCACAATATCACCCGCACGTAATTTCTCTTTTTTCCCTGCATCAATACAGATCGTTTGCATTGGTGTAGTTATAGCGTGAGAATTCCGAAGGTGTGGCAAGTCTTGTAGCTCTACATTACGATCAAGGGAGTGAAATGAATCGATTTGATGAGAGCTCACAAGAGTGATGGCAGTTCCATCCATCCCTGCACGTCCTGTTCGACCAATACGATGGATATAGCGATCCAGTTGCTGGGGAACATCGTAGTTGATGATAGCATCAAGCCCTTCGATGTCAATACCACGCCCAGCAACATCGGTTGCTACAAGGAGGGGCGCACTTCCATTGCGAAACTGGATAATCGCTTCATTACGATCAAACTGCTCCATATCTCCATGTAGCGCTATGGCATGGATACCGGCATAGTTAAGGGTTTCACACAATTCGGATGCTACAACTTTAGTATTACAAAAAATAATCGCATTGCTAAGGTTATGGTGACGAAGTACAGTATTTAAAGCGGATGTTTTATCATTGACAACGTAGGCAATTTCGGTAATAGCAGGAGCTTTTTCACTTGTGTGAGTTTTTACAAAAGCAGGGTTATTTGTCAGCTTTGCTGAAAGTTCTTTAATCGATTCAGGATAGGTGGCTGAAAAGAGAAGCGTTTGTTTGGGGGAGGGTAAAAAGGCAAAAATAGCTTCAATATCGTCGATAAATCCCATGTCCACCATTTGATCCGCTTCGTCCAAAACGCTGAGTGCGCATGATTTTAGATCAAGGTCGTCCATCGTTAAAAGTTTGAGAACCCGCCCTGGTGTTCCGACAATAATATGGGCTCCATGGGTCAATGAATGACGTTGCGCTTTCATCGGAACACCACCGCATAGGGTGAGAAGTTTGATATTTCCGATGTCCGAAGCACACGAACGGATCACTTTGGCAACTTGTTCAGCGAGTTCACGCGTCGGACACAAAACCAGTGCTTGAGCAGCAAAATATCGCGGATTTACGTTTTGTAAAATCCCCAAAGCAAAAGCCAATGTTTTACCGCTTCCAGTAGAGGCTTGGGCAACAATATCAGACCCTTTTAAAATAACAGGGAGCGATTGCGCTTGTATGGGGGTCATAGTGTTGAAATTTAACCGTTTTAACGCGGTTTGCAATGGAGCATGAAGAGGTAGGGAGGTAAAAGAGGACATGGTGTTGCTTTAATAAGTAGATGTGTAATTATAGCACATCTACGTCATTCCCGCGAAAGCGGGAATCCAGCTTAAAATTTAAACTGCTTTAATCGTTACGCCGTATTTCTCTTGAGCAACATCACGTGCTTGGAGTTTGTAGTTAGCAATCTCATTAAAGTTGAGATATTTATAAACATCTGCTTCTTTTCCCGCGAGTTTTGAAGGAACGATACTCATATACTCTTCTACGGTTGGGATACGTCCAAGTTTTGCACATACAGACGCTAGCTCGGCACTACCAAGATAAACTTGTGTCCCTTTTCCTAGACGGTTGTCGAAGTTACGAGTAGAAGTTGAGAAGACCGTTGAACCCTCACGTGAGCTTGCTTGGTTCCCCATACACAATGAACACCCTGGAACTTCCGTTTGCGCTTCTATAGCGTTATAAACGTCATAATACCCTTCGTTGATAAGTTGTTGCTCATCCATGCGTGTTGGTGGGACAATCCAGAATTTCTCAACAGCAATTTTACCTTCACCGCGCATTACTTCACCCGCTGCACGGTAGTGACCAATATTGGTCATACAGCTTCCCAAAAATACTTCGTTAATCGCAGTTCCTGCAACTTCACTGAGCAATTTAACATTATCAGGATCATTTGGACATGCCAAAATCGGCTCTGTGATCTCGTTCAAATCGATTTCGATAACAGCTGCATACTCAGCATCCGCATCCGCAGACATCAATGATGGAGCAGCTAACCACTCTTTCATTTTGTCAGCACGGCGTTGGAGAGTACGTGCATCTTCATAGCCGTCTGCAATCATTGCTTCAATAAGGGCAACGTTTGATTTGAGGTATTCGATAACGGGTTCTTCATTAAGATGAACCGTACATGCTGCCGCTGAACGTTCAGCTGACGCATCGGAAAGCTCGAATGCTTGTTCCACTTTCATTGTTGGTAGCCCTTCGATTTCCAAAACTCGTCCGTTGAAAATATTTTTCTTACCTTTTTTCTCAACGGTCAAAAGACCCGCTTTGATGGCATAATATGGAATAGCATTTACAAGGTCACGCAATGTGATTCCCGCTTGCATCTCTCCCTTAAAACGTACCAAAACAGATTCAGGCATTTCAAGAGGCATAGCACCTGTTACCGCTGCAAATGCAACAAGTCCAGAACCTGCAGGAAAACTCACACCAATAGGGAAACGAGTATGGCTATCACCACCTGTTCCAACGGTATCAGGAAGTACCATACGATTTAACCATGAGTGGATAACACCATCAGCAGGACGAAGAGCAACACCGCTACGCGTAGAGATAAATGCAGGCAACGTTGCATGCAAAATTACGTCGGAAGGTTTTGGATAGGCGGCTGTGTGACAGAACGATTGAAGAACGAAATCAGCCGAGAAACCAAGGGCAGAAAGCTCTTTGATCTCATCACGTGTCATAGGTCCTGTTGTATCTTGGCTCCCTACCGTAGACGTGTGTGGTTCGCAGTACATACCGGGGCGCACACCTTCCATGCCACACGCCTTACCAACCATTTTTTGAGCAAGAGTATACCCTTTACCGCTATTGGCAGGTTGGATTGGTTGAGCAAAAATCGTAGCAGGTTCCATTCCAAGAGCGGTACGTGCTTTTGCTGTCAAACCGCGACCAATGATAAGGGGAATACGTCCGCCTGCACGTACTTCATCTTCGATGGTATTGGGACGAAGGTTGAAGGTTGCGATAACAGTACCGTCTTTTGTAATCGTTCCTGCACGCGTATCAATATCGAGAAGATCACCCGTTTCCATAGAAGAAACATCGGCTTCGATAGGAAGTGCGCCTGAATCTTCACAGGTTGCAAAGAAAATCGGAGCAATAATACTACCGATGACGACACCGCCGGTACGTTTATTAGGGATTCCTGGAATATCATCACCCATGTGCCATTGAACCGAGTTTGCAGCAGATTTACGGCTTGAACCGGTTCCGACGACATCGCCGACGTAAGCAATTTGCATCCCTTTTTCTTTAAGTTCAGCAATTTTTGCAAGACCTTCCGGCATTTTTGCCGCAAGCATAGTCGTTGCGTGCAATGGAATATCCGAACGGGTAAAAGCAGCACTCGCCGGTGAGAGATCATCGGTATTGGTTTCCCCCGGGAATTTGAAGACAACAACGCTGAATTTGTCCGCTAAAACAGGTTTAGAGGTAAACCACTGCGCATCCGCCCATGATTGAAGTACCTCTTTTGCATAAGTATTTGTATTTGCTAGCTCAACAATATCATTGAATGCGTCATAGACAAGAAGGGTATGTTTGAGTTCATTCGCCGCGTCTTGAGCCAATCCATCAATAGCAAGGGCATCAATAAGAGGTTTAACATTATAACCACCGACCATTTTTCCAAGAATTTTGATCGCCGCTTTTTTGTGATCATCGCTGTTGATGTCACTGTTATCAGCTAAAAACGCTTTTATTTGCCCTTGAACCACTTGGTGCAAAAATGCTGCTTTGACGTGTGCACCATCATCGACACCTGGATTGACACGTTCTGCCAACATCGTGACCAATTCGTTGTTTTTTGCAGATTCTGCAGTGATTAACGCTACAAGATCAGTCACTTGTTCTTTTGTGAGGGGAAGAGGAGGGATTCCTTGCGCTGTGCGCTGCGCTACGTGTGCTGTGTATTCGTCCATAAAAGCCATGGGGACTCCTGCAAAATTTAGTTGAATGATTATAGCGAAAGAGTGAGATGAATTTTACGTAGTGTTACCAAAGTAAACATTTGTTTGGATTACTTTGGATATTGGTGTGTAATTTTGAAACATATTGGATATTATTGCGTAATAAGCTCCCGATTTCCTTTGGCATTTGGGGCAGAGAGAACACCATTTTGCTCCAACTGCTCAATCAATGTAGCCGAACGGTTGTAGCCAATTTGAAGTCGTCGTTGCAAATAGCTGATAGAGGTTTTTTGTTCGGTAATGATAATATTTTTTGCCTCTTGATAGAGCTCATCAAGAGGTTTTTCATTCTCTTCACCGGCCCCATTTTTGACCACTTCGGCTTTGTCCCGTAAAAATCGGCGATCGTATTCCGGCTCCCGTTGTGCTTTGAGAAATTCGACAATTTTTTCAATCTCCTCTTCACTGCTCCATGGGGCGTGAAGACGTACAAGCCCGCTCATGCCGGGAGGGGTGAAGAGCATATCGCCACGGCCGAGTAACGATTCGGCCCCCATTGCATCGAGAATGATTTTACTGTCGATTTTTTGTCCCACTTTGTAGCTGATACGGGAGGGGAGGTTGGCTTTGATAAGCCCTGTTACAACATCAACACTGGGACGTTGGGTAGCAACGATGAGATGGATACCACTTGCGCGTGCCATTTGGGCCAGTCGTGCTATTGAGTATTCCACATCTTTCCCACTGGTCATCATCAAGTCTGCAAGCTCATCAATAATAACAACAATATAGGGGAGCTCCTCACCCCCTTCATGCTTCATTTTTTCATTAAAGTTTTCAATATTTTTGGTACGGGTTTCGCTCATCATTTGGTAGCGTCGTTCCATTTCGTAGACCATATTGTTAAGTGCGGCAATTGCCTCTTTTGGTTTGGTGATAACGGGGGTTAATAGGTGGGGAATGTCATTGTAAATAGAAAATTCAAGCATTTTTGGGTCAATCATCAGAAGTCTGAGTTGATCGGGGGAGTTTTTATAGAGCAAACTCAAAATCATGGCGTTGATTCCGACACTTTTACCGCTTCCCGTTGTCCCTGCGATGAGAAGATGGGGAAGTTTTTTGAGATCGGTAATAAACGGTTTTCCGACAATATCTTTACCCAAAACAAGGGTAAGGGGAGAGGATGCCTCTTGGAAAAGCTTGCTCTCAAAAATATCGCGTAGATAAATCGTATCCACACTTTTGTTGGGAATTTCTATCCCTACGACGTCTTTACCCGGAATAGGGGCTTGGATACGGATGGTTTGCGCTTTGAGTGCCATTGCTAGATCATCTTGGAGCCCTAAAATTTTTGAGACTTTGATATTGGCAGCGGGTTTAAATTCAAAAGTAGAGACAACGGGACCCGCGTAGGTACGGACGACATCCCCATCGATATTGAAGTGGGACAATTTTTCGATTAAATCACGAATCTTATCGTCCAATTCTGCCTCATCGACCACATTTTGTTTTTTAGGTGGGTATTGTAAAAAGCTCGTAGGGGGAAGTTTGAAATTTTTGGGTTTTTCACTTGCTCCACGGTCGATTTGATCGAGTAAAATTTTGTTCTCTTCGAGTTCTTCGACTACGACAGCCGATTGTTTCGTCTCTTTGACTTTTTTTGCCATGCTCACAATGGTAGATTCTTTTTTTTCTGGTTGTATTTCGGGAACAGTTATGATGGGTTCTGATTCCAGTTCTAATTCTTTTGGGTCACGTGAAATACTCTCTTTTTTCTCAACAATGACACTTTGTTCCACAACGGTTGCGGGTGGATGAATAGGGTAATGAACTTCGGAAGGTGCTAGATCAAAGGGGGCTTCACCCGCCCATGAGGGTTGTGTGTAGGGCTCGTACGATGGAGCTTCTTGAGCGTTTGATAATTCTAAAGGTACTGCATTTACAGAAATAGAGAGTGTACTGGATTTGGGTGTCGTTTGTTTGATAGGTGTTTGTTTAAGGGTAGTGAGGGGTTTTGCCATATACGCTTTGAACGGTTTTAGAAGTTCCCCCAGAGATTGTTCAAGGACGATAATCATTGAGACCGCCATAATCATCAGCCACGTAACCCACAATCCGAAACTTCCAATATAGATACTTAAAAAATCGGCAATGATACTTCCAAAACGTCCACGAAATTCCCCCTCAACAATCATCGCTTGAAAAAGGAGGAGAGCGAAAAAGAGGAGGGTGAAAATCCCCCCCATTTCCAATCGCCGTTTAAGGTCGCTTTGCCCTTTGTAAAAGTAAAAAAGAGGAACCATAAGAAGAAGTAGATACATGTAAGCAACATATCCAAACGCAGTGACATTCGCTGCTGCAAAACCAGCTCCATACGCCCCAATAATAGAAGCATCCCCAATGACGGTTGCTATCCCCAAATAAAACAGCAGCCCAAAACCACCAATAAAAAGTACATCGCGTAAAATAGGAGATCCTTAAGAGTAAAAAATAGTGTGGATTATAACAAAAAAAGGGCTCTTAACCCTTTTTATTGCATTTTGCTATAAATATTTAACGAGGGAAAGTTGAGAGACTTTAGCAATACTTGAGAGCATCGCCTGATAATTAAGACTCAACTGCTGCATTCGTAAGGTTGCTTCAGCAACATCGGTATCAAGAACATCCGATTGTAACATTTTGGTACTGACAATAAGCAAGTCACTCCGATCACTTGACGCTTGCAAAACCTGAGAATTGGTACCGGCTGTGGCTTGAAGACGGCTGACATGATTGGTTAAATTATCAAGCATTTGTATTGAATTTTGTATTCCTAAATTACGAGGATCGCCGCTACCATTTCCATCAGGGTATGTTTTCCCTTCTTCTACTGATTTGATCATTTGTTCAATTTGGGCGAAAAAATTTGTTTTTGGATCACTGACACTAATGGAGTTATTAGCTTGAAAGGATAAGGCATTTCCCGTGATTAATGGAGGAAAAAAAGAACTGGAAGTTGTATCATATAAAGAGATATTTGCACTCGTTGTAGGGTGTGTCAAATCTTCAAACGAGAGTTTTCCATCCTGAGTCAATGAAACTTTCCCTTGAGAATTTGCATTTGCAATAGCACTATCATAATCTCCGGGATCATTGGGGACGATTGTGGTATCAACGGTTGGAAAAGAGTTTGTTGTAGCCATATTCACAACATCCATAAGCTGACGATAGGTTATTTGATCCGCGTTAGAGGGGATACCTTCTCCTGCTTCTTTAACTCCTGCTTGAACCCCTAATGTATCATTAAAGGCTGATCCATAAATATTGTAGGTTTTAGTCGTAAGATTATCGGTAAATGTTGAGGGTGTTCCTAATAAAATACTAACATCATAAGGTGCTCCATTGATGTTGGTTCCCTTCAATGCCATCACTCTTCCATTGACATTGCTCATCCCAGAAACATCCACAAGTTTCGTGGAATCAGTTGCATAAGTATTGGTTGAATTATTGATTTGGGATACATTAGAGAGCAGTTTCGCCCCCTCTTTTGCAAAATTCAACTGATCATAGACCAAACCTTGTATAGCATCCGTTGGAGCGCTTGACGTGAGATTACTTTTTACAAACTCTTTTACATAGAGGGTATTAGATCCAGAGACAACATTGTTAAAATCAGTCGTTCCCGTTTGCAAGCTGGAGAGATCGGTTGTATCCGCCTTGTTTGTCCCGCTTGTTCCAAAATCAACAGCACCAACCATGTGGAAATCAATTTTACTTGACCCTTTTATTTTATCGGTGATTTGGATTTGTCCTTGCGGACTTAAGGTCACATCAACTTGATTAGAGCCAAAGGCATTACTTACTTTATTCAGTAAATCATTGACACTTTCATTCATTTTTAAATCAATTTTTTGTTTAAAAGTATCGCCATTACTCTGCGTCCCTTGAATATAAAAATAGGATGTTTTTAACGGGTCATTGGTAGAGTCTGTATCGGTATCTCCCATTAAATCTCGAATGGTGCTTTGTGGTGTAATGTAAACCTGTTTTGCATCCGATCTTGATAGAGTAGCAGATGTCATAACGTCGGGATAGAGATCACTCATACTTAATTGTGGGATATTGGTTGTAATTGATTTCTGGATGTTATTTTCATCCCCTAAAAATAATTGACTTCCCGAAATATTATATTTTTGTTGTATGCCAGAGCCTAAATAAGCATTAAGACTTTTATCATTTCCCTGATAAACACCATTAGCGTCAATTGGTTTTTGAGATGTGGCCGTTCCTGAAAAAAGATATTGCCCCGCAGAAGATGTATTCGCCAGAACCATTAAATTATTTTGAAGACCCCGTAACTCTTTTGCTATAGCTTGCTGACTCTCAACCGATTGCGTACCATTGGCTGCATTAACCATATCAACTTTCATAGACTGAAGAGTTTTAACCATATCACCAATCGTTGTATCCGTTTGCGTCGATGTTTTATAGGCATTTTGGGCACTGTTTTTGGTTTGAGTTAAGGTGGTGATTTCATCATCAAGACGAAGTGTATTAACAAAAACACTTGGATCCTCATGCGCATATTGAATCTTTTGACCCGACGAAATTTGTTTATTAACATCAAAAAGCTGCTGATTGATCTTATTGTTTTCGCCATAAATATTATTATAGTACGATGCAGATGTAACTCTCATCATAACCCCTTTCTTCGCGAATTAATATATATTAAGCAATAAAAGTTCCACATAGACTAAATCGACATAAGTACAAAAAAAATTAATGAAGCGTCTCGTACAAAAATTGCAGTAACTTAGATACTTCATTCTTAGGAGTTTACGGTGGTAAGTCGTGCAAAAATTAAAGAGCTTATGAATGAGAGCGCTTGTTCTCATAGTAAAGACAAAAAACCAGGAGAAGGGTGCGATAAACCTAAACCTGGTCTTGCCGCAGGTGGATGTGCCTTTGATGGTGCTCAAATCTCCTTATTCCCCTACGCGGATGCTGTCCATTTAGTGCATGGTCCTCAAACGTGCCTTGGGGCATCGTGGGAAACCCGTGAGACAAAAACGTCGTATACGGGACGTGATCATACACAAATGGGCTTTACGACGGGGATTACGACCAATGATGTTATCTTTGGCGGGGACAAACGACTTTCTGATTCGATTGATTATGTGATGGAACACTACAAGCCTGAAGCGATTTTTGTCTATTCGACGTGTGTTACGGCATTGGTCGGGGATGATATTGATATGACCTGTAAACTAGGGAGTCAAAAACATGGAGTCCCTGTCGTACCTGTCCATGCTGCCGGATTTGTCGGGAGCAAAAATCTTGGTTCCCGTCTAGCGGGAGAAGCGGTATTGGAACATTTGATCGGTACCAAAGAGCCTGAGTATACAACTCCTTATGATATTAATCTGATCGGTGATTATAACGTTACAGGAGATATGTGGCAGTATCTTCCCCTCTTTGAGAAGATCGGACTACGCGTGTTGAGTTCTATGAGCGGAGATGGTCGGGTCGGGGATATCCGTACGGCGCATCGCGCGAAGCTCAATGTCATTGTTTGCGCTAAATCGCTTATCACACTGACCCGTAAGATGCAGGAGCAATACGGTATCCCTTGGATATCCGTCTCATTTTATGGGAAGCGCGATACGACGTTCGCTATCCGTGAGATTGTGAACGCTTTGGGTGATCCGGAACTCATCGCACGTGCTGAAACGGTCATTGCCGAAGCCGAAGCCCAGCTGGAAACAGCACTGATCCCGTATCGTCAGTTATTTGCAGGAAAAAAAGCAGTACTCAATACCGGCGGCAATAAAGCGTGGTCGATTGCATCGGGTTTACAAGATTTAGGGATTGAAGTCGTTGCAACGAGTATCGCAAAATCGACGCAGGATGACATCGACAAAGCGCGTGAGTATCTGGGTGAAAATGGCGTTTTGATGAAGAAGCCCGCCTCTGAGCAGGGGAAAATTATCGACCAGACGGGAGCGCATATCCTCCTTGCAGGTGGACGAAGTCTCTATACGGCGATCAAGAAAAAAATCTCCTTCATCGATGTCAATCAGGAGAAAAAAACGAGCTACGGCGGTTATGGCGGATTGCTCAATCTTGCCAAAGATTTGAAATACGCCTTTAAAAATCCGGTGTTTGCAAATGTTGGTAAACCTGCTCCGTGGGAGATATAGAGAGAAAGAATAGGGCATAATGTAATTTTTGATTACTAAGGAGATACGATGAATCAAGAATTGCATTATATTCAAGCGTTTTATGATCAGACGATCGCATTTTTGACCAATTACAGTTTCCAAATTATTGGTGCTTTGATTGTTGTCCTACTCGGATGGTTTCTTTCAAAATATGTTTTCACTCTCTTAATTAAACTTTTTACTGAGCATGATTTTGATGTGACCCTTGGGAAGTTTATTGCTAATATTGTGAGAATACTAATATTTGGAGCAATGTTTGTCATAGCCATCGGAAAACTTGGTATATCTATTGCTCCCTTCATTGCGGCAATCGGGGCTGTTTTTCTGACTGCCGGTTTGGCATTGCAGGGGAGTGTCGCCAATTTTGCTGCCGGAATTTCACTCATTATTACCCGACCGTTCAAAATCGGCGATACGATTTCAGTCAATAAAATTTTTGGTGTTGTAGAAGAGATCAAACTCGCCTACACGACCCTGCGAACCGAAGATGAAGAGATCATCACTGTTCCTAATAAAAATATGATTGGCGAGGTGATTGTTAACTCTTTTAACTATCGTATTGTGGAGTCGAGTGTCGGTATCTCCTACCATGATGATGCGGAAAAAGCGATTGCCCTTATCAAAAAGACAATTGACGGTTTTGAGAATCTTTCCAATGAAAACAAATCTATTGTTGGAATACAAAAATTCGGTGATAATGCGGTTGAGATAGGGATGCGCTACTGGGTGCCTACGAGAAATTTTTTCAGGATTCAGTATGAAGTGAATATGGCGGTCTATAAAGCACTCAATGACGCAAAAATAACGATCCCTTATCCTCAGAGAGAGGTTCATGTGTATGGGCAAAATATCCTAAAATAAAGGATAAAGAACCCAACGGGCACCCTTATGCCGAAAAGTTTTTCGATAGGGTTTCTTGCAGTGCGTGTAGGGCATTATCGAGGCTAAAATCCGATTTGTATACATCATGGACGGAGTAACTTTTTAACGGCGTGGCTCCGCAAAATTGAAATGTTTTGTGTAAAGCGACATTCGCCTGATCGACGCTCATCCCTTCAAAAAAACCATTAGGATTGTTAAACTCACTCGTCGGGCAGTTGTAGGTGAAGCTGAGCATATACTCTTTCCCCTGCATCAATCCTCCACTGCCGTATTTTTTGGATTCATCGTCACGGCTTCGTCCGTCGCTGACGTAGGTAACGGTGTTGTTTCCGCTTGAGAAAACTTCATCGACGTATTTTTTTGCTAGCCACGGAAGCCCCATCCAGTAGACGGGTGATTGGACAAAAATCGTATCCGCCCATGTAAGCTTTTCAAGCTCTTCGACGACATTGTAGCCCTCATCAATTGCGGTTTCGCGCACTTCGTAGCCGTTTGCCGAAAAAAACTTTTTGGCTTCGTTGAGGAGATCATGCGTCAGATTGCCGTTGGCAAATCCATCGTATTTTTGGTGGAGGTTGAGGAGGAGGACGTGTTTCATGGTATTTTTCCTAGGATAAAGTAATATGTAGATTGTACTAGGATAGGGTTAATGGGAGATTCATAAAAAGGCACATTGTTTAGGTATTGAAATCCCTAAACAAATCTGATATAATGGGAATTAATTACCATAAGGGGCGAAAATGTTCTCAAAACTCTTAATTGAATCGAAAAAATTTATCCTTCGCAATGATCTCTCCTATCAAAGATACTTTATCAAAGAAAATAAAATCAAGCATCGCCTCACCATCATAGTGGGGCAAAGAGGGATAGGAAAAACTACCACCATCGCGCAGTATATGAAACAACACGACGCACTAAAATCACTCTATGTCAGTATGGACAGCTTTTTGGTGGGTGAGCTGTCGATGTATGAAATAGCCGAACGCTTTGAGATGGAGGGGGGTAAACTGCTGTGTTTTGATGAGATACACAAATACCAAAATTGGTCGCAAGAGTTAAAATCGATTTATGATACTTTTCCCTCATTGCAAATTATAGCCTCTGGAAGCTCGGCTTTGGAGATCAACAAGGGGAGTCATGACTTAAGCCGAAGAGCCAACACGCTCAAAATGGTGGGAATGAGTCTGAGAGAGTATATGGAGCTAACGCTAGCGATAGAACTCCCAAAATACACCCTCCAAGAGATACTACAAAACCACGAAAATATTGCTTTTGATATCGTGAGTAAATTAGAGAAGATTGATAAAAAGATACTTCCACTCTTTCAGAGATATTGCAAAGTCGGGTACTATCCGTACAGTTTAAGTATTCAAGACGATGAAATATTTTTTGATATGCTGAACCAAAATATTAATGTATCCATTTCAAGCGATTTGCTTTTTGTCTATCCCAGTCTCGATGGAAACAGCATCAAAAAGCTTAAACTTCTACTGAATATAATTATGGAAAGTGTGCCGTTTGTCCCTGTGATCGAAAAGCTAAAAAATTCACTCGATATTGGCGATGGCAGAACGTTGAAGGATTATTTTATCAAACTCGAAGATGCGGGCATTTTGCACCTGCTAATGAAGGCATCGGGTAAAGGGCTTCGAAAACTGGAAAAACCCGAAAAAATATATCTCAATAATACAAATCTGCTTTCCATAATTACCCCAGAAATAGGGACAGTGCGAGAAACATTTTTTCTAAATGTTCTAAGTACCCTGCACACTGTCACCTATCCGCAAAAAGGAGATTTTTTGGTGGACAATAGGTACCTTTTTGAAATCGGTGGAAAAAATAAAGGCTTTACACAGATAAAAGACATAGAAAATAGTTTTGTGGCGAGCGACGACATTGAGATTGGATATAAAAATAAAATTCCCCTCTGGATATTTGGATTTTTGTATTAAATTCCAAGCCTTGAGGTGCTCTGGACAGGCTGAATCAATCCCCCTAAAAAGATTGATGTTATTCTTGCAAAAGTGGAATGACCCCCAAATACTAGATCCTCTTTTCTCCCCTCGCACAAATCTTGCAATACTCCTTATAATTAAGGAGTTGCCATGGAATTCTCCCTCACGCACAAAGAACACAAACCGCTTCAAGTCAATCCGATCAAACACTCTCAGCCGATGGGCTCAACCCTCGCATTTTTAGGAGTTAAGGGTTGTATGCCTCTCATGCACGGTGCGCAAGGGTGTGCGTCGTTTACAAAGGTCTTTTTTACTCGTCATTTTAATGAACCGATTGCTGTACTCAATACGTCAGTGAGCGATATCACAGCGGTACTGGATGGGGGTGACTATTCGATATTGATGGCGATTGAAAATATTCAAAACAAAGAGAAAAATCTTAAACCCTCCATGATAGGCTTGCACACCACGGGTCTGACCGAGACTAAAGGGGATGATGTACGCGGTGTGGGGACACACATCGAAATTCCCTACGTTTTTGTCAATACACCTGATTATGAGGGGGGGATGGAGAGCGGATGGGCACTTACGGTTACGGCTATGATTGAGCAGCTGACTGACTCTGCAACCGAGGTAAAGGCTAACAAACTCGTCCTTTTACCCCATCTGAGTATGCAACCCATTGAGGTTGAAAAGATTAAATCTCTTTGTGAAGATTTTGGATTCGAGACCTACGCACTTCCTGATCTCTCTACCTCGCTGGACGGGTATTGGGAAGAGGCTCAGGGGAAGCTTGCCAATGGTGGGATAGGTGTTGATGAGATACGCGCTCTTGGTGATTGTGCCACGGTAGTTACTATTGGGCACTCGATGAAAAAATCGGCAGCTGCTTTGCAAAAAAAGAATCCTCTTATAAAACACCTCCATTTCGATCATCTGATGGGATTGGATGGGTGTGACAATTTTGTCGCCCAACTGATGAAAATCCGACATACACAGCCAGAACCTCTGATGAAGCGATGGCGTGCACGTTTGCAAGATGCAATGCTGGATTCTCATTTTTTGATCGGGAGTTCCCATTTTGTCATAACTGGTGAGCCGGATATGCTCACTGGAATGTGCGCGCTGATCCGCAGTGTTGGGGGAACCATTGATGCCGCGGTCTCTACGACCTTTAGCGATGCACTGCATACCATTGATGCCGAAAAAGTGTTTGTCGGGGATTTAGAAGATGCCCGATTGTTTTTTGATGGGGCAGATATGGTTATCAGTAATTTTCATTCAGAACGAATCTTGCATAGTTATCATAATACGGCACTTGTTATTCGAGGATTTCCTAATTATGAAGAGTTGGGGAACCAGCTCAAAAATGATCAGCTGTATGAAGGTAGCGCCTATTTTTTATTTGAAATTGCCAACGCATTGAGAAAGGTCAAACATGAACACTAAAATCAAAGTAGAGGGGAACGGTACGATGGAGAACGCTTTGCGAGTTGCTTTTGCGACCAAAGATATGGAAGAGGTTAATGCTCATTTTGGCGGAGCCAAAGAGTTTGTTGTTTATAACGTTTCGAAAGATGGTTATGAAGTTTCTGAAGTGATCAAAACCGATACGAATGATATAGAGGATGATGATAAAACCGAGTTTCGTGTTCGTGCCCTTAAAGGGGTAAATATTATGTACTGTGAGTCTATCGGTGGGACAGCAGCGGCAAAAGTGATTCGTGCCGGTATCCATCCGATGAAGGTGACTGAATCGACCGTGATCGCTGATATTTTGAAAAGTTTGGTCGCCATGATTAATGGGAATCCTCCACCGTGGATAAAGCAGATTATTCAAATGAAAACCGAACACGATGTACGACAAGACAGATGGGCAGAGGGAGAATAAATACAATGGAAGCAGAAAAAAAAATAAGTGATTTCGGTATTGAAATCATTCGACAAATACGAGCACTCGATCAGTTTGGAAATTGGTCACGTATGAGTGATGAAGAACTGCTTATCAAAAAGTATGTTAAAACCAAAGAGGAACTCAAAGCCGTTCCCGTCATTGCAGATATTGATGAGATGATGATTAATGACATCAAAATGATTTATAAAGCAATAGCGTTATCCTTTGAGCGTAAAACGGGCGTTGTTTGCAATGTTATTATGGAAATGAGCCATGAGGGTTTTGGACGATGTGCGGTTATTACGGATCGCATTTGTATTGTCGATAAGTATTTCAAAGATGCACACCGATTTAGTTTTCGTACCCTTGAAGCACTCTTCGAAGAAGGGGATAAAAATCTCTCTCGAGCACTCAGTATTTATGAACAATATCAACCGTGTAGTGGGCAAGGAGCATAACAATGGCAAAAATAGGTATTTTTTTCGGTAGTAGCAGTGGAGTGACGCGAAAAGCAGCAGAGTTATTGGAAGAGCAATTTTCGGATGTTGAGCTCATCGATATGGAAGAAGATTATGATGATATTGAACAGTTTGATGCGTTCGATATTTTACTTATCGGTTCCTCTACATGGGGTCAAGGTGATGTGCAACGAGACTGGGTTGATCCTCTCTATGAACTGGACAATGAACACCCTGATTTTAGTGGTAAAAAAGTGGCATTCTTTGGGGCTGGGGATCAAAAAACCCATGGAGAACATTTTTTGAGTGCGTTGGGAAAAATGCACGATTTATTTGTCTCTCTTGGGGCAAAATCGTATGGATTTATACCCGTTAGCGGATATGAATACAAATTTTCTTTAGCCGAAAAAGAGGGAAAATTGTGTGGATTGGGTATCGATGATGTGAATCAAGACGATTTAACCCAAGAGAGAGTCATCGCGTGGGCAAACCAGCTCAAAAACGAGATGGGACTATAAGGAGATTATTATGGGTACGTTAGACGAATTTCAAAAGATTACGGATACGGAAGAGTTTTTCGAGTTTTTTGATCTCTCTTACGATGAGCGATTAGTGAATTCAAAACGATTTCATATCATGAAAAAATTTGGAGAGATGGCAGATAAAGCAAAAGAGCATGATATGGGAAGCGATGAAAAATTGCTTGAATATTATAAATTTGCCCTTATCAGTGTGTATAAAAATTTTGAGAATGGTTACAGTCCATCAGCAGCAGACGTATGGGATATGTTTGATAAACCTAGCGCGTGCGGTACGTGTTCAACCTCCACGAATTGTAATGATGTAGAGGAGGTCAGTAATGGAGTCCACGCCTGCGTCAGCACCCACACCGTCAGTTTCTGAAGGAGAGGTTGAACACCCTATTGATGAAGAGGCTCGCCGTACTAACCTTTATAAAATGTCGACAAAAGATGAGATTCTTTCGGTATTTCGAGTAGGGCAAAGGGTACGACTTACGAAGGCAATACGAAATGACGGAACGTATCCCCATGGACAAATTGGTGATACGCTCATCGAGGCAGGGGCGGAGGGATATGTTCGTAAGATCGGCGATTTCCTCCAAACGATACGGGTCTATGAAGTCAATTTTATTGAACAAGGGATGGCTTTTGGCTGTCGTGAAGCTGAGCTTGAAAGTGCTCTTGAAGATGATGGTTATGATGAAGTTGCAGAAGAATTAAAATGGCTTAAAGAACATCGTGCACAAAGAGCTGCGCAAAAAGCATTGCAATCTCAAGAAGGGGAGGAGTAGTTCACTTTTTTGAGATATGTGCAGACTTCAAAGATACGAATTGCCATGAGCGTATCAATGGAGAATTTTCAGGAGGAGTTAATATGGTAAATGTCATTTTTTGTGGTTTTGGTGAAAAACAAGACAAACGTGTTTTTGCTAAAGCTGGCGATGTGTTATTGCGTGTAGCTCAGAGTAACGGAGTTTCTATTCCATCGGATTGTAAAGATGGAATGTGTGGAAGTTGTGCAGTACGTATTGAAGAAATTTCTAACGATGAGAAAATGGATTCAACAACGGAAGATTATGTATCAAAAGGGCAAGCTGTTTATATGGATGATAAAGAGCTTGAAACCTTGATGCAAATGGGTGCAATCACTAAAAAAGAGGCAGAAATTGCTCAACAGTACAATCGTCCAACACCGGTACGTTTGGCATGTCAATGTGTGATCAAAAATGCTTCAATATTAGTGAAGCCGTTTAACTAAAATAATACAAAATAAGGGGTTGAGATGACAACACGTGTAGAAATTATTAATGACTTTTTGGCGATCAATGTCCATCCGGGTAAAACGATTCAAGATATCGTTGAAGCATCAGGAAGTGCATTGCCGTTTGGATGCCGTGATGGCGAATGCGGTACGTGTGTCGTGATGATCGAATCGGGGATGGAGTTCATGAGCCCTATCAATGAAAAAGAGAAAGCGGTACTAAAAACGCTCAATGAGAGTAATCCAAAAGCGCGTCTTGCATGTCAAATGAAAGTGCTACAGCCAAACGGATTGGTACGTATTAAATACTAATTTCTAATCAATTCAGCTAAATTTTAGCTGAATTGCCTTCTTTTTAATCACCTATAATTCCCATCGATCCCTATAATATTAGTTAAGAACACAATATGCAGTCAAATGCATAATAAACTCATTATTAGGGATTACTAATGCACACGTCTCTCTCCTATAAACAAAAACAACTCCCTAGATTATCGATGCAAACATGGCTTCCGCTCTTGCAATGTTCCCTCAATGATTTGGAGAAACATTTACAAGTCATTAGCAATGAAAACCCTTGTCTTGAAGTAAAATCAGGATTTGAGGAATCCAATGCACAAGCAGGTGGATCATCCGTATACGGTGCATTCCAAAATTATGTCTCTAACGCCTCTTCGGATCAAATTGAGTGGTTGAGTATCTCCTCAACCTCCTTGTATGAAAAATTGGATGAACAGATCGTCGCGCCTTTATTTCCCACCCCCATATCTCAGAAAATTGCCCGTCAGATTATCTATTATATCAGTGATGAAGGGTATTTTGAAGGGAGTGTTGAAGAGATTGCCCAACAATGTGATACCGATGTCCAAACCGTGGAGCGGGTACGTCAGCGATTTTCTCATCTTGAGCCAGCAGGCGTTGGGGCGTGTGATTACAAAGAGTCCTTTTTGTTTCAGCTCAATGATTACGAACTGGATGATGATTTGAGTATTTTGCTCTCAGCGATGATTTTACAGTTCGATAAGATGGAAAAATTTATCAAAAATCCCCGTTTCACAGATGCGAAACATGTGCTACAACATCTCAAAAATCCTCCTGCATTGGAGTATATGGAGCCAGAGGCACAAATAATTCCTGATCTTTTTGTAGAATTGACAGGATCAGAATTGGATATTCGAATCAATCATGCTTTTTACCCCGATTTAAAAGTTAATATGATTGATAAATACGACAATTTTGCCAAACAAAAGTTCAAAGAGGCACGAGAATTGGTGAAACTCATGGATCTTCGAAAAGCGACCCTCTATAATGTTGCTTTGGTCTTAATCGAAAAGCAGTACAGTTTCTTTATGGGAGGTGAGCTTAAACCGCTTCGACTTCAAGATGTTGCGGATGAGTTGGGCTTTAATGAATCGACAATTTCCAGAGCCATTTCGGATAAATATATGCAAACACAGCGGGGGCTCTATCCGTTCAAAGATTTTTTCTCCAATTCGATCGGTGAAGTATCGACCGCTGAGATCAAACACTTTTTGAAACGGCTAGTGTCGAGTGAAAACAAAGAGGATCCTTTTAGTGACAAAATACTTCATGAGATGATCGAAGAGCGTTTTGGGGTAACAATGGTACGTCGCCTTATCGCCAAATATCGGCAAGAACTTGATATTCCACCTTATAAAGAGCGGCTGTTTTTATACAAACTTGAGTTATTGTAATTGATATCTCTTATACTTCGCAATAAATGGTATTTCTTCCCATCTCTTTTGCCTTGTAAAGCATTTCATCAACGAGTTTTAAAAGGTTTTCGCAGTCACTTTCGTTGTTTATTGTTGAAATTGCATATCCCACACTAACCGTCACATGGGCAGCTACTTTTGAATAATTATGGGGGATATTAAGATTCTCAACGCTGTCTTTGAGTTTTTGTGCCACATTTTTTGCCCCCTCTATGTCTATTTCAGGGAGAATGACAATAAACTCTTCTCCACCGTATCGACATACAAAGTCGCTATCTCTATTAAGGACGCTTTGAAGTTTATTGGCTACTTTTATGAGGCATTCGTCACCGGCACCGTGCCCGTATCCGTCATTAAAGGCTTTAAAGTAGTCGATATCCATCATAACTAGTGCAAGGGGTTTAGCGTGTCTCATTGATCGGCCACACTCGCTTTTAAATGTTTCGTCAAATCTTCGTCTATTGGCAATGCCGGTAAGGCCGTCTATCATGGCAAGTTTTTCGAGCATCTGTGTTTTTAGTTTTAGATTTATATGGGTCTTCACCCTCGCTTTGATTAATAAGGGCTCATAGGGTTTGACGATATAGTCAACCGCACCAAGATTGAATCCTTGCATCTGATCGCTGACTTCGTCTTTAGCACTGACAAAAATAACGGGAATCTCGGAAGTCGCCGAGTTTGATTTGAGTTTTTTACAGACTTCGTAGCCATCCATAACCGGCATCATAATGTCCAAAAGTATCAGATCGGGCATTTCTATAGCGTTCGCTATCTGCAGCGCCTTTTCTCCACTCGTGGCAATCTTGATACTATAATCATTTCCCAGAATTTCTGCCAGAAGCTGTATATTGGCCGTTGCGTCATCCACAATTAATATAGTAGGTTTTTTGCTAAACATCACTTCGCCTTTAAATCAGTTGTTATTATATCTATTGTGTCGATTGCTGCATCATAGTTCATGTTTCTTATTTGTGATACAAGTAAGGCTACGTGTACCTCATCCTTTACGCCATCTAAACACGCTTGCAGCTCATGCAACATACTCTCTGAAATAAACATATCCTGAGATGCGATCTCTCTTACCGTACTTAACATCTCAAGCGCCTCATCTGCTGTGCAAGCATTTACGCTAGGATGGATTTCATCCATAAATATATTTTCAATATTAGTAAGGGTCTTATCGAGTTGATTAAAAAATTCATCAAGCGACTCACTCTTTTTTTGCTGAAGCTGATTTTCTAGTGTTTTTGTTGCTTCATAAAGCTCTAGTGCCCCTATATTTCCAGAAGCACCTTTTAGTGAATGTACCAATGCCAGCGCTTCATCATATCTATTATTATCTAAATAATGGCGCAGACTCTCTTTCGTATCTTTTTGGCTTTTTGCAAAATTAGTCAAGATATGATAGATCGCGTTACGATCCAGTCCTATTTGTGCAAACCTTTCATTGTCAAACCCTTTGAGATACATCCCTTTATCATTATTAGAGAGGGTATCTATATCTTCTTTATTTTGACGTTTTATCCATTTTTGAAGGACAATGAAGAGCTCGTTAACGTCAATAGGTTTGGAGATATGGTCGTTCATGCCGGCAGCAAAAGTTTCTTCTCTGTCTTGTTTCATGGCAGCTGCTGTCATTGCCACAATAGGCAAAGAGTGGCATCCCGGTAAGGCTCTGATTTTAGCGGTGGCCTCAAAGCCGTCCATTATGGGCATCTGCAAATCCATCAGTACGATGTCAAATTGCTCTTTAGAAGCTTTTTCAACGGCTTCTAGCCCATTTTCAGCAATTTCTATAGTAACGATTCCCAGCTTTTCAAGAAACCCCTTGGCGACTAGCTGGTTTGTCTGGTTATCTTCTACCAGAAGGACTTTTACTCCGCGAAACGCTTTTGAACCATTATTTAAGCTCTCACTCGTTTCCAAAGAGAAGGGTGTAAACCTAGTATCATCTTCCCCTTGAAGCGTCATGATTGTATCCATCAAATTTGATGGAGTTACCGGTTTTTCTAATATGGCATCGAGAGTGACGTGATGCGCAGACTCAAGAACTTCATCTTTTTTGTAGGTCGTAACCATAATTACGAGGGGGGAATGTTTCGCTTCATAACTCTTCATCTGTTCTTCGAGATGCGTTGCAAGTTCAATGCCGTCCATTCCGGGCATTTTCCAGTCTATTAGATACGCCTCATACGGTTTCCCCTCTTCAAGTGCCTTCAAAGAAAGGTTTAGAGCCTTTTCACCGGAGGTAGCCAATGTCACATCAAAAGACCATGACTCAAGAATTTTCTGCATTATCTCTAACGACGTTTCCTGATCATCGACCACGAGGGTTTTCATCCCTCTGAGATTGTATATACTTCTCTGCTCTTCAGGTTTATTGGCAGGCAGTAGTGGAATTTTGAAGAAAAACGTGCTTCCTTTCCCCGGCTCGCTATCAATCCCTATTTCACCCCCCATCAAATCTATAATCTGTTTACTGATGGTAAGCCCAAGACCTGTTCCGCCAAACTTTCTCGTAGTAGACATATCGGCCTGCGTAAATGCCTGAAACAATTTATCCGCTTGTTCTTTCGTCATACCGATACCGGTATCTTGTATCGTAAATAACAGTTCTTGATTCCCATCAGCATTAACTTGAGGGGCTATTTTTAGATGAATTTCCCCTTTGTAGGTAAACTTAACCGCATTGCCGACTAAATTATTGAGTATCTGAGATAATCTAAGAGGATCACCTCTTAGCCTATCAGGCACACCGTTTGCCATCTCAATAAAGATTTCTAACCCCTTCTCTTCGGCCTTTACGCTAAAAAGACCTGAGACGTTGCGCAGCAGTTTTTCAAGCGAATAGTCGATATTTTCAAGGCCGAGTTTGCCTGCCTCAATTTTAGAATAGTCCAGAATATCGTTAAGAATATTAAGGAGAGCTGCGGATGAATCCTGTACTTTTTGCAAATAGTTTCTTTGCATAGGGGTAAGCTCGGTATCGAGTACCAGCTTTGTCAGACCCAATACGGCATTCATAGGGGTTCGTATCTCATGGCTCATATTGGCGACAAAGTCGCTTTTTGCCTTGTTTGCCGATTCTGCTTGCTCTTTGGCGTGCATTAGTGCTTGTTCGGCTAGTCTTTGCTCGGTAATGTCTTGGATGGTACCAATAGAGCGGAGCGGTTTTTCGTTCTCGTCAAAAGTGGTTTCGCACTGTTCACGAACATATTTTATTCTACCGTCGTTCATCAGCAGCCTATGAACTATCTCATAACCGTTTTTCGTTTCCAATGAGTGTGTATACGCATCATTAACCCTGTCTCTATCATCCGGGTGAATAGCATGTAAAAACGCTTCATAGGATGCGTAAAATTTTTCTTTGTCAAGTTCAAATAGGTGAAAAATTTCATCGGACCAATCAAGCTTGTTGCTAATCAAATCAAGAGACCAATTGCCGATTTTGGCTAGCGACTCGGCTTTTTTCAGATTATCGTTTATCTGAGCGGATTCTTCATAGCTGGCATCAAGCGCGGTATTGGCCTCTTCGAGTTCTCTTGCCTGCTTAGTTAGCAGCTCGTTAAGCCTGATTGCCTCGTCTTTTTGCGCTTCTGCCTTTTGCAGTTCAAGCTTGCTGAGTGCCGCGCGAAAATTAGCTTTTATTACACATAATAACAAATACGTTAAGAGAGTAAAAAACAAGATCGTTAGCGTGCTAGTTAACAAAGCGTTGTGAAACTCTTTTTTCATGATCGGCAGTGTCGCATCTTGGCTGTAAAAAGTGATGTATCCGATATAGTGTTTTGAGTAATCATAAAATGGGTTAAGGACTATCGCATAATCCTCATTGTTCACTTTTGCATAAAAACAGATAGCCTGTTTCTTAGATATTGACTCGTCAAATTCTTTCGGTTTTTGCTCAAAAATCTTTTGTAATAGCTCAAGTTCTTTATCCTGATAAATTAACGGGTTGTGATACAAGTTATTTGCAAGGAGGGAAGTCGCCATTTTTTTAGAATTAATATCGATCGGTATTTCAGGCGGGGATTCCAATGATAGGTACGTACTTGTTCTGAAGTTGTCTTGCAATGTTTTGTAGATTTGCGACTCATCAATACCCAGTTCAATACTCCCCAAGAAACGGTTCTGTTCGCGTATTGGAAAAACATATCGATAGGCATTAAAAAAACGGCCCAATTCAAAACCGTAATCACTTTTTTGATGTTCATGAACACTCTTTATGAGCTTTCTAAAAGATAGTACATTATCACCATACTCTTTTTGTTTTTGAAACCGGATAATAATATCTCCGCGTGTATTTTGAATCTGAAGTATCTTTAACGAGAGTGTCGTATTTGTTTTGTAGGTAGACTCAAATTTTGCTAATAGCAAATCGTGGGCTTTTTTGGTTTCATTTTTGTCATTTGAAATTTTGAGCGCATTTTTCATTGTTTCATCTGCGATTAATCTTTGAGCTTGAACTTCCGAAGCTGTTTTATACGCTTTGATAGTAGCGTTATATTCTTCATTCCATTGAGTTTTTAAGTTATTTAAGTAATCCTCAACATTCGCATCATATTTATTTTTTGTAATTGAGTAGGTACCGATTTCACCGATTATAAATACGAAAAGTATTAAAACCCGGAATGAAATTGTACTGGATACTAATAATGATACGAGCCCAGCTATTAATCTAGTATAAGATGATTTGATACGTGAGAATTTTGTCATTTAATTCCCCTCTTTTAAAATTTTCATAATCGTATCTATGGTGTCAAGCGCCTTAGTATAGTCCATCTCTCTTATTTGCAATATGAGTCTGGCTATTTGTTTTTCATCCACGGTTCCATGCAGAGATTCTTGAACTTCATAGACGATATTCTCAGGGACAAACATGTCTTGTGATGTAATACTCTTTAATTGTTCAAGCACTTTTAAGGCATCGTGTATGGTATAGTTTTTTGAGTTATCAGTTTTTTTGTTTATCGGTATAGTTTCAATATCGGTCAGTATTTCGGCAAGAGAGTGGTAAAACTCCTCAAGCGAATCGGTATGATTTGAGTTAAGCTCATTCTCCAGTTTTTTCGCCGCCTCATAAAGCTTTGTCGCCCCTATGTTTCCGCTAGAGCCTTTTATCGAGTGGATTAGTGCGGATACTTTATCAAATCTACCATGCGCTAAATGGTCATTTAGCATCACTTTTGCATCTTTATAGCTTCGAACGAAACTGTAAAACATATCGACAATGGCATCACGATCCAGCCCTATGTGTCTGAATGTAGCCAATCGTGTAGTGTCAAAGCCCTTGAAATCTATATTGTTTTCATCCGTATTTTTTTTTACCTCAATAGAACAGGGTTGGCTATCGTGCGGCTTTATCCACTTTTGAAGGGTTGTAGCCAACTCTTCAAAATTTATAGGCTTAGAAATATGATCGTCCATACCGGCTGAGAGGGAATCGGCTTTATCTTGTTTCATGGCGGATGCGGTCATCGCAACAATAGGTATATTTTTGCCGCAGGGTAAAGCTCTGATTTTGCGTGTCGCTTCAAATCCCCCCATAACGGGCATTTGCAAATCCATCAATACAATGTCGTATGTATTCTCGGTCACTTTGTTGAGCGCTTCAAGACCATTTTCAGCGATTTCTACAACACCCCCTAATTTATCCAGAAACCCTTTGGCGACCAATTGATTGGTCGGGTTGTCTTCTACCAAAAGAATCTTCGCCCCTTGGATCGCTTTCGATGCCTCGATTATAATTTTATCGCTATTCGAAGGAGTGGTTGCAAACGTACTGATTTCTCCCCCTTGAAGGGTCATAATCGTATCCATAAGGTTTGAAGGGGTGACGGGTTTTTCCAGTATTGCATCCAGTTTTATGTTCTTTGCAGTTTCTACGACTTTATCCTTGCTGCATGCGGTTACCATGATTACAAGAGGCGCGCGTCCACTCTTATGGAGATCGGTCTGCTCGTTAATAAGTTTAGCCAGTTCTACTCCATCCATCCCCGGCATTTTCCAGTCTATCAGATAGATTTCAAAAGGGTTACCTTGTTTCAATGCTTCCAACGAAAGGCTAAGTGCTTTTTCTCCGGAGTTTGCCAAGGTTACGTCAAAAAACCATGAACGGAGGATTTTTTCCATCACTTCGAGTGACGTTACCTGATCATCTACGACCAACGTCCTCATCCCTTTTAAATGTAAGGGGCTTCTTCCGTGTATGGATTCTTTGGCAGGTTGCAACGGTATCGTGAAGTAAAACGTACTCCCTCTACCAAATTCGCTTTCAACCCATATCTCTCCACCGATTAGCGCCACAAGCTGTTTGCTGATGGTCAGCCCAAGCCCGGTGCCTCCATATTTTCGGGTGGTGGAGGTATCGGCCTGGGTAAATGGCTGAAACAGATTGCCGGCTTGCTCTTTGGTCATACCGATACCGGTATCTTGTATGGTAAATAAAAGCATTTGTGTACTGTTTGGATCGATCAGGAGATCAATTTTGATATGAATTTCCCCTTTTTCGGTAAATTTTACGGCATTTCCGACTAGATTGTTAAGGATTTGAGATAGACGAAGTGGATCTCCCCTGAGCATAAGCGGCATACCCTCGGCAATATCAAAAAAGATCTCTATATCTTTCTCTTCGGCTCTTGCACTAAAGAGTCCGGATACATTGTGTAATACTGCCTCTAATGAGTAATCAACCTCTTCAAGACCTAGTTTGCCTGCTTCCATTTTGGAGTAGTCTAAAATATCATTGAGAATGTTTAAGAGGGCGGTTGATGAGTCTTGTACTTTTTGAAGATAGTTTCTTTGCATGGGGGTAAGTTCTGTATCCAGTACCAGCTTTGTGAGTCCCAAAACGGCATTCATCGGGGTTCGTATCTCGTGGCTCATATTGGCTACAAAGTCGCTTTTTGCCTTGTTTGCCGCTTCTGCATGTTCTTTGGCACTCACTAATTCCCTATTGATTCGCTTTAAGTTTTCACTGACAACCCCAAAAGCGTACCCCAATACAATAAAAACCACTACCGAAAGATACGCACTGGGATTGTGTTTGACCAATTCAAAGGTTGGCGGTATGAAAAACCAAAAAACTATGATTGCACTGACAACCGATGAGATCATAGCTCCACGCAGACCCCCAAGGCGTGCCATAAAAAATACGGTAGGATAAAACAAAAACCATACATACGGTTTAAACATAAACCATAGAGAAGTTTGCAGTGCAAGGGTGATAAAAGGGACAATAAATGGCAATAAATAGGTCAATATAAAATTTTTATCTATTCGACTAAATCCCATTGACCTATCCTTTATTAAGTGGTGATACTTGAATGATAACATATTTTTATGTGAGCTGAATTCAGTCCGAAGGATCTTTATACGAATACGCGATACCGTGCTTGGCACGGTATGAAAAAAAAGAGATAGTAGGATTAGCTAGATGGCGTATCAATAGCCGTGAAGAAGGTATTGCTTTTGGTTGTGGTACGAGGCTCTGGTTGAGCAAGTGCCGTTTCTCCTTTTTCTCCTGTACGGATACGTTCGACTTCAAGGACGGGGGTGACCCACATTTTTCCGGCACCGTGTCCTAGATCTTGGGTATGGGAACGGACACACTCCATAGCTGTTTTTTTATGCGCTTCATCGGAGACGACGATAAGTAGCATCACTTTGGGAAATAGATCGGGAGCATTATTTTTTTCAGCAATCCCCAGTGACCCTTTTCCGATCACATCCATGACGGTTACCCCTTCGATTAAATTGTCAAAAAGTTCTTTTAACACATCGTTGAGGCAGTGTTTGTTAAATACAGCGGTAATTTGGACCATTTTGGACCCCTAGTATTGGAATATTGTAGATATTGCATATTGCGTTCTAGCGAGTTGGTATGACAAAAATGTCATTCTCTAACGAGAACATCTTTTGCATTCGTTGGAGAATATCATCCATCACAAGGAGCAATCAATGGCACGAGATACATTAATCGGCGGAGCATTATGGGAGGAATATTCTCTTGAAGTACAACGACGGATGAATGATCCGATCAATATGGGGGAGATTACCCAAGAAGAGGCCGATGCGGCAGAGAAACAATTAATAATTGCCGATTTTGGCGCAGAGAGTTGTGGAGATGCCGTGCGTCTTTATTGGATGATCGATCCTAAAAATGACATGATCATTAAAAGCCGATTCAAAAGTTTCGGCTGCGGAACGGCGATTGCCAGCTCTGATATGATGGCAGAATTGTGTATGGATAAAACGGTCGATGAGGCACTCAAAATCACCAATATCGATGTTGAAAAAGCACTCCGTGATGAGGAAGATATTCCCGCTGTTCCAGGGCAAAAAATGCACTGTTCGGTTATGGCGTACGACGTTATCAAAAAAGCGGCATCTATCTATAAAGGGGTAGATATGTCGGAGTTTGAGACAGAATTTATCGTCTGCGAATGTGCCCGCGTTAGCCTCGATACCCTCAAAGAGGTGATTCGTCTCAATAAGCTTGAAACGATTGAAGCCATCACCGATTACACCAAAGCAGGTGGCTTTTGTAAATCGTGTATCAAACCCGGCGGTCATGAGAAAAAAGATGTTTACCTTATCGATATGTTGGCGGAAGTGACAGCGGAACTACAAAAAGAGGCGATTAGCAAAAAGATCAAAGAGGCGAAAGGGGATGGAAATTTCAATGCAATGAGTCTCGTTCAAAAGCTCCGCAGTATCGAATCCATTCTCGAAGAGTACATTCGCCCGACCCTCAAAGCCGATCACGGTGATGTCGAAGTGATTGATCTTAAAGAGGTCGAAGATGGGCATGAACTTTATATCCAGTATAAGGGGGAGTGTATGAGTTGTTCGATGAACACAACGACAACCTTAGCGGGGATGCAGGATATGCTGAACTTTAAACTCAAATCAAATCTTCGTGTGATGGTTGTCTAATGTCATACGCAACCAAAGAGGGAACGTTTGGGTATCTCAAAAAATTCGGAAAATATTCAAAAGATTTTTACCGCTTTAACGGAGAACTCTTTTTTCCCTCGCTTGGAATCGGAACGTATAAAGCCGAACCGTACAAAGAGGAAAATTATATTATCAACTATTCCGAGGCAATTAAAACAGCACTTCGTAACGGTATCCATTTTATCGATACGGCGATCAATTACCGCTATCAGATGTCTGAGAGAGAAATTGGTGAAGCCTTATTCGAGATGATGGAGTCGGGAGAGATAAAACGTGAAGAGGTGATTATCGCTTCCAAAGCTGGATTTATACCTCTGGATTTCCCATTTCCTGAGAATCCGTACGGTTGGATACAAGAAAATATGATTACGGCTGGATTGGCGGACAAAGAGGAGATTGTTATTGATCAGCACTGCATGACCCCTGCGTATTTGCGCTGGAGCTGTGAGCAGTCATTGAAAAATCTCTCACTCGATACCATAGATATTTTCTTTCTTCATAATCCCGAAACACAACTTGGATATGTTGAGCATGAGGAGTTTTATGCTCGGATTGAAGCGGCATTTGAACTTTTCGAACAATTACGCGCTGAGGGGAAAATTGTTGCTTACGGTATTGCCGCATGGAACGGTTTTTTGTACGAAGAGGAGCATACGGAGTACATTTCTCTCTCAAAAGTGATGGAGATTGCACGACGTATTGGAGGGGAGCACCATGGGTTTAAATACCTCCAAAGCCCATTTAATATGGCAAAACCTCATGCCTACGGTTATGCCAATCAGCAAGGTGAAGATGGGAGGTATTACCCTCTAATGCACGCATGTACACAGTTTGGTTTGAGTTATTTAGGCTCATCACCGCTGTTGCAGAAAAATCTTTTCAAACGCCCGTTTAGTCCTAAAATCGGGGAACTAATGAATACCGTTGAACTTACGGATGTGGCGAGTGCCTTGCAGTTTGCTCGAAGTGCGGGAGCGATTACGGCGATTTTTGGTGCGGTTACTCCTGCACACATTATTGATAATACGATTTTGGCGTATCTTCCTACTGCTTCGGACGAAGCCATGAATATCTTGATGAGAGATAGTTATGCTGTATGATGTAATTGTCGTTGGAAGTGGAATATCGGGACTTTTTGCGGCACTTACTGCACGGCGATCTGGGCTTAGTGTCGCGATTATTTGTAAAAGTACACCGTTTCGTTCCAATTCTGCTGTTGCATCAGGGGGGATTAATGCGGTACTTAAAACCACCCCGTATGACACGATACGAGATCATATTGCCGATACGTTAAATGGAGCGGATAATCTGGGACGATTTTCGGCGGTGAGTTCAATGGTTGTTGGAGCAGAAGAGATTATCGAGGATCTTCAACACATGGGTGTTGTGTTTGATACACAGGAAAACGGTTCGATTGCACAGCGCCCCTTTGGAGGAACGAAGGCAAAGCGTACCTGTTATATCGCCGATAAAACAGGAGCCTCGATTACCCAAACTCTTTTTGCGCAATGTCGAAAAGAGGGGGTTAAAATTTTCTCCAATCATTTGGTGTTGAGTA
This sequence comes from Campylobacterales bacterium, assembly GCA_026390165.1. GTDB lineage: Bacteria > Campylobacterota > Campylobacteria > Campylobacterales > Sulfurimonadaceae > Sulfuricurvum. The sequence goes on from JAPLGM010000025.1 coordinate 90,756, forward strand.
TCGCTACGTATAACGAGAAGCTTTCGGGGATTACGATGCTTCGCCGCCGCGATTCTGCGGTGATCGCATTCGCCTGTAAATCGCTGGTTCTAGCCGGCGGTGGGTATGCAGGGATTTATCGGGGACATTCGACTAATTCACAAGAATCGAGTGGAGATTTGATCGCGATCGCGCTACGAGCCAAAATGCGTCTTGTTAATATGGAGTTTGTTCAGTTTCATCCGACCACGTTGCTCAATAGCGGAACACTTATCAGTGAAGCGGCACGGGGTGAGGGGGCCACGATTGTGGATGAAAATGGGTGGCGATTCACCGATGAGCTTCAAACGAGAGATAAACTTTCTCGGGATATTGCTGTACATCAGGCAGCTGGACATAAAGTGTATCTTGATTTTCGCCATTTGGGTGAAGAGCTAATCGATAAAAAACTCCCCTCTGCCCGTAAACATGCACTAAACGGTGCCGGAATTGATATATGTACGGAATTACTCCCCATTACCCCTTCGGCGCACTACACTATGGGGGGGATTTGGTCTCGTGATGATACCTCTACCGATATGGATAATGTTTTTGTGTGCGGAGAGTGTGCCTACAGCGGTGTCCATGGGGCTAATCGTCTTGGGGGTAACAGTTTGCTTGAAGGGGCATATTTTGGGAAGGTTGCGGGAATCAATGCTGCAAAAGCTGCCAAAAAAGGGAAGTTCCAGCCGATTGATTATGCCCAAGTCGCCAAAGAGTTACGTTATATCGATACGATTATAGAAGGGGAAAATCGCTTTAATATCAATACGATGCGACGGAATCTTGGCAATATACTCTATAAAAATGTAGGTATCTTTCGACATCATGATTCCTTGGTGGGAGCACTTGAATATATCCATTATTTGATGAAATTATCATCGGGGCTATGTTGTGTCAATAAAGAGCGTAACAATAATGTTGAATTGATGTCGATCATCGAATTTCGAAACTCGTTGACAGTAGCCGAGGCTATGGTGATGTCTGCATTGGCACGTGAAGAGAGTCGAGGGAGCCATTATCGGGATGATTTCCCTACCAAGAATGACAAAGAGTACAAGGTAAATACAATCATACGACGACTGTCGGGTACCTTCTTACGTATCAGTTTTGAAGGTCATCTCGTATCAGACTGGTGGCATCGGATTCGGAAGTTTTTTCACGCACAGTAAGAGCGATGAATTTTATAGAAAGTTAGTTAATCAAAGGAGCTATTATGGCAAAAGTTATGTTGCGTTATGATTCAAAAAAAGAAATTTCATTTTATTTTGCAAAAAAAGATATGGAAGAGACCATTGTAAAAGTAGAGTTTGATACCGATGAAAAATGGGGCGGTGAAGTAGAACTCAGTAATGGAGAGAAATGGTTTATTGAGCCTGCGGCTAAGAAATTTCCTTCAGAGATGGTAGCTAAACGGTTAGGGGATTGATAATTGAATTTATGAGTAAAATCAGAGATGTGTATTAATCCAATTTATACCACGAATGACCAACTTATAGTGGCATTATCCTACAACCTTTATTAAATTTAAAATAAGGATTGTAGGATGAGTTTTGACTCTGATAAAAAAATATGGTTACGCCTTGCTACAGTAAGAAATATTCTCAACCAATAATCCAAACTTAAACTCTTTCCTTATAGCTAAATAAAATAATTATTTTAGTATTTAGTATGTAAAATTTTGTAAACTCATTATGATTAGTATAAAAATCTTTTTTTTTGTTTTGAGTTGAAAAAAGATCACAAAAAAGGATTTTAAATCATGAAGAATATGACTATTAAAGCAAAGCTTTATTTGGTACCCATAGCATTGTTGTGTGTTTTTATCATTACGTATCTTATTTATTCCAATAAACATGCATCGGCCGAAGCTGCCATGGAACGATCTATTGAAGCCAAAGATGCAGTCAATGAATTTTTAAATACGCGGATATCAGTGTATCAATTCTTAAAAGAACCTTCGGAAGAAACTTTTTCAAAAGTTAATACCAAACTTGAGAATAACCATAAATCAATAACAGAATTAAAAGAAAAATTGTCGTTAAAAGAAAATAAAGAGAGATGTGATGTAGCGTTATCACTTCTTCATGAGTATAAAGCAGAGTTTGATTCTAAATCTAAAGAGATAATAGAATCCGATATTTCAAATCGAAATAGTATTGATTTAAGTAAATTTGTAGCTATTGGTACAGAGCTTCAGAAGAGCTTGGAAAAAACATCTCTCAGTGCGGTTGAATTGAGTAAAGATTCTGTTAGTTTCATCAGCACTTTACTCACTTTTTGTTTTGTATTTGCATTAGTCTTAGTCTTCATCATTAATCTTTTAGTTACTCAAGAAATTACTGGATCAATAGCATTATTGCAAACTAAAATCAAAGATTTTGTGGAGACTAAAAATTTAAAAATACGCCTATCCTACGATCGGAATGATGAAATTAAGGTTATTATCACTAGCTTTAATATCTTACTGGAAACACTGGAGTATACAATAGAGGAATCGAAAAATTCTGCTAATGAGAATGCTTCTGTTTCAAGTGAGCTTAGAACGACTAGTATACAAATTGGTCATAACGCTGAGAATACTATGGGGATTGTTGAAGAAACAATCAATGAAATATATCAAATGAAAGAATTTATTGAATCAAGCGTAGTGCTTTCAGAGCAAACAAGAGAAAGCATTCACGTTGCAGGCGAAAAACTTCATGAGATGGTAAGTGATATGCAGCAATTAAAATCAGATGTTACCAATGCCAGTGAGCTTGAGGCTGGTCTTGCAAGTAAATTAGAACATATGAGTAGAGAAGCTACTCAAGTAAAACAAATTTTAGTTGTTATTAGTGATATTGCAGATCAAACAAATCTTTTAGCGCTTAATGCTGCAATTGAAGCTGCCCGTGCCGGTGAACATGGCAGAGGATTTGCTGTTGTAGCGGATGAAGTTAGAAAATTAGCAGAACGAACACAAAAAAGTTTAACTGAAATCAATGCAACAATTAATATTATTGTTCAGTCTATTGTGGATTCATCGGAGCAAATGAGTATCAATGCAAAAAATATTGAAAGGCTCGTTGGTGTTTCTGAAATAGTTGAGAGTGTTGTACTGGAAACCGTAGTATCGATGAAAGAATCGATGGGTAATGTCAAATTAAACGCACAGAATTCAGCTAAAATAGCTGATGACTCCGTCAAAATTGTTAATTCGGTTTCTAAAGTTAAGGAGCTAACATCTCAGAATGCTCGTAGTGTGGAAGAAATAGCGAGTGCTGCAGAGCATTTATACACTCTTACCGAGCATTTAAATTCGCAATTGCAGCAATTTAAGTCGTAAAGAGTACTTTTTTTATATTTCAATTCCATACTGTTTGATTTTATACCCTATTTGGCGTGCCGTCATTCCAAGCAGTCGTGCGGCTTTGGTTTGAATTCCATGGGAATCGGTTAATGCTTGCATGATAGAATCACGTTCGAGTTCATGGAGGCTTTTCTTGGTCATATGCCCGCTTGGTGGAAGATCTATTTGAGGTGTTGATAGCGGCACGTGCATCGTAATAGGCTGTGTCGTTGGGGCTATCTCGTTTTGCATATAAAGCTTTTGATAGTTAAACGGCAATACATGAGCCAGCATCTCTGGCTGAAGCTCACCGTCGGGACAGATTAACACCATCCGCTCCATTGTGTTTTGGAGTTCACGGATATTTCCCGGCCACGGATAATCAAGTAACAGTTCCATGGCAGCTTTGGTAAAGTACATATTTTTACGGTGCTCTTTCATAAAACGGCGAAGATAGTGTTCGATGAGCAATTTGACATCCTCATACCGCTCACGCAAAGGGGGTAAGTTAATGGGGATGACGTTGAGACGGTAAAAGAGATCTTCTCGAAATTCCCCTTTGCGCACCATATCTTCGAGATTACGGTTAGTTGCCGCGACGAGTCGGACATTGGTTTTGATGGTTTTGTTTCCACCAACGCGCTCAAACTCTTGCTCTTGTAAAATACGAAGCAGTTTCACTTGGAGTGAGGGGGTAATATCACCGATCTCATCGAGAAACAGCGTCCCCCCATCGGCGAGTTCAAACCGCCCTTTACGCATCTCTCGTGCGTCGGTAAACGCCCCTTTTTCATGCCCAAAGAGTTCCGATTCGAGAAGGGTCTCGCTAATGGCGGCACAGTTGAGTTTGATAAACGGGCCGTTTTGACGACGGCTTAGATTATGGATGGCCGTGGCGATGAGCTCTTTTCCCGTTCCTGTTTCGCCACGGATCAAGATGGTGGCATCGGTGGGGGCAACGGTGTTGATGAGACTAAAAACGTGTTGCATTTTGGTGCTTTTACCCACGATGTTTTCAAATTTATACTCTTTTTGCATCTCCTCTTGGTAATACGTTTTGAGTTCGGTGATAGACTCTTTTTCTTTAACAATGGTTTGTTGCAGTTTGAGCGATCCGACAAAAAGGGATCCTACAATCGTCAGCATACGGACAATCTCATCAAAACCAAGAGGGCTATTCTTGCCGATGTTCGCCGAGATGACCCCCGTAACTTCATCATCTTGGAGAAGTGGTACTGCGACATACGAAACCATTTGCGTCGTGATATTCCCCATTTTATTGAGATAATCGATGTTGTTATGGATATTTTCGATGACAATAGGTTCACGACTCGATGCTGCCAATCCCGTAGCCCCCTCGCCAAAGCGATAGGTGGCCATTTTTTTCTGATACGATTCAAGGTCAATAGAGTTCAAAAGTTCTAACTCATTGAGCTCCTCTTTTTTCTTGAAAAGTGCGCACCGTTCGAGGTAACCATGTTGTTTGAGACGACGCATTGATTTCTCGATGCTCTCGTTAATATCGGTAGTGCTACTGAGAATCATGGCAATTTCATACAGTAGATTGATCTCTTTGTACGCAAAGGTAAGCGAACAGGTTCGACACTCTTCTCTATCGGGGATATTGGCTTCAAACGTCATCATAATAGTATCTTTCTGTATTTAAGTATTGATATAAGTATAATAGAGGATATGTATAAATATAGCTAAAATATGTCTAAAAAATAGGCAATTTTATAATCAATTGAATATTTTGTATCAATTGAACAACAAAAATATTTTTAAGTTAATATGATATGATAAATTTAAATTTTATTGTAAGTGGTGGTTGTTAATGATGAATATGCACAGTTTACGAATTAAAATTATGGCGGCTACCCTTTCAATAGCTACGGTTGCAAGTTTGTTATTTATGTTTTTTGTTTACGATGTGCAGAAGAAACTGTACATGCAAGGAGTTGATGAAAAACTGCAAGTAGCCGCGCAAGCGGGGAAACTTTATCTTGGAGATGATTTAGTCGATCGATTTGATCAAACCCGTCCAATGAGTCATGAGGAACATCTAAAACTTGTTCAAAAGCTTAGTGCCTATGCACAAGAGAACGGGATGGAATATATTTATCTGATGGTAAAAGATGGGGATAAAATTTATACGGTTGTCAGCAGTGCGACCCCAGATGAACTTAAAAATAGTGAATATGACCCATTTTATACCGAATATGACGCGAGCGAGGGGATAAAAAACGGCTTTAAAAATGGAATAGACAAGAATGCTTTTTATGAAGATACATCCGATAAATATGGAAAATTTCGTTCTTATTTACAAATAAATCAATCACTAGGAGGGAAACTTTTTTTGATTGGTGCGGATATGAGTGTTAGTAATATAAAGAGTTCGTTGAATGTACTTTTGGGCAAAAGTTTTTTAGTATTTTTACTTGTCTTTTTAATTGCAAGCAGTGTTTCTTGGTGGGTATCGACGGCTATCACTCGTCGCCTTTTTAGTTTGACATCTGAGGTAGAAAATCTTTCTAAAACGCGTGATTTGAAAATTTCATTTAATCAATTTGGAAATGATGAGATTGCTCGATTGGCAAGTTCTCTGAATGATTTTGTACTATCGATACGTACGGTTGTCAGCGAAGCGATCAGTGTCTCAAAAGAAAATGTTGCGTTAGCATCAGAAACAGCGAGTGATGCAAATGGAGTAACGAAACAAATTTCCAATACGAGACACCTTGTTAATAAAAATCTTGAAGAAATCGGTGCAATTAGCAGTCAGCTTCAATCGATGTCCAGTATGACAGAAAGTGTTGTTACATCATTAAATAAAGCCGACGGTGAACTCGAAACGACGATGAAAAGTATCCATAATGTTGCGGGTCAGGCAAAAAACAGTGCAGAAGAAGGAGCAAAAATCGCACAACAGCTACGTCAGCTCGAACAAGAAGCCGCACAAATTCGATCTATTCTTTCTATAATCGGGGACATTGCCGATCAAACCAATCTTCTCGCACTTAATGCCGCCATCGAAGCAGCCCGTGCAGGAGAACATGGGAGAGGATTTGCGGTCGTTGCCGATGAAGTACGTAAATTAGCGGAAAAAACACAATCGAGTTTGACGGAAATAAGCGCTACTACCGAAGTGATTATCCGTTCCGTAGGTGATATCGCCGATGGGACTATCGCAAGCTCAGAGAGTATCATCGCTTTGGCCAAAACATCGGAAACATCCGAAGGATTGATAAGCAATGCAGCGGATGCAATGCGCGAAGCGGTAAAAGTAATGCATAAAGCACAAGAACATTATTTAACCCTTCTTAAGCGCGGTGAATTGGCTTCGGAGGGAATGGCAAATATTGATTCAGATGCGGCTACGAATATCGATACTATGGTGAGGGTAGATCAAAAAATTAGTAGACTCAGCACCATGTCTTCTCACTTGGGAGATCAGCTTAATTATTTCAAAATTTAAAAAATGACAAATTTGTAGAATACTATTTGCATCCTCTCTAATAAAATGCCGAGAAGGATAAGAGATGCACATTACTGTACATGGTACCCCAACATTACTTGAGGGGAAAGAGATAAAAATAGGGAGTGAAGCTCCAGCTGCTCGTGTTAGCTATTGTGACGGAAGTCAGAATGTTATTGGTATGATTGCCCCTACATCGCAACTACTGATTGCAATTCCTTCGCTAAAAACCGAAGTGTGTTCTTTGGGGGCAAAAAAATTTAATGAGCTGATCAAACAGTTCAAAAAACTAAAAACAATTATGATTACAACCGATGATGTAGAATTTATTAACAATTTTGTAGCGAGTGAAGGGATTGACGGTGCTGATATCGTTATTGACACGAATCGTGATTTTGCCAAACGATATGGATTACTGATCAGTGACGGGAAGTTAAAAGATCGTCTTGCTCGTGCTGTTTTCGTTATCGATCAAGAGGGAACGATCAGCTACAAAGAAGTTGTTCCTGAAATCACCGATGAAGTGGATTACGACAAATGCATTGAAGCAGTCGATAAAGCGGCTAATTTTAAGAAAAAAGGGCACGACCACGAAAACTGGATGGGCGTCTGATTTCTTCACCACGAACGTTAAAATCTTTAAGGAAAAACAATGGTAGATCAATATTTGACGTGGTTAAATAATCACGATTTTTCGGGTGAAGATTTGGAAGAAAAAGGGTTTAATGGCAATACCCCCTTACTCTTAGCCGCATTGGAAGGCAATGCTATGATGGTGTCACGACTGATTGAGGCAGGTGCAAACTTGTATGCGATCAATGGTGATTTTAATGGTGTATTGTTCAATGCTTGTTATTCCAATTGTCCTGAAGTTATCCGACTCTTAATCGAAGCGGGTGCAGATATTGATGATACCAACGAAGAGGGGACAACCGCCCTTATGTATGCGGCCTCCGCATCACGTGTTGAATGTGTATCCATGTTGTTATTGTTGGGTGCTAATGCACAGCTGCATAATGAAGATGGTTTTAGTGCGATCGAACTCACCTCGAACCGTGATATATTTCGGCAGCTGCGAAGTGCGTGAACACACCCTTCTAACCCGCAAAAGAGTCGCGGAAAAAACGACTTTTTTGGATTGGGATTCCCAACCCTCGCTTTTTAAACGCTATCCCCATTTTTGTTATCGTGTATCCTTAAGAGATCATCCGTCACTGCAATGGTTGATGGAAACGAGATGCATAACGTCCGAGCAGATGGTTGCACATAAACCGTATTATCGTCTTAACGTCCCTTCGGCAGGAAATCTTCACCCGATTGAAATATATGTACAGATTCGGAATATGACGGGCCTACTCAGTGGGATTTATCATCTCGAACCGTTGACGCAAGAACTTGTATTAATCAGCGAAATAGGTGCTGCAGGTATCGAGCCGTATTTGGGAGTGGAACATCGTTTTAACGGTGTGATTGTGATGATGTCCCTCGTCCCTTTTCGTTCATCATGGAAGTATGGATTACGTGCATGGCGCTATCTCTATCTCGATCTTGGGCATCAAATCGGCGCACTTGCCGCATCGGTACACTATTTTGGGCACTATCTGACAAAAATGTTTACGAATGATACCGATGGACTTAATCGTATTATGGGGATGGGTGAAGATGAACGAATCGTGGCCGTTTATGGAGTCGGTGAGAGTTCTGTGCGACTTGCAAAACGCTTAGTTGCGCCATTGATACAAGTAGAGCCTACCGATTATACGAGTAGAATCCCTTTACTGGTATCTAATATTAAAACGATACCTCTCTATTGTGAAATTCCCATCACTACGCATGGCAATGATTTTGTTGCTATCAATCATAGCCGCCGAAGTGCACGGAGTTTTTCTGCGGATTCGATGAGCGATACAGCGATTGTGGAATTGATGGGATTAAAAGCTCCTCCATCACTTGAAATCGTTACGTTGCTCTTACAGGTACATACTATGCATAGTGGTGTGTATCGAAAGGGACAATGTACCATACTAGGTGATTTTATCCCTGAGGTGATTCATTTACTTTTAGATCAGCGATTTATTACAGGTGCTACTATGGTAGTATTGATGTACGGAGAGGCTTTTGATGCTCACTCACATATTGATGCAGGGATATATGCTCAGGATCTTTATTTGCTGTGTGAACACCTTGGTGTAGGATGCAGTGGAATTGGGGCATTTTATGATAATGAAGCGATACGCTGGTCGAATAATCCACTGCATTATGCGGTGGCTATAGGAGGAAGATCATGATAATCGGAGTTCCAAAAGAGATTAAAACAGATGAGTTTCGTGTTGGTATTACCCCTTCAGGGGTGAGTGAACTAGTTATGTATGGTAATCGTGTACTCATCGAGACGGGTGCAGGATTAGGTAGTGGATTTGATGATGAAGCCTATACGCTTGCAGGTGCTATGATTATTGAGGATGTCGATGAAGTGTATGCACGCTCCGAGATGATTATGAAGGTCAAAGAACCTATTGAGGTAGAATATGAGCGACTTCGTGAGGGGCAAATCCTTTTTACCTATCTTCATCTCGCTGCTGATAAACGATTGACCGAACTCCTTTGTACGAAAAAAATTACCGCTCTAGCCTATGAAACACTTCGCGTTGGACGACGATTGCCTCTGCTTGAACCCATGAGTGAAATAGCAGGAAGGATGGCGACACTTTTTGGTGCGGTTCATTTGGGACGTTATAACGGTGGAAGCGGACGATTACTTGGTGGTACAGTTGGGGTTGAAAACAATCATGTGGTGGTATTAGGTGCCGGAGTTGCTGGAAAAGCTGCTGCGGATGCGGCAGCAGGATTGGGTGCTCGGGTGAGTATGTTTGATATCAATATCGAGCGCTTGACCTACTTGCGTGATGTAATGAACCCTCGAGTGACGATGTTGATTTCAACACATGATGCGATATTAGATAGTATTAAAGAAGCGGATCTAGTCATTGGTACGGTCTTGCTGCCAGGTGCCAAGGCACCTAAGCTTATTACGCGCGAGATGTTGGGAATTATGAAAAAGGGCTCTGTTCTTGTCGATGTTTCGATTGATCAGGGTGGGTGTTTTGAGACATCTCATGCTACTACGCATTCGTATCCGACATTTGAAGTGGACGGTATTATTCATTATTGTGTTGCTAATATGCCTGGAATGTATCCACATACGGCAACGATTGCTCTCACGAATGCAACCTTGCCGCATGCACTAAAAATTGCTTCGACACCACTGAATGTTCTTTTGAAAACTGAAGCTTATTCCGGTGCACTCAATACGTATAATGGAAATGTTATGAATGAAGCGGTGGCAATTGCGCATAATATGGTATGGAAGGCTTTTTAAATGAATGAGACAGATAAAGCACACGAAATATTAGCAATTTATCGTTTTTACAAAATGGATGGAAAGCTCTATCATTATAACGAGGATAATCGCCTCGATGAACTGTTTGATGCCGTTGTCTATGCGATCAATGATTGCGGTATCCTCAAACCGCTCCTTCCTAAAGAGGAGTTTGTTGTCCCCTGTCGCGGATTGTTGAATAAAGAGCGTGCATGGTTACAGCGGTTTGAACACCAAGATACACGGGCTTTTTTCCTCAGTGATATTTATGACTTTTTGAAGTTGTTTACGGGTCGGACGAGACTGCGAGTAGGTTAACTCGAACACATTATGCATTATTTTTTGAAAAGAGTCCAAAAGGATGCAGATGCTCCCCGATATTGTCGAAATTAAACCAAACGTTTATTTTACTGGCGCGTTTGATCCGAAAATCCGCACCTTTGACATCATTATGAAAACTGCCAATGGAAGTTCGTACAATAGCTATATCGTTCGCGGAAGCGAAGGGGTAGCCGTTATGGATACGGTAAAAAAAGAGTTTAGTCGTGATTTTTTTCTCAGACTTGAACGTGTATGTGAGTATGCTGAGATTCGTTACATCGTTTTACATCATTTGGAACCTGACCATTCGGGCGCTTTAATTGAACTCATGAAACGCGCGCCCGATGCACAATTGATTATTTCAGGACGTGCGGTGATGATGCTCAAAGGGATTATCAAAACAGACATCCCCTACGAGATCGCTACGGCGGGGAAAATTATCTCTTTGGGGGATAAGACGATAGAGTTTATTATGACACCGTTTCTGCATTGGCCTGACACCATGAGCAGTTTTTTGCATGAAGACAAACTTCTCTTTAGCGGTGATGTTTTCGGGAGCCACTACTACGATGAGCGGCTGTTTGATGACGCTGTGGGCGATTTTATGTATGCTTTTCAATACTATTATGACCATATTATGCGTCCGTTTAAACAGCATGTTCTTACAGCCTTAAATCTCTATCGAAAATTTGATTTTGACATTATTGCCCCGTTGCATGGGCCAATATTGCGAACCAACCCCCAAAGTTATCTTGATAAATATGCGCAATGGAGTTCAGAATCGAAGTTCCGAAAAAATGAATTGGGGATGAAAATGCTCTCTATTTTTTATATTTCCAGTTACGACAATACGCATAAAATGGCCCAAAAAGTGATGCAGGGTGCGGATAGTGTTGAGGGGATACGGGCGAGTATGTACGACTTGGCATCATTGGATGAACAAAATATGATTGATTTACTCGAAGAGTCTGATGCCATTATGATCGGTTCTCCGACGATTAACGGTGATGCTGTGAAGCCCGCATGGGATTTGCTCTCTTGTATGGCATATCTAGAGAGTATTGGTAAAGTTGGAGCAACATTTGGATCGTACGGGTGGACAGGTGAAGCGCCTGAGATGCTCCATGAACGTTTGCGTGGATTGAAATTCCGTGTGCCATTGAAGCCCTTGAAAATCAAGTTAATCCCCACCGAAGAAGAGCTTGATGGGTGTGTTGCTTTTGGACGAGAGCTCGCGGAGATCGCGATGGGGAAGATGATTGAGATGACGATCTAATACTCAATAAAGGTCAGTGAAAGAAGATCGTTTTTATAGTTATCGTGACGTTTATACTCTCTATACCCTTGAGATTGTGCTATTCCCACTAAAAACTTTTTTCCATGAAACGTGATGAAGTGATGGGAGGCTTCCTTGGAATTAAACTGAAAAATCTCTTTATCAAGCTCCATGCGCTCCAGTGGCTTCATTGTTGGATGGGTTGTTGATACGATACTACCTTTACGGTCTATGATGGATGAGAATCCTATTTTTGTGGCGGGAAAGCTGTCGTTGAGTATCGCTTGAAACTGGGGATAGGCATCAAAAACGATACCGATTCCCCCTAATACTTTTCCATTATTACTAATCGTTGCGTTATAAAGGTAGGTGGCTTGATCCCCATTAAAGGGTAATGGTTCAAAATGGCTGACAAAATAGTGTTGGCTGTTGTTATTGGAGAGGGTTTTTGTGATGTGCTCTCCGGAAACTTTTTTTCCGACAATGGAAGGATCGTTGGAGGAAGCAATAATCGTTGAATGATAATCATAGATAAAGAGGTTTGTATAAACGGTATAGAGGCTATTAATGTACTTTAATAGATCGGTGAGTCGTTTTGTATTGGGGAGTTTAGAAGCAAGCTCTTTTTCAAATACGGGGGTCATCGCCCACCATCGGCAGTCATTCGCCCGTTCGTAAAGATTTCGATCCATAATCTCTATCGCAAGTTTAGCGGATGATTGGACATCGTATATTAGCCCTTCGATAATGGCGTGTTCAAGGTTATCAACCGTCTCTTTGATAGTGCTGAGTATAGAGGTGCTGACATTACGGAGATTGTCGAGAACGGGGGTTAAGACATAAACACGCTCTTTGGACGCGATAAGTTCACCATTTATGATAATATCGCTTAAATCTTCGACGACATCGTCCGCTTTTGTAATAATGTTTTGTATATTCGGATCAAGGGTACATTTTATCGCCGAGAAGTTTGAAGAAGTTGAATAAAAATTCTTTTTTATGTTGGTGTAGGCCAGACTACTCCATGATGCTCCATAATAGCCCTCATACCCTTTTGTCTTAGCGGATACGGAGACATTGCCATTTTTATGAAGTGTAGTATCATGAATATTGGATAGAACTTTCTTGGCAGTCGATACATCACTCGAAGAGATTATAACCTCTTTGCCATCGTGAAAGATGATGTGCTCATTCGCATCGAGAAGAGATGAAAAAATTTGTTCCATCTCATCATCAAAACGGAAACATACTATTAAAACCCCAATAGGTTGGTTATCTTGAGTAATTTTATGGGCGAATAAAAGAGTTTTATGTTGTGTTGGAAACAAATCAGAGTGGTTATAACCTTCGACATACCCCTCAGTAAAGAGTGCTTGTTTGATAATTGGGTCAGATGAGAAGCGCACTTTGTTGGTAGCGTTAATGTTCAACCGTATATTTCCCTGTGGATCTGTGATAATGATTTCGTTGTAAACGCTGTATTTCAGTGCGTATTCAATAAGACGTTTTCTGAGATTTTCAGACGTTTCTTGCTCATTGAGAAATGCAATAATTGACTCATCTGTTGCCAAGAAACCTACATCGGCAGTCCGTTCAAAGAGATTTCGTATCAATATGTCGATACTGATTTGGGCTTTTGATTGCAACTTATCGGTATATTTGTGGAGATTTTTTTCGAGTAAAAGAGGTATCAACTCCTCTTTTAACGTGACAAATGTTTCGGTTGTTTTTTCGGTAAAAGAGAAAAGATTGGCAGCTTTATCGAGAGCGCATATTTTTCCGGTGAGAATAATCTTTTTCAGATAGCGGTTTTGATCGTTAAAAAGATTTACACTGCGTTGAATGAATGGAAAAATTTCTAAGAGCTTTTTCTCATCCATTAATATTCTCCCCTTGATTCAGCCAATAAAGTATCAATAGCGGTAAAAAGTTCACTGCTTGCATTTTCCATCTCTTTAAAATTGGCAATTACTTCTTCTTTATGCTCGACTACATGATCTCCATCGGTGATGAATTGCATATTATTTTGAATATTTCGATGGATTGTTGCATGAGGTTCAAGTATTTTAGTATAACTTGGCAGTTTAGAAAAATGCTCTTTACCAGCACCTTTATCGTACCAATTTCCAAAACGACAGCTGTGATGATCTTCAAGCTCTTGCGTCATTTTTCCATGAAATATAGCGTTGTATGCGTTGGCTTTAATGATAATATGATCCATTTTTGCTAAGGTACTAAACATAGAATCTTCAATGCGTGTTGCTTCTTTGGCGGTTACTAAAGCATTGGCATTAAAGGTATAAAGGGTTGCTTGAAACTCTCCGATAGCATCACTGGAATGGCTTGCAATACTACTCATGGATTCGGCATTATTTTGAAGATCACCCGCATCTTGTTGCAGGCTTTGTACGGAAATTCCGATCTCAGCCGTTGCTTTTTGCGTCCGTTCTGCCAATTTACGCACTTCATCAGCTACGACTGCGAATCCTCTTCCATGTTCCCCCGCTCGGGCTGCTTCGATGGCAGCATTTAAGGCTAAGAGATTGGTCTGGTCGGCAATGTCTTTGATTAAATTAACGACAGAATTGATTTCATTGGTTTTTTCATTTAACGCGATGATAGCAGACGTTGATACCTCAATAAGTTCTAAAAGAGATGCCAGTTTGGAGATCAGTGACGTGAGTTCCTTGACCGTTTTATCCGAGGTATCGGCGGTTATTTGACTTGTTGAAACAATCTCCGAAAGTTTAGAGATATTGAGCTCCGTATCTTTTTGTATGGTCAGAAAACCATTAATTGCTTGCGCGATTTCACTGATTTGAGCGTTAATGGTAGATCGTTGAATAAACTGGTGACTAAGTTTCATTGCCTCAATTCCACGGTTGACAAGATCACAGTTATAGGCAAATGCTCCCGTCAGCCCTTTTTTGAGAATTTTACGGTGGTAAAGATTTTCACTGGCATGTTCAACACCTGCTTTGATCTCACGCATAAAAACTTCGAGTTGATCGAGTAGTTTGTTGACATTCCACGAAAGATCAAAGATTTCGGCTTTATCCTCTATTTCGGTAATGCGAGATTCCAATTCTCCCATTTTGGCATTTTTCATGACGAGGGCTACTTTGTTGATACTTTGCTTTGCCCATTTGATATTGGCAAAAATGATCCATCCAAATGAAAAATTGATAAGCCCTAAGAGGATAAACCACTGAAAGCCGTTTGAAATAAGCTCTATGATAAGGATGAGGGCAACCATCCCTAAGGAGGCAACATTGAAATACTGAGCCTTAGAGAGCGAGGATAAATTGGTCATAACTTTTTCCTAATTGGGATAGATGATTTTCTAGGATGGAGAGGGATGTTGTTATCCCCCCTGTACGTTCCCCATTTAAAAGGGTGTGATAAAGAGATTTAATGGTGTTTAATGCTTCAATCGTAGGTTTACGACGGACGGAGTGGTAGCCGATAATTTGACCGGTATTATTATACGATGGGGTGACATGGGCAAATACCCAGTAAAAATTGTCATCTTTTGTCCGATTTTTGACGTAAGCAAAAATTTCTTTACCATTTTGTACCCGTTCCCACAAAAGCTTGAAAATCACTTTTGGCATCTCTGGGTGTCTGAGAATATTGTGGGGAGAGGCTAATAACTCTTTTTCACTGTAGCCTGAGATACTAATAAAAAGATCATTACCATAAGTAATACGACCCGTTAAATCCGTTTTCGAGACGATAAATTCGTCATCATTAAAAGAGAGTTCTTTGTCCGCCATAGTATGAGAATCCTTATTTAAATAATAAATTTTAATATGCAATACTTATTCTAAATAGTTAGGAGATAAATGAATAAAAATTGCATTAGCTTTTTAAACCGTTCAAGGATACTGAAATGAGCGAACATACTCTACTCCGCCACGAAATCGAGAGTTATCTCAAAAAACATGCAATAGATGATGAAGCACGATATATTATTGCACCGCTGATAGCGAGAAAATCGCTGGAGATGAACCATCTGTATCAAGATTTGGGGTTTAAAAGCCGTGTTCAAATGGGGTCGTATATGAAGCAGCACTTTCCCCATCTTGCTGACTTGAAGCCCAAAGATAAACTCTGGAAAAAATTCCTTTATGATTCGATCGGAAAAGTAGCACCCGCGTGTGCGACGTGTGACGATCAGGAGCACTGTTTTACGTGCCTTATCTCAGAGGCGTCTGCGTGAAGACCCCATCGATCACCACGACGGAGCTTTACCAACATCTCGATACCCTGATTGCGACCGACATTCCTGTTTTTATTCACGGCTCACCCGGAATCGGGAAATCGTATATTGTTGCCGATATTGCTGCAAAACATGGCTTGAAACTGGTGGATGTCCGTCTCTCCCAGATGGATCCCGTCGATTTGCGTGGTGTGCCCGCCATCCGTGATGAGCAGACGGTGTGGATGGCTCCCATCTTTTTTCCCAAAGATCCTCATTCAAGGGGAATTCTCTTTCTCGATGAGCTAAACTCCGCACCTCCCTCGGTACAAGCGGCGATTTATCAGTTAGTGTTAGATCGTAAGATGGGGGAATATGAGCTTCCAAAAGGGTGGCATATCATCTGTGCTGGGAATCGGATCAGCGATCGCGGTGTCGTTTTTCGTCTCCCGACACCGTTGGCGAATCGTATGGTTCATTTGAGCGTGGAAGCGCGATTTGAGGATTTTAAACTTTTCGCGATTCGCGAGGGGTTGCACTCTTTCGTCATTGGTTTTTTGAGTTTTCGCCCCGATTTACTCACCTCAGAACCCATCAGTGAAGATGACAGTAACCCAGCGTTTGCAACACCACGCAGTTATCATATGCTCTCCCATATCCTCAAACATAATGAAAACACGGCGAACATTGCTCCTATCATTTACGGATTGATCGGTTACGGCGCAGGGATCGAATTTTTATCGTATGTTAAAGTTTATGAAAAACTTCCCGATGTTGGGGCGATTTATCGCGGTGAGTACCCGAGTATCGAACGAAGCGAACCGGCATTACTTTATGCTTTGGTTTCGGCGATGGTGGAACTGTATCGCGGTGGGGGAGAGGCCTCAAAACATTTGTTCGCATTCGGACAACTCTTGCCGACTGAGTTTGGGGTGATGCTGATCAAAGATGTGATTGTAAAAGATCCATCTATCGCCGAATGTGCTGAATTTGAGAGTTGGATCGAGCATTATGGCGACTATATTCTTTAACGATCGTCTCGAAAAAATACGGGTTCAGTTTCTCTTTGATCACCCTTTTTTAAGCGTCCTAGCTCTCTCGATCCCCCATAAATACCAGAGTAATCCTCACATGCTCTTCGAGACTGACGGGGTGAGTATCCGTGTTGATGAGAGCAAAACGCTGGGGTATGATGACGGACGGCTGAAATATCTCTATGCCCATGTACTGCTCCATATCCTCCTTAAACACCCTTTTCGGATGAAAGGTCGGGATAAGCCGATATGGAACCGAAGCTGTGATATCGTCATCGGATTGCTTTTGAGTGATTTTCAGCGGGTGGGCAGTGCGGATGACGAGGCAATAGTGATCGAGTCATTTCGCGACAAAAGTGTCGAAGAGGTCTACAATGCCCTCTACCGTGAGAGTGATGAGGGGGAAGGGCAACCCAGTGATGAGAACCCGACACAGCAAAAGATGGACATTATAGAGCATGAAGGGGATACGAAAGTTGCCGAGGAAGAACTCGATGCACTGATCATCCAAGCGATGGGGGCGGCGCGGAAGCAGGGAAATATCCCCGCCTCGCTTTTAGAGATGTTCGATGAGATTACGAAACCCTCCATCGATCTGCATACGCTCCTGCACGCCTATATGTCGGAGAGTTTTTTTGATAAAGAGTCTGATTTCTCCCGTCCGAACCGCCGCTTTATTCATCAGGGGCTTTATCTTCCGGGATACCGATATGACCGTAACCGTTTGAGTTTTTTTATTTTTTTGGATCGTTCTATGAGTATTACCCATGCAGTGTTTTCCCGATTTTTAGGGATTATTGACACTATAGTGCGAATGAGCCATGATTTTGAAGTGAGTCTACTCCCCTTTGATGAGCGTGTCGCGGATGAGGAAGTGGTTCGTTACGATGCACAAGGGATATTGCCGAGTATACGATTTGCCAAAGGAAACGGCGGGACACAATTTACCCCTGTACTGAATTATTTGAATCTTCATGCAGGAGAAAAGAATCTCGCCATAATTTTAAGCGACGGATATTTTACCATCGACAAAGCTCCCGCCATGCAGACACTGTTTCTACTAAGCGAGAAAAAAAATTTGAAAAGGTTTGAACGCTATGGAGACGTTATTTACTTTGACCTATAGAGAGCATATTGAAATCCTTAAGGATGATTTGGATTTTGAAGAGCAGGGTGATGCCATTTACTTGTATCATGAGGACGATGAGGCACGACTGCTGTGGGCATTTCACCGTCCCAGCGGTTCCCATCCCGTCCAAGTGGGTGATCGTAACACCGATGTCGCGATTATGGCGTTTAATCATTCACGACTTGGGGCATTGGAGCGTTTTACACGTCTTAATCCATCTGTTATCAGCGATCCTGATTTGCGCCGACATATCCGCAATCGAAGCCGGATGCTGTTTCGTGCATTGGTGGATAATGATTTCACTGAATTATTAGAGGTGTTAGCCTTTGCTCCCATTTTTCTTGATCAGGCGTGCGATCAGATGATTAATGGGCGTATTTGGAATGAACATTATGCCTCGGCGCACCACGCATCACAGTTTTTGGATTTAGCACATGAACAGATCAACGACAAACTCACAGAAGGGGTCCTGCGTCGTCTTCGACCCCTTACGTATCAAAGCTTTGATGCAGTAAAAGTACTGTTGAGCGAACTGGTCAGTCAAGTACAAAAGTTGCATTCAAAGATCAAAGAGCACTACGTGTACGAATTTGAACAGTGGATGCAATCGGTAAAACTTCATCCTCTTCAAATTATCGTTTTGACGAAGCAAATCGCTCTATTGAAGGAACCCCATGTCTGAGAACAAAATTAAAGTGATGAAAACCATGTTTAACCTGAGTGATGAGACCGAATACAATATTTATGAGGCGAGTGACATCGCTGAGTATATCCGTATGGATGCGGATGAAGTTCATACGATTATCAAAGAGCTTTATGACGATGGGTATTTGGGAGAGTGTATGAGTATTGGTGATGATGGTTACGAGACTTTTTATCTGAATAAAAAAGGGCGTACGCTCATTGGGATGGAATAATGGCGAAGTTAGTCATATTTTATGAAAAACCTTTTTGTGCGGCAAACGCTAAACAAAAGAAGATACTCCGTTCATCCGGATGTACGCTGATCGAGCGTAATTTACTCGAACACGCTTTGAATGCTGATGAACTGCGTAGCTTTATGGGAGAGCGGGTGGATGAGTGGTTTAATCCCGCCGCTCCTGCTATCAAAAATGGTCTTATCGCACCCGATAAACTTACTGAAACCGAAGCAATGACATTGCTGATGCGTGATCCGATTTTAATACGCCGTCCATTAATGATTATTGGAGCTGAAAAGCTATGTGGATTCGATGCAATAAAAGTATCTGAAATATTGGATCGTTATGTCGAAGCAATGCCAAAAATAAATTGTATGGAAAAAGGGTGTTTAGAGAAGAGGGCGGAATAAAAAGTTCTTCTGAAGCACTTCCCTGAGAAAGGGAAGTATAACGTAGTTACACCGCTCCAAAAGAGGCTTTGCTTCCTCGTTTCATCGCTTTGATCTCATCAAGCGTTGCATCAGCCATACGAAGCGTTGTACGCTTAAACTCACTGCACACGGCATCAATTTTTTCTTTATCCGACATCTTTTTCAAATCGCCTTTAGAAAGATCTGCAAGATCAACCAAATCATTCCATACTGAACTCTCATCGAGTGCGTACGCGTAGAAAGTGATCCCTTCATAGACAAACTTCCCTTTACCGTTGATATCGGAGATAAAGAGGAGGTATTTTCCATCAGGACTAAAGAAGTCTTTGTATTTATCAAAAAATCGCTCGAAATTATTGACGCTTTGGAGTTCGCATGCTAAAAAGTCGATGGTATCATTATTGGTTGCCAGTAGGACTTGTTTAATGATTTCTTGAGGGGGAAGGCTCTTGTCGGTTGCCATCATTTTTCCCTCAATAACCACGAGAGAACCGCGATAGGCGTATTTGTAGGCATTCGTTGGATCGTTAAAAACGCTCATCCACTCGAGATTGTTTTCTGCAATGTAGTCTTGAATTGACATTTTGGTTCCTTTGGGTGTGTATAGTCTAAGCAATACAATTATCATTCTATCTTTTTAGCGTTATTCGTACAATAATTGCATTTTGTAGAACAATACGTAGACTAAAGGAATAACGAGCATGACCCCTCAAAGTGCCAAACGATCTCTTACCCATTTATGCGAGCGCAAAGTTCCCGTTTTCTTATGGGGACCTCCGGGAATCGGTAAATCCTCCATTGTTGCCCAGATAGCCCGTGAGCAAGGGATCGGCTTTATTGATTTACGTCTTTCGCTCCTTGATCCGACTGATTTGCGCGGTATCCCTTTTTTTAACGCTAAAAACGACACAGCGATTTGGGCTCCCCCTGCATTTTTACCCGATGGTTCACAAGAGAGGGGGATACTTTTTCTCGATGAGCTCAACACTGCCGCACCCATGGTTCAAGCATCTGCCTATCAGTTAATACTTGATCGTAAGATTGGTGAATACAAGCTTCCTGATGGATGGGCAATTATCGCAGCAGGGAACCGTGAAAGCGACCGTGGAGTTGTGTTTCGTATGGCGGCACCGTTGGCAAACCGGTTTGTCCATTTGGAGATGGAAGCGAATGTGGCGGATTGGCGAAAGTGGGCGATAGGGGCGGGATTAGAGCCTTCTATTATTGCGTATATCTCTCATCGTCCCGATGCGCTGTTTGTCTTTAACTCCGAGAGCCGATCATTTGCAACCCCTCGAACGTGGGCGTATGTGCACGACATCATGGCGTCCAATCCCGAAGAAGATTTGGTAATGCCGATGGTTTCGGGGGCAATTGGGGAGGAGTTGGCAGCATCGTATTTAGGTTTTCGTCTTGTTGCAGCGCAATTACCCGATTTAGATGCGATACTGGATGGGACGTGCTGTGATGTTCCCACTGACCCCTCAGCATTGCACATTCTCTCTACGGCACTTACTATGCGGGTTAATGATTACACGGGGAATAAGAAGCTCAACAACCTCATCACCTATACGTTGAAACTTCCCGGTGAGTTTGCTGTAATGATTATCCAAGACCTCAGAGCACGTAAAATTGAACTCGACCACGTTGAGAGCTGGCCGTTGTGGATGCGCCAGTTCAACACATTGCTACGATAATGTTGTCCGAAGAACTCCTGCTCAGGGCAAAAAGTTTATTAACAGTGAAATATCCCTATTTTGGGATGCTCGCTTCACGTCTCAAACATGAATCAAGCGATGCTCTCTCCGGATATGCGAGTAATGGTGTCCATTTTCTTTATAACACCGACTTTTTAGAGCGACGCAGTGTGGAGGAGGTGATGTTTATCCTCACGAATGCCGTGATGCACCATGTCCTCTCCCATCAGCAGAGAAAACTCAATCGCAAAGGTAAGTTGTGGCAGTTAGCGACCGACTACGCCATCAACAATCTCCTTTCCAAAAGCGGTCTGAATATCCCTATTGGGGCAAATTACAACAAAGAATATGAAGGGATGTACGCCGAAGAGATTTACGATGCACTTAAAAATGATTTAAATATTGGCGAGGGTGATGCCTTCGGTGAAAGTGGTGACAGTGCCCCCGAATCTTCCACGATGGAGCAAGAGAGTGATGACTCGTCAGGTTTTGCCAATATTGACGGTATCGCGGATGAGCTTGACACCCAAGATGAATTGCAATGGCAATACGCCGCCTCGATCGCTCAGGAAGTAGCACAGCGTAAGGGATCTATGCCGTTAGGATTGGAGCGATTGGGGAAAAAGGTGAAGCCCAGCGATGTTGATTGGCGATTTGAACTTTATAATGCCGTCAATCGCCACATGCGCAACAACTACGCCTTTATGCCCCCGAATAAAAAACATATTCATCGAGGAATTGCACTTCCATCACTCACCAGTGATACCCTCAGTCTTTGTGTCGCTGTTGATACCTCCGGCTCTATAGATGATCAGCTCTTGGGGGCATTTATGGAGGAGTTTAAAACCATCATGCAGAATTTCCCTTCCGTCAAGATCGAACTTATCATTGCCGATGCCAAAGTCCATGCCCATCATACCTTTCAGGGGGGAGAACGGATGGATTTCGCGCTCAAAGGGGGAGGGGGAACCGATTATCGCCCGACATTTGATTACGTCGAAGCAAATCTACCGATGACGACAATGTTGTTGTATTTTACCGACGGAGAGGGGTCATTTCCCCGAATACCGCCGAATTATGAAGTGCTGTGGGCATTGTCACGAAAAGCGAAAATGCCGTTTGGAAGAGCTTTGATTGTATTCGATAAAATATGATCACTATATTAAATAAGTTTGTAATTATAATTTTATGATAGTATTATTTATTATAGATATATGGCGGTTTTAATGAAAAAATTATTTAAGGTAGTTTGCTATGAGTAAAATTATCACCTTTTTAGCTAAGCTTGGGTTTTGGATGTTTGTTACCCTCTTTACTACATTAACTTTAATAATGTCTGAGTTCTTGGTAGTGCTTCACAGTTATTGGCTTACGGGTGATTTTTTTGATAAAAACCTATTAATAGCTGGTTTTATTATTCCCATTATCGATGGATTTATTGTTTTTGGATTAGTAGCTTTTTTAATACGTTATCTTAATCAATTACAAGATAGACAAGAAGAGGTATTACGGTTTCATGAAGAAGCCGAAGAAAAACTCAGAAAAAGTGAAAATTATCAACGGGCGATACTAGACAGTTTTCCCTTCTTTCTTTGGCTGAAAGATACAAATGGTGATTATTTAGCAACAAATATAGCCGTTGCTAAAGCAACAGGATTTGATAATCCATCAGAAATAATTGGTAAAAATGATTTTGATCTTTTTCCAGAAGAGATGGCAAATTCTTTTAGAGCTGATGATAAAGAGGTTATGCAATCATTACAAAAGAAAGAATTAGAAGAACTGATAGAAGGAAATGGTGAGCGAAGATGGCATGAAACCTATAAAGCTCCTATTTTGGATAAAGAGGGAAATCTTTTTGGTACGGTAGGCTTTGCAAGGGATATTACCAAAGATAAAGAGTCAGAGGAAGAACTAAGACTTATGAAACATGCACTTGATCATGTAAAAGAAGCTGTATATTTAACGAATTGTAATGGTGAATTCGTTTATGTCAATGATGGTGCAACTCGACAATTAGGCTATACAAAAGAAGAAATAAAAACAATGGGGATACCTGATATTGATCCGAATTTTCCTAAGTCAGATTTACCTGCCCATTGGAAAAAGTTGAAAGGTAGTGATTCATTAACTTTTGCATCAACGCATAAAGATAAAAATGGAAACATATTCCCTGTGGAGATAAATTCAAACTATATTGAATATAGAGGAAGTGCTTTTAGTCTCGCATTTGTAAGAGATATAACTACACGTAAACAAATTGAAGATAAGCTTAAACTCTCCGCCAGTGTATTTACGTCTACGCATGAAGGGATCATTATTACAGACACCGATAATAATATCATAGATGTCAATGGAGCATTTACTACGATAACAGGATATTCATATTCTGATGTTCTTGGCAAAAATCCAAGAATTTTTCAATCTGGACGCAATGATGAAGAGTTTTATGCGCAACTTTGGATGTCTCTGGAAAACGATGGGGTTTGGAAAGGTGAATTGTGGAATCGCAAAAAAAATGGAGAGGAATATGTTGAAAATACAACAATTAGCATCGTTTATAATGATAAGAAAGCAGTGCAAAACTATATTTCCATTTTTACCGATATAACACAACAAAAACGACAGCATCAAGAACTTGAACATCATGCACACTATGATGTATTAACAAATTTACCCAATCGTATGCTCTTCGCTGATCGAATGAAACAAGCAATTGTTCAGACAACTCGTAATAATAAATTGATAGCTGTTGCGTACATCGATATTGATGGTTTTAAAGCGGTAAATGATACTTATGGCCATACTATAGGGGATAAACTGCTTATATTACTAGCTAAGAAAATGACAATGTTACTTCGTGAAAGTGATACCGTCTCTCGTGTAGGCGGGGATGAATTTATCGCTTTATTCGTGGATATTCAAAATGAAGAGACGATTACCCCTTTTCTAAACAGACTAATCGAGACTCTAGCAGAACCAATCCGTATTGATACTTTCCCTATTAATGTCTCAGCTAGTATCGGTGTTACGTTTTATCCGCAAAAAAATAAATTAGAAATTGACCAGATTATCAGACAAGCGGATCAAGCCATGTATAGAGCTAAAATGTCCGGTAAAAATCAACATGTTATTTTTAATACAATACAAGATGGTAACGTTTGAGATTTGAATTACAGTTGATCGCTGTAATCGCAAGAAGTATCAATTTCATGCACGTCTTGAACTGAGTTTTTCAAATCGTTTACGTATTCGATGAGAATATTTTTGTCAACACCGCACTGTATAGCAATGGTTATGATTTCATCTTCGGTTATCATTGGTCTACGAAGATGCTTGAAATGTTCTTCACTTATGTGAATATGAACATTCTCTTTGTTGTAGGCAGTGAGGGTGAGAATCATCCCTCCATACTCGCTACGGCTTCTTTGATTTGCGCTAATGCCAACGACTTAGCGTTTTCAACCTCTTTGTTATCCCACCAGTATTCGATAATAGCGTGTTCGATCTGCTCGATTTGTTCCATACGTAGATTAGCGAATACTTCATTTGAGTGGATCTCCTCTTTAGGTACCCCTTTGGATGCAGCAATTTTATTGAGTGTCTCAAGGATGCTCTCTTCAAGTGGTTTAGGGGCGATCTCTTCACGTGCGTAGTCGATCCATGCACGGATCTCCTCTTCGAGATAATTGTGTCCCCATACCTGATAACAGAGTATACGGTTGGAATCATAGACAATACTCTCTTCTTCACTCAATATATCAGATATTTTAATCGTACCGTCATGCAAGTACACTTCGATCCGTTCATTTTCTCTCATGGTACACGCCCGCTCAAATGCCATTTTGGCATGTTTGAGGAGGTCACTTCGTAGATTTTCATTCATTATGGATCCTTTATGATGCGATAGATGCAGCGTTATGATAATCCCATAATCGCTTGTAATGAGAGTCAAGTTCAGAAAGAATTGAATCAACAGTGATAAGCTCATTGGTATGTTCATAACGGCTGCTATTTGCTTCATACCATTGTTGCATTGCGGTTTTAAGAGCGTTGCGTTTGGCAACTGTTTGTGTTATGAGATGACGTATTTCTTCCATCTCAGCAGTGATGATGTGTGTCATGGGCTCTCTTTTGTTAAAATTAATTTTACTTATGCATATTTTATTCTTATCATTAGAATGTTAATTGCAGTATTCCTTATATTAAAGAGCTATTGTGCAAAAGGATATAGAATGGAAGAAGAGTCATTGATGCAGCAAGCGATCCAAGCCTACGACAACAAAGAGTATGTAAAAGCAAAAACGATTTGGGAATCATTCGGTGATTCCAATAGTAATGCAATGGTAAATTTGGGAACGATGTACGTTAAAGGGTTCGGTATGCCCAAAGATATTCGTAAAGCATTCACTCTTTTCGAGCGTGCAGCATCGTTGGGTCATGAGGTAGCCTCCTTTTATTTAGGTGGGATGTACGAAAATGGGATTGCTGTGGAAGCAAGTTTGGCTCAATGTATTCACTACTATACCGTAGCGGCAGAAGCGAATATGGCAACAGCACAACTTAAGCTTGGAATTTTGTTACGTAATGATGATGTTTTAAGCTCAATGAAATGGATGATAAAAGCAGCGCATGCGGGAGAAGGACAAGCCCATTCTCTTTTGACATACGTGAGTAACAAAAATGATGATAGTGACATAAATGTCGCATTTCGGAGTTTGGATCTCCCCTCTCAACGTACAATTGTGGAAAAAGTGATCGCTGAAAATCTCTCTCCGATCCTTGCAAGCGATGGCGGTGGGGTGGAACTGGTTAATTATGTCAGTGGTGATACCCCTGAAATTTGGCTTCGTTATTTGGGTGCGTGTTCGGGATGTCATTTGGGACCAACCTCGACGGCAGGGATGATTTTAGAACAATTTGAAAACGTCATTGACAAGAGAATTGTGATCTATCTTTGGTAACTAGGAGAAAGCAATGAATGCAATGTTTGCGAAAGTTGAGGAGATTAAAAGTGATGAGTTTTTTAGCTGTATTACGATACGGGTGAAAGACACACTCTTCAAACTTCTAAAAACCGAAGCACCTAAATGGCTTCATATCGGTGATGAGGTGGAGTGTCGTATCCAAGAGGCGGCAATATCACTGTGTACGGGGTCAAAAGAGGGGAGTGTCTCTATTGAAAATTACCTCTCAGGTGAACTGCAACATTTTCGTAAGGGTGTCATTCTTAGTGAAGTGAGTGTCGATACACCGTGTGGCGTTATGAATTCCCTTATCACTACCGATGCGTTTGAACGGATGAAATTGTGTGAGGGGTGTGCAGTGACATTGTTGCTTAAAGCGGTGGATATAAAACTACTTCCCGTATTAGACACCACCTCGTATGAAAAATGCAAAGACAAATTATATCAAGTTAACTAAGGAGTTTATTATGGCAGTAATGATTACGGATTTATGTATTAACTGTGACGCGTGTATCGATGAGTGTCCTGTAAGTGCGATCGTAAGTGAAGGTGATTCACCTCGTGATGATTGGGAATATACTTACGTCAAACCCGAAAAATGTATTGAGTGTGTTGGTCATGCAGAAGTTCCAGCATGTGCGGCAGCCTGTCCTACGGAAGAGTGTATTGTATGGGATATGCCTTACACAGCTGAATATAATGATTATTATGTCAATAGTAGTGACTATGTGATTAGTTCGAGTAAAAAACGGGGATTATTATCTCCGGAAGTTTCTCCGCAAACGTTTCGTGATGATATTTCAGTTGCACAGCGTGAAGCGCGTGAAGCGGTAGCGGTCTAAATGTTAATCGCGTTCGCTTCATCAGATGGAATCTCTGTCAATCAACATTTTGGGTGGTCGAAGAGTTTTGAGCTGTATCGTGTCACGGAACAAAGTGCCCAGTTTATCAAAACACTCGACAGTTCCCAAGACGTGATCGAAGACGAACATGAAAAACTGGCGTATAAAATCGGAACTGTAAAAGAAGCGGACATCATGTTTTGTTCGCAAATCGGTCCTACCGCGTCGAAGATGGTGTTAGCTTCCAAGATTTATCCGATGCGCTCGGCTGAAAATGAACCAATAGCTGATGCTATTAAAAAACTTCAAGAGTTATTATTGGGCAATCCTCCGCCGTGGCTCTTGCGTATAGTTCATACTACCAAAGATAAGGAATAAGCTATGTCTGTAATTATTGATGATACCTGCATCACGTGCGATGCGTGTTTACAACAATGTCCTGTCAATGCAATCGTTGATGATAGTGATAACCCAACAGGGAATAAACGCTATTACGTTACGCCTGAAAAATGTATCGAGTGTGTCGGTGTGTATGATGATCCGCAATGTGCCGCTATTTGTCCAAGTATTGGATGTATTACATGGGATATGCCGTTTACCAAAGAGTTTGATGCCCATTATCTCAATGAGGAAGTCTATAAACTTAGTGAGAAAAATGGCGTCCCTAAATCACCTGCATTTCGAGAGAAAAAATACCGTAAAGATATTCCGAATGAAGATCGCGGTATTGGTAAAATTGTTCAAGAAGAGCCTGAAGAGAGTCAAGAAATCGGATGATGAGTCCAATTGAAAAAGTTGCTACCAGTCTCGATACTTTTGGTAGAGATTGTGCAGTGACGGTTGCTTTAAAAATAAGTGATGATTCGTGTAAAATGGACGAGGAACAGCGTGCTGTTTTTATGTCGCTTTATGATGCACTTCCGCCGTATAAAAGTGAAATCTTTGATAATGCGGTTCACGACCTGATTTGTGAAACGAGAAATACCCCTAACTCCTCACTTTATGCATGTATTAAAAAAGAGCGTGAAATGGCGATGGCGATCATTACCAAAGAGAGAATGAAATCTTTCAAATCCTCGGTTCGTGCTGCGTTGATCATTGCTCAGTTTCAATCGTAGTTTCCATTTCCTGTTTGCACGCTTGCAACTCTTCAAAGTTCCATTTTCTTGCTAATTTGATGCGATCCGCGTTCAAACGAAATTGTTCTCTTTCGGAGAGTCTTTTTTCATTATCATTCACTTTTGCGTAGATTTTTTCTATTTTTTCTCCGAGCAAAACTTTTAATCGTACCGTTTGTGTCATTTCACTGAATCCATTCAACCCCTCTTTCGGAATTGGTAAATCGCAGTGATAATCCCCGATAGTATTAATCCCCCAAAAGATGAATCCCAAGCCAGTATAAAAATCAAGCGAATCGGAAACGGATGAGAAGGTGATCCGCCGTGTATAGCGTTTTAATGCATCTTCGATTACCGATCCCAATAACTCATGGGCATATCCTTGACGTTGTTCAATCAAAGGGGTAAAGAGGTTATAGATGGTGAGATATTCACTGTAGCGGTCGATTTTACCGAAGAGATAGCATACATGGATATTGTTATCATCGGTTAGGACATTGCATCCTTGCACATTCCAACTAAAATGGCGATCCCACCATACCAGAGCCTGATTGGCAAAACGGCGACTTTCCTGATCGGTGATGGTAGAAATTGAGGTGATGTATTCATCTCGATTGATCGTGGAGGTAGTCATAGAAATTCCTTTAGCTCGTGTATTGAACTAAAGAGGAACTCCAAGGAGAATCAAATTAACGAAATACTAATCTTCTCACATTATATCGTCTTGGGGGAGGGTGTGATGAGATTCGTTGTAGGATAATTAGGCAATCGTCAAGAAGATTTCACTTTGGATGCGGTCACTTTATATCACCTTGCTACTACGAAATTTAGAAGAATGGGCAAAGATGATTAACCCAAAAAAGAGGGCGGAGATACCCCCTAAAATAAGAAGAAGCCATGTTTCACTCGGATCAACTTCCAATAAAATAAGTTTACGGATGATAACAACGAATCCGATTTCAAGCAGTGTAAGTGCATACAAATAGCCATTTCGGATAAAGAGTGTTCGGACGATTGCCAGTACAATGAGGGTAAACAGCGCATCGGTCAAAATATTTTTCATACTCCTAAAGTCGAGGACACCATATTGCAACGTTAAGTCGATCAGTTTGGTTGAAAGACCGATGAGACAGGAGAAAAGATAGACGATCATTATTGCAATGAAAAAAAGACGGAGAAATTGGATGACCCCTTGCATCATCTTTTCGATTTTATCTTCCCACGTTGGGATAGCTTTGGAAATAGGTTCAGTTGTGTTGCTCATTGCACACTCTTTTGGAGAAATTTTTATGATTATAGTAATATCTCACTTTGAAAACAGTGAGGTTCTTTGATAAACAATAATCCGGTGGTGTTTATGTTTAATGAAAGGGGTTATACTTTCGATAAAAATGGATACATTATGAAACAATTTTTACTTTTCTTGGCCTTGCTTATTTCTCTCACCGCCGATGATCTTCGCTTTAAAATCGATCATATAGTTGTTGTTTATCTCGAAAATCGTAGTTTTGATAATCTTTTTCGCGGATTTGAAGGGGCGGATACATCGGATAACCCCCTCAAACCGTATCTTCTGCAAGGCGATAGCAACGGTACCGTGTATCAATCCCTTCCAATGGGAGAAGAGGCAATAAAAGCGGGATTTCCCAGCGAAATAGAAAATAAGCCATTTTTACTCGATTCCACCGTTTCACAAGAGGGGAGTATCCCTGATTTAATTCATCGATTTTATCAAAATCAGCAACAAATTAATGGTGGAGCAAATGACCGTTTTGTCGCAGTGAGTGATGAGCAAGGGTTGACAATGGGGTATCACGACATTCGTACCAGCGCATTGTGGAAATATGCCAGTGAATATACCCTGTGTGATCGTTTTTTTGCTTCGGCATTTGGGGGGTCATTTTTGAACCATCAATGGCTTATTGCAGCGCGGACACCGTATGTAGGGATGGAGTCTAATATTTCACGCTATGAATTAAATGCAAAAGGAGAGGTGGTAAAAGATGGTATTCTCACCCCTGATGGATATGCTGTTAATACGATACAGCCTTATAACCCACCGTATAAAGCCAAATATTCTGATCCTATCATGCGATTAAAACCGCTTGAATATGAGTCGATCGGTGATCGGCTGAGTGACAAAAATGTCTCATGGAGTTGGTATAGCGGCGGATACGATGAAGCGGTTGCAGGACGCGGCGATGAGATTCACTACCAGTACCACCACAACCCATTTTTGTATTTCGCTAAGTATGCTCCTGACACCAAAGGGCGAAAACACCTCAAAGATGAAAAAGAATTTTTCAGTGAACTCAAAAGTGGTAATTTACCGAGCGTCGTATTTTTCAAACCCTCAGCAGAAGATAATCAGCATCCCGGATACGCGAGCGTCAAAGCGGCGGATGATAAACTGTATCAGATCGTAGAAGCGGTTCGTATGCAACCTGACATTTGGGAAAAATCGGTGATTATCATCACGTATGATGAAAATGGGGGATTATGGGATCATGTTTCCCCACCTAAAGGGGATCGATGGGGTCCTGGAACCCGCATCCCAGCGTTGATCATCTCACCGTATGCAAAACAGGGGTATGTGGATCACCATGAGTACGATACAACATCAATATTACGACTCATCGAGTGGAGATACGAATTAGAACAACTGGGAGAACGCACGAGTGGAAATATACTTAATGCGTTGAGGAAGTAAGGCTATAAAGCTGTCCATAACAGTCACAAAACTTTTTACAACCGCAGGCGTAAAAAAGATTTTTCCCGGTCTCAATAGAATAGCTTCCAAAATTCGTTTTAATCACGCCACCTTGAATTCTGTGTATGGTGATTGTTTTAACGAGACAGGAATCAAGAGGGTCAAGGCGATGAAATTTTTCTCTTGAGGAGTGTACCCACAGGATTGGTGCGGGAAGGGTTAGGGAGAGGAGAATATCTCTGTTCCACTCACGCACAGCCCCTAATCTTTCCAACTCCGAGTCCTTGATATTACGGTAAGGGCGCATTAACCCACTTCATTCGTGTAGGCATACGTGGAGGAGATAGAACGTAAACGTTCCGTTGCTTTGGTAAATACCTCGATAGTGTAGTCGATCTCATCCGCAGTGGTAAATCGGCTTAGGCTCAGACGGATTGCGGTATGGGCAAGTTCGGGATCTTCGCCGATGGCGTTCATGACGGGGTTGGCTTGGAGCGATTCAGAGGCGCATGCGCTTCCGGTGGAGGCGGCAATACCGGCACGGTTAAGATCCCACAACATGGATTCCCCCTCAATACCACGCAATGAGATAAGGATAGTATTAGGAGTTTTACGTGAGCGATCACCTACGACGATGGTGTCGGGAAGCTGTGAAATCGCATCTTCAAGACGGTCACGCAATGCTCGTACATCGCTGTTCATCTTGTCCAAATGTCCGACCGATTGTTTCATCGCTAACCCCATGCCGATCATGTAGGCGACATTGAGTGTTCCCGCACGATAGCCACCCATTTGCTCACCGCCATGCAATAAGTTTGGAAGCTCTTTTCCTTTTTTGACGTACAAGCCGCCGATCCCTTTTGGACCGTGGAATTTATGGGCGGAGAAGGTGAGATAGTCGATCGGTGTTTTAGTAAGATCGACCGAAACTTTACCGATTGCCTGCACTGCATCCGTATGAAATAAAATCCCTTTCTCTTTTGCGATTTGTGCTACTTCATCGACGGGGAAGATCATCCCTGTTTCATTGTTCGCCCACATCATAGAAATGAGGATCGTTTTGTCCGTAATAGCTGCTGCGATACGCTCGGCACTCACATAACCGTATTGGTCAACATCGACAAAAGTGACTTCGACTCCGTGCTCTTGTAGAAAATGGAGTGTTTCAAGGACGGAAGGGTGCTCAACAGCGGATGCAATAATGTGATTTCGACTTGGATCGGGAAGAATATGTTTGAAAAATATCCCTTTTAGAACTGTATTGTTGCTTTCAGTCGCACAGGAAGTGATGAGAATATCATCGGCATCTGGAGCGTTAAGGGCATCGTACATGTATCCCATAGCCTCGTTCAAATAGGGGCGCACTTCGATACCGTATTGGTGAAGCGAGTTTGGATTTCCATAAAACTCTTCGAAAAACGGCTGCATTTTTACTTTTACGATAGGATCGAGCTTGGTGGTGGCATTATTATCGAGATAGACGCGTTTCATGTTTTGTCCTCATGTGTCGGTATTATGAGGTCTAATGCAAGATTTGTTCGAGAAGAACTCTATTTTATAAGTTTATAGCAATAAGTAAATAGTTTATTTGAATGGTTAAACTTATTATAATTTACATCCTATCTTGATATAATGTAATTAAATTTCATAAAAGAATGAATAATCATGATTACCTACGTACGAACAAATATTTTTGAATCTAATGCTCAGGTATTAGTTAATACTGTTAATACAATTGGTGTTATGGGTAAAGGGCTTGCTCTTAAATTTAAACAATTGTATCCTGATATGTTCACCAATTACCAGAAATATTGTGAAAATGGTTTATTGACCGTTGGGAAACTCCAGCTTTTTAAAACGTCAAATAAGTGGATTTTAAATTTTCCAACAAAAAATGAGTGGCGAAAACCTTCTCATTTGGAATATATTGAATCAGGGTTACAAAAATTTGTTGATCATTATCAACGACTTGGGATTCGTTCAATTTCTTTTCCTATGCTAGGTTGCGGTAACGGAGGGCTTGAATGGGATGAAGTCCGTCCTTTGATGGAGCGGTATTTAAAAAATCTGCCCATTGATGTCTATGTACATATTGCAGAAAAAGATGATTTAACACCTGAGCACTTACAAATGTCGGCAATGGAGTCTTGGTTAAAAAGTGAACCAGTCTTTTTAAGTAATCATGAATTTATATCTTTGATACGCAAAGAGTTTGAATCTCTTGTTCCGAAAACTATCAGTGGTGTAGATGGCTCTTTACTTGAAGTTATTTGGGAAAATTGTGGTGAAGAGGATGGTATCAAAATAACAAGCAGAGATTTTGAAGTGCATATGTCGACTGATACTCTGATTAATTTGTGGTCAGAGTTAAAAGCCAATGGAATTATTCGAAATACTATGTTACCTGCGCATTTGGCAGTTCATGGTGATGCTGTGATGAGTGTTTTGAGCTCTATGGATCTGATGACCACGACAAGAATCGGAGAAGGGGATAAATCTGAAATAGGGCTTAGATTACTTCCTCATTTGCAACCCAAAATAAAAAATGAATCAGGTACATTCGCCGCATGACGAGAGAGAATTTTGTTAAGGAGTTTCAACGCGAACTTTTAGTGAATTTCCCAAGCGGTTTTCAAAGTTGGTGGCCGAATTTTATTTTCCATTACAGTGATGTAAATAATATCGTCTCAGTTCTCAATACTGGATTCCTCTATAGCCGTGATCAAGCAATTTTACGGGGTTTGATGACCAATGACAATGCGAATGATGCAGTCATTTGCGGGACGGATGGGGAACTAAAAAAATATGTGAGATTTTATTTTGGAGCGAAAACTCCAACGCAATACCGTAATGAAGGTATTAAGTCTCTCGCTTCAATTTCAAATAACGCACACTGCCCAGTGCCGGTATTTTTACTCTTTGATTTTGTGAAACTGCTCTCATTACCGGGAATTCGATTTAGTAACGGAAATATTGCTGCGGCTAATCCTGAAATCTATGATGATATTACTGATTTGAAAAAATTAGAATTCAACTATATTTATAACAGAGAATCTCTTTCTTCTGATCCTTATAGTCGGCACATTGTTTATTGTCGTCATGCTGAGGTACTGGTTTGTGATGAATTAGCTATTGAAGAATTTTTAAAATATATTTGTGTTAGGTCTGAAGCTGAACGTGAAACACTTTTAAGCCTTATGGATGAAGATGCAAAATTAATTTATGGCGATAAAATAAAAGTTTTTACAAAAGACGGAATATTTTATAAAGATCGATTGTATGTAAATAAAGTATCACTTAACGGGCAGTTGCTAAGTGTGGAATTGGCGAATGCTAAAAAGAGTTTATTTGATTTGGAAACTGCATACACGGTAATCGATAGCGGAGCAACACATAGATCAACTCATTTAAAAATGGCTATTCCTACAAAATTGAGTGGGAGCCTTTCATCGCCAATAGGTCCAAACGGCATTGAATTTTCTTTGTTTCTGGATAAAAATTTGGTCTATAAAGGTCGATTGCTCCCTGATACGGATGTACCGTTTTGATAAAAATTATTTTTTTCCAACTCAGGAGAGTGAGAGAGAAAAAGGTTTAAACATGACAATAGAATTATTAGAAGAGTTTTTAATCAGAGGGCAAGAAGTATTAGGAGAAAAAGAACAGGAATATTAGAAGTTCACGCTTCCGCGCTCTCTTCTTTATAGACGTAAATAGGTTCGTTACTCGAGTCTTCAATGACCGCTTCGGTAATGGTGAGGCTTTGCAGATTCTTTTTCGACGGACAGCTAAACTGAAGCGGTAACATCGCCTCTTCTAGGATACTGCGCAAGCCGCGTGCACCAACGCCTCGGTCGATTGCTTTTTGGGCAATAGCATCTAGGGCTTTAGCCTCAAAGTTCAGCTCAATACCGTCCATATCAAACAGTGCTTGAAATTGTTTGATAAGGGCATTATCAGGTTCTTGAAGGATTTGTACCATTTGTTCTTTAGAGAGTTCTCGTAGTTGAGCGATAACGGGAATACGTCCGATAAACTCAGGGATAATCCCATAGTGTACAAGTGCTTTAGCATCAATTTTTTTCTCTTTAACGTCGGATTTATCCGTTGTTTTACTAAAACCTACTTTGTTCGACTTTTTCGTATGGGTATCTGGGACAAGTCCCACAAAGGCACCACCGCAAACGAAGAGGACGTGGGTCGTGTTAAAAATTACCGTTTCCGTTGTAGAGTTTTTACGGCTCCCTTTGAGCGGAACGTAGACTTCAGCACCTTCAAGAATCTTGAGTAATCCTTGTTGTACCCCTTCACCCGATACATCACGTCCCATAGTAGAACTTTCCGATTTACGTGCAATTTTATCGA
This sequence comes from Campylobacterales bacterium, assembly GCA_026390165.1. Lineage (GTDB taxonomy): Bacteria > Campylobacterota > Campylobacteria > Campylobacterales > Sulfurimonadaceae > Sulfuricurvum. The sequence goes on from JAPLGM010000025.1 coordinate 125,970, forward strand.
TCTCATCGATGTAGATGATTCCACGCTGCGCTAACTCGATGTCATAATTTGCAGCCGCAAGGAGCCGTGAGAGGATACTCTCAACATCTTCGCCCACGTATCCAGCTTCGGTGAGGGCTGTTGCATCGGCAACCGCGAAGGGGACTTGCATGATTTTAGAGAGTGATTTTGCAAGAAGTGTTTTACCGCTTCCTGTAGGTCCTATGAGAAGAATATTGCTTTTTTCCAATTCTACGTTGTTGTAGACTGGGTTTTCGATCCGTTTATAGTGGTTATACAAAGCAACGGCGAGAACTTTTTTGGCATCCACTTGACCGATGATGTATTTGTCCAAAAATTCGACAATTTTTTCAGGAATCGGGAGTTGTTGTTGAAGATTGGAGCGTTGTTCATAGCGTACCTCTTTTTGGAGGATTGCAGAGCAGGTGGTGACACACTCATTACAAATATGAGTGGTCTCCGATGAGAACATTTTTTTCACTTCACTTTGACTACGACCACAAAATGAGCAAGTTTTTTCGGTACTCATCCGACATCCTTTGGGGTAAATTTGGTGAGAATTTCATCGGCAAGCCCAAAGCTAATCGCGTCGTTTGCCTCCATATAGTTGTCACGATCGGACTCTTTTTCGATCACTTCGATCTTTTGACCTGTCGCTTCGGCTAGGATGACGTAGAGACGGCGTTTAAGGTTGAGGATATGTTTCGTATGAATTTCAATATCACTGGCTTGTCCGGAATAGCCGCCGAGGGGTTGATGAATCATCAATTCCGCATTGGGGAGCATATAACGGTGCCCTTTTTCCCCGCACGTAAATAAAACCGCTGCCATCGACGCGACCAGCCCCATTGCATAGGTATGGACTGGGGCATTAATAAGATTCATCGTGTCCAAGATCGCAAGACCACTCATAACCGAACCACCGGGTGAACTGATGTACATGTGTATCGGTTCTTCGGAATCCATTGCTTCAAGATACAGGAGCTGAGATACAATAACTCCCATCATCTGATCGTCAATTGCTTCGGTGATAACGATAACGCGATCCCCCAAGAGTTTAGAAAAAAGATCGAAATATCGCTCTCCACGCGGTGATACATCTTTAACGGTAGGTATATATGGCATTTTGGCTCCTTACACAAATGATTGAATGAAATCGGCAAGTGACATCGGTATCACTTCGAGGTTATGTTTTTCGATGAACTTTTTCTCTTTTTTCCCTAGTTCTTTATCTGTAATGACGTACCCCCCCTCTAAATCTAGGCTTAGTTCATTGGCGACCATCCGATCGGTATCGTGACCGAAGGAGGTTCCTAAAAAGAGGTATTTTTTTGCTTTTCGATAGGTTTTGAGAACTTTAGGAATCGCAAATCCCCCCATCGCTTCCGTGAGCCAATCGACGTAATCGGCATCGGAGATGACAAATGTCGGATTTGGTAATGGTGACCCCATCGGTTTGAAGAGGATTTTTTTGGCATTATCGAGTACTTCATCCTCTACCAAAAAATACTTTTGGTTCTCAACATCGTATTCATACGTTTCATAGCGGTTTAGATCTCCCATAATACGAGATTTGCCAATGATGAGACAGTGTGGAGTAAAGGCGAGAAGCTCTTGGAACTTCGTGTCACGATTGGTGTCAATGATGTAACGAGGTGACATATCAATAATAGCTTTATGCAGGGGTGTCGGCTCGTAAGGTTTCGTATAGATATGGGTCATCAACTGCGTCATATACTCAACACCGCGTCGTTGTTCCAAGTGCATAGCCGCACGTGAATATTCGAACATCAGTCGAGGAGCCATTGCCCGTCCGCCATTCATCGCCAAGATGAGTGAATCGCTGTCATACGGCACCGCTTCCCCCTCTTTGGTCATAATCCCCTCAAATACACCCAATCCGAAGTAGGGGATAGTGGTCTGATTTCGCAACTCTTTTTTGATCGTCTCTATTAATGTATCCATCGTGATCCCTTTTGGAACTTTGAATGGAATATTGCATTTTACATTCTTGTTGGAAATAGGAGTAAAATTATCTTATTTTGTAGGATTTTGTGGAGAATGGGGTGAGAAGGGACAAAAATGTCTAAGGTGACTGTCGCGTTGAATTGCGAAATCTTATTCTGTAGCTTAACCGTGTGTTGCACTTAGTACTTGAAATTTTGACAATTTTTTCAGGTTTAGTAGTATAATACACAAAATAGTATGTATTTAAGAAGGAGTCTTCTATGATTGCCTATGCTCGTGATGAAATCATCCCTGCTACTGAAATAGCCCGTAATTTCTCTTCTGTATTTAAAAGTCTTATTGATGGAGCAAAAGAGAGAATTGCTATCGCTAAAAATAATAAACTCGAACTTGTATTACTACCAATCGAGGAATACGAACGTCTTAAAGAGATTGCCGATTTAGCTGAACATATTGAAATTTATAAGAGAGTAACAGAGCGTAGAGAGAAAGATACGGGTGTACGTATTGGATTGAGTGATATGATGAATCGCTTTGGAGTTAATGAAGTCGATGTACACGATTGAATTTTTCCCAGAGGTAGAAGATGACTTGGCGCAACTCGATCACCGTGTCCGCCTTTTGGTATTCAAACAACTTAATAAACTTGCAAATTCGCCACAGCTTGGTGATCTACTCGGTAATAAATCGGGGATGGATCTATCAGGTTGTCGAAAAATGTATGTTGATCATAAACGGGTTCGAATTGTTTATCGAATTCTCGAAGAGGTCATTGTCGTTGAAGTTATTGCGATAGCAGCTCGTGATGAAATGGCAGTCTATCGTGAAGCAGCACAAAGATTAAAGTAGCTTTAGTTTAATCTTTAACGCCAGTCCCGTATGTTGTATGTCGGGGCGGATTCGATTGCCCTCACGTATACGTCAGTATTGGATAAAAAGGCGGTAGAGGTTTTCTTTTTCGATGAGAGTGGGAAAGTGGTTAAAGTGGCGGCGCATTATTGTTGAGTTATAGGAATCACTTGACCCCTTTCTTTCGACTTTATTGTTTTACGAACGTGAAGGGTTTGAGATAAGCGGCGGGCGGAAGTTAAAGAAGGTTTTATGAAATGGAAGGGTATTTAGAAACCACCGAGATAATCGATTTCACTCATCCATCTGTAGCCACAAAAGCATGTGAACTCTCACGAGGGTGCAGTAGTGATACAGAGACTGCGAAACGCTGTTTCGAGTTCGTCCGTGACGAAATACGCCATACGGGTGATGCGGGTGATGGAATCACGACACTGTGTGCTAGTGAAGTGCTTGAACAAGGACAAGGGTGGTGCTATGCCAAAAGTCACCTATTAGCTGCATTATTGCGCGTCAACGGTATCCCTACCGCATTGTGTTATCATCGGCTGAGTTGTTCGGAATACGTCGAGGGTATTTATTGCCTGCATGGACTAAATGCTATTTATCTCAAAGAGTTCGGCTGGTATCGAGTCGATGCACGTGGGAACAAAGAGGGGGTAGATGCTCAATTTAACCCGCCTCATGAGAAACTGGCATTTGAATTGGGTGAGAAAAAATACAATCTAGTGGCACCCTTTCCCCGTATAACAGTTCATCGCCGCAGCGATTTTTGGCAGTGCTTTTTCAAGTGAAAAAGGTTTGTTTAGATCATTAAGGATCTCATCATAAAATAATGCACCATCTTTGGAGACGATGAAGAGCGCTTTTGTAAACTCTCCTCCTAATTCCCCTTTGGCTAAGCGTGTCCCATAATAATCTCCAAATTCTTCATTGGTATCGATTCCAAACTGCCACCCTTCTATGCGAGGATTAAGATGGTGAGTTGATGCGACGACGAGAGACTTGGTTAGAGATTGCAAGGCGTTTAGCTCAAGTAAAATATTGATCTCTTCAAGTTGAGCCAAAAGAGGATCATCGATAAACGGGGTCGAGACAATGAGCTGTGTAAAGCCGTTTTGTCCTCCGACAGAAAATGTCTCATCATTGTGATTTTTTAGGCTCACTTTCTCAGAGGCATAACCAATATCCAAAGGGATATCTTCAAGATACAAAGTGGATGTGTTGTAAGTTATCTGCAATTTCAGCTCCTATAATAAAATGGTTCATTGCTTCATTTATGGTTTTCATAAATGGGGGAATCTTATGAATTTTTATCCCCACATTGCGCATGGCATAAAAAGTATTAAGACAATATTGACCTGCAATGAGATAGTCACATTTTCCAATCACTTCCAAAAGTGCATAGTGTTCACTAATATGGTGTGGATCATTGCTCTTTTCCCGATCGCACTTACTCTCTTTGACTTGTTGATTACGAACCATCTCCCCTTCACATTTTTTCCAAGGATTGAGTTTAGATTCCAGATGACGATATTTAATATCGTTTCGTTCTCCGGTCAGCTCATACAGTGCGAACATCGTTGCGCTACATGGATTGTAGTGGTAGACACGCTTTAATGCATCTATCGGTATGGCAACGATCATTGTCAGCTCCTTTATATTTTAATATGGATGCAAATTTTGTTCTCGCTTTACAATATCAATGATCTTACGTTGCTTGGATAACTGAATTGTCATTTTAAATACAAAATTGTCACGTTTGAACCCCGATTTGTTTGTAATTGACAAGAACATCATTTGCATAAGGGAGTGTAGAAAATGGTTGGTGCTGGATGAGGCAGATCATTAAAATGATAATAAGAAGGAGATACTATGAGCTGTTCATCAACTGGAACTGAAGCTTTTATGCCTGATGATATTAAGGAAAAAATCCACAATCATCCATGCTATTCCGAAGGGGCACACCATCACTATGCGCGTATTCACGTTGCGGTTGCCCCTGCGTGTAATATCCAATGCAATTACTGTAATCGTAAATATGATTGTTCGAATGAGTCACGCCCTGGTGTAACCTCTGAGCGTCTCTCGCCTGTAGAAGCTGCGAAGAAGGTTATGTTCGTCGGCGGAGAAGTACAACGTATGAGCGTTCTTGGAATTGCAGGTCCGGGAGATGCTCTTGCTAATCCTAAAAAGACGTTTGAGACGTTTGGCATGGTGCGCGAATTTGCACCGGATCTCAAACTGTGTCTCTCTACCAATGGATTGGAATTGCCAAATTTCGTCGATGAGATGGTTGAATACAACATCGATCACATTACCGTTACGATCAACAGTGTCGATGAGACGGGAGAGATCGGCAGTTTGATTTATCCATGGATTTTCCACAACAACAAGCGGATATATGGAAAAGAGGCGGCAAAAATCCTTTTGAAAAACCAACTTGAGGGGATGCGTAAATGTGTTGAAAAGGGGATTTTGATTAAAGCAAATTCGGTTCTTATCCCTGGAATCAACGACAAACATTTGGTGGAAGTCTCTAAAAAACTCAAAGAGATTGGGGTGTTCTTACATAATATTATGCCTATCCTCTCTGAACCGGAATTCGGAACAGCGTTTGCCCTTGCAGGTGTTCCTAGTGCTACCGATCAAGAGCAAATGGCAGTACAAGAAGAGTGCGGAATGGATATGAAGCTTATGCAGCACTGTCGTCAATGCCGTGCCGATGCGGTAGGGCTTATCGGTGAAGACCGTGGGGCTGAGTTTACCAAAGACACCTTCTCCGGGCTTAGTTTCGATGAGCTACAAATCAAATACGATCTCGAAGCACGTCAAGCGGCTCAGGCGAAGATCGAAGAGTTCCGATTCTTCCTCGATCGTGCAAATGATCGTGTTCGAAAAGAAAAAGAAGAGCTTAGTTCCAATGGTGTGACGATTCTTGTGGCCGTAACGACTGCGGGTGAGGGGATGATTAACATGCACTTTGGCAGTGTCAAAGAGTTCTTGATTTATGAAGCAGGAGACAAAGGGATACGATTTATCCACCATCGTAAAGTCGATACAGAGTATTGTGCAGGGCCTGATGGAACCAATCCGCTTGCCCCCATTTTAGAAAAACTCAAAGATGTACAATTGGTTCTTACAGCAAAAATCGGTGGATGCCCGCAAGATGATCTTAAAGCTGCCGGAATAGTCGCGGATCAAAGTTATGCGTATGAGCCGATTGAAATTTCAGTCCTTAAAGCGTCTCGTAAATATTTCGGTATGGATGAAAACGCGGAAGTGAACTAGTTGATTTGTCGCGATTTGAGCAAAGCCCAAATCGCTTTCGCTAGCCACTAAGGCACTGAAGCTAGCCCTTTGGGGCAGAAGGGGAAAATCATGGCTCTTATAAACGACACTACTTTGCGCGATGGTGAGCAAGCCGCTTACGTTGCATTCAATACGGATGAGAAAATTCGTATTGCAACGCTGTTGGATGCGTGCGGAGCGGATGAACTCGAAATCGGTATTGCGGCAATGGGTGTCAAAGAGCGTGAGGATATAAAAACACTCCTCTCTCTAGGGTTACGCGCACGAATGATGACGTGGAATCGGATGAAGATGGAAGACCTTGACGCCTCACTTTCATGCGGTATTCAAGCGGTTGATTTATCGATTCCTATTTCCGATATTTTGATCGATGTCAAATTCGGCGGTAGTAAAATAAAAGTACTGCAGGAACTCGAACGCGTCGTCACCTCTGCCACTCGCGAAGGGCTGTTTGTCTGTATCGGCGGCGAAGACAGTTCTCGTGGCAGTTTTGAATTTATTAAAGACGTGATGGAACTCTCACGCGAATGCGGAGCGCAGCGTTTCCGCTATTGCGATACGATCGGTATTATGACCCCAACACAAACGTATAAAGCGGTCAAATCGTTGTCGGATCTAAATCTCCTCCCGATTGAAATGCACACCCACAATGATTTTGGACTCGCGAACGCCAATGCCCTTAGCGGAATTGATGCAGGGGCAATCAGTATGAATACAACCGTAATGGGATTAGGAGAGAGGGCAGGTAATGCTTCATTTGAACAGATTCTCATGGCATTGAAACATCTCTACGGTGAGGCACGCCCCATCGATCCTCTCCTGATTCGAAATTTAGTGGAAACAGTTGCGGATGCAGCTAATATGGCGCTTGCCTCCAATGCCCCTATCGTGGGGGAACATATCTTCGCCCACGAGAGCGGTATTCACGCAAGCGGTATGATGAAAGATTCCCATGCGTATGAACCGTATGCAGCATGCGAAGTTGGGCTGGAAAGTTCTTTTCCTATCGGTAAACACTCCGGAAGTGCGACAATCCGCTACCATCTAAAACGGATGGGAATCAGTGCGGATAACACAATTTTGAGTGATCTTCTCCCAAAAATACGAGAGATTGTCACCTCACGTAAACGGGTACTGGATCTGTTTGAACTAAAATCTCTTTATCAGGATGCAGCATGTATATAGGTTGGCTAAAGTTTGTTGATGTTCCTGACTTAATTAAAATTGCCGAAGAGACGGGATGGCTGCTGGATGGCTATCATGTCAAACTCATGATGATGCACGCTCCCCACTTGTGCTATGGTGCATACGATGAGGGGGTGCTAGTAGGTGCAGTGATGGCAATCGAGTTTGAATCCTCGGCGATGATAAAATATTTCATGGTCAAACCAACCCATCAAAAGCAGGGGATTGGACGGCGGCTTTTTAATACCCTCTTTGGTGTTTTAAAAGAGGAACACCCATCATTATATCTGCATGCTAATCCGCATCTGCAAACTTTTTTTGAGGAGAGCGGTTTTAAAGCGGTTATGGAAGTAGGACGATTTCTCAATGTCGGCAAAGTCCCCCCGTTTAGCTTTACGAATGCTCAGGCGAAGGAACTTGACGGAGGAAACTTCGATGCGACAATCCGAAAAATCGATTTTGAGACGTTCGGTGAGGATCGGATGGGCTTTATGCTCGATGAGATGGAGCGGAATAGTTCCCTCAAATTTGCTCTCCCAAATTCGTTTCAACACTCCAGTGTCATCAATGCACGCGGGGTATATCTCGGTCCGTGGCAGTGCCGTGAAGGGTTTGAAGAGGAAGCGGAGAAGATGATGCAGGGAGTTCTCTATTTTCGAGGATTGAAAAAAGTTCTTGCCGACGTGCCGATGGGAAATTCTAAAGCCGTCGAATTGTATGAGAAATACCATTTTCAACAAAAAGGGACGTTTCTCCATATGTCGTATGGCCAAGCGCATGAGGTTAAGTTCAATAATATTTACGCATTTTCACTGTGAACAAGATTTGCATTTAATACTAAAAAAAGGAATCGATTATGTCTGAAATGACCGAACAAGAACACAAAAAAGAGTTGGCAAAACTCAAACGTTTGGCGATTGAAATTGCCTCCGAGATTCATGATATTGTTGAAGATACGGTTTGGAGTAATCATGTAAAAATGCCTGAACTGGCTGAAAAACTTTACGTTGCTGTCGAAAAAGCAAACGCCTATAAAGCAGAGCACTCTCTGTAAAGGAGGCTACTGTGCCTACTAAAGAAGAAGTCCTAGAGCTTGAAATTTGTGAATGCGGTAACAAAAACGTTGCCGAAGCGATAAAAACTTTTCAAGAAACCTCCCTCCCGTATAAAAAAGCCAAAAAGCTAGTCACAGAGTGTGAAAAAAGCTGCTGTCGTGCAGCTCTTCTCAGAGTCTTTGATATGGCGTATACGGGTCAATTTGATTATGATGAAATCCATCGTCTTATACAACTGCGGCACAACAAACTTGGAGAGATTTTAGAGATGATGAAAACGGGTCGATGACGATTCGACAGGCCAACTATAATGATATCTCTGCAATGGCGCAATTGCTCAGTGAACTTTTTACGATTGAAGACGATTTTGTTATTGATACCAATAAGCAGATATGCGGATTGCAACTGCTCCTCCAACATTCGGATACGATAGTGTTGGTGGCTGAAACTTCTGAGCATCTGATTGGGATGGTGTCAATGCAGCCTCTTATCTCTACGGCAATGGGGGAATGGGTGGGATTAATCGAAGATATGATTGTCACCTCCGATTTTCGCCGAATGGGGATTGGAAAATTATTGCTTGGTGCAATGATTGAGGAGTCAAAACGGTTGGGATATGGACGCCTAGCATTAGGCGCTGATATTCGTAATGAATCGGCTATTGCTTTTTACCGTACCTTTGGATTTGAGACGAGCAATATGGGATTGATGTATTTTACGTCCTGAGAGTTCATCAATTAAAGTTTAAATCACATCCCTAGAATCGGGTGTAATATCTGGTGCATTTTTCAGAAGATTTATTGCGTGCTCACGTGAACCGGATGCGGCTCTTTCTATCAAATATTCTTCTGTTCGCAATGATGCTAATTTTTCACTCAAGGCAGTGATAATGAACTGATTAATAGATACATCTCCCTTGAACGTTTCAATCTCCTGTCGATAATAGTCAGGAATTCTTAGTGCGAAATTCATAATGTGCCTCCTATTTGGCGTAATAAATCTTTTGGGATCATTACTTTGATACTCAAGTGTTTTTCAACGTTAGCGAAATCTTTGAGATTATAGGTAATGATAGCATCTGCACCTGCGTTAAAAGCCGTTTCCAAAACCATATCATCTTGCGAATCACGTAAAAAAGGTCGCCATAAAAAATTAATCTTCTGATGATGCGAAATCAGACATAAATCATCAATAAATCGATTGATCTCTTCATCGCTTAAATTACCGATTTTTTCTTTATTCGACGGACGTTTCAAAACCGCTTCAATTTCTACCGTTAATGTATTCGAAATGACATTAATTTTTTCATCCGTCTCAAAAAGGTATATCAGGAGAGCATTCGCTACACCATTACGACTCATCAATGCTGCTACGATGACGCTGGTATCCAAAACTATTTTCATAGTGATATTATATACAATATCATTTTAATGTCAAGATTACTACAACAGCATTACTAAAAAATGTCCTATTTTTTTGTTTATTACCCCTGCATCACCTATTCCTACAATTTTGTTTCATTGTCGTATCTTTGTCACGGTTGTTTTGCTAAATGTCCAAAAAACCTTAGAACACCCTTTGCATCTATCTGGATGAAGTTCAAAAATAAGGGGATAACATGGCTGGAGCACCTAGCTTGCGACAAATCGCGTTTTACGGAAAAGGTGGGATCGGTAAATCTACCACATCTCAAAATACATTGGCAGCAATGTCACACTATTTCGAAAAAAATATTATGATCGTCGGATGTGATCCAAAAGCGGATTCAACTCGTTTGATTTTGCACGAGAAAGCACAAGATACTATCCTTTCGCTTGCAGCGGAATACGGCACTATTGAAGATGTTGAGATGGATCAAGCACGTCTTTGGGGTAAAGGTCTTTTTGATCAAAAAACTCCAGGCGGTTGGATCAACTGTGCTGAGTCAGGCGGACCAGAGCCAGGAGTAGGGTGTGCAGGTCGTGGTGTTATTACAGCGATTAACTTCCTTGAAGAAGAGGGTGCATACGATGAAGAGGGTCTTGACTTCGTTTCTTATGACGTTCTTGGTGACGTTGTTTGTGGTGGATTTGCAATGCCGATTCGTGAAGGTAAAGCACAAGAGATTTACATCGTAATGTCAGGTGAAATGATGGCGATGTACGCGGCAAACAATATCTCTAAAGGGATTTTGAAGTACGCAAACACCGGTGGAGTACGTCTTGCAGGTCTTATCTGTAACGCTCGTATGACTGACCGTGAATACGATTTGGCACTCGAACTTGCACAACGTTTGGGAACACAATTGATCCACTTCGTACCACGTAATAACATCGTTCAGCACGCTGAACTTCGCCGTATGACGGTTGTTGAGTATAGCCCATATTCTGACCAAGCTCGTGAATACAAAGAGCTTGCACGTAAAATCGTTTATAACGATATGAAAGTTATCCCAACTCCAATCACAATGGATGAACTTGAAGAACTTCTTCTTGCATTCGGTCTCGAAGACGAAGTAGATGAGTCACAAGTCGGTAAAGCTGCGCACGAAGCGTAATGGTTAATCCGTAGATTCCTTTTTGAGGAATCTTCAATGGCTGTCATAGAGTTCTATGACATTTAACATCTTGTTAATAATGAAAAGAAAACAACAGAAAAAGGAGATTAGATGTTTGTATTAGGTTTTCACTTCCCAGCTTCAATGGGGAATATCATTCCAGACGAATTAGTTGCAGAAAAAATTGCCAATGTTGATATTAGTGACGTTAAAGAGATTAAACTTTTAATGGGTACCAAAGATAAAGATAAAGAGTGGTTGAGCTACACAAACAAAGAGACGTTTATGTTTAGAGCTTTGATCCACTATTTCAAAGAAGAGAACCCAAACAATGAACAAAAGTACATGATCTACATGAACCGTTACCAAATATCAGCAATTTCAAAACGTGTTGATGCAGCCGATGATGAAACAATGAAATTGTGTCACAACTTAGATTCGATGGAACAATTTCGCATCGAAGTCGCGTAAGGAAGAGGTGTATTATGGGACCAGAAACACTAGAAGCTAAACAAAAAGCGGCCATTGAAGAGATCTTAAAAGCGTATCCTGAGAAAGCGGCAAAAAACCGTGAAAAACATCTCGGTGTCGGGTCTCCAAATGATGAAAATCAAAAAACGTGCGGTGATGTCCGTTCAAACAAAAAAACAGTACCGGGAGTTATGAGCCAACGCGGTTGTGCTTATGCAGGGTCAAAAGGGGTTGTATGGGGTCCGGTCAAAGACATGATCCACATCAGCCACGGTCCTATCGGATGTGGTCAATACAGCCGTGCTGGTCGTCGTAACTATTACATCGGTGTAACTGGTGTTGATACGTTCGTTACTATGAACTTTAGCTCAGATTTTCAAGAGAACAACATCGTTTTCGGTGGAGATAAAAAATTAGCTAAATGTATCGATGAAATCGAGGAACTTTTCCCATTGAATAATGGTATCACAGTTCAATCCGAGTGTCCAATCGGTTTGATCGGGGATGATATCGGTGGTGTTTCACGAGTAAAAGCAAAAGAACTCGATAAAACGATTGTTGCAGTCAACTGTGAAGGGTTCCGTGGGGTGTCTCAATCACTCGGTCACCACATTGCAAATGATGCCATTCGTGACTATATTTTCGATGCAAAAGTAAATGTTAATACAAGTGATGTTGAAGTAACTGAGTATGACGTAGCAATCATCGGAGACTATAACATCGGTGGTGATGCGTGGTCAAGCCGTATTCTTCTTGAAGAGATGGGTCTTCGTGTTGTGGCTCAATGGTCAGGAGATGCAACTCTTAAAGAGATGGCATTGACTCCAAAAGTAAAATTGAACTTGCTTCACTGCTACCGTTCAATGAACTACATCAGCCGACACATGGAAAAAGAGTACGGGATTCCTTGGATCGAGTATAACTTCTTTGGACCGTCTCAAACACTCAAATCACTCCGTAAAATTGCGGCGTTCTTTGATGAGAGTATCCAAGCTAAATGTGAAGAAGTGATCGCGAAGTATCAGCCAATGATCGATGCGGTTATCGCGAAATACAAACCTCGTTTAGAGGGTAAAACCGTTATGTTGTTCGTCGGCGGTCTCCGTCCTCGTCACGTTATCGGTGCGTATGAAGATTTGGGTATGGAAGTAATCGGAACCGGCTATGAGTTCGCTCATGATGATGACTATAAACGTACCAAAGATGAGATCTTCCGTTCAACCGTTATCTACGATGACGTCAACGAGTATGAGCTTGAAGCGTTTGTCAAAAAACTTCAACCTGACCTTGTAGCTTCAGGGATCAAAGAGAAGTATGTATTCCAAAAAATGGGTCTCCCATACCGTCAAATGCACTCATGGGATTACAGCGGACCTTACCACGGGTACGATGGATTTGCTATTTTTGCCCAGGATATGGATCTTGCGATCAATTCTCCTGTATGGGCACATTCAAAAGCACCATGGGAGAAAGAGGGCTGAAGCCTTCTTTCCTAAGCTGAGCGAGCAAAGTCTAGCTCAGATGCATTAAACCACTGAGTTGGCTCTCGCAGAAGGCCCTTGCGCTTTTGGCGCTTTGAAAATTCCTTGCCTCGTATGAGGCAGAAAATTGTCTATACCAAGGAAAACACAATGCAAGAAGTAGAAAAAATCGTAAACGGGAAAGACCTGTTTAAACGACCTGAGTATCAAGAA
>JAPLGM010000016.1 GCA_026390165.1 Campylobacterales bacterium
CTTGCGCTTTTGGCGCTTTGAAAATTCCTTGCCTCGTATGAGGCAGAAAATTGTCTATACCAAGGAAAACACAATGCAAGAAGTAGAAAAAATCGTAAACGGGAAAGACCTGTTTAAACGACCTGAGTATCAAGAAGTACTCAAAAACAAAAAACAATTTGAGTCGTCCATGCTCGCTGTTAATCCTGCGAAAGTAGAAGAGATTGCTGAGTGGACTAAATCATGGGATTACCGTGAGAAAAACCTTGCCAGGGAAGCCATTACTGTTAATCCTGCTAAAGCATGCCAACCTCTTGGTGCGGTTATGGTGGCACTCGGATTTGAAGGTACTATGCCGTACGTACACGGTTCACACGGTTGTGTTGCCTATTTTCGTTCTTACTTTACTAAACACTTCAAAGAGCCGACTCCCTGTGTATCGGATTCTATGACGGAAGATTCAGCAGTATTTGGTGGATTGGTAAATATGAAAGAGGGTCTTAAAAACTGTGCAGCAGTGTATAAGCCTAAAATGATCGCCGTTTCTACTACCTGTATGGCAGAAGTTATCGGTGATGACTTGATGGCGTTTATTATTGCAGCAAAAGAAGAAGATGGCGGAGAATATCTACCGGCTGAATATCCAATCCCTTTTGCACATACACCTTCATTCGTCGGAAGCCATATTACGGGTTATGACAACATGATGTACGGTATTATGTCTCAGCTTACTGAAGGACAAAAAGGGGAGACGAAACAACGTATCAACATCATCCCTGGTTTTGAAACGTATATCGGAAGCCTCCGCTCCGTAAAAAGCATCGTAGAAGCGTTCGGTACAGACTATATCATGCTCGGCGACCACTCTGACCAATGGGACATGCCTGCAGGTAATTACGAAATGTTCCAAGGCGGAACAACAATTGAAGACGCAAAAGATTGTATCAATTCAAGTGCAACGATCTCTTTGCAAAAATATGCAACGTCTAAAACCATGAAAATGGTCGAAAAACGTTGGAAACACAAAGGTGGATTCTCTAACCCAATCGGTCTCAAAGGGACGGATGAGTTCGTAATGAAACTTGCAGAATTAACAGGAACCGAAGTTCCACAAAAACTCAAAGTAGAGCGCGGCCGTTTGGTTGATGCTATGCAAGATAGCTATCCGTACATGCACGGTAAGAAATTCGCAATTTGGGGAGATCCTGACTTCCTAATCGGTCTTGTATCCTTCTTGTTAGAGATGGGTGCTGAACCGACTCACGTTCTTTGCCACAATGCGCCAAAAGGGTGGGAAGATGAGATGAGAGCATTGCTTGATACCTCTCCTGCTAAAGACAGCTTGCATGTATGGGCTGAAAAAGATTTGTGGCACATGCGTTCACTTCTCTTCACTGAGCCCGTCGATTTCATGATCGGTAACAGCTACGGTAAAGAGTTGATGCGTGACACGGGGACTCCGTTGATCTACATCGGATTTCCAATCTTTGACCGTCACCACCTACACCGTTACTCTATCAGCGGGTACGACGGAGCGTTGAACCTTCTTACTTGGATCACGAACCAAGTTCTTGACCAATTGGATGAAGATACCAAAGGTATCGCAACCACTGACTACTTCTTCGATCTCGTTCGCTAGGGATTTGATTTAAACGCCAACGGAGCAAAAGCCCCGTTGGCTACGCTTGCCGCTATGGCACTAAAGCTTGCCTCTTTCGAGGCAGAATCTATCTTTTTCGGCAAAACTTCATTGTTTTTCGTCGATGTCTCCCCAATGGGAGATTTCTTTGGTTGAGTCTTTTAGAAAAGATTTATTCAAAGAAATAGGATAACGTATGGCTTCTGTCCACAATAAAATCAAAACTGAACTGATGGTTGAAATCTATGCGAGTATCGACCGAATTTATGATTCGATCGAACAGCATTTTGATCTTGATGAAACCCGTCGTGACAATGTTATCAAACACCTAAATGTTCTCAAAGACGAACTTTATTTCGTTGTTCAGACGACACCGCTCTCTTAAAGCGCTTCGTCTTCATCAAATATTTTAAATGCTTCTGTAAGATCGGATGGATTGATAATTTCTTTGTCCATTTTCTTTATCTCTTCCGCTTCTTCGACTTTTGCATGTTTTTCTTCGACATATTCTACAAAGGTTTCGATGTCCATTTGGGGTTGATAAAATTGTGCATAGCCTAAAGCGATATCGACAAATTCAACGCCACATCCAAACTCTATTAATTGTTGTTTTAAATCCATTGTGTTCCACCTATTTTAATGGGTGGTATTATAGGGAAGAATAGTTTAGATATAAATTTATCGGTATAGTATGGGGATATTATAAAGATGCTGGGGAATAGTAAAGGATTGATAGGGGTATAATATTATCAATATAAATTTAATTATAGAATGCAAAAACTTAGTGAATATGATAGAAGATAAGATAACAACACTACATATTACATTGTAGTCTTGACTCTCATGCCGAAGCTTTAGGCACCAACACTTCCAACGGAATATGAAGCTGTGCTGAGAGATTGGAAATCATACTGAGTGATAGCCCTATTTTACGGTTGAGCACTTCAGAAACCTTGCTTTTACTTCCGATGATCGGCACCAAATCTTTTTGTTTTAATCCCATCTCTGCCATGCGGTATTTGATCGCTTCGATGGGATCGGGAGTGGCGATTTGCCAATGTTTTTCTTCGTATTTTTCGACCAAAAGGGCTAGGATTTCGAGTTCATTGCCCTCACTACTTCCGATTTCAGGTTCTTGTTCCATTAACGCATCGATTCGCTCAAGGGCTTGCTCGTAATCGGTTTCGGTTCGGATAGGGGACAGGTGCATGTTAAATCTCCTCTGCATTTATTTTGTCGTATTCGCGACGATTTTTCGTTTGTAATCGATATGGACGATCAAACGGTAATCATTCCCCTTGATATTGAAAACGACGCGGTTATCACGTAAAAAAGAGGCACTGGAATACTCACGTTTTATCTGATCAGGGCTTTCCCATTGTGCTTTGCGTACATCAGAGTGCCATACTTCCAAAGGTGTTTTAGCCTGAGGATGTTTTTCATAAAACAGTACCGATGTTTTTTTGCTGATAACATTCATAGGAAAAGTATATGCTTTGTTCCTTTAAAAGGAACTTAATGTCATCGAGAACACCTTATGCAGATGTTTGTTAAATCAATCTTGGAGTAACACCATGGAACACCACGTCGTCATCGAAAAACTATGCAGTTGTGCAAAAAAAGAGGGATTATCTCAAATCTCAACATACGATGCAAAAGATAAGGCATCCGAAGCGGCTGAAATACAACTTGCCCATATGAATGGAAGCTTTTGCGGTAAACACGAGTTTCAACTCGTCGAAGTGAACGACAATTATGTCATTGGTATGGTCGGCGGCGGCTGTGGCTGTAAATAGGAGGAGAGTATGGATCATCATGTTGTAGTAGAAAAATTATGTAGATGCGCGAAGCGTAAACAAATGCCTCAGATTAAGACGTTGGATGATAAAGAAAACGCAATGCGAATTGCACGTGCTTGGGCACAAGAGATGAACGAGACCTTCTGTGGTGAACATTCATTCGGTGTTATTGAAGTGGATGACAACTATGTTATCACAGTAGGCGATGGGAATTGATATGGATAGCACTTACTCAACTTCGTTGAGCTGCACATAACACTCTAAAATACTTTGTATTAGATAGATTATCTATTTAATACAAATACCAAACTTTTTAAGTTTAATCCTCATTACCTGCTATTTTTTTTCTTGAAGTATACGATCCAATATTACAAACACAGTATCACTTGCCTCTTCCATATCGTGGAATATTTGGACAAAAGAGTCGGAATTTATACTTTCTGTACGAATAAGATCAAAAATTTTATGGGTTGAGCTATGAACAATGGCGTGGGGCGTTTCAAGCGATGAATAACTCGGGGTTTTTTTGAAAAAATCAGAACCTTCACCTTCACGATACCATTTACCTAAGCGGCAATTATGATGATCTACAAAGGTAAACTCCTCTTTTTTCGTTACGGCTGAGAGGTAGGTGTTTATTTTCCAAATAACATGATCAAGTTTTGCCAAACTCATGAAAATTCTTTCTGCTGAGTGTGCAGTATTTGCAAATGTATGACGCATCATAGATGCATTTTGCTCCATATTTGTATTAAAACTGGCTACGGATTTGTTAGAGTCTAGAATACTTTTTTGAATATGTTCAAATTTGTCTCCGATAGTATTCACATCTTGTTTCATTGATTGCAATGAGATATTAATTTCACTGATCGCTTTATCGGTTCGATCAGCCAATTTACGTACTTCATCGGCAACAACAGCGAAGCCACGGCCATGTTCTCCAGCACGAGCTGCTTCAATCGCTGCATTTAGGGCTAAGAGGTTCGTTTGATCTGAGATGTCTTTGATCAATCCTAAAATACTCGCTACATCTTGCGCCCGTTGAGAGAGGGCTTGAACGGTATCCATTGAATCCAAAGCCAAATGGCTCAAATCTTCTAATGTTTCTGAAATTGTTGATGCTTTAGTTCCAAGATCAATAATGTTCTCTAAAAGAGAAGTTGATTGTGAAATATTCTCTTTGGAAGCAACCACCGACATACTCATATTACCTTGAATATCGGTAAGGTTTTTTTTAAGTTGCTGATTCTCGTAGGTCATTATAGCTAAGGGATTTTCACATTTATACGCATTTATTTGATTTTGTATAACACTCTCCTTCTCTTGAAGCGACTCTTGTAAGTGTTGAATTTCTATTTTTAGAGCGTCATTCTCATTTTTTACACGTAAGTAATCACTCTTTAAAACGTCATTATTACTAAACCAACCCATTTTATCTCCTTTGTAACAGTGTGCGCATCATAATATTAACATAAAACACTATGAATAGTTATTCCCATTTTAAAATTAATGGTTCAATATTTTTTCTTTTTCTCTTTCGTATTCTTCAGGAGTGATAGCTCCACTATCCAAAAGGTCTTTAAGTTTTGTTAGATGATCATATTTTTGACCTGAGCTATATTCATCAGGAGGCATCTGCTTCATCATTCGTCCGATTAATAAATAAAGAAGTACCCCAATAAAAGGTAAAAAGAAAACAACCAACAACCAAATAATTTGCATCAAATCTTCTTTGAATTTGGAGGTAATAATATCGATCATTGCCCATATCCATATCAAAAACAACCCAAGGATGATAAACAATAAAAACAGATGCAACCCCATGAACATTTCCATTTGAACTCCTTTAAGACTTCTTCAGTAGATTATAGCTCATATTCGTAAAGTTCGCATCACGAATATTATTATATGATATATAATAACAATAAAACAAAGGATAGGGCTTGAAGACATTTATTGACAAAAATTTAGTGCGCATTATTGCTTTTGGTCCTTTTATATTTATCCCTTTTGTTGTTATTCTTATCTCCTCTTTAGTTGTTTATCAAAATCAGCGCCAATATAAATATTCAATTAATGATTTGGAATCTTCTTACATTAAGACACAAAAAAGTCTAACGATTGCTAGGGTAGATAGTGCTATAAAACTAGTAGAGTATCAACACTCAATTACAGAAAAAATGTTGCAAGCGAAGGTGAAATCACGGGTTGATAGTGCCTATTTGATTGCAAAAAATATATATGAGCAAAATAAGAATTTTCATTCGCCCAAAGAGATTCAGAAAATGATTACGGACTCTCTTCGACCGCTTATATGGAATGGGGGTGAAAGTTTTATTTTTATTTTGGATTTTAACGGTGTTTTTTATTTGGCACCAAGCTATTTAAAATATTTAGAAGGGGAGAGTATTCTCAATTTCCAAGATGCTACAGGGCGCTATGTGATCCGTGAAGAGATTGCACTTGCAAAAAGATCGGGTAGTGGGTACTTATGGGATACGTTTACACGCCCAAAGTATAATCCGAAAACACAGTTTAAACAATTGGCTTATATTAAAAATTTTGGTGCTTTTAACTGGTACATTGGTTCGGCAGAGTATTTGGATACCACGACAAAAGAGATTGAAAAGAGTACGTTAGAGGTGATGAACAATAGTACAGTTAGTGATAGCGAGTATTTTTTTGTATTAGACCAAGGGGGTAATTTTATAGCGTCTGGAAAAAATCCCGATTTGGTAGGTAAAAATATTCTAACACTGAAAGATATTGACAGTAAAAAATTTATTCAAGAGTTTTTGAACAGTGCCAATTCCAATCACCCGTATTGGATAACGTACAAATGGAAGAATCCTGCTAGTCAACGCATAGAGTTAAAGTATACACACGTAAAGAGAGTCCCTCACAGTACCTGGATTATTGGAAGCGGATTTTACATGGAGGCGTGCAATAAAATAATTGCGGTTAAGAAAAAGGAACTTTATCAAGCCAATCAACAACAACTGCGTAATATTATCTCGTTATCAGCCATAATACTACTGATTTCAGTGATTATCTCCTCCATGATATCAAAGATGATACAAAGACGGTTTGCTAAATATTCCAAGATGATAAAAGGGAAAAATAATGAGTTAATTGCGTTGAATTTGGGACTAGAGGATACTATCAAAGAACGAACAACACAACTCAATGAGGCCTATAAGAAGATGGAAAAGATAGCGGTGACGGATACTCTCACCAATATTTATAACCGATATTACTTTAATGATGCCCTTCAAAATGAGATACATAGAGCAGCTCGATACAACAGTTTTTTCTCTCTTTTAATGTTTGATATTGACCACTTTAAAATGGTTAATGATACCTACGGTCATGATGTTGGGGATCAGGTTTTAGTGACGGTCGTTACTTTAGCAGCTTCATGTTTACGAGAAAGTGATATTTTTGCCCGTGTTGGTGGTGAAGAATTTATGATTATACTGCCACAAACTTCTCTCAATTTTGCCATTGAAATAGGAGAACGGATACGGAGAACGATTGATGATTATACGTTTAATACCATTGGACATACGACCATAAGCTTAGGATTGGTTGTCTATGAGGCAAATGAGACATTCGAACGAATTTTAAAAAGGGTGGATATGGCTTTGTACGAAGCAAAAAATAATGGACGTAATCAATTAGCTATTGGTATGGATATGAATCATGATTGATAATGACAAAAAGGTGTTAAAATAGCCAAAAAGGAGATACTATGAAATCAGTTTTAGTCGCTTTTTCTACCAGTATTGTGTTGATACTAACAGGATGTGCAACGTCAGGGGCTCCGGAAGTTGAAGCAGATGCTTTGCATTATGAATTGAGCTATCAAGTGGGTGTCATTACTGATATAAAACCGGTTGTTGTGAAAGATACAGGTAATGGAGGGTTGTTAGGTACCGTGGTTGGCGGTATTCTTGGTTCAATGATCGGAAATGGGAGAGGTTCAACGCTCGGATTCTTGGGAGGAGGGCTCATTGGTATGTATGTCGGAAATGAAGCTGGTAAATCAAATGCTCAAGAGCTTTCAGTGGCGCTGGATAATAATCAAGACGTGATTGTCCTCTCCAAAGGGAATGAATTTATGATTGGTCAGCGTATTAAAATTGTGAAACGTAACGGTCGTGTTTACAATGTTGAGCATTTCTGATGAAAGGAAGGGAATGACCGTTTTCATCTATCCCTATTCCACGATGATAAAACATGTTAATAGGGCAGAACTTTTAAAGTAAAATTTGGAGCTTCAATAATGATGCAAACAGCAGTGCCTCTGTATCTGGGGAGCCTGTCGATTTCATTTTTAGCTCTGTATCGAGGAGAAGATTCAACCCCTTTTTATATCCTTCAAACGAAATTTTTGTTGAAAGAGATGCCTTTTCTTTTACGATAAATTCAGGTGGTTTGTATCCTAAAACGAGAAGTGGATCAGCAACACCATGAAGTTTTATTG
The DNA here is from genome assembly GCA_026390165.1 of Campylobacterales bacterium. Classification (GTDB taxonomy): domain Bacteria; phylum Campylobacterota; class Campylobacteria; order Campylobacterales; family Sulfurimonadaceae; genus Sulfuricurvum. The sequence goes on from JAPLGM010000016.1 coordinate 7,904, forward strand.
TGGTGTTAAACAAATACAGCTCCGTCAGAAATTTACTCAATGATGTGAGGATATACACTTCAGCAACCCCCGATTCCAGAAGCATCCGAATATCGTCTAAAAACGGTTTTTTTTCGATCACTTTGGACATAAAAGTATCCAGTTTAATTTCACTCAGTCCATAGACGTGTTCATCAATATCACGAATAGTGATTGGTTTGTTCAAAATAGCGAGTTTAGAGAGTTCATTGCACGCTAAGGAGAGATCATTGTGGTGAATATCAAGAAGATGCAACGTTGCTTGATTATCGAGTTGCACCCCTATCTTTTGGGCCTCTTGAGCTAAAATTGTCCGTGCTTCGGATGCGTATGGATTGTAAAAACGGACAGAGCCTGTATGGGAACCTTTGAACGCGGTATCCACACTTTTGACATCGTCCCCCACGTAGCAGTAAATAAACGTATTATCAGGATTCTTCCCCACCAAATCGACAAAAACATCGAGTTCTGCTTTGGGAAGTTTTTTCTCATGTTTGATAATAAGAAGATTCTGATCCCCAAAAAGCGACCCTTGAGAAAGATGCGCTTTCGCTGTCGCGAAATCATACTCATCGTGGTACATACTCAGTGCCGAAGCCCCGTCAATGCGTGAGAGTGCCGTGGCATAACGGTCGATAAAAAAATGGCTCTCTCCGAACAGTGCCATCGCACGTGGGGCAGTTTTCTTTTGTAAATGGCGGTCTAGGTCTTGGCGGGTCATTGGTTTATTTAAACCACCCTTTAACGCGCTCAAACGCCGATTCAAATAAACTCTCGTGCGGTTTGGATTCAATACCGAAACTTGCTTGAAGTTTTTGCAATAATTCTTCTTGTTCTTTGGTCAGACGATTCGGGTAGGTAAGGGTGATTTGAGCAATCATATCCCCTTTATTCCCCCGTCCATGTACATCGGTAATCCCTTCACCTCTGAAGCGGTATTGCTGTTTGTCTTTCGTTCCTCTTTCGAGTTCCAATGTCAGCTCTCCGTTGAGTGATGGGATTGTAATGGTTTCACCAAGAACGGCTTGCGTGAAAAAGATGGGGACCTCGAGATAAACATCGTTTCCACTTCGGATAAAGTGACTGTCTTCTTCAACTTCAAACGTCACATATAAATCACCTCGTACACCGCTTTTCCCCATATTGCCACGTCCTGAAACGCGTAAGCGGTTGCCGTTGTCGATACCTGCTGGGATTTTGACGGTAACTTTCTCTTTTGTCTCCGTGTAACTTTTACCTTTACAATCGGGGCATTTATCACTTGCCATCGTCCCCTCACCTTGACACGCAGGACACGTTTGGGAGAAGGTCATAAACCCTTGACGTATATAAACTTGCCCTTTGCCGCCACATTGACTGCATGAGGTTACTTTTGCGTCTTTGGCACCCGTCCCTTTACAGGTTTTACACGATGTTTTTGCGCTAAAAGTTACTTCCTTTTCACATCCAAACACTGCTTCTTTGAAGTTAATGCGCATCTCAACGCCCATATCGAGAGGGAATTTATCGCTAGGGGCACGTGATTGACGGCTGCGACCCCCCCCTCCAAAACCGTTAAACATCTCTTCAAAAACACTTCCCAAATCATCAAAGCCACTACTTTGACGACGACCCCCCCCTTGAAGCCCTTCTTTACCGTAACGATCATAGACACTGCGTTGTTGATCGTCGCTGAGAACTTGATACGCTTCGTTACAGAGCTTAAATTTATGTTCTGCCGTTGCATCGTTTGGGTTACGGTCAGGATGATAAAGTTTCGCCATCTTTCGATACGCTTTTTTGATCTCATCCCCGTTGGCACTTTTAGTGACCTCTAAAATTTCGTAATAACTTAAATTTTCCAAACCAAATCTCCAAAATTTTTTGCGAATTATACCATAGCTTAGTTGAGCCACAAAGACTAAAGATTTTTTGCTACAATGGCGTTATGAAACGTTCCCTAGAAAAATTTAATCGTCTTATCGAAGCTCTTCAGCAGCTTCCCACTATTGGGCAAAAGTCAGCGACGAGGTTGGCGTACCATTTGGTGATGCATGATACCTTTGGTGCTCTGAAACTCGCCCATGCGATTGAGAATGCTGTTGCCAGTTTAAAAAAATGTCATTCGTGCGGAGGGCTCTCTGAAAATGAGCTGTGTGGGATATGCAGTGATGAATATCGTAATCATGAACTGCTGTGTATTGTTGAGAATGCCAAAGAAATTTTGATGTTCGAGGAAAATCGCCTTTTTGATGGACGCTATTTTGTTTTGGATACCCTTGATGACCTCACTATTTCTCATTTGAGTTCAATTATTAAGAGTGGAATTAAAGAGGTGATTTTTGCCCTTACCCCCTCTATCGCCAACCAAGGTGTGATGCTTTATATTGAAGATAAACTGAGTGATTGTGATGTCCGTTTTAGCCGTATCGCGCAAGGAGTTCCCACGGGAGTGAGTTTGGAAAATGTCGATATTTTATCGCTGAGCAAAGCGTTAGAAGATAGGGTACGTATTTAAATTTGGTTTGGATATACTTGGCAAATCCTATAATCTTTAAATAAGTGTAATCATGAAATTCAAAAATAAAATTTTAATAGTCGATGACAGCCCAGCGATTCTCAACGCGGTTAAAAGTTTGATTGATGAGTCGTATGTGTATGAGCCCTTTTATGCTTCAACCTTTGAGGAAACACGCCAGTTGATCGAGGAACACCATTTTTTTGTGGCACTACTCGCGTTGGAGCTCCCCGATACGGCTCCAGGAGAGGTCGTTGATTATGCGATTAGCCATAAGATACACTCAATTGTCTTAATCGGAACATTCAACGAAGCCCGTAGGAAACAAATATTAGAAAAACAGATTGTTGATTATATTGTTAAAAATTCTCTTGAAGATATTAAAAATGCCCTCTCAATAGCGGAAAATCTTACCTTCTTTGATCAAAAAACTGTTTTAATTGTCGATGACAACCATTTAGCACGTATGCAGCTACGGATGATGTTTGAGGCGTTGTCTTTTTTTGTAGTGGAAGCGGTAAGCGGTAACGAAGCATTGGAAAAAATTACGAATCTCCCTCATCTTGATATTATCATCATAGATTATGAGATGCCAGAGATGAATGGAGTTGAACTTATCCAAAAAATTCGTAAAATGAGTAAAATATTTCAGCCGATTATATTCGCCGTCACCTCTAGTGCGTCGGAAATGGATAAGGCAAAATTTCTCAAAAACGGGGTGAATGATTATTTTATCAAACCTGTGCAGAAAGAGGAGTTTAATTATAAACTTGGCAATTATCTCCGTATTTTGAATCAGAATTCTGAACGTATTAAGTCTCAACGGGTTGTGGATGAATATAATCGTGCGTTACGTGTTGGAAGCTATGTAACGAAAGCGAATTTGCACGGTATTATTATTTTTGTCAGTGAAAATTTTGCTGAATTGACGGGATATACAGTAGAGGAGTTAATCGGAAAACCCCATAGTATTTTTCGCCATCCTAATACCTCAAAAACGACTTTTAAAGAGTTATGGAACGCTATTTCAAAAAAAGAGATATGGAGTGGTGTATTAAAAAATCAAAAAAAAGATGGAAAAATCTTTTATGTACGGACGACTATTGTCCCTATTTTTGACAATAATTTGGATATTATAGAATATGTGGCACTTCGAGACGAGGTGAGTGAACTTATTGCCAGTCAAAAAAAGCTTCAGCCCCATTTTAAAACCGATTTTTTGACGAGTCTTGGAAACCGTGTCAAACTTATTGATGATTTAGAAATAATAGATAATCCGTCACTTGCATTGGTTAATATTGTTAACTTCAAAGAGATAAAAAGGGAATATGGATACCGTATTGGGAATGATGTATTGATTTGGGTTGGGGAAATTTTGTATGATTTTTCGATTGATACCACGATTGACTTGTATCGGTTAAATGGAGATGAATTTGCCATATTGACGTCAAAGATGTCGTTTAAAAACTTTCAAGAGCTATTATTTCTTATTGCGGCAGAAGTAAAAAACTCCTCATTTAACATAGGATTGCATAGGATACCAATTAAAATTAAGATAGGTATTTCAACCGGGGAAAATGATATCTTGTTACACGCCGATATTGCACTTAAAGAAGTAAAAACTATTTCTGAAGATATACTTGTCTATCACGAAGGGATCAAAGTCTCTCAGGAGTATAAAAATAATCTGTTTTGGAAATCCAAAATTATTGACGGAATTAAAAATAATCTTTTTGTCCCCTATTATCAATCTATTGTCGATAATCAAACGGGTGTTACTCACAAGTTTGAAGCCTTAATCCGTCTCAAAGATGGAGATACTGTTATCTCTCCTGTCCATTTCTTGGAACTATCTAAAAAGTCACGTTATTATTTTGAGTTAACGATGATTATGATTCGTAAAACGTTTGAAATGTTTCGTGATAATGAGTATGAGTTTGCGATTAACTTTTCGGTTCAAGATGTTCAAAGTGAAGAAGTTCTCTACTATTTTCGTAATATGATTTATAAACACAGCGGTATTCAAAAACGAATTACCATTGAAATTGTCGAATCGGAGGTGATTGAAAATTTTGAAGTGATGAACCTATTTATCAATCAGATGAAAGTGATGGGATGTAAAATTGCTATTGATGATTTTGGAATAGGATACTTGAATTTTGAGTATTTGGCGGAGCTAAAGGTTGATTTTATCAAAATAGACGGTTCAATAATCGGTGGTCTTGGGATCAACTCTCACAGCAATGATATAGTCGAAAGTATTGTCAGCTACGCTAATAAAAATAATATCAAGACAATTGGTGAGTTCGTGAGTAATGAAGAACTCTATACGCAGGCTAAAGCGTTGGGTATTGATTATTCACAAGGGTATTATTTTTCAGAGCCGATGGAGAAGTTTTAGATTGGGAGTGTTTAGTTACTTTAAGCGTGTATGATTCTGGTTAAACTTTTAACATATAGGTGCCAAAAATGAAGATGATAGTGTATTTTGTAGTTGGTGTCGCAATCGTGATACAGTTTATAAGACCTGATTTTAAAAATCCGGCAGTGGATGAGAAGGTTGCGTTAAATACCGATCCTCACGTTATGAGTACATTGAAAACTTCATGTTATGACTGTCATTCCAGTGAAACACAATACCCTTGGTATCACAATGTCGCTCCTATGTCATGGATCATGTCGGATAATATTGCAAGAGGTCGTAAAGCATTCGATTTTTCAAATTGGGCAAATATAGACGCTAAAGTAAAATTAGAACGATTAAAGCGTGCGAAACAAATGGTCAATAATGAGATGATGCCAAAACATGAATATCTTTTGATGCATAAAAATGCCGTTTTGAATAATGAAGCGAAACAAACGCTGGAACAATTTTTTGATTCTCAAATCAAAGAGTTGGGCGGCAGACCAACAATAATCAAAGGAGTATAACATGAGATACCTTCTACAAGTAGATTTTCCCCATGGCATTCGGATACAGCAATATACGGGGGAAGATTTTTGTGGTAAATGAAGCTTTGAGCGCGTTGTCTGTTCCGACTAAGTGAAGCAAATTTTTTGAAACATCAAGGGAGACGCTCTCTTTTTTCTTAAATAGTTAGGGTTTGGTTGCAACAATCAGACGGAGAATGTCAAACACTTTGTTCTGCGATTTTAGTACGGTAAATCCCGCTTTTTCAATCTCCTTTTGAGTTTCTCTGAGCATCGATGTCCCCAACATGGGGGTAGAAAATGTATCCATTATCCAAAGGATCGCATTGAGCCCTTTGGAACAGCTTTTCATGTGTTCGAGAAAGATCGCTTTGCCGCCGGGTTTGAGGACACGGTAGAGTTCGCGCAGTCCTTTGTCGGGATGGGGAACGGTGCAGAAAACGAAGGTGCTGATAATCGTATCGAATGAATCGTCAGGGAAGTTCATCGCTTCGATGTCCATTTCGATCAAAGTTGTATTGTTCATACCTAGTTGAGCCGCTTTTCGTCGGGCGATATTGAGCATTCCGCTGCTGAAATCAATCCCGCTTAGGTCGGCAGAGAAGGGATAATAGGAGAGATTTTTTCCCGTACCGATCCCCACTTCGAGGATTTTCCCTTCTCCTTTCGCAATTACTTCGCTGCGGAGACTGGAGAGATGCAACATCTCCAGAGGCCACTGGAATAGATCATAGAGTTTGGCGATACGGGTATATTTTTGGGCGGTTTGATGTTCCATCTTGTTTCCTTCAAAATGTGACTTACTCATTGAGCGCTCAGACATAAATCGGCATACGACCTGCGCTTCGAGTTCGAAGTTCGGCAAGCATGGACTTTTCGCTCAACGTATTCGCCCAAGCCGGACGTAGTTGGAAGTGAGGCTGGTCAACAATGGTTTTCCAGTTTCCTCCCCATTCGAGACCTATATCCATACCAAGGACTCCTAATGCTTTGTATTTTGCAGAGTCAGCAAGATATTTGTTCCCCTCAAAAACACCAATGTCAAATGCAATGCCAAAATTATGATTGGAGTGGCCGCTGCGTGCGTTGGTTACTTTATTTCCTGCTTTTGTGCGGCCTTGCGCGTACAGCTCGTCTTGTTCAGCGTAGGTTCTGAGACCACTAATAATTTTGATATGAATACCGTTGAGTGCCGCTTTGTGTACCAATGCTCGCGCCAGAGGCTGTACTTCAGGGAGAAGAGTTGCTATATGCTTTTCGCTTTCTGAGTCGACGAGATCGATAGTGTTATCGACTGGCAACCCCACTAAATGGGTATAAATCGCTCCCCATGTTTCAGTCCCGGCACGACCATCAACCTGTATTCCAAGCTTTGTTTGAATGGCTTTGATCATTTCTTCGGTTTTCATGAATTTTCTCCTTTAAAAAATTAAGGGTGAATATGAAAATTGAGTACCCTATTTGAAATATTTATAGATCGATTATATCTTTTTCTCGCTTCTAATCGCCAGTTTGGGAATAAGTTCTTTTCGCATTTTTTCCTTGCATGTAAATCCTATATGAACGGATAATGCATATTCATAGATCACGAGATTAACTCAAATCCAGGGAGTGATTCATGGCTGTTCTGATTACCGATTCTTGTATCAATTGTGATGCATGTATAGAGGAGTGTCCCGCAACAGCGATCGTCAGTGCCGATGAGTCGCCTTTGAGTGACGGCGAATACACCTATGTCAAGCCCGATAGATGTATCGAGTGCGTCGATGCCGCAGTACCAAAATGTGCCGATGTCTGCCCGACCGAGGATTGTATCGTCTGGGATATGCCCTACATTCCAGAGTATAATGACTACTTCGTCCACAGTGATCGCTACGTGATCCGTGAGCATAAGAAAAAGGGGTTGATGTCTCCTGAAGCAAGTCCGATGCCGTGGCGTGAGACTATCACGATGGAGCAACGAGAAGCTCATGTGAGTGTGGGGCAGACGCTGAAGCTTTATAATTAGATTTTTTTGAAGATTATAGAATCTGACCACTATTCACTAGTTTTTACTGTTCCAACCAGAGTATTGCCTCTTCCGCGGATTAAAGCACAGAGCGTTACATTTGTGTAGCCCTTATACTTATTTAGAGATGGATGTGTAGAACTTCATCTAGGAGGACTTCAAGATCTTCTTTCGTCGCTCCTGCAAAAGAATTTTCCAAAAATTTATTAATCCCTTTGTTCTCGTGAGTGAGTAGGGGGACAATTTTTATACCGGTGATTTCGGACATAAAATGGGATGCATCTCCCTCTTCGTAGGCGTGCAGGAGTATGGAACGGGAAAAGTTGTTGAGAATATGGTAGTAGATATGTAAAAATTCTATTTCGAGTACCTTTAATCCGTACAGATGGGTGACAATACGGTTTTCGTGAGAGGCTATGGGACGAACCTGAGAGGGTTTGATCGTGATGCCGATCTCTTCTTTAATCTCGCGCATCAGAGCTTCCATAAGGGCTTCTCCCTCATCTACCGTCCCCCCTGGAAATCCCATTCGTCCATCCCATCGATCGATCATGATGAGTGCAGGACATTTGAGATGCTGCATATCATCTTTGAAATATTTCCACGGTGCTATCGATTCGACGTATATGGCTAGAAAAACCGCATTTTTTTTATCAGGATTGATTTGTCCAAACGGTACTCGTTGTGTTCTCATAATACTCACATTTATTTGGGTATAAAAGAATTTTAATCATATCTCCTAAAAGGAAAGGTATTTTTGCTTTTTAGATATGAATTGTAATGAATATCAATGGGAAAAAGTAGCTTGTCCTCTTTTTTCTTAATTTATTGTAAATTTCTGTCGTGTGACACTTCCCCAATAGGGATCATCATAGGACTCTTCGGTAAATTCTGTCTCGTTAAAAGAGTTTATTGTTTTACGCCAAAACGCAGTGGCGTACTCAGCTCCCCTAATCTGTTTGATCTCCCAATCTCCGGGATAACTTTCCCAAATAGCGTGGGCAAACTCCATTCCGATACCATTTTTCCGAAAATAGGGTACAACGTAAAATTCGCATACCTCATAGGCATGAGGCTCTTTAAAATGGATCGCAGCGATTCCGGCAGGGGCATTGTCGATTATGAGTAAAAAGCCTAGGGTATCGTCTCCTAGATGGGTATCCAGTTCGAACAGACCCGAACCATTTGGTTTCTTTCCCGTTAGAGATGAGAACTCAGCTTCGTAGCATTGCACGAGGTTATGATAGATAGGGGAGTTGGTTTCGGAAACAGGAGTGATTTTCATAGGATTGACTTGTACTTTTTTTGGTGAATTGTAGCAGAATTTATTGCTCTTAATCACCCCCACAACCGCCACCATCACCGCTATCACTGCCTGAATCGCCTCCGCAACCGCTACTGCATCCGATATCACTCGCACAATAACCATCACCGTATGCGGGAGAAGCAGGATCGTTACAATCGAGAACATAGTTATACCCATCAGGGATCAGTAGGAGAGCATCGATAGCAAATATCATCGGTAGTCGATCCGGTTTTTTAGGATCGATTTTTTCGTTGGTGCAGGCGAGCCTCCATGCCCTTTTTATCCCCTCTTGTGCCAATGTAGGTGTTTTCATCGCCTCTGTCGGTGTATGGTGCAAAAACCGTCCTAATCCACGATCACAAAACTCTTTGTATGCGCGGGTAAAGAGGATAAACTCGTGCCATGCTACATCGACGACTTGAGAGGGCATAGAGACCATGGTTTTACCTGCACGATGGGTCATGAAAAAATACTCACGCAGAGTATCGAAAACCAAAGTGATATTGTCATCACTCAGATGGGGATAGCGTGCTTGAACTTTTTTACGCAATGCGGGGTGAAATCGGTAGGTTTCGAGATATTTCAGACGAGAGGTTTTGGTAGAGTAGGTATAGATCAAAACAGCGATACTGAGTATAACGAGAGCGATGATTATTTTTTCCATCTATTAGCTCTTTTTGGATAGATTATAACATTTTCTTGTTATAGCGTATTTAATGGATATAGGGTTATCTTTTCACGTTATAATCTTCAGAGACGATTTTAGGAGAGCAAATGAGCACAATAATCATGCTGTTTGTATTACCGCTGGGCATTTTCGTCTATTTTTGGGATCGCCGAAATTACGCACAGAGTCTTGAAATGTTCAGAGATTATTGTGTGCAGATGAACCATGCCGATTTCTCCGAGAATGAAAAAATGGATCGTATCGATGAGATGTTTTATCAAAACGGTTACACCCGTATCGAGCGTACTGACTCCAGACTTGTGATAGAGAAAAAACATTTTAATATCGGAGTGCTATTTATCTGTTTGGGAGCTTTGACCTATTTCGGCTTATTTATCTATCTGATTTACTACCGTTTTTTTCTCAAAGCGAGAAGGGTTATTGTGGATTTGGATGAAGTAGAAATAATGAGGGAAGGGGGAAAGTAACCCGTCCACTTTTTGTTTTGGGAATGTGAGAGGTTTATTATGTGCGAATATATTTATTTCCTAGAATAAAATCTCTTCCTTTTTTTGATAAAAATATTTGTGTTCCATCCATCCAGTTATTATGTGCTTCGATAAACTCTAATTTAGATAATGATTCTATCATTTGTTCAGCTTGTAATATTGGGATTCGTAATTCGTATTTAAAATCACTATGCTGAGCTGGCTTGCCATCTTTTTGTACCAATAATTTTAAAAGCCTATATTCGTCGTCGGTTAATGTTATATTGTCTGGTTCACTTTTTTGTTCTAGTATTTCAGTTTTATAGTTTTTTTCAGTAATAAAAGATATTATTTTTTTTACTAACCACCAGACGTAAGGTATGCAAATTATTAATAAAAGCCATAATGGAACTTCTATAATATTGGAGAAGAAAGCTATTAGTTTAAAAATTATTGATTTAATCCAAAGCCAAATAGTAGGTAATGTACCATTTAACCAGCTAAAAAAAGAAAGAATTAAACTTGCTACTACGCTAGAAATAATAGGATGTTCTAGTACTTTATTCAAAAATTCTCCTTACTCGTTCCCACTCTCCTGAGTGGGAACGCATATTATCACCACAATCTTTCGATTTCAATTAATCCCTTTTGCTCTGCTATAGCGCCAGTGTATTGGGTCATCTATATAACCTCGTTTCACTGGATTATTGTGGATATAGCTAATCCGCTCTATCATCATTTGTTCGTTTTGTATGAGCTTTTGGGCTATTCCTTCCTGCCATAATTGATATGTTCTATCAGATTTATGAGCTTTTTTATAAAACATTAGTTGATCGAGAATGGTGGTAACATTTTTAGATCGGAGTAAATCAATGATACATCTTGCTGTGTATTTTTTGAAACTTTCCATCGTTTTACCTAGATCATCACTGCTAACAATGAGATGCAGATGATTTTCGAGGATGACATAAGCGTAAATTTTCAGATTGTCAGTTTTTTGGAGGTATTTTAAACTCTCATAGATAATGTTGGTTATTTCGGTACGTGTAAAGATCGGAATCCAGTGCAACACTGTGCACGTTACGAAATGCGGATGTGTCGATTCGAATATTTTGTATCTGCTTCTGCCCATGTGGGTATTATAGCGCACTCTGGTCGACTCTGGCTCCCACTCTCCTGAGTGGGAGCACTCATTCATCTTGTTATATGCATTCCCATTCGGGAGAGTGGGAACGAGGGATACATATTTACCGCGAACACCTTTGCTGAAATCGTATTCTTCTTTCATGTATATATTTACGCTGATACGCGGTTGGCAATCTCGATATCTTTACGCAAAAGTTCATTAATCAGGTTTTGGAGGGTTTCATTTTTCCCTTTGAGTTTATCGGCAAAAAAGTGAGCTATATCTTTATCGAGATAAATCGGTATTTCGATCTCTTCGAGAGGGATATAAAATTTGCCTTGTTCAGCATTGGAAAAATCGTATTCTTCTTTCATTTTTGTGACCTCATTTCATAGATACGTTGTTCATTTTTTGTCGATTTTCGAGCGGAAATAATTCTAATCGAATCACCCTCTCGATAAGTATGAACGATCAATAATACACTCATCTGTAAACTTTTTCCCAATAAAATCCAGCGTTCTTCAACGTCGGAGTGTTCATCATCAGGGATATTGAGAGCAAATGGATCGGAAAACACATAGACCGCTTCCGCAAAATTGATACCGTGCTTTTTGATATTGGTTTGATTCTTGTTTTCATCCCATTCAAATTTCACAGATTACCTTTGTACCTTGTTGATAGGGATATTGTAGCATAAGAAAAGAATGAAAATAAAATATATTCCCCGTGATCCAACACCTAGAGCCGTTTCGAAGGCAGTAGTGCCGAGAGGAACGAGCGTTCTTGGATCGCGGTATGCTCTTTTGATACATTTTCTCGCTAAAGAGAAAAGTAGGGGTAAAGTTTGAAATGTGGGGTGAGGGAAGGGGACTAAAAAGTAGCCTGTCCCCTTTTTTCCTTTTTTGAGAAATGCTTTGTCTTTCATCATTTACGTATACATTGATTGTGGCACATTGTATCATTTTTATGAAAATCGACTATTTCATTCCGGCTATTATTCTCAAATCGGCAGCACACTTCGAGCAGTGATTTCAATGCCGTTTTTGCCCGTTTGGAATGCGATTTGACAGTCGATATATTGAGTCCATTTTTTTCGGCATATTCGTTTAAAGTCAACTCATCGAAATAGACTGCTTGTAATACATCGTGCTGCATCGGAGAGAGTGTTTCCATAAATGTAGACAAGCAACAATCGAGTTCACGCATGATCGATTCATACAGAGCTTCATCATCAGATACATCCGTCTCATCGGTCACATCGATCTTATGTTTCCGAAAATAGTCATTGATCGTATTGGAAGCGATGGCATAGAGCCAACTTTGAAACTTCTGAGTCTCTTTGAGGGTATCGATCGATTGAAACGCTTTGATAAAAACTTCCTGTACAATATCTTCGGCAACATGAGCATTGTTCGTTTTATAACGAACATAGCGTAAAAGCGGTTGTCGAAATGTTTCATAGAGTGTAGATAACGAACTATCCATTAATGTGTATTCCTTTGGTTTAAACTCTCAATTATAAGACGTAATCGTAAAAAAAATAGTTGCACTTGTATATTGCAACTTTTTTGGCACTCCACCCGTCTTATCTTTTGAAATCATTTACAGGAGAATATCATGATTCAAAAAGAAATTACACAAACAGCCGATGGAGTCGATATCCATTTCTCAGGCGATATAGCCAAAGCCAAACTCGAAGCAATGGCATCGAATTGTAACAGCGGCGGTGCATGCAGCTGCGAATGTAACAGTGATCTTAAAGATCATATCAAACATGTAGACGTTTCTGGGGTAGACGGTGATGTAACTCTCTCACTCAAAGGTGAGACGCTCGATGCCTCAAAGGTAGAAACGGTAATGGCGGAATGCGATATGGAGAAACATCTATGAGCTGTGGATGCGGAACGACAAGCGAAACCGGAAGTGGATGCGGATGTTCGATCAGCTCATCTGCGACGGTAAGCTGCCCCGATTGCGGTACTATAGGAAGAAAGGTTTCAGCCCTGACTGTACAATCTCAATTTAAAAAAGAGATGTTATTGCGGTATGCCTCGTATACGGATAAGTTTAATTTCTGTACGAATCCTGCATGTCCATTCGTTTATTACGACGACTCTGGAAAGATCATTATCCATCAGGATGAAATAAAATTCAAAGTGACGATCAAAAACGACGATCACTCAACGCCGCTGTGCTACTGTAAAAAGTTACTTAAAAGCGATTTTTATAAAATGGTAGAGAATAATGAACCCGATATCGCCAATAAAATCAAAACCATTATCAGCGAAGGGAAATCATTTTGCGAAAAATCAAATCCCAAAGGGGTGTGCTGTACCGAAGACGTTAAAACCTTTTTAGCTGGATACGGGATGCAATGGGAAGATGCAGGTTCGGCAGGATGCTGCGGATAGTATTTTTAGCTGCCTTAGAAAAAAAGGAACAAGATACTTTTTTAGCTGGATTCCCGCCTTCGCGGGAATGACAGAGAAATTACAGCGCCTTAGCCATAATACGGTTAAGACGTGCAATAAACCCTGCGGTATCCGCTAACGTCTCACCCTCATAAAGTTTCGCCTGATCGAGCAACACATGTGCCGCATCGTCGATAAGGTTCATGTCGGCTGAATCACTGAGTTTTTTGATCAACTCATGGTTCGGGTTGATTTGGAGGATTTGTTTGGGTGCTGGGAGATCGCCGCCCATGTTTCCGAATTGTTTCATCATCTGTGCCATCATGTAGCCTTGATCTTCTTTATCGACTTTCAGACATACGGCAGAATCGGTAAGGTCGAAGGTTGTTTCGACTTTTGATACGTTCTCACCCAATGCGCTTTGAAGCTGAGTGATAAATGATTCAAGCGTTTTTGCTGTCTCTTCGTGCTCTTTTTTCTCTTCTTCGGACTCTTCGAGAACGGCATCGGTAACGTTGATAAATTTGTACTCTTTGTACTCTTGTACCATTGGGAATACGATCGTGTCGATCTCTTCGTTCAATACGAGAACATCAATCCCTTTGGCTTTGAAACGCTCTAGGCTTGGAGAGTTTTTGAGCATTTGGAGAGACATTTTTGCAGAGATGTAATAAATCTCTTTTTTCTCTGCGTCTACACCCTCTACGAATGTGCTGAACATTACCGGCTCGGCAGAATTCAATGTATTGAGTTTGAGAAGTTCGAGGATTTTTTCACGGTTGCCCATGTCACTGTAAAGACCCTCTTTGAGGACATTACCAAACTCTTTGTAGAACGCGTCGTATTTTTCGGTATCGTTTTCAGAGACTTTTGAAAGTTCTCCCAATACTTTTTTGACCGATGCGTTTTTGATTTTCGCCATAACGCGGTTACTTTGGAGAATTTCACGGCTGACATTCAATGGAAGATCAGCTGAGTCGATCACACCGCGAAGGAAACGCAAGTAGGTCGGCATAAGCTCTTTTTCATCGTCGGTGATAAAGACACGGTTGATGTAGAGTTTGATACCGCTTTGGTAATCGACGCGGTACAAGTCCATCGGTGCTTTAGATGGCACGTAAAAGAGAGTAGTGTATTCGAGAGCCCCCTCCGCTTTGTTGTGCATCCATAGCAATGGTTCGCTGGAATCGTGTGCGATGCTTGAGTAAAAATCTTTGTACTCCTCTTCGCTAATATCGCTTTTACCGATTGTCCATAATGCGTTGGCTTTGTTGACTTGGACGTTTTTGGTTTCGTTATGCCCTTTTTCTTCACCTTCGGCTGCGGCTACCCACTCCTCTTTGTCCATGAAGATCGGGAACGGGATATGGTTGGAGTATTTTTTGATGATAGAGTCGATACGGTGGGTCTCTAGGAACTCTCCCTCATCCTCTTTTAGGTGCATGATGATGCTTGTCCCGTGGCTAGAACGCTCTGCGGGTTCGAGATCGTATTCTGACCCTGCCATTGAGCTCCATTTGTACGCTTGTTCTTCTCCTGCTTTACGAGAAATAACTTCGACTTTGTCCGCTACCATGAACGATGCGTAGAAACCGACACCGAATTGACCGATAAGGTTAGAATCTTTTTTCTGATCGCCGCTAAGTTTTTCTAGGAATGCTTTAGTCCCTGATTTTGCGATAGTTCCGAGGTTCTCGACCAAATCCGCTTCATTCATCCCGATACCGCTATCGGAAATCGTAAGAGTTTTTGCCTCTTTGTCGATGATGATGTCGATACGTGGGTCAAATGCTACCCCTTTGTAGGCGTCATCGGTAAGAACGAGCATATTGAGTTTGTCAAGTGCATCGGAGCTGTTGGAAACGAGTTCGCGGACGAAAATCTCTTTGTTGGAATAAAGAGAGTGGATCATAAGATGTAAAATTTGAGAAACTTCGGTTTGAAATTGATGTTTTGCCATGTTGAATTCCTTTGGTTATTTTTATGTGGTGCGATTTTAACGAAATTGGATTAATAATGCAAGGTGTATCAATAAAGTTTAGTCTAATCGACTAATACTTTATGCGTGTAAGGTAAAGACCATTATGAGGGGCGATGGCTGTAGTGTGCCGTTTTAGCCCATTGAGTTGTTCGATCAGTTGCTCTTTTGTTGATTTATTTGAAGAGATACGCAGTAGAAATCCGACCATAAGGCGAATTTGGGAACGTAAAAAACCGTTCCCCTCGAAAACGAGGATGAGATACCCTTTATACTCGTAGGCGTAAGCACGGTAAATGATACGGGTGAAATGATCCATATCGTTGCCACTTTTTTTGAAGAGTTCAAAATCATGGGTTCCCTCAAAAAGTCCTATCGCTTCAATGATAGCTTGAGGATTTAGAGAGGGGACGAAGCTGATAAAGTTGTCTTCGAAGGGGTTGGGGCTCCCCTCTTTGAGAATATAACGGTAGGTCCGTTTTTTGGCACTGTAGCGGGCATGAAACTCTTTATCGACAAATTCGATTCGCTGTATCCGAATAGAGGAGGGGAGCTGCATATTGAGCATATCGGTGAGCCGTCGCAGGTCGCTCCAGTAGTGGGGGAGATCGAGGTGCATCACTTGATGGGTGGCGTGAACCCCCCGATCGGTGCGACCTGACCCTTTTGGGGCGGTATGGATACGTAGCCGTTTGAGGGCGATGAGGAGTGTTCCGATAACCGTTTCGTGGGTTGTCGGCTGTTGTTGCGATCCCATAAAGGCAGAGCCATTGTAACTCATGGTGATTTTAACGCGGTTCAAAAGCGATTTCCTACTAAACGGCGGTAGAATCCGTACGTCACGACAAGCCAAAAAATTGAAAATACGGGGATAGCCCAAAAGTGCAACGGTTTATGGAGAAGGATACTTCCGGTATAAAAAATGGTAATGCTTAAAAAAAGCCACAGATAGATCCACCGTTTTTGATGGCGGGCATGAACAACTCCCATAGCTACAATAAGAAAAAGGGATAGGGCGGGAAAGAGACTTAGAAGGGCATTGGTCGTCAGTAAACGTTGTCGGTACTCTTGATCGAAGGAGGATGTCCAGTACCCAATGGTGTCGCTGTAGGGGGTTTCATCGCTTTTCATCACATCATTAATCATCATACTTTGGTATTGCATCCGTTTGAACGTATCCGTGTTATAGGTATATCCCTCACCCTTGCTTAATTTGAGTTGTAAATTACCATGTTGATTCAGAAGTTCGGCTTTGTCGGCGACTAAAAGCACCTCTTCATTCAAATCTTTATTGAAGAGGACTACATCCCCATAGGCACGAGCGTTATCATTGCTTTTGTTAATAAAAAGCATCCAGTCGCCGAAATTGTGTCCAAACTCAGAGGCAGTAAGGTTAAATTTTGCCTCTGCTTGTTTTTGTTGTATGAAATTTTTAGAAATTGATTTGATGTAGGGGGTAACCACTAAATAATCGACAAATAAAACAAAGGTGAGGAGAACTGCAGGCTTCGCCAATACCCGCAATAAAAATGTCGGTGAGATACCCAATGAAAATACGACTACCATCTCGTTATCATTGGAGAGGCGATAGAGCGTTAGGGTTCCTGCAACGATAAAAGCAAGGGGGAGGGTATAAAAGAGCAGCTCAGGTAAAACAAACAGATAAAGTTTCCCCATTTCGGAGGGGCTGAGTTGAATAACCGCCGTGAACGTTGCCAATTTGATCATAAAAATGACCGAGGCAATCGTAAAGAGGGGGATAAAAATAGAGAAAAACAGGACATTTAAATGGCTATAAAGATAGCGTCGAAGTTTATCCATATAGGGTTTCCAAATAGAGAGTTATTTGGGTGTTAAACATGAGGACAATCCACGTGGCGAGTGCTAAGAATGGAATAAATGGCAATTGTTGAGACTCTTCAGTTTCCCCTTTTGTGAGGAGCAATGCCGGTAATGCCAAAAGGGCGGAGATAAAGACAGCAACAAGGGCAAGTTTGATTCCAAGAACCGCCCCCATTGTTGCGGCAATCATAATATCGGCTTCCCCCATAGCCTCTTTTTTGATGATATAGGAGAGGTAAAAACGCAATAACGTGAATCCACCTGCCAATAAAAGGGCATTGGTAAAATGGATGACAAATTCACTGTAAGAGGTGACGCTGAAGATGGCAAAGGTGAGTGCGCTTAGATTGATACTATCAGGAACCATTTTGTAGCGAAAATCGATTACAGAGAGGGCGACAAGGAGGGTAAAGACCATCGCCATCCCTAACGCTTGAATATTCATCCCCAATTTTAACGCGGTGAAGAGAAATATTAGACCCGTAAGGGTTTCAATAATAGGGTATTGTACCGATATTTTTGCACTGCAAAAGGAACATTTACCTCGCAAAAAAAGCCATGAGAGTATAGGGATATTATGCCACGCCCTAAGGGGGGTGTTACAGCTCATACAGTGGGATGCGGGAAAGGAGATGCTCTCATCGTGTGGGGTGCGTAAAATTAGAACATTCATAAACGAACCAACCGCTGCACCTAAAATAAAGATTAAAATCCATTCCATCAGTTAAGACCTCCAAACCGTCGTTCAATTTTTTTAAATTTAGTAAGTATGGTTTCGAGTTCATCACTTTTAAATTCCGGCCATAGAGTATCGGTAAAAAAGAGTTCGGCGTAGGCACTTTGCCACAGCAAAAAGTTGGAAATCCGATGCTCCCCCCCTGTTCGGATGAGAATATCCACTTCTTGGGTACAATCAAGGGTTTCGGAAAGGGAGCTTTCTGTGATGGGGATATTGTCGTTTTGAAGCTTTTGAACCGCTCGGATTATCTCATCTTTCCCACCGTAGTTAAGTGCTAAACTTTGAACTAATCCCGTGCAATGCTCTGTTGCTTCAGAGACATTGAGAATGGTTTTTTGCAACGATGTTGAAAAGGCAGAGAGATCACCAATAGGGTTAAAGCGAATATTTTCTTCAAGATAGGTATTGAGCTCTTTTTTAAAATAGCGCTCTAGTAATTTCATTAAAAACTCAACTTCTAATTTGGGACGTTTCCAATTTTCAGTACTAAAGGCATAGAGAGTTAATTGTTTGATTTCAGGATGTTGGGAACAATAGGTGGTAATAGCGCGCACCGTTTCCGCCCCTTTTTCATGACCAAAGGTTCGGCTTTTACCTTGTCCTTTAGCCCATCTGCCGTTACCATCCATAATGATGGCGATGTGAGAGGGGAGATTATTCATAAGCTACACTCTTTAGCGTAATGTAATATTTTTTCTGAAAGGTCAAATTTATTATGGCGACCCAAATCTATAATAGTGTCTTTGGTAATAAAGGTAATGCTATTCTCTTCTCCGCCAAAACTTTTGGCATCTTCGAGAAGATTGTAACAGACCGCATCGACCTCTTTTTGCGTTAAAAGTTTTTTGGCATTATCGAGTCCCTCTTCGTTATCCATTTCTGCTTTAAAAGCGATAGTGGTAACACCCTCTCGATCTTTAGTGAGGGTACTTAAAATATCCGATGTTTGTTTGAGTTCAATCTGCCAATTCTCTCCTAATATCGATTTTTTGAGCTTCCCTTGTTGTGGAAATTTAGGGGTGAAGTCCGCCACAGCTGCGACCATAAACAAAAAGGGACGTTTTTGTATGAGTTGAATAGCTTCGGTAGTATTAAGTGAAGGTTTAGACATTTTCCCTTTTTTGGCAATACGAATGGCATCTTTGGTATATTCTAGCATCTCTTTTGCATCATCTACGTCTATCGTGTAGATACTTTTGGGAAGCCCTTCGTTGCCCTTTGTGGTGATGTAGCACACATCTGAGCCTTTAAGATAGAGAGAAAGGGCGATGGCTTTTGCCATTTTTCCTGACGAAAAGTTAGAGATATAACGTACTTCATCTATTTTTTCTCTCGTCCCTCCACCGGTAATCACCACACGTCTATCTTCCCAAAAAGAATCTTTGAGTAACACTCTCGCCGTTTCAAAAAAGATTTCCAACGGCTCTGCCATCGCCCCATCCCCAACAGTTTCACATGCCAGCTCTTTGGTCTGGGTGGAGAGGATCTCATAATTGGCAATGGCCAGCATTTTCATGGAGGCTTGAATCATCGGATTTTGAATCATTGCGGTATTGGCGGAGGGGGCGAGGAGTTTTACACCGCTAAAGGCGAGGGCGCACTGGGTGAGGATAGTATCGGCGATTCCATTGGCAAGCTTGGCAATGGTGTTGGCCGTAGCGGGGGCGATTACCATAATGTCGCAAGCTTGAGAGAGCTTGATATGGTTAAAATCATCCCCAGCCCACGATTCGTTGGTATCATCGAGGACTTTGTTCCGGCTCAATGCTTCAAAGCTCAGTGTGCCGATAAATTTCTTTGCTGAGGGGGTCATGACGACGTGGACGGTTGCCCCTGCTTTGATATAGAGGCGCAAGAGTTCGAGTGATTTATACGCCGCAATGGAACCCGTTATCCCGAGGAGAATCTTTTTACCCGCTAAAAGATTGGCAGGGATTAGCATGACGAATCTTTACCGAAAAATTTGGTAAAGAAACCGGCAACTTTTCGAATAGGGGTGCGGCTGAGGATGAGAATATCGCTCTCGTATTTCCCTGCCGTTACCGTTGTCCCTGCCGCGATCATCACATTATCGGCAATTTCAACAGGGGCGACAAGCTGGGTATCGCTTCCGACGAAGACATTTTTGCCGATAATGGTTTGGTATTTTTTCACCCCGTCGTAGTTACAGGTGATCGTTCCTGCTCCGATATTGCTCCCCTCACCGATCGTTGCATCTCCAAGATAGCTTAAATGACCTGCTTTTACCCCTGTAAGGGTTGATTTTTTTACCTCGACGAAATTACCGATATGGGTTTTTTCTAGTACGCTAAGGGGACGCAAATGGGCAAGCGGTCCTACATCAGAGTCTTTAACACTACTATCTTCGATAACACTATGGGCTTTGATATGGGAATTGACGATAAGAGTATTGCCACAAAGGCGTACCCCATTTTCAATGATACACTCCCCTTCAAACTTTACCCCCTCTTCGAGGTAAATGGTTTCGGGAAGCTGCATAATAACCCCTGCGTCCATCCACGTACGGCGCAGGCGATCCATCAGTATCATCTCTGCATTGGCAAGATCGTTTTTGGAATTAACCCCTTTGAACTCCACCTCTTCCACCGTGAGGGGAGCAATACTTAATCCATCAGCACGGGCAAGGGCGATAATATCGGTCAAATAATACTCCGATTGGGCGTTGTCATTGCTCAGTTGGGGAAGATACGTTTGCAATACATGATGTTTGAACGCATAAACCCCTGCATTTACCGTTTGAATTGCTCTCTCTTGGGCGGTTGCGTCTTTTTCTTCAACGATACGAACGACATGATCGTTTTCGATAATTACACGGCCGTAGCCACTTGGATTTTCGAGTTCTATGACGGACATGACAACATCACTCTCACGATTCATAAAGGCATCAATGGAATTTTTGGTCATAAGGGGCATATCGCCATTAAGGACGAGAACATCATCGTATTTCGGAGACACCCCCATCATGGCTCCCCCCGTACCGGGGAAAGTGTCAGCCTCTTGCGTGACAAAAGTAATGTTATTAAAATGTTTCTCCATCGCCGCAATCACTGCCTCTTTTTGGTGGGCAACGACGACGATAACATCATCGGTAATTTCACGCGCCGCTTTGATGCTGTAGTAAAGCATTTCACGTCCGCAAATTTCATGAAGCACTTTAGTCTTCGTGGATTTCATGCGAGACCCTTTACCGGCGGCGAGAATAACGATAGAGAGAGGTTGAGACATAGAGGCTCCTGCAAGTAATAAGTATGCGATTTTACCAGAATTAATCAAATAAGTACAAAAATGGGGTACTTTGCCCTCAAATCAATGAAGCCTTCTCTTTATAGGTATCAAATGTCTCATCTTGAGCGTGTCCCAGTTGAAAGAAGCTGTCAAGTTCTTGGTGCTTTGATCGTAGCAATGTCTCAAATTCATTTTGAGTAACAGGGATATTGTCTTGAAATTTATCCAAAAGAATGGTATTGTTCCCCAAAAGGACCAAATAACTTTGGGTTCCAAAATCAAGCATTGCTACAGAGTGGACAGGGTCAAGGGTTTTTTGAAACCGAATATTGACTCCGCCGTTTCCAAGGGGGTTAACAGATTTTGAAGTTTCTGGGGGCGTTGTAACGGAAGTGTTTTTAGTGAATCCATTGAAACTCCACGGTTTTTTAGGTTCACTGTGAAGTTCGGTAGCTTTTTTGGCAATACTTTGTTTTAGCCAAATCAAAATGATAATACCGAGGATTAAAATTCCAATAACAACGTAGTAGCTTTGTTCAAACTCATTCCCTTTTTTGGTAGGGAGAGCCGATGTGTTCTCTTGCTCTGTTGGTGTTGCTATGCCTAAGGGGGTAACGGGAGTTCGGGGAATAAAGCGCAAACGCAATCCATAGGAATCGGATGTTTTTGAGGCTTGCAAAATGACATTACTGCCCACTTTTGCACTGATTTGAATTTGATCACCTACGGGGTCAATCGTAAGCTGCTTCAAATATTCCGAAATGATACTCTTATTCAAGGGGGTATCTATGGATGCCTCTTCAAGTTTAATCGTAATCATATCCCCTTGCATATTTTGACGTAAAACTCCATCGTAAGGGGTGTCAAAGGTGAGCATGACGTCTACTCGCTCATGGCGGTCATAAATATTGTAACTAAGGATTTTAGATCCCCACACGATGCTACTTAACAGTAAAAGCAGAATTAAGTTTTTCATATTTAGAGTCTCTCTTTCGATAGATAATACAAAACGGCACTTGAATCGAGCACCTCATTGATACGGATAGCAAGATTTTTTTCATATACCATCACCTCACCTTTGCCTATAATACGATGGTTAACATACGATTCAACACTCTCTCCGGCAGGTTTGCCTAGATCGATAACGGATCCCTTTTCGAGTTTTAGAATTTCCCCTAATGTCAACGTCGTTTGTCCTAAATCGGCGACAAATTCAACCTCCATATCGAGCAAACCATCATAATCCATCCATCCAAGCTCTTTTTTGGGATCAAAATGGTGCTCTTGTTCAAGGGCTAAAGAGTTCGATTGAGAATTTTGAGTTTCATCCATGCTTATAGGGCCTTTATCGCTATCATCATTTCACCATCAGCAACACGAAATGTATAGTGCTTATCCGCTGTTAATGGAGTATCTTCTTGTAAATGGGGGGTTAAAATCGTAAAAGAGGATGCTAGCTGCTCTTCTGCGAGAACTTTTGCACTTCCAATAATCATATTGGTGGCTTCTAATAACATATCGATTAGTGTCTCTCTATTGGATAGCGCTTCGCCCAAAAAAATGTCAGCGATGGTCTGAATGAGAACATCGTCACACCCCACATAAACACGATGTTCCTTACCGATAGTATCTTTTATGTCGAGATAAGCAATAAGTGTTCTCATTTTTGAAGGAAGTTGCTGAATAGTATACGCTGCTCTAATTTGATGAATACAAAAATTCTCAGCTGCTTGAACAATAAAAGATATCATACTCACCCCATTACTTTGTCATTATAAAGTTTAATAATTGTCTATTATAGCGTAATTTCAAGAGGAAAGAATAGAGGTAAATCGGAGTATAATCGCGAGAACTAAAGCACTAAAGCGGAGAGACATGACGATTGAACTGGGTATTTTAGGAATTATTGTAGGGGCGATGTCGGGATTTTTTGGTATCGGCGGCGGGACAGTGACTGTCCCTTTGCTTCTTTATTTGGGATTTGGAATCAAAGAGGCGATTGGGATCTCCGTGATGCAAATGGTAGCAGGGTCACTCATGGCGGCCTTCATCCATCAAAAGAGCAAAACGTATGTAATGGGGGATATAAAATATTTTGGTTTCGGCGGATTGGTGGGGGCAGTGGTCGGTGGGCTGCTGGCAAAAATCCTTGATGCCTCTATTTTAGAGTGGATATTTTTGGGTATCGTCGCCTTTACTCTTGGGAGATTGGTAATGTCATCTCCCGCACCTACACGCGCTGAAGTGGTCAACCATCCTCTCTATGTTGCTATTGGAAGCGGTATAGGGATTTTTTCAGGGATGTTAGGGGTGGGGGGATCGATTCTGATGACTCCGATTTTGGTTGGTTTCCTAGGATTTGAACTGAAAAAAGCCTCTGCTGTCGGACTCTTTTTCGTAATGTTCACCTCCTTCTCAGCGCTTATTACCTTTGCTGTATTAGGGATGCTCAACTGGAGTGCTGGTGCAATAATGGCACTTTCATCTCTAGTAGGGATACGGCTTGGGATATGGTTGGTGCATAAAACACATTTGACGCACTATAAGAAAATTCTAGTTTTTTTCTACATTCTTATTTTTGCCTTAACGGCGTACAAACTTATAGTGAGGTAAATCCATGGATATGATCAAAATAATCGGTGCACGTGAGCATAATCTCAAAAATATTTCGTTAGAAATTCCTAAAAATTCTTTAATTGTTTTCACGGGAATCAGCGGTAGCGGTAAATCGACTTTGGCGTTTGATACCCTTTATGCCGAGGGGCAGCGTCGTTATATTGAGTCGCTCTCCTCTTACGCGCGGCAGTTTTTGGATCGTGTGGGGAAACCTGATGTCGATAAAATCGAAGGGCTTACCCCTGCTATTGCGATTGACCAAAAAACAACCTCGAAAAATCCTCGTTCGACGGTGGGGACGATTACCGAGATTTACGATTATCTTCGTCTCTTATTTGCTCGTATCGGAGTGCAACACTGTCATTTATGCGGTAAAAAAATCTCCAAGATGTCGGCGCAAGATATTATTGACCAAGTGCTCAAACTTCCTGATGGGGCTAAAATTATTGTGTTAGCCCCCTTGATACGAGAAAAGAAAGGGGCATTCGCCGATATTTTCGAATCGTTGCGTCACAAAGGGTATGTCCGTGCGATGATTGATGGGGTGATGGTACGACTGGATGAAGAGATAGAGCTTTCTAAAACGAAAAAGCATACGGTAAAAGTGGTGATTGACCGTCTCATTATCAAAGCAGACAACCACGACCGTATCGCTGAAGATGTCGAAAAAGCACTTAAAGAGTCATACGGTGAAGTGGAGATAGAGATTCAAAATCACGAACAGGTGGGGCTGAGTGAAAAGCTGATTCACTACAGTGAGCACAGTGCCTGTTTCGATTGTAAAGTGAGTTTTGATCCCCTCGAACCGTTATCTTTTTCGTTTAATTCCCCTAAAGGGGCGTGTCCTGAGTGTGACGGCTTAGGGATTCGCTATGCTCTTGATTATGACAAGATCATTGACTCCGATCTCTCTATCGAAAAAGGGGCGATTAAAATCGTCTATGGATTTAATAAAGGGTACTATTTTACGTTTCTAAAAGCATTTTGTACCACAACGGGGATCAGTATCACTGAACCATTTTATACCCTCGAAGAGCATCAGAAAAAAGCGATTTTACACGGTAGTATTGATGATATAGAGTTCAAATGGCAGGAACATCCTATCAAACGTGTATGGCCTGGGATTGTCCGTATCGCCTATGATATTTTCAAAGATGAAAAAGATCTTGCCGATTATATGTCGGAAAAACCGTGTAATATTTGTAACTCTCATCGGCTGAAAAAAGAGTCACTGGCGGTACGGGTTGTTGATAAAGGAATAGGAGAACTTATCTCAATGCCCCTCAAAGATACCTACGAATGGTTTATGAATCCCACGACTTTTGATACATTGAGTGATCAAAATGCCCTTATTGCCTCTTCTATCCTCAATGAAATTCGCGAACGGCTATTTTTCCTTTACGATGTGGGGCTGGGGTACCTCTCACTCAGTCGTGATGCCCGTACTATCAGCGGTGGTGAAGCACAACGGATCCGTATCGCTTCCCAAATCGGTAGCGGGTTAACGGGGGTAATGTACGTTCTGGATGAACCAAGTATCGGATTGCATGAGCGTGATACCCTTAAGCTTATCCGAACGTTGCGCTCCCTCCAAGAGAAAGGAAATACCGTTATCGTTGTCGAACACGATAAGGAGACGATCGAACACGCTGATTATATCGTCGATATTGGCCCTGGAGCTGGGAAATTCGGTGGAAATGTTGTTTTTGCGGGGACACTGGAGGAGATGAGAGCGAGCAACACTCTCACTGCCGATTACCTCTCAGGGCGCAAACAAATCAAATATTTTTACCGACGACCCCAAGTAGAGTGGATGGCGATCAATAATGTGACGCTGAATAATATCAAGGATCTTAGTGTCCGTATCCCTCTGAAGAATTTTGTCTGTGTGACGGGGGTGAGTGGGAGTGGTAAAAGCTCCTTGATTTTGCAAACGCTTCTCCCCGTGAGTCGTGAAATTCTTAATCGTGCCCGAAAAGTAAATCGTGTGGCAGGGGTAGAAGTTGAAGGGTTAGAGAAGCTTGACAAAGTGATCTATCTCGATCAAAGTCCGATAGGGAGAACACCGCGCTCAAACCCTGCTACTTATACGGGGGTGATGGATGAAATCCGTACCCTTTTCACAAAAACTAAAGAGGCGCAGATTCGGGGATATACCGCATCACGTTTTAGTTTTAACGTCAAAGGGGGCAGATGTGAGAAGTGTCAAGGGGAGGGAGAAATCAAAATTGAGATGCACTTCTTGCCGGACATTATGGTGAAATGTGATGCGTGTCACGGCAGTCGTTATAATCTCCAAACCCTTCAAGTAGAGTACAAAGGGAAAACGATTTCGGATGTTCTCAATATGTCGGTTGGAGAAGCATTGGAATTTTTTGCTCCCATTCCGAAGATGAAAGCAATTTTGCAAACGTTGAGCGATGTAGGGCTTGATTATATTACGCTGGGTCAAAATGCGACGACCGTATCGGGGGGAGAGGCTCAGCGGATCAAACTTGCCAAAGAGTTGAGTCGTCGTGATACGGGAAGCACCCTCTATATTCTCGATGAGCCGACGACGGGTCTGCATTTCGATGATGTTAACCGTCTCACGAGAGTTCTCCATAATTTCGTCGAACTTGGGAATTCTGTTCTGGTCATTGAACATAACCTCGATATGATTAAAAATGCTGACTATATTATCGATATGGGCCCTGAGGGGGGAAGCGGCGGTGGATTGATTGTCTCTGAAGGAATTCCAGAGACAGTTGCAGCAACGTGGGAAGAGAGAGGTAGTTTTACGGGAAAATATTTGGCACTTGAGTTGGAGAGAGTGGGGGTGTAGTATTGTAGGAAGCTAAAGGCTCTTTAAAACATATAAATGTACACTACTTCTTTAAATCGAAACATTTAGTAACCTAAGGGTGGTAGTATGAAAAGGATCAAGATACTTGCAGTCGATGATCAGGAGTTTAATCTTGATCTCATAGAACTTGCTTTTATGGAAGATATAAATGTTCAGATAATGAGAGCGATAAATGGTCAAGAGGCTTTAGAGATTCTTGATAAAGATGATGATATTCATGTAATATTGCTTGATTTAGCGATGCCTGTAATGAACGGTTTTGAAACGCTTCTACGGTTGAAAGCTAATCGTGTTTGGTCCCAAATACCCACTATAGTAATCATTGCAAATACGGAAGAAAAGCATCGTGCCCTACACGATGGTGCGAGTGATTTTTTGTGTAAGCCAATTGATGTTGAAGAAGTCAGACTCCGTACTTTTATTCATGCTAAAATTAAAGATCTTCAAGATCAGCTCAAAGCTTTCAACCAATGAGAGCGTTATTGGAGGGGAGAGCTATTTTTATTTTAGCTTGCCAAAGCCAACTTCATAGAGAAAAATATTGGGCAATTGAGTTGGATAGGGTATAATAATGGTACTATTTAAAAAGAATTCTGAAAGAAGACCATTATGAAAAGTTCTATGATTAACAGTATTAAGTCGTTACCACCGCTTCCAAAAACGGTTATTGATATGCAACGGATCTGTAATGATCCCAATTCATCTATTAGTGATTTGGTAAAGACCGTTGAGAAAGATCCGATGATTGTTGCTAATTTGATCAAAGCGGCTAATTCACCGTTGTATGGTTTAAGACGGGAGATTGTGAGCGTTTCCCAAGCCGTCTCTTTATTCGGAATGAGTATGACCCGTTCTATCGGTTTAGGAAATTCGGTACGAAAACTTCTCAACGTTGATATGGAGCCCTACGGAATCAGCTCGGATCGTTTTGCTGAAATCTCCTCAATGCAGGGTAGTTTGGCGTATCGATGGTATCTTCAAATTGATCGTGCAAAGGCTGATAAACTCTTTCTTGCTGCCTTTTTACAAGAGACAGGAAAAATTGTTATTGCGAGTGAAATTATTCAAGAAGATTTAACAACAAATTTCAAATCAGAGATTGATATGGCGATTGATATTGCGAGAGTGGAACGCAGTTATGCGGAATCAACGACGGCAGAAGTGACAGCGGCTATTTTTACCCATTGGAATTTTGACCGTGAATTTGTTCAGATGATTGAATACTCCGATACCCCAGAACAAGCACCTGAAGAGTTAAGAGAATTTTCAACGGTTCTTCATGTTATCAAAAATCTTATCCCGATCAATGCGCCACTATCGGAACGTTCTGTTACTCAGGGGCTAAAAATAGCAGAAGTAGCAGGTCTTAATGTGGTCGCTTTACAAAATACAGTCAACGAATTTCTTGATAAGTTAATGTAGCATACTCTATTTTTTTCGTAGAATCGTTCGTGGGAAATTTCATCATGAACGTCCCCTTTCACTATTTAATTTACTAAGATTGGTTTTTAATGTCACAACAAACAGTTACTATCATTGATACATTTGGATTCTTCTTTCGCAGTTTTTATGCGCTCCCGCCTCTTAAAAACAAGCACGGCTTTCCGACAGGTTTATTGACAGGTTTTATTAATTTTATCGCCTCATTGCACAAAGATCACAGCAGTGATTATCTCATCTTTGCCCTTGATGCTAAGGGTCCTAGTTTTCGCTCAGAGATTGATCCCAACTATAAAGCCAATCGCGCCCCCGCACCCGAAGAACTGATAAAACAACTCCCTATCGCGATTAGCTGGATTGAGAAGATGGGGTACAAATCGCTTTTAATGAGCGGGTATGAAGCGGATGATATGATTGCCTCCGTGGTAAAGCATGCCAAAGAGAAAGGTTTTCTCGTTCGGATTGTGTCCCATGACAAAGATCTTTATCAACTCATCGAAGATGATGTTGTCGTCCTCGTTGATGCTATTTCCAAGAAAGTGCTCAATGAAACCCACTGTTTTGAGAAATACGGAGTACACCCCTATCAGTTTATCGATTATCAATCCCTTATCGGTGATACAGCGGATAATGTCCCTGGGGTAAAAGGGATCGGCAAAGTAACGGCAGAAAAACTTTTAAAGCAGTTCGAGACACTGGACGCACTGTATGAGCGTTTGGATGAAGTGACACCGCCACGGATACGGGGACTTCTGGAGACCTACCGCGACGATGCGTTTCGTTCGCGTGAATTGGTAACACTTCATCGGGATGTTCTTGAAAGAATAGATTTTAATGAGTATGCGATGCACTTTGATGATCCGTTTCATCCTATTTATGACGAACTGCTTCATTACGAGATGAATGCGGTATTACGGTCGATCAAGGCAAGAGCCCTTTTTGAAGAGTCACACCCCTCTACAGCAGCGGTTATTAATAAAACTGTTGAAATGCCAAAATGTGAAAGTTCGCAAGGGGGTACTGTTCTCATTGATACCGATGAAGCACTCTTAAATTTTATTACTACTATTCCTGAAAACTCACTGATCGCTTTTGATACCGAAACAACGGGACTTAATCTTCATACCGACACTTTGGTCGGGTTTAGTTTCAGTATGGATGGAAAAACGGGGTATTACGTCCCCATGGGACACAACTATCTCGGAGTAGGGGAACAAGTATCTCGTGACGGCGCACGCAAGGCAATCATTGCGATTTTTAACCACCGTGTCATCGGGCATAATCTCAAATTTGATCTCCATTTTGTTACCCGATTTTTGGAGGTTGAATCGCTCCCCATCTTCGCTGACACCATCATCATGGCGTGGCTTGGCGATTCGAACCGCTCCTTGGCCATGGACAGTCTTAGCCAAACGCTCCTCAATCACGAGATGATCCACTTCAAAGACACCGTTAAAAAAGGGGAGAATTTCAGTTCCGTTGCCATCGAAGATGCGTGCAATTATGCAGGAGAAGATGCCTATATTACCTACCGTTTGTATGAAGTGCTACGCGAACAATTACTTCTTAAGGGGGGGCAGGAGGCATTGGATGAAGCGCACACCGTCGAGTTCCCTTTTCTCCTCACACTGCTTGGGATGGAGAAAGCAGGGATTGCCGTAGATGTTGCGGTGCTAGAGAGCTTCAAAACGG
This sequence comes from Campylobacterales bacterium, assembly GCA_026390165.1. Classification (GTDB taxonomy): domain Bacteria; phylum Campylobacterota; class Campylobacteria; order Campylobacterales; family Sulfurimonadaceae; genus Sulfuricurvum. Next base: position 37,754 of record JAPLGM010000016.1, read on the forward strand.
AAGTGGCACACGAGCTTACAAGCCTCACCGAAAATATCCATACCGCATCTGGAACCGTCTTTAATCTCAACTCCCCCAAACAGCTAGGGGTAATATTGTTTGAAACATTGGGATTGCCCCACGGTAAAAAGACAAAAACAGGATACAGTACTGATGAGTCGGTGCTAGAGGGGTTAAAAAACGACCATCCCATTATTCCCATGCTCCTTCAATACCGTGAGTATCATAAGCTATACTCTACCTATATCGAACCGCTAATTTTCTTGGCAAACGCCGATAAAGGTTCCCGCATTTATACCTCCTTTGTCCAAACGGGAACGGCAACAGGACGCCTGAGTTCTAAAAATCCCAATCTCCAAAATATCCCCGTAAAAACAGCGTTAGGGATGCGCATACGTGAAGCGTTTATCGCCCCCAAGGGGAAAAAGCTGATCGGGATCGACTACTCCCAAATCGAGCTTCGACTTCTCGCCCACTTCAGCCAAGATACCCTCTTGGTCAACGCCTTTAACGAAGGACGTGATATTCACTTACAAACGGCAATAGCCCTTTTCGGAGAGACAGAAGCCCCCTCCAAACGGGGCATTGCCAAAACGGTCAATTTCGGACTTCTCTACGGCATGGGACAGAAAAAACTTTCCGATACCTTGGGAATCACGACCAAAGAGGCGAAAGCAATTATGGAACGTTATTTCGAGACTTTCCCGAGTGTCAAGGGATATTTCAGTGGTATCGTTGAGCAAGCCAAAGAATCAGGTTATGTGGAGACATTGTTACACCGACGACGCTATTTTGATTTTGCCACCGCTACCCCCATGCTCAAAGCTGCTTACGAAAGGGAATCGGTCAATGCCGTTTTCCAAGGCTCTGCCGCTGATCTTATTAAACTTTCGATGAATAAGATTGATGCAGTCATTCGCAACGATGGGTTGCGGGCGCGGATGCTTCTTCAAATTCATGATGAACTTATTTTTGAGGTGGATGAGGATGTGGCAGAAGAGTATGCGGTGCGTTTTGTAGAGCTAATGGAGGGGATTATGATGTTACGTATCCCTTTGAAAACGTCGATGAATATTGGGGATCATTGGGGTGAATTGAAATGAAATTATTTTCGGAGGCAATGACGATGGTTGAAAAAATATTAGCCTCATTAGAGCAATCGAACTGTGCGACCGATACAACGTTTATTCAAGCAGTTAGTGAGGTATTGCATTCATTGGAGCCGATTGTCAGCAGTGACAAACGATACAATGATTACGCAATTTTAGAACGTTTGGTAACACCAGATCGGATTATACAGTTTAAAGTACAGTGGGTGGATGATGCCAATCGAGTCCACATTAACAATGGATATCGTATCCAATTCAATAACTCTTTAGGACCTTACAAGGGGGGGCTACGTTTTCACCCCAGTGTTTCGATAGGGGTATTGAAATTTTTGGCATTTGAACAGATTTTCAAAAACTCTCTGACAGGTTTGCCGATCGGCGGTGCCAAGGGGGGATCGGATTTTGACCCGAAAGGGAAAAGTGAATATGAGATCATGCGATTTTGTCGTTCTTTTATGCGTGAGCTTCACCCCTACATTGGAGCACGAATCGACGTTCCTGCGGGAGATATAGGGGTAGGGGCGCGTGAAATAGGGTATCTATTCGGGGAATACAAGCATATTACCCGTAATTATGACGGAGTGCTCAGTGGTAAGCCGTATGCGTTTGGTGGTTCGTTAATGCGTCCTCAGGCGACGGGGTATGGTGTTGTTTATTTCGCACGGGAGATGCTCAAAGAGGAGTTACAAGAGTCGTTTGAAGGGAAAATCTGTTGTGTTAGCGGTGCAGGGAATGTAGCTCTCCATACGATTGAAAAGTTACAGTACTTGGGAGCTATTGTTATCACCTGCAGCGATAGTGACGGGACAATTTATGATCCAAATGGTATCGATTTAGAGCTTGTTCGAATGCTCAAAGAGGGGGGAAGACGCATCTCATTGGAGCAGTATCGTGAGAAAATTCCTACAGCAATTTATACGCACAAACATGATTATGAAGAGGGGACGCATGCGGTTTGGAGTTATCCGTGTTTTGGAGCTTTTCCGTGCGCTACACAAAATGAGTTAAATGAACGTGATGCTAGGAATTTGGTTGCTCACGGATGTATACTTGTTGTCGAGGGTGCAAATATGCCGACAGAAACAAATGCAATTGAATTATTTCAAAACAAGGGGGTTCTATTTGCTCCAGGAAAAGCCTCCAATGCCGGAGGGGTTGCCGTGAGTGAGTTCGAGATGTCCCAAAACGCTTCGATGGAAAAATGGGATTATGACAAAGTAGATCGTAAGCTCGATGAACTGATGCGTCAAATTTACAAGCGGATTGCCTTGACTGCCAAAGAGTACGGTTGCGCCCGTAATTTTGTTGATGGTGCCAATATCGCCGCCTTTAAACGCGTTGCTGAAGCAATGATTTTAGAGGGGGTGTAAACCCTCTTGATCTTTTAGTCGGTCACGGATGGTTAAAAATTCTTCAAGGTGGCCGAAAAAAATATCAATAAGAGTTGGGTCGAAATGTTTCCCTCTTTCTTCTTTGAAGAGGGTGAATATACGCTCATCCTCCCACGCTTTTTTATATACCCGATCGCTTCCCAATGCATCAAAAACATCGGCTAGTGCCGTAATACGTCCATAAATATGAATATTTTCACCCTTTAACCCTCTCGGATAGCCACTTCCGTCCCATTTTTCATGGTGTTCATTGGCAACGGTCGCCGCCATTAACAACAGTGGACGGGCAGAGTGTTTGAGCATCTCATATCCCAATGTGGCATGGGTATCCATAATCCGTCGCTCTTGCTCATCAAATCGTCCTGGTTTATTGAGGACGGCATCGGGGATTGCCACTTTTCCAATATCGTGCATTGGGGAAGCTTGCCGTAACATCTCTGCTTCACTCTCATCTAAACCATAATAGAGGGCGAGAAGTTTCGAATACTCAGCAACCCGCTTGACATGATTTCCCGTCTCTTTGGAACGGCTTTCACCAATTGACCCCATCGTAAAGACAACCTCACGCTGGGTATCTTCGATCTCCTTATTTAAGGTAGTAATCTCTTTAAGGGCATGATTCATTCCGTTAATCATAGAATTGAACGCATCGGAGAGCTGCCCAATCTCGTCATTACGATGCAGTGTTACATGCTGTGTATAATCTTGGGTACGGGTGATTTTTCTTGCCGTATTGGAGAGGGTAATGATGGGGCGTATGAGCCCAGTTGCTACATAATAAGCAGCAGCTGAAATAAAAACGGCTCCTCCAAGAAGAAAGAGGATAAACCACTGCTCATATTTGTACAATAGCCGATAAGCAAATTCTTTTTCCTCTTCCAAAACAATGGTAATCGTCGGTTTAGATGCAAGCGGGCGCGCTACTTTCAACGATTCATTAAAAAGGGTAGGACGTAAACTAATACTTCCATCCCGATGGACAATATAATAGTGACGATGTACGGAATTTGAAAAAAAAGGTTTAAAATTTTCCAAAGGATAGGTCACAATGAGTTTCCCCATCTCTTTTTGAGTGAAGTTGGAGCGAATAGGGACGGTAAAAAAAGGCTCAACTCTTTTTGTTTTAGAAATGGAGGAAAAATCACTGGAAGCTATAATCTTTTGGTTGGAATCTAACAGATAGAAGTCACCTTTCATTTTCAGATCATTTTTCTTTGCTAATAACGTACTACTAATACGGTGATCCAAATCTTGTGTATACATGTCATTCATTATTTCAGATTTGGCAATAAATAGCATGTCTTTTTGCAACGTAGTAAAAGACTGATCAATCCTTTCAACACTCATCTGAAGTTCCGATTTCATCTCTTTTGTAATCGCTTCATGCTGCTCTTCTCGAAACGAATTTCCCAATAGAAACATACTTAATGCATAGGGGATAAGACTTATCCCTAAAAACAATAAGATAGTTTTTAATTTAAAACTCATAGACAACCTTTACAGTGGAATCTACCATCCCTGAGGGAAGATACCCCATAGAACCCTCAACATTCTGGACAAATGCTTTGATGGATTCAAATGAGGGTTGCGTGAGGGGCGGGGTGACCCCTTGAAAATGCTGCTTTACCCAATAATCATTGAGACGATTGCGATCCATTCCCAATACAGCGGACTCAAATACACTTCGAGACTCATCCTGTCCTACCAGATTGATAGGGATGATTTTTACGTCACCGACAAAATGGCGTTTTAGGAGATATATCTCTCGTACTTGTTGGGTACTTAATGTCGAAAAAGGGGCTTTTTTGGAGACAATAACACTAAATTGTGATCCAAAAAGGACGATTGGCAATCCCATTAAAAAAAGTAGCGGTTTCATCAAAACAGTACCGAAAATGAGAAAAGTGCTCGATTCTCATCATTACGTGAGTGCCATTGATACTCACCCTTAAAAGAGACGGGATAGATGGGACGATAGCTAAACCCTACAATACCGATATTGTCTTCCGATCCTCTATGATGGTCATTAAAGTGTTCATACCGTCCCAAAAATGCGTATTGAGGGGTATATCGAACCATCCCTTGCACATAACCAGAGAGGGTGTAATCACTATCTCCGGCATCGTATTCGCTCTTCGCCAAGAGAACTTCACTCAGCATTTGCCATTTGGAATCATCATATTTGGCATTGGCTTGGAGAAAACGGGTTCGTTGCGATGCGAGAGGAATGTAATCCCCGATACTTCCTCCACAGCTATAGTCATTCGAAATTTCCTTTTCCAAGGATAAACCAAAGAAATGGGTATTGCGAATATTGATATACTCATCATCCAAATCGGGGTTTTTTTGACCAAACAGATGATATTTCATCCCCTCAATTGCGGGAATATACCCATTGATATCAATACCGGTCAAAAATTTTGGAAAAAGGAGAGAGCTGTAGAGAGGATTGGACGTCATATCTCGTAAAACATTGATGGGTTCTTTATTCCAATACCCAATAGGGGTGATTTGTTTCCCGAAACGAATATTATAAGCATCACTCAGCCATACATCACCGTACACCCGCTCAGCGTGAAATTGCCGTTTACTGCTTTCGACCCCATCGTTGAAATTTTTTTGATAAAAACCAATCGCTTCAAACTCCGCCATATAGGAGAACATCGGATTGATATCTCCGTATGCCATAACGGCCACATCATCAAGTGTAAAGATTTTATCTTTGTCTTTGAATTCAAATTCTGTTGCAAAATAACCACCGACGTTCAACATATTGTCAACTTGAAGACCATGCCCAAGGGTATAGGAATCAGCCTGCACAAGAGCTATCAAACAAAGCAGCAATCCCATTTTTTGAATTGTCATCATATTAACCTTGTGAAAATATACTTTTTTGATACTACCATAGTCTATATGTTACATTGCTAAAAGATTATAAGAAAGCATGTATATATTGATTGTTGTAGCGTTATTAACATACATTTACCTATAAGAGATTACAATGGCGCCCAATATTCTAATCTTAGGCTACCGATGAATAAAATTTTCTCCTTTTTGAGCTCCATGAAAACCATGGCAGCGTTAATGCTCGTATTTGCCGTGTCCATCGGCTATGCTACTTTTGTTGAAAACGACTATGGGACGATGTCTGCCAAAGCCGATATCTATAATGCCCGATGGTTTGAAATATTGTTGAGTCTATTGGCTTTTAATCTGATTCTTAATATTATAAAATTCAAAATGGCACGCCGTGAAAAGTTCCTCGTTTTAACATTTCACGTCGCTTTTTTGATTATTCTTATCGGTGCGGGTGTGACGCGCTATTTTGGTTATGAGGGGACAATGCACATCCGTGAGGGGGAGAGCAATGATGCGATTCTCAGTGCAGAACCCTATATTAGCTTCGATGTCAAAAAAGGGGAGAAAGTTTACACCTTTAAAGAGCCCCTTTACCTTTCCAAACGCTCAGAGAATCATTTTGATCGAAAACTTGATATTCAGGGTGAAATGATTAATGTTAAGCTCGACAACTATATGGGGGATGCCCGTTATGAAGCGGTCGCTGATCCCAAAGGTGCGCCCATTCTTAATATGATGATTACCGCAGGCGGTGGCGGTGAGCAGGTGAGTTTGAAAGAGGGGGACTTTTTTGAGGCGAACGATATGGTGATTGATTTTGGTTCTAAGCAACACTTCAGTAAGCCCGTTGTAGCCTTGAGTGTGGAGGGGGATAAAGTCGTTATGACGACCCCGCTTGCGATGAATGCGTTGAGTATGGATACCCAAAAAACCTATACGGTACCTGCCGGTAAAAATCCTCTCACCAATCGTACCCTTTTCCAAAGTGCCCAAAGCGGTTTCGTGTTACGTGCATTTTTGCCTCATGGCTCGATGCAATTGGTTTCCAAACCCTCTAAAGGACCTATGGTTCAAGGGCAAGATGCTCTGACGCTTACAGTAGCACGAGGGGTGAAAAGCGAAAAAATTGTCGTTCTTGGTTCTCAAGGGGTGATCGGTGAAGAATCTAATGCAACATTAGAGGATGTCACTGTAAGCGCCAGTTATGGTTCTATTGAGAAACAACTTCCGTTTTCGATTCTCCTTAACGATTTCCAGTTAGAGCGCTATCCAGGCTCTATGTCCCCTGCATCCTATGCCAGTGAAGTGACACTATTGGATCAAAGATCAGGAGTCAAAATGCCATTTCGTATCTATATGAACCACATTCTCGATTATCAAGGATTCCGCTTCTTCCAATCGTCGTACGATCAAGATGAGCTAGGAACCGTTCTTTCGGTCAATAAAGATCCAGGGACGTTGATTACCTATATCGGTTATTTCCTCCTTGCCTTGGGACTGTTTGGCGTTTTATTGGTCAAAAACGGTCGTTTCAACAGTCTAAGCGAAAAGCTCAAAAAATTAGATGCTCAAAAAATAGCTGCCTCAGTATTGATGGTCGCTTTGATGGTGGGGGGAGCGGATCTTAGAGCCTCGGATGAGGAGAACCCTGTTATCAAAATGGCGAAAAGTTTTAACGCCGCCCATGCGGAAAAATTTGGTCATCTGGTCGTTCAAGACAGCGGCGGACGGATGAAACCTCTCGATACCCTCTCTCGGGAGATTGTAGCCAAGCTTAGCCGTAGCGATAGTGTTATGGGATTGACCTCCAACCAAGTGATTCTGGGAATGATGCTTCGTCCTGATGCGTGGCGCGAAATTTCGATGATTAAAACAAGCGACAAAGAGATCAATAAAATCATAGGGCTGAAAGAGGATGCAAAAACAGCAGCATTCTCACAATTTTTTGAGGTTCCCGATGAAATTACGGGGTATAAACTTGCCAAATTAGTCGATGAAGCGACTCGAAAGTCCCCAGCAAAGCGTGATAAACTTGATAAAGCATTGCTACAAGTCGATGAGCGGGTCAATGTCGCCTATATGGTTTATACCGGTTCATTGATCCAAATGTGGCCAAAAGCAAATGATAAAAATAACAAATGGCACGCAACAATCGAAGCATTGCAAACACTTCCTCCCAAAGACGCCGAAATGGTACGGATGATGGCAATGAGCTATTTCGGTGCTGTTGACAGTGCGCTTAAAAGTGGTGATTGGAGCAATGCGGATAAAGCATTGGCGTTGATCGACAAATATCAACATTTCGCAGGGGCAAGTGTCTATCCGAATGCTAATAAACTTGCAGTAGAAATTTTTTACAACAAAACGAATATTTTCGAACAGTTGTGGCCTTTGTATTTTATCATCGGGTTTACGTTGCTGATCTTATCGTTTGTTAAAATTTTAAAACCGAATTTCAAACTTGATTTCTTTAGCCGCGTCTCATTGGGACTATTGATCCTCTTTTTTATGGCGCATACGGCAGGATTGGCAATGCGTTGGTATATTTCAGGACATGCACCATGGTCAAACGGGTATGAGTCAATGGTTTATATCGGATGGGCAACCGTATTGGCGGGCTTTATCTTCTCACGCAAATCGGCGATTACCCTCGCCGCAACAGGGATTATGACGGGGCTTATTTTGTTCGTTGCCCATCTTAACTGGATGGATCCCCAAGTAACCAACCTTGTCCCCGTATTGCAATCGTATTGGTTGAGTATCCATGTATCGATGATTACAGCAAGCTACGGTTTCTTGGGATTGGGTGCACTTCTAGGAATGATTACCCTGATCCTCTTTATCCTCAAAAATGAGACGAATTCAGCACGTCTAAACCTCGCGATCAAAGAGCTCAATGCCATCAATGAGATGAGTCTAATGATTGGACTGGTTTTACTGACAGTCGGAAACTTCCTCGGTGGTGTCTGGGCAAATGAGAGCTGGGGACGCTACTGGGGATGGGATCCAAAAGAGACATGGGCATTGGTAACTATTCTTGTCTATGCCGTCGTGATTCACTTGCGGATGATTAAGGGGGCGTATAACGACTACTCTTTTAGTGTTATTTCACTCCTTGCCTTTACCTCCGTATTGATGACCTATTTCGGGGTGAACTACTATCTTGCAGGGATGCACTCGTATGCGAAGGGGGATTCTGTCCCTGTTCCTGATTTTGTCCCCATTACCTATGCGATTGTCGCCATCGTTATTGCTATGGCGTATCCGAAACGTTCTACCACGTAATATCTGCTCTAATTATATTTAGGATAGAATAATCTCATTCGCAAGGATAGATTATTCTACATGATATTAAAAATGAAACCTTTCCTCTTTTCATCGCGTATCCACTTCAACGCTCAAATTTTACCATTAGTTGTGTTCATGATGCTCCTTGTGTACAGATGGGTGACAATATCAGAGAGATTAGCGGTTGTGGCTGTTCGCAGTCATTCTATAACTACTAAATATTATTTATTATTGTTTAAAATATATTGTGAAATAATGGTCGTATATTTTAAAAAGGCTCTATTATGGATTTATTCTCATCTATACAAATTGGAAAGTATAATTTAAAGAATAGAATATTTATGGCTCCGATGACGCGATGCAGAAGTCTGCACAATAATATTCCGAATGAAATGATGGCGGATTATTATTCCCAAAGAGCTTCTGCCGGTCTTATCATTACTGAAGCGACCCAAATTTCGACGAAGGGTATCGGCTATCCCTATACTCCGGGTATTCATACACCGGAACAAGTTCAGGGATGGAGAAAAGTGACCAACGCAGTGCATGATAAAGGGGGAAAGATCTTTTTACAGCTTTGGCATGTCGGGAGAATTTCCCATCCGGTGTATCATAACGGAGAACTGCCGGTTGCCCCTTCCGCGATCAAGCCCGCTGGGAGTATCTATACGTATGAGGGGATGAAAGAGTTCGTAGTACCCCATGCGCTTAGCACGGATGAGATCAAAAATGTTGTGCAGGATTATGTGGCGGGTGCAAAAAATGCGATAGAAGCTGGATTTGACGGGGTGGAAATTCACGGAGCTAACGGCTATCTGATCGATCAGTTTTTGCGTGACGGAACAAACCATAGAGAGGACAGTTACGGAGGTTCGATTGAACGTAGAGCTCGATTCCTTTTTGAGATTGTAGAAGGGATTACGTCTGCTATCGGTTCAGACAAAACGGGGCTACGACTCTCTCCCAGTGGTACGTTTAATGATATGAAAGACTCCGATCCTCAAAAACATTTTACCTATATCTGTGAAAAGCTTAATGGCTTTGATCTTGCCTATCTTCATATTATTGATGCTCTGGATGGGGATATTAGACACGGTGCCAATGTCGTCGAACTGAGTCTCCTTAGGGAAGCGTATAAAGGTGTTTTAGTTGCTAATGGAGGGTATGATAAAGAACGGGGGGATTTGGTTATTAAAAATGGAGAAGCTGATGCTATCTCTTTTGCGTCACTTTTTTTAGCCAATCCGGATCTTCCGGAGCGTTTTAAAGCAAATGCGCAGCTGAACGTACCGAATTCCGATACCTTTTACACTCAGGATGAAAAAGGGTATCTGGATTATCCGATATTGCACTAAGTGGGAAGGGACGGTCAATAAAATGTAAAGGGGGGAAAATGGCAAAAGATGTCGTATGTGCAATGGAGGTATCCCCCTCCACACCGTATCAAAGTGATTACAAAGGGCGACACTATCTGTTTTGCTCCAAGCATTGTCAGCACAAATTTTTAGAGCACCCTGAAAACTTTCTCCCCTCTGAACCCTCACTCTCATCGTGTCACAATCATAGCTGTTCTCTCGATGCAGCTGAGAATGTTCTCTACACTTGTCCCATGCATCCTGAAGTGGAGCAAAAAGAGCCGGGAAGCTGTCCCAAATGCGGTATGGCGCTCGAACCCAAAACACTGCAACTCGAATACGATACCACCGAATACGATACGATGAAGCGTCGTTTTTGGGTCAGCATGGTGTTATCAATCGTGGTATTAATCAGTGCGATGGGTGCAGAGTTTTTTCCCGGACAATTTGATACGATGATCGATCTAAAATCGCGTCAGTGGATGGAGATGATTCTCTCGATTCCGGTCGTGTGGTGGGGCGGATTTATTTTTTACGTGCGTGCATGGGAGTCGGTTCGCAACCGCAGTCTCAATATGTTTACCCTCATCGCACTGGGTACCGCGACGGCATGGATCTACAGTGCGACTGCCGTCCTTTTCCCCCATATTTTTCCGGAAAATCTATCGATGCAGATGGGGGTTATTCCGGTCTATTTTGAAGCGGCATCGGTTATCACCGCACTCGTCTTGCTGGGGCAGGTGCTGGAACTTCGTGCCCGTAGCCGTACCAATGATGCGATTCGGCTGTTGCTGGGGATGACGCCGAAGAGCGCGCGTATCATCCGCGAAGATGGGAGCGAAGAGGAGATATCTCTCAAAATGGTTCAGCCGGGTGACAGGCTTCGAATCCGTCCGGGTGAGAAGATTCCTGTGGACGGTGAAGTGATCGAAGGGGAGAGTCATGTGGATGAATCGATGGTGACCGGAGAACCGATTCCCGTCTCTAAAAAAGTGGGAGACCGCCTCATCGGCGCGACGATCAACACAACCGGTGGGCTTGTTATGCAGGCACAACAAGTGGGGGGTGACACGCTGCTTGCGCAAATCGTGGCAATGGTGTCGCAAGCGCAGAGAACCAGAGCTCCCATTCAGAAAACAGCCGATACGGTAGCGGGTTATTTTGTCCCTGTGGTCATTGCTATCGCCGTAGTGACGTTTATCGTTTGGCGCCTTTTCGGTCCCGAACCTTCGCTGGGCTATGCCCTCGTCAATGCAGTAGCCGTGCTGATTATCGCCTGCCCATGCGCGTTAGGATTGGCTACTCCGATATCGATTATGGTGGGAACGGGTAAGGGGGCGACAGCGGGCATTTTGATCAAAAATGCCGAGGCGCTGGAGATGATGGAAAAAATCGATACCCTTGTCATCGATAAGACGGGGACACTCACCGAGGGAAAACCGAAACTGGTCTCCGTTATTTCCCAGAATAGTTGGGATGAAGGCTCGATTATTTCTCTGGCGGCCTCACTGGAACGAGGAAGTGAGCATCCTCTAGCGTCAGCGGTAGTGAATGCTGCACAGGGGAGGGGCTTGTCGCTGAGTGAAGTAGATCAGTTCAAATCAATAACGGGAAAAGGGGTCGTAGGTATCATCGAAGGGGAGAATATTGCCCTGGGAAATATCAAGCTTATGGAGGATCTGGGAATCGAAACCGCCACGTTTATGGCTACGGCAGATGATATGCGCCGCGCTGGAGAGAGTGTAATGTTTCTTTCGTGTGATGAAAAGATAGCGGCTATACTCGGGGTCGCTGACCCGATCAAAGAGACAACCTTGCAAGCGATTCGTGATTTGCATGAAGAGGGGATAACCATCGTGATGTTGAGCGGGGATAGCCGTATCACTGCCGAAGCGGTCGGAACCCAGCTGGGGATAGATCGTATCGAGGCTGAAGTGCTTCCGCATCAGAAAGCCGAAACGATCAAACGGCTTCAAAGCGAGGGGCACTTTGTCGCGATGGCAGGAGATGGCATCAACGATGCACCCGCACTGGCACAGGCTCATGTAGGGATCGCTATGGGGACAGGGGCGGATGTCGCGATGGAGAGTGCTGGAATTACCCTTATCAAAGGGGATCTGCGCGGTATTGTCCGCTCCCGCCATCTCAGCCGTGCCACGATGCGCAATATTCGACAGAATCTATTTTTTGCATTTGTCTATAACTCGGTGGGGATACCGATCGCGGCGGGGGTGCTTTATCCCTATTTCGGGATACTCCTATCGCCGATGATTGCAGCGGCGGCGATGAGTTTTAGCTCGGTGTCGGTCATTACGAATGCGTTGAGATTAAGAAGTCAAAAGTTGTAATCAGTATAGTTGGGATGGATTACTTTCAAACTTTATGCAGAATTTTTATCTCGAATACCCGCAATGCCGATCCCACGGTGTACCCTATTTTCAAATGCCAGACGGTGAAATCACCTCAAAAGTTCCGAAAGAGTACGAAGGGATTTATAAATAAAAATCTTGTATTTTACATCCCGTTTGCCATGAGCCTATCGATATGATCTGGTGGATAATTAGGCGTTGAAAAATACAATTTTATTGTATACTAAGTCATTAAATTAAAAATAAGGTATGGTCATGAAAATTGTTTTTTTTAATCACAAAGGTGGCGTTAGTAAAACAACTACAGCCTACAATCTTGGGTGGATGCTTGGAATATTAGAAAAAAAGGTTTTATTGGTGGATGCAGACCCTCAGTGTAATTTATCAGGATTAGTGCTAGGTGATGAATTTGACAAATATTATACCGAAGATACAACTAAAGAACACAATATTAAAGATGGGGTAAAGATGGCTTTTGGGGGTAAACCAATACCTATTCAAGCAGTCGATTGCTATTCACCAGATCGAAATAAAAATCTCTATCTCTTAGCTGGTCATGCCAACTTGAGTGAATATGATGCCTCACTTAGTCTCGCACAAAACTCTAATAATGCTATTAGTGCTTTACAAAATTTACCAGGTGCTTTCAATGAACTCATTAATAAAACATCGGAAAAATATGAGATTGATTTTGTTTTGATCGATTTGAATCCTGGATTAAGTGCTATCAATCAAAATCTCTTTATTTTAAGTGATGGATTTTTGATCCCAACCAATCCAGACCCTTTTTCTATTATGGCATTGGATACATTATCCAAAGTTTTACCGAAATGGGTCGATTGGGCAGACCGTATGAAAGATTTATTTGCCGATGCAGCCTATCCATTGTCGAATAGTCGTCCTAAATTTATCGGTGGTTTAATCCAACGATTTAATATTAGAAATGGAAAAGCAGCTAAACCGTATAGAGAAAACATAGCAGATATTCAAAATATTATGCAAACCAAGCTTTTTCCATCATTTGAAAAAGCAAGGATGTTATTTGACAATGAAACATATCAAATTGCATCTATCCCCGAAAATTTTTGTCTAGCAGAAATTCCTGATTTTCAAGGCCTTTTGCCAAAAGCCAATGAAGCTGGTGTTCCCGTATTTGCTATTACTGATGAGGAAATTCATGAAGCTGGGGAAGTTAAAACTGGTCTAATGCAAAACCGTGAAAAGTTTTATGCACATTTTGAAAAAATTGCAAATCAATTAATTTTGGTAAAAGATAATGCTAAAATTAAGTAAAGAGTTTGATGTACAGATACAGTCATGTAAAGAGTTATATGCTGTTTATGGTCACTTAAAAAATAATTTATCATACCCTCTTGATTTATCTGATTTGCTAAGAGCACAAGTGGTTTATGCTGTTAGTGCTTTGGATAAATTGGTGCATGAATTGGTTAAAAAAGGGATGGTTGAAATTTTTGAAGGCAAACGACTAAAAACAACTACATTTTCTAATTTTGGAATTTCGCTCAATACATTGATAAAAATACAAGAAGTTGGTTCTATTGCGGTGCCTCAATCTATTGAAGAGACAGCTATATATTGGTTTGAACGAGAAATTAGTTTAAAGCATAAAAGCTTGAGCTTTCAAGCCCCTGATAAAATATCTGAAGCATTAAGCTTAATTTGGTTGGAAGAACATAAATGGCAAAAGATTCATTTTAATATCATCATTCAGCCCATAGGTTCTTTAGTAACGATGACTGAAAGGGATATGAAAACGTATTTAAAAAATATTGTTGCGCGTCGTAATCAAATTGTGCATGAAGCGGATATCAATATTATATGTAACTCAAAAGATACCATGGATGAGGATGAAGCGAATAATATCGTCCAATTTATTGATGCTTTGGGGAAAAGTATTTATAAATGTGTCATATAAAATAGATAAGTGTTTGCATGACCCCCATCACCAACAACATGGACGTATTCGCCGAAAAATTCGAGGGCGTTGATCTGCACGGCAAAAAGATCACCAAAGCCGAATTTGATGACTGCACCTTCGTCTCCTGCGATTTCAGCGAAACCTTTTTTTCGTCTTGCAAATTTACCGAATGCCGTTTTGAAAACTGCAACCTGAGCCTGATGAAACTCACCAGTAGCAAAATGAGCGATGTCGAGTTTGTTTCGTGCAAGATGATCGGGATCGATTGGACGATGGGGGATTGGAAGAGTCTTCTCAGTGCCGACCCCTTGCATTTTCGTGAGTGCATCCTCAATGATAGCAATTTTTTCGGTCTGAATTTGGAAGGGTTGGTGATGCGGGAGTGTCGAGCCAAAGAGGTTGATTTTCGCAACGGAAGTTTTAAAAAAGCGGATTTTAGTTTGAGTGATTTTAAAGGGGCGCTGTTTGGCAATACCCATCTTGAAGGGGCGAATTTCACCGACTCCTCGAACACCTCTATCGATATGCGCACCAATCACCTGAAGGGGGCTATTTTCAACCGCTATGAGGCACTGTTTCTCCTCGAATCGATGGGGATTGTGTTGGTGGATTAAAGAGAAAAAATTTACCGATCTCTATACAATCTGCCCAAATGGAACTGCCCAAATATTCTCCCCCAACGGTAAAATATGCGAACCCATATAAATCACAATCCCGATATGAAAATCAATGCTACAGCGTTGTAAATCGAGGATATGACGACAATCCTCTTTGGTAACTTTTTTGGCAAATTTTACCTCTATCGCCGCAACTTTACCATGTCGTTCAATAATAAAATCGATCTCTTTTTTATCCAATGTCCGATAATAATAGATCTGCGTTCCGTCCAATAGATAGGTCACCTGTTTATAAAGCTCATTGTAGACGAACGTCTCAAAGATAGATCCTATATAGGACGATGAGAGCATAGTATCGACACTTTGAATACCAAGGAGAAAATTAAGAATTCCTGTATCGGTAAAAAAGAGTTTTTCGCTTTTAACGAACCGTTTGCCGATGTTTGCGTAATAAGGGCGTACCCGCTTGATCTGATAGACCATTTCGAGTAGAGTGAGATGATTATCCAGCGTTTTAGTATCGAGGTTACTGGCATTGGAAAGATCAGCTTTATTGAGTATTGCACCGCTTCGTGAGGCGATTATGTGGATGAGACGGGCAAATTTATCGGTATTACGGATGTTTTCGATGTCACGAATATCTCTTTCGATATAGGTGGAGATATACGAGCTGAGCCAGATGTATTTAACCCTCGCTTCTGCGGATTTGAGCATATCAGGATACATACCGCTGAGCATACGGTTATAGAGCGTCTCATCATCGATTATATGGGGTGTATCCATATTAAAATCATCATTAAAAAGCTCTTCAACAAACAATCGTGACATTCCCTCGACTTCGACGTTAGAGAGAGGAGAGAGCTCAAATAGGGCAATCCTACCTGCTAAAGTATCTCCTACGTTTTTAAAATCCAGAACATTCGCCGAACCCGTGAGGATAAAGGCTCCTGCCCTGCGATCACTATCAATCGCCATTTTGATCGCGCTGAGCAGTTCGGGAGCTTTTTGGATTTCATCGATTACGATAGGAGTTTTGAGCCGTGATACGAACATTACTGGATCATTTTTAGCAAGTGATAACATCATAATGTCATCGAGGGTGATGTAGTTTTCGCACAAACCCATAGAGAGGGTACTTTTACCGCTTTGACGTGCTCCCGTGATCAGAATTGCAGGAAAATACCCCATCGCTTCTTGGATAGAATCGTGTAAATAACGTGTATACAACTTCACACTCCTTGAATATATTGGAGTATAATACCATAATTTATGAAATAAATCATTAGGGTGATAGCTATTCAAAAGGATTAACTATCGGTGGAGGAGACCTGTAATAATTCTTTAAACGAATCAATCTTCATCGGTTTATGATAATAATATCCTTGGATAGAATCGATTCCATTATTTCGTAAAAACAGCAGTTCATCTTCGGTTTCCACTCCCTCCGCGAGTACGCTCATCCCCAAACCTTTGGCTAGTGCAATGATCGTTTTTACAATCGTTTGATTTTTATGTTCATGCGTTATATTGCGAATAAAAGACTGATCGATTTTGAGTTTATCGATGGGAAGATTTTTTAGATAGGAGAGGGATGAATATCCTGTACCGAAATCATCGATGGAAATATTAAACCCTTTCGATTTAATCACACTCAATAATGCAATCATTTTTTCTGGATTTTCAAGGATGGAGCTTTCGGTAATTTCGAGCTCAATATACTGTGGATTGCATTGTGTTAGAGTAATGACATCATCAAGCGTCGCAAGAAAATCGAGATGGGCAAATTGACGTGCCGAAACGTTAATGGCAATTCGACCGTACAAAATTTTTTCTTTTGATAAAGATACGGCAATACTGCACCCTTGCATCAGCGCAAATCTTCCGATTTCGAGAATCAATCCGCTCTCTTCAGCAATGGGAATAAATAGAGAGGGTGGAATCATCCCATTAGGTGTTGACCATCGCATAAGTGCTTCAGCACCAATAATATGCCCCGTATGAACATTGATTTGAGGCTGAAAATAGAGTTCCAGTTTATTGTTTTGGATTGCTTTTTTCAATTGTGTGGAGAGTGTAGTATGTTGAAGAGCTTTTTCAGTCAATAGTGTATTGTAAAAACTGTAAGTATTTTTACCATTTTTTTTAGCATTGTACATAGCGGCATCTGCTTTTTGCATAAGTTCTTCGTAGTTAGAGGCATCTTTGGGATACATCGCGATGCCAATACTTGCCGTGATATAAATATCAATCATATCAATACTAAAAGGGTTATTTAGCTTTTGAATAAGGTTCTGCATCAGTTGTTGAATTTGGTCTTTATTTTCATTACACGTTAATAAAATAACAAATTCATCTCCCCCTGTACGGACGATAAAAGTATCAGCGGGAAGAAGATCTCGGAGAAGTTGTGCAAACAAGATGAGAACCTGATCTCCAAATCGGTGACCAAAGGAGTCGTTAATCTCTTTAAACCTATCCAAATCAAGAAACATAAGGGCAAAGGGATGGTTATCATAGGGGGAAATATTCTTTTCTAGCATCTCGATCAAACTCAAACGATTGGGTAGATCGGTGAGTGGATCATAGTGTGCTAAACGATCAAATCGCTCTTTGGATTCAATAATTTTAATTTCATGCTCTTTTTGTTCGCTCATATAGTGTGAGTATTCAATAAACCGCTTATGAAAGGAACGGTAGTTTAAAATAAAAAGTAATAGAGAGGTGATTACAATGAAAAACCAACCTTTATAGTTTTGTAAAAGGTTGATTTCTGTACTATTTTTAGAGATTATTTCTACACAACTATCTGAAAAATAAATCCAAAGTACTCCAAAAACAAGGTAAATAAGAGAGATTTTAGAAGCATTCTTAAAACTTTCTAAATTCTTAAATCTCATACTCATCCCTTTGTAGTGTAAATAAGAGTATTCTATCACACTTGTAGGCTAAGATGAAATTTCCTCAGCGCAGAGGAGTCGATAGGCACCTGCTTCTAAATCCCCCAGCGTGAGATTTCCGAAAGTACAGCGGTGCAAAGAAACAACATGGTTCCCCACCGCCGCAAACATCCGCCGTACTTGATGGTATCGCCCCTCGGTGATTTCCAATGTGACATGGGTATCGTCGACAATGGTGAGTTTCGCAGGCAAACACGCCGTTTTTTCACCGTTGAGCATCAATGTTCCCGACGCAAATATTGCACCCTCATCCCCTTTTAAGGGGCGTTCTAATGTCGCTTCGTAGATTTTGGCAACATGGTGGCGTGGGGAAGTGAGGCGGTGGAGGAGTTGCCCATCGTCGGTGAGAAGGAGCAGTCCGCCTGTCTCTTTGTCAAGCCGTCCGATGGTGGAGATTTTGGGATCACGCCGTTGCCATCTTTGTGGAAGGAGTGAATAAACGAGTTTTCCCTCCCCCTCATCGTGAGAACAGATCAGCCCAAGCGGTTTATTCATCAGTATCACCATCCCAAGAGGAGGATCAAGGGGTTCGTTATCGAATTTTACCTCTTCATGAAATACTTTTGTATCATTTTTAGTAGCAACAACACCATTAATAATGATTCGTTTTTCCCTAAGGAGTGTTTTTATCTCACTGCGACTGCAATAGCCTAGAGAACTGAGGAGCTTATCGAGACGGGTTTTATTAGAATTTGATTTTTTCACAATTTTTCAAGAAAGAAGTAAGAGAAAGTTTTTTAGATCAGTAAGTGCTTCATGTTCAAAATTCCAAATATCTTTTTTAGTAATAGTTTCACTATTAGTATTTAAAGTATTTTTTATCTCATCACAATCATTACTGTGATTGATCAACTCATTAGCACAATATTTACTTTTTTTACCTCTATGTTTACTACTAATACAAGTGTCAAATTTTAAATAATTACTAACCCAAAATTTATCAAACTCTTTATCACTTATGTCTTCCTTTCCAGAAGCGATAAGACACTTTCTCCATGCGTCTAAACAATCCGCATAAGGAGAATCTTCTGATTTTATAATTTTAAGGAGTGTTTCGAGTTCACCATATCCAGCAACATGGGTTATACAGCAGACAAAATCGACATCTTGTTCGTGACTATGCTCAATTTTATTCATTTGAGTAACATTAACATCAGAGCATATCTCTTTTAAATGTGTATTGATAAATTGGATACGTTCATCAATCCCTTTATCATCGGCATCGATAATAATTCCAACTTTCTTAATATTATCTTTTTTTATTCGTCCTGTCAACTGGTTTAATTTAGATTTTAAAGCATCAATGCCACCTAGACATTCATAATCATTTATAGCACAGATAGGAGCATCAATATTTACGGATAACTTTAAATATTCTAAAAATGCTTCAATAAAATATTTATCATTTTCACTTTCAACAATTAAAATATTATTCACCTCTAACCTCACCGCCATGAGTTAATGAATAAACTAATTGTTCATGCCCTAATTTTTGAGCTTCAATTAAGTTCTTTTTCATATTTCTAAAAAATTCAAAATAAGCACCTTCATCTTTACTATTGACTTCATTAAATGCTTCGATACACTCTTTGGAATGGGTTGTAATGAAAATTTGACAATTTGCCATTTTGGAAGCTTCAAAGATGATTTTCCATAATTTTGGATAGTTTGTATAGTGTATACCATTTTCGATTTCATCGATAAATAAATAACCGTCTTGACTCGCCCATATAGCACAAAGAATTGCGATGTATCGATTAATACCTTCTCCCAATGAAGAGAGTAAGACGGGTGCTTTTCTATCAGCTAATAATAGTTTTAAGACAACATCTTTTTCTGTAACAATTTGCTTTAATGCAGTAATTTTTTTATCAAAAATATTTAGAGAGTCATTGAGATACTGTTCTTTATTCAGTTCTATTAGATTTCCATAATTAACCGCTATTTTTCTTTCATCTTCCGTTGAAGATGATACAAAATTAATGTTTTGTTTATTACTACCTTCTCTTCTAATCAACATTGGTCTATTTATGACTCTGTCTATAGGAATAATGCGACTCTCATTTTCTACGGTTAATTTTAAAGATGGTTCATAAACAATAGAAACTTCTTCTTCTGCTTCTTCACCTGTATATAGCTGATGAATTGGCATTGTATTTGTATATCCAAGGATGTTATTACTTTGATCCACTTGTTTATAAAATTCTTTAAAATATTCAATCTCTAATTTTGTGTCATTTATAGTAATATTCATTTTTGACTCGTCGGAATAAATAAAATCAAGTTCAAAATATCCTGCTATTCTCGTACCTTGTCTTCTTTTAATCATTTTATAAAGGTTTAATGAAAGGCTAATTGATTCTTTAGATGATAAATGAAGCTCTATTGCTTCCATAAAGGAAGTTTTACCAATATTATTTTTACCACTAATGAGGTTTACTCTTTGCAATCCCTCAACACAGAGATGCTCAAAACATTTAAAATTAGTAAGATTAACGGTATTAATCATAATTTTTACTCATCCTTCTCTTTAAATTAGTTTAATAATATCGTAAATTATCTAAATTTTTTGATCTTAGAGCCCTTCAAGCTTATCCTCATACTCTTTAGTCACCCGTTCAAACTCCTCACTTGCCACTTCCAACCGTTCAAACAGCTCTTCGATCATCTTCTCATCGGCACCGATTTGTTTTGAAACTTCTTGAAGTTTGCCGTTTTCCCCTTGCTCTGAGTAGGCGATAAGGAGGGCGTGAGAATTTTTGAGTTTCTCTTCGAGGGTCATAATCGTGTTCTCACAAAAATCAATCTCTTTTTTCAGTGGATTGAGGAGACGTGAGCGTTCTTGGATGAGAGCCGTGCGTTGTTGTTTTTGCTCTTTTTTGCTCCCTTGCTGCACGACCTTGGCTTTTGGAGCATCGCTAATCTCTTCATCCCAGCCGATTTTTTCCAAGAATTCATCGTAGGTTCCATTGAAAAATTCTGCCCCCCCCTCACGGAAGATAATGAGTTGATCGGCTAACTCACGTAGCATCATCTCGGAGTGGGTAACGATGACGACGGAACCATCGAACCGTTTGAGTGCATCACAAAGAGAGTCTATCGACTGCATATCAAGGTGATTGGTCGGCTCATCGAGGAAGAGGAGATTGGCAGGTGTGGCGATGATTTTCCCCAACATGACACGGCTGCGCTCCCCCCCTGAGAGGATAGAGATTTTTTTATCGGCATCGTCACCACTGAACATCATGGTACCGCAAATAGAGCGGACACGGACATTGGGCATTGTATTATCGGCACTTTGAATCTCATCGGCAATGGTGCTGTTTTTGTTCAAACGCTCAATATTGGTTTGACCGAAATGGGCGATGGCGGTGGAGGGGTGGGAAATTATCTCTCCATTGGGGGTGAGAACCCCTGCCATCGTGTTAAGGAGGGTTGATTTCCCCTTACCGTTTTTTCCGATGATGGCGAGACATTTGTTTTTTTCGAGACTAAAGGAGAGGTTTTGAAAGAGAAGTTCATCGGCACTGTATCCGAAGGAGAGGTTTTTGACCTCCATAATTATTTTGGCAGGGGTAGGGCGGTAGGAGAACGAGAAGGCTAAATCTTTTTCATCGATAAGATTTTCCATAATCCCCATTTTTTCCAACTCTTTGGCTTTGGATTGTGCCATAACGGCGGTGGAAGCACGGGCTTTGTTTCGAGCGACAAAATCGATTAGTTCGGCACGTTTTTTGTCGTGATTGATCTTGGTTTTGACATAAAGTTCATCCTCTTGCGCCATCATTTCATAATATTTATGGCTATTTCCTTTGATGATAGAGACATTCTTACGGCGTAACCCCATCGTATGGGTACTCACGGAATCCATAAAATCACGATCGTGGGTGATAAGGATCACTTCCCCCTCAAAGGCACGGATAAAGGAGGCAAGCCAACGAAGTGAGACAATATCAAGATAGTTGGTCGGCTCATCGAGTAGTAGCAAATTGGGTTCGGTGACGAGAAGCTTGACGAGATTCATCCGTATTTGATATCCTCCCGAAAAACTCAAGGGGTCTTTATCCAAATCATCTTGGGTAAATCCCAATCCGAAGAGGATCTTTTCGACTTTGTAGACATCATGCTGCGCATCCCCCTCTAAGACGCAGGCGCACTCATCACGTACCGTTTTATGGGTGAAATGGAGGTGTTGACGTAAGGTTCCGATGCGGTAGTTACGAGGGATCAGTATCTCCCCCTCATCGTAAGGCTCTTCTCCTAAAATAATTTTAAAAAGGGTTGATTTTCCCGAGCCGTTACGCCCGACAAAACCGATCTTTTGCCCTGATGA
Source organism: Campylobacterales bacterium (assembly GCA_026390165.1). Taxonomy (GTDB): domain Bacteria; phylum Campylobacterota; class Campylobacteria; order Campylobacterales; family Sulfurimonadaceae; genus Sulfuricurvum. The sequence continues at coordinate 59,971 of JAPLGM010000016.1, forward strand.
GAGTTTGAGACTGAGGTTCTCAAAGAGGATCCGTGTGCCGTAGCTTTTGGTAAGATTGTTGATTTGAATCATAGACTAAATTTACCCCTCAATCTTATGCGGCAATTTCCCCGGCATTGCCTCTTTATTAGCGAGGAGATCGTCTATTTGCCGTTTTACTTTGTCGTAGCGAAACTGCTCTTTGAATCCTTGGATACGTCCACCTGCCGCATTCGGGTGTCCGCCGCCGTTTGCCCACTCCCCTGCCATCATTGCAACATCGACTTGGTCGTGACCGCGTATGCTGATGGTTCCGCGTGTACTGACATCAACGATAAAATCAAAATCAGGGAATGCCGTAACGAAACCGTTTCCAATAATCGACGTATTCCCCAAGCCATAACACAAAAATCCACGCCACCCTTTGTAGTAAACGGTCATTGTGGAGCGTTTCGTCCCCAGAAGTGCGACGATATGCTTGGTGGAGAGGTTATCGAGGGTATCATCCACACCGTTTTTGAAAAAATCTTTTTTCATTTTATGGAGGGACTCATCGAGGAGGATATTGGCATCGGGAAGAAGGCGCATCATTGCCGCACGCTCTAAAAGTGCAAGCTTATAGGCGCGATCTTCGCTGCTAAACATCACACGGCTTAGTTCTCGTGCATCGCTAATGAGGCGCATACACACTTTGCCATATTCAAAATCCTCTTCCTCCTCTTGTTTCCACAAATCGACGGCATTGACCACTTTGACAAACGGTTCAATCCATCCCCCTTTTTCGAGCCCATAGTGTTCACATGCATATTCGTAGACGATTTTGGTGGCACAACGCTCTGTGTCTAAAGTATACCATTCATATTGCACTGCTGAATCTTTGCCGCTTCCGTGATGGTCGAGGAGGGTGAGGGTGATCGTCCATCCTGCTTCATTGAGTTTTCGCACTTCGTGGTGGAGCCATTTTGCTTCATCAGGACTAAGGTTCAAATCACTGACAAGGATCGTTGATTCTTGTTTGGTTTTCTTGAGGGTGTCGATAATCTCTTCGAGACGTTCCATCACTTCTGCGCCGTAGTTGGCATTGTAACTATTCATTGTGTGGGCTGTTTGTGCCATAACGAGTTGGCAACTGTAACCGTCTAAATCGGTGTGTGAGAGGTGGTAAAATATTTTTTTCATAACTATCCTATTTGTCTAAAGTGATGGAACCGAGAACTTCAAATTTCGCATTGGAGTCGATCTCTGCGTGAGAGAGTACAACGATATCAAGATTGAAACGTTCGAAAATTTCGGCAAGCGGGCGGCGAAGTTTGGGATCGACGATGATAATAATAGGTGAAATCCCTTTTTGCAAGAGTTCACTGGCTTTTGTACTGCTGGCTTGGATGAGACCGTTAATTTCCCCCACGTTGAGCATCAATTGACGATTACCGTCACGCTCTTGTGATTTTTCGAGGAGTCGTTGTTCGCTCATTGTCTCAAAAGTGAGGAGTTTGATAACCCCATCCGGACCTGAATAGAGTTGGGTGATAATACGGGCAAGTTTGGCGCGAACGTGTTCGGTAATCGTATCGACACTTTTGGTATATTCTGCCACATCTGCCATTGTCTCCAAAATCGTAATCATATCTTTGAGAGGGATACGCTCATGCAGTAGGGCTTTAAAGACCCGCTGGATGAGACCGATATTGGCGACTTTGAGCAAGTCATCGATGACAACAGGGTAATCTCCTTTAATCTTATCAATTAATAGTTGTGTCTCTTGGCGTGTGAGAAGCTCTTCGGCGTATTTTTTGACCAATTCACTCATATGTGTCGAGATAACGGTGGAAGGATCAACGACCGTATAGCCGTTGATAATGGCATCCTCTTTGTGGTCAGGGAGAATCCAAAATGCATCGAGTCCAAATGCAGGTTCTTTGGTTGGTTCCCCCTCTATTTCGGCAATAGCCATACCGCTGTCCATAGCGAGAAAGCGGTCAGGCTGGATGAGCCCATCCCCAATCATTACCCCTTTGAGGAGAATCGAGTATTGGGTCGGTTTGAGATGAAGATTATCACGAATACGCACTTGAGGCATTAAAAATCCAAAATCAGAGGCAATTTTACGGCGCATTGATCGGATCCGTTCTAATAGATCCCCCCCCTGATTACTATCGGCAAGGCGGATAAGCTGATACCCCAAGGTGAGTTCAAGCATCTCAATTTTGAGAATATCTTCAAGGGCAGCTTCTTCTTCTTTGGCAATCTCTTCATTCGATTTTTTACGCGGTGCTGTGGAAGGTGTTGCTCCCCCTTGCGCATCGACAGCTCCCGAGGCAGCTTTTTTAGCACCGGTTTCTGTTGGTGCCGTTAGCACAAAATCCCCCTTCTCGTATCGGTAGAGGGCATACCCAAGTCCTAAAAAAATCAAGCCGACAAATCCCATCGAAAGGGTTGGTAAACCGGGGGTGATAGCAAATAGCATCATAATTACCCCGACGATAATCATCACCTTGGCATTACCCATAAGTTGTTTGATACTTCCCTCGGCAAAGTTGCTTTGGTCATCATTAGAACCACGGGTGATCATAATACCCGTTGCGGTGGAGATGATAAGGGCAGGTACTTGAGAGACTAAACCATCCCCGATGGTTAGAATAGTATAGGTTTGAGCACTTTGGGCGGCATCGAGATCAAACTGAAAAACTCCGATGAGAAATCCGCCAATAATATTAATAAAGGTGATGATGATCCCAGCAATCGCATCCCCTTTGATAAACTTGCTCGAACCGTCCATCGCCCCGTAGAAGCTGGCATCTTGTAAAATTGCTGCACGACGTTGTTTCGCTTCTGATTCTTCAATAAGACCGCTGTTGAGATCCGCATCAATTGCCATCTGTTTTCCGGGCATCGCATCAAGGGTAAAACGGGCTGCAACTTCGGCAACGCGCCCTGAACCTTTGGTAATAACCATGAAGTTAATCAAAACCAATATAGTAAAGACGATAACTCCGATGACCATATTCCCCCCGACGACAAAATTCCCGAAGCTCGTAATGATGTCACTGACCGCCTCAGGTCCTTCATGCCCTTTACTCAAAATCATACGGGTAGTGGCAATATTGAGAGAAAGCCTAAAAAGGGTGATAATCAACAATAAAGTAGGAAATGTTGTCAGATCGGTGGGTTTTGGAATATAGAGTGAAATAAGCAAAATCAAAACAGATATGGAGATGACAATAGCGAGAAAAAAATCGAGCATTCCACTGGGAAGAGGGATGATGATGATCGCCAAAATCGTCATAACAAAGAAAACGACACTAAGATCCCGTGACGCAAAAATTGCCGATATAATCGATTGACTCGTAAAGGAGTTGTTTTTTGCTTTAGCCAAGTTTTACTCTTCTAAAATAGCTTCAAGAGTGAGTATCCCCAAAAATGCGTCTACTTTTCCTTGCAATCGATTGAGAAATGGCCACAATGAACACGTGCTTGCTTGTTTGGAGGGGCAATCTTCCTTGGTAGGAGAACAGTTAAAAACGGCAGGACTTTTCCCTTCAGCCGCCTCCATTACGTCAAGGACGGTAATCTCACTACTTTTACGGGCAAGTTCAAACCCCCCGTTTACCCCTTTGAACGATTTTAAAATCCCTTTACGCGCAAGTGCTTGGAGAATTTTGGCTAAAAAACTTTTGGAAATATCGAGTTCACGCGAGAGAGTCTCCACATCAAGAGGATGTGATGCTTTGGATAAAATGATAAGCGACAATAAAGCGTATTCACTCGCACGGGTCATTAGCATTGTTGGGAATCCTTCTGTAAATAAGGAGAATATTATAGCTTTAAAAATATTAGAGAGAGTTTGAGAGGAAAAAAAGAGTTTTTTCGCTATACTTCCGATCCTGCTTTACAAGAGTTATCTTGTATTAGTAAATTTAACTACCCATCAGGAGGCTATTATGGCTTTAGATACGGCTAAAAAAATCGAAATTATCAAAGAATTTCAACGAACAGAGGGTGATACCGGTTCAAGTGAAGTACAAATTGCGTTGCTTTCAAAGCGTATCAGTGATTTGACTGAGCACCTTAAAATCTTCAAAAAAGATCACTCATCACGCTTAGGTCTTTTGAAGCTTGTTGGTCAACGTCGTCGTTTGATGCGTTATTTGAAACGTACAAACCGCGCAAGTTACAACAAATTAATCGCTGAACTTGGTATCCGCGACAATATCTAAGGTTTTTCCTTAGGTTTTCTGCCTCGAAAGAGGTAGTTTTTATTCTTCCACAAATCCCACTCCTTTTTTAAAAACTCCTTCTCTTTAACTATTATTTGCTACTATATCCTTATTAAAAATATCAGGAGAACTTATTATGAAAATTGCTGTACCTGTCATGGATGAAACACTAAAACTCGCAGGAAATGCGGGGCACACCCCTTATTTTGCTGTCTATAATCTCAAAGGGGGAATGTTTAAAAGCTTTGAATTTGAAGCGTTACGTCCAAATCCAAAAGTTGCGGGAGAAGATCAGCACGATCACGATCATGATGAGCACCATACGTGCGATCATGATGCCAATGATGTTGAACATATCAAAGCGCACGATACCATGGCGGACGCTATCGGAGATTGTGATTATCTGGTTGTCAAAATGGCATGTAAAAATACGGCTAAGAGTATGATGAATTTAGGGGTAAAACTTAAAAAATACAACGGCTCAGAAGTGCAAGCGGATAAGATCCTAATGGAGCTAGCACCTCAGTTCGTCTAAAACATCAATGAGAGCTCACACATCGTGATGATAGTGTTCCAATATCCGTTGGTACTCTTCATACACTTGTCGCGGTGTGAGTGAGTTTTTATACATTTTGAGAATCTGACGGACAAAGTCAATAGGGTATTCGACCGTTAATCCTGTATTACGTGCATAAACTTTCGCAAGCGTTTCGTACATTCCTGCATAAATGTCCGGCTCTTCACGCAAGAGGCGTTGAAGATTCTCTTCGGCTTGAATGAGTTTCGCATCATTAAACTCCCCACGTTCATGGATTGTTTTTCGAATCTCGACATAATCCTTGAGACTTTTTTTGTTGAGTATGAAGTCGGTAAAAGTTTCGATGAGTGACATTGTTTCTCCTTATTATTCCATTGAACTATTGTACGCCTGAAGTGTAGCAATAGTGTAGCAGGGATAAAACTTCACTTTTGAGTATTACAAAAGCTCCCCTACCGTATAATCATACCAATAACACTAGCCAATTGTAGGATTACGATAATGAAAAAATTACCTATTGGGATATCAACACTTAGTAAAATTATCGAAGGTGGTTATCTTTATGTCGATAAAACAAAAATAGCCCTTGATTTGATTGAAAACGGTGGAGGATACTACTTCCTCTCTCGTCCCCGACGGTTCGGTAAATCTTTATTTTTGGATACATTAAAAACTATTTTTGATGGCGAAAAAGAGCTTTTCAGAGGGCTTTATATTTATGATAAATTGGAGTTTGAAAAATATCCTGTTGTTCGTATCAGTTTTAATGATGGAGATTTTAAAACCAAAGAGAGCTTTACCCAAACGATTTATGAGATACTCAAAATAAATCAACGAAATTTAGGGATAACGTGCGATACTGATTTATCGCTTAGTGGTTGTTTTCGGGAATTAATCTATAAAGCGTATGAAAAATACAACCAAAAAGTCGTTATTTTAGTCGATGAATACGATAAACCCATCTTAGATAATATTGAAGAGACTGAAGTCGCACGAGAAATGAGAGATATACTTAAAGGATTTTACAGCGTTATCAAAGGGGCGGATGAATACCTCAAATTCGTCTTCATCACAGGGGTCAGTAAATTCTCAAAAGTTTCTCTCTTCTCAGGACTCAACAACATTGAAGATATAACTCTCGATAAGAAATATGCGACAATTTGTGGTTATACCCAAAACGATGTGGAGACAACTTTTTCCGAACATCTAAAAGGGCAAGACTTTAGCAAGATCAAACACTGGTACAACGGCTATAAGTTCTTAGGGGAAGGGGTTTATAATCCGTTTGATATTTTGCTTTTTATCTCAAAGGGATTTGAATATAGAAACTATTGGTTCAGCACCGCAACCCCTACCTTTTTACTCAAATTGATCGAAAAAAACAGTTACTTTTTACCTGATTTTGAAAACATAGTCCAAGATGAGTCGATGCTTAATAGCTTTGATGTGGATAATATTCAACTAGAAACCCTAATGTGGCAAACAGGATATTTGACGATTGAATCCTCAAGAGAGACTCCAAGGGGGATATTGTACGGCTTAACAATTCCCAATCAAGAAGTAAGAGTCTCACTGTTGGGAAGTATGGCTGATTTTATGTCCAAAATATCAAATTCTGTATCCATCCATAATAATATTTATGAAGCATTACTCCAAACCAACTTCCCAAACCTCGAAAAATCGATCAAATCCCTCTTTGCTTCTATTCCCTATAATCTGTATGTCAATAATCCTATGTTTGAACGTGAGGGTTATTACGTCTCTGTTTTTTATGCGTACATTAAATCTATGGGGCTAGAGATAACCGTAGAAGAAGCAACCAATCACGGACGAATCGATATGGTTATCAAATATCCCAATGCCATTTTCGTCACCGAATTCAAAGTCGATGGGACAAATTCACTAGCGCAAATCAAAGCGATGAACTACCACGAAAAGTATGCAGACGATGGACGGGATGTTTATCTTTTGGGATTGGAATTTGATAAAGAGGCGCGAAATATTAGTACGTTGGAGTGGGAGCGGGTAGAGGAATAGTTGATGATTACAAAAGCTCCCCTACCGTATAATCACACCAACAACATAAAAATAACCGTCATTCCATAAAAAGGCGCCCCTTCATGAAAAAAGCCCTCCTATCCCTAACCCTCATCACTATCCTTGCCAATGCCGAAATGATCCGTATCGATAATAAAGAAGTCGTCATTGACACCGACACGGAACTAATGTGGCAAGACAGCAACGATGCAAAAACGGTAAGAAAAAAGTGGCAAGACTCAATCAATTATTGTGAAAATCTCTCTTTCGCAGGTTTTAATGATTGGCGACTTCCAGATAAAGAGACCCTCAACGCCCTCTATCCTAATAAAGAATATTTAACAAATGTAGTAAATGAAGCTTATTGGTCATCGTCGAGAGGTGTGTTTGAAGTGGGTTTCTACGATGGCTATGTTCTTGCCTCCACTCGGAACAGTAACTATTATGTACGTTGTGTGCGGAGCATGAAGCCGAAATAGTGAGACTGCAAGAAAAATACCGCCATGACGTTGAGGAGAGTCTAAAGATGGGAGACATCAAACGGCAAGAACCTCAGATTGAGGGGAATAGGGCGATAGGGTTACGATGATTAAGATTTTATTTGCGAATAAGAAAGGAAAAGTATGAATTCAAGTGAAATTACAAATTTACTGAAAGAATCGAAACATAGATATTCAAACGAAAGTGTAAATATAATCGGTATTTTTGGTAGTTTTAGCAAACAAACACAAACGGACACAAGCGATATTGATATAGCCTATACTCTTGATAAAAATCTCTTTTTTGAAAAATACAGAGGGTTTGCAGCTGTTTCAAAAATAGCAGATATAAAAGATGAATTAGCGAGAAAGTTCCATAGAAAAGTTGATTTTGTATCGCTTGAGAACTCAAATATCCATTTAGTGGAAGCGATTAAAAGAGAGATGATTTATGTTTGAGCCAATGAATAGAATCAAAAATATAGATAAAAAATCAAAGCTTATTGGTAGTATTTTGAGTGACTATGATGGCAAAATCTCACTAGCCCTGCAAGATGAAACAAAATCAAGACCAGCCATATTGATGCACTTGATTTCAATTGCAGAACAAATAAATAAACTTAAAGATGAAAGTGCTTTTGAAATACTAAAAAGGTACTCAAATTGAAAAAAACAGTACTTCTTATTGTAAGTCTCTTAACTCAACTATCTGCAGACGCTCCCGCATGGTTTGGAACCTTGTCTAGCAGCGCAGGCTATGAGATTATCGGTTACGGGGAGGGGGTGAGTCTCGATGAAGCAAAAGCCAACGCCAAGTCGGATATTGCCAAAACCATCCGTTCCCATATTGATTCGACGTTTACGACGCAAACCTCGGTGAATAATGCGACGCTAGAGCACAATGCCAGCCATAGCGTTCGGGAAACGAGTAACCTTACCCTTAGTGATGTGGTGATGCTCCAACGTGATCAAAAGAATGGACATTTTTACGTAGCGTTGCAGTATGACAACCGCCCCCTTTTTATCAAGCTTGCCAGACTAGGGGGGCAAGCGCTTTGTGGTGAGCCAAATCCCTATCTTGCGCAAACTTCCATCCTCAAAAATCTCTCTACCGAGCTTAACTGTACAACATCCGTAGAGATCACACGGGATCAAAACGGATGGTATTTGGGTCGTGGAGAATATCGTGTTGTTTTAAACGAGTCCGATTTTGAGAACTTGATGATCGAAGCCTCCAACGGTTCATTACGGCTAAGTGCCACCCCTTCACGGGTCAATGTCGATGAAGCGTATACGTTAAGTTTGGATGCTCTACCATTTTCAGGATATTTGTCGCTATTTGATGTTTATGATGACGGTCGGGTTGTGGTGATGGAAAAAAATATTGATCTCACACGACAGCTGAAAAAAAAGCTCCTTTATCCGAATGATATTCGTCACGAAGATCAATTAGTCGGCGGGTTGAATGTTCCTTTGAAGGATGCGTTGGATTTGTGTGTCGCGGTTGTTTCGAACAAACCGTTAGAACTATCGAAATTTACTCCAATGGGAGAAACAACGGAAAAAGGGGAGCGGGCGTATGCGATGGATCGACTGCTCTCTTTGATGAAAAATAATCCGTTTGCAACGACGGTTGTCACAACACGTGCGGTAAAAGTTTCCAGAAAATATTAAAATCAAAAGGGGTGGCTCATGTTAGAAGCGATTATTTTAAAACTTATCACGTCGTTGACGGGGTATTTGTTTTCTGCCACGATGGACAGTTTCAAAAGCATTGAGATAGAGGGGGCTCCGAGTTGGTATGGTAAGAATCTCGACCATGATAATCTTTATGCCTACGGATATGCCCGTGGAGATATGGAGTCGGTGGAGAGTGCGCGGGAGAATTGTAAAACAGCGATGGTGTATCGTTTGAATGATCTCAATGAAATTATTATTTATGACAACTTTCGTAACATCAAAGAGCCCAAAGAGCAAGCATTGATTAATGCCTATAAAAATGATACACAATTAAAAGTGTTCGTTAACAAAGCGATGCAGTTTGAAAAAATTGAACACTTTGAGATGGAAGAGAAAGGGCTTTTCACTAAAGCACGCCCTGCTCAGACATTCGCAGGGGGGATGATCCCCAAAACGGCTATCATTGCCTACCAAAAAGAGCGGTTGGAGAAGATCAAAACCTCATTAAGTACCTTTCGATTTACCCAAGGGATGGATGAACTCGATAGTGAAATGGAAGGAAAATAGGATGAAAACAACAACATTATTGATACTAGTTACGCTGAATGTATTTGCGGATGATGGGTATGAAGCCTATCGACAAAGTATTGCCGAGGAGTATAACGCCTATTACCAAAAAGAGATGAAGGCGTATCAAGCTTTTATCCAAACAAGTGATGGTATTCCCAATAAAATCAACCCGTACCAAAAAATAAATATTGTACCACCTCGGCCTGTTATTACCAAAGTCGTAGCACCTCCAGTTGTGAAGCCAACAGTGCCACTACCTAGCAGCAAAGTGACTCCTCCTATCGTAAAAGTTGTTATTCCCAAGGTGGAGCCAATTGTCCCAGAAGGTAAAATACTTGAAAAGCCCCAAAATATGATTCCCAAAGGGACACCAAGCGGCTCTCAGATCGATACTGTCAAACTGGAAAAAATCGACGTATCCAAACTAATAGCACCTCCCCCACCGCTTATTTCACAAACACCATCTACGATAACGGTTCAAAGTATGCAGCTCTCATTTTTCGGTACCTCGATCCCCATCGATCAAAATGCAGTTGCCTTTACTAAAACATTGCAACCCTCCAAAGAGGTATCTGATCTTGCAGATGAGATTCATGCACACGATACGCTGTTAATTAATCGTCTAAAAGCCATTCGTAATGAATACTCGTTGAACGATTGGGATATGGTAGTATTCGCGCAAGCATTGATGAATACGATCTATTCGGCGAAGGATCAAAAATTAAAGACACTTCATATCATCGACGTTTTACGCGGTTTGGGATATAAAACATTGTTAGCAGAGGGGACGGATAAAAAACTCTATTTCCTCGTCCCAACGAAACAACCCCTTTATTCCAAATCATTTTTCGAAAGAGAAGGGGGTAAATATTATCTTTTTGCCGTCGATGAGCACCCTAGAGCGGATGCAAAAGTATCGATTAGCTTTTACAAAAGCGCAGATGATGGGCAAGGTTCACCATTGGATATGCGGATGCTCAAAGATCCACTCATCGGAGTTGACCCCCAAACGGTGAATCTCAAATGGGATTTTGAAAACAAAAAATACACGATGAATGTTACCCTCAATAAAAATCTTACGGCATTGATGGATATGTACCCTCAAGTTGAGAATGATGCCTATTTGCAATCGCGTTCAGGGGTTAAACTGGTGCGTGGGCTTGCCTCCAATTTACTAAACGAGATTCAAAAGAACCATTTTACGCAAGAACAATCCATAGCCTTTATCCTCCGTTTCGCCCAACAAGCGTTTACCTATAAAACCGATTTTGATGCGTATGGATACGAGCGACCAATGTTCGTTGAACAAACGATTTTATTGCCGTATTCCGATTGTGAAGACCGAGCGATTTTATTGTCACGATTGTATCAAGAGGCGTTAGGATTGGATACGGTTGGACTGCGTTATCCGGGGCATCTCGCACTTGGAGTATCCTATAGTGGAAAAGGGGATTATTACACGACGCAGAATAAAAACTACTACGTAACCGATGGAACTTATTTTTATGCGAATCCGGGAATGAGTCAGCCAAGCTTTAAAAATGTTGCAGCGAAATTCTTGGGAACGAAATAAGGCTATTCTCCCCGATTTGATCGGGGATTCTACCAAAGTTATTTTTTAAACTCTTCAAACTCTTCTTTTGTCTCATGTTTATGACTGTGAAATGACTCTGAAACGACGATCTCAGGACCTTCGACAAAACCCGTAAAATTATTCGTGAGCATATAGAGAAGTTTCGTTTGATAGCTTTCAGGTTTGCTGTAAATATGGCGTACTTGTAGTTTATCACTAAAGGTTCCATCCCCAAAAAGCCATTTCACTTTTTTGATTTTGATGTCGAGACTTTTGTTGATATACGAAAAATCAACCGCCAAAGGGGCTTTACCCGAACTTTTTGACGTTACTATTTCAATATCTGGAAGAACTTGAGGTGCTACTTGGTGCGTGATTGGTGCTTTGTACTCCTGAATATGTCCTACTAACCCATTTCCCGTATATAGATACATTTGGGGAATGATCGTTTGTGTTGAGATTCCTGGACCGCTCCAATACAATCGAGCAGCAGTAAATCCTGTATTTTCATAATAATCCATCTGAATAGTGTGAAAACCAGCAGAAAGTTTTACCGTATTATTATACTTAGTCTCTGGCTGAACTATCCATTTATCAATCAATAAAGCTCCATCAATATAAAGTTTTACACCATCATCCACTGATGTGTAAAATGTCCAGTCTCCAGTCGTTGGAATATTGACATAACCTGTCCATTTAGCTTGAAAATAATCATTATTGATTGGATCCGCTGGATTTCCTGTACCCCAATCAAAATTTATAATGCTATCTGTTCTTGATAAATTTACAGTTCCTGAGATTGGGTAGTTTTTACAGTCTGCCGAATTAGCCTTGTTATAATATTGTCCCAATAACCCATCACCTGTGAGGATAGTTGCATTTGAAACTGAAATCGGCACCATTGTCGTATACAGATACGTTTGTGGAATAATTGCTTGGGGTAGTGAAGCGTCATTTCTCCACATTAAACGAATATAGGCTCCTCCCGTATATTCTTTAAATTTAATTTCTATGGTATGAAAACCTTTCGTCAAAGTAACCGTAGAAGTGTCACGAAATTCACTGGCTCCACCCGTCCAGCTTTCACTTTCATACAGTGAAGCACCATCTATCGTCAACTTCATATAATCATCATGTGCTAAAGAAAACGTATATCCGGCTGTTTCTGGAATATAAATGGATCCTGTCCATAGTGCACTAAAATTATCGCTATTAACCCCTATAGGCCCTCCAAAACCCCAGTCAACATCTATTGTTGTATCCGTTTTTGCTACAGCGATTGGAGCACTCCAAAAGGTATTATTGTAATACGTTGCTGATAGCCCATTTCCACTGCTCCATACTGTAACAGCAAACATCATCACCACACCAAAAACGGCTATCAACCGCGACAATAGTTTAAAAGGTCTCATTTTATCCTCCTTGGGATTATCTTAATACACATCGCCATGTATGCCGATGTCAACTAGCACGATTTGTTCATCAACTATCTGCAAAATCAACATAGTCCCCTTTTTTGGTGTTATAAAACTTGAATTACTCTACCACCATCCAAACATACAATTCATCCGTCGTCTTATCTTCCCAAAAGCTTTGGATTTTTGCAGTGACAACTTTTCCATTAGTCGTTTGAAAACTGTAGCTCTCAAGATTGGTTTGAGCACTTTGTGATGTGCCTACGGTTGATATTTTTTGGATGCTGCTTACTTCCACCCCCATTTGCCGTGCAATCTCATCGAGAGCACGACTGATAGCCAAGATTCGCTGAGCCGTTTTTCCATTGATATGGGGTTTGGAAATTCCCACTCCACCCATTTTTCCATCTTTGGATGTTTCATAAACCCATTTAGGTAATGAAGTGAGTGAAGACTCCGTATGAACAGCTATGGGAGTGGGAGGCGTAGTAGATGGAAGACACCCTGAGAGCAATAATGCACCCAAAAGTATGGGTACATAGGAGAGATATTTGACGTTCATTGTCAATTATTGCACGGGTTGTGCGTCGAGTTTTTCCAATGAAGAATCTAACTCATCTTGAGCTTTTTTGGCTTGGAATTGTTGCCATAGCGCTGCATCGTTTTGGTAACTGCTTTTAACCGCTTCTTTTACCGCGGCAATTGTTTTGGAAGGATCCGGCATGACGACCAATACCCAGAGAGTTCCTGTTTTCGAAATCCATTTTTTGCTTGCTTTTGAGCCGCTCAGATTTTGCTTTGATAATTGCTTGGAGACATTTGCAACGACTTTATCCACTACTGCTTGATCACCAACCCCTGTTTGTTGAGTGAAGTTTTTCAACATATTGGTTACATTGACTTGAATTTGACGCGCTAAATCGTCACGTCCGTTTCCGGTCGCTTCGGTAATGGCGAAACTTAGTCCAGCAGGTCCTACTTTGGCTGAACCGGCTGCACAAATAGCACCCTCCACAGAAGGATCTAAAACCCATGCAGGAGCACCATCAAATTCTAAACTTATTTGTGATGGAGCTTGCGCTACTACAGACTCTGGTTGTGGAGTACATCCACTCATCATTAGCACGCTAGCAGCAGCTAGACTCATTAGTGTCAATTTAGTAAGCATCATTTTTCCTTTTTTGATTAGTATCGTATGTGACATTGAGCTATATAGTAGCTTAATTTACTTTAGTAAACAAGACTAAATAAATAGGTCAACAAACCCTTTTTGGTAATCATATTTAACATAATCACCGACTCTGATTTGATCGGCTACTTCTTTATCCTCAATAAGAATCCATGAGGTATTGGGGGTAATTTGGTCACTGACTCTTCCCTCACCGATGAAGATCTCTTCATTGTTGACGCTGCCATTTAATGGGTTGACGGTGCTTCGCATAGCATAGATTTTTATTTTGAGATTATAAGCAGCACCCTGCTGTGATCCAATTTGAGCCAAAAAGATCGTTTTACCATCGTTATTACGCCGTTCTGTAATGTATCCCTTAGGGCTGAATTGGTTCAACAGAGCAACTTTAAGACTATTTGGAGCATTTTCTGCCGCTTTTGAAATCAACCCTTCTTGATCGAAATGGGATTTACAGTACCCCTCTTCACTATAAGAGTCTGAACCTGAGAGTGAAAAAGAGTCAATGACTTTTAGGCTAGGAAGCTCATAGAGTTTCATCGTACCGCTTACACTTCCTTGATAAGAACAGCTTGCTGGTGATGTGTAACATTTCCCTTTTTTATCACACGAAGTTCTGGATTCAGTAAACTTGGATGAGACTACCCCGCTACTAAGTGCTCCTGAAATAGCAATATCGGCAATTTCTGGCCCTTGATATGTTTTTCCCGTATCCCCTTTTAATTCAACAAGAGAGAGTTCTTGTTGAAGTTTTACCGCTGCACCGCGATCCACGAGTTCGATCAGTTTTGAATTCACTAGAATTGCTTCGGTACTATCTGCGACCGATTTCCCACCATCGACACGTCGAACGAGATCTGTTGATCCATTTTGTAACGCCATAACGACGACTTTTGGTTTTTTATGCTCCAATTCACTTGCCGTTGGCATAATATCCGCTTTAGCAATAGGAACTGGTTTATACTCGGTCAACTTGACTTTTGGACCACACCCACTCATGCCCATAATGACTGCCCCGCTGACTAAATAGGGGAGAGCTTTTTGAAAATACGTTTTCATATATGGATCCTTTATTAATAAAATAGTGTGAAAAAAGTTAATAACATATTATAATATAACGATGTTATTAAGATCAATAACGATTTTAGCCAATCAAATCTTAAATATCAAAGTTAATATTTCCATTTTAATCGCGATTTGTGGTAAGGTTTCATCTACATTTAAAAGGAAAATCATGAAACGTTTGCTTGTTTTAATAGGACTTGGAATAGGGTTGATCGCAGGGGAAAATGTTCCATCGTGGTATTTTAATCCCCCATCGGATAATGAGGTGAGTTGGTATGGTGTGGGTGAGGGGAACTCATTACGTCAAGCCAAAGACAGTGCATTGGCGGATATTGCATCAAAATTGAGCGTTACGATTAGTTCCAAGGTCTCTAAGGATGCAACGCAAACGACCTCAGGGGCGTTCTCATCGTATCATCAAAACGTTAATGTGAATCAAGAGAGTGAAGTGAAAAAGATGTCGTTTAATAATTTTGAGGTCATCTCCACAAGTCAAAATGATTCCAAAGCATTGGTACTGGTACAAGTGGATAAAGCGAAGTTTTTAAAAGATCAATTGCAAACCCTTACGGATATGGTTAAAGAGCTGGATACGCTTCAACTCTCCCCCAAAGGGAAATCAATTTTAGAGGAGTATCAAGAATTCAAAAGTTTGGCGCCTGATGTCGAAAAAGCGAAGACTATCATCTCTATTTTGACAACATTCGACGTCCCTTTTGAACGGACGAAAATGTCACAAGCTGTGAGTGATTATCGTGACTCACTGGATGCGATCCGTTCCCAAATAGAGTTTTATATCAGTGCCGACAACGATTCTCATTACAGTGCGGATGTTCTAAAAGAGGCATTAGCAGCCGAAAAAATCAAGATTGTGCAACAATTCAATCGTAATAATACTAATTTAGTGATCGTCGATTTGGATACGGTAGCAACCAGTAAACAACTTTTTAGTACCTATATGGTCAATACACGAACAACCGTTTCGTTGAAATCAAAAGAGGGGGCTATCCTCTCGACCTTTATTGTGGAGTCACGAGGGAACTCCTCGATTGATTATGCAACAGCGCTTAAAAATGCCAGCAATAATTTCAAACAACAAGTGAATGAGAAAGGGATTTTCACCTTTTTAGGGATCAATTAGATCCCGAAAATCTTTTTTCCCGAAACTACAAATCGACAATATATCCTTCGAAATTTTCATCAATAGTAACTTCAAAATTTTCATAAAGTTCGAGATGGACTCGTTGTGAAAGCTCTTTTTCTTTTGCGTCTTTAGCTTCTTGTGTTCCTATTTTTTCTAAAATGCTTTGTTTGAGAGAATCACTTATTTCATGGACATCTATATCAAAATTATTTTCAGAATTATCAACATCTAATTGTCTAATTGAGATAAATTTTTTCTTATTCAAAATCAAAACTCTGTTTTTTACCTGACCGTAAAATATGCGAAAAACGGGGATTCGATAATGATCTATGATATATCGCCCTTCAAAAGATGAAAATGCTTTTAGCTCATCGCTTGGGTCTCTCCATGCACCTTCAAAGCTATTATTATTCATGATAAATTTAAAAGAGCCAAAGGCAATAATAAAAGCATCATTAAGATCATTTACTTTTTTAACTGCATTTGAAAACTCTTTTTCTTCGAGAGTTTCACATTTAGGTACAACTAAATCAAGGATTTTTCGATTTTCTCCCTCTGTAATATCACGAGCAAATTGAGAACCGAACATATCAATACCCATTACTAAATCACTGTTAAATGAATCCTTTGCTAAAAGGGTATTTATTCCAAATGTTTGATCATTTTTGTCATCTATTTCTTGATATTGTTTAGTGTAATTCTGGACTATTTTTTTAAGACCCGATGATTTTCTGTAAGACTCAAAAAAACTATCTTTTAGCTTTTGAACTCGTTCTGGTTTGATCTTGGCATTGGTAACGTGTGATACTAAACCCTTTTCGCATTCGTTTTTAATATTTTGTAGAAAATTTGATAATTTTTCTTTATCAGCTTTGATTTCAAGAATAGCTAAGATATTGTTCTGAGTGAAAATTTTGTCCAATTCATTTTCTAATTTTTGAATATAGAATTTTAAGTTAGCTATGTATCTTTCATCTTTATTGGATAATGAGATATTTGGTACGTTATCAGAATAAGAGAGAAGATGAAGAAGTAAATAGAGGTCATATTGTCTGTAATAATATGAACTTGAGCTGTGCCCTTCATGAAAATCAAATTTAGGATAATAGCCACGATCTTTTAAAGAGAGTATGAATTCATCTATGCTTTCAGGTAGTATTGAATGACCCGCCCAAGAAGCGTCGGCATCTTCAGGTTGTTTAAATGTCCATAAAAAAATTATCCAGTCGTATTTTTGTCGTTTGACTAAATAAGCTCCGATTCCATGTACTAATTCTTTTAAGTTTGAAAATAAAAATTGGTCATGAGCTTTTTTGATAATTTCTTTGGCTTCTTCGTCTTTAGACTCTTTTTCTAAAACGATTTTTTTGATGTGGTCAAATTCGGTAAGCCATTGATCCAATGCCTCTCTTGTATTTAAATACAGAAATTGTTCATCCAATTTTGATATGTTATTAAAATCGATTTGTTCGTCAAAGTCATTGTAATTGACAAAATCATAAAGATCGGAAGAATGGCCATAAAATCCTATGCCACTATGGAACCATTCGATTAAATCTTTAAAAAAATCAATATCATTATTATCTATAGCAAAACGGATATACTCAAAAACTATTTTGTCGTATAACGGTAAAAAATCAAGGTTGAATTGTTGATTTTTTCTGATCCAATTGAATACGTGTGATGTATACCAGTGAAAACCTAATGAATCGCGATATATGCTTTTTTTATTCAAAGAATATTCAAATATTTCTCTATGGTATTGAAAAAAGATATTTAAAAATGACTCATAATTTATGAAATCTTTTTTATTTTCTTTACTCGGAGTCAGAGTCTCTAATAAATCATCCATGTTTAATGCTATTTGTAGCCATAGTGATTTGCTCTCTTTGTCTATTGCACCAATGTAAGTGGTTTTATAAAGTTTCATAAGTTCTGTTAATGCTATTGAGTAATTATTATAATCCCAAGAAAATGAGTTGTTTTCAAGATTTTTTGAAATCATTAAGTCTTCAAAATGTTCTTTCTCATCTATGCAAAATATATCACTTATATGCATTGCTACTTTTGTTAATTGTTGAGTTAACAGTTCGTCATTGTCTTTTTGAATCTCTAATTTAAAAACTTTATTGAGAGATTTAAAATAACTTATCAATAGTTCTTGTTTATTTTTTGATGACATCAGAGACTTCCTGTTCTAAGATGTCAAAAATGTTTTGTGGTATTGTGTATCTGTGCAATGCTTTTGTAAAATGGAATACTTGAATAAGGATAAAAATGAAATGAATAAATGTGATGAGTATAAATGTTAAAAAAATATTATTTTCTTTCAACTGTACAAAAAGAGATATGAACAAAATATTTAAAAATAAGCCTATGCTCAGATGAATTGCGAGTGAAATAATATTTGTTTTCGCTTCAAAATCAGGAATCAAATGTTCTGGTACAACGGCTTTTGTTTCTCTAATTTCTTTTTTACTTAAGGGGACTAAAAAGCCCAATACAACTCCATAAAATGCAGCTATTCCAACAAAAAAATTAATATCAACTTGGTAGTGTTTATTGCTCAAATATGGGTATGTGTATATAAAAATAAAGACACTGATAAACGTGAAGAAATATGTTAATTTATCTATTTTCATTTTATCGTATTAGACCCCGAAAATCTTTTTCGCCCGCTCCAAATCTTCTACCGTATCGATTCCGAATCCTGAACTCGCAACTTTGACCATTGAAATCTTTTTGCCGTGATAGAGGGCGCGAAGCTGTTCGAGTTTTTCGATATCTTCGAGCGGTGCTTCACCGAGGGCGCAAAAATCGTGGAGCGATTTTTTGGTAAATCCGTAAATTCCGATATGTCCGAAATACGATGCTTCCCCACTACGGTCAAACGGGATCGGTGAACGGGAGAAATAGATCGCATTATGCTCTGCGTCGGTAATGACCTTTACGAGGTTCGGATCTTGCGCCGATTCGGTATTGATCGCGTTGTAACAGCTCCCCATGATAAATGGTGCGTTTTGCGCTTTGAGGGCATTGAGACGCTCGATCAGGAGTTCAAGCACTTCCGTTTCGATAAACGGCTCATCGGCTTGAACGTTGATGATAAGTTCATCGTCGGGTACATCGATGATCTGAGCGCATTCGTTAATACGGTCGGTTCCGCTTTTGTGGGTGGTGGAGGTGAGGCGTGCTTCGACGCCGTACGCGGCGCAGATGTCGAGAATTTTTTCATCGTCACATGCGACTACGACGCGGTCGATGCTTTCGACCCGTTTGGCGGTACGGATCACCATCGGCAGACCGCCGATATCGGCTAAAACTTTTTCGGGGAAGCGGGTGGAGGCGAGACGGGCAGGGATGATAATCATGGTTAAACCTCATATAATGATATAATTGTTTAATTATAACCCAAAGGGGTTGGAAATGGATGTTTTGGAGTTGAAAGGGGAGGTTTGTTAATGAGTTTTCAAAAAGATGATAATAAAAGCGTACTCTTCAAAAAAACTTGTTATACTTACAGTCACATATCCTCTCCACCTCTCTTTGAAGTGCCAATGAGGGGGTCTTTTTGTTAACCTCACAACTCCAAAAAATCAAGAATACTACAAATACTTTTAACAAGCCTCATTTAAGCTTTGAAGCACAATTAGAAAAACTCAAAAATCGTGGACTTTGTGTACATAATGAGGCTTTTGCGATAAAGAAACTTTCCCACATTAATTATTATAGACTACGTGCTTATTTTTGGCTTTTTCAACATCCCAAAGATAGTCCTAAAAAGAGTCTGTTTCTTGATAATATTGAATTTCGAAGTATTATTCGAGTGTATGAGTTTGATGCTAAACTTCGCAGACTTATTTTTGGGGCTATTGAAACCATTGAGGTGTATGTTCGTACACAAATAGCCTTTTGTCATGCCAAAGAGTATGAAGCCTTTGGGTATCTCGATAAAGAAAATTTCTCTTGCGACGAGCTTATTTTTGATAGTGTCTTTAAAGGGGAGTTATAAATGCGAGAAAATAATCATCACCCCAAGCTATGGCTCAAGTCCATAGGCTTACTAGGGAATTACATAATAATTATAAATGAGATAGTGTGAAAGAAAGCTTAAACTTAAAATATATATCGGAAAACAGACTTTCTAGTTATAACGATTTTGAGGAGTACCGACAAAATCTTCTGATTTCCAAAAATGCCTATATTCCTCTTTCGATTCTGGAAATTGCCCTTCGCAACGCTTTAAATACGTATCTTACCATTAAAATAGGGCGAGATTGGCATACGGATAATACATTCTTAACTCCTATGGCACAAAAAAAGATTAAAGAGGTCAATGACACACTTAAAGGGCGTAAAGAAACAGATTCAAAAGAGAAGGTTATTGCCGAGTTAAATTTTGGTTTTTGGGTTAGTCTTTTTCAAAAACCTTATCAAAATTATTTTAGAACCAAAGATCTTCGACAAATTTTTCCGAATATGCCTTCAAAAAAAGAGATATTTTTAGATCGGGAAGAAATTTATAAGAAACTGGATCATATTCGTCGTTTTAGAAATAGAGTATTTCATTATGAAAAAGTAATCAATAAAGACCATTATAATGATGTTGTTAAAGATATAAATTTTGTTCTTGCGATATTTGATGATGCTTTAGCAGAATTCGCGACAACATTAAATAAATCTGATCAGAGTGAGGTTTAGTCTATGTTACTTTATCAACCCAATAGCGGCTACTGCTACAACAGCGATTCGATTTTACTCTATGGATTTATTACACAGTTTACTCCCAAAGGGAAACTTCTCGATGTTGGGGTAGGGTGTGGAATCGTGGGGCTGTTGGTAGGACGTGATTTCCCTGCTGTAATGTTGGAGGGGGCTGAAAAACAAGCAATTTATGCCGAGTTCGCCCGTCGTAATGCGTCGATTAACGGTATCGGCTATACGTTGCATGAGGGGGATTTTTTGGAGCTTGGGGGTCATGGGACGTATGATTGGATCGTTTCAAATCCCCCATTTTACCATGAGGGATCGGCACGAAGTGAAAATGAGATGCTCCATCAAGCCCGTTATAATGTTCATTTGCCGATAGAGCCGTTTGTGATAAAAATATCAAAATTGTTAAAATCTAACGGTGAAGCAATCGTTTGTTACGATGCACGGCAATTTGTTCCCCTTTGCAGTGCGTTTGAGAGTAGAGGATTAAGAGTGTGTGATGTACAATTCGTTCATTCAAAGAGTGATCGTTCTAGCACGCTAGTGATGATTCATGTTAAAAAAAATAGTAAGTCTCTCGCAAATATTTTGCCTCCGCTGATAATGTTTGAAGAGGGAAAATATACCTCTGCCGTAGAGGCAATTTATGAAAAAGCAAAGGTGCACAGTATCAAATGTCCGATTTAATGACTCATGAAAATTTTAGTTATGCGTTTGACGCTAGTGCATGCGCATCGTGCGGTGGCAACTGCTGCACGGGGGAGAGCGGTAATATTTTCGTCTCTGTGACCGAGATTACGGCAATAGCTGCCCTTCTTGAGATGGATGAACGGGAGTTTCGGCGTGAGTATTTACGCAAAGAGGGATACCGTTATTCTCTTAAGGAGAAAATTGTGAATGGTTCGCACGATTGTGTCTTTTTTAACCGTTCCCAAAATGGGTGCAGTATTTATACGGCTCGTCCGTTACAGTGCCGAACGTTCCCTTTTTGGGATTATTTTCGCACCCGTATCGATGAACTCAAAGCGGAATGTCCGGGGATACGACAATGAGAAAACTTTTTATCCTCATAGTAGCAAGTGTTCTAAGCGTTCAGGGTGCATCAAAAATAAAAGTGCAAAACAATGAAAAAGAAAATTTACCGATAGAGATGGTTGAAGAGACCTATTTATTGGGAGCGTTGGATGCTCAAATGCGCCATAAATATACCGTCGCGTCGAACTATTTTGAAATACTCTATGCTCAAACGGGGAAAAAAGAGTTTTTGTACCAGTCGTTGCGTATGCTTGAGCAGTCGAATAAAATTGCACAACTTTCCGAAGTAACGCAAAAAGAACTGATAAAAACCCCAGATGACCTAACATTGAAACGATTTAGCATTATTGCGTTACTCAAAAGCGGGCAATTTGGACACGCCTCTCAAGAGGCATCGGCTTTATGTGAACAGAGTAACGTGGCTTCAGATTATGCTTTGAGTGCAGAGGCATTTTTAAAATTAGATGAGTATCAAAATGCGTACAGTGCCTTGAAAAAAGGGTATGATTTAAGTCATGACGAAGAGATGGCGGATCGGTTGGCGCTGATTCAATATGTCCATTTTGGAAAGAAGAAAGAGGCGATCGAATTTCTCAAAAATCATATTGAGAACTATGGAAATAGCAAAATATTAGGAAAGCGGTTAGGTAGTTTTTACGGTGATATTGGTGAACTTGATAAGGCTGCTACGATGTTTGAGCAGACCTATACCCTTACCAATGATCCCCTTATCGCGAAAGAGGCGATCAAGATTTATGTCTACCAACAAAATTTTGATAAACTCAACCTATTACTCGAAAAATCAGGGGTAAATGACCCCCTGCTGTTAGAATTGTACGTTCGGGATAAACAGTTCGACAAAGCATCATTATTGGCAAAAAAACTCTATAAACAAGATCAAAATCCCCTTTATTTGGCGCAAAGTTCTATCTTTAGCTATGAAGCATCCACGAATAAAAGTGATCCAAAGCTTTTAGAAGAGGTAGTAGAGGGGCTAAAGCAAGTCAATAGCGAGATAAATGATCCCATGTATCTCAATTATTTGGGTTATTTGATGATTGATCATGATCTCAATGTCACCGAGGGGATGGGGTATGTGGATCGTGCTTTGAAAATACAGCCTGATTCGGCCTATTATCTTGACTCCCTTGCCTGGGGACATTACAAAAAAGGGGAGTGTGTCCAAGCGTTGAAACTCATCAAACAAGTAGAGTCAATGATTGGCAGTGATGAGTCAGAAGTAAAAGAGCATTTGAATGCGATTGAGAAGTGTGAAATTAAGGAGAAAAAATAATGATACTAGACGACATAATCAAAAAAACAAAAGAAGATTTAAAAGAGCGAGAGGCGAAGTTTAGTATGGATTGGCTTGGACGTTCATTGGCATTTAATGCGCGTGCTCCTCGGGATGTACGACCGTTTTTAACCTCTACACCGCAAGAGCCGTACCGTATTATTTCGGAAGTGAAAAAAGCAAGTCCGTCGCGTGGGGTGATTCGTGAAGATTTTGATCCTGTTGCGATTGCGCAAGCGTATGAACGGGGAGGGGCGAATGCGATTTCGATTTTGACAGAGCCCCATTTTTTCCAAGGAAATCTTGATTATTTGGCGGAGATTCGCCGTTATGTGGGGATTCCGCTGTTACGCAAAGATTTTATTGTTTCTAAGTATCAGCTTGTTGAGGCGTTGGTGTATGGAGCTGACTTTGTTCTTTTGATTGCGGCAGCACTCTCCAAGAGCGAACTCAAAGAGCTGTTGAATTATACGCGCCATCTCGGGATGGAAGCGTTGGTTGAGATTCACGATAAATCTGAGCTTACGAAGGCTATTTACGCAGGTGCCGATATTATCGGAATCAACCATCGTAACCTACAGACATTTGAGATGAATATGAATCTGAGCTATGATCTTATCCCCTTGATCCCTAATGGGAAGATTATTGTGGCGGAAAGCGGTATTTATGAGCATGGGCAGTTGGAAGATTTGAACAAAGCGGGAGTCGATGCCTTTTTGGTAGGAGAATCGTTGATGCGTCAAGATGATGTTGAAACGGCATTACGTATCTTGAAAAATGGATGAAACGATCGTTAAAAACGTTCAGCGGAGTTTTATTAATTGTCATTGCATTTAGTCTGATAGCAGGTTTGGCATTTCCGGCATTGACCGATTCTGAACATGCAGGGCGCGCGGAAAAACAGATGGGGGTAAATTTTCCTTTTCTAAAAAATGAGAAATCGGAACTTATATTAGTTTATTTCGGCTATGTCGGATGCACACGAATCTGTACTCCGGCATTGAATGATTTAGCCCATATATATCGTGATCTTCAAGATCAAAAGCTCAAAACACTCCCTTCTGTCTGGTTCGTCAATATGACTCCAGAGATGGATCCTCTTTCGGTTCAAAGTTGGGCAGAACATTTTGATAAACATTTTAAGTCGTATGCACCCAATGTAAATGAACTTCACGGTATGGTACAATTACTTAATTTGGTTTACAGTGATCTAGGGGTAGAAGCAGAGCATATGCCGTATTTGTATCTGATCCGTAAAGTGGGGGCAAAATACGAGTTAGTGTATATTTACACCTCTTCGCCGTATAATCGAGAATTAATTCTAAAAGACATAGGAGCACTTCAATGAGTATAAGCCTACTTTTCCCCGCATACAGCGAGAAGTTAAGTCCCAAAATCCGTGAGCGATTGGACGCTGACTTTGTAAAATCTGATAAGTTTATGCTTATTATTGGTGTATTAGCCTTTTTGGGTGTTTCGTTTATTACCTCAATTCGATATTCAACCTATCAGTTTGGGATACTTAACGGCGCGTTAGCTCTTGGACTTATGGTGATTGCCTATTTAGGATTTAAAGGGACAGCAATCGGGCGGATCGTTATGGCACTTGGTCTCTCGATCTTTCCGATGATTATGATTCAGCAGCAATTGGGGATGATTGAAATGCACTTTGCCCTTTTCTTTATGGCGGCATTTTTGGCCATTTATAAAGATATTGTCCCTGTATTGGTTTCGACAGTAGCCGTGGCATTTCATCATATCCTCTTCTTTTTTCTTCAGCTCAATCATGCGTCGATGTTTGGTGTTGATATTATTGTATTTTCAAGCGGATGTGATGTATGGATTTTAGCGACCCACATTGTTATGTTTGCAATTCAAGTGGGCGGACTTGTCTATATTATTGTGACAACAACGCATCAGTTTATCAAAAGCAGTGAGCTTCAAATTCAAGCGGATGAGAATGTCAAAGAGCTTGAGCGTGGGATCGCAGATGATGCTTTGATGGTAAATGAAGCGGTTAGTATTGCAGCTGAAGTTTCTAAAGGGGTGATAGAGCGTACATTGCTTTCTACCCCCTCTAATATGCAACTTAGAGAGCTTCGTGAAGTATTTAACAGTATGCTTGGTGCGTTGCGTCAAATGGTAGGGAAAGATCTTCAAGCGATTACCCATGTGGTAGAATCGTACGGTAAATTTGATTTTACAAAGCGCATTGGTCAAAGCAGTGGAAAGATAGAGCAGTTGGTCAATAAACTAGGGGATGATATTACCATGATGTTGCAAACGAGTTTGGCGAATGGAACATCTATGGATGAAAGTGCGCAACGTTTGAAAAACAATGTCGAGCAATTATCACACTCAGCACAAATGCAGGCAACAGGCATTCAAAAAACTTCACAGCAAGTAGAACGTATGACGCAAAGTGTCGGTGATGTTCTTCAAAAAACGCAAGAGGTAGGTCGACAGTCTGAGAATATTAAGATGATTATTACCGTGATTGGTGATATTGCCGATCAGACGAACCTTTTGGCACTCAATGCTGCTATTGAAGCGGCGCGTGCCGGTGAACATGGACGCGGATTTGCTGTTGTTGCGGATGAAGTGCGAAAATTAGCAGAGCGAACCCAAAAATCGCTCTCCGATATCAATGCCAATGTGAGCATGTTAGTTCAATCGATCAATGATATTGGGGAAACGATCGAAGAACAAGCAAGTGGTATTCGTGAAATTAATCAAATCGTTTCAGGATTTGAGTTAGAAACACAAAATAATGCGCAAATAGCCAAAAATACCGATACTATTGCCAATGAGGTTTTTGTGATGGCAGACAATGTGTTAACCGATGTTAAAATGAAAAAATTCTAACGAGTGAGATTTTTTCTCTCTCTTTCTTCTTTCCTCCCGCTAATTTTTTAATTTGTTGTTTTTTTAAGCAATCCTTGAGATTGTTTTAGGGTATGATTAAGGATTCCTATTTTTTCACAAGGGTTGTTTATGATCGAACCTATAAGTCCAGAGTACCAAAAGTTTTATGATATATTTGAAAATGTCGATCAAAGCAAGGTTCCGAAATTCAAAGAGTTTTTAGAAGCTAATGCCGTTAATTTTAACCTCTTCAAGGATGGTAATTTTATTGAACGCTCTTTCCCTTTTGATATGATTCCCCGTATTATTCCCAAGCAAGAGTTTGACCATTTGGAAGCAGGTATTATTCAACGTGTAAAAGCGCTTAACGCATTTTTAAATGATATTTACAACGATCAAAAAATTGTTAATGACGGAGTTGTCCCACGTGAGTATGTTGATTCTGCAAAAGCATTTTTGCCTGAGTATATGGGGGTAAATCCCCCTAAAGGGATTCGTACCCATATCAGTGGGATCGATTTGGTCAAAGATGCTGTTAGCGGTGATTGGGTTATTTTAGAAGATAATCTTCGTGTACCCAGCGGCGTGAGTTATCCATTGACGATTCGCAGAGCATTACGACATACCTATCCGGAATTTTTTGAGCAGATGAAAATATCAAAAATTAAACAATACGGGGAACAGCTCAAAGCGGCGATGGATTATGTCAACACGGGTGGACTGAATGTTGTCCTTACTCCGGGACGGTATAACTCCGCCTATTATGAACACAGTTACTTGGCCAAAATCACCGATGCAACGCTTGCAAATGGAGATGATCTGATTGTTGAGAATGACGAAGTATTTTTGTGCAGCTACAATGGAGAACGTCTTCGAGTTGGGGCGATTTATCGACGTCTTGATGATGATTTTCTCGATCCTGAAGAGTTCGATAAAGAGAGTCTTATTGGTGTTCGAGGTCTTGCACGTGCGTATCGTGCAGGGAATGTTGCCGTGATGAACAGTATCGGTAACGGTGTAGCAGATGATAAAGGTATTTACTATTTTGTCCCTCAGATGGTGAAATACTATCTGAATGAAGAACCGATTTTACGCAATGCACCCACTTATTTACCCTATTATGAAAAAGATCGTGAATACATTCTTGCCAATATCGATAAACTAGTTATTAAAGACGTGGCGGAAGCTGGGGGATATGGGGTTTTATTCGGTAATCGTTTGAGCCCTGAAAAACGGGCAGAAATTATTGAAATGATTTTAGAAGAACCACGCCGTTGGATTGCCCAAGAGGTGATCGAATTTTACGATTTACCGTGTATGATGGAAGGAGGAATTGTTCCTCGTAAAGCTGATTTACGTGCATACGTCATTTATGGTGAAGAGGTAAGTGTCAGTATGGGTGGACTTACACGATACGCGATGGAAGAGGGCAATTATCTCGTAAACTCCTCTCAAGGGGGCGGCTTTAAAGATACATGGGTGGTGGAATTATGATGACAAACGGTGTAGCCATTTCGGTCAATACGGCACAACGACTCTATTGGTTCGGACGATATGTTCAGCGTGCAGAGACAATGCTTAAAGAGTTAGTTAACAGTTATGATTATGTCATAGATCGAGATGCAGATGAAGGGAAAAAACTTTATGCCAAGCTTGGGGTTAAAATTGAGTACGATAATGCACTTGATTTTCTCAAACAAGGGGTATACGGAACGTATGGTGGAAGCGTTGAGCAAATCATCAGCTGGGCGCGTGAAAATGCTATAGAGTCACGTCATCTACTGGCTGAGAGAGGTTTTTCCACCCTCAATAAAATTCATAATCAACTCGTAGCCGGACGAGATCATCCGGTGAGTCCTAGCAATCTCGAAGAAATTATTGACAATTGTAGTTTAATATTAGGAATATTTTCGACTGAATTAGATCGAACACGAGGGTATCAGTTGATCCGCTTTGGGCAACAAATTGAGCGGTTTGATTTGATTCTTCGATTGTATGGTGAAATTGAGATGGTGACCGTAGATATTGATGTGATTAACACTATCGCCAGACAGTTGAATCGCAATTATCGGCCGATTAACGTTACAACGTCGGATATTCCAAAGTTTCTAATATTTCTCAATAATGTTGTTGATCGCGTTATTTTAAAAGATGTCTGTGCGACAAAACTAACACAATCACAAGGACAATAGGAGAAAAGATGGGCGTTATCGAAGAAGTTTTTACCATAGATCTCCCCGTAGGGGAAAATTTTAGAATTCAGCGATGTCGGTATACTTCTCCCAATGCAAAAGTTGAAAATGAAAAAAGAATTTCTATCGTCAGCGGTATTCACGGGGATGAATTAGAGGGGCAGTACCTCTGTTTTTTACTCGGAGAGTGGCTTCGTACCAATAGTGAAAAAATTCGGGGAGTGATTGACATTTACCCTGCAATTAACTCATTGGGATTGGATAGTATTTCTCGCTCAATCCCCTTTTATGATGTCGATCTTAACCGTGCATTTCCGGGAAGTAAAAACGATTTTCTCCCCGCTCAAATCGCCGATGGTGTTGTAAATGCAATGCGAGGAAGCGACTTGGCCATTGACATACACTCCTCTAACGTTTTTTTACGAGAAATTCCCCAAGTCCGTATCGCGAAGTCACAAGAAGAGACATTAGTCCCATTGGCAAATCTGCTTAATATCGATTTTGTGTGGGTTCATGATGCTGTTACCGTTTTGGAGTCAACATTTGCCCATGCGATGAATACGATCGGGACGAAAACGCTGGTTGTTGAGATGGGAGTCGGGATGCGTTTGGGTAAAGCGTATGGGCATCAACTCCTTGATGGGCTTTTAAATCTTATGGCACATGAGGGGATTTTAGATATTGAACCCTTGGATGTTCGTTTTCCGATTCAATCGCACGTCGGGGAGGTCGCGTATTTGAATGCGTCAGTTCCCGGTCTTTTCGTCCCCGTAATTGAACATTGTCAAATGGTTGCTATCGGGGAAGTTGTAGGGCATATCGTGAGTGCCCTTAGCGGCGAAGTGTTGGATGAAGTGATTGCACCTATCGGAGGGATTTTATTTACCCTTAGAGCGTATCCAATCGTATATGAGGGCTCATTAGTTGGGCGAATTTTTGGAGAGCATCAATGAAACGGTTTGACATAGTAACATTGGAATCTCCCAATCGAGCACCGTTGCGTATTGAGGGGTTTTTATTCGGGGAAGAGAATAGTAAAGGAGCTTCGATTGCCATTGTCGGGGCAATGAGCGGCGATCATATTAATCAGCTCTATGTGGCATCGGGATTGGTGGAGTATTTACGTATCAAAGAGGAAGAGGGGAAGATTATAGGAAAAATCCTTATTATCCCTGCGGTCAACGCATATGCTCTTAATATGGGGGAGAAAAATTGGCCATTAGACAAAACGGATCTTAATATGATGTTTCCGGGGTATCACCAAGGGGAAACAACGCAACGGATTGCCGCACGTCTTTTTGATACGCTAAAAGGGTATAAATATGGGGTGATTTTAGAAGGTCGTCGTGATCAGGGGATGTGTTTACCGTATGTGAAACTCATCAAAAGTGGTTATGAAGATTTAGAGTGCGTGAAAGACTTAGGGATAAGCTTTATTCACTATCGTCCATACGAACCTATAGAGACAGCAATGCTTCAATACAACTGGCAATTGTGGGAGACGAAAGCTTTCTCGATTGTTTTTGGAAAAAATGGGGCGATTGATCACAATGATAGTGATGAAGTACACACGTCATTGGTTCGTTTTCTTTCCAAGAGAGGATTATTGGAACATACTGTTTTTGAAGGACGAACGAGCAATATAATAGATCCCCATAATATGACACTGCTCAAAGCATCACGGGCAGGGATCTTTATCTCTAAAATACGTTGTGATACTCATGTAGAGAAGGGTGAGAAGTTAGGAAAGATTATCGACGCACTAACTGGGAAGAGAGTTGAAGATATTATTGCCCCATGTGAGGGGATTGTTACATGTCAGTATTCTCATCCACTTATTTTTCAAAATTCTATTGCATTTCGGATCGCATCGATAGAATAAAAGAGGGAATTTCTTCACTCTTTTAGCCTATTGGTGTTATGATACTGAAATTTTTTGTCAAGGTACTTAAATAATGAAATCTTATACGACCTACAGACGGTTGATTGCAAAAACGGTTATTATTTCTTTGTTAAGTAGTTTGGCTGTAGCTTTTTTGTATGGTATATACATCAAAAAGCAGGCGATTGAAGATCTTGCCCGTAATGATGCACGTAAAACAAGCCGTTTGGCGTTTGAAGCTCTTTATTCAGCGATGGAAAAGGGGTGGAGCCAGAAAGAACTTGATGCCATTATCGTTCGTCTTAACAGTGTCGAGCCAAATATGCGGATTAATGCCTATCGAAGTCCCCGTGTTGTGGCCCTTTTTGGGGATCGAATCAACGATAAGCGGATACGTGAGCATGATCCGATGGTGATGCGTGCAATGCGGGGGGAAGAGATATTAACGGGTAATGATGAAATCCGTTATCTTTATCCTATTGTGGTTAATCAAGAGTGTTTAAAATGTCACGTGAATGCCAAGGTTGGAGATATCAATGGGGTTATCGATGTACATTTCCCTGTAGGAAACCTTAAAATATCACTCACAACAATGATTAACTCGTTTATTGTCTTCTTTATTTTCTTTACGATCATTATTTTTGCCATTTTGTATTTTAGACTCAATTCGTTGCTGGTACAGCCTCTTAAGCAATTTATTGGATTGATCCAAGAAATCATTAGTAAAAATGATATGGCCAAACGCGTCAGCCTCAATACAAAAATTCTTGAAGTTAAAAATATTGAGAATTATTTTAATAAAATGTTAGACTCTATCCAAGGGTACTACGAAAAGCTTCAGGAAATATCTGATCGAGATTACCTCACAGGGCTTTACAACCGCCGAAAATTTGAAGAGTTTCTTTCGTATGAGATTGGACGCTCCCTTCGCCACAAGCATGAATTTACGATTATCATGATCGATTTGGACAATTTCAAATATATTAATGACACCTACGGTCATGCGTCAGGAGATTTAGTACTTAAAGCGGTGACAGAAATTTTTGCTTCAAATCTCCGAAATGCTGATATTTTGGCACGACTTGGGGGAGATGAGTTTGCGGTTTTATTACCTGAAACACCCTATGAAAATGGCTATATCGTCGTTGAAAAGCTTAGAAGAGAGTTGGAAGCCACTTCTATTGCGCTGATGCTTGATCAGATCACTCTGACGGCAAGTTTTGGTATTGCCCAGTACCCTGAACAAGGAGAGACCATAGAGTCTCTTTTTACGGGGTCTGATATAGCGATGTATAAAGCCAAAAGGGCGGGTAAAAATACGATCGCACGGGCAGATCAAAATGATCAAGAGATGGCCGTAGAGATTCAAAAAAAAGGGGAGTTTATCCGTCGTGCAATTGAGGAAGATCGTCTAGAACCTTTTTTCCAACCTATCTATGCTATTGCTACAAATGAGCTCTTCGGATATGAGGTTCTTGCCCGTATCCGTGAGGGAGAACGTTATATTGCGGCAGGGCAATTTATGGAAATCGCTGAGAGTTTAGGGATGGCTTCGAGAGTGGATCAAATTATATTGTCCAAAGGGCTTGAAATACGTTCACATTTACAGATGTGGAATACTTCTTTCTTTTTTAATCTTTCTACACACTCTCTTTTTGGAGATGATTATCTCTCGCCGATCGAAGATCATTACGCTCAAAATCCTTCAGATGCTGGTGATAATGGAATTGTAATTGAAATTTTAGAGCGTGAAGCAATCCATAATGTGAAAGCATTGATAGAGATTATCGAAGTGAATAAAGAGAGAGGGATTTCATTTGCATTGGATGATTTTGGTTCAGGATTTTCATCCTTTGTCTATCTAAAATATTTTGATACCGATTACGTCAAAATTGACGGTGAATTCGTCAAGAATATCACCGTTAATGAGAAAGATCGTATTTTTGTCAAGCATATCAATCAAATTGCCCAAGAGTTTGGCAAAAAGACAATCGCTGAGTATGTCGAGGACGAAGAGACACTCCTTATTCTCAAAGAGTTAGGAGTCGACTATGTCCAAGGGTATCATATCGGAAAACCGCAGAAGCTCAATTAATGAGAGGAGTTTCTGCTATTATCGTTGAGTGGTTTATAAACTTAAAATCTTTTTTGCACACTCATTGATTCGTTTTCCATCGGCTAATGTACCCAGTGCTTTCGAAGCTGCTCCCATTACTTTACCAATCTCTTTTATAGTTGTAGCTCCTGTTTCAATAATAATCGCACGCAGTGCAGTTTCTAATTCTTCATCATTTAGTTGTTTGGGAAGATACGCTTCAAAAATAGCTGCTTCAGATGCCTCTTTTTCGTACAAATCTTCACGACCGGCATCACGGTATTGACTCATGGCATCGTTGCGTTGTTTGACTTGTTTTTGGATGATTTTGATGACATCTTCATCGTGAAGTTCTTTGCGCTCATCCACTTCGATTTGTTTCATTGCACTGCTTAGAAGGCGCAACGCATCACGAACGGCATTGTTTTTCTCTTTCATAGCAGTTTTAATATCGTTACTTATGGTCTCTTTGAGGGTCATTTTTCATCCTTGGAACTATTTTTGCTTATTATAGCTAAATAACCCATTGGATGTGATATGCGCTACCTTCTTCCTCTTTCGATCTCATTAGTATCATTGTTGTTAAATGGATGTACAGCAAAGCTGATGGATCCAGAAATAGCGTTTACCCCTCCAAAATATGTCGAGGAGATGCCCTCTCGTGAAGAAGAAAATATTTTTACGTCGCAAGGAAGTTTGTTTGGTCAAGGGGATAGTCCTCTCTTCTCGGATCACAAAGCAATGCATGTAAACGATATCGTGACCGTGGTCATTTCGGAAACGGTGACCAGTTCAAATAAAGCAACTAAAGCATTGAGTGAGGCGGATTCTCTCGGATTAGGAGGGGGAGCCTTTGTCTCAACTGGGGGCAATTCTGCTGTTAATTCTGCTGTGAGTAAACTTAATGGGCTTGGAAATATAGGGTTTAATGCGGGTTCGACGTCAAGTTACTCAGGGTCAGGTGCGGCCACGAAAAATGCTACCTTTACAACAACCGTATCGGCTCGTATTGTAAAGGTAATGGCAAATGGAAACTATTTTATCACAGGGCGGCGTGAAATTATGGTCGATGATCAAAAGCAAATTATGCAGCTTAGTGGAGTGATTCGCCCCTACGATATTGATCTAAATAATCAAATTACTTCGGCGAAAATTTCCGATGCGAAGATCCAGTACGCGAATGAAGGGGATGTGGATCGCTCCACCAACCAAGGGTGGGGGAGTAAAATAATACAAGCCGTATGGCCCTTTTAAAAACCTTATCGAATAACCTGTAAAGGGTCGATATGGGCATTACGTTGCGTTACTTGAAACATTAGTTCTCTTCCCACTCGTCCGATGATAGCTCCTTGTTTGAGACGTTGACCTATAATAACAGTAGGAGCAATCTTATCTAAATGGGCATAAATCGTGTGTAACCCATTGTCATGTTCAATAACGATAACATTATCAAGCATTGCAGTAGGTTTTGCAAAGATGACTTTTCCATTGAAAATAGCCTTGACCTTGGCATCGGAGTCGGTAGGGCGAAGAGAAACCGATTCATTATTAATCTTAATACCGTAAACAGGATCAATATAGGAACCAAAGCGTTTGGTGATGACATAGCCATCTAGTGGAGAAATAGTCTTCTCACCACTGTATGCAGCAGTTTTTGAGGGTTGATACTCTGAGATCGTTTGTTGCGCCCCTTCGGGAAGTGGTTTGGAACCAGCTCTTGGAGCGACAAGTTTCGGAGGTGCTTTTTTGGGCTTCATCGCTTCAATTCGGATGATATTCAAACTCGCCAGTGTATTTTGAAGAGAGCGTTGTTGATTTAAAATACGACCAAGAGAGCGCTTATACTCCTCTTTCTCTCTTTCTAGTTGAGTGATTGCCTTTTCATTTTCTTGTTTTGTCGCGATGACATTTTGCTTTTGTTGATCAATGACTGCAATTGATTGTTTAAGTGCAGTGGTTTGATTGGATAATGAGGTGATTTTTGTGGCATTCTCTCCATAAATAAAATTAAGCTCTTTAATTTCAGCATTAATTTGTTTAAGATGAAGCTTAAGAGCCTCTTCGGTAATGAGTGCATCCGCCCCTTTGGCTCGATCATCATTGATAAGAAGTGAGAGAGATGTATTGCGTGCGAGTGCAAACACCAACTTTTGCTCAATATCATTTTGGGTTTTGGTCAGTTGCTGCTGTTGCGTTTGAAGCCCTTGGAGATTTTGTTTGTTAGACTGATAGACATTTTCTTTGGATTTTAGCTCTGTGACAAGGGTATTGAGATGCTGTTGCTGAGCCCCTACAGCTTGACGTTGCTGGACGATTTTTCCTGCGGTTGCTTCGAGTTTTGCACTAAGAGAGGAGTAGGTTTGTTTGGACTCTTGGAGTGCAGAGGATGTTTTTTTTATTTTCTCATCTATTTTAGCACCATAAAGGGAAAGCACTAAAAAGGAGGAGAGGGCGAGAGAGATAGGGATGCGAATCATTTATTCCTCTTCATGGTTGACAAGTACAATCGTTAATGTAAGTGCAATAGAAACACTAAGGGCAATAACAAGAGAGCGAATGGCATCATCCACAAAATTAAAAAGCTGTACATTAATCCCAATTTCTCTCAGCTGCATGGTTAAGTACCCATAGTGGTTGATTACGAAAAATGCCAAACACAAAATTACGGTAGCGATAATTGCATCAACAATAGCCAGACGAAATAAAACAGCTGAACGCAGCCAAACCGGTGCACCAAAAAGCGCCATGATATTCATCCGTTGGGCATGTTGGAACTGCCAAAGTCGCATCTCTTTAAGGATTAACAATGAGGTGACAGTGGCAATGGCAATGGAAAAAATTTGAACTACATCTTTAAAAAGCAGCATGAGTTTATAGACCGTATCGTGGGTTTGAGAGAACCCCTCTACCCGCTCAATAGCACGGTTACGCTCCAACCGTTTTTGGAGTTGAGTAATTTCATCAGGGGTAGGAAACCGATTGAGATAAAGGCGATAAAACTTCGGCAGGGTGAGTTTTAGGAGTTCAAGATTTTTTGGACTCATTTCTCCCTTAAGACGCTCAAGCACTTGGGCAGTGCTAATGGATTCACTGCGGTCGATCATAGGACTCATTGCTTTAAGCTCGACAGGAGTTAGGCTTTTGCTGGCGACTACTATGACCGAATAATCATTTTTCAAATGGGATTCATAGGCGGCAATACTGCGATCAACTGCCACATAAATTTGAACCGAGGCAAGGACGGTAAAGAGGGCGATAATAAGGGAGATATGATTTTTAAGCGATTTCATTAATAGTTCCAAACTCGATATGGTAATGTTTATAGGCGATTGTGAGCCCCTCTGGGATATGATGGGTGACGACAATAACCGTTGTTTTGAGCTGAGTATTTGCCCCCTCAAGAAGATTCCAAATAACCGAAGAGGAGTAATCATCGAGATTACCCGTCGGCTCATCGGCAAGGATAAGAATAGGGTTGTGGGCTAATGCGCGTGCCATTGCCACTCGCTGCTGCTCTCCACCACTGAGTTCTTGTGGATACTTCCCTGCTTGATGAGTAAGCTTCACATGTCCGAGAAGTTTTTGAACCTGCGAACCGCTGACATTCCCTGTGTAGCCCGAAATAATGAGGGGGAGCATCACATTTTTTTCAATCGTCCACTCTTTAATCAGCTTGTAATCTTGAAAGACGATGCCAATGTGACGACGGAGAAAATTAAGTTTAGAAGCACTGATACGGTTCATCTTAGTTCCACCAACCGTAAGTTGACCTTGACGTGGCCCAATGGCTCCGTAAAATGATTTGAGAAGGGTTGATTTACCGCTTCCACTTGCACCTGTAATAAAGACAAAGTTTCCTGCTTCGATACTAAAAGTCGCTTTTGAGATGATGGTTTCATTCTCTTTGTAGGAGAGGGAGAGGTTTTCGGCGATGATAACATTATCCATGAAGTAGCTCGTTTAATAAAATATGGGCATTTAAGTTGGCACTTGAACGTACGGGTAGCGTGGGGAAATAACGGGCGTGACCATTTTGCACGATCAAATAAAGATGCTCAGGGCGATCAAAACTTCCCATGGCAAGACGAACCATCCAACCCCCTTCACGTATATCAAAACTGGCTTCTGCATGAAGAAAACCCCATTCACGACGGAAGAGTTGGCGCTCTATTATTGGAAGTATAGCATCCTCAATTTTGGTTGTTGTGAAGCTAAAATCCCCTTCTAGCACTTTTTCGGGACTTTCTAAATCGTTAATGAGGGTAACATCATAGATGTTTTTTTCCATTTTTTTCCAACGATCTTCGTATTTACTAGTGATGGCAATATCCCGATTTTTATGCACTTCGAAACTAACGTAGGAGGGATGAGAGTAGGTTTCGAGAGCAAAGCGGTAGTAGTTTTCACTGTCGGTACGCAATTCCAATCTCCCCTGAGGTGCTAATGCCCGAATTGCTTCATTGACAAACGCATCTCCGATAACACGACGGTGTGGTTTTTTATCCCATGGAACGGGAAAATGGACGTAAATACGACTGAGGGTATTGGAGGGGACGAACTCCAAAAAGAGGCGTGCATCATAATCCAAGATCATAATATTAGTCAAATGTTGAATGGTGATTTGTTTCAGAGCCTGCTCAATAGAGGGTTTATGAATTTCTAAACCGATAAAAAGAACCTCAGGATTGGTGGCAGCTTGATGGAGGAGATGACGTGCCGAACCAAATCCTACTTCGAGACGCATTTCAGACCCCGTTGGGAAGCTATTAGCGAAAAAATCGACGGATTTGAGGGCATCGTGCGTTTGAAGATGAACATTTTCCCCTGCCGTATCGACATTGGAATCCAAAATAGTGCTGTTGGAACCTTTTGCGTAGGCGAGAAGAGAGTGTTTGATGAGAAAATTGGGGCTTGGTCGCGTTATTTTGTCACTTTTTAGGAGATCTTTTTCGCCACTTTTTTTGTGGAGAATAAAAAATTCACGCCCTTTATAGCGAGTGGCAATGAGGGATTCTTTCCCCTCACCGCGCGAGGTTGCTATAAAATCAAATGCTACATCTCCCGAAGTGGCAGGGAGAGGGATGGGATGAAAGGTCTCTATATGAAGATGAGGCATGATTTACTTCCCCTCATACAAGAGTTCAATTCCCTGTGTAGGGAGAGAACGAATACCGTTTTTGTCGACACCGACAACTTCATAAATATATCCAACGTTGGGTTTAACATCGGCATCGTGAAATTTGGTCTCTTTAATCGTATTAATCTCCAAAATCGCACGTTCTACCCAATTAAGCTTAGTCGTTTTAATGACCGTGTAGCTGAGGGTGCGAGGGTCATTATTGGTCCATTGCAAATCTACGCCGTTGCCATTTATTTTTCCATCATAGGCGATAGGAGTTTGAGGTTTTGCTAAACTGACCCCTTGTGTGATGATGGCAGAACTTATCGGACTCTCCAAGCCATCTTTATCTACTGCGGTGACTTTGTAGTAAAAAGGTTCACCATCTTCTTTGGTCGTATCGGTAAAGCTCGTTTCTAAAAGTTTGACATGATACGTGTAGGTACCGTCTGAGGTTGCTGATCGATAGAGATTATAGTGCGAAAAATCATCTAAAGGGCTCTTTTCCCATTTAAGGGCAATTGCTTTGGGCAAATTAGTGGTCGCGGTAATTTGTTTAACCTCTGTCGGGAGTGGTTTTGTGATGACTTTAACTGTTTCACTCGCTTCCGTAGAGAGTTTGTCAAATGTGGTAGCACGTACACGATAATAATAGACTTGCCCGTCTTTAAGATCGGTATCAATAAATTCGGCATTTAAGCGCCCATTGATAACTTTGATTTCACGCCACTCTTGATCGTTAACATTTTTGCGGTCAATGGTATAACCACTGATGCGGAGATTTGGGTGAGGTCGCCAAAGGAGTTTGGCACTGCGAGGCATATTCCCGACCGATTGAAAAAAACTAATAGGGGCAATCATCGGGAGGGTAACAACATTCATTGTTTCACTCCCATTGGATTCAATATTTTCATTTCTCTTTGACGTAAATCGATAGAGATATTGGGTATTAGGGGTAAGTTTCTCGTCGGTAAAATGGGTTGCAAACCGCCCATCAATCGTTGCGATGCGACTCAATGTTTGATTCCCGTCTCCAGAGCGATAAACGCTATAGCCGCTCACACGCGGGTCATTGATTGCTTTCCATTCAAAGGCAATAGTGGTAATATCCGATAACGACCCATTGAGAGAGG
This sequence comes from Campylobacterales bacterium, assembly GCA_026390165.1. Taxonomy (GTDB): domain Bacteria; phylum Campylobacterota; class Campylobacteria; order Campylobacterales; family Sulfurimonadaceae; genus Sulfuricurvum. Next base: position 98,185 of record JAPLGM010000016.1, read on the forward strand.
GGACGGGGAGTGTCGGATCTATGGTAATGGGTTTTGCGGGGGTTGGCTGAGGAGCACAACCAGTAAAAAGACTAAGCGCTAAAGAGATGCTCAAAGCGTATTTGACTGATGGTTGCATGCAATTCCTTTGGTTCAAAATGTTTGTTTAAATAATCGTTCATCACATCATCCAATGGAGCCTTAAATGAGAGAACTTCACCACTGGTCGGATGGGTTAAATAGAGCATATAGGCGTGTAGCAAAATATGTTCCAATTTGGCATCTTTGGTATGGGTTCCATAGAGGTGATCGCCGAGAATATGACGGCTAATGGATTCGAGGTGAACACGAATCTGATGGGTTCGTCCTGTGAAAAGTTTGCAGACGATTAGTTCGCTGCTCAAATCGTGCGAGGGCAATAACTTTCGAAACATTGTTTTAGCACTTTTTCCGCTCTCACTGATCGCCATCTTCAAACGGTTTTGAGCACTTCGTCCGATGGGCTTATCTATAAGGGTCTCTTCCTCTTTGAGAGCAGGGGTGATGACTGCCATATAATAGCGTCCCATACTCTTGTCTTGCAATTGCAACGAGAGGGCTTCATGCGCTTCATTGTTTTTGGCAACGACCATTACACCACTTGTCCCACGGTCAAGACGGTGAACGATTCCATGACGCTCTTCTCCGCTAAGGGTTGAGAGGGCAACTCCACGTGTTTTGAGCCAATCGACAAGGGTAGGCTCTTTGACGCTCGGGGCTGGGTGGACGGTCAGACCACTTGGTTTGTTAATGACCAAAATATCATCATCTTCGAATAAAATTTCTACATCAAAATCGATAATATGTGCGGGAGTTGATTTAATCTCGGGGAAGATAATACTAACATTTTGACCAACTTTGAGCTTAAGCCCCGGCTTGCTAGAAGGCTTCCCATTCACTTTAATGGCGTTTTGCTCGATGAGTTGAGCAATCTGGTTGCGTGTTTGACCAAGCTTAAGGGTTAAAAAGAGATCCAGACGCAGTGCGTCTTCGACAGTAAAAGTTACATTTTCGCGTTGCATCGATTTCCTTGATAGTATGATTGTGCTACAATTGTATATAAAACAAAAAATTTAACGTAATGGATTAGTTTGCTTAATATTGATCGACGAATTTTAGCACATTTTGACTTTGTAACCCTTATACTCCTTATTCCAATCGTTTTTATATCGGGGTGGCTGATTACGGAGATACACCCCGTATTGGGACAAAAGCATTTGACGTATGTTACCGTTGGTATCGGGGTCTTTATCACGCTGTTTTTATTGCCGATACGGCGGATGTTTTGGATGATTCCCATTTTTTATTGGGGGAGTATTTTATTATTAATCGCGGTAGACTTTGTCGGGGATACCCGTTTGGGGGCAAAGCGGTGGATTGAGATACCGTTTGTCCATTTTACTCTTCAGCCTTCAGAGCTTCTCAAACCTGCCTTTGTTTTAATGCTCGCCTACCTTGTACACCGTAATCCCCCACCGCGAGAGGGGTATGGATTTAAAGCCTTTATGAAACTCTCTTTTTTTATTATATTCCCTTTTTTATTGATTGCGAAAGAGCCCGATTTGGGGACAGCAACGGTATTGCTAATGTTGGGATATGGAATTTTATTTATCGTGGGGGTGCATTGGAAGGTGTGGATAGGGATCGGAATCACTTTTGTGATCTCTCTCCCCCTCATTTATACGCAGTTACACGATTATCAAAAACAACGTCTCTATGATTTCGTGGGGGATAAACCCAGCTACCATGTTGAACAATCGATTATCGCCATTGGTTCGGGGGGATTTTTGGGGAAAGCAAAAGAGGAAGCGACCCAAACACAGATGAAATTTCTCCCCATTGCCTCCAGTGACTTTATTTTTGCCTATGTGGTTGAACGGTTCGGATTCTTGGGTGCATTTACCCTCATCTCTTTTTATGCAGCACTCATTATCCATCTTTTAATGATCTCTTCATGGGCGAGTGATTATTATACAAAAGTTGTTTCTGGTGGGCTTTCTCTATTGGTCTTCATCTACATGAGTATCAATATCGCGATGACGATGGGATTAGCTCCCGTAGTAGGGGTTCCTTTGCCTATGTTTAGTTACGGGGGGAGCAGTTTCGTCAATTTTATGGTGTTATTTGCCATTATGGAGAACTTAATCGCTTATCGTTTCCGATATATGTACGATAATGTCGGTAAAAAAAGCTTCGTCTAATAAAAGAGTGTCTATAATTGCGCTCCACATTAAGAACGGGTCAATAGTTCAGTGGTTAGAGCCCTCCGCTCATAACGGAGTTGTCGCAGGTTCAAATCCTGCTTGACCCACCACCTTCAAACCTCACAATTACCGCACTTTCAAGCCTTTTATTATGATTCTAAATCTTGTTATTTTTCCATTGGGGGACGAACTGGGGGACGAGTAGCGCTATGATGTCCATCAATACTTTTAATACCCATTCCAATAAAAGATCCTCACTTCTTCATTAATTTACTTCGTTTTTATTTTGACAACACTTGTTTTGCACTTAACATTGAATTCAATTTAAATATTTACCTAGATGATGATGAACTAGCTATCGTAACAAATGTAGGTAAAGAGATTGGTTTGAGTGTTGGGCTGTATATCAAAGCGTCAGCGCTTAAGGCTTCAAAGAATTAATAAACAGTTTTATAATGGTTAATAAACTGTTTAAAATATATAATATCTAAATAATAGATATTATTTTATATCTCTAAATTGACATATCCAAAAAAAAGATATACAATGGTTCTTTAAGAAAAATAAGGAGATCAGCATGTTCAAATCAGGTATGCCGGTAAAAGGGGATGATTTTATCGATAGAATAGATCATCTCAAAATGTTTAAAACTTATATTGATAACAATCAGCATATTATGATCAAAGCACCCAGACGGTTTGGTAAAACTTCACTGGTCGTGCAACTGTTTTCTCTTAATGACTACAAGACAATCTATGTCGATATCAAACGCGCTACAACACTAAGATCACTTTCAGAACAGATCATTGACGAGGTATATGCACTTGCGGGATTTAGAGGGATTATTCAAAAGACCAAAGAATCCATTGCATCATTGTTAAAACAACTTCGAGCATCGGTAAAAATTGATATGAGTATCGTAGAGGTGACGATTGAGACGTTGGAGAAAAATGAGAAAAATCAAATCGATGAAGTAGAGTTTTTTTTATACGCTCTGGACTTGGTTGAGAAAATAGCAATAGTGCAGGGGGTTAACATCAAATTTGCTATGGATGAATTCCAAGATATCTTAGGAATAGCCAAACCAAAAATCCTCGATCAAATGCGCTCGGTTATTCAACATCATCAAAACGTCACCTACATTTTTCTTGGCAGTATTGAAAGTATTATGAATAAAATATTTTCCAGTAAGTCATCGGCATTTTTTCATTTTGCACGGATTATTGAGCTTGGCGGTCTGAATATAAATGAACTGAGCAACTACAGCAAAACATTTTTTACTCAACATGCTATGAGTTTTGATGATTCACTCGATACCCTCATTGGCTACTTGGAAGGACATCCCTATTACTCCATAAAAACATTGCAAACCCTATATTATAAAACGCTTGACTCTTCTTCAAAAATAATTACGCAAGAGGATTGTATTAATGCGCTTCGAGTAGGTGTTTACGAAGCCAAATCATATATCGAAGAGGTGCTTGAAAAGATTAAATCCAAAAAACATCATCATGCCATTATCTGGGGATTGGCAAATGGAGTTAAAGTCAAAAATATTGACAGCCCAACACTCTATAAAACCTATAAATCGCTAGAGGATATGGGGTATATAAAAAAGCAAGATCGAGGAGAATATATTATTACCGATATTTTCTTGAAATTGCTTTTGCAGCAAAACAGCGACACCGCTTTGACGTTGGAGAATGAGATAAACTTTGTTGGTCTGGCACTGTAAAAATCGGAACTATGACAATGGACGTATTGCACGGCTTTTAATGGCACATCAAGCCATTGTGAACGATTTCATCCCACCACTTATTGAAAACGATCATAGACGCGAATATTTGGATGCCCTTGCTGATGCTGTTGAGCTGGAAAGGTTTTTGGAGAAGAGTATTGATAAGAGTTTGGAGTTGATTTTTAAATCGTACAGAGGGAATCGAATCGAAATTGAAAAATGGCTTGAAGCGCATGCCGTCGTTTCCTTTGAATAGGCGTGATTTAATGATGTGTGCTATAATTTCAAAATATAATGAGACAAAGGAGGGGATACAATGGATATTAGAGTTAGCGTGCAAGCGATATATTATATTGCGAAACAGCTCAATAAACCGCTTGATAAATTGACCCTTCTCAAACTTGTCTTTTTTGCAGACCGATATCATCTTCGTAAATATGCACGTACCATTACCGATGATACATATTTTGCACTGCAATATGGACCGGTTGCGTCAAATACTAAAGATATCTTAGATGACCTTCAAACCGAAGCTACAGGTGAGTTGTACGCGCAGCGTTTTATTGATCAAATTGATCCAAAAACTTACCGAGCAAAAGAGAATAACGAAGAGTTAGATTATCTTTCAGAGACAGATATTGAAGCATTGAACTTCGCAATCGAAAACTTCGGATCACTGGGTAGTTTCGATCTTGTAAATCTAACGCATGAATATCCTGAGTGGAAACGTTTTGAACATTCTTTAAAAAGTGGTATGAGATCTGAACGGATGAATATGGATGATTTCTTTGAAGACTCTATTTTGCCGGATGATAAATTTAAAGCGATTCCTCGTGAGATTGTGGAGACCTCAAAAGCAATCTACAACCACGGATAAAAATGCAATTTCCAAAGAGTATTGCTATTTATGCTATCCATCCCTCGACTAAAACACTTTATTCTTTCAAAAACAGTAAGTATGACCCTAGTGCTCCAGCACACTATCACGTTGCGATTTCAGTTAGTGACAACACCTTTGTTCTATTAGCAATGATTACATCTCAGGGTGAAAAGCGGAAAGATTATTACAAACATAATGAAAAAGCACTTCAATCTGTCATAGATATTGATTCTACCGATATCAGTATTCTTACAAAAAAGAGTATTATTGACTGCAATCAGCCTCTTTACTATACGCGTGAAGAGCTTGATTTACTGGTTGATGGGGATATTGAAAATCTGGAAGCAACTATTTCTGAGGAGATCATTACCAAAATTAAAATAGCCATCCAAAACAGTCCTCTTGTCAAACCGGTGGTTAAAAAAGTAATCGTATAAAAATGGGTTACAAGATGTTTTTTTGAATGAACTACTTCTATGTGCCGTTCCCCTATGATCGCTGTAATGTTTAGGGTATTGTAGCAATAGATACTGAATAGACTTTATATAGCTAAGAGAATCAATTATTTCTAAATATACAGGTATTTTTGTTTCGGTAATTATCCCAATTTTTGATTTTAAACATAAAGGTAAAAAAGCTTTTTTTAATCCCTTAAGTTCTTAACTTTGAAGTTTGTCAAATATATATAAGATACTATTTTTTTCGATAATTTGATCTGTTGTAAGCTGAAATGTAAAGAGGAATGATTCTTCTGATGGATGACCTATTTATTTTTCTTTTCCTGATTTGTGATGAAGCGGGTTATCTTAGGATAGATTTGTTTTAATAAAATATCAGCGATCTCTTTAGTATATCAAATTTTTATTTTTAGCGAGGATGCCCTTCCTTGATAAATATACTTTTCATTTATTAAATTTTTCATGTGATACAAGATTCTATATGAAAAATTTTAAAGAATATTATTCATCATCAATAAGTTCAAAAACACAAGGATGTACTGGTTCTTGCTCCACTTGAACAGTTAAATGCTGCCTTTCTGACTGATGATCAAATTCTTCAATTTTTATTACTTTTACAGTTAAAGGCTTACCATTTAATACCTTTGGTATTAGTTTTCGTCCATAAAATGCTTCAAACGCTTCAACAAAATCTTCATATGTTGCCTCGTTAGTACAAACATTAGTAACAACTGCTACTTGTTGATTATCATCATTAAATAGCATAAGTGCACCCATTCTTGATTCAGTCATTCCTCTCGATAGAGATAATCTATCACCAGCTTTTACCGAGGATACATCAGAGCTAAACATACCGTTAGAATCCCAAAAACAATACAAATCAAGTTGTCTTTCTTCAAGCCACTGGTTAGCAATATCTTCAACACATTCTTCAATCATAGTATCTTCATAAGATTCAAAATCATTGGCTATTTCTTTAGGTAGTGATTGAATAAGTGCATTTATTTTGTCAGTAATATTTTCTGTTGTTGAACCATCGATATGTTGATTTACTTCATCATTATCATTTCTTATTTTCTTTAGTTTATTTGTCTCGTGTGTAATTTGAATTTCATCTCCAATAATATCACTCCAATCTGCAATAGAAGATCGAACCGTATCTTGCATAGCTGATAGCCCACCGTTAACGGCAATAAGTTTGGCTTTTACTATATTGTCAGCTTCATCTTCTAATAAGGAGACATATTTCTGAGTTCTATTGATAGAGCGTTCAATTTCTTTGATTCGTCTAAATGCACCAATAGCAAATTTACGCTGTGATTCTACAAATTGGGATTCTCCAATGAAAGCAGATAGAAACCAAGCAAAAATTATAGAAAAAATAAATTGAAGGACATTAAACAGTGCACCCTCAACTTTGGTGGCTGTTGCTGAAGTATATATTTGAAAAAAACCTAATAACAAAACTGCACCCGCAGTAATAATTAAAAGTAATCCTTTTTGCCAAGTAGGCAGTTTGTTTAAGTTCATAGTTTATGAACAGTGTTGATTTTACCACCCGTAACCCTCGATTTAAAAAGTATTCCACTTTCAGGCATAAATTCTAAAAGAGCCTCTTTCACTTTAGGGGGTAAAAAAATCTTTTGATCTTCACCGTTTTTCGTATCACGTATGATGTAATAGTCTTGATCCATAATGACATCTTCTGCTAAAAGATTAATAATCTCTCCACGTTATACTTTTTTTTATAAATATTGTAAGGTTCTATCAATAGCAAGCAACTTACATTAGCGCTTTATAAGCCCTGCACTCGTATAAACATTACGAGGATTCCATAAAATCCATCCGCAACTGCCGAAATTTTCACTAGCACGTATTTGGTCTCGAATCTCTTTCGCTCCATAAAGTCGATGATCAAAAGCGTAGTCCCTAAACGCTTGAAGCCAAGGGCGATAATTAAGCGGAGAGTTGGCCGATTTTATCAATGCTTTATCGAGAGAGTTTTTGACGATCTCATAGTTGGCATTTACGGGGATGGGATATCCGGGAATTCCCGCATTAAATCCGCTGGGGTAAAGCATCGGTGAGAGGTAATCGACGTAAGGGGCAAGAGCATCGACCCGCTGACCGATTTCGATGTCCGCATCGTGCCAGCTGACGTAGCCGAAAATATCGGCAGAGACAAAAACATTGTAGGGGGTTAGACGTATTCGTGCTGCTTCCAAAAATCCTGAAATTGCTTTGACGCGGTTGGCTTGGGTATTATCGACGGAAAATTTTATCCCCTTGCGATCCGGAAAACGGACGTAATCAAACTGAATCTCATCAAATCCTGCTTGAGCAGCATCTTCAGCGATTGAAAGGAGATAGTTGTACGGTTCTTTATACGACGGGTCGATCCAATAGAGCCCCTCTTTGTCTTTAAAGAGGGTTCCATCGCTTTTTTTCACACCGTATTGGGGATAGGCGGTGACAAAAGGGGTATCTTTAAACGAGACGATACGGGCGATGGTATAAATATTCTCTTTATGTAAATCAGCAACAAATTTTTTGAGGTCTTTGAACATAATAATCTTTTGTGCGCCGATCGTGTTGGCAATGTTATTGGTCGTTTTAAATGCAACTTGCCCCCGATCCATTTTGACATCAATTACGAGGGCATTGATCTCTGTCGTGCGAATAAGACGTTTGGCATTGCCCATCAGTGTTGAGCTGTTCGCACCAAAACTGGAGAGATAGAGGGCTTTGGGGATAAAACGATTTAGAAATATCTTTCCGCCCGTTGTATAAAATTGGCGGTCATAGCCGATAGCACGCACGCCGATAACAGGAGTGCTGGGGACATTAAATGCTCCATTACAATCGCTGCGATATTCTTTAGACCCCGAAATAATAATGGCATTCGAGATAGGTTTATCGGTGGCTTTGTCAACAACTATTCCATTTGTTATAGCACTCCAAGAAAGCGAGAAGAGGAGGGGAAGAAGTATGAATAGTTTCAAGAAGTTTCCTAGGTTGGAGATAAGGGTACATATTAGCGAAAAAAATCTCCCAAATGAGGTATGAAGTCCTAATATAGTACAATATGTTACTAAAAATACCAAAAGGTAATAACACCATGTCATTTACGACGCTAGGGCTCAATGCCCATTTACTTGATACCCTTGAAGCCAAAGGCTATACAGAGCCTACTCCTATTCAGACGCAAGTTATCCCTCTTGTTTTACGCGGACGGGATATTTTGGGTGCTGCACAGACGGGGACGGGAAAAACCGCCGCGTTTGCCCTCCCCATCATCCAAAAATTAGTTAAAGACTCGGACGCTAAACAAGCAAGTGCCCGTGCACTCGTGATCGTTCCGACGCGCGAACTCGCTTCTCAGGTTGCATTAGCCATCGAATCGTATGCCGAAGGGTTGAATATTACGTGTATTTCCCTTTTTGGTGGAGCCAATATGGCACGTCAGGCGAAAGAGTTAGGGGAGGGGGTTGATATTATTGTCGCCACACCCGGACGGCTTATCGAACTGAACAAGCAAGGTCATATTCCATTATCTCGAATCCAATATTTGGTTTTTGACGAAGCCGATACGATTTTCGATATGGGTTTTATTCGTGAAATCGAACAAATCCTCGATCTCCTCCCTCTTAATCGCCAAAATATGCTCTTTTCGGCAACACTAACCCCTGCCGTCAAGCAGCTGAGCGAGAAAATTCTCAAAAAGCCGTTGCTTATTGAGATCGACAATCTCAAAGCTGCCGATATGACCCTTCGCCAAGTTGTCCATCCGGTCGAAAAAGAGCGTAAGAAAGAGTTGTTATCCTTTTTGATCGGTTCCAATAACTATCCTCAAGTCCTCATCTTTACCCGTACCAAAATCGAAGCCGATGAGGTGAGTAATGAACTGACCTTAAGCGGTCTCAAAAATGTCGTTATCCACGGTGACAAAAAACACGGTGCCAGAGATCGTGCACTCAGTGAGTTTCGAGAAGGGACGGCACGTATCCTCGTCGCAACCGATATTGCCGCACGCGGTCTGGACATCGAGGGACTTCCCGTCGTTATCAACTACGATATTCCTCACGTCAGCACCGATTACCTCCACCGCATCGGACGAACCGGACGTGCGGGCAACGAAGGGTTAGCGATTACCCTTCTCTCCTCAGCCGAACATCACTCGTGGTCAAAAATCATCGCGATGCTGGGTAAAAATGTTGAAACCATTCTGATCGAGGGATTTGAACCGCCAGCCGATCAAGGATTGTTAAAAACGCGAGGAAAAAGTATCTCCAAAGAGGGTGAGAAAAAAGGTAAAACGGAGGGCGCGTTTGGTAACAAGCGAAAAAAAGCACCCGTTCAGCCGAAATTCATCGGAAAACGGGGACCACGTCTGGCACGTGAAGAGCCTATTGGCAAAGCAAATGAGACCGCTAAAAATAGTGCTTTTGGGAATAAAAAACCTGCACCGAAAAAATCGGGCGGACGGGGGAGATAATACTATAATGCTCCCTTTTTTAAATACCAGTAAAACAAGTTTTTTAATTCTATTTTAGAAAAAAGATCGAAATAGCAATCCATAGGGGTGATTAAGCCCGTTGGACTTGATGCGTGTAAAAAATGGCAAAACATATCTGCCCTCTTTATTTTTATATCATTTTATACATACTTATACGATAATTATGCTATAAGTATGTATAAATTACTATAAGTAGCAAAAAATGGATAAAATCAAAAACCCTTTTTCTCCGGGTGCTGGTTCTCCTCCTCCGGAACTTGCTGGGCGAGATATTGTTTTAGAACAAGCACGTGTCTTATTAGGTCGCGCAAAAGCCAAACGATCTGAAAAAAGTTTGTTGTTAACGGGATTGCGTGGCGTAGGTAAAACAGTTTTGCTAAATGCCATTGAACATATAGCAAAAGACCAAGACTATCGTACTATTTTGGTAGAAGCACATGAGGGGAAATCTCTAGCCGTTTTATTGGCTCCTCATTTACGAAGATTACTATTTGATCTTGACCGTATTGCTGGAGCTGGTGATAAAGCACGACGAGGAATTGCTGTCCTCAAGAGCTTTGTTGGAGCTATTAAACTTAAAATTGGGGATTTAGACATCGGACTTGATATCGAACCTGAAGCAGGCAGTGCCGACAGCGGTGATTTAGAGGTTGATTTACCCAGTTTATTTATGGCTGTAGCAGAAGCAGCAGAAGAACGCGGTACGGCTGTAGCAATATTCATCGATGAAATTCAATATTTTAATATGACTGAGCTGAGCGCATTGATCATGGCAATGCACAAAATGCAGCAACGCCAACTTCCTTTGGTGCTGATAGGTGCTGGATTATCTATATTGCCAGGCTTGGCAGGGGAATCAAAATCGTATGCAGAACGCTTGTTTAATTTTCCAGATATTGGTCCACTATTCCAAGCAGATGCACTCAAAGCATTGCAAGACCCTGTTCAAGAGGTGGGAGAATCCTTTAGTGATGACGCACTAAAAGAAATATTCCGATTAACCAAAGGGTATCCTTACTTTCTTCAAGAATGGGGCTATCAAGCGTGGAATCAGGCGGTTACTTCACCAATTACTCTTCAAGTAATTCAAGAAACGAGCGACTTGGTTGCAAAACGGCTTGATGATAATTTTTTTAGAGTGCGATTTGATCGTCTAACCCCAAAAGAAAAAACATTTTTACGTGCAATGGCAGAACTTGGTGAAGGTCCCTATCGAACGGGTGATATTGCAGAGAAACTCAATACAAAAATCAATATACTCGGACCTGTACGCGCTAATTTAATAAAGAAAGGGATGGTTTATAGCCCATCGTATGGCGATATGGCTTTTAGTGTCCCCCTTTTTAATGAATTTATGCGTCGCGTGATTCCTAATTTTGAGAGTTGCTTGTAGCCAAGTCTTTAAACTAAACTCAAACTTCTCCCTATGGGTGACTATTTAATGCTCATGATGATAGTTTAATATCTCTTGAATCTCTTCTTCATTCGCTGCATGAATGTCTAAAATTTTTCCCTCAAAAACGAGATCCATTCCCGCAAGAGGGTGATTCCCATCAAGTGTTGCGTGGGTCGATGTTATTTCTGAAACGGTATAGATTGTGACATCCTCAGAGTCCTCATCCATATAGCCGTCGATTTCCATCCCGACACATAACTCTTTAGGAAGTTCACTGAGCTCTTCGGTCACAACTAACGCTGGATCATAGTCACCAAATGCTTGTTGGGCACTAAGTATTACTTTGAACGTATCTCCGATACTTTTACCCGCTAAAGCCTCTTCGACGGCTTTGAAAATATGACCATAATTACCGTGGAGATAAACTATAGGCTCCTCTTCTTCGTGTAGGAGGTTCCCATCTGTGTCGTTGATGTGGTAATCGAGAGTGACGATACAGTTTTTAGCAATAGTCATACAAAATCCTTGGTTTAAAATAAATATTAGCTGATGTTATATCGAAAATACAATTAAGCACATATTTATAACAGCGATTTTTAACCAAGATAGCGGTAAAATCAATCTTAAAATAATGACAATTGGATAAGAATTATGGTTAAACCTCTTTTGATTGAAATCGGTGTTGAAGAACTTCCTGCAGTTCCCTTGCTCAAAGAGCTAAATGAGATAGAAAAAAAATGGGCAAATGTTTTAGAAAAAAACGGTCTATTGTGTGAATTTGAATTTTACTATACCCCTCGTCGCCTCGTGTTGTGGCATCGCGAGTTTAAAACACACCAAGAAGATCGAACCGAAGAATTTTATGGCGCCCCTGTAGAGATGGCGATCAAGGACGGGATTCCTACCCCTGCTGCCCTTGGATTTGCAAAAAAATGCGGTGTTGATTTTGATCAAGTTTCTCACGCGCAAAAGGGGGGTAAAGAGGTTCTCTATTATTCCAAAAATATTGTTGGAAAAGAGAGTGGCGCACTTCTCGATGAGATGATTAATCAATGGATCAAAACTCTTAGTTTTGGTAAATCAATGCGTTGGGGAAGCAATACCGAAAGCTTCATCCGTCCGATTCGTTGGGTGAATGTGATGTTGGGTGAAGAACAAGTAGAAACGGAACTTTTTGGAGTTCAATCAGCCCCTTCAACGTATGTACACCGTATTAGCCATTTTGGCGCAATGCCACTATCGTCGATTCATGACTATTTTGATGTTCTCAAAAATGGTTCGGTCACACTATTTCCGCAGGAGCGTCGTGAAAATATTCTAAAAGCGTTTGCTTCATTGGAAGAAGAACACGGAATCTTTATTGATATTGATGAAGATCTACTGGATGAAGTCGTAGCGATCACCGAACACCCGACGCCGTTGCTAGGTAAATTCGATGAGAGTTTTTTAGAACTTCCCCCTGAAGTTATTATCACCTCTATGAGAGAGCATCAACGATATTTTCCTGTTTTCAAAGAGGGTAAGCTTATTAATGCTTTTGTCGTCGTTTCCAATGCCTTGGCGGACGATTTTACCCACGTTATCGAAGGGAATGAGCGTGTTTTACGTCCGCGCTTGAGTGATGCCCTCTTTTTCTACCATAATGACCTCAAAAAAGGGCTTAGTACACAAGGGCTTGAAAAAGTTGTCTTTATGAAAGGGTTAGGAACTCTTCAGGAAAAAATTGAGCGGGAAAAGAAAATTGTTACTTATATCCAGCACTATTGTTATGTTGGTGGTATCGAACTTGACAAGGAGTTATTAACTGAGACCATACAAAATGCTAAAGCTGATTTGATGTCTGAGATGGTGTATGAGTTTACAGAGCTTCAGGGTATTATGGGTGCTTACTATGCATTAGCGGAAGGTAAGTCAAAAGAAATAGCGCTTGCCATCAAAGAACAATATTATTTTAATGGAGACGAAATCAGTACACCTTTTAGTGCTGTTGTTAATATCGCAATCAAGCTTGATACGCTCATAGGTATGTTTAGTATCGGAGAAATTCCGACGGGTTCACGTGATCCTTTTGCTCTTCGCCGTGCGGTCAATGGTATTATTAGCATTGCACTTAAGCATCAAATCCCCTTGGATTTAAGTGTGTTCTTTCGTGATGAAAAGGTAAGACAATTGTATTCAAAGAATGATTATATAAAAAATCTTGAGTTATTCGTGATAGAACGTTTAGCAGGAGTATATCCTAGCATCAATAATTCGATTATACAAGCTGTTGTTAATAGAGAAAATCAGCCATTATTAGATCTCCAAGCATTTGATATCAAAGTTAAGCAAGTTGATGAAATGGCAAAAAGTTCTGATGCAAAAGAGTCATTTTCTTTGATTAAACGTCTCGCTAATATTCTAAAAGATGAAACAATCGCTGGTATGCCGGATGGGGATTTATTTAACGAACACGAAAGAAAATTATTTGACAAATTCTCTGAAATTATGACCACTTCTGTGACGGGTCCAAATTTAGAAATGTTATTTGAAATCAAAAAAACTTTGGATGATTTTTTTATTAATGTTATGGTTAATGATGAAAATGAAACGCTTCGCACCAATCGTAAGCAACTACTTGATCTGATCTATTCAGAATTTGATAAATTTGCAGACTTCAAACAAATCACTTTATGATGTCATCATAATCGGTGCAGGAATCAACGGCTGTACGAGTGCTTATTTTCTTCATAAAGCAGGTTTAAAGGTTGCCCTTGTCGATAAAAAGGGAGTTGCCAGTGGCGGAAGCGGTGCTGCGGGGGCGTTTATCTCCCCGAAAATCTCTAAAGAGGGGATTCTAAAAGAGATTATGGAAACGGCACATCTGGAAGCATTAAAATTTTATACAGAATTTTTTCCTGAATATACCCTTCAAAAACCGTTACTTCATATCTCCAAGACCTCCGAAGAGGGGGGAATTCTCAAGAGTTTTAAAAATGAAACTCTCTTGAATCTAACTCAATTGGATGAAAATACTGAAGTGCTTTTAAGTGACGAAGCAAAAAATGCTGAGTCTATTTGCTTTTCTAAGGGAGCGGTTGTGGATGCGCAAGGGGTGTGTCACGCATTGGTAAAGGGGATTGATTTTTACAAACACGAGGTTCAATCCCTTCACTATGAAGAGAATATTTGGAATGTGGGTAATTTGAGAGCCTCTCACGTTGTACTCTCTATCGGAGCGTATCCGAAAATTATTCCACTCCCGTATCTAACACTCCGTGGTATTTGGGGACATCGGATAGACATTCAAACATCGACGGTGCTTCCTACAATTCTTCACCATTATGTCTCTATTTCTCCGACATCACAAGAGAATATTATGGCGATTGGGGCAACTCATAATGTCCATTATACCCCTTCTGAATCAGAGCCGTATAATGTGGAAGAGGGGAGAAGAGAGCTTCTTGAAAAAGCCTCCAGAACAGTGAATTTAAAGAATGTAAAAATAATACGCGATTATGCGGGGCTACGTTCAGGATCGAATGACTATATTCCATTGTTAGGGTCACTTGTTGATGCCCAAGCGACGCTGAATCTCCATCCACAACTTCAGTATGGAAGGAGCGTGGCTTCTTCTGAATTTGTGAATTATCCGAACGTGACGATGATAAACGGTTCAGGTGGGTACGGATTTGTCCTCGCCCCCTATTTGGCTTCACGACTTAGAGACTATTTAGTGAATAAAGAATCGCTTGATGAGCGGCTCTCGCCTGCACGATTTTTCGCTCGGTGGATTAAGCGAAAAAAATGATCAAAACTTCCACGTAAAACTTGTTCTGTATTGTACATCCTCTTTTTTTACCCCAATGGCTGGATGGCTATCATAGAGATAAAATGCCGTTATCATCAGATTAAGCTTTTCGAAGATGGGGACAATCAACTCTATGTTCTGAGACGTTATATAGTCCGATCCATCGCTCAATTTGGGTTGATAATATCCAATATAACTAAGCTTTGAGAACTCGGTGAAGTTTTTGGTATAGGCGAGATAGCTGTTAAGGCGCGCATTGTTTTCATTGGGATTGATTTCCGATTGGGTGTAAAAGATCTTTTCATCCAACGCACCGACTCCGATATACCCTTTTCCCATCTCAGTAGAATTAAAAATGCGCCACCGTACACCAGCACCTGCTAAGGAGCGGTTATTAATATTTTTAAATTTATCTTGCTCCGATTGGATAAAAAACTCACTGCACCAGTTATCGTCATACAAAGAGTGGATGAAGCGCAGATGGGTATACAATTTGTCTTCATTTTTTATACTGTTGGATTTTCCGTAATTGTAGGTGAATGTCCCCCATGTCAAATAGTTAACCCCTTCGTCATACTGCAAGCGTACCCCTAGTGAATAATCATCGGTATTGGTATTACCGCTTTTAGAGCCTAATGCTCCTCCAACAGTACCGCTGAAGCCTGTTTTAGAGCCAATATCAACGGGTGCTATCGAAACTAATGCACTAAGGGAGGTTGAAAGTAGGGTGGATAAGAAGAGAAGTCTACGCAAAGATACCCTTTTTTTAGTATTTATTTTTGGTCTTAGTCATAAACGACAACCCCATAATTGTCATCGATACGGTAAAAACGGCAATCAGCCGTAATACTCAAGTCACCCAAGCGTCCCAAATGAACATAACTTTTTTTCGTCAAAACAATCCCATTTTCCGTAAAAAAACGTTTGAGGTTGACGAATTTAATATCATTGACATATTTATATTCAAACTGACTGTAGAGACGCATTTTTTTATAGGCAAAAATATGGGAATCCGCACTGAGGGTTGACGCTGCGTATTGAGTCGGTAAATATCCTGACAAATCGGTGAGAGAGGTTTCGATATGGGAATATTTTTCGGGGATGGTGTTTTTTTCGATAAAAATATAACGGTTAAGTTTGATATGACGGCTCTCGCTCCAATAGTTATAGGCAGGAGAGCTAAGCTGCAATTTCATATTTATCTCTCGCCACAACCAATGTTTATCTAAAACGTTATAGAGAGCTGACATTCAACAACTACTCGTTGCTAATAGTGTTATTAAGTGCAAGCCTTTTAGCATACATAAAGCGCTGCTTATAATACCCTTTATCAATGGCATCATATTGTACCTGCTTATTTCTAAAAGAGGCGTGGATGATTTTACCATTTCCTGCATAGATAGCAACATGGGAGGGTTCGTTTTTATAGGTTTGATAAAACATCAAATCCCCTACTTGTAAATCACTAGCGTCAACGTATGTCCCAAGGGCTGCTTGTTCTGCTGCACTGTGAGGGAGTGATATTCCAAACTTTTGAAAAACTTGTTGTGTAAAACCTGAACAGTCCGTTTGCGCGGCATCTTTGTTTCCAAATCCGTAGGGTGTTCCTAAGAACTCTTTCGCTCGCGCTAAAATATGCTCTTTGGCGGAGGAAATGTTTTCAAAAAGCGATTTTTTAGGGTTTGTTTCAGCTATTAACTTGTCAGAAGAAAGCGTTGTGTCAAGACAAAATGAAGAACCATGCAACGAAGGTGAAGAGGGTTTATTAATAGAAGTGGGTTTGTTAATAACTAAATAAGAGTATGTATCATGCCCGATCAAAGGTTTTTCAGGAGGGGTAGGTTTAGAAACAGTGGGAAAAGTAGGAATCATAACAACATACGGTGTTTGAGGCTTTGTGGGAGTCATCTTGGTGACTATTTTTTTAAAGGTACTTGATTCCTCATCGATCGTATCAACTGAGTGACTTACTTCACGTTCATATTCTAAAAATAGTGAGGGTTCTCGCCTCTCAGAACTCGCATGTAAAAAAGTGCTTAAAAGCATGAGCAGCAGTAAATAGATCCTATTCATCTGACCTCCTGTTTGATTTTTTCATCCAACTAGGCTTATTATAAGCTAAAAAACTTTATGTTTTATTATGAATTGAAATATTTTACGAACCGTTATGGTACACTATCACAAAAAACAAATAGTTAATGAGGTAGGATTTTAGTGAAAGAAGCCGTTATTCTTCTCAATATGGGTGGTCCCAATAATCTTCGTGAAGTGGAGATGTTCTTAACCAATATGTTTAATGACCCCGCTATTATTCAGACGAAAATCCCGCTGTTACGCCGATTTATCGCAGGAGTTATTACGTTGTCACGTACGGAAAAGTCGCAAGAGATTTATCGCGCTATAGGGGGGAAATCACCAATTGTGGATTTAACGAAGTCCCTTGTTGAAAAACTAAGAACTGCTCTTGATGGGGAAGTTGTTGTGGACTTTGTCATGCGTTACACCCCCCCCATGTCGTACGAGGTGTGTGAACGATTGAAAAAAGAAGGGATTCAAAAGGTATATCTCATCCCACTTTATCCCCAATATTCTAGTACAACAACCGCTTCGTCCATTGATGATTTTGAAGTGACCTCGCGAAAAATGCTCTGGTTTCCTATTATGGTAGAGATTAAACATTTTTTTACCAATGCAACGTATAACGCATGTTTATTGGAACGCATTAAAGAGTCGTTAGGAGCCGATGATTCACATGAATTTGAACTTATTTTTTCAGCACACGGATTACCCCAAAAAATAGTTGATGCAGGGGATCCTTATGCGCGTCAAGTGAGTGCCCATGTTGAACTGATGAAAGATAAATTTCACACGGAAGGGATCTATTTTCGAGGGGTTCATTTGGCATATCAATCCAAAGTTGGACCGATGAAATGGTTAGAACCTTCACTTGAATCGATGTTAAAAAGTTTGGGAAAGAAAAAGGTGATTATTGTCCCCATCGCGTTTACAATTGATAATTCGGAAACCGATTTTGAGCTCACGATCGAATACGCTGAAATAGCTCATTCGTATGGATTTACCGATTATCGGGTGTGTCGATGTCCGAACGATCACCCCCTCTTCGTTCAAACTCTCAAAGAACTGTATGAAAAGATGAGATAAGTGAAACGAATTGTTATTTTTGATATGGATGGGACATTGATTAATTCTGCTTTGGATATCACCATCTCTATTAATTACGTTCGTTGGCATTGCTATTGCCTTTCACCTTTGAGCGAACAATTTATTATTGATTCGATTAATGCGCATGAGCGAAATTTAGCCCATCTTTTTTACGGAACACACGTGTATGAAGAGAAAGCAAAGTCTCTTTTTGAAGAACACTACCGCGATCAATGTATCCAAAATGTCTATTCTTATAATGAGATTACGGAGACCCTCTCCCATCTTAGTTCTCGCGGATGTCTCATGAGTGTAGCAACGAATGCTCCCAGTACTTTTGCTCTGTTGATGCTCACTCATTTAGGGATAGCTGAGTACTTTAGTTGTATACTAGGTGCAGATAATGTGGATCACCCTAAACCGCATCCTCAAATGATAGAGCGAATTTTGGAACATCATGATTACAGTAGAATAGATGATCGTGCATGGATGGTAGGGGATAGCAGTAAAGATATGCAAGCAGCAAAGAGTGCTAACATAAACACCATTTTTGCTGCATGGGGCTTTAGCAACAAAGGGGAGGGTGATTTTATCGCCTATCGCCCGCAGGATATGAAGTCAATTATTTTAGAGGAATAACGTATGTTTAAAGTCGATCTTTTTGTTGCTATTGTTCTTATGTCGCTATTGTTTTTACGTCATATAAGT
Source organism: Campylobacterales bacterium (assembly GCA_026390165.1). Classification (GTDB taxonomy): domain Bacteria; phylum Campylobacterota; class Campylobacteria; order Campylobacterales; family Sulfurimonadaceae; genus Sulfuricurvum. Next base: position 117,055 of record JAPLGM010000016.1, read on the forward strand.
GTTTATCGAGATCGCAATAAAATAAACTATACTCCAGTCGTCGTGGCAATCGGTTTTATCGCGGGGCTTCTTCACTTTGTAATGCTAAGTGATGCCAATGAGTGGCTTTTGACACTGCGTGAATCGCTTTTAACGGTGATCGTTGGGAGTGTCCTTTCTGCTATTATGAGTGTTATGAGCCAAACGCAAGAGATCATGAATCGTCAATTGGATAATATTCGCACTCAAAATACGCATGATGACTTCGAATTACTTCATGGTTTATTAGCCTCCATTAATGTCTCCTTGGGACACGTAACCCAAATGGAAAGTAGCACCCATGAACAGCTTAAAAATATTTTCAAAGAGGAAATTGAAGCGTTAGGATCAATTTTGCACAATCAAAAGTTTTTCATCCAAAAAGTGGAGTCGATGTTAGCGCAACAGCAGTCGGCACAAGAGAAGTTTGAAGAGTTTACATTGAGTGAAATGCCAAGTTTGGATAATGTTGTTCATCGTCATATTGATATGTTACGTATCTCAGAACAAGACCATTTTAATCAACTTAAAAGTGTCATTAAAAGTAGCAGTGAAGAGAAAAAAGAGCATCAGACTGAAATTGTTCGTATCGCTAATATTCTTGAGAAACTTCAAAAATCTCAATCAGTAGAGAGAGTTACGGGGATATTAGAACGCGAATTATCTCATATTATTGTCGATTTTTCTCATCATATCCAAACCATTGGATTTAAAAGTGAAAGTATCGTGAATACATTACTTGAAAACGAAACCATACTAAAAAGCTCCAGAGATCAAAGTGAACTGATTATGCAGCAGATGGTATTATCGTCCAAACAAATGCGAGAAATCTCTCACAATACCAAAGAACTTAATGATTCCATACGACCATTGGGAACATTTATTGGTTCTGCTGAATCAATGGTCAAAGAATTTTTAGTGGCAAAAAGTAAACTCTCTGAATTGATTATCACCCTTGAATCCTATGAAAAGCAAGAACATCGTACCTTGCGTGACCATTTAGAACACGTTGCTAATACAGCTATAGCTCAAATGGAAGCATTTACCGAAAAGATACTAAAAATAGAGGCGTTGCATCAGCCTATTTCACCGAAAGATATTCAAGATTTATCCCATAAAGTAAAACTGCATCAAAGCTATAGTGGCGAATGAGGGATCTTCGGGTAAAATACTAAAAATTATAATGGATAAAAAATGATTGAATACTATGTTTTAAGTGATGAGACCCAAACAAGTCGTATTGAGGTAGACCTCTCGTTAGTGGAAGATGCCCCTGATCTGGAGCGTTCATGGTTATTATGGCTTTTTGTCAAAGTTAATGACCCTCTAGATGCTGAATTTATCTTATTTAGAGATGATCTTATAAATACGTTGCATACTGAAATGGATGCACACTATGTAGGTACGATAGCGAAAGAGGGGTGGTGTGAACTTTATTTTTATGCCTCAGCCTCTAAAAAATTTGAGAACCTTACGTCGGATGTTATGGGACGACATACCAATTATCCTTACGAGCGGGGTTCTTTCAAAGATAGCAAATGGGAGATGTATCAAGAGCGTCTCTATCCTGAACCCTTTACCCTCATTACCATACAAAGTCGGCATACGGTTGAGGCGTTGATCGAAGCAGGTGATGATGTGAGCCAAGCACGAGAAGTGGAACATTACTTTTTCTTTCAAACACCTACCGCACTCGAGCGTTTTACCGCTTTAATGGAGAAGTACGGATTTTCCTTTAAAGAAAAAATGAGCGATGAGGAGAGTGATTATAGCTACGGGGTGACACTGGTAAAAACTGAACCAATTACCGATGAACAGATCGAAGAAACGACCTCACTGTTGTATGAATCGGTGCTTCAAGAGCATGGTAATTATGAGGGGTGGAGTACGGTACTGGCGTAATGGCAAGTATCTGGAAAACCAAAGGGGTCATCCCCTACGCAGCAGCCCTTTTTCTCAATGCGTTCACCGACCTCGGACACAAAATACTTCTTCAAAATACCGTTTTCAAAATCTACGACGATCAAACACAAATTATTTATACCGCCATTCTTAATGCCTTTATTTTGCTCCCGTTTATTCTCCTCTTTACCCCATCAGGCTATATTTCTCACCGATTCTCAAAAGTTCGCGTTATGCGTTACGGTGCATTTGCAGCGATACTTATTACGTCACTCATTACGCTGTGTTATTATCAAGGGTGGTTTTGGTCATCGTTTATGTTGACGCTTCTTTTAGCCGTCCAAGCGGCACTTTATTCACCGGCTAAGTATGGATATATCAAAGAGTTGGCCGGTGAAAAAGGGATAAGTATCTTGAACGCCATTGTCCAATCCTTTACGACGGTAGCTATTTTGTCAGGGATTATCCTCTATACGATACTGTTTGAAAACTCTCTTTCGTTGCCTTATGCCCATGAAGCTGACATTTTGCGTCAAATCGCCCCCTTAGGATGGCTTTTGGTTGGAGGGAGTGTTATTGAATTTCTCCTTACGTTGCGGATAGTAGATTCAAAAATAGGTGTCCATACGAAATTTAAGATTAAGAAATATCTAACGGGACGCTATTTTGGTAAAAACTGGCGTTTAATCCGTCGTAAAAAAGAGATTTTTGAATCTATCCTCTTTTTATCTCTCTTTTGGTCGATCTCTCAGGTGATATTGGCGGCGTTTGGTGCGTATGCGAAAAGTACCCTTGGCATCCATAACACAATTGTCGTCCAAGGGCTTATGGCCCTGGCGGCTCTTGGCATTATTCTCGGTTCTTTTATTACGACAAGACTCTCACGCCATTATCTGCACAAAGGGCTTATCGTGGCGGGGGCACTGAAGATGAGTGTGATGCTCCTTATCTTACCACTGACCCATAATCTCCCCCTTATCGGATTTGCTTTTTTCGGCTTCGGAGTGGGTGGTGCGATGCTCATCGTCTCCCTTAATGCCCTTATCCAAGCCAATACCCCTACTGTTCATTTACCGTTTGTCTTGGCAGGGAACAACTGGGTGCAAAATATTTTCATGGTCACTGCCTTAGCTCTTACGACATTGTTTGCTTACCTTGGGCTGGATACGATAATGATATTGTACGCCATGATTTTGGTCTCTATGCTCTTGAGCGTGTGGGTTATGATTCGCTACAACGATTATTTTATTTGGTTCCTCTTTGAGCGACTTCTCGCATTACGCTACAACATCATCCCACTGCAGACGCACCATATACCGCGTGAGGGGGCGGTGTTGTTACTGGGGAATCATATCAGTTGGATTGATTGGATTTTGGTACAGGTGGGAGTGCAGCGACGTATCCGCTATCTAATGGAGCGTTCCATCTATGAAAAGCCACTTATTCGTCCACTTATGGAAATCGGAAAAGTGATCCCCATCTCCCCCAATGGGGCAAAAGATGCGTTTAAAAATGCCAAAGCCCGTTTAAATAATAACGAAATTGTGGGTTTATTCCCTGAAGGCTCTATTAGCAACGATGGAACTATAGGAAAAATTTATCCCGGATACCAAGTGATTGCTTCAAAAGTTGAGGGGGTGATCGTCCCTTTTTACATCGACGGAATCTACGGCTCTCTTTTTTCCCGTTCTAAAACTCGACACGTACCGTCAAAATCATGGTTTCGACGGTATGTCCGTATTATTTACGGTGAACCGCTTGCGATGGAATCTGACCCTCAAACGGTGTATAATGCGATTACTGCTTTAAAGGAACAAAATGGCGCTCAATAAACCCAGATACACCCTCTTTAAAAATACCCGTTATGCTCTCAATGGACTCATCGAAGTGACTCAAAATGAGCCCTCGTTTCGTCTTCAAATTGTCCTTTTTGTTGTGGGGATGATTCTTGCGTGGAGCCTTCCTCTTACTTTTGTATACAGTGCCATTCTTGCGGTTTCCCTTTTTATCCCCGTTATTGCAGAGATCATTAACAGCTCCATTGAGCGGACAGTCGATTTGGTGACATTTGAACATCATGAACTCGCCAAGCGGGCAAAAGATGCAGGGGCGGCACTTGTTCTTCTCTCATTGTCGATGTTAGCGTTTATCTGGGGATTGACCCTTTATGACGCATTTTGTCTGTAACCCAATCGTAAGAGAGATTTGTCTATAATTTTCGTACACTATTTTCACTAAAACAAGGGGTTTGCTATGGCAACTGTACTTATTATCGGCGCTGGCGGAGTCGGGCGCGTTGTGGCACATAAATGTGTCATGAACAACACTACATTTGATCGTATTATTTTGGCGAGTCGTACGTTAAAACGTTGCGAAGAGATCCAAAGCGAACTTCCAGATGGGGCAATTGAGATCGCAACCGTCGATGCGGATAATACGGCTGAAGTCATTGATCTTATCGAGCGTGTCGGGGCAAATATTGTTATCAATGTTGCCCTTCCATATCAAGATTTGACCATTATGGATGCGTGTATTGCGACCAAAACACCATATTTGGATACGGCGAACTATGAGCACCCTGATGAAGCAATGTTTGAATACAAAGAGCAATGGGCAAGAGATGAAGCATTTAAAGATGCGGGGATTATGGGACTTCTTGGGAGTGGTTTTGATCCGGGGGCGACCAATGTTTTTTGTGCTTATGCTCAAAAACACTTTTTCGATGAGATTCATACAATTGACATTCTTGACTGTAATGCAGGGGATCACGGGTATGCGTTTGCTACGAATTTCAACCCTGAGATTAACTTGCGTGAAGTAAGTGCCAAAGGGCGCTATTGGGAAAATGGAGAGTGGATTGAAACCGAGCCGATGGAGATTATGCAAGTATGGGATTATCCTGAAGTAGGACCTAAAGACAGCTATCTTCTTTACCACGAAGAGATGGAGTCGTTGGTAAAACATATCAAAGGGCTTAAACGTATCCGTTTCTTTATGACATTTGGTCAAAGCTACTTGACACACATGAAATGTCTTGAAAATGTTGGAATGTTAGGGATTAAAGAAGTGGAGCATAAGGGGATGAAAATCGTTCCTATGGAGTTTTTGAAAACCTTGCTTCCTGATCCTGCATCATTAGGTCCTCGTACCAAAGGGAAAACGAATATCGGTATTGTTGCTGAGGGTCTCAAAGATGGACAAAAACAAAAAATTTATATTTATCAAGTGAAAGATCACGAAGCATGCTACGCTGAAGTAAAATCGCAAGGAGTTTCGTACACGACAGGTGTTCCAGCCGTTATCGGTGCAAAACTGATGGTCGAAGGGAAATGGAGCGGTACAGGAGTTTTCAATATGGAACAAATGGATCCTGATTTCTTTATGGAAGAGATGAATGCCCAAGGACTTCCTTGGAACATCGTTGAATTGGAGTGCTAAACGCGCTCCTCATATTTGTGTGCTTGACAATAGAGGGTGTACAATTGCTCCCCACTAAGTTTTATTTTCGGAGCTAAATTTTCAATAACCGTTTGGAGCTGATCGGTTCTCTCCAGCTTCTCTGTTATCAGCAATAACTTGCCTAAATACCCTTCTCGTTGCAATAAAGCATTTACAATCCCCTTAGAGAGATGGATATTCTCAATAATAGCCGTCATTGAGATTTGCAAGTAGGTATCGATCAAGGAGAGGCTCCCCACTAAAAACGCCTCATCAGCCAACTCTTTTCGACCAAGAATCGTGACCAGTTCACTCATAAGCTTGGAACGGAATTTAGCCGCATTAATAATTGCTTCTCTAAAGAGTCTATCTTCAATCCCACCGTATAAAAATAATCCAAGCCATGAACGCAGACGAGAGGCTCCCAAAAGGGATAAAATTTGCTTAATGCTGGTGATTTCACCTTTAAAATTAAATTCGGCAGAATTGACATATCGGAGTAGATTAAATGTGAGTTCTGGATAATTGGAAAACTTTTGACTCACTATAGTGAGATCCATCTCGCTATGAAGGGTGTTGATCATATCAATAGCATTTCCTACGGAAGGTTCTATCTTCTTACCACTAAGAATCGTGGGTTTTTCAAAAAAGTACCCTTGAAAGAGATCAAAACCAGCATCTCTACATCGCTCAAACATTTCGATATTTTCAACTTTTTCTGCCAGCAATCGAATATTGTACTCTTTAAATATCTCTGAAATTTTTTCAATGGGAACCTCTTGGGCAACCAGAAGATCTATTTTTACGACATCGACATAGAGGAAAAATTTTTTAAACTTCTCGATGTTTTCATCGCTACACAAAAAATCATCCAAGGCAAAACGGTATCCCAAACCATGCAGATGACGAACTCGCTCAATAATTTCGTCGGAAACCAAAGTATATTCTAAGATCTCAATAATAAATTTTGATTTTGGGAGAGAGAGGAGGACATCACTCATTAAAATATGCTCATTAACATTAATATAGCCTATTTTGGTGCCAATAATTGGGGAGAGACCAATATTATGAATCAGATTGATAATGACTCGTGTCGTTGCTTGAACATTATCTGAGAACACCGCCCCCGAAGCATTATGATTATGTCGATACAGTAACTCATACGAAACACACTTCCCCTCCTTATCTAAAATGGGCTGTCTGCCAATATAAATATTAGTTTCAATCATAACACCACCATCACGCCCGTCTATTAAAATCTATTCGGATATAGTCTAATCAATAAAACCTTAAAAGGAGACGCTTTAACTAAAAACTGCACTTGCATAGCCCACAACCTTAGCCGTATCTCCACTCGCGTCGGCGCTTGTACGATAATCGAGTAAAACACTCTTTAAAGCTCTTTTATTTGCAACACTGAGCATTGCTTCCACCCCAATTATTCCGCACGCCTCGCAGCCTTGATGTAACTCTTGGACATTTTCAGTGCGGATTGCCTCCAGACAAATTGAATCAAGTTGTTTTGCCTCTTCAAGCGAATAGTAATGGCTTAAATCGGTACTAATGACAACGGACGTATCGGGTAAATTCAGAAGATAATCAATAATCGGAGAAATTTGGGACGATTGGGCATACCCATAGACAAGTTCGATCACCTTGGTATCGTTCAAGTAGTGCTTAATAAAAGGCATCTGAACTTCAGTACTATGTTCATGATGTGCCTGCGCAAAAGTAGGGAGGGAAAAACGTGATTTTAGATCACGAACCAATACCGTATCCATAGCCAAATTCCCAAGTGGTGTTTGGTAGCTCTCGTTATCGGCAATACTCACCCCATCAAATCCGACACGATGGGAGGGCCCAATAACTACTACTGTTTTTGGGTTCGTATGGGCAAGGAGTCGAAATGCAATATTAGCGGTAAACCCTGAATAAACCCATCCTGCATGAGGGACGATTATGGCATCTCCTGAGAGGGTATTAAAACGACTAAGCTCATCGGGATGCCCCTCCAAAATCGTATTGAAATGGTTAATCATCTCGTTGATTTCGTATGCTGATACAGGATAAAAACTTCCTGCAACACTCATTGTTCGTGCACTCATCTTACTCCTCCTTTATTTTTTCAACCTGATAGGTATACACTTCAGGATGAGAGGAGAGAGGATCACTACCAATCCCTGCTTTCACTCCTAAATGGGCAAAAAATGTTTCAAAATCACTCAACTCCTCCCACACCTGCGGTAAGAAAGTTGCCTGATAATTTCGAAGCCTGATAACTACCCCGTCTATACCAGTGCGAATTTGTTCTTTCAACTCTCTCTTATCGGTATAAAGGAGTGCTTGAGGTTCACTCAAAAGGGAAATTTCAATTTTTATTTTCTGAAACTCTTCGGCACTAAGAGGGGGAAAACGGGGATCACGAAATGCTGCCGATTGTGCGTTAGAAATCAGATCATCAATAAATGGACGGTGAGCAATAAGTGAACCAATACACCCTCTCAATTGACCATCCAGTGTGAGGGTGACAAATGTTGCTTTTTTTATCCCCAACTCAGGATGAAGTCGCAACAGGGAGTCTTTCTTCATGACCGAACCATCGTATCGTGCTTGTATAGCTTCACGAGCAATTTGAAGATGAAGTTTTGAGAGCATACCTAATCCTTTTAATTGTATAGAATAAATAATAATATTATTATACACATTTTTTGCTATTAAATAGATGCAAATTAAGGTAAAATAGCGTTTAGTATAATTTTGTAATCAAATTTAAAATAAATTAGGTGAAGTATGAATAGGCGTTCTTTTATGGCATACACAGGGGTGTTAAGCAGTACCTTGCTTCTTGGTCAAACAGAAGAATTTAATGAAACCACATCGATAAGAAAAGCTTCTCCTGTTGCTGTAGCGCTTCTCGATAAGCTCAATACGGTACAAGATCGGGTTGGATATGTATCGTTTAATACGATCAGTTTTGATCAAATGTTGAAAGAGGCAACGTATTGTAACAAACCGCTTACCCCTTATGAGATTGGCTATATCGAGACAATCTTCTATGGGAATCCAAGGAGGTATGGATTCTACGGAGAGAGAACGGTTCCCCGTCTCACCGTGGTTACTCCAAAGAGTAGCCTTCATTACATTGATAAAACGGGGCACTCTCTCCTAAAAGGGGCTGCTGTGGAGAAATATGCAACCATTAAAAAGCTGATCGGGGATGATTTGATCCTTACGTCAGGGGTACGTGCACCCGTGAAGCAGCTGCATCTTTTTTTGAAGAAAATGGTATGTGAAGGGGGCGATTTACGAGAAACATCGGCCTCTATTGCCCCTCCCGGATTTACGTTTCATGGGATCGGTGATTTTGATATTGGTAAAGTAGGATACGGTCAATTCAATTTTACCGAAAAGTTTGAAGAGACAGATGTTTTTAAAAAACTGTATCATGGAGGTTACATTACCATCCGATATACGTCTAATAACCCCTACGGTGTTCGTTATGAGCCATGGCATATTAAAGTGACCCCTGGAAATGAAACCGCTTAAAGTATAGGAGTATGGTACAATCACGCCATTAAAACCTAAGGAATTTTTATGTCTGATATTGATTTTTCAAACCTGCCGCATACCCCTATTTATATTTGTCAAGAATCATTACTCGAAAAAAATTTACAGCTTATGGAACGTGTTCAGCGTGAATCAGGAGCCAAAATTATTCTCGCCCTTAAAGGGTTTGCGATGTGGTCAACGTTTGATCTTGTCGGGAAATATCTCCATGGATGTACGGCGAGTGGATTGCACGAAGCCACCCTTGCACGTGAGAAGATGAATAAAGAGGTTCATACCTACTCACCCGCATTTAAAGAGGATGATATTGATGAAATTGCCCGTATTTCGGATGATATAGTTTTCAACTCTCCTGCACAATTTCACCGTTTTTATGAGCGTGTAAAAGCTATTAATCCCACTATTTCCATCTCCCTTCGCGTCAATCCTGAGTACTCCTCTTCTCCTGTTGATCTTTACAATCCGTGCGGTCTCTACAGCCGGTTGGGGACAACGTTGGCAAATTTCGACCCTTCCATCGTATCGAAACTCGATGGATTGAATTTTCATGCGTTGTGTGAGCAAAACGTGGATGCACTTGAGGGAGTTTTAGAGGCATTTGAAACCAAATTTGGTGACTATATTGACACAATGAAATACGTCAATTTCGGAGGAGGACACCATATTACGAGAGTGGATTATGATGTGGAGCGTCTTATCACTGTAATAAAAGAGTTCAAAGAGCGACACAATAATATTACCGTTTATCTCGAACCCGGAGAAGCGGTGGGCTGGCAAACAGGGCCATTGGTAGCATCGGTGCTGGATATTGTCCATAATGGGATGGATATTGCTATTTTGGACTCTTCAGCAGAAGCCCATATGCCCGATACCCTCGCGATGCCGTATCGTGCTATGGTACGGTACTCGGGGGAAGCGGGTGAGAAAAGATACACCTATCGTCTGGGGGGTAATACTTGCCTCGCTGGGGATATTATGGGGGATTACTCCTTCGATGAGCCGTTAAAAGTAGGGGATAAAATTATATTTGAAGACCAAATTCATTACACGTTTGTCAAGAATACAACATTTAATGGAATAAAGCTCCCTTCACTTGCCATTTGGACCAAAGAGGGTGAACTTGAAATCGTTCATGAATTCGGATATGAAGAGTATCGAAATCGTCTCTCCTAATATTTTACCGTTTGGCAAGGACAAGGGAGAGTGCTTCAACGATCGTTTCATAGCTATGAATAATTGGTTTGGTTTGTTCGAGAATTGATTCTAATGATTTTGTTTCATAGAGGACTTTTTTTTGCTTGCGTGAAAGATCTATTGATTTATTGGATAAACGTCCTCTCGAAAATTCCAATAAGCTTTTTTTATCTTTAGTACTTTGATGAAGTTCATCTTGGAGATTATTTATCCGTTTAATCTCTCCTTGTGCAGAAATAGAGCTTGATTCTTTGGAAGCCGATTTTCCTTTAATTTCAACAATTTTTGAGTCATTTTCTAGTATTGATTTTCTGATACTCTCCAAGTTTTTAATAATGCTGCTTTGATGATTTTCTTCCGATTCGATCTCAGATTCACACTCATCGACCCGTTTTTGTGCGGCTGAAATGGACTCTTTTTGAGTAGCAATTCTCACCTTCATTTGTTTATATTGCATCATAACAGATAGAATAGAACTGTAATTCCATTTTTGTTGTTTCTCATCGGTAATTGCATATTTTTGAATTTTATTGCCATTTGCGTCGATAATAACATCATCCGTGTAGTATTTAATAAAGCTCTCTGCATTTTTATCTCGTTTTTCAATACAATCCAAAAGATTTCTAGCCGTATAGAGTAAAATTTTGTGAAAATGTTGACGAAGTACATACCCCGTTAACCCCTCGATCCTTGTACGATCTTCTTCTTTGACGACATCCAGTAACAAAATTTCAATCATGGAACGGAAAACAGGGACAAACTGTTTATGATAGGTTATATTATCAATCATTTCAAAGTTTAACTTCTCTGTAATAACTTCATCTAAAATGGGTTCAATATACTCCCATGCCCCTTCGGGGAAATAGCTCAGATAGAGCGCTTCCATCGCCTCCATTGTTTCACCTGCAAAACGTTTGTCAATACCATCTGAAAGTTTTTTTGGTGGGGTAAATAAGCGTATTGTGATTTTTCCACGAAGAAAAAAGACAATATCCCGATCGTCAAGTTTGAAAACAGTATTGATTTGTTGACGTGTTATAGTACGTGCCGTTTCGACATTTTCACCCAGCTTGGTAAACTCTTTAAAGATGCGTTGATAAATTGATTCTGGTATCGATACTAAAAAGGGTAACACTAAAAATTCTTCTTTTTTTTTCAGTAGATCCAATAAAATTATCATATTGTTATGAATCATTCGATCAAACGACTCACTACGAGAGGGGTCAAGAAAATAGTTTCTAAGGGTAAATCCTCTAAACGTAATCTCTAAACTTACTTTTTGATAATTTTCTGCAAAATACTCACTCAGTGCCGTTTGTATAGCCGCTTTTTTATCGTTAAAAAACTCCTCTTTCTCATAAAGGGAGAGTTGTTTGAGCAGGGTCAGATACATCTCATTGGTCAAATCAGAAGCATACAAATTGGATGGGAAAATTCTCTTTATTAATGAAATAATCTCAGCAACGATACGTGGATTAATAGGATACCCTTTTTGAAAAATTAGACGTTTTTGCCTATACGACTTGATTGCGTAAAATTTTAATAATTTCTGTCTCTCTTTCTCGGATGTAATACGAGACTTCTTTTTCTTGTTGCGTTGTCAGCTCAATTTTAAAATGGTATTTATACCCTTTTTCATAAGAAGATTTATACACAAATTTTCCTTTTACTTTAGATATACGCCCTGCTATCTCACGTGGTAAAAGGATGCTCATTTCAACATTAAGCGGAAAATTATACGCGATAATACTCGTTGCTGCCATCCCTCCGATGGAAATATCAAACACTTTAAAGATATAATTTATTGATTGATAAAGAACATCAAAAGGGTATGCTTGCTGTGGCTGGACTCTTAAACTTTGACGATGAAAGAGTGAAGATTCTAATTGATCAAAACGAGTTAAGCGTAAATAATCTTTTCCATCAATCTCTATCGGATTTACAGAAGCATAAATATCATTTCTATACTCGTTATTTTTGAGGAGATAGATACCTTTTTGGGCTATTGCAGCACTTCTTTGGATCGGATTTGTTTGAATAACAATACTATCAGCATCCGTATGGATAATTTTTGCTTTGTATTCAATAGGAACCCCTAAAAAGGTATTTAATACCGTAATTGTTTTATTCATTTGACGAAGTTCTTCAAAAATATGAATTAATGCGTCTTCAAAAACAGCAGAAGATTCATCATGATTTTGCATGGAGGCATAGTTTATAAAGGCGTGAATAGCAGTTGTGAAAGAGACAATTTTATCCCATCCAGCAATATTTCCATAAAAAGATTTGACGTAATGTGTTAATATAATATTAAAGGTATTTGAGAAAAAAATCTCTTTATCCGTCTCTTTTGGAAAAAGAATTTGTATATTTTCAATAACTAATTTCAAATCTTTTTGCTTATTTTGAAAAAGAACTTCATAAAGCGGCCCAATAAGGGTATGAAATTTTTCTGTATCAACTGGCTTAGCGATCATTTCAGTATAAACTTTCCATAACGCTTTAATAAAAAGAGAACGTAATGAATGTGTATCGCATTGCTTATGATCAGCAGTTCTAAAGGTAGTAATAAATTTTTCATTCTCAGCTAACATAATTTATTTCTCCTTTTGAATATTTTATTGCTGCTTCTATAGCGTTAGTATAACTTAAAAGTAAGGCTTTGTGTTGATATGCAATATCAAATGCCGTGCCGTGATCGACAGAGGTTCGGATGATAGGCAGACCTAATGAGACATTGATCCCCTCATCAAAATAGAGCGCTTTGAGCGGGGCAAGCCCTTGATCATGATACATGGCGACGATTGTTTTATAGTAGGCACGACTACGTGGGGTAAATGCAACATCGGGGACGATTGGCCCTTCAAAAATAGTCTCACCAATAGTTTCATTTGCTTTTTTTATCGCTTCTTCGATGAAGCGCTCTTCATTACCAAGGACACCATGATCACCCGCATGGGGGTTGAGACCTAAAACGGCAATGGGGCGACGTTGTACGCTGTCGTGAAAACGGATAAGAAAATCGTATACCTCATCGGTTGTAATATGATTAGGTACTTCACGTAAAGGGATATGCTCGGTTAAAAGTGCCACATAAAGCGCTTCACACCCTAACATCATAATCGCATCGGAATGGAGCAGATCACGAAGTGCATCTGTATGACCGACATACGGTATCCCTGCCATCATCCACGCCTCTTTGTGAATGGGTAGGGTAACGATAGCATCGACATTTTTATTTTTCGCCAATTCAACGGCACTTAAAAATGAGTCGTAACTGTACTGCCCACTTAATGCAGAGACTTCACCTGGATGAATCGTAAAGTCACCTGAGACTTTAAACATATTAAAATCATTGGGAAATTGCGTTCCTAAAAGCATTGCCGCTTGATGTGCCATTGTATAGTTAATACAATAGAGTGGATCACAAAGAGTCTTAATATGGTTGTGCGCTTTTAAGAGTATCTCAAATCCGACACCGTTAAGATCCCCGACGCTTATGGCGATTTTTCTTAACGTTGACATAGAATCTTCATATCTTTAACAGCTTGAGAGAGTCCTGTAAAGAGACAGCGGGCAATAATGCTTTGTCCGATATTGAGCTCTTCAATGGTCTCAACTTCAACAATAGGGGTCACGTTTTGGTAATTAAGCCCATGCCCTGCTGCCACTTTGAGTCCCAAAGAACGGGCATAATTGGCAGCATCAACTATATCGCTATAGGCTAACTCCAGCCGATCATCCAACTCACGGCGAGAAAGACGCAACGACTCGATAGCGTGATGGGAATGGGGGAGACAACCGTGGCGCATAGCATAGAGGTTGGCGTAACTTCCCGTATGAAGTTCTACCCATTGCACCCCAAGACGTTCGGAACACTCTACTGCTTCACGGGTAGGATCGATAAAGAGGGAAACATCGATTTCATGCTCTTTGAGTTTAGTGATAGCCTTGCCTATAGCCTCAAATTGCCCTGAGACATCCAATCCCCCTTCGGTCGTCACTTCCTCCCGTTTTTCAGGAACCAATGTTGCACGATGGGGTCGTAATGCGCAGACAATATCAATGATAGCCTGATCAATAGCGCACTCCAAGTTGACAGGTAATGATGACGAGGCAATAATACGGCGTGCATCCTCATCGTGAATATGGCGACGATCTTCACGCAAGTGTATCGTGATTTGATCCGCACCGCTTTGGGCACAAATCGCTAATGCCATGAGAGGATCTGGGTCGTTAATCTTACGGGCTTCGCGCAATACGGCAATATGGTCGATATTAACACCTAGGGTTATTTTAGGCTTGTCGTTTGGCATAAAAATCCTTTTTAAATTCACTGAATCTGCCTGCTAAGATTGCTTTTCGAGCTTCTCCTACAAGCCATAGGTAGTAATGGAGATTATGAATCGATGCAAGACGAAAGAAGGTCAGCTCTTTGGAACGAAAGAGATGATGTAAATACGCACGGCTGTAACGACGGCAGGTATAACAATCACACGCAAGATCAATCGGATCACTATCGAGTTTGAATCGTGCACCACGGATATTTATCCGCCCGTATGTTGTGAATAGGGTTCCATTACGGGCATTACGTGTGGGCATAACGCAGTCAAACATATCGACCCCCCGTTCGATGTTCTCAACCAAATCTTCAGGTGTACCCACCCCCATCAGATAACGGGGTTTATCGACAGGCATTAAGGGGGTGGTGTGTTCCACTGTATCGTACATCAGATTATTGGATTCTCCGACAGAGAGTCCTCCGATAGCAAATCCGTCAAAGTCCATCGCGCACAGTTCATTCGCCGATTGGGTACGGAAGGCTAAATCTGTCCCCCCTTGGAGTATAGCAAAGATATTTTGTTGCGATCCAACTCCGATGGATTGTTTATGACGGAAATACTCAATGGATTGTTTTGCCCATTGTGTTGTCCGTTCGATAGAGAGCTTAATACGCTCTTGGGTAGCGGGGAGGGCGACAAGATCATCGAGGATCATCATAATATCGCTGTTAAGGTTGTTTTGGATGTCGATGACTTTTTCAGGGGTAAAAAAGTGTTTGGACCCGTCAATATGGCTTTTAAACTCGATCCCTTTTTCACTTGCTTTAGAAATATCACTAAGGCTAAATGCCTGAAATCCGCCACTATCGGTTAAAAAACTGTTAGGGTAGGTCGTGAAGCCGTGTAATCCCCCCAAAGCAGCTATTGTCTCATCACCCGGACGCAAATAAGTATGATAGGTATTGGCAAGGATGATTTGGGTGTTCAAAATATCGGTCATATCGGTCATATCAAGCGCTTTAACACTCCCTACGGTCCCAACAGGCATAAAAATAGGGGTTTGTATGGTGGAGTGAGCAGTGGTAATGGTACACGCTCTAGCATTGCCACAGGTGGCATCGATGGTAAAGGTCATAAAGTCTCATTTGTTTTTTTGGTATTTTAGCGTAACACATTGGAAATAACGGAGTCAATCGACCTATTATTTTCTATTATCGATTCAATTTCCAACGTTTTAAGATAGTTCAATAACGTCTCTTCCATTAAGGGGATAGCATTAATAACCTCATCGGAGAGGGAAAAATCCATTATCTCGATAACGGTCGGGACAATCCCCATAATCATAGTAAGGGGTCGATCCCCTGCTAAATTTATCAGATTAAGGGTGTGAAGCATCTCCACTTCATGTGCGGAGCCTTGCCAATCAATCGTATTGGGGATTTCTTCAAAATCAAAAAAATAGAGTTCCCCTGCTTTAGCTTTGGGGGCATTGATGGTATCAACAATAATAAGGCGGTCATACTCTACGATGATAGGAATAAGCCCCTGCGCAAGTGTTCCACCATCAACAATATCCAGCGTATTTTTCCCCTCAAAGCGGTATTTTTGAGTTATATAATTAATAAAATGGACCCCAACCCCCTCATCGCCAAAGAGGATATTCCCGATACCCAGTAATAATATTTTCATTTTTGCTTCTTTTTTGGTTAATTTACTCTATGTTGGTTATTCTATCTTTAAATAGATATAGAAAAGGATAATTAGATTGTCAGAGTGTAAAACGGTTGGAATCAAATCGGGAGATTCTTGCAGCGTTGGATGACGAAGAGCGTAAAGCATTAGTCCTGGGAGATGACAATTGTAGTAATTGGGAAGTGCTATGAGCTTGTTAGAGCCAAAAGATCTGTATGACGGATTTCGAGATCCAAAGTTTTCAAAAACTGATTACTAAAGAAGCAAAGAATCTCCCCGGACCCATTAATAGTAGGAATCGCTGTGATTCAAAAAAATGGAATTTCTTCAAGTGGTTGATGGAGAAGAGTTGTTTTTAATGAGTTTAGAAATGGAGTAATGATATACTAATGTAATAAAAAGAGAAAATTTGTATGTTTATGATAGTTCAGGCGGTTAAAACGGCTACAAAGGGAAATAATTAGAGATGAAAGATTTATATCACGAACATATTGACATTACTAAAGAAGTTAAACATTCAATTGAGAAGCAAAGAGTCGTATTTCCTGCCCAGTACGGGAAGCTTTATCATGATATTGCAGATCAGCATGGAATCAAATTAAAGCCCGATGAACTGCTTACACGAGAGATGTTAGATGAACAGATGGTTCGTCATGTAATTACCCTCGTAGATTGTACGGATCAAGCTATTGGGGCAATAGAGAGTGAGAATAAAGATCTTTTACGGATAATTTTACTTAAAACAAAACAGCTTCAAGCGGAGATTAACGAGCTTCAAAAAATCGTCTATGAAGATTCCCTGACTAAAAGCTATAATCGTAAATGGTTTGAAGATACGATACTGGATCAGGATAAATTTAACGTTCGCGGGGATGGTACCATTGTTATGGTCGATCTCAATAAATTTAAAGAGATTAATGACAACTATGGTCATGTCATAGGGGATAAAGTACTGATCCATTTATCTATCAAACTCAAAGAGAGTGGCGGGCGTGTTGTTCGTTATGGCGGGGATGAATTTATCGTTATTTTCGATGCAAAGTTTTCAACCCAACAAATTGAAGCCAAAATGGAAAAGATGCTTGAATATTTTCAAAAAATTAATTTTAAAATAGAAGAACACTCCTTTAAAATAGGTTTTGCTTACGGTATGGCTTCATTTAAACAAGGGTCAAATTTGAACAGTGTTATTGATGCTGCGGACAAAGCGATGTATCACAATAAGTTTCTACAAAGAAAAAAGGGGAAGTAACTTATTTTAACGTCTAAGAAGGGGATAGAGTGGGAAGTGCAAAAGGTGCCAAAAAAGCACGTCAAGTGAGAGAAAAGAACATCAAAGCAAAGATACAATCGGCTATTTGTATACAACAGCTTTATGGTGACAAGATTACGGTCCGTAATATTGCAGAACAAGCACAAATTAGTACGACAACTGCTGCGAAATATCTAAGAGAAATTAGAAAAAATAACTCTAATATTTGAGAAAGGGGAGTTAGGTGTTTAGTCGCCACTATCAAATTATCGATACATTACATGAAAATGTTTTTACCGTCGTATACCGTGCAATCCGTGCAAGTGATGAGAAACATGTTATCGTCAAAATGCTCAAACTGGGTGAAATGAGTGAACACAGAATAAGTCAGTTTATGAATGAGCAACAGATACTTTCCCAGCTCAAATCTCCTAACATCGTTAAATTGATCGAGATAATCGCAATCCCATCGGAGTATCTCCATGTTTTTGAAGATATTGGGGGGAATTCTCTCTACGATATGCTACACGATTATCATTTTTCACTCAGCGAAGGGCTGAATATCGCCATAAAAATCGTTGAAGCGCTTAAAAGCATCCATCAAAAGCACATCATTCACGCCGATATAAATCCTAAAAATATCATCTACAATCCTGAGAACAAAGCCCTCCAAATTATCGATTTTGGGTACTCAATCAACGATAATCATTTTAAGTACAACAGCGATATGAATGTCGGTACCTCGGGTAACTTGATGTATATGTCTCCCGAACAGACGGGGAGGACAAAACAACGGATCGATCTTCGAAGCGATTTATACAGTTTCGGGATGAGTCTTTATCATATTTTTTCAGGACGTTCTCCGTTTGAAGCAAAAGACCGTTATGAACTTATTCATAAACAAATTGCTCTTCGTCCTATTCCCATAGAGAGTATTATTAAAGATTTTCCTCCGGTTCTTTCAAGCATAATCAACCGTCTCACTTCAAAAAAACCAGATGATCGTTACCAAAGCGATGAAGCATTGATATATGATCTCAAATATGCCCTTCGAACGTTGAATAAATCGGGAGCAATCCCCTATTTTGAAATCGGAACGCGTGATCAGCCGACGCTTCGCTTTGGAGAGCATCTCTTTGGTCATGAGGCTGAAATCGTTTTGCTCAAAGAGGCGGCACAAAAAGTATTTTCACATAAAAGGGTTCAACTTGTCGTCTCAGGTGTCGGCGGTGTGGGAAAAACTCGTTTTATTGAAGAGTTTCTAACGCTTCTAAACAGCGGAGAGGTTAGAATTTTACGGGGAAAATTTGAACAGAACCGATCGTCCCATCCTTATTTAAGTTTTAAACAGATCTTTGCCCAACTCAAAATAATGTTAATGCAACAACTAAAAACTAAAAAAAATATGGAACTTGATACCCGCAGTATAGAAATATTAAGTCATTATTTCCCCGAATTAGGGGATATTTCGATCACCAAGCCTGCTGCATACACAACAACTGCCGAAGAGATGCGTCATCAACTTCTTTATGCCCTTCAGGAACTTTTGAAACAGATTGCGACCGATTCATCACCACTGGTTATTTTTATGGACGATTTGCACTGGGCGGATACAGCGTCGCTCGATCTGATCCAAAAAGCAATTTTACAAATGGAGATCCCCAATCTCAATTTTATTTTTAGTTATCGATCCGATGAAATCGACGCCAATCGTATGGCATCGGAGATTGTCCATAAAATCCGTCAAAAATACTCGGATGACGTTTACTTTTTTGATCTCACACCTCTTTCAAAAATCGATATGAAAACAATGTTTCAGGAGATGCTGGGGTCAAAAGTTCAAAACGTAGAGGTTCTCTCCGGTGTGATCCATAAAAAAACACAGGGGAATCCGTTTTACGTCAAAACATTTCTTTATAATTTGATTGATACCCAAGAGATCACCTATGAGAAGGGAGTATGGCGGTTTGATCTTGAAAAAATCGCTACATACAGTTCAAGCGTCAATATTACCGGATTGATAAATGCTAAATTTTCGCAATTGTGCAGTGAAGAACAACACTATTTGTATTATTTGTCACTGTTGGGAAGTCGTTTTGATATCAATTTGACCTTACGGATGATGAAGGGGCTGAAATACCCCGAGAGCATGATGGATAAACTCGAATCCAAAGGTTTTATAGAGCTTTTCATCGGGCATTACCAATTCCTTCATGATGTTATTCAGCAGTATGTGATGGATTCGATCCCTATTGTCTTGAGAGAAACGATTCACCGCCATATAGGGAAGTTTTTGGAACGCTCCTATAATGCAGGGGATTACGACGATGTTATTAGTGTTGCGATGCATCTTAATAGCAGTTTTCAAGGGGGGAACTGGGAGAGACAAGCCTTGAAACTTAATATCAAAGCACTCTTTAAAATGTTCCAAAGCGGTTTATATCCTCTGGCATTGGAACAGATCCGATGGTTGGACAAACAAGGTGCCATCGAAGCATTAGAATTGCTTGCTCTTGCTGATCAGTTCGATTTTAAAGTGCTTCGAATCAAAATTTTCTATCTCAATACTCTCCATCAAGAAGCAGAATCTTACTTGCAGGCACTGATGAACGAGGCTTGCAATGTATCGGAGCAGTTGATTTGCTTTACCCTTTTCAAAGATGTGTGTGTCACGAAAGGGGGGGGATTTACGGCGTTGATCCTTTTTGGAAATACCCTCTTGAATACTCTTGGAATGGTGACCCCAAACACCAGTATTGATCTCAAAGAAGCCGTTGTACAGCTGAACAATTTTATTTTAAACCACCCTTATGCGCATAAAACCGATGTAATTAGCACTCTTCCTCAACTTACCAATAGAGTAAAACAGCGGATCATATCGATATTGGTTGATTATTGGGAAGCCGCCTATTATTTAGCCGATATACCATTGATGCAATGGGCGTATCTCACTATTATCAAAGTATCATTTCGGTTTGGAAATACGAGTAAATCAACATTCGGATATCTCCTCTACGGTGCGCAAATGGTGAGTGAAGGGCGTTTCAAAGAGGCTTATTTGTTCGGTGAAGCGGCATTGAAACTCAACCATCAGCTTAGAGATGAGGCAATGCTCCCGAAAGTCCATAATTTTATGGCGAATTTCATCAGCCCCTACACAAAACCAATTACCTATAATCTTCC
This sequence comes from Campylobacterales bacterium, assembly GCA_026390165.1. Lineage (GTDB taxonomy): Bacteria > Campylobacterota > Campylobacteria > Campylobacterales > Sulfurimonadaceae > Sulfuricurvum. Next base: position 137,584 of record JAPLGM010000016.1, read on the forward strand.
GTTGTACCAAAAAAGTCTCCATCAAAGCAAAGCGAATGGAGATATAATCTTCGGGACGTGGGCGAACTTTTTGATGCACTTTAGCGATTATCTCTCCGGATACTCCCTCGAAACACTTCAGGATAATATAGATAAAGAATCTAACTTTTTGCTTAACTCTGGCGATAAAAAGATGATTGCTATTTTCAAAGTTCTTCAATCCACTATTCGAACGTGGCAAGATAAGGGTGCAAATAGCAACTCGGAAGAAGAGGAGTTTATTGCATTATGGGAAGAGGAGAAATTCTTTCCCGCGTTAGCATGGTATGGGATCATTAAGGCGCAAACATGCTGGATTGAGGGGAATGTCGAGTCGGGGCTGGAATATTTGCATCGATAGGTGCATACCGATGCAAATGAAGTGATTATGATTCCGAAAATGAGACTGCATTTAAAACTCTGTGATACGTATGCCATTTCGTCTCCCAAAGAGTTTAAATTTTGGAAACTATTGATTCGTGCCAAAAAAGCTCAAAATATCAAAAGTTATTGGGATGTTGCTAAACTTTATGAGGAGACACTCAACGAAGCACGAAAAATAAACAATCCCTTTGCCATAGCTGCAAGCGCTGTATGTATCGGGCGTTTTTGGAAAGGAAAGCGGTTCGATGATTTAAGCCGTTTCTATTTTAGCGAAGCCTCAATAGGATTGAACCAGTGGGGTGCATACGCGGCGGCGGAACGGCTCAAAACAAAAGTGCATTTGAATCGATCGCATCCTATGGAAGAGATGGGTCACTCATCCAACAGCTCACTGCTGCGTTTTGAACCGACCAACTATCGAAGTCTTCTCAAATCGTTTTACGCATTGTCACAAACGATGGAGAAAAAAGAGTTACTTCAAACCCTTATGCAGACGATTTTGGAAAACGCAACGGCGAGTGAAGCCGTGATGATTATAAAAGAAGAGGAGACGTTTTACACCAGTGCCCGAATCTATTTTGAAAACGGAAAAATCAATTTGGACCATATAAAGCTGCATGAAACCCCCTTCCTTCCCCTTCATTTGATTACCCATGCGATTGAAACCAAACACAAAGTGATCCAAAACAGCCCCGCAGAGAGCGGAAGATTTCAACACGACGACTATTTTCGCACCCATCATCCTGCATCTTCCATCGCGATTCCGATAGTGATCGAGGGGAGTGTCTGGGGAGTTTTGTATCTCGAAAACGAAGAGGTCTCTACCCCTTTGGACAGTGATACACTCCAAACCCTTCGACTGCTACTCACACAGGCCATGATTATTTATAAAAATACGCTTCTGTATGAAAGGCTCAAAAGCAATGAAGAGAAGCTCAATAAAGCGCAGGAAATTTCCCATGTCGGTAGCTGGCAATACGACAGTGTAACCGATGAGATTTTATGGTCGGCAGAGACCTATCGGATTTTCGAACTCGAACCGTTTTCGATTTCAATAGATAATAGTTGGTTTTTTGACCATTCGCACCCTGATGATGTTGAGTTAATTCAAAATGCGGTCGAAAGAGCATTTAGCGGCGAACGTTTTTATGAGGTAACGCACCGAATACTCACCGCAAAAGGGAATATCCGAATCGTTCATCAGCGCGCAGAAGTCTATTGGGAAGATGAGCACCAAAAATTTTCCGGTACGATCCAAGACATCACCGAATCCAAACAAACCGAAGAGATGATCGATCGTTTGTCTCAGGTTGTTAACCAAACCCCCCTTTCTACGATCATTACTGATTCAAAAGGTGTTATCGAATATGCCAATGGCTATGCCTCAAAACTAACGGGCTATTTCAACCATGAGTTAATCGGGAAAACAATGCGACTCTTTAAGTCCAGTATTCACCCTCAGGATTTTTATGATGATTTATGGTCCACTATTAACACTAAGCGCTCTTTTTGGCGAGGAACAATCATTAATCGGATGAAAAATGGGGATTTACGGGATTGCGCCTCGACGATTTTCCCCATTATTAATGAGCAAAATAAAATTGTTAATTTTGTAACGATCCAAGATGATGTTACAGAACGAAACATGAAAGACAGATTGCTTTTGATGCAAACCCGCCAAGCGCAAATGGGGGAAATGCTCAGTATGATCGCCCACCAGTGGCGTCAGCCGCTGGCGATTATAAGTGCCTTGATGAACCATCAAAAAATCAATATTATCTTAAAGGGTTCCTCTATCGAGGATATTACTGAAAGTTTTGATGCGATGGAGATTCAAGTACAGCATCTCTCCCGTACGATTACCGATTTTAAAGATTTTTTTAAACCGGATAAACAAACGGCAAAAACAAAAAGTTCCCTCATTGTTTCCAAAACGCTACAGCTTATCGAGCATACGCTAATGAACAAAAATATCAATATCGAGGTGAGCCATTCTCATGATAGTGAGTATCAAACGTATGAAAATGAACTGATTCAGGTTATGCTCAACTTCATTAAAAATGCGCAGGATGCTTTTGAAGAGAAAGGGGTTGAAAATCCTCTTATTGTAATCCGAAGCAATCAATGCGAAGGTTTTGTCATTATTAGTATCGAAGACAATGCAGGGGGAATTGCCCCTGAAATCATCGAGACACTTTTCTTACCGTATACCTCGACCAAAAAAGAGAATGGAACCGGATTGGGGCTTTATATGAGTAAAATGATTATAGAAGAACATTGCTACGGATCAATAGATGTTGAACATATTGCTGAGGGGGTACGCTTTAATCTCTCTTTCCCCCTTCAGTATTCCTCATAAATGGAATTTTGATGGAAAATATCTCTCCTGAGACTTTTTTGTGACTTTTTAATATTACACTACCGTACGTTCGAAAATGGAATGAAAATTCTAATACATTCTTAATGGTGGGAAATGAAAAATTTAAGACTATTAATCGTCGATGATGTCGAAGATAACCGTTTGGTTCTCCATGCCATTTGCCGAAAAATGCAAGGGTTTGAGATCAAAGAGGCGGTTGATGGAATCGATGCCATTGCTGTGTGCGAAGAGTGGCATCCTCATATTATACTGATGGATGTAATGATGCCAAATCTTGATGGGTTTGAAGCATCCAAAGTGATCAAAAGCCGTTTTCCAGAAACGGTTATTATTATCCTTACGGCTGTTATTGATCCGAAGATGGAGGCGAATATGTCCTCTATCGGAGTAGCCGCGTATCTACACAAGCCGATTGATAAAGAATTGGTACGGTTTAAAATTCAAAACTTCGGTTCGGTACTACGTTTAAAAGAGGGTGATCACGCGAAGCTCTCCACGAAAGAGACACTGAATCCGTTTTGTTCCGATCTCCGTCATTACAAAACGATTTTCGATATCAATGACGCGGAGGGGATGATGGATTTCGGGGTATGGATTCTTTCACGATGTACAGAACAAATGCCACTAGCGTATTCAAAAGTAGATCCCATGATTGAACTTTTTTATGAGTTGATGCGTCAGCGTATTCGGGATAAAGAAGTTGTCAGTATTATATGCGAAGAGAGTTTTGAAGAGATTTTTGTCACGATGAAATTTGATAAACCCATCGTGTTGAAACCCAAAACAGAAGAACTTGTTAATGATTTGCAGTCACACTGCATAATTCGTGATAATATTGCGTGTGTCCGTTTGAATATAAGCGGAGAAAGTATACCAGGTCAATCGAGCTTTGTTACTACGATCAAAAAAATTCCTGTTGAAGAAAAAGTACAAAGTGAGGGAGTAACTCAAAAAGAAGTAGAGAGAGAAGAGATTCAAAGCAATAAAGAGGTTCGTACAATTGACGCAAAAGAGCAAGGGTTTCTACGGCAGAGTTTTGTCCATAAAACAACAGCAATTGATTATGTCACTGAGATCGGAGGTGGTATTATTGATGAGATACATGAGTTAGAAAGTCTGGATGAGGAGTGGCGAGAGCGACTTCACGTTCTTGAGCGTGATCCTTCAATTGAGAATATTCGACAATTTGTAGATGGTGTACTCGGTATTTATGTTCGTACGATAAATAACCTATTTGAGTTTACCGCACTGGCGTATGCCCTATCATCGCTGGGGATATTTATGAAAGAACATGCAGATACTATCATTGCAGATAGTTCCAAGCTGAAAATGTTGGTAATGCTTACCGAGTATTTGGGGAGTGATCTTACATCGTGGAGAGAGCATATCTTTTCATTGCAGGATGCGGGAGATATTCACTATCTGGACAGTTCGTTTTTCAGTTCGTGCATGCAGATAGAGGGAATTATTGGAAATAAGCAACTGGATGTTGATGATGACAACGACATGGAATTTTTTTAATATACAACTAAGGGGTAAAAAATGGCAAAACGGGTAATTATAGTAGATGATTCTAGAGCGGTGATTGCAACAGCGGAACTGGCATTGGATGGATTGATTAGCAGTGGAGTAATCGAATTCAAATCGTATTTGAATCCGGAGGAGCTTTTAGGTGCCTTACAATCAGGGGCTGAAAATTTTGATCTTTTGATTAGTGATGTAAATATGCCCCAAATGAACGGATTGGATTTGGCCCGTGCAATCAAAATGGATGATCGCTACAAAACAAAACCGATCATTGTCCTCACCACAGAGAGTTCCGAGCAGATGAAAATGGCGGGAAAAGAGATAGGAGTGACAGGATGGATGGTGAAACCGTTTAGTGATGAGAAGCTCGTCAAATCACTAAAAATGGTACTGGGGGTATAAGCATGGAAAAAAACACTGCCCAAACACGACGAGAGCGGTATCTGACGTTCTTTTTGGGTGAAGAGCAATACGGTATTGCGATTGATCGGATTAAAGAGATTATCGCAATGATGAAAGTGACGTATGTCCCGAAAACTCCCGAATACATGAAAGGGGTGATCAACCTGCGCGGTTCTATTATCCCCGTTGTCGATACACGCCTCCGATTCGGGATGCAGATGCGAGAGGCCAATATGCATACGGCGATCATTATCGTCGAGGTGGAAAAAGTGAACATTGGATTCATTGTCGATCGGGTTGAAGAGGTTGCTTCGATCGACAGCTCAAACTTGAGTGAACCGCCGAAATTCGGCAGTTCACTTGATACCGACTTTATCTGTTCTATGGCACAGATGGGGGAAAACGTTGTGATGATTTTGGATGTTTTGAAGCTTTTTGAAGCCGATGAACTGATTAGTCTTGAACAGATACAAAAACAAATAAACGAAGGAGAGTAACGATGAAATGGCTTGATAATATGGTTTTACAAAGTAAGTTGATTTTACTTACTGGGGTTATGATGCTGGCACTGGGATTATTGGGATACATGGGATATAAAGCAACCAGCAGTTGGGAATCGGATGTCACCTACATTGGAAGCGGTATCGTCCCTTCTCTTGTCAACTGTGGCACGATGCGCAATGGGGTGCAAATAGTTACGATTCAGATTAACCGCACCCGTGGATTACGCGATCACCCACAATTAAAAGATAAAATGGCGGATGCATCTACAGAGATGCAAAAAGGGTTTGACCGCATTGATAAGGGGATGAAGGGATATTTGGAAGCACCCTCTACCGAAGATGAAAAAGTGGCGTGGGAAAGTTTTCTACCTGAATATGAACAATGGCGCAAGAAAAGTGAAGTGTTTAAAGTGAATGTTATCGACCCCCTTGCCAGAACCGATGATCCTGCTCAGATCGATGCACTGTTTGGTAAAATGACTGCGCATATCGAGAGTAGTTCTATATTGAGTAAAAGTATGCAAGAGAAGCTCCAAAAAGTGTATGACATTAATAAGAAAAATATAGCAAACGCGAGTGATCGAGCAAAAGAGCAATCTTCTTCGTATAAACAGATGTTTATAACCGTCGTTCTCGTATCGTTGATTTTTGCGATTATATTGTCTACCCTCATTATCCGCTCTATCACCCGCGCAATTAGCGAGAGTGTTTCGAGCATTCGTGATGGCGCCATGCAAATCACATCGGCTTCCGATCAAGTAGCTTCCTCATCCTCATCATTGGCACAAGGGGCGAGTGAACAAGCCTCCAGTGTCGAAGAGGTCAGTGCGACATTGGAAGAGTCTACCGCCATCAATACCCAAAACACCGACAATGCACGTCAAGCTGACATTTTGGCGAAAAATGCCAACGAT
>JAPLGM010000014.1 GCA_026390165.1 Campylobacterales bacterium
TTGGATTTTATCCCCAAACAATACGAAGAGATACCCGAATTTAATGAAGCATTCTTAATAGCGACACGATACAAATGGAATAAAGAAGATATGAGAGTCTATGATTGGGTTGCTATGAAAGAGAGAGATGAAGAGAATGCGTTAAGAAAAGCTAGGGATATGGCTCTGGCGAAGGGGATGGCAGAGGGGATGGCAGAGGGGATTGAGCAAGGTCGAGAAGAAGGGGAGAAAAATAAGGCAATTGAAATCGCGAAAAATCTTCTTGATATTCTTGATGATGAAACGATTGCCCTCAAAACAGGATTGACCCCTACCGATGTTAAGAAACTTAGAAACTAAGGAACTATTTTTATGAAACTACAACTCCCCAACGAGACAACCAACACCAAAACGGTACTCCTCCTCATCGTCGTAGCCTATCTCTTCTCCCTAGCCATGCGCTATTTTTGGGTTATGGAGGTTCAAGCTATCCCCTCTTTTTATTGGAATCATGCCCTCATGATCAATACCAATGATGGATATTTCTTCGCGGAAGGGGCACGTGATATTCTCAACGGGACTCATCAAGCCAATGATCTTTCCCCTATTAATGAGCCACTATCGCTTTTAACGGCGTGGCTTGCGAAAATCATCCCCGTAAGCTTTGAAACCCTGCTTCTCACTATGCCTGCATTTCTTGGGTCGCTGATTGTTATCCCTCTAGTGTTGATCGGACGCTCTCTCAATCAAACGACGATGGGGTTTATCGCTGCCCTTATTGGCTCTGTCGCTTATAGCTACTACAATCGTACGATGAGTGGCTATTACGATACGGATATGCTCAATATCGTCTTCCCTGTGTTCGAAATTTATTCCCTTATTCTCGCCCTTACCCATCAACGCAACCGCTATTTGATCCCCATTACCGTTTCAATTGCCCTCTATCAATGGTGGTATCCCCAAGCGTACTCCTTGGACAGCGCCCTTTTTGGGATCATTATCGCATATGCCCTTTTCTCTGATCGAAAAAATATCTATTTTTATAAAATAGCCCTTTTTATCCTCATCGGTATTTTATCGCTCCCTATTTGGATGAAACTACTTCTTGCCTTGGCTATTTTTGCTGTGTTTCATTTTCAACCCAAACAAAATCAAAAATGGTTTTGGGCTCTTTTTGCAGGGGTTGCACTCCTTTATTTCGCAACAGGGGGGATTGATCCGATTTGGGGGCAGCTCAAAAGCTATCTTTTCCGTGAAAGTACTTCCAATGATGCTGAACTCCATTTTTACAATGTAGCCCAAACGGTTCGTGAAGCGGGGCATATCCCCTTTACGGTTTTTGCCGAACGAATCAGCGGACATACCATCACCTTTTTACTCGCATGTATCGGTTATATTCTTAGCCTTATCGCGTACCGTCCCCTTATCATCACCCTCCCCCTCGTTGCCCTTGGATTTATTGCCATGTCAGCAGGTCTACGTTTTACGATCTATGCCGTTGCCCCTATGGCACTTGGATTCGCCTATTTAGTACTGCTCATCACCCAGAGTATCGAAAAACGTTGGCTACAAATCGTTACCCTCATTGTCTTCACGGGAGTTGCCCTTTATCCCAATTATCTTCATATCAAAGAATATATGACCCCCACTGTTTTCACCACGCAAGAGGTGTCGATGCTCGATAAGCTCGGGAAAATAGCAGACCGTGAAGATTATGTTATCTCATGGTGGGATTATGGCTACCCGATTCGCTACTACAGCGATGTTAAAACGCTCGTTGACGGAGGGAAACACAGTGGTGATGTCAATTACCCTGCCAGTTATATCCTCACGCAGCCACAGCAAAATGCAGCCGCTATGGCGCGTCTGAGTGTCGAATACACCGAGAAGGGGTTTGAGAACAACAAAAGTGCCATTATTGCGCAAATGCTCAAAGAGTCCAAAGCCGATAGTGTCGATGATATGATGGTCAATCTTCAGCTTAATCCAACCTCTCTTCCTAAACCGACCCGCGATGTCTATCTCTATCTCCCCCTTCGGATGATGGATATTCTCCCCACTGTCACCCTCTTTAGCCATCTCGATCTCAAAAATCCTGATAACAAAGAGGAACAACCTTTCTTTTACACGACTCAGCAGATACAAGATACGGGCAAAATAATTGAGCTGGGGAATGGGATTTCGATCCTCAAGGAGAAAAGTATCCTCACAATGGGAGGTCAAGAGGTTCCCATCAAAGGGTTTTATGAGGTCGGCTACAATAAGGAAAATAAACTTCAAATGAATGCACAACATTTCTCATCCGAAGGGCTTAATGTTATTTATATGGCAAGCTATGGACGGTTTGTGATTGTGGATGATTTTTATTTCAACTCTGCCTATATTCAGATGTTTGTTTTTGACCATTACGACCCCAAATTGTTTGAGCCTGTCTTGAGCGATCCGATGACCAAAATTTACAAATTAAAAGTGTAACGATGCAAAATTCTCGCCTCTTCCTCTCCCCTCCCGATATGAGCGGTCGAGAACAAACGTATATTGCCCAAGCGTTTGAGAGCAATTATATCGCCCCCGTAGGGCCTATGGTGGATCGCTTTGAAAACAGTATCATAGAGCTTACCCATACCCCAAATGCCCTCGCCCTTTCATCCGCTACCGCCGCACTTCATCTTGCCCTTCGTGTATTGGGCATTGGGGCAGGAGATATTGTCCTCGCCTCCTCATTTACCTTTATCGGCTCCATTGCCCCCATCCTCTACCAAAATGCCATCCCCTATTTTATCGACAGTGATACTCAAAGTTGGAATTTAGACCCCACTCTTTTAGAAGAGGCGATACACAAAGCTCCTAAAAAACCCAAAGCCCTCATCCTAACCCATCTGTACGGTCAATGCGCCGATTTAAAACAAATCAGTGAAATTTGTATGGCTCACGGCATTTATCTCATCGAAGATGCCGCCGAAAGTTTGGGAGCATCTTTTTCGAAAAAGCAAAGCGGAACATTTGGAATTTTCGGTGTCTACAGTTTTAACGGCAATAAGATTCTCACGACCTCTGGGGGTGGGATGCTTATTTCGCCCCATAAAGAGCTTATCGAAAAAGCCCGTTTTTACTCTACTCAAGCACGTGAGGATGCCCCTTATTATGAGCATACCGAGTTTGGATACAACTATCGCCTAAGCAATATTTTAGCGGCTATCGGAGTGGCACAGATGGAAGTATTACACGAACGAATTGCAAAAAAACAGATGATTTTTGAGTGGTACCGTGAAGAGCTAAAGAACATTAATGAAATCTCTTTTATGCCCTCTCTCCCCAATGCAGAGGGGAATCGTTGGCTCACAACGGTTACTTTTGAAAACAGTAACCCCGAAAAAATCCGTCTTGCATTGGAAGAGGAGAATATCGAAAGCCGTCCCTTGTGGAAGCCGATGCACCTTCAGCCTCTTTTCAAAGAAGCTCTTCATCACGAGAATAGGACATCTCAAACCCTCTTTGAAAAAGGGCTTTGCCTCCCCAGTGGAACCAAAATGTCTCGTGCTGATGTAGCAAGAGTCTGTAATCTCCTCAAAAAGTCTCTTGCATGAGGGGATGGCTACGCCCAAACAGCACCAACCGAACCTCTTTTTTTATCCTAACCGATACACTTTTATCCATCTTCACCCTCTATATCGCGTATCTTCTTCGCTTTAATTTTGAGATACCCAATGCGTTCTTAACTGTGTTTTGGTCCGTTTTTTTCACCCTCTTCGGGCTCAAACTTCTCTTTATCGCTCTCTTTAAGAATTACACGATTATCTGGCGTTTTTTTGCTTTGAGCGACGCAAAAGGACTTTTTCAAGCCCATCTTGTGGCATATACCCTTTTTGCCCTACTTTATACCCTTGTTCCTGAACCTTTTTCCCCTTTTCCTCGTAGCGTTATCATCATCGATTTTCTCCTCTCCTTTACTACTCTGGGGCTACTGCGGTTTTCAAAACGGCTTCTCCTCGAATCACGTCGCCATGTTCATAACTATAGCCCTACCCTCATTGTCGGTATCTCCTCCAATACCTCCCACCTCATCAAAAGCACCCTTGAAAACTCCAGTGAGTACTACCCTATCGCCATCCTTGCCCTCCAAGAAAAGAACCTTAATATGATCGGCTCCACGATCCAAAACCTAAAAATTATCGGGATCGACAAGCTTAAAGAATCGATCAAAATCCACCCTATCACCGCCGCTATCATCGACGGTTCACTCTCTACTACCTATTTACGTGAAGCCTACCAACTGTTAAGCGATGCAGGAATCCAAGAGATCAAACGCTCACGGTTATTGGATGAGTCCCATAACACCATCGAATCGCTCTCTCTCGAAGAGCTTCTCGCCCGTCACCCCAAAGATCTTGACCAAAAAACCATTGGAGCTTTCATAGCGGGGAAAACCGTCGTTATCACAGGAGCTGGGGGAAGTATCGGAAGTGAGATAGCACTACAGTGTCATACGTTTGGAGCAAAAGCCCTTATCTTGATCGATAACAGTGAATACAACCTTTATCAAATCGGCGAAAAACTCCCCTTGGCATCTCTCCACTTAACCAATATTTTAGACAAAAAAGCTCTCGATACCCTTATTGGCTCCTCCAAGCCTGACATCCTCATCCATGCCGCCGCCTACAAGCACGTACCGCTATGTGAAGCAAACATTCACGCCACAATCATGAACAATATCATCGGAAGCCGCAACGTTATCGACAGCGCTATTACTAACCGTGTTCGTAAAATTGTTATTATCTCAACCGATAAAGCGGTACGTCCTACCAATATTATGGGGGCAACGAAACGGATTGTGGAGCTCTACGCCCAAAACGTTGACCCCAAAGAGAGTGAAATCGTCTCCGTCCGCTTTGGAAATGTTCTAGGCTCCAGCGGAAGTGTTATCCCCAAATTCAAAGCCCAAATCGATAGCGGTGGACCCGTCACCCTCACCCACCCCGACATCACCCGCTATTTTATGCTAATCGGCGAAGCGTGCCAACTCGTTCTTCAAGCTGCCGCTATTGCCAAAGGGGGAGAACTCTTCATCCTCGACATGGGAGAGCCGATTAAAATCATCGATTTAGCGCGCACAATGATCCGCCTCTATGCGACGAAACCGATTGAGATAATTATGAGCGGATTACGTCCGGGGGAGAAACTGTACGAAGAGTTGTTAATTGATGATAGTGAGCAAAAAACAGTATTTGAATCGATCTTCATCGCCCGCTCAACCCCCTATCCGATAGAGAAGCTGTGTGACGATATAGAAAAATTAGTGGGGAGCAACACCCCTATTGAAGCGTTGCAAAAAATTGTACCGGAGTTTAAACCCTCCGGCGTATAAATTATAACTCGGTTTTTAACGCGGCACCATTGGAGGCATTGGATACGAGAAGGCTATAACGTTTAAGCCATTTAGACTTGATCTCTTTTTTTAGAGGTTTCCAGTGAAGACGTCGTTGTTCAAGCACTTCATAACTTACATTGAGCTGCAAGAGGTGTTTATCGACATCGAGACTGATCTCATCCCCGTCTTCAACAAGTCCGATCAATCCCCCCTCAGCAGCTTCCGGACTAACGTGTCCGATACTAGCTCCCCGAGTCGCCCCCGAAAAACGGCCATCGGTGATAAGGGCAACGCTCTCACCCAATCCCATCCCCATAATAAGAGCCGTAGGGGCGAGCATCTCTTGCATCCCCGGACCCCCTTTTGGCCCTTCATAACGGATAACGACGACATCACCCGCTTTGACTTTGTGTCCCATAATCCCTTTGATCGCTTCATCTTGAGAGTTAAAACAAATCGCTTTACCGGTAAACTGACGCATATTAGGGGTGATTCCCGCTGTTTTAACAACCGCCCCCTCTTCGGCAAGATTACCGAATAGAATCGACAATCCACCCACAGGAGAGAAAGCGTTTTCATTAGTATGGATGATATTCGTATCTTTAATCACTGCATCTTTAATCCGCTCACCCAACGTCTCACCGGTGATCGTCATTGCATCAAGATGCAAAACACCGCCGCGACGACTCACCTCTTTCATAACGGCATTGACACCGCCTGCGCGGTTGATATCATCCATATGGACGGTAGAGAGTGATGGGGAAATTTTGGCGATATGGGCCACTTTTTCAGAGATTTCATTGATTTTTGTAATATCGAAATCAACTTCCGCCTCTTTGGCAATACTCAATAGATGAAGAACGGTATTGGAAGACCCCCCCATCGCCATATCAATAACAAACGCATTATGAATGGCTTTATCATTGAGGATATTGCGCATATTCCATTTTTCACTGTTTTCGTCTTTGACCATCTCAACGATCCGCTTTGCCGCCTCTTTTACCATCGCGATACGCTCCGGTGTCATTGCCAAAACCGTACCATTTCCCGGCAGTGCTACCCCCATCGCTTCACAGAGGGTATTCATTGAGTTAGCGGTAAACATCCCCGAACACGATCCCCCAGACGGACACGCTTCACACTCGATTTCATACAGCTCTTCATCGGACATTTTACCATCCGCGTGTTTTCCGACTGCTTCAAATGCCGTGGCCAAATCAATAGCCGTTCCGTCTTTTTTATGTCCCGCCTTCATCGGCCCGCCCGAGACGAAAATGGTCGGTACATTGACGCGCAACGCCCCCATCAACATCCCCGGAACGATTTTGTCACAGTTGGGGATACAAATCAACCCATCCAGCTTGTGGGCATTCATCACCGTCTCAATACTGTCAGCAATGAGTTCACGACTAGGAAGTGAGTACAACATCCCATCATGCCCCATCGCGATTCCGTCATCGACACCGATCGTATTAAATTCAAACGGGACACCGCCCGCCTCACGAATCGCCTCTTTGACGATACGGCCGTACTCTTGGAGGAAAAAGTGCCCCGGAATAATATCAATATGAGAGTTGGCTACCCCAATAAACGGTTTATCAAAATCTTCATCTTTTAACCCTGTCGCCCGTAGCAAACTGCGGTGGGGAGTTTTATCAAACCCTTTTTTAATCGTATCACTGCGCATAAATATCCTTCATTTGACTTTTTATTTTCTATATTATTATAGCTAAACTCCACTTTTTTCTAAAATTATCAAAAACCTCTTTACAACACTTATTTTTTTTGGTATACTTCCACTCCACAAAGAAAGTGCGGGAATAGCTCAGTGGTAGAGCACGACCTTGCCAAGGTCGGGGTCGCGAGTTCGAACCTCGTTTCCCGCTCCATATACCTCAGTTAAGATATTTGGAAACAATGTTTTAGTTGAGGTATTTTTTTGTTATCGTTGCCCGGATGGCGAAATCGGTAGACGCAAGGGACTTAAAATCCCTCGGTGGTAACACTGTGCCGGTTCAAGTCCGGCTCCGGGCACCACAAATGGATGGTGGTATGGCCAAGCGGTAAGGCGCTGGTTTGCAAAACCTTGACCCCCAGTTCGAATCTGGGTACCACCTCCAAATTGTAAGATAGTCTCACTTTTATACGGGTCACTGGCAGAGTGGTCGATTGCACCGGTCTTGAAAACCGGCGAGGGTTAAACCTCCTAAGGTTCAAATCCTTAGTGGCCCGCCATCTACACACAAAAAAAATCTTCACAACTCCCTTATTTATGGTACTTTCAGAATTACATTTCAATATTTTTTTCAGAACCATTTTTTCAAAAAAAAACTATTTATTGGTGTAAAACAGTGCTTCACTGCCATACCTTTGGAGCATACGGCGACGTTCATTGATGTTATGCTATAATTTTCTTATAAATAATTAGAAAAAGGGGTTTAGAATGTCATACATTATTCGTGATAATCAACTACAGACCGCCAAACCTATTAAAAATTTGACCGATGAGCAAAAAAAAGTGCTTCGTATCGGCACTGTCAAACAAATAGATAAGATCAAATCTCTCAAAGCACAGCTTGCAAGTTAAGCTGGCTTCTTGATAACTCCCCTTTCTGTAAGTGATATAGCCTCTTTTTTCAATTCATTTGATTTTAAAAATGAATCTATCCATATTCAAAAATTAGTCAGTCTACTCGGTGAAACAGCTTATTGTTACCAAAATATCATCCATGCAGGATTTAATGGGGAAACCCCATACGGATTTGAAAACATTCCCAATTCAGGTAAAAATGCTTTTGAAGATTATATGGTTTTTAACCTGCTCCCCAACGATCCCACCATTTTTTAATTTCGCTTTTATAAATTATCTGCAAGCGGGGTAGGTTCAAAAAACTTAGCGATAGGGACATCCAAAACTTTACTTATTTTATACAGATGTTCGATGTTGAAGTGTTTGTCGTTACTTCATAATTCAGCGGCTGATACGAGGCTAACAGAGTTGTATCCTATTTCATACGATAAAGCAAGTCATCGTGTTTTAGGCGTAAAGAAAATAAATTTAATTTTTGAAAGCCCCTCTCTGGGTACCACCTCCAGATCTGTTTACCCATCGAGCTCCGCTAATAGTGAACTCGTAGAAGTAACGTGACTAAGAGGATTTTTTATTATTTCTCCAATGATTTAATATGGGTGATGAACGCTTGCGTATCTTTATATCCGTTCAAATCACCCCCTTTAATTTGAACACCTTTTTCACAAAAGAAGATCATAGCCGGAGGGCCGAAGAGTCCAAACCGCTTGGTCAGTGCTTTTTCTTCCTCACTGTTATCCGTTATATCAGCACGCACCAATACATAATTTTTAAGGGCTTCGATTACAGTAGGATCTTTAAACGTGACGGCATCGAGTTCTTTACACGAGGTGCACCAGTCCGCATAAAAATCAAGCATCACTTTTTTCCCTTTGCTCTGAGCCAATATCGTGTCCAACTCTTCAGAGGAATGAATCGTTTTAAACTCAATTTTTTTTGCTGCAACTGTTTGTTGTTCATTAGCAAAGGTTAGAGGAGAAAGAGGATTTTCTCCCCCTTTGACCCCTCCATAGAACATCATCAGACCATATACCAACAGGATAATTCCAACCCCTTTATAAAAAGCTTTTAGCCCTTTATGATGACCGTTAAGCGATTCGAGTGCTCCCAGATAGACCGAGACAATAATAAGTAAGAACGACCATAATAATAGTGCAATAGAGGCCGTTACGATTCGGCTAAGCATCAAGATAGCGATAGCAATCATTACAACACCGAAGATGTGGGATACGGTATCCATCCATCCACCAGGATGAGGCATATATTTGCCAGCACCTATTCCGATCAACAGCAGCGGAATCCCCATCCCGATACTGAGTACAAAAAGAGCTGCCCCACCAAGGAGAGCATCTCCACTTTGACCGATATAGACAAGTGCTCCCGCAAGAGGAGGAGCGACACAAGGGCCTACAATGAGGGCTGAAAAAAAGCCCATAATGGCAACACCGATATAACCACCTTTGGAACTGGCATTTTCAGATGACTTTGAGAGCTTTGTTTGCCACGAGTGAGGAAGCCCTATTTTGAAGAATCCAAACATTGACATAGCCAACCCTACAAAGAGAAGAGCAAACGTCGAAATGACCCACGGATTCTGCATCGCAATTTGAATGTTTCCGCCAAACAATCCTGCCAGAACACCGGCAATCGTATAGGCGACCGACATGGCAAGAACATACACCAAAGAGAGGATAAAACCTCGTTTGGCATTCATATTTTTTCCCTGAGCGACAATAATCGAAGAGAGAATCGGAATCATCGGGAAAATACACGGTGTTAGAGAGAGTAAAAGTCCGAAGGTAAAAAAGGTCAACAGGATCAACGGGACATTCCCTTCAATAAAGGTTTGCGTTATTTGATCGGTTTCCGATACAACGATAGGACTTCTTTTTCGTACCATCGGCTTGGATACGTTTAGTTCACTTTTAACGACGCTAGGCACAACGACAGGTTCAGCTTTTACGATATTAGGAACCTTTTCCTCAGTAGCGATAAATTGAGCCGAATCGATTTTTAGAGGTATCTTTTGGACGATGGGTTCATAACACAGTCCATCTTCCGAACACCCCTGAAATTCAAGCTGTAACGTAATAGGAACTAGTCCGCTTACTCTCTTAGACGCTTTGAGTGCAATGCTAATGTTAGGCGATTTTGTAAAAACCGTTTGCCCCTCGTGATCGACCCCTTCGGGTAAGGTTATGTGATCGATCGCAATGCCGCTTTTACCGAGAATCTTGGCATGTAGTTTCGATTTATAAAGATAGATGTGATTGCCAAGTTCAATTTTAGCGGCAATCTCACCTTTTTTTGTAATCGCTGCCGAAGGTTTGAAAGCCTCTTCCGGCATTAAAAATTGGGGTTCGGCAAACACCAAAGTATTGATAAACAACACAAAAAGTAAAAAATATTTCATCTAGCTAATTCATCCTCTTTTAAAAAGTTAACACTTGGCTTACATGGTTCAAAATCAAGGTAATCATATCGATCTCCTTATTGCTCTTTGCTCAAACGGGTAACCCCTAAGCCGGTTTCGATTGGATACCCTTCCTCAGCCCACCCTTTAAGTCCACCTTTAAGGGTTGTTGCATTAACGTATCCAAGCTTTCTGAGTGTTTGAGCGGCCAATGCACCACGGCTTCCGCCACGACAGTAGGTGACGATCACGGCATTTTTGTCTTTGATTTTATTCATTACTTCAAATTCCAAATTTCCGCGTGTCATCGCCACCATGTTTGAAGCATATATCTCCCCCTCTGCACGTTGATTCTCTTCTCGTACATCCATCACAATCACTTTTTTTTCAGTATCGAGCATCTCTTTGAGCTGTTTAGGAGCCATCTCTCCTGCCTCTTGTCTCGCCGTATCGATCAATTTTTCACTTTCTGGATGCCCAGCCGCCATTAATGACGATCCCACCATTAAACCTGTAACCATTAGTACCATTTTCAACGTTCTCATCCATAACCCCCAAATACTTAAGATGTTAGCTAAATAGCTAAGTTACATGTATGATAGTACAATTGTGATAATCTGTCAAGTATTAATCAATCGGGATATACGCAAAATGGTTGTTTTGTTTATCGATCAGTCCGATCGTTGAGTTGGGAACCAGCTTAACATAGTCGTATACATTACTTTTATCGATTTTCAGTTTTGTCATTGTCGTCTCACACATCAAAAACTCTACTTCGTAGGTATCCGCCATTGTGGCGATTCGCTTACTAAGCTGATCGTGCGCCGCGGTAAGCGCTTGATCGTTCTTGTACGGGGAGTTTTTTAAATCTTTGACGAAAAATTTGTAAGCATCACCATGAATAACAACGGCCACATCAAGTTTTTCAAGTTTCCCTTCATAATAACTTTTATGATAGGCTATCCCTTGCAGCACTTTTTTTTCAAATGTTTCAATACTTCCCGTTTTAAGATCAAAAACAACCTGCTTGACCCCCTCTTCCGCAAATAAAATTCCGGAGAGAGCGAGGATGAGTAACCATTTTTTCATAGTGAACCTTTGTGAAAATTTTATATCATTGTAATCTATCATTGTAAAAATACTGTAAATATACTAATTAGCTAATTTGCCAATCTCTGCTTCTATGCTATAATCAACCCAGTAATTCAGGGCAATTTAATAAAAAGGCAATCGATGTTAGATATGGAACAAAAACTCAAAATCTTTAAAGCACTCAGTAATGAGACCCGCTTTTTGATTTTCAAAAACGTTTTTACGGGAGGGTATACCTGCTCTCTCGATAAAAAACAGCCGGGAGTAGAAGTCAATCCTATCGCTACGTGCGTCAGTACCGTCGCGGAACATTTTAATTTTTCCCTCCCGACGATTTCGGCCCATATCAAAGAGCTTAAAGAGGCAAAAATCATCTCTGTTGAAAAAAAAGGGAACAAAGTTTACATTGAACCGAATATTGAAACAATCCGAGAGATGGCAGGATGTTTTCAAACGTTGGTCACTAATTTTGATAACAACCGAGCATTATTTTTTGATCATACTCTTGCTTTAAAATAAACCCTAATCCATTGGTTTCAAGATAAAAAAGCAATAGTGTTGTTCGCTACCGCTGGGAGTGATATGGGTCTCATCAATCACTTCGAGTATATCAAAGCGCCCTTGCACGAGATTCTTCATTTTCTCTTCGTTGTATTGACACACGGGTAATGCGCTACAGCTTTCAGGTCCGTTTACCCCAAACGTGCCGATAATAGCGTGACCTTGAGGAGAAAGTGATTTATGCAGTGTTTCTAGGTAGGATTGCTGCTCCTCTTCTTTTTGAAGAAAATGAAACACGGCACGGTCATGCCATACGTCAAATATCTTATCCGATGAAAAAGTGCACACATCGCCGACACAATAAACAGGTAAATCAGCCGTTGCACCCAGTCGTTTTTTGATTATCTCCAGTGCACTAGAGGAAATATCGAGGAGTGTAATATCGTGGTAACCAGAGTGGATCAAGGTATCTGCAAGGATAGAAGCACCACACCCAACATCGATGAAGCTATCCTTAGGAGCTGAACCAACTTTTTGGAGAAGAGAGAGGGAGAGGGAAGGCATTTCTTGATACCACCCTACTTTACTCACATCCTTCGTTGTATAGACGTTTTCCCAGTGGCGTTGTTGGACGTTTCCATCCCCTTTGGTCGCGCTAAAGGTAGCTCCTACCGTCGTCGGTGCTGTCGTATAGTGGTTGGTTCCCATGCACGCAACATCCACAAATCCGACTTCGTTCATCATCTCAATCAAACCCTCTTTTGAGAGGGTTCCCTCCACACAGTTTGCCCAGTCTCCCGAAGAACTTTGCGAACAGCATGATGGGGCACACTCTCCCTCAGAAATATCAATCATATCGGCGAAATAGAGCTTTCCAGCAGGTTTTAAAACACGAAAAATTTCTGCAAAGACGTTGGGCTTAGAGGTGGCGAGGTTAATAGCGCCGTTGGAGATGACGATATCGACACTTTCATTTTCAAGGGGGATATTTTCAAGATTCCCTTCCATAACGTCAACATTCTCAAATCCAGATTCTATTGCGTGACGCTGTGCCGTTTGAACCATCATCGGTGTGAGGTCAATGCCGATCACTTTTCCTGTTTTTCCCACAAGCAATGCTGCAACACACAGATCAACGCCCGCTCCGCAACCAAGATCCACAACGGTAGAACCTTCGGGGAATTCTCCTAGGGAGAATGGATTGCCAACAGCAGCACAGTAATCCCAAATATGTGATGGCAAACGCTCAATCCACTCCTCTTTATACCCGTGCGCTTTGGCGTTGTTCAACCCTTTGTCCCATCCGAAATTTTTTTCAGGATTAAGAGCCAATTGGGTATATAAAGCGATAACGCCCTGTGTTGCACATTCTGATGAAGCCATAACGAATCCTTATGTGTAGCAATTTAGCTATTTTGCTAAATTGTTTCCACAATGGTATAATATTGTACATTAATTGTCAAGGTGTCCCGATGCTCGATATGGATAAAAAAATAAAAATATTTAAAGCTCTTGGTCACGAGACCCGTTTTCTGATTTTCAAGAATGTCTTTACTGGAGGCTATGCCTGTTCTATCGACCCGACGAAACCAAAAGATGACCTGATCGCTCAAGCCACCTGTGTCAGCTCCATCGCCGAACATTTCAACTACTCTTTACCCACCATTTCACGCCATCTTAAAGAGTTGAAAGATGCGGATATTATCATTATGAGAAAAGTGGCAAGCAAAATCTACATCGAACCTAATTTTGAAACAATAAATCAGATTTCGGGCTGCTTTGAGACGCTTCTAAAAGAGTTTGAGGGAAACCGCACCTATATTTTTGACAATACGAAAGAAGGGGCGTAATCCTCTTTAATTTCTTTTTTAGTTTTGAATCTATACTATTCGTTTATCAATTTAGCAAATTTGCTAAATAAGTAATTGGAGAGAGAATGAAAAAAATTGCCGTAATGATGTTGTTGGCGATGGGGCTTAATGCTGCACAATTCAACTGGATTTATACCTATAAAGAAGCTTCAGCTAAAGCTCTTGCACAAAACAAGCCAATGGTTGTTTACATGCACCGACCTGGTTGCGAATCGTGTGAGTTCTTGGAACAAAAAGTTTTTAATGACGAAAATTTGAGTGCTTACGTCAATGAGCATTATGTCCCCGTATTGCTCAATGTCAAAAAGTCGGATGCCCCAAAACAGCTTATTGTTAAAGCAAGTCCCGTATTTCACTTCGTTAACGGTAAAGGGGAGTTTATTGAGGAAACGCAATATGGCGGAAAAAATGCAAAAACTTTTTTGAAAATTCTTCAAGATGTTGAAATAAAGTTCAGTAAAAAATAATCAGTAACGACCAAGTGACTACATCTGTACCACACTGCTATTCGTATCGTAAGCAAGTCTCCTCAGCCACCTATTTGAGCTTCGCACTTGACAGCTAAAGCTCTTGTTTAGCATCAAAAATATGATAACGGTTTTTACCCGATTGCTTAGCTGTATACATTGCCTGATCGGATTGACGGATAAGCTGATCCCCGTCAGCTTCATCCTCCTGCGGATAAAAAGTCACTCCGATACTGGCAGATACTTGAACCATTAAATCACCCAGCTGTATTGGTAGACTTGCTGCTTCGAGAAGCCTGTGAATAATAGGTATTGCCGCTGACGTATCCTGTAAATCGACAAGAATGGCGACAAATTCATCTCCACCCAATCTGGCAAGGGTATCCCCTTCCCGCAATGCTTTTTTCATCCGTAGTGAAAGGCCTATAAGCAATTGATCTCCAACGGGATGTCCATAGGTATCGTTTACCGCTTTAAAACCATCAAGATCAAGATAGAGGACTGCCAATCGATCTCCCCGTCGTAGGGTTTGAATCATCCCTTGGTGCAAACGGTCTCCTTCCAAAATACGGTTAGGGAGACCCGTAAGTGCATCATAATGGGCTATGTATTCGAGTTCCCGTGCATGTTCCTTCATCGCGGTAATATCTTTTGTACTGACCAAGATACGTTTTTTATCCGGTAAGAGGGTGGCAGTCATATTGATGTAAAGCTGTTTCCCATCTTTTACAATACATGTTTTTTCAAAACCTTTGATAAAACCAACCTCAAAAATACTTTTCATTGCTTCAATCGAACGTTCTATGTCCTCTGGAATACTAAGCAATATACAATTCATTTTCAGCAGTTCTTCCCGTGTGAATCCAGTCATTTCCAAATAAGCGTCATTGAAATCCAAAAAATTGGCTGCTTTGTCCAAGATGGCGATTCCGTCTTTTGAGGTATTAAAAATGGTTTTAAATTCATCTCTTTGTTGTTCTACTTCTTTTTGGAGATTTTTTTCTTTAGTAATATCATAAAACCATCCCAAGACACAGGGTTCCCCTTCAAAGTCTATGGGCATATATGACGCTAATGCCCAACTAGTTTGATTATTTATGGAGAGTTCTACAAGTCGATCGTAGATAACTTCTTTATTATTGATTTGAGTTACAAACGCATCGTACTCTTCTTTATTCGTATAATAATTTTTTGGATTTTTCCCTAAAACAGCGGCTATATCTTCTTTAATTAGACGTGAATATGCTTCATTGGCAAAAATAACTTCACTCCCTTCGCTTTTTGCAATTCGAACAGCAATCGGAGACATTTTTAACAGATACAAAAGGGTGTGTTCGCTTTTTTCCAACCGAACTTGATATTTCATCTGCTCGCTGATATCCTGAACCGTACCTAAGGAACAAATTGGTTTTCCGTTCTGATCAAACTTTGTTTCACATTGTTCACTGACATATTTGATTCTCCCGTCCTTCATTAGAAGTCTATGGGTTATTTCGTATTTTTGTTTCGTAATCAGTGAAGTCTCATAGGCATTTGCGACCTTCATACGGTCATCAGGATGGACAATATTTAAAAAGGCATCGTATGTAGGGACAAATGTCTCTTTATCCAGTTCAAATATATGAAAAATCTCATCCGACCAATCGAGTTTATTACAACCCAAATCAAGATGCCAATTGCCGATTTGTGCAATTTTCTCGGCTTGTCTAAGGTTAGTTAATAGCTTTTTTGTTTCCTCTTCAGCTATTTTTCGCTCGGTGATATCTTCGAAAATTGCAATCGCACCTTCGATAGTACCATCCGTATCGCGAAGCGGTGTATAGAACATAATTAACCAGAGTTGCGTATTGCTAAGCGTCGAGTTGTATTCACCTTCAAACGAGCCCTCTTTTCCCTCAATGGCTTCTCTTAATGCAGGTAATATTCTTTTATCATTCAACGTATTCATATCGAAGCCGATAATATCCTCTTTAGGCGCTCTCATAACGTGTGTAAAACGGTCATTACAATAGGTAATAATAAGATCTTTATTATACTGAAGTATCCCTGCTGGCGTATATTGAAGGATGAGGCGATAGCGTTCCTCACTGATTCGCGCTTCTTTTTCACTTAATTCAGCTTTGTATTGCAAAATGGTACTCTGGATCATAGTTGCATTAATAAATCGCCCAATAACAACCATAAATCCGAAATAGATGAGAAGGGCTATCCCCATATTGGTGGATATACTAGTTTCGTCTAATAATAAATCAACGGTGATGGGGGACAACGTCAAAATAGAAAAACCAATACTGCTGGGAAGGTCAGATGCATTTGAAACCGTGTTACCGGCTGTCAAACCGGCTAAGATAAGAATTAAAAATATTAGATGATCCATATCATTGGTAGAAAACAATAAAATGCCGATTAAGCCCCATAAAATTCCGGATAAAAAGGTACCTATCCGTATATTCCTTAGACGCACCCTTGTCATTTCTATATTTGTATCGGTGGCGCGCTGATAAATGGTAATAAGCCTTATCCGTATTAGTGACACGAGAAGTAGCGTAACGAACCATACAAGGATCATCTTTGGATTGGATAGGTTTCGCTCGGCAAAAACAAGGACCAATCCCAGTAACAAACTAGTAAGAATACCAATTTTACTTGTTTTGAGCAAGTTTTGTAATTGATCCGTTTTTGATAATTGATTTATTGTTGTCATGAAGTGTCTCATCCTTTTAGTGCAACTATATAAAGTTTAATTTAATTCTACTAGATAGCTTTATAGCATTTTATTATAAAGGATATTGCTTTAAAAACATATCTTCCGGCCAGTACAACCGCTCACCAAATATAGTAACCGGCGAGGGTATCATAACAACATTTTAAATACTACCAACTTGATTTCTCCCCTGTTCTTTTGCATAATAGAGCCCTTGATCTACCCGTTTGAACAAGTCGCTAAAGGTGTCATCTTCTCTAAATGTACTGACTCCGAGGCTGATGGTTATATGATTGACTTTTGGAAAAAGGGTGTTTTCGACCGCCAAGCGCAGTTTCTCTGCTAGTATTTGAATATTTTCCAGATCGGTACTTGGGCTTAACACAAGAAACTCTTCTCCCCCCCACCGTGCAAAAATATCAATCTTACGAATATTTTCATATACGATATCCGTTAATGTTTTAAGCACTTCGTCTCCGACATCATGACCGTAGGTATCATTCACTGCTTTAAAATGGTCAATGTCGATCATTATCAAGGAAAGAGGTTGTGAAAATCGGCGTGAACGCTCCGCTTCAAGGGTGAACAGTTCTTCGAATTTATGTCGGTTATAAATACCAGTGAGCTGATCAATCGTAGCGATACGCTGCATCTCTTGATTCATCAGTGCATCCGCGGTAACGTCTTTACCGGTGGAGACAAAACCGATGATCTCATTTTTATCATCTTTCAGCGGTGTGATGGTCTTATTTTCATAATAGAGATCGCCGTTTTTCTTACGGTTGATTATCGTTTCTCGAAAAATATTCCCACCTAAAATCATTCTCCATAATTTTTTATAAAATTCACTATCGTAGTGGTCTGATTTCAAAATCCTAAAACTTTGTCCGATTACCTCCTCTCTTGTATACCCCGTATGAACGCAAAATGCTTGATTGACGTAGGTGATTGTTCCCAGCTTATCGGTAATGGCGACGATGTCGTCAATTTGTTCGATAACTTTGGAGAGTTTGTTGATCTCTTCTTGTTCAGCCTTCGTACGAAGTTTGACGTGATAGTTGAGAGAGCGATTCCAAATAATTATTACAAGTGAGATCAATAATACAACGCCGACTATCGCCCAAAACCGCCAATCATTGAAAACGGTTTGAGTGGATGCATTGATCCAACGATTGCGGATCTCTTGGCGTTGCTCATCGGTAATCGCTCCGAGCCCTTTTTGCAGAATGCTCCGCAAAACCGGTTCCTCGATTGAAGTCGCCATCGAAAGGTTAATATTAAACTCTATCTCGCCGGCGACGCGTAGATTGGTGATCCCATTTTTAGAGATGAGATACGACGCCGTAGCCAGATCGACGACAGCCGCATCGGATTTTCCAAAGGAGACATTCAAAAGGGCTTCCAAATCGTTAGACGCCAGATCGGGGGTGATTGCAAGATTTTTTTTCATAAGATATTCCGTAACCGCATAGCTTTTTACGAGAGATACGCTCAGTCCAAATAAATCTTTTTCTTCCATCCAACGTTGTCTCTCTTTATTGACCACGATGACATTCGGTACGGAAATAAAAGAATCGGTAAATAAAAGAAAAACGGACCGTTCGGGAGTTACTGTGACCGCATTAACAATATCTATCTCTTTGCTGTGAACTTTGCTAAAAATATCAGCCAATGATGAAAAGCGTCTCTCTTTGAAGTTCACCCCAAGTTTTGACTCCACTAAACGGATATAGTCATACGCAAGCCCTGCGGGTTGCTCATTTGAGTCGATAAATACGAACGGCGCATAATTGGTTTCGACGGCATAAACGATGCGTGATTGATTTTTATTCAGCCAAAGGCGCTCATCCGGTGTCAAAATATCTTTCGCAGTGCTATTACCATAGGCGTAAGCCGTAAGGAAAAATCCCGTAATTATATAAATCAGCGCTAAAAAAGTAGTTCTTTTCACCTTTAATTGCCTTTTTATTGCTTAACGAACCGTAGGGTGTATCGTATCTAAAATTATTGCCTTAAACCTCTTTTTTAGAAAAATATGTAATAATTTTTTAGAGGATTCCATTCTCAAAGCAGTTGATGTTTTACCTCTGCACCCACATCTCCTTCTTCAAAAGAGTAAAAATGAATCGCGTTGATAATGAACACTTTTATCATGTGGGTATCCTAGATCACGGATATACCCCTCAAGGGTTACGCTGGCATTCACGTGAATCACAAGAGGTTCGGTTTCATCAACTAGTATCGCTTTTACCCCTTGATACCCAATCGATTGTAGATGCGGGGTGCGGCTTCGGTGATTTGTGCGGCTATATCCGTACTCAAGGAAAACACACCCTCAGCTATATTGGTCTCGATGCCCTCGATGTCATGGTCGATGAAGCGGCCTTTCGAACCAAAGAGACTATTTACCAATGCGATATTCTCTCCGATCCCCTCCCTGAGGCGGAGTTTTATCTCTGTAGCGGTGCTCTTAATATTCTCACCCGTAATGCCACCACCCTCTTTCTCCAACGATGCTACCATGCTTCCACACGAGGAGTGATTTTCAATTTTTTAGAAGGGACAAAACAATCAAAAACCTTCAATTACCTCCAAGCATCCTCCCTACAAAAATTGGGGGATAAACTTGGAGCACGGGTTGTTTTTCGTCGCCATTATTACGATAACGATTGCACTGCGGCATTTTATAAATAACTGACCTTACGTAAGGGGATAAAATATAAACTAAAGTAGCTTTTTTTTAACGTACAATATATTCTATAGTTCTCAGTTAAAAAAAAGGGTTGGTATGGAAAAAGCGGAACTGAGCCGAGAAGAACTCAAAAAAATAGCCGATACTTCGCTTCTGGTGGGTAAGACGATGCTGGAGTCTGGAGCTGAAATATGTATTGTAGAGGAGACACTCTCAAAGCTAGTGCAGACTTTTGGTTGTGATAAAGCAAATCTCTCTGTTTTACCGCAGACCATTGCTATGACCCTTGTCAGCGGGAATGAGTTTCGTACCAAAATGGTCCATATCGGGACGCTTAAACCCGATATGCACAGGCTGTCCGAACTTTATAAGCTGACGAAAAATGTATGTTCTGAGTGTACTCCCACGGATCTATTAAAACAGACGAAAGATCTACTCTCACAAAATCAGCAATTTAGCGGATACCAAAAAGTTTTTGCAGCTGCTCTTGCTTGTGCCTCATTTGCAGCACTTTTTAACGGTACTGCGGCAGAATTTGCAGCAGCTTTTATCGCTACTTTCTTGGCTGCGTCACTCAAAAAAACATTAGACGCTAAAGAGCTCAATCCTCTCCTTAGTATAATGGTAGCATCTCTGCTGGCTACGGTGTGTGTCGGAGTATTTTCATCACTGGGGCTGTTGGAGGATACTAAAATTGCATTGGCTTCGTCCGTATTATTTCTCGTTCCCGGGGTACAGCTTATAAACACGTTTGAAGACATCATAAAAGGGCATTATCTAAGCGGTCTCGCACGGGGACTGCACGGACTTTTGATCTCGTTTGCCATCGTTTTTGGTATCGCACTTGGATTAAAACTATTAGGTGGTAACGTATGATTATCCACTATGACCCATTGTTCGCAGCATTGGCGGCATTGGGATTCGCGATTATTTTCAATGTACCCAAAAAATTTCTGCTTTTTGTGGGTATTACCGCGATAATCGGCTTTGCCGTAAAAAGTCTCCTCTCACAAAGTGGTATCGGTATTGAACTCTCTACTCTTCTTGGCGCCATAGTTATCGGTTCAATCGGAAAAATATTTTCTACTATTTATAAAGAGCCACATCAAATTATCACTATTGCATCCGTTATCCCGATGGTACCTGGCACGTTTGCATTTAAGACTATTATCTCATTACTCGATTTTGTCTCAGCACCTGCCCCCTCGTATGAGCTTTTGGCACAGACAACTTTTTATGCTGCTAAAACAGGTTTTATTTTAGCCGCTATAGCATTGGGAGTCGCCGCCCCTTCACTTTTGAAAAAGTAGCAAAAAAGTTAACAAAAAAAGTTAAAATAGTATGATGGATTTTATTTCGAGAGTTGGGTTAAATACGACCGATTTACCAAAAACAGTGACGATCATTTTGAAGTGCTCGAGTTAAAGCAATAAAAAATTACCCATAAAGAGAATACCATGATAAAAACACTAACCGGCAAAATCGATTTCGCGGAGAGTTTGCGGGGACAAAGCGCGACCTTTATCCTCAGCATGAGTAACACCAAAACGGCGAATATTGAAGGGATTACCCAAGCGGGGATTCCAGGGATGCTTCATCTCACCCCAACCCTTGATGCGGAATTTCTCTGTACGGGAGAGGTGCGAAGCTTAGAAAACATCGCCACAACCCCAAAAGGGGTTCCAACCCCTGCCTTGATAACCCGTGCTGTCCATTTACTCCATCCTTTTGGAACGGTTGAACTTTTAAATCTAGGGATTGAGGTGACCCCAAAAGTGGACTATTTCACATGTCACGACATGGAGATATCAGGAAGTGACTCGATCGATACGGGAGCCAATATTGATGCGTTAACGGTGTTTCAAAAGGGGTTGGCATTTGGGCAAAGTTACACGCCTAAAAACGATTATGTGATTTTGGGGGAATCCGTTCCCAGCGGAACAACAACGGCATTGGCTACGGCGTTGGCGCTTGGGTATGCATGTGAGGATAAATTCAGCAGCAGTTTTAAGAACGCACCGCACACTATCAAAAAAGAGGTCGTAGAATCGGCGCTTAAAAATATTGATCCCGCCGATGATCTGTTCACTATCCTCTCAAAAGTAAGCGACAACATGCTTATTTTTAACGCAGGATTCATCCTCGGAGCCAATGACAAAAACACCCCCATTGTATTGGCAGGGGGTACCCAAATGGCATGTGTCCTTCTCGTGGTAAACCGTATTTTGGAAGCAATGGAAGGGGAGATTGATGCAACGAAAATCTCCCTTTGTACGACAAAATGGGTCGCCGAAGATCCCCATAGCGATATACAAGGGCTTTTGGAGATGCTCAGCTTTCCGGTCAACAGCTATTACACAAATTTCGATTTTTCACTCACGGCTCATCCTGCTCTCAAGCTTTATGATGAGGGGGAAGCCAAAGAGGGGGTCGGTGCAGGGGGGGCACTGATGTACGGCGTATTAAATGGTCTGACGAAAGAGGAAATTACTCGTAAAGTGGAGAGCTTTTTGGGATGAAGATTCTCAGATACCATGAGTAAGAGATTTTGATTAATCATCAAAGTATTTGTATCCATTGGCTACAATGTTAAAGATAAATATTTAAAAATTTAAGGATATTTTGTGCAAGTAGATAATTTTTACATAGAAAGTATACTTGTCAAAAACTATAAGAAATTTGATGATTTATCACTTGATTTCACCAATCAATTTACCCTCATTATTGGTGAAAATGGAAGTGGTAAAACAAGTGTTTTAGATGCTGTTGCCACGCTTCTTGGTGGATACTTGCATACTTTTAAAGATATTTCGTCGGCGCAAAGACACTCTATCACAAAAAGGGACATTAAATTAGACATTTTTGATTATGATAACAATATATCAGTTGAATATAATACCCCTGTTATTATTAGTGGAATGTGTAAACTCGATAATCAAACGGTGTCCATTAAGCGTATAAGACAAAATGCGGGAACTACCACAGCCACAAAACTTCCAGCGGATGAAAACAGAAAGCTGATTGATATTATTCGCTTGTTTGAAAAAGATAATAATAAAGTTTTGCCTCTTGTATCGTATCACGGTACGGGTAGATTATGGGAGCAAGACAACAAAAATAGCTCTTCAATGGAAAAGCTTACACGGTATGATGGGTATAGAGATTGTTTAAATGCTAAATCAAATTACAAAAATTTTATAGCTTGGTTTAAAAAACAAGAGATGAATACTTTTAATTTACGAAGAGTGATTCCTATTTTAGAAGCGGTTAGAGTAACCGTTATCCAAATGCTTTCAATAGTAACAGGTAAAGAAGTAGAACTTTTTATATACCGTGAAGGTGACTTAGAAATTAAATATAAAAATGAAGATAAACGGGAAAAATTTTCTAATTTAAGCGATGGATACAGAAATATTATTGGTATGGTTTCTGATATAGCGTATCGAATGGCTATTTTAAATCCAAATTTAGGATTGGAAGTGACACAAAAAACGTCTGGTGTTGTTTTGATAGATGAGATAGATTTACATCTTCATCCTAAATGGCAAAAAGAAATTGTGAATATTTTGACATCACTTTTTCCGAGAGTACAATTTATAGCAACATCCCATTCTCCTTTTATCATACAATCTATAGGTAAAAACAGCATCATCAAACTTGATCAATCAAATGAAACGTTGTCTGTAGATGCAACAAAACTAAGTATCGAAGATATATCAGAAAATATTCAAAACATTCCAACTCCTCAAATGAGTTCTAAAAAAATTGAGATGCTTGAAGTTGCAAAAGAGTATTTTGAAAAATTAGAGCTTTTAGAAAAGGGTGGAATTTCACAAGAAGAGATAGAAGAAATAAAAAATAGATTAGATGAAGTCTCAGCAATATATGATGACAACATGGCATATGTTGCATTTTTGGAACGAAAGAGACTTATTACAGAAAGTAAGCTATGAGACCTGTCAACAAAGGGGCTATACCCAAAAATGCAGATGGAAGTGATAAAAATTTTACTGATTATAAACAAGCAAAAGATGATTTACGAACTAGATTGGGTTCTTTTTGCTCCTATTGTGAGATGAATATTGATAATCAACCTGATATAGAACATATTTCTCCTAAGAGCAAAAAGCCTGAACTAGAAAAAGAATGGAATAATTTTTTAGTTGCGTGTAAATCATGCAACATTATAAAAGATAACAATAATGAAGATAGAGATGGGTTTGTATTTCCTGATACTCACAATACCGCATTTTTGTATAACTATTCAATTCTTGGTGTAAGCGTCAAAGATAATTTACCTAACGATGTTAAAATATTAGCAACTGCAACTTTTAATTTGGTGCAATTAAACAGAAAACTAGATACTTCGAGTCGAACTGATGATAGAGCATTGGCGCGATTACATGCGTGGGATAAAGCTCAAGATGCTTTGAAAGATTTTTTAGAGTTACTCCCTGTAACTTCAACTCCTGAGAAAAAACACGCTTTAGTAAATTTGGCTGCAAATACTTGCAACGGATTTTTTTCACTATGGATTCAAATTTTCAAAGATTATCCTGAAGTAAAAAAAGCTATATTGGAAAATGTACGTGGAACAGCTATAGAATGTTATGACGAAAGCTTCAATCCTAAAGAAAATTTACGAAGAAGTGATAGTTAGTGAAAATCCTCTACTTCGGGGGACAAAAAAGTGGCAAAAGTTCTCTGGCG
The DNA here is from genome assembly GCA_026390165.1 of Campylobacterales bacterium. Taxonomy (GTDB): domain Bacteria; phylum Campylobacterota; class Campylobacteria; order Campylobacterales; family Sulfurimonadaceae; genus Sulfuricurvum. The sequence continues at coordinate 24,388 of JAPLGM010000014.1, forward strand.
GAGAAAAAAGCGTTGGAACTCTTTACCCTCAAACCCTATTATATTGCCACCTATAATAACGGTTATAACGATACAGAGATGAACCTTCGGGTGGAGAAACATCGCCTTTCACGTAAAGATGATTTCATTACGATCGAAGAGACCCATCACCTTTCACCCGTTATCAAACCACACAACACGTACCTCATCGATTGTATTTCGATGTGGTTGCTTAACCGTTTGGAGGATGACGAAACAACCCTCATTGAAGAGATCGAGAAAATATGTGCCATCAATGCCACGCTCATCTTTGTCCTCAATGATGTCACCAATGGCGTGATCCCGAATGATCCCATAAGTCGCCGTTTTGTCGATCTCAGCGGCATTATCGGTCAAAAACTCGCCTCTTTGTGCGATGAAGTTTACGAGGTGAAATTGGGATTGGGGAATCGGCTTAAATGAGCCCGTTTTGAATTCAATTTTAAAATCCATAGAGGAGTTTTTATGACCATTTGGCAACACGTCCCTTTTGAAAACGAAGCGGCAATAGGGGAATGGGCTCGACTGCGCGGAATCACCTACCGCCTCATTCGATGCTGGGAAAACGCTCCCCTAGAAGCCGATGATCTGCTAGTCATATTGGGCGGTTCAATGAGTGCATACGATGATGTCGATTTTCTTCATCATGAAATAGAGTTCTTGCGTCAACGAATCCGTGATGGGGGGAAAATATTCGGTATATGTTTAGGGGCACAACTATTGGCTAGTGCAATGGGGGCATCCGTGTACAGCAGTAATACACGAGAGGCGGGATGGCGTGACATTGAGATTTTACCCCATCTCCTCACCGCAAATTTGGAGCCTAAAATCAAAGTTTTTCATTGGCATGGCGATACATTTGATCTACCAAAAGGGTGTATCCGTATTGCGACGAACGATGCCTTTGAGAATCAAGCTTTTGCCACCCCTGATGGTCGTATCGTCGCAACGCAATTTCATTTTGAAACAACGGCTGAGAGTATGAACGCTTTAATGGATGCGGACGGGTCGTATCTCGATTTTGACTCACCCTATGTTGATAACGCCTCCCTTATTCGTGAAGAAGCCCATAATAGTGCCAATGCCAATAAAGCGTTATTTGATTTATTGGATCAATGGGTGAAAGTGGAGAACAGATGGAATTAGTCTATTTATGGGTCGAAGATTATAAAAATATTCATCAGCAGGGTTTTAATTTTAGTGGGCGGTATCGATGTGATTATGACCATGAGAAAAATGAATTAACGATTGATAAAAATAAAGACTACATCCATATCTTTCCTGAAAATATTAGTATTACGGCGATTGTGGGGGAGAATGGGAGTGGGAAGAGTAGTCTTTTTGAATTGATTTTACTGCATTTTACTGATCTCAGTCGTTTAAATTCAAAACCGCAATATTGCTGTATTTATCATGAAAATGATGTTTTATATATAGCAAAAAATATCGAAAATTTAACATCGACGTATAAACTATTAGAAGAAAAAATACCGTATTACATTCATTATGATTATTCTCTTACTGATAATAAAGATTACTATAGCAGAAGAACCTACCCACACAATAATATAGTTGTGATTCCATCGTATGAACAAATATTTGATAAAACTATTTACGATGATGAATTGAAAAATATCTTATCCCTGATGAAAGAAAATTTTTATAATAGCTCAAAGCACCCCTATTTTTCTCCTAATCAGATTACAATAAATTTAACAAAAGGTCTTTCGCATATTAGTCCAGAAAATTTAAATAACAATTGCGAAGATTTAAAATTCTATATTTATGAGCAATATCGATTATTTGAAATACGAAATCATTTGGATGAAAAGTTAAAAATACCAAAATTAGATAATGGACGGACAAATTGGGATGAAATTATTGCAAATCTTGTAAATAATCCAACCTATAAGATTTTCATTGATGAAATTTTGAGATTTGATAAATTATTGAAAAACTGCAATATGTTGGTAAAGCCTAATAATCGTTTTAAAGAGATTGTAATCCAAAAGGATCGTATAAATAAAGATACAATCAATTTATTAGCTGAATTTCCAAAAAGTATAGGATTTGAAATATTTGATAATACTAAAGGAATTTCATATAATCACCTTAGTAACGGAGAAAAAGCACTTTTAAATATTAGACTCTATTTGGAAAATGTTATTATTAAAAAACCTGACGAAAGTTATATCATTTTACTGGATGAAGCAGAAAAAGAGTTACATCCACAATGGCAAAAACAAGTTGTGAATTATCTAATAGATAGTTTTGAAAACTATAAAGTACATTTCATATTGAGTTCTCACTCCCCCTTTATCCTCTCTGATATTCCAAAAGACAATGTGATTTTTCTCAAAGATGGCAAACAATTTGACGTGAATATGGAAACCTTCGGAGCCAATATCCACACTCTTCTCTCTCACGGCTTTTTTATGAAAGACGGTTTGATGGGGGAGTTTGCAAAAGAGAAAATTAATCAGATCATCAACTATCTCAATGATAAAGAATCAGAAATTACCGATAATAAAACAGCGCAAAAATATATCAATATTATCGGTGAACCAATTTTAAAACGACAACTTCAAAAAATGCTTGATAGCAAACGTATTTCTCGCATTGATGAAATTGATGAGTTAAAAAAACGAATTGCACTTTTAGAAAGTAAACAATGATAAAAATTACTCATCCAGACTTATCGAAACTTGCACAAGAACATTACGAGAAGTTAAAAAGTAAAATCAAGATATTTCCGACCTGTAACTATGCTCTTGAAGAAGTTATGACTGCAAAACCTGAAAAACTTCATGAAATTGCTCTTCACTATAAAAATGACACTAATTTTAATTTTATGAAAGCTCTTTACGAGAACTTTTCGAATAAAAAAAAAGAGTATGATGCTTATGATTTAGCAGAATCTTTACAAATTGATGTTTGCCCTTACTGCAACCGAAATTATACTTTTACGATTAAATCTAAAAGCGGTTCAACTCGTCCGCAATTTGACCATTTTTACGACAAAGCCACTTACCCCATTTTGGCACTTTCATTTTACAATCTCATTCCCTGCTGTCCTACGTGTAACAGCACAATGAAAGGATCAACACCTTTTTCGATTACAACTCATTTACATCCGTATCAAGATAGTTTTAACGATCACGCAAAATTTTCGCTCAAGATTCAAAATAGCAATTTCTATTATGATGAAAATGGATTTGATGTAAAGATCGAGACAAAAGAACCAAAAGCACAAAAAATAATCGATGATTTTGCTTTGCAGACACTCTATGATGAGCACAAAGATATTACTCTCGAACTTATCCAAAAAGCCGAAATATACAACGAAAGCTATATTGATGAACTAATGCAAAAATACGATGGGACGCTATTCAAAAATCGTGAGGATTTACTACGCCTCATCACCTGTGGCTATATCACCGACGAAGAGATCAGCAAACGCCCACTTAGCAAACTCATCAAAGACATTTCAGAAGAGTTGGAACTCATTTGAAAGCTATCCATTCCCTCCCATCAAGGTACACAGAATGACCCCCATCTCCATCTTCGGCACCTCCTCCGACGCAGGCAAATCAACCTTAACTTTTGTTATCGCCAAAATCATCCAAAATGCGGGCTACACCGTAGCCCCCTTCAAAGCCCAAAACGTCTCCAATAACTCCCATGTCGCCGATGATGGATCTGAAATCGCCATCGCCCAATTCTTCCAAGCGGAAGTTCTTGGAGTTCCCACAAGCTACCATCTCAATCCCGTCCTCCTCAAATCGGGACGTGGAAACACTGCCTCGATGATCGTCAATGGACGTGTTGCAGGGGAGAAAGAGGTGCGGGAGTATTACCGCGACCTTGACACCCTCAAACCTTCGGTAGATGCTTCGTTTGAATATCTCTCTTCACGTTATGACTGTGTTGTGTGTGAGGGGGCGGGGAGTCCTGTGGAACTCAATCTGATGGACAAAGACCTCTCCAATATCTACATCGCGGAGCGTTTTAATACCAAGATCATTCTCGTCGCCGACATTGAGCGAGGGGGCGTTTTCGCTTCCATTTGGGGAGTGTATAATCTCCTTCCCGACGAATTGAAAAAAAATGTGATCGGGGTGATCGTCAATAAGTTTCGGGGGGATATGAGTCTCTTTGATGAGGGGGTTACGATTATCGAAGAGCGTTTCGGGATTCCTGTCCTTGGGGTATTGCCCTATGGAGAACTTAACCTTGGATTTGAAGATTCTCAAAGCCTAATGAACTACGTTCAAAATAAAACCGACACCAAAATCAGCGTCGGAGTGATCGCCTATCCAACGATGAGCAACTACAACGACATCGAACCCCTCATTCACGATGAGGAGCTCTCCGTTGAATTTATCCGTGGGGATATGGCGTTGGAAGCGTACGATGTGATACTCCTCCCTGGGTCGAAACTCGTCATTAACGATCTCCGCTGGTTGAAGAAAACGGGACTTTACGGGCGGTTACGGGAGCGAACTAAAGCGGTTTACGGTATCTGTGGCGGGTATCAGATGATGTTTGCGCGTATTGATGACCTCTATGCGATTGAGAATCTGGAACCAACCTCGGAAGAGGGATTCGGGTGGATAGAGGATGTTATAACGTTGGAGAGGGATAAAATCCTGACCAAGGGAACGTATCCCCTTTTTGACCACGAGATAAAAGGATTTGAAATCCGTCATGGTATCAGTCTTCAAAATATCCAATGGTTTGCGAACAAGCACGTTAGGGGTTCGTTCGTCCACGGTATTTTTGAAAACAATGCTTTTCGCACCCGCTTTTTTCATAAGCTCCACGCTGAGTATATCGGGTATGATTTCCAAAAAAGAAAAGCCGCTATTTTGGACGAATTTATCGGCGAATGCGCTGGGCGGATTGATGTGAAAAGGATACTCGACAATGTCATATAAAAAATGGTTCGATGCTCACGGCTCTAAACACCGTGTTATTATGGAAAAATTAACCCATCTCAGTGATGCGGAAGTGATCGAGTATTTTCGATTTGAGAATATGGTGGTGAATGAAACAGATTTTTGCCCCCTCTATGCAGAGAATAAAAAATGTCACGATATGGAAGATCTTAATTGCTACCTCTGCGCTTGTCCTAATTTTCGATTTAACGATCAAGGGTTTACAAAAGAGGGGGAGAAAACCCTCTTTAGCACGTGTGGAATCGAGAGTCCCGACGGGGATCAGTACGTGAGCGAAAACGCTATCCACCAAAACTGTGCCGGATGTCTCGTCCCCCACCGTGAGAGCTATGTACGTAAAGTATTCGATCGAGACTGGTTCACTATTATGAAAAAGGTACCGTGTGAATAACATCTATTTGGGGATCAAATTTGCCCTGAGCTATTTCACGATTCTCCCTATAGGTTTTAAAGAGGGGGATGATCTGTCACACTCACGCGTATTATCCACGATGCTCTATACCCTCCCTTTCATCGGGATTCTCCTCTCATCGCTTGCTATTGGAGTATTTCTCCTCACCGAACCGTTGGGGTGGCTGGGGGCGATCCTTTCTGCGGTGGCGTATATGGTGCTGTATGGATTTATCCACACCGAAGCAATTTTCGATGTGACCGATGCCCTTTATGCCGCCCATAGCGGTAAAGATCCGTATCTCGTTATCAAAGAGCCGACGGTGGGGGCGATGGGGGTTTTGTATGGGGTGAGTTTTCTGATTCTCAAAATTGCTGCCTTAGCGACGTTGTTGATGCACCATCTCTTTTGGGAATTTGTCGCTATTGCCCTCATCAGCCGCCTCTCTTTGGTATGGCTTATCAAAAGCTATACGTTTCGCTCCTCTTTTGTCTCCCAACTGCGCGAGAGCCTCACCCTTACCACACTACTGCTACTAAGTGGACTCACTACGGTTCTTGGTTTTTGGTTTCTTTCTTTCCCGTTTATCGCACTCTTGGGAGGGGGGGTTCTTGTCTCATTTTTGATTGTCTTCCTTACTCGAAAATCACTTGGATTTATCAACGGTGACGTATTGGGGATGACATTAGAGCTTGTTGAACTGACCCTTCTTTTCGCGGTATTACGACTATGGAGCTAACTCTCTTGCGACACGCGCCACTTCCCAAACATCTCCAAAAACGATACATAGGGCACTCCGATATTTCTATCGATACCACCCTTTTTGAAAAGAACAAAATTGCCCCTCTTATGGGAAAGAAATACGATGCACTTTACAGCTCCGATCTCCTCCGATGTACCCAAACGCTAGAACATATCGGATGGAACGATTTTATCTCCGATGGGCGACTGAGGGAGGTTCGTTTTAAACGCCACATAGAGGGGAAGAGTTTCGGTGAGATTGAAGCGATGGACGATTTCGACCCCCTCTTTTTGGAGTCACAAGAGAGGTGGCATTCCTTTATCTGTGATGAATCGCTTTCACTGTTTCAAGAGCGACTTCAAAATTTTCTGGATGAACTCCCGAATGAGGGAAATATTTTATGCTGTGCCCATGGGGGGACAATACGGGAAATTCTGACCCTTTTGACCCCTAAAAACCCACCACAAACCCTCGACTACCTCGACTACACAATAGTTAGGGTAAAATAACATACCAAAATTTTCAAGGGTGACGATGCGGATACTTTTACTCTCTATCGTAGTGTTCGCGTCACTCTTTGGCAAGCCGTTACTGCTGCTTTTTTCAGGTAATGAGAAAATTTCTTCGAGCGATCTTTACAGCACTTTGGGGCTTCGCCTCCCCTACGCCCTCGAAGTATGGGAAGACAAACCCGCTATCGAACCGATTCTCATCTCTCAAAGCGTGACGACACTTACGGGTTATTATCACTCTCATGGCTATTTTGAAGCCAAAATTACCCCTGATGAGACCAACAACTCCATCACCTTGACCATCCAAGAAAATACTCCCGTAGAGATTACCGATATTCAGATCAACAGCACCCTCGATATTCATAAAGCGATTGAATTGGATGAAGGGGATTTGTTTGACCAAGAGAAATTTTCGAATACCAAAACAAAAATCAAAAAACAGTATTACGCAGCAGGGTATTGCAACGCGACGTTTAATTCAAAAGCATGGATTGACACCCAAGAGCACAAAGCGCATCTATTGTTTGAAGCCACCCCCAATGAACGTTGTACGTTTGGTCCTATTGTCGCCTCCTCCACCCCCAATATCGACGGAAATCTTACCGCCTCAATGCTGCGCTTTCATGAGGGGGATCCCTATACCCTAGAAGCGATACAACGAAGCTATGAAACCCTCTATGCCCAAGAGGCAATAGCGCGGGTTAGTATCAACGATATCGATAGGAATGGGAATATTGTCCCCATTACACTGGGGATTGAAGAGGTGGATAAGCCCATACGATTTAGCACAGGGCTAGGGTACAGTACCGATCAAGGCGTCGGTGCTCAAATGGGGATAAAACATCGTAATTTTTTAGGAGATATGAAAACCCTCTCACTCGATGCAAAATATACCCAAATCAAAGAGAATGGTTCCGCCATCCTCTCTGTTCCCTTATGGGATCACCTCTCTGCACACGGTGAAGTGGGATATGTCAATGAGCAATTTCAAGGGTACCGCTCTCAAAGTGTTTTTGAAAAACTGACCCTAAAGTATCAAAACATCCCCACTTCCCTCCTCGCAGCACTCCTCGTTGATCAGGCAAAAACTTATGCAAGTAATAACCCCGAAGCGTTTCCAGAGAGTAATTTATTTATTATCTCTCCCATGATGGAGTTCAACCGCGATACCCGTGACAAACTCCTCGAGCCCACGAAAGGGAACTGGATTAATGCCAAAGCGCAAGGGTCGCTTCTCTCATCCTACTCCGATGCAACCTATCTTAAAACCTTTCTCTCTGGCGCGCATATTGAGAGCTTCGGTGACCATATTATTGCTGCACGCTTCCACTGGGGGGTATTGCGGACGTATGAGGGAGCCGTCCCGAGTGCTTACCGTTTTTATGCGGGGGGGATGAACTCTAACCGCGCCTATACCTACCGCAGTTTGGGGCCCAAAGATCTCAATGGAGATCCTCTGGGATTCAACTCTCTTTTGGAGGGGACGTTGGAATACCGATTCCCCATCTACTCTCAGCTAAGAGGGGTCATCTTTAGTGATCTCACCTACGGTTCTAATCACTATTTCCCCGATTATACCCTCCCCTATTGGGGAGTAGGGGTAGGATTACGCTATGTCACTCCCGTGGGACCTATTGCTATCGATATTGGGGCTGATCCCCATAATTTTGGACAACACACACTCCAGTTTCGAATAGGGGAGCTATTTTGATTTTCAAGCGTCACCATTTTAAAAGAGTTTTGAAGCACCTTTTTGTCGCTTTTCATGTACTCCTTGTGATGAGTATCCTCCTTATTGCTGCCCTCTTTTACCTCTTTTTTCAGCCCAATGGGCTCTCTTTACTCAACACCTATATTCTCCCCCCATTGGGGATTCACACCCAAGCAGAGGGTTCCCTCACAAACGGTGTTACGTTGCGCAATCTCCACACGAACACTATTGATGCCAAAACCCTTACCCTCGATTACAATCTCACCGCTATTTTAAAAGGGAAACACATTATTGATTCAGTTAGTATCGATGGGTTGAGGATTCATCTCGATGATTTTATCAGCGGAAGCGATAACTCACCGCTTCCCATTCCCACCTTTGCCCTCAAAAAGGTCACATTGACGAATCTGCAACTTATCAGTTCCTACCCTGTAGAACTTAACCTCGATGCAAAAGAGGGTTCATTTGATGGGAAGCGTCTCAATTTTAACGCGTTCAATGCAACCGTGGCAAGCCGTTACGCCAGCGGTTCGTTATCGGGGAGAATCAAAAACAGTTCCATCTCAGGCTCCGCTCTTATTTATCAAAATGCCACTGAACTCGATCCCTATATTGCCAAAATCACCACGCTTCCTGAGGCACAGCGCGTAGAGATACTCGAACTTTCAAGCTCACGTGTCCAGCTAAAAGCACTGTTTGATCGTCTTGATGCCAATTTTGATCCCAAAATGTCACTTCAAAATATTGCCCTCTCAATGGACTATCGCTATCGTGACCGTACCCTCAATTTTAATGCCACCCATACGCTCCTACGCGAAAATGAGAGTATTAAAATAGCTCAAAAACTAAGCTACAATCTTAACAAAACGACAACAACAAGCATAGAAGGGGTCATCACCTCATCACGTCCCCTCCCCTCAAATACCATTACGGCACACTTTAGAGATGATCCTCAAGGGCTCGTGGGGAGAGTCGTTTTAGGGGGGAGCGATCTACTCCTCCAAAGCGGTGATTATGATCACTTCGTATGGAGTCTCACAAGCCTCAATCCGACTCTCAACTTCCTCCCCTCGCTCCCTGAAAAACTCAAGGACTCCTACCTCAATGCAAATGCGCAGGGGAGCTTTACCGCAACGACCAACACCCTTACAGGTACACTAAATGCCCATCACAATCACGGCAACCTCGATGGGACATTTCAGATTCACAATGACGAAATAACGCTAAACGGGGAACTTTTTCTCCCCTCCGATGCCCCATTTTGGAAAACTTGGGCGCTAAAACCCCCTGAAAAAGTAGCTATCTCCCTTATCCACACTGTAAACTCCACGAAGATAGATCTCAACGGGAAAGGGTTAGCCCTCTCTCTGGAACAAACCGATGATCGAATCAAAGGTTCGGGAAACTATTTGGAAAGCTATTTTGATCTTAACGGCTCCACGAGTACCATTCGTCTCTCCTCGCGCACCCCATCCTTGGCGAAGACCCTTTCTCTCATCCCCTCAATGCCCCACCCTAATATAGACTATTATGATGCCGAGATACACACAACGACCTCCATCACATTTGACCCTCAAATAAGTGCCTCTATGGATATTGAGATTCCATGGTATGGAGTTATTGTAGATTCCACACACCAATACAGCGGTATCAATAATATCCTGACACTTCACTATAATGATGGCATTATTATCCTCGATAAATACCGTCTTGATATTGCCGATCATCCGATCTTTAGCAATCAACCCTCATACGCCCATATCAATGGTGTAGGTAATTTCATCCTTGATGATATACGAATATTTGACACTCTTCGTCTAAATGGTTCTATTGACCCCAACACCCTTGCCACACAACTAAATCTTACCTCTGAAAGTTTTACATATGAGGGTCCTGAGGGAGATGCACACATTGCTGCTGATTTACACTTCACCCGTGATGCCAATGCGACTCAAAATCTCGAAGGTTCCTTCACTATTTTGGATGCCGCCATCACCCATCTCCCTCTTCAACAATTCAAAGGTATGGATGACGATATTATCCTTGTTCAAGACATCCGTCCCCCAAGTACCTCGTCTCTGGGGATAAATGTTCACATCACCGCCAAACACCCCATAGAATACAGTTCTAAAGAGCTTAAAATGCAGCTTAATCCTGACATTACCCTTTGGAAAGATCCCCTAGGAGCTATCGAAATACTCGGAATGGTAACCATCCCAACAGGAAGTGCTACCAACAATGCCAAACATTTCGACATCCGACACAGCGAAATTTATTTTGACGGAACCCTCCCCTTCAACCCCTATCTCAACCTCACGATAGAGCATGAAGTGGATTACAGAAAAATTTTTATCTACGTTACCCACACTCTCGAGTCCCCTATCTTCTTGTTTACCTCCGATCCGGTCATGAGCCAAAATGACATTATGAGCTACCTCCTCTTCGGAGCCCCCGCCAGTGCCTCTATGAGCAATGAAAAAAGTGCCCCTACCGTGCGTGCTGATGCGACTAATTTCATGTTGGGTGCAGGGCTCAAAGGGCTGATAGGGGGAGTCACCAAGATTCAGCTGGACACCATGAATATCCTCACGACCAAAGAGGGGGGGATGGGGTTTGAAGTAGGAACCCGTCTCAACAAAGATCTACGTATCCTCTACAAAAATGATTCCGTTTCAAGTGTATTAGTCCAATATACCCTCAACCGATGGCTCCGTATTGATGCCGATATCCACGATTTGGGTCAAGGGATAAATGCTATCTATATCAAAGATTTTCGGGATTTTCTCCCTCATAACAAAGTAAAATAACAAAAAGAGAGACTATGACCACTAAAACCATCGATTTTTCCCGCTTCAGCTCCCTTCGTATTGGCCCTGTCGTCGAGGTAGCCCTTATTGAAAATGATATTGTTCCGCAAGGATATACCATCGTCGGAAGCGCCAACAACCTTCTCATCTCCCCCACTCCTCCACCCTTAATGATCCTCTCTAAACAGTACGATTTTATCCGTATCGAAAATAACCGTCTCATCATCGGTGCGGCAACTCCGGGGGGGCGTGTTGTCTCCTTTTGTAAAAAACACAATATCGCCCATTTCGAGTATCTTTCCAAACTTCCGGGAACCCTTGGGGGGATGGTGAAGATGAACGCAGGGCTCAAAGAGTATGAGATCTTTAACCATCTTGTGGAAATTCGTACCGAAAGCGGCTGGATTTCCAAAGAGGCAATTGAGTATGGCTATCGAAAAACCTCCATCAATACGGTAATTTTTGAGATAGCGTTTGAACTCGAAAGTGGATTTTCCTTTGAACGATTAGAGATGTTTGCCCAAATGCGTTCGAATCAACCCAGCCAACCCAGTGCAGGGAGCTGTTTCAAAAATCCCGTAGACGATTATGCAGGACGGCTTATCGAGGCGGTGGATCTTAAGGGCAAGCGCGTAGGGGCAATGGCATTTAGTGAGGTGCATGCTAATTTCCTCGTCAATACGGGGGGAGGATCGTTTGAGGATGCCATTTATCTTATCAAAGAGGGACAACATAGAGTTTTAGAAAAATTTGGGATTGAGTTGCAATGCGAGGTTGTCATTCTAGATAGAGCACATTTGACGTAAAAATAGATTTTATTATTGACTTTAATCGTCTATTTTAGCTATTATGACGAATAAACTAAGCTCAAGAAGGAATTTAAACGTTATGGTTGTAAGTTATATCCGTCCTGATAAGGATTTTGAAAACGTTTACGAACAACTTAAACTAATCAATGCGTACAGTACACAAATGGATCTTCCCATAGAAACAGAGATGATTGATCAGTTATCTCAAAACAAGCGGTTGAGTGAGCGCTGTGATGTTGTTCGACTCTTTCGTTCATTGAAAAACGATACCGTATTGATTTATGACACATGGGTTTTAAGCACCAATATTGAAGATATCGTCCAGCTGTTTAGCTGTCTTTTGAAAAATAGTATCGAAGTCCACTTTGTCAAACAAGGGATTGTTATCAACCCACAAAGTGATACAATGGTGGTTTTAGGATTGATCGATCAGCTTCGTCAGCTGGTACAAAACGAGGAAAAAAAGGGGATAGGACGCCCTAAGGGTTCCAAATCCGTTTCCAAATTTGATGGGCAACTTGATGAGATAATTGCCTTGCTCAAAAGCGGGAACAGTGTCAGCGAAATTTCCCGCCTATTAAAGGTGAGCCGAAGTTCATTAAAAGATTATGTCGAATCCCGTGAACTTAAGACGTTAGTACGTGATGTCGTTTTATCCAATAACGGCGAGAATACAAGGGCAATAATGATTGAAACAATTCAGTGCCCCAGTGTAAAAACAATCAAAGAGGAGAGTCGATGAGTGAAGAAGTAACCCCAAAAGGGAAAGCCTATTTAGCAGGCTGGGTTTCATGGCGGATTAAACGGTATTGGTTTTATGGATTTATAACAATAATATCACTAGTGGTACCATGGATCACCGTAAATGGAAATCACCTTTTTCTATTGAGTTTTGATAAACTGAAGCTTCACTTGATGTTTATTCAGTTTGATATGCAAGAGCTCTATTTGATGCCGTTTTTATTGATGCTTTTGTTTATCGGTATTTTCGGTATCACCGTATTGGGCGGACGGGTTTTTTGTGGATGGATGTGTCCGCAAACAATCTTCCGTGTCCTCTACCGTGATTGGATTGAGACAAAACTGCTCGGTCTTCGTAAACGGATCAAAAACAAACAGCAAGAGCCTGATTACTCTAAAGCAGAGAATAAAATCAAACGCCTTGTGGCAATATTAATCTGGACAGGGTTGGCATTTATCGCAGCAGCCGATTTGATGTGGTATTTTGTCCCTCCCGAAGATTTTATGGCATACATCCAAAACCCTTCTGAGCACTCTGTCCTTGTTGGAAGCATCCTTGGAATTGTTGCCTTTTTGGTCTATGACGTTATCTTTATGAAAGAGAACTTTTGTGTCTACGTTTGCCCCTATTCTCGTATCCAATCGGTACTGTATGATGATGATACCGTTATGGCAGTCTATAACCCTAATCGTGGGGGAGAGATTTACAATGAGAATAAAGAGAAAGTGTTCACCAAACAAAAAGACCTTTTAGCCGTTAACACGCATGCTGAATGTACAACATGTGAGAGCTGTGTGACCGTTTGTCCTACCCACATCGATATTCGTAAAGGACTTCAACTCGAGTGTATCAACTGTCTTGAGTGCGTCGATGCGTGTACCGAAGTTATGGGTAAACTGGGTAAACCCTCTCTTGTTGAATGGTCAAGTGAAAAAGAGACCCTTTATATGAAAGGGAAAACGCACTATTTCCGTCCAAAAATTTTGGGCTATATCGCTATCTTGGTAATTGTCGCCGTTATCTTGGCGATGATGGGAAGTAAAAAAGAGTATATGCTCCTCAATATCAATAAAGAGAACCGCCTGTATGCGATCACTAAAACCGATGAGGGGAAAGTACGTGTCGACAATGCCTATACGTTCTTGTTGCAAAACACCCTTAACGCAGACCATAAATACTATTTTGATGTTATCCCTCCCAAAGGGATGGAAGGGAAAATCAAAATTGCGCAACCGGAAGTACCGTTTAACGTGAAACCGGGAGTGGTGAAGAAAAAAGTGGTTGTCTTGTATACCGATGAGATGTTAGTCAATGATGATCGTAAAGATACCGTTGTCCCTATCACTATCAAAGCCTATGCAATGGACGATAAAACAAAAGTAATGGTTATTCGTCAATCAACCTTTACTTTCCCACGTGCAGATTTGGTCAAATAAGCTTTCGCCCTTCCCGTCATACCGTACTTGATACAGTATCCACAAATTTGATTCCGTGTCATGGCACGGAATGACACGATGTATTTACTGCTTTTCCTCTTTTTTTCCGAATGTTTTTTCTAATCCGTTAATAAGTTCTTGTTTTTCGGTAGCACTCAATTTAGCTTCGGGATGGGTAGGGAGATAAAACCATGGGGGCATCCCCCCCTCACGTACCTCCTCAGCCGCATCTTTTCCTTTATTCTTCTTCGAAGCACCCCATGCCGAGACATTGAAATGTTCACGCCCTTCCTCTACATCACGTTCCAAAAGCCACGAAACAGGGGCAACATTGCTATACCATGGATATGTCGTCTCATGCGAGTGACAGTTAGCACACGCGTTCGCAAAAAGCTCCTTGGTGCGGGGAGAATCCCATTGGGGCTCGCTGATAATCGGGGGATTGGTGTGATCTTTCCCATACGGGACAAATTGAAGTGCAGCAAACAGGACAAGAGAACCGATCGCTATTGTTTTAAAAGAGGGTTTCATGTAATAATCCTTGCAATAAAGATGAAAGCAAAGATTATTCTAACATAATTTAGACTAATACCGCTTCGCGTACCCCTGCTTCGAGATGCCCGATAACATAACCGTCTGTTGCACTCAAAACAGCATCAACATTTTCAGCTTTAACCACCAAAATCATCCCAACACCCATATTAAACGCACGGAACATTTCAGCACGCGCAATGTGTGGAGCCATTAATTCATAGATAGGGAGAACACGAATAGAGGATTCGGTGATAACCGCACGCAACCCTTGCGGAAGTACACGAGGGAGATTTTCAACAATCCCGCCACCCGTGATATGAGCTAATGCTTGGATTTTATCTTTGAGTGCTTTAAAGGTTTTTACATAAATACGTGTTGGAGTTAGCAACGTATCAATAAGTGGTTTCCCCTCAAATTCGTCCTCAAATTTCATCCCCATTTTCTCAAAAAGGACTTTACGTGCCAATGAGAAACCATTGGAGTGAAGACCTGAACTCGGCAGTGCCACTAAAATATCCCCTGCATTAACGTGCGCGGTACGATCAAGTTCGCTTTTCTCACCAATACCTACCGCAAACCCTGCAAGGTCATAATCGTCACTGTGGTACATTCCCGGCATCTCTGCTGTTTCGCCACCGATGAGGGCACATTCAGATTCAATGCACCCTGCGGCGATTCCGCTCACAACTGCCGTTGCAGCTTTGACATCAAGTTTGCCCGTTGCATAATAATCGAGGAAAAAAGAGGGGGTTCCGAAGTTACAAATCAAATCATTAACACACATCGCGACCAAATCGATCCCAACCGTGTTGTGAATCCCTGAATCAATGGCAAGCTTGAGTTTGGTTCCTACACCGTCTGTTGCGGCAAGCATAACCGGTTCACGGTATCCTGTAGGAAGTTCAAACGCCCCAGCAAATGAGCCGATTCCACCAAGAACTCCGGGTATGGCAGTCGATTTAACAAGAGGTTTAATATTTTCGACGAAACTGTTACCTGCATCAATATCGACACCGGCATCTTTGTAGCTGATTTGGCTCATTGGAAATTCCCCACCTAATTTTAATGGGGAAATTATAACCAATCTTCTTTTAGGGGAGTGTTATACCGAGGGGGTTTTTGGAGAACAATGTCCAAAAAGTTTAGCAAATATCCACAATGAAGGGCAAAAATCAAATAAAGCCCATACGATAACCATAACAACAACCAGTGTTTGAAGGATCATCGCATAAAGCATTTGGTTACTGGAGAACAGTACCATCGCCACCGTCAGAACAATTGCCATTAAGAAACGTTGTATTTTTTCAGCGCACATAATTTAATATCCTTTTTTTTATGATAAAAATTTGATAAAAGTATAGTGAAACAATTTGACCCTATCCTTAAGACTACACTCCATCATTCGCGGTTTCAATGCGGTTTAATCTCTACGTGTTACAATCGCTCAAAATTAACCCAGTAAAGAGTTTACCTCCATGAAAACATTTATTTATCCCGAAATGATGGTTCACGTCGCCTTGTGTACCCATAAATTGCCGACGCATGTCGTCATTGCGAGTGACTCCAGTGATCTTTTAATGGGAGAACTCTCTCGTTACCGTGATTCATCTGTCACCAATTGTAGCGGTAGTGCCCTTTTGGAGTCGTTTCGTGATATGGACGATAGCAGTGCCGATGTTATTTTAGTGGACGCACTGACGGCTGATCCTGCTGTCATTGCCCATATCAATCGTGTGCTAAAAGAGGATGGTTTAGTTGTAATGCAGCATCCAAACTTGGAGAACATCGCCGATAACACAACCCTTATGCAGATTTTGGGCAACACTTTCAAAATCATTATGCCCTATCATCTTGAAGACGGTTCGACGCTATTGTTGTGTTCCAAAGAGTATCACCCAACGGCTGATATTATCTTGCAACGTAGCGATTTGTTGGAAGGTCAGAGTTATTATAACTGTGATGTTCATAACGCCGCATTTGCAATGCCGCAATATATTCGTAAAAATTACCTCGGCATCATTCGCAACTAACGTATGGCTTACCAATACGCTATTGCCCTAACAGGAGGGATTGCAACAGGTAAAAGCACCGTTGCGTCCCTGATGGGATTGAACGGTTTGCGCATTATTGATGCGGATGCGATTTCCCACCGACTATTGGATGAAAATTCCTCGTGGGTAGGGGAACATTTTGGGACTGAGTATGTGAATGGCTCCAAAGTTAATCGCCCCCTTTTAGGTCAAAAAATCTTCTCAAATCCCGATGCGAAAAAAGAGTTGGAAGCATTTTTACACCCAAAAATTCGCGCCGCTATTGAAGAAGCAAGCGAAAAGCAAGACCGTCTCAAATACCCCTACCTCATCGACATCCCCCTCTTTTTTGAAACTTCTTCCTATCCGATAAAGCACTCCGTTGTAGTTTATACCCCAAAAGAAGTACAATTAGAGCGATTTATGCAACGTAACGGTTTCTCTCGTGAAGAGTCCTTGCGTCGTATCGAAACTCAGATGGATATTGAAGAGAAGAAAAAACGTGCCACGTGGGTAATTGATAATTCTCAAAATCTCAAACATTTACAAAAAGAGTGTGAACAGTTTGTTGATGCGATTAAAGTGCTTTATCCGGCTCCAAAAGTTTAATTCACTACAAGGATTTTTTATGCTTCAAATCGCCAAATACTGCGCCAGCGGTAACGACTTCGTCATCTTCCACGCCTTTAGCGGAGCGGATCGCTCTACTCTTTCAAAAACCCTTTGTGATCGTCAACACGGCATCGGTGCCGATGGGCTGATCGTCCTTCTCCCCCATCCAGAATACGATTTCGAGTGGGAGTTTTACAATGCCGACGGTTCTACCGCCTCCATGTGCGGTAATGGAAGCCGTGCGTGTGCTCACTATGCCCACCGTTTTGGGTTGGCGGAAGCTAGCATGGAGTTTTTAACAGGGGCAGGGGTGATAAAAGCACAAGTGGACGGCAATAGCGTTCAAAGCGATTTAACGCCTCCCGTCGTCATTAATGATGAGATCGTTGAATATGAGATGAAATGGTGGCTTATTGACACAGGGGTTCCCCATCTCGTCACCTTTGATGCAGATATGGGCAACTTTGATATAGAGATGGCACGTACCCTTCGTCACAAATACAATGCCAATGTCAACATCGCCCATATCCAAAGCAATGGCTCTATTTTGGTTCGTACATATGAACGCGGAGTAGAAGATGAAACCTTAGCATGCGGTACGGGGATGGCAGCGTGTTTTTATCGTGCTTGCCTTGAAGATTTTGTAGCGGAGAAGGCACGTGTCTATCCTAAAAGCGGCGAAACGCTTTATCTTGGGTTAGAAGATGGGACGATTACTTTTAAAGGGGAAGTGCAAGGGGTGTTTGAGACGGTTTGGAGAGAGTAGAAGTCCGTTCGTGGTGAGCGTGTCGAACCATGAACCCTTCGACAAGCTCAGGGCGAACGGAAATATTATAACCCGTTTCTCTCCATCAATTTCGACTGCATATCGGCGATCAACGGTTCAATAATATCATCCATCAATCCCCCCTGCATAATCTCTTCAAGACGATAAAGAGTCAGCGTAATGCGGTGATCGGAGATGCGGTTTTGAGGGTAGTTGTAGGTACGAATACGTCCACTGCGGTCACCTGTTCCCACTTGATCTTTACGCTCATTCATCTCTTTTTCTTTTGCCTCTTGCATTTGCATATCATAAATACGGGCTTTGAGGATTTGCATCGCTTTGTCTTTATTTTTGTGCTGTGATTTTTGATCTTGGTTGTTAACGACGATACCCGTAGGAAGATGGGTGATACGTACCGCAGAGTCGGTGGTATTGACGCTTTGCCCGCCACATCCGCTTGAGCGCATAACGTCAATTTTCAGATCACTCTCATTGATAACGACTTCGACATCATCGACTTCAGGCATAACGGCAACGGTAATCGCCGAAGTATGAACACGTCCTTGAGATTCGGTCGCAGGGACACGCTGTACGCGGTGGACGCCCGCTTCGTGTTTGAGGCGTGAATAAACTTGATCCCCTTTGATAAGGGCAATCACCTCTTTAAATCCCCCTGCATCGGAGGGGCTAGTACTCATAAGTTCGATTTTCCATCCGCGTACATCGGCATAACGAACGTAGGCGTTAAATAAATCTCCGACAAAAATAGCCGCTTCATCCCCGCCTGTTCCTGCCCGTAACTCAATAAAGATATTACGCTTATCGTTAGGATCGGTCGGAATGAGAAGTTTTTTAATCTCTTCTTCGAGCTCACCCACTTGAGGCTCTAATAGTTTGAGCTCCTCTTTGGCAAGTTCACCGAGCTCGGGGTCAAACGCAAGTGATTTATTCTCTTCGATCTCCTCTAATACCTTTTTGTATTCCGTTGCTTTGGTAAAAATGGCTTGAAGAGAGGATTGCTCTTTGGAAAGGTCCGTCATTCGTTTAATGTCGTTTCCAATGTCAGGAGAACTCAATAATTCGGTTAATTCGTTGTAGCGGTTAATAAAAGGGGTAAGTTTAGTGGATAACATAAGGTGTTCCTAAAATAAGGCGTTAAAAAGGTAGATAAAGAGGGATATTTTACCCCGAAGGGAAAAACTTATGCTGCGATTGCGTTAACAGCGAGGTGAAGACGACTTACTTTACGAGAAGCAGTCTCTTTTTTCAAGACACCCTTGCTAACGTATTTATGTAAGTTTGCATTTGCAACAACAAGTGCTGCTTGTGCTTCTTCTTTGTTCCCTGCATCGATTGCAGAACGAACAGCCTTAACGATATTTTTTACACGCGTACGGTAGAATCGGTTACGCTCAGTGCGCTTTTCCGTCTGACGGATACGTTTTAATGCTGACTTATGGTTTGCCATGGCATTTATCCTTGTCGAATTTTTTTTAGGGTAGAATACTACCTTAAAGATAATTAAAATTAAGTTAAATTTTATCCATCAAAGGGAAAGCTCACATGAAATTATTTGGAACAGACGGGGTACGCGGGGAAGCTGGCTCTTTTTTGAGTGCAGAGTTGGCAATGCGCGTAGCGATGGCAGCAGGTATTTATTTTAAGGATAACGCGAAAACAAAAAAGATTTTGGTCGGTAAAGATACCCGTAGAAGTGGTTATATGATTGAGAACGCCATCGTAAGTGGCTTGACAGCAGTCGGGTACGATGTGATCCAAATCGGACCTATGCCGACCCCTGCTATTGCTTTCTTAACGGAGAATATGCGCTGTGATGCGGGGATTATGATTTCGGCGAGCCATAATTCGTATGAAGATAACGGGATTAAATTTTTTGATTCCCATGGCGATAAACTCTCTGAAGAGATAGAAAAAGAAATTGAAGCTATTGTTCATGATACGGAACGGTTAAAAACCGGATGGGTAACAGGCAAGGCAATCGGTTCGGCAAAGCGGATTGATGACGTCATTGGACGCTATATTATACAGCTCAAAAACTCTTTTCATAGCAATTTGAGTCTTGTAGGAATGCGCATCGTCCTCGATACCGCCAACGGAGCAGGATACAAGGTAGGGCCTACCGTCCTTGAAGAATTGGGCGCGGAGGTGATTGTACTGCACGATAAGCCCAATGGTTTTAACATTAACGAAGGGTGTGGAGCATTACACACCAAAGATCTGCGTGAAGCGGTAAAAAAATATCGTGCTGACATAGGTTTGGCGCTCGATGGGGATGCAGATCGTCTGATTGTGGTTGATGAGCATGGTAAAGAAGTAGACGGGGATCAGATTTTAGGGGCACTTGGGCTATTTTTGCATCGGGAGGGGAAACTCAAGGGGGACGGTATCGTTTCTACGGTGATGAGTAATCAGGCATTGGAAGATTTCATGATCGCCAATGATCTTGTGCTGCATCGTGCCAACGTGGGAGACAAATACGTACTGGAACGTATGAGAGAATACGGTATTAACTTTGGTGGTGAGCAAAGCGGTCACATTGTACTGCACGATTTTGCCAAAACAGGGGATGGGCTAATGAGTGCCTTGCAGATTCTAGCCCTTTTACTGATATCAAAAGAAAAAGCCAGTACTGCCCTTCGCCCTTTTGAACTCTATCCTCAAAAACTGGTCAATATCAAAGTAAAAATAAAAAAACCATTGGAAGAAATCGAGGGGCTAGAGGAGGAGCTACAAAAAACGGACGCGCTCCATATTCGTCATCTTATCCGCTATTCGGGGACAGAAAACAAACTACGTCTCCTTTTGGAAGGTAAAGACGCCAAAGCAATGGAAAAAGAGATGGAACATCTTGTGAAATTTTTTGAAAGTGCCTTAAATGATTAAGTCACTTCTCTTAATCCTCTTCGTCGCCTTGGGTGTTTTCGTTGCGGACCAAGCCCTTAAAACGATTTTCGTGGAGGGATTTCGGTATTACACACACTGTATTGATTTAATTTTAGTCTATAACAAAGGGGTTGCATTTTCAATGTTTGCCTTTTTGGAAGAGGCACTCAAATGGATACAGCTGGCTCTTTTAGCGAGCGTTGTCGGATATACCCTTTGGCTCAAACAAAAATGCTATCTCCTCCCCGTTGGGATCATGGTAGGGGCTGGCTTTTCCAACGTTGCCGACCGTTTTATCCACGGCGGTGTTGTTGATTACGTCTATTGGCATTGCGGATTTAACTTTGCTGTCTTTAATGCGGCGGATGTAATGATCGATATTGCCGTCGTATGGTTGCTTATTTTGAATTATAAACCGAAATCATGCAAGGGTTAAGTCATTTTTAACCTCTTGCGCATTATAATTCCTTCCCTTAAAAAAATGGTCTCATAGCTCAGTTGGTAGAGCACTACCTCGACAAGGTAGGGGTCACTGGTTCGAGTCCAGTTGGGACCACCATCCATCAACCTTCTTTAATTTTTATTCCTGAAATACCAAAACAAAAAAGAACACTATTTTAATCCACATT
Source organism: Campylobacterales bacterium (assembly GCA_026390165.1). Lineage (GTDB taxonomy): Bacteria > Campylobacterota > Campylobacteria > Campylobacterales > Sulfurimonadaceae > Sulfuricurvum. The sequence continues at coordinate 45,989 of JAPLGM010000014.1, forward strand.
TGAGTACAATCATCAAAAAAAAGTAGGTAGTTATGGGTCTCTTCACCACCAAAATTCCAAAAACGGAAGGCTCCGGTCTTGGGCGTCACCTCAATCTTCTCGATGTCTCTTTTATCGGCGTCGGGGCGATTATCGGGGCGGGTATTTTCGTCATTACGGGTCAAGCGGCAGCAACGACGGCGGGACCTGCTATCGTCATTGCCTTTCTTATTGGAGCCATTGCCGTCGGGATTACTGCTCTTATTTACGCAGAGATGAGTTCCATCTACCCTGTCTCAGGGAGTGCGTATAACTACACCTACGCCACACTGGGGGAGTTCTTCGCGTGGCTCGTGGGCTGGAATCTACTGCTCGAATACGGCGTTGCCACCAGTGCCGTTGCCACCGGATGGTCAGGATATTTTCGTACCTTTATCGATACCAACTTTCATCTTCATCTCCCCACGGCGCTCAGTGGTGCTTATAATCCTGCGGCTGGAACCTACATCGACATTAGCGCGTTTAGTGTTATCGCCATTATTTTTGTCCTCCTCGCCATCGGGATCAAAGAGAGCGCTCGCGTCAACAACATCGTTGTTTATATCAAAATTATTGTCCTCTCTATCTTTGTCATCGTTGGGCTGCAACACTTCGACATCAACAATATCCGCAATTTCTTCCCTTTTGGCTGGGAGGGAGTATGGCATGCAACGAGTCTTATTATCTTCGCCTATCTCGGATTTGACGCCATCAGTACCGTCGCCGAAGAGACCAAAGACCCGACCAAAACAATCCCCAAAGCGTTGATGCTTGCCTTGGCATTTTCGACAATGTTTTTTATCTTAGTCAGCTTTACCCTCACCTCCATGGTAAGCTATAAAGAGCTTGCTGTCCCTCATGCCCTTGCCTTTGCCATGGTGAGAGTGAATGAGCCCTTTGTTGCCAGTATTGTAGCCCTTGGGGCCGTTCTTACGATCACCACCGTTATGCTCGTTATGGGGCTTGGATTTACCCGTGTTGCCTTTGCCCTCTCCCGTGATGGATTTTTACCCAAACGACTCTGCGAGATACATCCTCGTACCAATACCCCCTTTAAACTCACCTTGTATGGGGGTCTCTTCCTTGCAAGCTTAGCAGGATTTTTTCCCCTCAAAGTATTAGCGGAACTGGTTAATATAGGAACCCTTTTTGCCTACTTTATTGTCGCCATTGCTATCATTATTTTGCGTAAAAAAGGGTTGGTGGGAAGTTTTCGTCTCCCCATGTTCTGGGTTCTTATTCCGCTAAATTTTGCATTGTTGATTTTTATTATGGCAGGACTTGAGGTGCATACGTGGATACGCTTTGGTGTTTGGAGCAGTATCGGAATCGGTATTTATTTTCTGATGCGTCACCGACTACCCACTGAATAACAGTACAACCCTTTTCACACGCTCAGGGCGAACGGAGGGATTACCCTCTTGGGGCTATCGTAATCGTATAATTCCCCGCCATCTGCGTCAGTACAAATTGATGTTTTTTACAATAGTTCTTTTCCATCCGTTCCAGCAATCGCTCCGCCTCCTCTTTGGCATCATTACTGGTAGAGAAGTGCTGCTGCTCCACCCCGCCATCGCGCATAAAACAGCGACACGGATTTTTTACTTCTACTCGATATACCATCATAAACTCCTAAAAATCGAAAATGTCGTCCAAATTTTCTTCTCCACCCTCTACATTATCATCCATCGTCAAAATAGATTCAATCATTTGAGCATTCGTGATGATGGTGTCATCCATATAGTTGACAAAGCTAGCCCCCTCACTAAAAATAAGCCGAATCCAGCTATTCAAATCACGTCCAAACGCCGCACACATAGGGGCGATAGCCCTCGATTTCTCCATAAAAGCATCCGTATGCTCGACAATACTATTTCCCATGGATGCAAGAGCTTGTCCTATCCGATAACTATCGGTATACCCTGTCGTAATCCGGCTGATTTGTTGAAGATTATACGCAATCTCCTCAACCTCATGCGCATCAATCTCACCACCAACAATCAACATAAGAGAGTTTAGTTTTCCAACATACCCTTTCAACTCATCCAAGTCATCCTCATCCATATAATCATAGACATGAAGAGTCTCTACTGGTTGAAGCGTCTCTTTGGGTGCAAGGTATGGTGTTTCAACCTCCACTATACTCTTTTGAATTGGAGCAACTTTTTTTGGACGGAGCACGCGAATTGAGAGCTTATCCTCTGTTAGTTTATAATCTGTAATATCTGAGTTTTTAATCAAAATTAGCTTAATAATATTTGCTTTTATTCCCCCAAACCCAACCATCGTCATATACAAATATTCATCCGCATCTTCCACAATAATCTGAATATCCTTTTTTAATTTAACCCCGACAGATCCAAGTGCGTAGAGGGTACGTACGGTATCACTGAGTTCTTCACTCCCCTCCTCCTGATCAAGGAGATAATATTCCCAAAACTCAGCAAGCTCATCATCGTTTCGAATATAAAAAAGGAGTTTACGGCTAAATGTTTCGGAGGTGAATAAGTTTGCAGGGCTGGGATTAAACCGCTTTTGAATCCCATGACGCGAATCAATCAATGAAAAGTAGTTCCCCAAACGCGCGGAAAAAATATTCATATCAAGTGGTTTAGAGAGATAATCCTCTGCCCCATTGGTCAGTATCTCTTTTTGTTTTTCTGCATCATCAATCGCCGATACGGCGATAATCATCACTTTTGAATCCATCTGACGAATGCGTCTTGTTGCTTCAACACCGTCCATGACGGGCATCATAATATCCATAAAAATAAGATCAAAACGGTTGTTTTCGACCAAGGTACACGCTACAGCCCCATTAGCTGCTTCCATAATAGTAACCTCTATGGCACCCTCTTGCGTGTAATGTTCAAGCATTGCCCGCACTAACATCCGATTGTTACTGCTATCATCAACGATGAGTATTTTTTTCATGATCCCACCACTTCATTTTTTATTATCTGTTTATTATAACCTATTTAAGAACTCTCGTCTCAGAGTCTACTGAGCAACTCTTCGACAAAACGGCGGTAATCTTTGATCCCACGGGAGCGTTCTTCATCGCTGACGGTAGGATTACCCCCTTCAAACTGGTTTGAGAGCCTAATATCAATCCCTATTGGGGGTAAAAGTTTCTCGGCTCCAAACTGTGTTTTGATTTTTGAAATAGCCTCACGATGCTCTGGTATATGGGGATTAACCATTACGGGCAATATCCAGACATTCGGAGTGGATTGACCATTAAACGAAGCATTCTGGTAGATCGCTCGCATCATTTGACCTACAGCAACCACACCCAGATGGTGAGGGATAAAAGGGATCACAACAGCGTCCGCAACTTCAAGGGCATTTTTGAGGAGAGAATCAAAAGTGGGGGGGGTATCGATCACAACGTAATCAAAAAATTCATGAATACTCTCCCCGTAAAATCGATTTTTCAGTATCCCTCTCAAGTCACCATTTTCATACACATCAAAAAATTCGGTCGCAGGGGAGAGGGTGAGCTGATCGTACACCGTGGGGACAAACGTCTCACTCAGGGTTTTACCAAAAAAAATGGAATGAACCCCATTATCAAAAGAGGCATTCGAACCCACCCCCATAGAGGCATGAGCTTGGGTGTCAAAATCGATTAACAGCACCGATCCCAAGCGAGCAAGTTCACATGCAAGATTGACGGCAGTCGTCGTCTTGGCCGAACCCCCTTTACGATTACTAACAACAATAGTTTTCATGGTCTCTCTTTACCCACAGTGTTCATCACTCACATCGAATCCTTCGCACACTTTTTGATACAGCTTCATCTCTGGTCCAAAGTGATATTGGGCAGTATAAAGTTTTTGATACGCAAACAGCAGTTGCAATACCCCCAAATGGAGATCATTGCATCCGCTAAAATCGAATACGAGAGGTTCAGGAGAGGAGAGTTGTAAATAGTCCCGCAATACACCGATCGCATCCTCATAAATAACCCCATCAAACGTTACCGTATTATTTTCCATTACCATAGACATTTTTTACTCCTTTACGGGCATAGAGACCGATTTAATCACATTGACCAACCGCTTGGAAAGTTCTACAATCCCCTCAAGCTCGACAAAATCACACCCATCTTCATGTTGATCCAAACGCTTTAACATAGAGGGATCTAAACTAACAATATCTTCAATTTGATCTACCTTTATCCCAAAAAAACTCTCTTTGGTCTGATACATCAACAGCTTTTGTGATTTTTGCGATTTGTCCCTACGCAAATCTTCTTCCAATAACTCCAGCCCCATCATTGCACGGAAGTCTACTACCTTGCTCACCTTATTCTCATACGACATCATCCCCTCGATAAAGGGGTGGGAATTGGGGATAGGGGTGATAGAGGGGACTTGAACAATCCGCTGAATCGAGGCAACTTGGAGCGCATAATAATTGCCACTCACTGTAAAAATAATATAATCGTTCACCAAAAGTCCTTTACTTAACTGGCGTGCGCATGATTATGGGCAAGAACATGAGAAATCCCTAGAATCCCAAGAGGATCGATTGCCATGATAATCTGCCCATTCCCCAGTAATGCTGTACCGCTAAAGATCGGGTGGTGTTCCATAATCCCCTCAAGCGGTTTTTGAACAACATCCAGCTGACCTAGCAAATCATTGACCACAACAGCCAGCAAATTCCCTTTGATGTTCAACACCACAATAGGAAGGGCTTTGTTTATCAATGCTTTCTCATCCAGCATACTTTTTGCAAACAAGAGGGGGATAACTTCACCACGTAAATAGATAAACGGCTCATTTTGAAGATACTCGATTTTCGATGATTCAATTTTTACCGTCTCTGACACGCTGTCCATTGGGAACCCATAGTGGACACCACTCATCATCACGTGAAGGAGTGATGTCACTGCAAGAGATACAGGGATGGAGAGATAAATCGTCGTCCCTTGATTCGGGAGTGTCTTGATGCGAATCGTCCCCCCAAATCCTTCAATCGACTTACGGACAACATCCATCCCCACACCTCGACCGCTGTATTCGCTGATTGTTTCCGCCGTAGAGAGTCCGGGGAGCATCACCAGCTCCGCTTTTTGCTCATCGCTCATTCCATCAATCTGATCGAGAGTCAACAACTCTTTTTCCAACACTTTTTGGACAACGCGATCAATATTAATTCCCGCACCGTCGTCTTTGATTTCGATAATAATCTTATCACTTTGAGGATAGGCTTTAAGGGTGATCAACCCATCCGGATTTTTCCCTTTTTGTGCTCTCACATCGGGAAGTTCGATACCGTGATCAAGGGAGTTTCGCATAATATGGATCATCGGATCAGCGAGCATCTCGATCATATTCTTATCCAGTGTCGTATCTCCCCCCTCCATTGTTAGCATTACCCGCTTGTTAAGATTTTTCGAAATATCGCGTACCAATTTAGGGTAACGGTCAAAGACATACGAAATAGGGAGCATCCGCATCGACATAATCAAATCTTGAAGCTGTTCGGTGAGACGGTTAATAAAGGTATATTTCTCCATAATCGCCCGCTTCGTCCCTTCATGGCTCATCTCATGCACCCCATCGGCAAGATAAGGGAGTGAATTTTTGGCAACCAATAATTCCCCAACGACATTCATTAGATGATCAATGGACTCTTGCTCGATTTTTACCGTTTTTCCAATAACACTTTTTTTGACTCCGCCACTATGAAGATCCAATTCCACTTTTACTTCTGGCTGAGTAGGTTCTGGGGCACTGTTCGTGCTTGGCTGTACCGATGGTGATGTCACTCTCGGTATCTCCACTACATTCCCGCTCGGAGTTGAAATGATTTTTTCGGGGACACTTACGACGTGAACTTCTTGGATTTGCGCTGATTTTTCTTCTAACCCAAGCTCTTGGCGTAACCACGTCATCATCGTCTCTCTCGACCTAAACTCAGGGGGCATTGTCTCACAATAGCCTTTAAGATAATGGGTCAATATCCCCATCACCCTCTCCGTTACGATAGGATCATCCAACCATTCAAGCGTCTGAAGCTGTTGTTTTAACACGGCTTGAAGTTTCTCAACACCATTTTTATCGAGAGTTGGAAGAGAAGTTTCATTCTGAACATCCATAACTGCATCGTGACTCTCTTCAAGAGAACTTTCACACGGTGTCTCGTCTTGAAAAGTAGGATCATAGAGATAAACACTCCCCTGAGGCAGCTGCACAAAAAATGATTTTAATAACCCTAAATCTCTTATCTCAACCATCCCTATAAGATCAAGGAGTCGATGAAGCTGCACGCTTTGGATCGTATCTTCCCCAATCAATGGTAAGGTGTTGGTGATGCTTTGGACGATTGAGGAGTAATTTTTTTCATCGATTTGAAGCGTGCATTGTGTTCCAAGTTCTTTGAGGAGATCGAGAGTATGCCCTCTCTCCCCCTCATCAATTTGCAATAATGTAGCAATATCGAGGGGAGTAAACGTCAGCTCATCGACAAAGTTAAAGAGTGCGTCGCTAATCTCCTCATACGTGGCATAGATAAATGCTGTCATACTCAATCGTAACAACAACCCTTCAGGATCATCAAGTCCTGAAAGAAGCGATTTTGCACTGTTCTCAGACATACACGAATGGATCCCAACTACTTTATCTCCCAGCAGGGAGAGGGTATAAACAGGATCGTTTCCGTAGACCATACACGATTCATCAATGTCGAATACCACCGCATAGAGCTGTTCGCTCAAACAAAACGCTTCATCAATCTCTCCTTGTTTAAAGGGGATTGTTTGAGAAAATGTCCGTAAAAATGGCATAGGAAGATTCACGATACTGCGTACATCCTTATGAAGTCTAAAAGGGCAATTCCACTTTTGTACTTCGCTAGTTTTTCCCATTAATCCACTCAGCTCTTGAGAAATAGCATCAATGCGTGATTCGTCTGCCTGAACAATATCCCCACTCTCTTCGGCTGCTTCGATCAGATTCACCACCTCATCAAATGCGTTAAATAAAGACTCAATCATCTCTTCTCTAAAAACAATCTTCCCCGCACGAAGCATATCAAGGAGATCTTCCGCATGATGGGTAATCCGCTTAACCGCTTCAAACCCCACAATTCCTGATCCCCCTTTGAGGGTATGGGCAGCACGAAAAACAGAGTTGAGCAGTTCAGGATCATCCCCGCCTATTTTATCAATATTCTGATCAATAAAGGCGAGATTTTCTCTGGCTTCCAGTAAAAATTGTTCGAGTAAGGGGTTCACATTTTCTCCTTTATATACACCGATGACGTAACGCTTGTTTTTTTCATTTTCATTAGATTTTGAGTAATAGCTGAAGATATCCTTTGAGGGCATCAGGCTTGATGGGTTTGGTTTCAAAGAGATTGGCCCCGACTTTGAACGCTTCAAGCTTATCGGTCGATTCCTCCTGCGTCGTAATCATCATAACGGGAGTCCCCTTGTGTTGTGGCTGTCGTCTCAATTCACTCACGAACGAATATCCATCCATCACGGGCATATTGACATCCACGAGATAAAGATCAATCTCATTGCTCAGTGTCTTTTCAAGGGCTTCCATCCCATTTTCCGCTTCCAGAACGGTTACCCCTAAATCCCGCAGAATCGCTCCGTGATAACTTCGTACCGTTTTTGAATCATCGACTACCATAACTGTTGCCATATCTTTTTCTCCTAAAAAAACTCTACGCCATCATCAAAATCGTGATGCTGTGTTTTTCCGCCAAAAGCGGAGTGCTTCTCCTGTGCCCTTTTGAGCACAGAACTTAGCTTATCATCCATCTCATCTAAACCTACTTCTTTATCGTCCAAATGAGCTTGCATCGTCTCAATCGCCTCGATGGTCGCACTGAGTTGTTGTGCAATAATATCTTGGTATTGCATCACCTCTAGCATCTCATCATCAAGACGGAGAGAACTTTTCTCAATAAACTTCACCAACTGAAGATGTCCCTCTCTCGTTAGGTCAATGGTCTCACGTTCTACCGTTTTAATATGCTCCAGCAATCTATTGAGTGTTTGTACAAACTGCATGGATTACGCCAAACGTAAAACACGCGCTATTGCTTGCTTAAGCTGTGCTGGATTAAAAGGCTTCACAATCCATCCCGTCAACCCAAACGCCTTTCCTTGCTGCTTAAGTTCATCACGGGTTTCCGTTGTAAGCATCAGCACGGGAGTACGGATAGTAGAAGGGACCGTACGCAACGCCTGCAAAAATTCAAATCCGTTCATGACGGGCATATTCATATCGGTAATAATCAAATCGGGAGTCATCCCCTCTTTAATGTCACGCAACGCATCTGTAGCACTTAGGTATTGCTTTACCGTAATGGGCATCGTATCCGTCACCATCCGCGTAGAGGCAAGGGCTGTCTCTGAATCATCAACAAATATAACTAATGGCATTTTTTTATTCTCCTATTTCTGATAAATGAGTGTAGACTCAATCTTTTTTGCTTTAAATACTGACGTAATACGGCTCATATACTCCGCATGACCGAGCAATACATAACCACCCGTATTGATCATATCGTAAAAAGTCATAGCAACCTCTTTTCGGCTTGAATCATCAAAATAGATGAGCATATTACGCGAAAAAATAACATCAAATTTACCCAATTGACGCATTTGCATTTTATCAAATACATTCGCAACTTTGAAATCAACCGTACCAATAAGATCGTCAATTAACTCATACCCCAACGTCCGTTTTCTAAAATTTTTTGCCAAAACTTTAGGGGGGATGGCGTGAATGGAACGCTCAGAATATTTACCTGCCTTGGCTTTTGTAATAACCGTACTGTCAATATCAATACCAACGACTTCAATATCTCGATCTTCAATGAGTCGCCCCTCTTCGATGAGATGCAAAATAATAGAGTAGGGTTCTTCTCCCGTTGAACACGGAGCACACAGAATACGAATCGTTTGCTGACGCGCTCTTGAGGCATGAAGTTCGGGTAAAATACGGTTAACCAATACTTCAAACTGCTCTTTTTCTCGATAAAAGTAGGTCTCATTGACCGTTACCGCATTCATCAGCTCCTGAAACTCTGCCCCATCTTTATCTTCAAAACGGAGGGTATAAAAATATTTACGAAATGAATCTATCCCGATAGCTTTGGCCCGATTATCAATGTACTTAGCCAATTTCTCAAAATGTTTATCGACTTCTAAGAATATCCCCGTTTTACGATAGATATACTCCGCAATTTTTCCAAAATCAACGTTCGATAAAAGAGATGCCATCCTCTACCCCCGAATGCTGCGAATAGCATTATCAATCGCGAACTCAACATACGGATCATGAAAACGACTTTTGACATTCTCTAATAAAGGGATATCTCCCATCTCTCCAATTTCTGCCATATAATCTACCGCCGTCATCGCCACATTAATATCACTCTCATGTTCAAGAAGCTCACAAAGCATCTCTCTCGATTCAGAGAAAGTAACATCCCCAAGGACATTAATAGCAAAAATACGGAGATCACGATCATCTCCAATCAAAAATTTAACAATGTAATATTTAATAGCATCGCCATAGCTTTGAAGTATCGTAATTCCCAAATTACGAATATAGGCATTACGTATTTTTAGCAAATCCATCACCGATTCAATGGGAGCACTTTTGGGATCAATATTACTCAGCAACGATGAAATATAACTCGCCATATCTTTGTGGATATAAGGGTTGTCAATCAACAACTCTACCAGTTTTTCTCCCCCACCCTCAAGTAGACTCATTTGATCAACCGCATACGTTTGGGCATCAAAATTATCTCTTTGATCTAAATAATACTCTACCGCCTCATCCAATGTCTCCAGATCAGGGAACTCTTGGACAAGAGGTGCCGTATGGTTTTTTATCAGTGCCATCTATTTCCCCTAACGCAATGTTTGCAATGTACGTATAATTTTTGGAAATGGTAGCTGCTGTGATACACCACCACGCTCGTATGCTTCTCTTGGCATTCCGTACACGGTAGCCGTCTCTTCGCTCTCACCGATGGTAAAACCACCTGCTTTTTTGATTTTTACCATTCCATTGGCACCATCATCGCCGATACCCGTCAATAATACTGCCGTAATCTGATCTCCTGAAAATACCTTGAGGGCGCTCTCAAACATCTCATCCGCACTGGGTTGGAAAAAACGGCTATTCTTGTTTTTCTCTTCCCGTATCACTATTTTACCCGTCACTTTTTTGGCAAAATGGAGATGAACCCCCCCTCGAGCAATATAAACCAACCCATTAGAGAGCTCCATATGATCTTTAGCCTCCACTACGGGCAACGTGCTCACCTTATCCAAACGCGTTGCAAATGCAGCAGTAAACTGTTCGGGCATATGCTGTACGATACATACCGCATACGGGAATCCTTTTGGTAAGGATCGGCATATCTGTTCTATCAATCCTGGACCTCCCGTTGATGCCCCGATCAATAAAATTTTAGTGACATCCTCTCCCGTTCCTGAACGTTCGAGACGCGCACTTTCCCGTACACGTACAGGACGTTCACGTTGAAGGGGGCGACGAGTAGCTATTCTTAAACGACGAGGAGAGATGCGGCTAAGGATCTGAATTTTTTGAAGAATATCGTCACGGTTCTCACTTTTCCCAACATTCATCGTCCCCGGTTTTGCAATATAATCTATCGCCCCCAGTTCAAGTGCCTCTATCGTAATTTCCGCACTCTCTGTTGTTAAAGAGCTTATCATCAAAATAGGGGTTGGACGTACCGCCATAATCTTTTCAACCGCCGTAAGTCCATCCATTATAGGCATATTGATGTCCATCGTGATAACATCGTACTGAGTATCAGTCGCTTTTTGAACGGCTTCGGCACCATTACGTGCCGTCTCGATCTCAAAGCCAAGGGTTGCAATAATCTCCGTCAGTTGTTTTCGAACGAGTGCTGAGTCATCAGCAATCAGCACTTTTTTCATTCTGCCCCTTTGATAAGCTTCGATATATCCGAATTAAAAAGGAGAACCAACCGTTTACCGCCATCGAGATGTAAAATATTTGAAAACATCCCCCCCTCACTCTCATCTACGTGCATCTGTTCATGGGTAATACTCATCACATCACTCACCCTCTTGACGAAAAATCCGACCCTACCTTTGGGTGTATGACAAATAATTATTTTTTGATCTTCGTTAGTGGGAGCAATAATCCCTAACCGTTTGTACAAAGAGCCAATCGTCACAATCTGCCCTCGGATATTAATCACCCCATCAACCATTGCAGGGGCATTCGCTATGGGAGTAACCGACGTCATATCAATAATCTCTGCCACCTCTTCGATGTTAAAGGCGTACTCCTCATTTCCAAGCTGAAAAACAACGACTTCAACGACTTGAGCCTCTTTTTCATTGGTAGCTGCAATTTCATTGGTCACAATCAGCTCCTCATTACGAAGCAAAATTGCATCCAGCAACTCCGTTCCAATGAGGGAAATAAGTCTCTCCCCATGTTTAATGATCTCAAAACTCTGGCTATTGTCTCTGCTCTCATGGATCACATCAAAATCACTTTGAGCAAATTCATGAATATCAACAATTTCATCAATAATAAGCCCAACCGTTTTACCTTGACGCTCAACAATCATAATTCTATTTTTATCGCTAATGTGGGGGACAACCCTAGAATAACGGCGTAAGTCAGCAACCACAATAAGCTCTTCCCGTAAGAGCATCATCCCTTGTATCTCGGGATTTGAGCCCGCGATAGGGGTGATGGCACTATTAACATGTAAAATCTCACGAAGATTATCAATGAGTATGGCATACTCTGCACCCCCCATTTTAAAAACGAGATAACGTTCATTACTTTGGGTAAACCGTTTGATTTCTGTACTGTTTTTTTCACTCACACTCTGGACATTCACCGTTACTTTTTGTATACACCGTATCGCATATTCCAAATCTACGACCTGAATCAGCTCATCCCCATGATGGACAACCGCGACAATCACCTCTTCACGAGAATCCAGATATTCAATTTTATCGGGATCTATTTCCAAAGAAATTCCCACTTCATCTACTAATAAGGAGAAGCTATTTAGGGGAGAGATGAGGGTAATAAGTCGATTCTTTTGACTCTTCCTCTCACATTTTTGGAGTCCGAGTAACGAGTTGAAATCCAAGACAGTAACAATATCTCCCCCCACTGCACACAATCCGCATACTTGAAAAGGGCTTAATGCCAATGCCGTAATATCCGGGACACGAAGAATTTGACCAATATAAGAGGTGGAGATACCAAAAGCAATTCCACCGTGACGTACTATCAAAATTTCTTCGATACGCATACGAACTATCCTTGTTGAAGTTCGTCAGCCATCACAGCAAGCTCTTCAACCCCCTCTGAGATATGACTGACTGTCTCGATAATAAGTTCGCTCGCTTTGCGTGACTCTTGTGCATTTCGTGCAGAAAGTTCTACCGCTTTTTGAATTTCACTAATCCCGATAAGCCCTTGATTTAACCCTTCGATATTTTGATCATTAATCGTCTTAAGCCCCGTAAAACGGTCCAAAAGATCAATCAGCATACTCGTAATTTTATCAATTTCATGGACAAGGGCAACGATTTGATCCCGTTCACCCTCTTGATTGACGAGAAGCTTCAACCACTCCGTACGTACCATATCAATCTCAGCATTCATCGATTCGATGGTATCATTAATTTTTTCCGTATTGGATTCAGAATCTTTTGCCAAATTACGAATATCGGCACTCACAACCGCAAACCCTTTACCAAAATCTCCCGCACGCGCCGCTTCAATCGACCCGCTAATCGCCAACATATTAAGCTGAATAATACTGTTAGAGATACTTCCGACTGTTTTATCCACATTACGGGTCTCTTTGACAATCACATCAAGCTCACCTTTTGCAGATCCCCCTTCTATCATAGAGGCGCTAAAATCATTTCCGATCCCCGTCATTTGCCCTTTAACATCAGCAAAAGAGACTTTGAGCAGATCAAAATTTCGACGGGCAATTTCGATTAGCTTACTAATGTCTTTAGAGGCACTAACTCCTTGTTCAAAGAGCTCTTTATTGGTAATAGCACTTTGATTCGTCGCTTGTGACGCCGCTTCGATTTGGTTGAGTCCTGTTGTAACCTCTTTAAGAGAGCTTTGGATATCTTCCATTGAGGAGCTGATTGCATCGGCAGAAGCGGCAATCTCTTCCGCTGATTTCATGGTATCAGTAGAATATTTGAGCTCTTCTGAGAGGTTGTTCAGCTCTTTAATATCCTCTTCCGTTTGCATTAGTGAATTGCTTTGCATCTCAATACTGTTAAGGGTTTTTTCAACCGAACGGGCAATCTCACTCGACGCATCCGCAATATCTTTGCTTCCATCATTGATTTGGGCAATCGCGTGACTGAGACTTTGGGTGTAGCTGCTCATACTGCGTGCCGCTTCTACCGAATAAACAGCGATCTTCGTCAGCTCTTCCATTTTGAAACTCAGAGCACTCCCTCGCCCACCCGTTTGTTCGATAATATTCGTAGTAGCATTAATGCTTTTGATAATGTTATCAATGCTCTCTTGGATTTTATGCACCAAACGAGAGATGAAATCGGCATTTTTTTCCGATTCACCCGCAAGGGCGCGTGTCTCATCGGCAACAACGGCGAACCCTTTTCCATGCTCTTTTGCACGGCTTGCTTCGATGGCGGCATTGAGGGCAAGAAGATTGGTTTGATCGGCAATTTTCGCGATAAATCCAACCGCTTCCCCAATGTTTTCAGAAGAGAGTTTAAGCTCTTCCGATTTTTTGGAGGACGTTTTAGCAACATTAACCGCTTTTGCCATCCGCTCTACAGAGGTATTAATCGTCCCTACTGACGCCATAATGTTATCCCCAGCTGCAAGCGTTGAGGAGATCACCGTATCGATACTGGATGTCATCCGCCCAATATTTGAACTGATAGAACGGACATTTTTAAGGGCTTGTTCACTTGCTCCGCTGTTCTCTTCGGCTGCTGTAGCAATCTGCTCCATTGAACTTTTAAGTTGTTCAATCGCACTGACACTTTCTTGCGCATTATCTAAGATCGTCGTTGCAACCCCTGCGATACTCTCTGAAATTTGTTGCTGTTTTGCCAATGTACGCTGACGGCGTTTATCGGGTCCCACCCCTGCTACCGCCATGGGTGCAGACTCTCCTCGTCTAACTAGTGCCATAATTTCTCCTTAATCCAGTGTTGCGTAAAGTGCTTCAGATTTTTTGATGTCATCACGTGAAGGTTTTATACGAATAGAGACATATTTTACGTTTCCATTTTTATCCGTAGAGCGCAAGACGGTGGCATATACCCAGTAATACCCTCCCCCTTTTCGGGCATTTTTTACAAATCCTGTCCAAAAGCCTTTGCTTTGAACATCTTCCCAAAGAGATTTAAAGGCAGCACGAGGCATATCAGGATGCCGAACGACATTATGCGGATTACCGAGTAGATCCGCCGCTTTCCATCCTGCTACTTTGGCAAACGAATCACTTACGTAGGTAATAATCCCTTTTTCATCCGTCTCCGATAATAAATACAAATCGTCATACAGCACCTCCCCGTCATCTAAAAACGTCAACCCATCGGTCTGAACTGTATCATTAACTTTTGCCATAACTTACCCCTTGTCCATAGATCCCTATAAGTGGTTGTAGCATAACGTTAGAGTTCTAAATTACAACTGAAAAATAGGGGGAGTTAAAGACAGGTCAATCAGTTGTTTGATCCGACATTATATTTTTGAAAATTAAAACGTACTGTATTAATAAAATCAATAGTTTATTACGATAGAATTAACGAATAGAAATAATTTAATACACAATAGTAGGTCTCTATAATGAATAAAAGACACATTTTCCCCCTTTTGGCGGGAATCTTATTCGCCCCTCTTTTCCTCTCCGCAAGCCCATTAGAAAATGTTACCCTTCAGCTTCGATGGTTGCATCAGTTTCAATTTGCCGGTTATTATATGGCAAAAAATAAAGGGTACTATCGCGATGCAGGGCTTAATGTTACTATTTTAGAAGCCAACCAATCGAAATCCAGTCCTGTCGAAGAGGTCGTTTCGGGACGTGCTGAGTATGGCATTGGCAATTCAGGACTCATTAATGAGCGGCTTAACGGGAAACCCGTTGTCGTCTTGGCAGCACTCTTTCAAACCTCCCCCAATGTATGGATTCTCCGCAAAGACTCCCATATTTCAACTATTATTGATTTGGCGCACAAACGGCTAATGATGACCAAGAATATTGAAAATGCAGAACTGATGGCGCTCTTTCATAACGAAGGAATCGATATCAGTAAACTAAACATCATCGAAAGCACTTTTAATATTGATGATTTGATTAACGGTAAAGTAGATGCCTACAACGGCTACTCTACTAATGAGCCTTATTATCTCAAAGAAAAAGGGATTGTCTATACAATAATTGATCCAAGAAAATACGGCATCGATTTTTACAGCGACTGCCTCTTTACCAGTGATAATGAACTCTCCCAAAATCCAGAACGGGTAAAAGCATTTCGTGAAGCAAGTTTAAAAGGGTGGGCGTATGCACTGGCTCATCCTGAAGAGACCATTGATGTGATCCTCTCCGATTATTCTCACGAAAAAACACGGGATCATCTCCGATTTGAAGCGGCAGCTATTCATCAGCTTATGGAACCTGAACTCATTGAAATCGGGCATATGAATCCTGTACGGTGGGAGCATATTGTCCAAACCTATCATGCGTTAGGATTTGGTAAATCGGATACTGTTCCCGATGGATTTCTCTACAACCCAAATCAAGCCGAAAATAATACGTGGCTTTACTATTCTCTTACAGCTTCCATACTTTTACTCTTAGTGTTAGGGGCGATCGCTGGATATATCTACCGACTTAATGGTAAAATAAAAGAGCAAAGTATCCACGATCCTCTCACAGGGTTACACAATCGCTACTATCTCGATGAAATAATGTCACAAGAACTCGAACGTGCCAAACGTGAATCGATTCCCCTCTCTATCGTTATCATTGATATAGACCATTTCAAAACAATTAACGATACATACGGTCATGCAGCGGGAGATGAAGTGCTCAAAGGGATAGCCACGTGTTTAATACAATCCGTTCGTAAAAATGATTTTCTTTTCCGCTATGGTGGGGAGGAGTTTGTTATTATCATCCCCACTATATCGTATGAACAGGCGATGCAGCGGATGGAAACCTGTCGTCAGGAGATTCAAGATATGCAAAGAAACTATGAGGGTGCCGAACTTTCAGTCACAATCTCGGCGGGTATTGCCGTCTATTCACTGCATGGAACAACCCAAGACTCTCTTCTAATGGCTGCTGACAAGGCTCTTTATTACAGCAAAGAACATGGACGAAATCAAATCACCCTTGCACCCCTAAAAAATTCCGCTAAAGAGAGTCTATGAAACATTTTTTACTCACATCCACTTTACTTGCTGCCTCTTTGAGTGCTTTCTCGACGACTAATATCCAATATCTTTACGGTAATTTTGAAGGTCCAACATTTTTGGATACCCAAAGTGGTGCCAAGCAAACCATAACGGCAGAGCACTATCGCACATGGGCGTATGGAGATTTATTCATGTTTGCCGATTATGCCTACGCGAAAAAAGGGCTTCAGTTTACAAATGAGAAGGATGACCTCTACGGCGAAATTTCTCCACGTCTCAGCCTCAACAAAATCGGAGGATTTTCAACCTCAGATGGAGTTATTAAAGAGTATTACGCATCCTTTCAGTACAACGGTTCCAATACCTATCACGCATGGCTATACGGAGGAGGGGTTGATCTAAATCTCCCTGGATTTGCCATTTTTGGACTCAATTTGTACCGAAAAATACAAAATATCGGGGATGATACCTATCAGCTTTCGGCGAATTATTACGCACCGCTGAATGAACGGTGGCATTTTGAAGGATTCGTTGATTGGACAACCGTCGATTTTTTGAGCCAAAATCAGTTGTTATTTAATCTTTCACCGAGTATGGGAATATCTAAGGGGAAAATAGAAGTAGGGACAGAGTGGCACTACTATCATGAGAACAGTTACCACACGGCTAACGATGTGTTTCAGGCAATGATCAAATACCGATGGTAAAAAGAGCCTCTACTCTTTTTTCATCACCACCCACACAAAACCGCCCAAACCACTTGCAACAACGATCACTAAAAATCCCACTTGAAACCAGTCCATTGCGCTCATGACACCGCCTCATTCAAATCTTTTTCTTTCAATTGACCGCACGCTGCACTAATATCTAGCCCTTTGGAATCGCGTATCGTACACAACACGCCGTGGCTCGTCAGATACTCTTGAAACTTCACCATATCCCCTCTCGATGGTCGAGCATAATCAGACCCCTCGTAGGGATTAAAAAAGATAAGATTGACTTTCGCTTTGATTCCGTGCAATAGCTTGACCAGTTTTTTCGCCGAAACCAAATCATCATTTTTATTTTTAATGACCAGATACTCAAACATCACCCGCTTACGGGTATCAATCGGGAACCGTTTCACCGCATCAATGATCGAGGCAATATTATACGCTTTATTCATCGGGATCAATTCTGTTCGGAGTTCATCATCGACGGCGTGAAGCGAAATAGCAATATGGACACCCAAATCCATCTCCCCGAGTTTATCGATTTTAGAACTCAGACCGCTCGTGGAGACTGTCTGCCGTTTGCCTGAGATGGAAAGCCCCTCTTCATCTTTGAAAATCGTAATTGCTTTCGCTAGATTATCGAGATTATCCAGTGGCTCCCCCATTCCCATATAGACGATATTGAGACGCTTTGCAGCAGCCAAACCATTGTCCGATTTCACCGCAAGTACCTGTGCCACGATCTCCCCCGCACTCAAATCACGTGTAAATCCCCCCTTGGCAGTGAGACAAAATGTACACCCTACTTTGCACCCAACTTGTGTCGAAACACACACCGTATAGCGCGCTTCGTTTTCAACATTCCCCTCTTCATCGATAGACTCATCCTTCATCTTGAGCCATACTGTCTCAATGGTTTTACCATCACTCAATTCAAAAAGATACTTGATCGTCCCATCCGTAGAGCACTCTTTTCGAGCAATCTTGAGGGGCATAATCTCATAATTTTGCGCCAACTCTTCTCTCATCGCCTTGGGAAGATTTTGCATCGTTTCAAAACTTGTCGCATATTGATGATAAATCCACCCCCAAATTTGTTTGGAACGAAAAGAGGGTTTGACCAATGCCGTAAGTTCTGCTTTGCTATAGTCAAGGATACAAGGTTTAGACATGAAGTGCACTCCGTTTTTGTAGATGTTGGGTTAATAACTCTTTCGCTTTTTCATGATTAGTCATAAAATCCTGATGAGCATTCCCGTCACAATAGTTCGTCACACAAAATACCCCGCCAACAGGAATATTAAACTCCTGAGCCACCCGCATCACACTGAAAAATTCCATATTTTCAAGTTCCAATCCAAGGGAGCGAAATTGTGTCATTGCATTTTCACTGGTCGTAATGTAATTGGAAGAGTTTACCAGCGTATCTTTAACGTTTTGCGTTTGGCTAGAGACCACATTATCAATAGGGGTATAACCGTTCCCACTCAAAAATCCCACCTCAATATTTGCTGCTGTTTTAGACTCAACAATATCGAAGATAGAATGTTTTCCATAACTCCCAGCACTCCCCACAAAGAGGATAAATTCAGGCTTGTCAAACAAACACAATCGTGTAAGATTCATAGCACTCTCAACTAATCCCACCCCAATAGGGAGGGCGAAGTCGAATATTTCGTTGTTACCGGCACAAAGTATCATTTATTTCCTTTGTCATCATATCATCCTTTGTAATTGTTCCCAAATCTATCGGTATCACTTTTAACTTTTTTCCAATCGGCTCATTATTCTGTTTTAAATACTCAAATATTTTTTCTTCAAAAAACTCTTTTGTTTTTGGTGCAAAAATTATAGCCGTATCACAAACATTCTCATAATAATTGAGATAACTGAACATTTGATACACATCACCTGCATTAAAACTCAATTTTTGACAATCTTTAGATACATCCTCTATGAGATTAAGAAGTTTCCATTTGGCATCAGCAACGATATATATATTATTGTTCATCCGCAATAGATAATCAGGCTGTTGATTGATCATATAGCATTTGCCCTTTCCTAACAGCCAATCCCCTTTTAGTCCATTGATATGAATATGTTTTATTCCAAGGTTATCTTTTGAATTTTCAAGTACATATTCCATATACTCTTCAAACACTTTCTCCATGGGAAATAGCATCGAAAATACATTGTCATTACCCCTGATAGAACTAAAAGAATTATTGCATAAAAATACCTCTGCAAACCGCATTGGCAATTCATAATGCTCCATTCCACGATGAAGATTTACATTTTTAAAATCTACTTCGTAACTTGTCGAATAACTCACTTCATCGAAAATAAAAAGTTGCTGTCGTAACGCTTTCTTATTATCATAGTCATTGGTATGTTTAAGCAACATATTTATGGTAGATTTCAAAAGTCTGTTTTCAACTCGATCAGGCAAATATTCATCAAACTCCACATAAAACCGCTCTTTATGAATATAGTTTTGTTTGATATGCTCGTTAAATTTAAGTTTTCCTTTGAGAAAAAACTGGTTTTCCTCTTTGGCAATATAGTCTGATTTTACCCCTTTGTGGATAAGCTTATCCATTTCATTGACAAACATAGCAATAAAAACCTCAAAGATATTTGTGTCATTAGTCACATCAAGATTGGCTTTGTCTATTAGTATTTCATTGATTCCGAGAAGCGGTTTAAGCATTTGAAGAAAAACATCTCGATATTTTTCTTCAGCACTTTTATACCCGCTAATCTCTTTGTCATCTTTATCGTAAATCTTGGGTAATATTTCGATACATACCATAGAGGTTTGAACTACACCCACATAATTTGTTGCTTTAAGACATTTGGAGTTTTCAAGCGTAAAGATTTTAAACGTCTCTTTATCGCTCTCCCAATATTCTTTTAACTCCTGAAACTCATCGTGAGTAAGGCTTCTATCCCCTATAAATTTATTACCCTCTGTTGATACACCATCACAACCAAGATAGCCATACTCACTAATCGTTATTTGTTTCATTTATTTAGTTTTATAAATATTGACATATCCATCAACGCTAAAACTACTATTAACACTAAAAATCTTATTTTTCTTTCTTTTTGTATCCATCAAAGCAAAGCCAAGTTCATCTTTTTCGCTAATAAAGTATCCATCGTCATCATTGAGAACTATTTTAATATCGTGCCAATCCCCATAAAAGTACTCTGCCAAAAGAGGAATAATGTTGACTCGAAATATCTCATCGAGTTTTGCTTTTGAATTGTCTTTTTGAAGAGGCATAAAATAGCTATGTCCGATTTGATGTTCACGGTCATAAATATATTCTATCCGCTCATTTATAGCTTGAAGGATTTTTTGAATTTCTATTTTCTTACCATCTTCTTCAATAACCAACGGTTGATTGTTTGCACCAAGTAATAGTTCTGATTTAGGCAACATTTCTTCAAATACGAATCGTCTTCGCAAAGCTGTATCGATTTGGGCTATAGAACGGTCAGCCGTGTTCATCGTCCCAATGATATAGAGGTTTTGGGGAACGCCAAATACTTTATTACTATAGGGTAGTTTGAGTTTGATCGCTTCATCCGCACCGATTCGTTTGCTCGGCTCTATGAGAGTAATGAGTTCCCCAAATATTTTAGAGATATTTCCACGATTGATTTCATCGATAATGAGGATATAATTTTTTAACGGATACTTTTTGAGAATTTCTTCAATAATTGGTTGACCATATGTTGCATTAGTTCGTTGTTGATCTGGATTGTTGAAAATTTCAATTAACTTGTCATAACTGAAAGAAGTATTTTTTTTATCAGTCCCAATACCTGTTTCAGATTTTGATATTATGAATTCTTTATTCTCACTCTTTGAACTGAGGTTAACTTTCTTTTCATTGGCAAGCTCATTTTGAATATATAATTCATAGCTTTCTTCAAATGATGATTTTTTTGCCTCTTCACATAACTTTTTAAAAATACCTTCTTGGACAGCATATTTAATTTCTTTATGGTCAGTATTTTCACAACTACTTAAGTCGCAAGGCTTTATTCCCTCCACAAATTCTTCGTATCCGTAGCTTTGATGAAACGTGACAAACTCAATTTGTCCTAATTTTCGATACTCTTCAAATTTAGCTTTTGCCTCTTTTCGCTCACGCGGAACGGTTCCATCGATAATCTCTAACGCTTTGGTGATTGTGTTATAGGTTTTTCCCGTACCGGGAGGACCATAGAGGATTTGGTTACGTGGTTTTTTCATGTTAATATTCCCCTTATTTAAAAATTCTATAACATTATCAAAAATATTTTTTTCCATTTTAACACTACTTTGTTGTTGATAATATCCACCTAATAAATCTTTCGAATCATCTTTATTTATCACTCTATTTTGACTAAATAAATTTTCATAAACTCTCAAGTTGATTCTAAACGTTCCATCTTCTGCTGTAAACGCAATCTCTTTATCATCATCTTCAACTATTTCAAAAAGTGCATAAATTCCTGCTTCCAATTTATTTACAATATGCCCATTTGCAAGAGTTCTCCGTTTTTTACTTCGTCCATCTTCACCAACTTTTATGATTCCTAAATCACCTGCTTTGATGTCCTTAAAATGGCTTTCTCTGACTCGCCAATCTTCAAATTCAAGTTCACCTAGCAACTGATTCACTTGTGCGTTTTCTAAACTTTTTGTGCCAAACCATTCGTCAGGATTACATAAAATTAACCAATAGTTTTTTTCATTCATCATGTCTCCCCTTCCAATAAAATGGCTTACGATGCAAATGAGCAATTGCAATAATCACAATCTCATTATGGGCGATATAATAAATTATTCCAAAAGGGAAACGACTCACAAGCGCACGTCTTGTTCTCACTGAAAGGGGTTGCCATGCTTGCGGAAAATGACAAATTCTATCTTGTGTTTTTCGTATTGCCTCTATAAAAACTTTGCCTAATCCCTCTTGCTGTTGTTCATAATAAAGATAAGCTTCATCAAGCTCTACTTGTGCTTCAAGAGTAAAAAATGCGTTATAGACCATAACGCTCAAAAACTTTATTGGCTGGAATTAAAATATCCTTATTCTCTTTATAAAATTCCACTCTTTTTTCTGCTTCAACTGCCCATGCTTGATCAATTTCAGTATCAGGAGTGTCAATACTTCGTAATAAAATATCAACAATATCTGCCCGCTCTACTGCTGAAAGATGCAACGCTTCTTCAATAATTTGTTTTTGTAAATTTGACATAGTTAGCTCCTTACAACCTCACCGCAATCCCATTAGCACTCAAGTACCGCTTCAAATCCATAATATCAATCTCTTTATAATGGAAAATGCTCGCTGCCAATGCTGCATCGGCACCGTGATCGAATGCCTCTTTGATATGCTCCATCGTTCCCGCACCTCCGCTGGCGATGACAGGAACATTCACGGCACGACTGATTTGTTCCGTGATAGAGAGGTCAAAGCCTGCTTTTGTCCCATCGGCATCCATTGAGGTGAGAAGAATTTCTCCTGCACCGCGATCGACTACTTCTTTCGCCCAATCGAGGGCATTGATCCCCGTATCAACTCGTCCACCGTTGAGATAGACGTTCCATTGATCTCCCGTACGCTTGACATCAATGGCGACAACGATACATTGTGAGCCAAACCGCTTCGCCCCTTCGTCGATAAAAATGGGACGCTTAATCGCAGCGGAGTTGATACTCACCTTGTCACATCCAACGTTCAAAAGTCGATAAATATCATTGAGTTCTCGTATCCCACCCCCAACTGTAAGGGGGATAAAGACCTCACGGGCGACTTGCTCCACGATATGGACAATCGTGTCACGCTCTTCATGCGATGCGGTAATATCGAGAAACGTCAGCTCATCCGCCCCCTCATCATTGTAGCGCTTCGCCACTTCCACAGGATCCCCTGCATCTTTGAGCCCGACGAAATTGACCCCTTTTACAACACGACCATCTTTTACATCCAAACACGGAATAATCCGCTTTGCAAAGTATTCCATTCGTAAAACTCCCTTGCCTAATTATACTAATTATAGTCCAGCATCACTTAACCCCCTATTTTATTTTTTATCTTAATACCTAATTAACTCTTTCTGAGGTATACTCTATTCAATGCAAAAAAGTACCACAAAAGCCAAAAAAAGATTTGGTCAAAATTTTTTACGTGATGAGAGTGTTCTATCTCAAATCATCCAATCGATGCCCCTTACCTCTCATCGTATTGCGGAAATCGGGCCTGGATTAGGTGATTTAACTAAATATTTAGTTGATGTCAAAAGTGTTACTGCTTTTGAGGTCGATACCGACTTGTGCAAGCATTTACAGCACCATTTTGCCGATGCCATCGCTACCAGTAAACTCACTCTCCGATGTGGAGATGTGTTGGAAACTTGGAAGAGTGAGCTTTTGGATGAACCGTATGATTTAGTGGCGAATCTCCCCTATTACATTGCGACGAATATCATTCTAAAAGCCCTCGCTGATCCGGCGTGTAAAAATATGCTTGTCATGATTCAGCGTGAAGTGGCAGAGAAGTTTTCCGCCACACCCAATGAGAAAGCTTTTGGAGCACTCAGCGTAATAGCCCAAAGCGTGGCAGACATAGAAATTGTCCTCCATGTTCCGCCAACCGCATTTGAGCCTGCTCCCAAAGTCGATTCTGCCGTACTGCTCATTTCAAAACGGACGAATCGTAATGATGAAGGGTTTGAAGACTTTTTACGTGTTGCCTTTACACAGCCACGAAAAACCCTCAATAAAAATCTCACGGCATGCTATGATGGAGACTCTTTGACTCGTGCGTTCGAAACACTTGCCTTAGAAAAAACCATCCGACCTCATCAGCTTCGCACCTCTGACTTTCACCAGCTCTACGCCCTTTTACAATAGCCTCTTTTTTAGGCTCAAAACTGCGAGAGAGTTCCGTTTCAATTTAACAAAAATACAAAATTATAGTAGAAGGATATTTCTATGGCTGATGATACTACCCAAGAAGGGGCTCAACCCCAAACAGAAACCCGCGAAAGACGACCCAACAATAACCGTCGTCCTTTTCGCCCACGTAACGAAACCAGAAGTGAGGGTGAGAACGAGGGTGAGCGCAATGAGCGTCCTCGTGAGGAAAATCGCTCTCCACGTCAAGATAATCGTCCTCCACGCACCGAAAGTCGTCCACCACGTCAAGACAACCGTCCTCCACGTACCGATAATCGCCCACCACGCACGGAAAACCGTCCTCCTCGTACTGATAACCTTATAATAGTACGTGAGGGTGAAAGCGCAACCAATCTAGCCCCTGAGAGCGAAAACCGTCCATCACGTGATCGTGGAAATAGAGGTCGTCGTGGTTCACCGGCAACCCCTATTGACAATAACCTCCGTGATTTTGTCCTCCAAAATCAAGAGGCACATAAAAACCGTCTTAACCCTCATTTCAAGCTTGATCTTGAAAACAGTGAGAAAGTACGCATCACCCCTTTGGGCGGATTGGGTGAAATCGGCGGAAATATTACCGTCATCGAAACCGAACACGAAGCGATTATCATCGACATCGGGATGAGTTTCCCAAGCGAAGAGATGCACGGTGTTGATATTCTCGTCCCTGATTTCACCTATTTGCGTGAAATTCGTAAAAAAATCGTTGCCGTTATCATCACACACGCCCACGAAGATCACATTGGTGCTGTACCGTACTTTTTCAAAGAGATGCAATTTCCTATCTATGGAACTCCTCTTCCTCTTGCAATGATCGGTAATAAATTTGACGAACACCATATGCGTGAATACCGTCGCTATTTCAACCCTATCGTAAAACGCCAAGTGTACAAAATCGGTAACGATTTCGAAGTTGAGTGGATGCATATGACCCACTCGATCATTGATTCCTCATCGTTGGCGATCACAACTAAAGCGGGAACTATCATCCATACAGGTGATTTTAAAATCGATTTTACCCCTATTGATGGTTACACTGCCGATATCCATCGCCTCGCTCACTATGGTGAAAAAGGGGTTTTGTGTCTCCTAAGTGACTCAACAAATTCCTATAACAAAGAGTGGACACCTAGTGAGCTTACCGTTGCAAGCGGATTTGACCGTATTTTCGCCAAGGCTGAGGGACGTATCATTATGTCAACCTTTAGCTCGAATATCCACCGTGTCTACCAAGCAATCCAATACGGTCTCAAATACAACCGTAAGGTGTGTGTCATCGGGCGTTCAATGGAGAGAAACCTTGAAGTAGCGATGCAATATGATTACATCAAACTCCCCAAAAATATCTTTATCGACGCCGAAGAGGCGAACCGTATGAGCGATAAAGATGTCCTCATCGTAACCACGGGAAGTCAGGGGGAGCCAAGCTCTGCCCTCTTCCGTATGTCTATCGGTGAGCACCGTCATATCAAAATCAAACCCACCGATTTGATCGTCCTCTCAGCACGTGCTATTCCAGGGAATGAGGGTTCCATTTCGGGAATGCTCAATTATCTACAGCGTGCGGGTGCTCGCGTCGCCAATGACCGTGATATCCACGTATCAGGACATGGAAGTATGGAGGAGCAAAAGCTTATGCTACGCCTCACCAATCCTAAATTCTTCCTCCCTGTTCACGGTGAATACAACCATATTATGAAACACCGTGATACGGCGATCAGCTGTGGTGTTCCTGAGCGTAATATCCTCCTTATGTCCGATGGTGATTGCATCGAGGTAAGCAGCAAATTTATGCGCAAAGCCAAAACAGTTAAAACCGGTAAAACCTATATCGACAACCAAAATAACCACCAAATTGAAGATGATATTGTTATCGATCGTCAAAAAATGGCATCCGAGGGGATGGTTGTCCTTGTAGCACAAGTAAGTGCTACCGATTCACGCCTCCTCTCCAAACCGCTTGTTACGAGTTTCGGTCTCGTAGCCGATCGTAATGACAAAGCGTTTGCAGCAGAGATGGAAGATGTCCTAGAGCACTTCTTGCTCAACCTTAAACCAGGGCTTATCGAAAACCCCAAAGCGTTGGAAAATGATCTGCGCCAAGTGGTGCGTAAGCATATCTACCGCAAAATGAAAAAATATCCTCTTATCGTACCTCACGTTTTCGTAATGTAAAAGACGCTTTTAGCGTCTTTTATAATTCTCTTCGTTATACTCTCTTAACCTCTAAAAAAGATTCACTCATGAAAGTAACCTTACAACACTTTACACCTCTTGTTATCTGTTCGGACGCTATACGCACCTGCTGGCAAAGTTTCGATAAAAGCGATAACGGGGGTGATATAGACCGTGCATTGATAGATCGTGTCGGCAATAAATTCAAACACGCCTCGACGTTGGAACATATTGTTTACAACTTCTATATCGAGGGAATTAGCCGTGCACTCCTCCAAGAGCTTGCCCGTCACCGTATGGCTTCATTGAGCGTTAAAAGTACTCGCTATACACTCAAAGAGCTTAAAGACGAAGATCCGTTTTCGATTGGCGACAAAGAGCGTCCCCAAAAGTATCTAACAATGACGGGTGTTGAACTGGTGGATGAAATGAGCATTCGTGCCCTCGAAAATCTCAGAACCGTACTGGTTGCAGGAATAAGTAATGACCGTGCAAAATACTGTCTTCCAGAGAGCTATAAGACAGAATTGACATGGACAATCAATGCCCGTTCACTCCAAAACTTTATCTCACTGCGAAGTGATAAAGCGGCACTGTGGGAGATTAGAGATCTAGCTAACCTTGTTTACAGCACTCTGCCTGAAGATCATCGCTATTTGTTCGAAAATTCACTCAAAGAGGAGCAGTAACATGAAAAAATTAGGATTATTAGCTATCATCGCATTAAGCGTATTAGCAGTTGGGTGCGCCCAAAAGCAGTTTACGGTCAATGGTTTAATCTGCCCAGCAGGTCATAGTGATGAGCTTATCAAAGCTGATTTTGCAGAGTGCCATTATTATGACCTTGACGCCATTGCGAAAGCATCACGCCCTCCAATTACGATTGAGTGTCAAAAATGTCTGGAAAATAAAGGGTATAAAATCGAGAAGTAAGCTAAAAAAGAGGAGACTTTACCTCGAAAGAGGTGAAGCGTATCCAAAAGAGCAAGAGCTCTTTTGGTACGAGGTTTAGTTATGCTAATGCTGCTTTGGATTGAACGGTAAGAGCAGTGAATGCTCCCGCGTCGTTCATAGCCATATCAGCAAGAATTTTGCGATCAAGCTCGATGTTAGCACGTTTAAGACCGTTCATGAAATTTGAATAGTTCATACCGTTCAAGCGACATGCCGCATTGATACGAATAATCCACAATTTACGAAATTCACGTTTTTTCTGTTTGCGATCGCGGAACGAGTAGTACATACTACGCTCTAATTGCTCTTTCGCTTTACGGAAATGCTTATGTCTTCCGCTATAGAAACCACGTGCAAGTTTCAAGACTTTCTTATGACGTCGGCGTCTTACAACACCTGTTTTTACTCTTGGCATATTTTTCCTTTCTTTACCCGATTCATTTTAAAATTTAATGAATAGGTGCATCTTTTTGATGTTTTTCGCATCGACAGCAGCAACCACTTTTGGTGTTTTTTGCCCACGACGAGTCCCTGCATCTTGTTTAGTCAAAATGTGACTGCGAAATGCTGTCCCACGTTTGAGTGTGCCGTTTTTCTTCACTTTGAAGCGTTTTACCGCCCCTTTAACCGATTTCATTTTTGGCATCGACTTGATCCTTTTGCAAAAATTCTCTAAACGAGACGCGGATTATACCACAAAAAAGCTTTTTATTTGATGTTAAGTACTAAAAGGTGCAAAGCCCCTTTTAGTAGCAAGGACACACGTGTCCTTTGCAATCCCCTAAAGCTTCCCGCTTATGCGGGAGAGATGGGCTTGAAGTAATATTATTGCAGAAGAAGAAAAGTTACTTTTTATCGTCTTTTTTCGGATGAACCATCATATTACAATAACGCCCTTCCATAGCAGGGGTTTTGTACATCATCCCTACATCTTCAACCATTGGCCAAACACGATTTAAAACGGCAACTGCAGCTTCTGGATGCGCCATCTCACGTCCACGTAAGAATACGCGGAAATGGACATGTTTGCCTTCTTCAAGAAATTCGCGTGCGTGTTTCACTTTGTAACTTACATCGTTCTCCGCAATTTTAACCGAAAGCTTAATCTCTTTGACTTCGACTTTGGTTTGCTTTTTACGCGCCTCTTTTTTCTTTTTCTCTTCTTGATAATAAAATTTGCCGTAGTCCATAATCTTCGCAACCGGAGGTTTTGCGTCCGGTGAGATCAATACGAGGTCAAGCCCAAGCTCATTTGCCTTAGCCATCGCCTCTTGAATCGTTACAACGCCTAGTGCTTCACCACCATCAACCACACAACGGACCTCAGGAACTCTGATATCATCGTTCATTTGGACTCGGTCTTGTTTTTTAATCAAAAATGCACCTCATTAATTTTTTGTTGTATCAAAGCCAAAAATTGCTCTTCGCTTAGATTGTATTGTTCACGCGATCGTCGATCCCGCACCGCGACACTTTTTGCGCTTACCTCTTCATCACCCAGGACGATAATCATCGGGACACGCCCTTTTTCAGCTGTACGGATACGTTTATTGAGACTGTCGTTTTTATCGAAAATCTCATAATCGGCACCCATATCGATCAGCTTATTCCCCAATTCGCGCGCATACGCAACATGAGATTCAGCAATCGGAACGATCGCAACCTGTGTCGGAGCGATAAACATTGGGAATTCCCCCGCGTAATGTTCCGTCAATATACCAATAAAACGCTCAAAAGAACCTAAAATGGCTCTATGAATCATTACAGGTTGAATTTTTGTGTTTTCTTCACCATTATATTCGAGTTCAAAACGCTCCGGAAGGTTAAAATCAAGCTGAATCGTACCGCACTGCCATTCTCGTCCGATAGCATCGGTAATTTTAATATCAATCTTAGGCCCGTAGAACGCTCCGCCCCCTTCATCTATTTCGTAGGGTAGATGGTTTTTATCCATTGCGTTCTTGAGTGCATTGGTTGAAATTTCCCATACGGCATCATCCCCCACCGCTTTTTCAGGCTTCGTGGAGATCATCATTTTGTAGTTAAACTCAAAGGTAGACATAATTTTATCAACGAAATCGACCACTTCGATAATTTGCTCTTCGATTTGATCTACCGTACAAAAAATATGGGCATCATCCTGAGTAAATTCACGAACACGGAAAAGTCCATGCAGCGCCCCTGTCATTTCGTGACGGTGAACAATTCCGTACTCAAAATATTTGAGGGGAAGATCTCGATAAGAGTGTAAATCGTGCTCATATACTTTGATGTGACCGACACAGTTCATCGGTTTGACACCAAATTCGATCTCATCAATGTTGGTGAAATACATATTTTCGCCATAGTTTTGGTAGTGACCACTCACTTTCCATAGATCAGAACGAAGCATTTCAGGACCACGTACCGGCTCATAGCCACGTTTGCGGTGCGCTTTGAAAAGAAGTTGTTCCAAACGGGAACGCATACGCGCTCCAGCAGGCAACCAAATCGGGAATCCAGCCCCCACCTCTTCACGAAACGTGAAAAGTTTCATCTCCGCACCAATTTTACGGTGATCCCGTTTTTCAGCCTCTGCCATCATCTCCAAATAGGCTTTTAATGACTCTTTGTCGGCAAAAGCAATACCGTAAATACGGGTCAACATCTCGTTTTTACTATCCCCACCGAGATAGGCACCTGAAATTTTTGTCAGTTTGAAATAGCGAAGGAGCCCAACATTGGGCAAATGGGGTCCACGGCAAAGGTCTTCAAACTCCCCTTGTTTGTAAATAGAGATTACATCATCAGGGATACGATCCATGACCGTCTGTTTCAAGTGATCGTTTGCGAACTTTATACGCGCTTCGTCTTTAGTAATCTCATACCGTTCGATGACGACTTTAGATTTGGCAATATCGAGCATCTTCTTCTCGATCGTTTTCAAATCCTCTTCACCGATAGTTTCGTTGACTTTAAAATCGTAATAAAATCCCTCTTTGACAACGGGTCCAACGAAGAATTTTGCATCTGTATAGAGTGCTTTAATGGCTTGTGCCATCAAATGAGCACAAGAGTGACGAATCACTTCAAGAGAATCTGCTGAGTTATCATAAACGATAGAATCTCCACTGATTCCATGTGCGACAGCAGTTTGTAAATCGACTATTTGATCATTATATTTGATTGCGATACTATCCATCCAGAGCATTCCTAAAGTAAGAAAAATAACGCGAATTATACGATATTGTTAATTGGTTTGAGATTAAAGTGATATTTTAGAAAAAAAATGGCGGACAGTTAGGGGAAATTAAACTAAACGCCTAGCCCATTCCAATACTAATCACCATTTAACAATGCCATATTTCAAACGCACCATTGAAAATAGCACTAAAGATTCACCCAAATCATAAGTTGTATCAATCATTTTTCGACCAATATTTTCAATCTTGTTTAGATGTAAA
>JAPLGM010000031.1 GCA_026390165.1 Campylobacterales bacterium
GCGAAAATCCAAAGCGCTGACTAATGATTTCGTATAAATATTCGGAAGGCTGTGCTATACTCACTCAGACGGTTTCACACCGCTTCAACCTTCCGGATAATTTCCGACTCACCCTTCCGAATGTTCCGACGTCAGCACTATACCCTTCGAGGAGCAGGAAGTAAGAAGACGGTTAGGGAGGTGTTTGTTACGAATTATTGAGGGAAGAAAGTTAAACAAATTCGCGTATTTTTTGGGTATCTACAGCACTATCATTTTAAATTCAAATCACTATCATTTTAAAATCGGTTGTACATCTACATCTTTAAAAACAAAAATGTACCCTAAATTGTATCCTGTGTATTTTTGGAAATTTTCTTAAAGTGATTAAAAATCTATGAAAGATCGTAATATAGAGGTGGTACCAGTGGGCGGAGCCGATATAACCATTATTCCATCTAATATAAAAGTAATTCCAAATAACCACAAAGTTCCATAAAATAGGACTTTATTAAGGTTTAGAATAGTACCATATAACTACCAAATAAATCCAAGTAATCAAATATACGGTTGCAAATAGGTTGCAAAAAATATGACCAAGTCTAATAAATACACTGGCATCTATTACAACGAGCTACAAAATGGTGATAAAGCGTATTACATAACGTATAAAGACAGTGAAGCAAAAATGAAGCGTATTAAAATCGGCTTACACAGTGCTGGAGTACGTGAGGCATTTTGCAAACAGAAACGAGACGAAATCCTAAACAATCAACGATTAGGAGAAGAACCTCCCGCTATCGCTACCCGCAAAAAATCAACTTCCCTAAAATTCTCCGAGGTATGGGAAAAATACATAGAGAATAAAGCAATGGTAGATGCGCTCCGTAATGATTTTAGGGGACGATACAATCGTTATATGAGTCCACTTATCGGAACCGAACCTGCGAACACTTTAAACAAAGATCACCTAAAAAAATTTCGTGAGGACGTGCAGAAAATCGCCAAACGCAAAGACCCAAAAGGTAATGCCCTACTCTCTCCCCGATCAGTGGATATTATGATTACTGTAATCGGAACCGCTTATAATTACTGGAATTCAACCGTAACCAATGAAAAAGACAAACTCGTTAATCCCGTGCCGTCACTCCGTGCCGATGACCGACAACACGTTACTAAGCAAGATATGCAAAAGCGAGACGTGAGACGTGAACGATTTTTAAAACGTGACGAAATCCTACTGCTCAAAGAAGCGGTTAAAGATATTCCACTGGTGCGGTTATTCGTTGCTATCTCCCTATCAACTGGAGCACGTCTAAGCTCAGTGTTAGCAATTCAAAAGGCTCATATTGACATGGAGACCCGAACCATCACCCTTATCAACACAAAGGCGGGGGGGAGCCGTTATAATGGGTTTATCAATGATGAACTATTTGATTTATTGAAAAATCGGCTATCTAATATTAAACCATATCAACACGTAGTTAGTACGGACGGGAACCTCATCACCGACCGCATAATACAAAGACCTCTTCAGCGAATACTAAATAAACTTTTTAACGAGGGGTTGGATATGAGAGACACGGCGAATAGAGTGGTCATCCATACTCTCCGTCACACATTCGCCTCTCATCTTGCTATCGCTGGAACTCCGATTATCACCATTAAAACGCTACTCGATCATAAAGATATTGCAACGACAATGCGTTACGCAAAGCTCATGCCCGATGCGGGAAGCGATGCGGTGCGGGGGTTGAATTTATGAGAACAAAACAACAAAGAGAGGAGAAAAAAAGATGGATAAAATAATGAGCGATGAAACCATATCCGCATATTCAGCAGTTTTGAATGATAGACTAAATCAAATGGCGGTAGAGCACAATGGAAAAATATCTACACTATCAGCACTTTTCTCTGATATTTCTGCTTATACGCCACCACCAAGTATTTATGAAACTATGTCAGCACTTTCAGCATCAGCATTTCTTTCTGATAATACACTCTCACCAAATCTTTATGAAACCGCATCAGCACTTTTCTCTGATATTTCTGCTTATACGCCACCACCAAATTTCTATGAAGGCATTGCATCACATTCAGCATTACTTTTCTCTTTATTCGACATAGTCAGCAATGATATTAATTTATTAGAAGAATCAATTTTATTAGAATTAGACTGCGACAAAAAAGAGCTGTTCAAAGCACATAAGAATTTAATACTTGACGCACTATTTTACGCAAGTGAAGACTATGAAACATTGTTAGAATCGGAAAAGCAACTCATGTCTCATGGGGGCTTTATAATAGATTTACTCGATGGTGAAACAGTTAAAATTAATAGTGTTCCAGTACTAATTCCCCTTAGTGGTGATATGATCAAAAAATTTATTAGTATTGCTAAAATATTTTATAAACATCTTAACCATGACGAAAATATCGACCCATCCATCCTCACCAATCAACAAATGGAGGAGTTCACCGATCAACAAAAGAAAGAGTTCTTTGTCTATTCCTACTCACTAATAAAATATCTCTTCCCAAAAGCAACAGCAAACCTTCACCCGATGAAGATTGAAGAGGTCAGTACGTTTGAGATGTTGGAAACATTGAGAGAATGGGTAGAAAATAATTGCGGTGATTTACTCCCATATTTTAAACACTTTAAGCAACATGAAGAGACAGGAGAGGGCTACAACGTGGAGTTATTCCAAGTGTACAGCGTCATAGCCTCTATTGGTTTTGGTGTGAAGCTTTTAACGGGTAAATATGGCAATAGATGGGATACTGTAATTAATGGTGTTAAAGCGTCACGTATAGAACATTTACGATGGGGAACCGTTCCCGACATAATAGAAAATGCTTATCAATTCTCAATCACCTATCAGCCAAACAAAATAAATCAAATTCTTATCAAATTACTTTTAAATATGGGTGTAAGTAGAAGAGCTATTTTAAATCTACCTATTCAGCAAGACAGAAAAAGAACTGCCAAAGAATTTGAAAATATTACTCTCCCATTACTCCCCATAACTTTAGAGGCATAGCCCTTTATTTTTACCCCCCCGTCATTTTTACACGATCACGTTTTTTTGACGGGTTCCGTCATTTTTCAGAAATTTAGCATTTTTGACGGGAACCCCACCACCCATTAGAAAAATATAATATCGCTATTAAAACATACCAAAGGATAGCGACATGGGACTACTTCAACTTATCTTCAATCAATACGGCAAGGTAAATTTATCACCCGATGAAACCGCCGAAGTATCGAACCGCTCAAAAGCGATGCTCCAAAAAGACCGAACGGATGGCGTAGGGATTGAATACGTCAAAGTTGGCAAAGGCAAAAACGCAAAAGTTTTCTACCCGATAACCTCTATCGTTGCTTTTCTCGAAAACAACACGATTAAAACAGCATGAGGGGCATGATATGAGATGTCCAAAGCTGGAACGCTACATTGTTAAAATCATTCTCGAAGAGGGAGAAAAGACTGCTACCGATTTTAGCCATATTTCAAACGCTAACCAATATTTCTGTAATCTTGAAAAAGACGGGATTTTAAAATCTCGATGGGGAAGTAAAGGAATAGCAAGGGTTAAATATCGTCGAATTGCTAACATTGAAAAAGCAATGAAGTTGTTAGGTGGAAGTTATGAACCGATCAAGGTGGCATCATGATTGATTTTAAAGCCCTCAGAGGCACGATTAAGGAAAAGTGCGACCGTGACACCGTCAAAGAGCTTTTAGAGTGTTTAGGTGTAGCAGTGCGGAATGATTACCGTTTCAAAGATAACGACTCGTTTAGCATTAACAAAGACGGAACTATCAAGGATTTTGGAAGTACCGATTTTTCGGGTGATATTGTGAGTTTTATGATTGACGTACTGGGGACAGCTCCAAGAGATGCGACAGAGTGGACGGCGAAGAGTTTGGGGGTATGGGAATGAGTAAATTACCTAATCCCGATGAAGTGCGCCAACGTCTCAGAGAGCTATCCAAAAAACCCAAGGAGTCCAAACCGTCGTATGATATTAACCTACTGCATAGCGAGGCGATTAGTGCCCTAAAATGCAATCAGGACAAAGGACAAAAGCAACTCTCAGAGCTTATCAATAATCATCTACTGGATGAGACGCTGGAGAATATCCGTATCGGTTGGAGCGAGAGATACCAAAGTATCACCTTTTCTTTATTCGATAAGGATGAGTTAAAAACGTTTATTGTCCGATCAGCTACACACCACGGCGAAACGGTTAAATGGAAGTCATACGGAATCAAAAGTTTTATCCCGTCCAAGATCACTGCGGAAGATGAGGTTATATTCGTATCAAGTGGCATAGGTGAGTATTTACTACTCGAAGCGTTTGGAGTCTCTTATATCGCATTACAAAGCGATCATAACGACCGACACATCACCGCCGAAACCATCCAAGCAACACACGGGAAAATAATCGTTTACTTTCAGGACAACGACGACAGCGCAAAGAAGTTGGGGGAACGTCTCAGAGCTTTATTTTGCGAAAGTTATGTTGTGGTGATTGACTGGGAGACGGTACTCGATAAGCATTTACCGAGAGGGTACGATTTACGTGATTTTTGTAATGAAATCGCCAAACAGTACGAAAACAGAGCCAAAGAGGTGATTTATCAAATGATTAATAAAGAGATCAAGGAGGGTGGGACAAATGCAGTTTACACTAAATGATGACGCAAAACACGCCGTCCAAAAAAGAACGGCAACTATCGAACGACCTAACGAAATTATACCCCAAAACGTTGATTTTATATCAAATAACTGGATAAAAGAGGGGATAGAAAACAGCACGTTATCCGAGATCAAACAGCGAGGCGGTGCGGTATGGCTCTCACCCGATGGTGATATTTTATTTCGACCTCAGCAGACGGCGAAAATCGTTAAACTGGAAAAGGCAAAAGCCCAAAGTATCCTTGCTAACTATTTAGACCGTGGGAGTGTCCGATTGTTGACAGGGACTAAAGAGGTTGACCCCGATATTTTCCCTAATGAATTACTATGTGTAATGGATAAATTCACGCCATTCGCAAAATCGGAATTTTTAGAAATCGATGGGATAATGTATCGGACACCGTGGAGACCTACGGAATACATGAGTCCAAAATCAACATCAGATAAATTTGAAGATATCAAAATACTACTGCAACGATTGACGAACCATAACCCGACCTATTACCAATGGGTGATTAACTGGTTGGCAGGATTTTTACAAACTCGAAAACGTTCTCAATGCGCCCTAGTATTAAAAGGCGATCAGGGAAGCGGTAAGGGGATTTTATTTGAGCACGTAATCACTCCCCTATTCGGTGAGGAATATTGCATAGTTATCGACGACGACCGTTTACACTCTAATTTCAAAAACTGGATAAGCGGGAATTTGTTCTATAACCTAAACGAAATCAGTCACGATATAAAGACCCGTAAAGCGGTGAAGAACTTCATTAAACAACTCGTTACCGATACCCGTGTCCAAGCAGAACAAAAATACAAGGATGCGGGAGCGATAGAAATTTTCGGTCAGGTGCTCATTACCTCTAATGAGTTAGCTCCGTTGGAGATTGAAACATCAGACCGACGATTTACGATTATACAAACGGATAAAGCACTCAAAAAGGATGGCATAAATACCACTAAATTGATAGAAGATATTAAGCGACAGCGCAAAGCCTTTGCTTCATTCCTCCTCAGTTATAAAGTGGACTGGATGCAATTTGATACCGCATTAGACACACCCGAAAAAAGAGCCGTAGTAAATGCGACGACCGATAAAGTGGTACTACTGGGGAACGCTATCAAGATGAGAGATATTTCATTTTTTGAACCGATGGAAGATACAAACGTTCATCTTTATAATCAAGTATGTGACAATTTAGCCAAAGATATGATAATTCAGTCTCATATCAAAATCATTTATCAGGACGTTTTCGGTGAAGAGGTAAAGCCCCGCTACCTACTTGATAAACTCAAAACCTTTGACGTAGCAATATTTGGACAGATACACCAATCAGGTAGTAATAAATATTACAAGCTGGGAGTTTTAGAAAAGCGTTTTTAGTCACTAAAGTTGGGTAAATCCCTATAAATAGGGGTTTGACGTGATACTAAAGGTGATACTAAAGAAATTGCTTAGTATCATGATAAAAGAGAACCCCCTATTTTAGGGACTTTGACGTGATACTAAAGGCGATACTAAACGTGATACTAAAGCATAAAAAAGTTTTCAGAAAAAAAGCAAAGAAATCACCAATGAAAAGGAACGATAACATGAACGATAAACAAAAGAAGTTTTTACAGCTCAGAGCGTCTGGGATGAGTTTCGACAAAATAGCCATAGAGCTAAAAACATCTAAACCAACATTAATACAGTGGGGGCGATTGTTTAAAGATGAATTGAACGATATGAAATTTCAATCACTTGCGACACTGAAAGAGGAGTACCAATACACTGTTAAGGCAAAATATGAACAGCTCCTAAAGCATCTAAAAAAGATAGATGATGCAATAGAGAATTTCGATTTTACTGGGGCAACTCTTAAAGACCTTGCGACGGTACGGAATGATATTATCGGACAACTGGAACGGATAGAGAAGCAAACCTCATTCACTGATACGGGGTTAATCTCTACGTGTCCGATTACTGGGAATAAAGAAGCGGTAACGGTCAAACTAAATGAGATTGAATAGTTGAGAAATGTTGAGATTAAATAAACTGGAAGTTATCCAAAACTTACCCAAGATTAAACCGTTACAGCCTCTCAATCGCTCCAAAACCAAAATAGAGATAGGTGTGAGTGATATTGATATTTTGTGTCTTATAGCCGACATAAACTATAAATCATTCCTACTACTGGAAGATAATCCCCCAAGTGTTCAATTAAACGCTATTATTGATAATCGTTTGAATATGGTGGGAAAACTCTTTAAGATGATGGATAATCACGTCTTTGTCTCTAAACGGGAATACAAAGCTATCAAGCAATCAATGAGTATTAAGTTACTCAAATAATGGCATGAGTTTCGGGAAACATAGCTCCCGTTATTTCGGTGTTTATAAGAGTTTCGGGAAGCATTACAGGAATATCAAAAGGAAGCAAAAAGGACACAGCCAAACGCCCACCGTGCCGATGTTCCACACGAAAAGGAAGCACTAAAATAAAGCGGTTACTTGTTAACCTTTGTTAATGTTGGAAGCAAAATAAATTCACTCTCCCGTTAATGATAAAATTATCCCTATGAACAGATCAACACTACTAAACGACCTTTTTACACTATCCGATATTTGTAATGATGATACGGCACTTGTTGCGGAATTGGTTTACTTCCATCAAAGCGGTAATGCGAAGCTATCACGTATCAAAAGCGATTTAAGCAACTGGAGAGATCAAAATCGAATAGTGCATTATGCCGACACGATAGATAAAATCCTATCACTGCCAAACACCTACGTTAAAACATTCATTCAAATAGTAAACGATAGAACGCCTCTTACAGCCCCGACAACTTGAAAAAACTTGAAATTCACTATAACGAATTATTAGAGCGTAAAACATCAGGATTTTAATATCAAGAAGATGCGCTCAATTTCGTGCTTAAGTATTCCTCAGAGGGAAGCGACCGCCAAACATGGCATAGGCAACTACTTCAGAAAACTTCAGTTTCAATCTATTAACGAATCCCAAAAATGAGAATGGCAAAATAGACGTATTGAGTTAACCGATGAGGTAGAAAAAGGGTGCAAATTTAGTGCATGGTTGCAAATAGGTTGCAAATCATCTTATTTTTGTTTTCTTAAAGTGGCTTCAAAGTGCCTATTTTACGATGTTTTAAAGGGGTTTATAAAGAGAGGTGGTACCAGTGGGCGGACTCGAACCGCCACGCATCGCTGCACCGGATTTTGAATCCGGCGTGTCTACCATTTCACCACACTGGCATCTGTTTTTAAGAGTTGAAATTATAGCATGCTTTGCTTAAAAATATATAAAAATAAAATACAAGTATCTCAAATTAGACATCAACAACCCCTCTCAAAGTCAATTGGGCGTAATGAAAAAAAATAGAGACTGAATTATCATCTTTTATGGGAGCGTTAGAAATTCTGTGTCAATCCAGTAGAATATCAACTACTCAAGGACAGACACATGGAATTAACACTAGATACACAGGCGATACTACAGCAAATTCGTGAGGGTAAAGCCCTCACAGGAAAAGATGGTGCGTTAGCACCTTTGATTAAACAGCTTACCGAAGCTGCACTACAAGCTGAGATAGAATCACATCTCTCATTGGCAACAACGGTGTGGGCTATCTTAAACTCCGAAGTAATAGCGACTCATCCGAGGATATTCCGGTTTTGGGAATATTCAACTCAAGGTGATCATATGCCTCCACAGCATCTGTATAGCCTTCAAGCAATGAATCCCGAACGGTTACTCAAATGGGCCAAAGGGATTGGAGAGAATGCTGAAATATTTGTCGAACACCGTCTTATCAGTGTGGAGTATCCTCCCAATGCCTATAAATCACTCATCGCTATTCTCAAGCTTGCCAAGCAATACGGTAAAGACGAACTTGATGCAGCTTTGGCATATGCTAGAGAGAGAAATATCAGCGCATACCGCTCTATTGAATCGATTCTGACCAAAAAACTCTATGTCACACTCTCCTCCAAACTCTCATCGGATAAAGATGTTTCCCTCAGTCCTGCCGCACAC
>JAPLGM010000011.1 GCA_026390165.1 Campylobacterales bacterium
ACTTTGGCGTGCTTACCACTTGCACGCTGTTTGAGATATTTCTCTTTGATAATTGGATTAGTGCGAACCGCAGAAACAGAAGCCATGTAAAGCATTTTAAGCACTTGACTGTCACCGCGTTTTGAGATTTTATCTCTCTTTTTAACGGAGGTTCCCGACTGATAAGAGACAGGGTTAAGACCAAAAAATGAGGTGAGCTGTCGGATATTGAATTTGTCGAAATGATCATACAAAAAAGGGAGAATGAAGAGCAAAAGCGTATCACCTACCCCTTTAATGTCTTTTTTGACGAGATCAAATTCAGGGCACTTTTCTTTAAGAAGAGTCAAAGAATGATCAAAAAGGAAAGTTCGTGTAATTTTCAATTGAGCCACTGTTTTTTCAATTTCAGAAACTAAAACCTTTGTGTCTTCGCCATATTCAAGGGCATGAATGAGGTTCTTAAGTTGTCGAGATTGTTTATCCAACTGAATAATTGAAGTCGTAAAGGGTTTAAAATAATCACGGATAGGATAGGAAAGAACGTTGAAATTATCACCTTTAAGGAGATAATACGCAATAGCATAAGCGTCCGATTTATCCATTTTTCCTTGAATCTTTAGGGATTTACGAAAATGAGAGATAGTAAGAGGGTTTATAACAAAAGCCTCAAACCCATTATTTGAGAGATACAAATGGAGTTTTTTACTATAAACACCCGTACTTTCAAAGCCTACTAAATCAATTTTGTTAGAGTGGAGAAGTTGAAGAATAGAATCAAAGCCAGTTGAATCGTTAGAAACAACGCTATAAATGGGCGTACCATTGATCAATAGACAAATGTCTAAGGTTAATTTTGAAACGTCGATGCCACATACTTTCATGTCGAAACCTTTATTTCTTATTTGAGGTCATGGAGACTCTTAACTACGTCATAGGTTATTCGAAGGGGTACTATTTGATTCACGAGATCAAGTCTCTAAAGGCTATTTGTACTCACCACCGAATACTACAAAAAAGAAAAACTTTAATTTCAAGCTAATGAAGCGAGATTTAAGCTAATATATTTTTTGTAGGTGTCGCATTATAAGAAAGGCTATAATTTAGAAAATAGATTTATGTTCGGATGGAAAGATTCTAAAAGGCTATGGGAAGGGTATTAAATCACGAGTACGCTATAATGGCGTATCTTAATATTTAAAGGTCACTGATGTGTCGCTTACACCTTTTATCCGATTCCGAAAAAATTGCTTTACAAGCTCAATTACTTACACTTGCGAACTCTATCGGTGGGAAAAATGC
Source organism: Campylobacterales bacterium (assembly GCA_026390165.1). Classification (GTDB taxonomy): domain Bacteria; phylum Campylobacterota; class Campylobacteria; order Campylobacterales; family Sulfurimonadaceae; genus Sulfuricurvum. Next base: position 1,282 of record JAPLGM010000011.1, read on the forward strand.
GTTTTTAAAACTCATAGAGACGATCCGAAAAACAACTCCTAATCCTCTCATCTCTAAAACGTCCCTCCTACGATTCCCAAAAGGGCTTGTCCGTTGGAATAAAACAATTCATCGCGACAATCTAACCCTCCTTAGTACTCAAATGAATAATCGCACCCAAGAAAATCAAAATCTAATGGTCTCTAAAGAGCATAAAAACTATAAAGCCATTAGCAATATGCTCCGTGCATTGGGTTCATTGACCTTTAGCATTACGATGCACACCGAAGAAGAAGGGGATGGATTTAATGGTAAGGGGTTCGATATTATTGATGCTGAGACAACCAACCTCAACCCTATCTTCGAAATTCTTTTCTTTTGTCCTGTCAATATCACCAAAAAACTTCTTAATTTTACCGTTAAAGAGGGTGTTATTACAGAAAACGATGGCGAAGACGAGATCCAAGAATAAGGCTGCGCGTATGAAAATTGACGGACGCTTTTGGTTTACCAAAGAGGGGCAAAGTTTTTTAGGCTCAGGAAGAGTTGAACTTCTGCAACTCATTGATACAACAGGCTCCATCAATGCCGCCGCCAAAGCGATGAAAATGAGCTACAAAGCGGCATGGGAGCGGATCAATAGCATGAACGCCCTAGCTGATAAACCTCTCATTGATCGAACCACTGGCGGCAAGGGGGGGGGAGGAACGAAACTCACCCCCTACGCCCATGAACTCATTGCGACGTTTCACCGTTTTAATGAACTTCATCGTCAATTTATCGACCGATTTTCGGAAGCGGGGAATGATCCCCAACGTCTTGCTCGGATTTTGAGTCGTACCTTTCTCACCACCAGCGCACGCAATCAACTCCCTGCTACCCTCACAAAAATTGAGTCAAAAGGGCTACACAGCACCTTGACTCTTGCCCTCTCAGGCGATGATATACTTCGTTCCACTATTACCGCCAAATCGGTGGAAAACATGGGATTGAGCGTCGGGTGCGATCTCTATGCTATTATCAAATCGAGTGATATTCATATCGTTTCAGCACTGCCCTCCTCCGACACTACCAATAATATACTATCAGGAACAGTAGAGACGCTTGAGACTTCAGGAGATAATATTGAAATCGCACTACGACTAGAGGGAGGAACGATCCTTGTAGCCCTCGAAAAAGAAGATACCCTCCAAAGTCTAAAAATCAATACAACCGCTTACGCGCTTATTTCGCCGTTACATATTATTATTGGGTTGTGATTTCTCTCAATCCATAGCGTAATCATTTTGTTATCATAAACAATTACACTACCCAAAATTTATATAAAAAATGGGAAGTCGATTGTGCATAAAAATATTCTTTTTAGCGTTTTCGTAGCCCTCTCACTCTATGGCGCTCGACCTCTTGTAACGGATGATGCAAGGTTGACAAATGCCTATAGTTGCCAACTCGAAAGTTACACAAAACACACCACGTTCGTCAATGATTTTTGGTTACTCCCAGCGTGTAATCCCACTGGAAATCTTGAATTTACCCTTGGACTTGGGAGAAGTTATAATCAATCAAATACGATCGATAATATCTCATTACAAGCCAAAACCCTCTTTCATCCTCTTCAAGTAAATGGATACGGTATCGGTATTGCCACAGGGGTTACAACCAATACAATAACAGATGCCTATCAAAATCAAATTGGTTCATTTTATGGGTATATTCCCGTGAGTTTTTCCTTAAATAACGATCAAATCATACTGCATCTTAACGGAGGAATGGTACACGATACGCAAAGTTATAACACATTTGGAACCTATGGAATAGGCTCAGAAATCACTATCAACGAGCACCTGTTCGGAGTTGCTGAAGTCTATGGTGATACAACAGGCGAACTATTTTGGCAAGGGGGGAGCCGTTTGTGGCTTATTCCAAATAAACTACAAATGGATATGACCTACGGTGCAGGAGGAAATGATTTTCACCAATGGGTTACGTTTGGTCTGCGTATTTTGGGCTCTGAATGGTTTCGCCATTGACACTCTTCCCAATTATCAACAGGCGGACAAATTTAAGCTTTTTTTCATTACGCCTTTTTTTGTGATATTTCCCCAACTGTGCTACCTTTTAAGGAAAAAACAACTATTGTATGCGAAATAATATCTTTCGTCAAAAGGCGTTCATTGAGAATCCTCCATTTCTCCGACACCCATTTTGGGTTCAACGACGAGAATAAACGAATCAGCGTATTTTTATTCATCCTGTTTTTGGACAAAAACCGTGAGCACTACAAACCAAAAAGAGATGTTTGAGAGAGTGGTGGAGTTATAAATATGAATGAAATAGTAACGACCGAAGAAAATATCAAAAACAAAATTTTCACCATCAGAGGGTTGCAAGTGATGCTTGATCGGGACTTGGCAGAGCTTTATGAGGTGGAGACAAAAGTTTTCAATCAAGCCGTCAAAAGAAATGAGAACCGATTTCCTGATGATTTTAGATTTCAGTTAACAGAAGCAGAGTATCAAAACTTGAGGTCACAAATTGTGACATCAAGCGAACAAGATTCTTTAAGGTCACAATCTGTGACTATAGAGAGCAAGAGAGGCAAACACACAAAATATTTACCTTACGCTTTCACCGAACAAGGGGTCTCCATGCTCAGTGCGGTTTTAAAAAGCGATATTGCCGTTGACATAAGTGTAAAAATCATCCGAAGCTTTGCAGCCATAGGAGCCAGTCTAAAAGATTTAGGGAAAAAATGGTTCGCTTTTTCTAGGTTTGAGAGGGAGAGTTTTGATATTTTGAGTAGGTTGGAGAGGTGATGGGAGTGGTGTTTAAAAGTCATGACGAGGAACGGCGCATCCAGATCATGGAAGCGTTTCACACGATCAGCGAATCGTATCGGCAGATATTTTTGATCTCTCATGAAACGGAGATTAAAGAGATGTTTGAAAGGGTTGTAGAGCTTTGAAGAAAAGAACAATTATGAAAAAAGTCAAAATTAATAGTATTGAAGAACTAAAAAAGTATTTTACCAAATATAAAGATGGATTTCTCTTTAGGGGTCAAACAGCTCATTACATAAATAATAATGGTGATGTAAATGTACCAACTTCTTTTAGTCGGCATGGATGTATACCACCAATAATGTTCAAATGGACACATTATTCCAAAGCTATAATAAGAGCCTTTACTCAATTAAATTACCATGAAATAAGCTCAGAATTATCACAAGCAATTTTGCAGCACTATGGTTGGAGATCGTTTTATGTAGACTTAACTAAATCCCCTCAAGTCGCTTGTTGGTTTGCTGTCAATCAATATAATGAAAATAATTTACTCAATATGTGTGAAAATTTTGAAGAAGAGCCTATATGGCTAATACATAAAGAAGCTAAATATGTTGAAACAAACACCAAAGGACATATTTATATTGTCGATACTAATATACTGAAAAAGTTAAACGTAACTATCTATGACCTTACTGAATTAGAAAGTACAGCAGGACTATTAAGATTTCATGCACAACAAGCATGTCTTGTTGGAAATTTTAAAGACACACTACCATTTCAAGCTATTATTGCTCATTTAGAAGTTGAAAATGAAATTTTGAAAGAGTTTTATTGTGAAAGTGGAATTAAGCATACCAGTGACATTTTTCCAAGTAGATATGAAGATTTTGTGCTGAATAGCTTGTTAAATATTCCATGGGAAAAATTGCCTATTGATGGACCTATAACAACTTATCAACGAGGACTGGGACTTCCCGAATATGACATAGAATTTATTAAGCACCTTTCTACAGAAACTGCTCTATTTAACGCTTATTGGATTGCTGATAATATCTCCGAAAAACATGTCCCATTAATTGGAATCCCATTTTACAAATTACCTGAGATTGCGTACTATGCAACCAGTGAAAATTCGTGCAAACTACAAGAAATAAACCAATTACTAAAAACATATGATAAATTTGCTATTGAACTTGATCAATTAATCAAAATTGTAGAGCTAAATAATCAGAACGAGTACGAAAAAGGCATTGTAATCGAAAAAATTACAAGCGATTTAGTTTCAATATCGGGTTTAACAATTCATCATCCAGGACATCAGGTTTCAGGTATAGGTACAACTCGTAGTTGGTATTATAAAATTGAAGATGAACAATGGTATCATATTGGACATCCTGAACAATGCCCATGCAATAATAATTTAAGACATGAATTGCACTATTCACTATTATATATGTTTAACACATTTATAAAAGAGAAAAAAATTATACAAGTTGGCAAACTTATTTTTTCACATGCAGATATATTATAAACATAAATTTGAAAAGCTATTTATCCTAGGTAGGATTTAGGGTAATCTAATGACCCTCTCTAAATCCCTCTACACCCGTGGAATCCAGTGATCAAGATTAAGGGGTCGGGTGATACCTGTAACTAAATTTTCTTACTTTTTTCCTCGTTTGTACTCAGAGAAATAACCACTTGTTGATAAAGAACTCTTTAGTATAATAACGATGTTTGAAAAACTGAGGCAAACGCCTGATGATACTCCAATAGCGGACATGGACGAGGTGTGTAGATCCTAGGATCGAGGAGTCCAAAGTCGGAGGTATCCTAAGTGGAATTGGTCGTTTTGATCGTGAAGCTTGTGTGGATTTTAATCGAGTTCATCCGCTACTTTAACAAGTAGTAGATTTACTCACGGACGTGAACCGAAGTTGTCTTTGATTGACACAAAGATAGATCGAAGATATAGTTAAGGTTAGGTTAAAACATATTTGACGATATAAGTTAACCGTAGGTGGATAATAAGCCTTATCTATTTTCAAGCACAATTATAACTGCTATACGTTAAAATATTCTTATTTATTTTATTGCCCAATTACCCCTTAAATCGTCTGCATATCTGAGAATATTGGTTTTTTACCTCCTGTCGGTACACTCAAAAATATTGAAAAACAAAGAGCGGCGTAGCCATTACTTTTAAGTTTTTTTCTATATAATTCGCTATATCTTACAAAACATAACGAAAATGTCGCATTTGGCTATGAATACTTTTTGCAATGTTGTGTTCGTGATTAACGTTATATCAAAATAGATACTAAGGAAAACTTATGTTAACTTCTGCTCGCAATACCCTTTATGGGACGGTTGAATCTCTCGTCACTGGTGCAGTTAATTCCGAACTTGTTTTATCTCTTGGTGATGAAAAAATCGTTGCTACCCTTACGAATGAGTCGGTTAAAAATCTTGATATTACTATCGGCAGTAGCGCATACGCCCTTATCAAATCGAGTTCAATGATTTTGGCAAAAAACAAACCGTTACGTATCAGTGCGCGTAATGTTCTCACCGCAACCGTCTCAGAGGTAATCAAAGGTGCGGTGAACGCTGAGATCAAAATGCAGCTTGGAATTACCCCGTTAACCGCTATTATTACCAATGAATCGGCGGAAGAGCTGATGCTCAAAAAAGAAGATACCGTCTATGCAATCTTCAAAGCTTCCAGTGTCATCATCGGCATGGTCTAAAGGAATTATTATGAAACTATTTAAACTCACCCTCGTCTCACTTGCATTGGCTTCTGCCCTTGCGGCTCAAACCATCACCGTAGCAGCGGCAGCGAATATGAAATATGCCGTTACGGACATCGCCAAAGCGTTTACCAAAGAATCGGGGATTGATGTCAAAATCATCACCGGAGCGTCAGGGAAATTGACGCAGCAAATCATGAGCGGTGCCCCTTACGATGCGTTTCTCTCCGCCGATGTTGAGTTTCCTGCCAAATTGGCACAAAGCGGTTTTACAACAACCCCTTCTCAAGTGTATGCGTATGGCTCCCTTATCCTTTGGAGCGATACGGGGATTGATCTTTCAAAAGGCTTAGCTGTGGTCGCTGATCCATCGGTGAAAAAAATCGCTGTTGCTAATCCTAAAACCGCTCCCTATGGTGTCGAAGCGATGAATGCCATGAAGTTTTATAAAGTAGATACCAATGCTATTACCCCTAAGTTGGTCATTGCTGAATCCATCTCTCAAGTAGGCGCATACGTCACCACCAAAGCCGTTGATGTTGGATTTATGGCAAAATCAATTGTCCTCTCTCCTGAAATGAAAAACGTCGGGAAATGGGTAGAAGTCGATCCAAAAGCGTACAACACAATCGATCAAGCGATGGTAGGACTCAAAAATGGAACTCCCGAAAATCAAATCGCTGCCAAAAAATTCTTACGATTTATGAGTTCATCAGCGGCGCAAACGATTTTAAAAGCAAGTGGGTATAAATTACCTGCGGCGAAATAAGGATTCCCCATGACGAAATTAAGTGTTGTAACCGCATTGCTATTAGGAAGTGGTGTATTGGCATCCGCTGCCGATGATTTGGCAAGTGCGTTTAAAGAGGGAAAACTTGATGGGCGAATTCGCGCTCAGTATTTTAATACCGATTGGGATGATAATAGCATTAAAGGTAAAAATGGATCGGATGCCAACGGACTGGCTGTTGGTGGCAGTTTGATCTATAAAACAGCCCCTTTGTATGGAGTTAGTGCCGGAGCAGGTCTTTATACAACCCAAAATCCTGCCGGATGGACGGAGGCGAACGACGGAGCTACGTCAACCACCAGTAAAGATCTCTTTTCTCGTGATGCGGGTCAACCGTATGGTGAGGGGTATGCGGTTTTAGCCGAAGCCTATTTGCAAGTCGATATTGCCAAAACCAAAGGTAAAGGGGGTCATTTCTTGATGAATAACCCATGGATTACCCCCAATGATACCAAGATGATCCCTATTTCGGTAGAGGGGTATGAGGGGATCTCAAATGATATTGCCAATACCACCATCCAGCTTGATTATGCCGATAAACTCAAAGAACGCGGGATGACCTATTTTGGAAATATGACCGATACGGGAGACACCCCCCTTAAAATTAAAAATTATTACAGTGGTGGAACACACGGGGATGCCCCCTCCGTCATCGTGGCAGGGATTAAAAACAAATCCATTAACGGCTTAGAACTTCAAGCATGGTGGATGAACTGGAACGATCTCGCCAACCAAGCACTCGTTGAAGCCAACTACGCACTTGAAGCGGGAGATGTAATCCTTGGATTTGGTGCTCGTTATATTAAACAATATGATAAAGGGGCAGGAGCAATTCTTGCACCTAAAACCACCAATGGTGATAACGACAATAGCATTGACTCTTCGTTGTGGGCACTTCGGACAACGGCTGATTATCGTGCAGTTAAACTGCTCCTATCACTGTCGCAAACCAGCAAAAATGGGGATATGATTGCCCCTTGGCGCGGATTTTTGACACAAGGATACACCCGCAGTATGACGGTCACAGACTGGAATGCCAACACCAAGGCATATAAAGCGCAAATTGACTATGATTTCAATGCAATGGTATCAGGACTTAGCACCTCAATTAGTTATTCGTATTACAATCGGGATCCGAGTAAAACACCTTATGCCAGTGCAACGGATCGTCTCTTTGGCAATGGGGATACTCGTCAGACCAACCTTGATATTGTCTATAAATTAGCAGGCAGTTTTAAAGGGACGGAGCTTAAAGCCCGTTTTATGGATCAGAATAATGATCTTGATGGAACAAAAGAGGATGGCACATCAATTGTAAACACCTCTAACAAAGAAATGCGTTTAGAAGCAAACTACCGTTTTTAAATCCACCGATCCCCTTAGGGGTCACAACTCTTATACACGAAGGAACTCCATGTTTTTAGAACCCATCGATTTTGCCGCAATGTACCGCAATCATAAAAATGCGACCGATTTTAAAGGAAAAACCAGCAGTGACTGGGATGATAAATCCGCCGATATGGCAGCATCCACTATTGACAGCCCCTACGTGAATGATTTCATCTCCCGTATGAACATTACGGAAGATGATGTGATTCTCGATATTGGATGCGGTCCAGGAGCACTGAGTATCCCCTTGGCCAAAAAAGCTAAAAAGGTAATCGCCATCGATTTCTCTCCCCAAATGCTCGCCGAACTCGAAGCGTACGCCGCACGTGAGGGGGTGACGAATATACAAACCGTTCTCCTTGGTTGGGACGATGATTGGAGCACACTCCCAATTGTTGATATTGTCGTGGCATCCCGCTCTATGGAGGTCAATGATGCAGCGATAGCTCTGGCGAAGATGTCCTCTCAGGCACGCAAGGGGTGTTATCTTACCTACAAAGTGGGGGGAAGTTTTGTCGATATGAATATCCTTGATTACATTGGTAAAAAGATCATCACCAAACCCGATTATTGGTATCTCCCCATCCTCCTGTACCAAAAAGGGTATCTCCCTACTATCGACTATATCACCACAGGTAGAGGGAGTATTCGCAGTGCCAATAGCGAAGAGTTCATCCAATCATTGACGTGGAGTCTGGGGGGGATAGATGAGGAGCAAGAGAGCAAAGCACGAGAGTATTATGATCGTTTTATCACAGGTGAGAATCGCCATCCCAAACCGATGCAATGGGCATTTATTGCGTGGGAGACCAAATGATCGCATTAACAGACTATGAACTCGAAACCCTCCTTGCCGAAGATGTCCCCTACGGTGATTTGACTACCACCGCATTGGGTATCACAGACCAACGCGCCCGTATCACTTTTGCTACGCGTGAACGCCCTCTCGTCGTCTCGTGCACCGAAGAGGCGGTTCGGCTATGTGGACTCTATGGATTGGAGATCGACGGATTTGTGAAATCAGGCACCCTCGTTCCCCCCAAAAGCGTCTTTCTCGAAGCACACGGCGAAGCGGGAAATATCCATCGCGTATGGAAAAGCATCCAAAACCTCCTCGATTACGCCAGCGGTATTGCTACCTACACCCGTGAAGCCGTTTTATTAGCCCGTACCATCAATCCCGATATCGTTGTCGCTACCACCCGAAAAACGACCCCCTTTACGAAAAAAATCGCCATCAAAGCGGTCGAATCGGGGGGAGGTGTCGCACACCGTTTGGGACTTTCTGAATCCATCCTCGTTTTTGAGTACCACCGTGTATTTTTTCCCAATGATGATGCGTTTGCTACGGCATTAAGAAAAATGAAAAAAATGAATCCCGAGAAAAAAATCGTCATCGAAGCCGAAACACTGGAAGATGGACTGAAATTCGCCGCAATGGGAGCCGACATTCTCCAACTCGAAAAAATGCCCCTCACGAAGCTCTCCGATACAGTACGTATCCTTCACACCGATTATCCCCATATCACCCTCATCGCCACGGGGGGAATCAGTGCCAAAAATATTGCTGAGTATGCAGCTACGGGCGTTGATATGATCGTCACCTCATCGCCGTATAATGCGCAACCTGCGGATGTTAAGGTTAGGATTGAGGCGGTATGAGAATAACTAAAGTAGATGTTTTATGATAAAATATAAAGAATATTTAAAGTACATAGTTTATTCCTATGGACTAAAGGATTCTGCCGTATGAAAATCCAAGACGTAACGATTCAAAATTTTAGAGGGATTTCTTCTAATCCATTTACAGTCTCTTTAGACCCTCAACTCACTGTCTTTATTGGGAGTAATGGAATCGGAAAATCGACGATTTTAGATGCAGTATCCATGGTTCTATCGCGTATTGTTAACCTCATTCGATTTCAGAAAAGTTCTGGAACCTCTTTTAAAGAGACTGATTTTCCTATAGGACAGCGATTTTTTGATGGAACGTCGATAAGTATAATTCCAGTAAACAGAAAAATATGGGAACTAAGCAAAGAAAAATCAAAATCAAAAATTTCCTCTATTACGGATAAAGAGTACACAGAAAGCATTAGAGCGCATATTTTTGAGACAGAAGAGCAATGTTCTATCCCTCTTTTTGTCTATTATAGAACTAACCGAGCTGTGCTAGATATTCCCTTAAAAATTCGTAAAAAACACGATTTTTCACTGCTAGAAGCGTATGAGGATGCTCTTGTTGGAAGTGCAAATTTTAGACATTTTTTTGAATGGTTTCGTAATCGTGAGGATTTAGAAAATGAAATCAAAAATCAAGAAAGAAATCTTGATTATTCTGACAAACAACTCAGTGCAGTTCGTGTAGCGATAGAAAGTGTTATGAATAATTTCTGTTGTTTGTCAGTACGTCGAAATCCATTACGTATGGTGATTAAAAAAGACGGGAAAGAACTCCTTGTTGATCATCTCTCTGATGGAGAAAAATGTATGTTAGCTATGATAGGGGATTTAGCCCGCCGCCTTGCAATCGCTAATCCTACTTTGCAAGAGCCTCTTAAAGGGAAAGGAATTGTCCTCATCGATGAAATCGAGCTTCATCTACACCCGACATGGCAAAAAATGATCCTCAGTAAACTCTGTAAGGTTTTTCCAAATTGTCAGTTTATTGTTAGTACACACTCTCCGGTGGTTCTAGCGGAGCTACAAAACGGTAAAATTTTTGAGCTTTCTAAACAAAATGATTACTTGGAAGCAAAAGCGATAGAAAGTAATAATAACTATTTTTTAAACGATATACTCAAAGAGTTTTTTGATGTTGATTTGAACAAAGACCGAATTGAAAATGTTGATAAAGAAAGGCAAAAAAAAGGTAAAGAAATTTTATTAAATCTTATTCAAAATTTGCAAGGGAATATGCAATGAAATATTTCATCGACACCAATCTTATTATTGACGTATTTGAAAGAAAAAATTCAGACTCTATTACCAAATTATCCCTTATCTTAGAAGATTCAAATAACGAAATATTTTATAATGGAATAGTTTATACGGAAACATTAAGAACTATTTTAGATGAAAATACATTTTCTGAATTAAAGTCAGCATTTGATCTTTTTACATGGCTAGATATTGATCAATCTATTTATACGGAAACAAAGAAATTTTCGAGATTTTGCCACTCTAAAGAGATAAAAGTGACAAAAGGGAGATGCGAAGTTATTGACATAATACATTTTATCACTGCCAAACATTATGGTTTAGAACTTTTTAGCAATGATAGTGATATGCAAAAACTTGAAGAAGCTTACCAACAATTTTTCATCCCTTCAACACATCTATCATGAACACCCTCCCAGCAACCCTAACCGCCATCACAACCTCCGAGCACCTCACGTGCCTTAGTGTTGCCGTAGGAGATGACACCTTTCACCTCCTCCTAGCCGAACAATGTCATGATACCATTGGTACACCTTTGACGCTAGTATTCAAAGAGACCGAAGTACTCCTCGCCTCAACACCTACGGCAACGACTGCCAATATCCATCATGCCGTAGTAACGAAGATCGAACAAGGAAGTGTGTTATCGCAAATTTCCCTCACCTATCACGAGATAACGATCGCAGCCCTCGTCCCTACCCTGACATTCAATCCCCTAAATATCCATGAGGGAGATGATGTATTTTGGATAGTGAGTCCGTCTGAAATTTCCCTCTTGCGGAGTAACCATGGAATCTGAATTTTTAAGCACAATGGTGCTGACATTTAAACTAGCAACCATTACGACCGTGATACTTCTCCTTATCGGGATTCCCCTTGCGTCATTCTTGGTATTTAGTAAAATTCGATTCAAAAGTATTATTGAGACCATCGTGAGTATGCCCCTCGTTCTTCCCCCCTCCGTACTAGGGTTTTATCTCCTCCTCACCTTCAGCCCTGCTTCTGTTATCGGAGAGTTTTTAACCTCACACGGCATTCGATTAGCCTTTAGTTTCGAAGGGTTGGTGATCGGTTCTGTCCTCTTTAGCTTGCCCTTTATGGTGCATCCTATCCAGTCGGCTCTCTCCCAAGTTCCCCTCTCCATCTTCGAGGCCTCTTATACTCTTGGAAAATCAAAATTAGAGACGATGATCCGTGTCATCCTCCCCTCCATCCGTCACGGGCTCATTTCTGGGATCGTCCTTGCATTCGCCCATACGGTGGGAGAGTTCGGGGTGATACTAATGATCGGGGGAAATATTCCGGGAGAGACCCGTGTCGCCTCCATCGCCATCTACGACGAAGTAGAATCACTCAACTACGCCATGGCGCACCAATACGCCCTCACCCTCTTTGTCGTCACCTTTTCGATACTCCTCCTCGTCTATACTCTCAACAAGAAGTCCTTAGGGGGGATCAAATGATTGTCATTAATATCACCAAACATCTCAATACTGCGGATGGGGCTTTAGAAGCCCATTTTGACCTCTCTATTCATGATGGGGAGTTTCTCACACTCTTTGGCCCTTCTGGTGCGGGAAAAACAACGCTAATGCGTATGATAGCAGGGCTTGAAAAACCTGATAGTGGACATATCGAAGTGGACGGTGAGGTGTGGTTTGATCACACCCAAAAGATCAATCTCTCCCCTCAAAAGCGTAGTATCGGATTTGTCTTCCAAGACTACGCCCTCTTTCCGACAATGAGCGTCCGAGAAAATCTCCTTTTTGCCGCTGAAAATGCTCAACAACGTCGTACCGTTGATGAGCTCATCGAACTCATCGAACTCTCTAACCTCTCCGATCGTCTCCCCGCAACCCTCTCAGGGGGACAAAAACAGCGTGTTGCCCTTGCCCGTGCCCTTGTGCGACGACCTAAGATATTGCTCCTTGATGAACCGCTCTCCGCATTGGATCCCACCATGCGCCAAAAACTCCAAGACGAACTGACCCTCATCCATAAACGGCTTGGGGTTACAACATTATTGGTAAGTCATGATATTGCCGAGACAGTCAAACTCTCCGACCGCTTAGCACAAATCGAATCGGGGAAAATCCTCCGTACATGTACACCTATGGAGTTTTTCAGCCCCCAAACACTCAGTGGTAAATTACAGCTTATCGGAGAAGTTTTAAAGATGGAAGAGGATTTTCCTGTAGTGATTGTAACTTTACTCGTTGGGAATTCTGTCGTTCGTACCGTTTTAAGCACCGAGGAATCATCGGCTTTGCACATCGGAGACCATGCCATTATTTCGACAAAAGCGTTTAATCCAATTGTAATGGCATTGGAGTAGTTTTCACTACGCCAAAGATTTCCGTCTAAGCTTAACCCCCATCTCCAAATGATGGGTATAAGGAAATTGATCGAACAGTGCCATCGCTTGAACCTCATGAGTTTGACTTAAAATTTCCAAATCACGCAAAAGCGTTTCAGGATTGCACGAGATATAGAGAAGATGGTCAAATCGTGCCGCAAACGCACACGGCTCTTCTCCCAAACCACTGCGGGGGGGATCGACGAAAAGGGTTTTCAGATGATAATCACTCACCTTCAGCCCCTCAAGACGACGGAACTCCCTCGTCCCATCAAGTGCTTGGGTAAATTCCTCTGCACTGAGACGGACAAAATCAATATTCTCAATAGTGTTAAGAACCATATTCCGTTTCGCCGCAACAATAGAAGCTTTGGAAATCTCAGTGGCTAAAACACGATCAAACTGAGTCGCAAAAGGGATGGTAAAATTCCCCGCACCACAATAAAGCTCCAGTAAATCGCCCCCTACTCCCTCCAGCTGTTCCAATGACCATGAGACCATTTTTTCATTGACAAGGGCATTAGGCTGGGTAAAACTGTTTTCAATGTGAACATAGTGGTAATCACGCTCACCGATATGAAGTGTTTCGGTCACGTAATCGTGGCTTAACACGATTTTTTGCTTACGGCTTCGCCCGATGATGGAAATGCCCAACTCTTTTTCGATCATCCGTCCTTTCTCACTCCAGCTCTCATCCAACGCTCTATGATAGATCAAACTTGCCAACACTTCACCGCTGCTATGACTCGTCAAAAAATCGATACCGAAAAGTTTATGTCCCAATTCATGCTTTTTGATTTGGGCCAAAAGGGGGAGCATCACCGCTGCAATATTCTCATGGACGATGGAACAGTGGGTGATCTTCACCACCCCTTGTTTATCGGCACGATTCATCGCATAAAACGACCCCTCGTCATCATGATACACTTTGAACTCAGCACGAGAGCGATAATGCTCTTCAATGGATTCAAAGCAATCAATATTTCCACTAAAATAAGGGGCAAACTGCTCTTTTATCATCTCTGTCTTCGTGGCCAATTGCCCCGCATACCCCTCTTCGTACAAACGGCAGCTGCCACAAACTCCAAAATATTCACATTCCACTACAACACCTCTAAAACTAAACTATTTAACACTGGCAATCAAATTACCAATCAAAAGATTCCACCCATCCACCATAATAAAAACAAGAATTTTAAACGGCATCGAGATCATAACAGGCGGTAACATCATCATCCCCATCGACATCAAAATAGAGGCAACAACCATATCAATAACCAAAAACGGCAAAAAGAGGAGAAATCCAATCTCAAACGATGTTTTAAGCTCACTGATAACAAAAGCAGGGATGACAATCGTCAGAGGAACCTCTTTGATCGATTGGGGATTTTCCATATGCCGAATACGCAAGAAAAGGGCTAAATCTTTCTCACGGGTATTACGCACCATAAAATTTTTAAACGGATCGGTTGTTTTTTCAAACGCTTCATCGTAACTGATCTTATTTTCACTGTAAGGTTTTATCCCCTCAGCATACGATTTTTGGGCAACAGGCTCCATGACAAATACGGTCAAGATAAGAGCAAGCATAACAAGAAGCTGTGTGGGCGGGACTTGCTGTGTCCCCAACGCTTGACGTAAAAAGCCAAAGACGATAACAAAACGGGTAAACGTCGTCATTACCAATACAAGACTCGGGGCAAGGAAAAGGACGGTGAGCATCAACAGCACGTTGAGTGAACTCACTATCTCTTGGGGAGATTCGGGAGCCGCGAGATTAAAACTCATCGCAGGCATTTGAGCATCCGCACCCAAAAGGGCAAACGGGATTAAAAAAAGAAAAATAGCTATACGACCCAAATGTGCACTCCAAAACTAAAAAAGCGATAATAGCACATAGATAGGGGTATTTTCGATTAAGTTTTCGCCATTTTGAGACTTGAAGCTATAAATTAAATTTTCAATTCTACTTTTCCGTGTGCATAGTTATGAATCAACGCTTGGATAATATTTTGATATGAGATTCCAATATCTTTTGCTCGTTGTTTGACGAAATCCAAATCTGACTGTTTCATGTTGATGGTGATTTGCTTTTTTTGTTTGAGATAAGCAAGCGTATCGGTTGCCATTGCTTTTATTTTTTCATTATCAAAAGCAATAGGCTCAACTGCTTCAAGCTCAATAGCATCTAGTAACTCCAGTTCATCTGCATCATATTTCATAACGCATCTCCTTTATACTGTTTATGTAATTTTCGGCTAGGAATAATATTTTTAAGAAAAATATCATCGCCGTCAATCACGTAGGGGATATAATGAATATATCCACCTATCGATATGACATAGATATATTGATTTGGATATTTATCCTTAAGTGGATGCTTATAGTTGTCAAGGACACCATTTCTAGATAATATTTCCACAACATCTTCAAAACTATAACCACGAGTTGCTTTTAAGGTGCTATTCTTATCCTCATTCCATCTATACATACACTGCCTTTTCCATATCTAAGCATTATATTTCATCTATATTGAATGTAAAATTAAAAAATTAGGGATAAATATATTTGCCGTTTACATCATCAGTCCATTTCTTGTCATCAACACAAAAGAGCTAGATTCCCGATCAAGTAGGGAATGACTGCCAAAAAGTACGGAAATTACACCTAAAAATCAGCCTGTCTTGTACAACACGGTATACGGTATACAGAGTCAAAGAGGTAAATTTATGATAATTGCATACTGGAAAGTATCTTTGGTATATCATCAATAAAGCACACTACAATTTGATTTGAATCCATACCGCATTTTCCAAATTGTTTTATATGTTTTATTCGTTCATCCTCTTTATAGAAACTAACAATCCATTTGCTACCTTGGGTTATTTCTGATATTTTCTTAAAATATGGAAGATCAATGTCATTTAATGAATGACCTAGGACTACAACAACCTCTACGTTTTTCAGACTTTCAAAGTAACTTTGGTTACGTTCTAAAATATCACTAACAGGCTTTTGAAACGCATAAAATGGGTATGCAGCTGCACCTTTGGCATCGCTAAATATAATTCGGTTACTATTACCATCTTCATCTAGTTCAGGTTCTACTTCCCTTGATTCACCATGTCCAAATATCAGTTCATCATATTTGCTTGCACTACCATGAATATGAAAAATACGCTTATCCTCTATTCCGTAAAGTGTTTGAAGAAGAGACGTATAGTTAAATGAGATAAATCGTGCCTTCGGCTCAAAACAAAACTTTTTTTCAGCATCATCAACCGATATTGATTCAATCCACTCCTGAAATTGCGACCGAATAGCATCAACTAAATTTTCTGCCTCTGCATTTAGTCCATCTTCAAGACTGAATGCCATACTTGGACGAAATGATTCCTCTTCCCAACTGTCAGTGTGATTATGATTGTTATAGAATTTTTCCCCATCAAATGTACCAAGATAGGTTTCAAAATCGCTCCATGGATTTTCTGAACTCACATCAGAAGATAGATACTGCCCCAATTCATCTAAGAGACTTTCCGAATATACATAGAAGTCAGTGTATGTAGTAGGCAATTTATGCCATCGATCAAATCCGTTGCCAATGACATATAAAATTTTTGTATCACGATTTTTCATCTGCTTGCCTTTATAATCTTGTTTCTGTAAGTATTTCGAAGAAATTTTTCACAGCTTCAAGACAAATAAACGCTATAAGTAATTTCCACACTTACCACTTAACAAAGCTATTTTAATTGTTAATTCCAAGCCAATCAGTTATACCAATATATCCTTTATCTTTGTAAACATTCCAAGGAGTTGCAGGTATATTGCTTGGTTTTAAAGGTAGCTGTAAATATTTACCTTTACAATTTTCTCCAGTGAAAAAATACATCACTTTTTCAAAAATCACCATCTATTATTATTTGTTAAATGATGATACTAATTTATAACTTCGATTTCGATAAACCTAAACTATTCAGTCGAATATTGCTATAATATTTTTTTAAACTATACAATTAAAGGAAACCACCAATATGGGACTTAGTATCGGACTTGTAGGACTACCAAACGTCGGAAAATCAACCACTTTTAACGCACTTACCAAAGCACAAAATGCCGAAGCGGCCAACTATCCATTCTGTACCATCGAGCCTAATAAAGCGACCGTTCCCGTTCCTGATAATCGTCTTGAAGCGTTAGCAAAAATCGTCAATCCTGAGCGTATCCAATACTCAACCCTTGATTTTGTCGATATTGCAGGTCTTGTTAAGGGTGCAAGCAAAGGGGAAGGATTGGGAAATAAATTTCTCTCTAATATCCGTGAAACGGAAGTTATTTTGCAAATCGTCCGTTGTTTCGAGGATGAAAATATTGTCCATACGGAAGGACGTATCAATCCGTTAGATGATGTGGAAATTATTGAAAATGAACTTATATTTGCGGATATTGAAGTGTTGACCAATCGTATTGATCGACTTAACAAGCAAGCCAAAAATGATAAAGATTCCGCAATTATGGCTGAATTTGCCCAAGAACTGGCAGAGTTTTTGGCAGAGGGGAACCTTGCCCGTAATTTCCCCAAAGCCAATAGCGAATTATTTGGACAACTCAATCACGATGTTAGATTATTAAGTGCCAAAGAGATTATCTATGGTGCAAATGTCGATGAAGAGGGTTTAACGACGGACAACGAGCACGTATTAGCCCTTGTAGCGCATGCGCAAAAAACAGGGTGTGAAGTTGTCAAACTCTGTGCTAAAATTGAAGAAGAGCTTATTGGATTAGACGATGAAGAGAGAAATGAATTTTTACGTGATTTAGGTATTGAAGAATCAGGGTTAGAGCAAATTATCCGAAAAGGGTTTGATAAACTGGGATATATGAGCTATTTTACCGCGGGAGTCAAAGAGGTACGTTCATGGACTATTCGTAAAAACTCTACTGCCCCTAAAGCTGCCTCAGCGATTCATAATGATTTTGAAAAAGGTTTTATTCGCGCTGAAGTGATCGCCTACAACGATTTTGTTGAATGTGGCGGAGAAGCAAAATCTAAAGAAGCAGGAAAAATGCGCCTTGAAGGGAAAGAGTATATTGTCCAAGATGGTGACATTATGCACTTCCGATTTAATCTATAATAAAGTATAATTGAAATTGTCGCCTCAGATTAAATTATTAAAGGGAGTACGTTATGCCACTTACATATGCGGGTCCAAAGCCTTTTATTTCGGCTCATGGAATTACATTTGATTTTAATAAAGAGGATAAATTTATTTATCTTAGCATTGTTGCTGAACTCATTCAGGCTTTGGATCACGATTATATTGAAGATAAACGGTACACCTATTTGGTAACGGCGAAGCCGTTGGATGCCGAAACTATTTTCAAGCTCATTGCCGATAAAGAGGATAATTTACTCACTCAAATTGAGGAAAGACGTATTATTACGGAGAAAGAGATAGAGGATGAACTACAGCGGGCACGGGAAAACCGATTACTAGGAGAAGAAGAGCGCACTGTTTTGATCCGGAATATTGAGCTCTTACATTCCTATCAAGTCAATCGTGCCCTCAACAAAACACTCTATTACTGCGGTATTGATGCTATCGCCCATGAGATAAAAAAAGGGCATATCGACTCTATCAATGCTCCGATGTTTCCTAAATTCTTGCATGTTTTTCATTCTATCCAAGGAATGCTACATACACTCATCCCTCAAGTAGAGACACAGCTTGATATTTTTGAATTAGATAACCATTTAACGATACAGCTTAAAATTCTTTGGGTGTAACCCACTCACGAATGAGTGACCCAAAATACTTTTAGGAGAGAAATTTAAGAATTTCTCTCTCAATATTCTCTTTTTCAATCACACTGTCTTGAGTGATTGGTTTCGTAAACAACCCTTTTATCATCGCAGGAATCGGCAATGAAGCTCGATTCGAGATTGATTGCAGAGCGTCAATATCTTTTGCATCAACTTCGCCACTCAAGGCATTAGCAATAGTCGGTGAAAATTTCGTCCATTCTGCTGTCGAATAGACAATCGTTTTTAGTTTCTTAGTGGCACAACAATCATACGCTTTAAAACACGTTGCTGTATGAGGATCCATCAAATAACCGTGGTCAAACGCCTCTCTAATATACCCTTTCCCTTCCTCTCCATTACAATAATCTGCCGCAAAAAAGGATTGCAACTTCATTGTCTCATCGTCATTAAGGGGATAAAAACGTTCCGACTCCAACCCTTGCATCAGCTCTTTGGTACGAACACTGCCAAAAAGATCAAATAAGATACGCTCAACATTACTCGAGATCAAAATATCCATCGCAGGGGATGTAGTAGGGATTACTTTTTCACCACGTAAATCATAACGTCCTGTATTAATAAGTCGGGTAAGAACATTATTTTCATTGGAGGCAATAATGATTTTTTCAACGGGGAGTCCCATCTTCATTGCGTAATAACCCCCTAAAGCATTCCCAAAATTTCCACTGGGGACATCAAGATAGACTTTTTCACCCATAACAATCACATTTTGACGTACTAATTCAAGATAGCTGTGAATATGGTAAATTATTTGGAAAATAATTCGTCCAAAATTGACCGAATTTGCAGCGGAGAGAGAGATCTGTTTTTCTTTTAGCGCTGATTTGAAACTTGCTGAACCCAAAAGTTTTTTTAATGCGCTTTGAGCATCATCAAAATCCCCTTTAATCCCGATCACTTTAAGATTAGGAGCATCTTCTGTCACCATCTGAAGACGTTGAACATCAGAAGTTCCTCCATCGGGATAAAGACACACAACACGAACGTTGGGACGGTTTTTAAATGTCTCTAACGCCGCAGGACCAGTATCACCACTGGTCGCTGCCAAAATCAGATACTCTTCATTTCGCTTTTGCGCAATCGAGGAGAGAACCACCCCAAACGGTTGCAGTGCCATATCTTTAAACGCACGAGTCGGCCCGTGATACAGTTCACTCACGTACAAATCATCACGAACTTTGACAACAGGGACAGGATTGGAGGGGTCATCAAAACCATCATACAAAGAGAGGGCCTCATCAATAACAGAAGAATCTATATCAATTGCAAGGGTCGTTAGTAAATCTTTTGCCAGCGTTTTATACGATGAGCTTAAATGTTTCACGAGAAATGCTTCACCCAAATTGGGCAACTCTTTAGGGACATACAATCCACCGTGTGACGCAATGGGGCTTAATATCGCCTCGGAAAAAGTGACCTCGCTGGGATGAATTCCATCATTTCCGCGTGTTTCAATAAATTTCATACTCAATAGCCCCGATTTAAAAATTTGGTGATAAGAAACGACATTATATCAACTTTTATATTTGCGTTGGGATAAAAAGCTGGTGATAACTGTCTAGTTTGGTATATAAAATATCGGGATCGGTCGCCAAAAAACGCTTCAATGGGTTTTCAAACATCTTTTCAGTAAAAGGTAGACATTGAAGAAAATTTTCACTTTCACATAAAAAGCGGATGGGGTTTTCTTCGGTTTTTACGACTTTAATCGACTTAGAAAAAATCGTGGCGAGATTAGTAAAATGCTCTATTGCTTGCGTAATATTGTCTCGTTCTTCGGTTACATAATCAATCAGCTGTAAATTAAATCCAAGCTGAGAGGCAACATCAAAAACCGTCGTTGAAATGTGCTCAACATGACTCTTTTCCCCCAAAATAACGACCGATTCTGTCAATGTTGAAAATGATCGGTTTGCTAATTTCAAAACAGGTACTTTCCCTTTGTAAAGTTTTTTACGCAATGTGTCTCGTGCGAACATCGCCTGAGAGACCAAGAAAAGACCGATATGATGCTTTTTAATATCATTTATAATCATATCTTCATCGACGTAAGGATCATAAACAATCTCAATTTCAACCCCTTCACGTCCACACGATTTAATCTGCTGAAGATTCTCAATATGACTGGGGTTGACAATTTTTATCAACAGCGGCTTTTTTAATTTATTCTGAATATACATACTGCGTCGTACCAATTCAAACATGATTTTCGGTGTCTCGTGCGCCATATCAATGTAGAGATAAAGCTTACTTCCAAAGGGGGCGGGAAACTGCCCTAATTCACGCTTGATGGCACGATAGATAGATTTAAGCACATTGGGTTCCCCTACCAACACCAACAAATCATTGGGCTGAATCATCTTTTGATCAGAAGGGAGAATTAACTGCCGATTTCGGTAGATTGCCGCGATTCTCCAATTTTTTTGTTCAATTGCCCCAATATGACGATAGACAAACGAACTCCCAAAAGGGACAATAACCTCCATAATCTCCCCCTGTCCCAAACCGATATTTTGGGCAATAACAGGAATATTTGGGAGAGAATCGATAAGATTAAGAACTAAAACTTCTTGCATATTGACCCATTCAATACCATCATTTGCACTTTTAGAATTCCAGAAGTCTAGGGCAATAATGCGAATACTGGGCTTTAAAAGGCGAATATTTTTAATCGTTTCTTCCAACTCAACTTTATCTTCCATTGCCAACATCGCTTGAGTAAAGTCTGTTTTAAGGACAGCGGAAATTTTATAATAACTGGTAGGATCAAAATTAAAAAAGGTAAAACGAGCAGGATTATATCCCTCATATCCCGCTTCGGTTTCAGGATGAACAATGTAATACCTATTTTCACTGGTATGCGTCCCGATAACACGCTGAATAAAATGGCGACCGATAACCCCATTACTTACAATTAAAATTTTTTTCATTGCACCCTAGCCTCTACTTATTGGCGTGATTGTACCATAACTTCAAAGTGGTGCAAAAATCATTATTTTCTACAGCTTTTTATATGAAATATGATAGAATATTTTTCAACTATAAAGGTTGATAGAATGAAGAGTGTTACCAAAAAATATTTTTTTGCCCTTCTTTTTTTACTGCTCGTAGTGTGTGGTGTAGGGTATTATCATGTCAAACAAGAGAAAGATCACGTTGACCATATTATCAACACCACTCTTTTAGACACAGCTGAAATAGCCTATTATGTGATTGGCAATAATTTTCACGATCAGATACTCAAAACTCCCCCCTCCAAAATAGAAGATATGCAAACGATTAAAACGCTTTCCCTATTGGCAAAAGATCAAAATGTTGAATACATCTATTCGTTAATCCTTGATAAAAAGGGGCAACTTCGTTTTACCTCCAGCAGTGCGACTGAGGCTGAACTCGTAACACAGGATAAACTAAGCCATTATTTTGATATTTATCCCTCTAACGCCAATATGATCAAAGCACTCAAAACCAATCAAATCATTTTTGATACAAATGAAGTAGCAGATGAGTGGGGGTCATTTCGAAGCGTGTTCGTCCCTCATACGACACCATCTGGAATCCACTATATTATTGGTGTTGATATTAAAATAGGTACGATTCAGAAACTTTCCAATATTGCCATATTGAACTCTCTATTCGTTACATTCATTTTATTTTTTGGACTAATACCGTTAATGTTGGTTTATCGCAGCTCCAAAAAAGAGACCGAAAAATTTCTTCGCGAAGAGGTGCTCGCTGCCACTACAAATTTACGTAAACTCAATGAAAGATTAAAATTTAAAGTAGAAAAGAAAACCGAAAAATTACTCTCACAAAATATTACCGACTCTCTCACCGGTCTACCCAATCGTACACATCTCGAATCTCAACTGGAACAAAAAAAGTTCTCCTCTTTGGCTATTCTCAATCTACACAATTTTCAGGAGATCAATGATTTTTTCGGTACTGCCATTGGAGATGATTTACTGAAGCAAATAGGAGTCTGGCTTCAAACACTTTATGGAGGAAATCTCTATCGACTAGGGGGAGATGAGTTTGTCATCGTGATCGAAGAAGAGCGCAGTCGTAAAGAGATGGCAAGAATATACCATGAGTTTATCCATAATCTTGCTAACAAAACTTTTTATGTCAATGGTGAACACGTAACCTTAGACGTCACTATTGGCATCGATGACTCTTTGATTATTTCACTCGCGCATGCCGATATTGCACTCCATCAGGCAAAAGAAAATGGCAATCATTTTGAATTTTATTCCGAAGTTAAAGCAACAGAAAAGCAATATTTATTCAATATTTCCATGACGAAAATGGTTCGTGAAGCACTCAATAGAGAGGGGATAATCTGTTATTATCAGCCTATTGTTTCTACCAAGAGTGGAAAAATTGAAAAATACGAAACGTTGGTTCGGATGATTGATTCGAATGGGTTGATCATCCCCCCTATTGATTTTCTAAAAATCGCTCAAAAAACGCGTCTCTATCCACAAATTACTCGTACTGTTATCCAACATGCCTGCACTGCCTTCCGTGAACGGAGTGAAGAGTTTTCGGTCAATCTCTCCATCCGCGATATTCTCGATCCCGATACCGTTCAATTTATTGAAAAAACAATTCTTGAAACGGGCACCGCTCAGCGGATTGTATTTGAAATTCTCGAATCGGAGGGGATAGAGGATTTTGAATCTGCAATCTTATTTATCCAAAAAATGAAAAAGTTAGGAGCCAAAATCGCAATTGATGATTACGGTACAGGGTACTCAAGTATCGAAAATATTCTTAAGCTCGATATCGACTACATTAAAATCGACGGTTCACTCATCCACAGCATTATTTCTAATCCTAAGCACGCGATTCTTGTTGAATCAATCGCTGATTTTTCTTCAAAACTGGGAGTAAAAACGATCGCCGAATACGTCAGTTCAGAAGAAATTTTCACAAAAATAAAATCCATTGGCGTTACCTATTCTCAAGGGTACTATACGGGTAAACCAGCTCCATTACCAGACCTTTAACCCTTCTTCTCCTGTCCCAACCGATAGAGGGCAAAATCATATTTTATCGGATCAATCGGGTCAAAACCTCGCAAGGTTTCGGTCAGCTCCAATGCCGCTTTAAGATCACATTGATTACGTTGTAAAAGTCCTAATCGTTTGGATACGCTAAACGTGTGCGTATCCAATGGCATAATCAGTTCAGAGGGGCAAACACAGCTCCAAACCCCCATATCCAGTGTATCATGACGAACCATCCATCGTAGATACATCATCCACCGCTTCATCGCCGACGTCCCTGATATTTTTTTGATCGGTTTTCCGATGAGAAAGGTATACCCCGTAGAACGATACGAGTTTAGATCATAGAGGGTATCGATGAGATGGCTTAACCCCTCCAGAACCCCCCCTCTTTCGTATCCCTGTTTAAATCTCTCTTCGACTCCTCCATTGCGCTTCAAACGCCCTAAGGTAATAAACCATTGGGCGATATCCTCTCTGTTTTGAAAACGGTAATAGTGCCCTTGCGTCGCACGGAGAATTTCCTCTTCACTTTCATCAATCCATCGTGCATCAAATGAGCGTAGCAACTCAACGATAGCACGTACATTTCCGTAGGCAAACAACGCACACGTAAGGGCATGGTATTCATCCCCAACCTCTCGTGCGATCATCAGAGGGTCAGGTTTGCTCTCACACAGCTCCTCTGTACAATTACGTAAAGCAACCTCAGCATCCAGACGTATTTTAAGTGTTTTCATCGACCCAACTGATAAAGTTTTTTGCGCTCCGCCGAACCTGCGATATTGGCTTGCGAACGGTATTTTGCAATCGTGCGGCGCACCATCGTGATTTTAAATTTTGATTGTACCATTTCGAGGAGTTTCATATCACTCAGTGGCTTTTTATGGGACTCATTTTTGACCAATTCACTGACGTACTCTTTGATGGAGGCATTGGAGATATCCTCATCAATCGCGGTCGTAAAAAACTCTTTCATCGCAAATACTCCCCGATCACACGCTATGTATTTATTGGCAATCGCCCGTGAAATGGTCGAAGGGTTATGACCAAACTCATCGGCAAGTGTCTTGAGGGTCAACGGTCGAATCGCCCCCCCCATAAAAAAGTCATATTGATACTCAACAATCATCAACCCCACTTTATAGAGGGTCGCTTTACGCATCTCTAGCGCATCCATCAGACTCTTCGCCTCTTTCATCTTGTCACGGATATAGAGATGATCCACTCCATACTCTCCGTCGATAAGTATTGAGGGATAATAACGCTCATTAAGGCTCACCTCTATCCCCGTCTCAGGATCGTTGAAAATCATCAAATCGGGGACGACTTGGACAGACTCTTCCATAAAATCGATGGCAGGGGGGTTTTTAAATGTCCCTATGATCCGCATCGCCTCTTGAAAATAGATCTCTTTATGATAACAGTTTAACGATTCCAAATGTTTGCACAGCTCAACCGCCAAAGTGTAAGCAGACTCCTCTATCGAAGCGTGTTCCAACTGAAACAAAAAGGACTCCGACAAGGAGCGTGCCCCGACTCCGACGGGTTCAATATGACGAAAACGGTTTCGTATTTGTTCAAACTGCTCTGGCAGAATGTTCATTTTAAGACAAAACGGTTCCATATCCCCCTCATAATATCCCCCCTCATCAAGGTTTTCACACACATGGCGGGCAACGGCTTTGGAAAGTGGCGTAGGAAAAAGGGGAGCGTCACACTGTTCATCCAAAACATCATAAAGACTTTTTTTCTGTACCGTGAGGGCTTCTATCGCTTCCGTTTGGGAATTTTTGACATATCCGTACTGAATTTTACGCGGAATTTTGGACTCGTACGACTCTTCAAACCCCGATTTGATCTCAATAAGGGGATTAGCTTCGACAAAAGGAGCCATCACATCCCCCAAATCACCAAGGCTACTGTGTAAAATGGGGAGCCAATTACGCAGTGTATTAGAAAGCTTGCTTTTAAGCTCAACCGATGTGTTAACCCGTAGTGTTGCCATGAATTAGAGTTTAAACGATTCACCGAGATAATGTTCTCGTACATCACTGTTGTGGGCAATCTCATCACTCGTTCCTGAGGCAAGAAGGGTACCGCTTTTAATCACATACGCCCGATCACATACGGCAAGGGTTTCACGTACGTTATGATCGGTAATCAACACCCCGATCCCGTATTCGACCAGCTGTTTGATGACATTTTGAATATCCATCACTGCGATAGGGTCAACTCCTGCAAACGGTTCATCAAGGAGTAAAAAGCGGGGTTTGTTGACCAATGCACGGGCAATCTCCGCACGTCTACGCTCACCGCCACTGAGATTAATCCCGCGACGATTTCGAATCGGTTCGATATTGAACATCTCTAGTAACTCTTCGATTCGCTGATCACGCATCTCTTTGGAGAGGTTCCCTGCTTCTGCTGCAATAATGAGATTCTCTTCCACCGTAAGATCTTTGAAAATCGAGGCCTCTTGCGGCAAATAGCCAATCCCCATTTGAGAGCGTTTATGTAAGGGTAACTTTGAAATATCTTCCCCGTCAATGCTAACACGTCCCGATGTTGCCTCCACCAGTCCACAAATCATATAAAAGGTGGTCGTTTTTCCTGCACCGTTTGGCCCCAAAAGCCCAACAACTTCACCCGTATACAACTCCATACTCACACCACGTACGATCTCATGTTTTTTGATTGTTTTAACGAGAGACTCAATTTTTAAATTATGTTTTGTTTTATCCACGGTGTACCTCGTACTCTCTTGTAGTATTATTACTTTTGGTGATTTTGACAACACAGTAATCAAACCCTCCCCTCTTTAACCATCCGATGAGGGTCTCATCTCCCCATTCGATCAAATGGTATCCGCTGCGTTCTAACTCTTCCATCATCCCAAGACTCAAAAATTTCTCAAATCCGTAATTATAAAGATCATAATGGTAAAGTTTTTCTCCATATACCTGTTGAAGCGAAAAAGTCGGAGAGGTTACCGCATCCTCCAATCCTAAAAAAGTGGCGAAGTGTTGGGTCAATGTCGTCTTACCGCTCGCTAAATCGCCTTGCAATATCACAACGCCCCCATTGGGAAGTTTCTCACCAATTTTTTGACAGACGAGGTGAAGTGAATCTTGAGAAAGTCTCATCATAGTTTTGATGATACCGCAATAATTTGGGCTATTTTATCCGCTGCCTTTCCGCTTTGCAAGCCATCTCGCGCTATCTCTAACCCCTCTTGAATATCGCGTGCCATTCCCTCAGCAATCAACGCGTACCCTGCATTAATAAGTACCATGTCTCGCTGTGGATCCGTTGCTTTGTTGTGTAAAATATTCATTAAGATAGTTGCATTTGCAACCGCATCTCCCCCTAAAATTGCTTCAAAAGGGGCTTTTTTTATCCCAAGCATTTGAGGATCTATCTCAAAATAATTAATTTTTTCGTTCTCTAACTGCCCTGCATAGGTAATATCACTGATACTGATCTCGTCCATCTTTTCGCGAGAACTCACCACGATAGCCGATTTCATCCCCAACTCACGTGCCGCTTCAACCATTTTTGGCACAAATACCTCATCAAAGACACCCAAAAGAATTTTTGAAAGCCCTACCGGATTGGTTAGTGGTCCCAAAATATTAAAAAGGGTCTTTTCAGGGATACTTCGACGAATGGGCATGATAAATTTCATCGCGGGATGATGGTATTGAGCAAACAAAAAGGTAAATCCTGTCTCTTCGAGCAAGATACTGCTTTGTTGGAGACCTAAATCCAGTTTAATTCCCAAATATTCAAGAACATCGGCACTCCCCGATTTGGAGGTAATAGAGCGGTTCCCGTGTTTCGCTACATATCCCCCGCATGCTGCCACAAGAATCGCAACGGTGGAGGAGACATTAAAACTTCCACTTTTGTCCCCCCCTGTTCCCACGACATCAATGAGTTTTGATTTTAGACTTGGTGTGACCTCTAGCGTGATGGCGTGGCGGCGCATAACCTCTGCTGCCATAGCAATCATCGATGCCGATGTCGTTTCATTAAGCACCAATGAAGATAAAAACTCCCGCATAGCATCATCACTCAAACGATGGTCAAACAACGCTTCAAAATCACTTTTCGTAGGATTCATGAGAGTTCCTTGACATACAGATGCTGTTGCGATTTTGGGGTTGATTTGATAGTAGGAAGCTGCACCACTTCGAACCGCTGTTCACGGGTCAAATAGACAAGGGTAATAATATCACCGATTGCCACATTTTTAGAAGACTTAACGGCTTTCCCATTGATGAGAACAACCCCCTCCTCTATCATATCTTGTGCGACTGCACGACGTTTAGTGAGGTTAACGGCATTTAAAAATTTATCGATACGCAAAAAGTATTCCAATATAATAGTTTTGAAGTGTTTATTGTAAATGATAATAACTAAAACGGAGATAAGAAGAGAATGAATTAATTCTTTTTTTGTTATCATTCGAAAAGTTTTCTTCATTAAGGGAGGTGTGAGTGCGTTTGACTCCACTAATTTTCACCTTGTCATTGTTTACAGCAACCGTTTTGCTAGCCGATACTAACGTTGCAACCTCTCTTTTGCAAGATATGTCCAATACAACTGAAATCGCGACCCAAACCAATCAAAATATTGATTATCAACCCTTTATCCTCTCCGTCCTTCAAAGTGATGACCTTATGAAATTTGGGGTTCATACACTGGGCGAAGCACTGACTCTTGTTCCTGGTGTTGATATGGCAGCCAACACGATGAACAATCGTACCCCTATATTCCGTGGTTCCAATCCTACCGCATACGGTCAATCGATCCTTGTCATTGACGGATATGTCGTCAATGACCATTTCTTCAGTGGATATGATGCTTATCTTGATTTGCCCATTGAGCTCATCGAGCGTATCGAAGTTGTCCGTGGATCGGGGAGCTTTATCGAGGGAGTCAACGGCTATGCAGGGACGATTAATGTCATTACTCATGCTCAAAATGAACCTCTCTCGAATCAAAGCGGTGTACTCTTTACCCATATAGGGGATGAGGGGACGATGGGTCTTGGCGGATGGGCACGCTATAGCGGTGAAAAATGGAAACTTTCGTTAGACGCATTTGGACAACGCCATGATCGTGAAACCCCCATCAGTACTACTGACTCATTGGGAAAAACGGGATATGCCAATTTAGGGATGGAGCACAGCGGTTTTGGTGTTACGTACCATTACGACCGTTTCGAATTAAATGGTCGCTTTAACAACTACAAAAATCAAAGTGCCTTTGGTAACCTCAACGCACTCCCCAACCCTGAAGGGATGCTTCAGCAACCCTCATGGTATCTTCAAAGCAAATATACACTCCCTATAGCAAACGATACAACCCTTATTTTAAAAGCATCCATGATGGAAGATAACTGGAAAAGTGATTCGCGACCGCTCCCTTCTGGTACATATACTTTTTTACTTAGCCCAATTACACGTGCTACTAAAACAGTCACCTTTATGGATGGGTATTGGGCATCTCTAATGGTCAAGAGTCGCCGTATTAACGGAGGTGCATCACTTCATTATGACGCCTTAGAGGGACACCATCTCATTTCTGGGGTTGAATCCACGTGGGATGCTGCGATAGATTCGTATTCGATTACAACGACTAAAACAGGATTAACAACGGATATAATCGATTATACCGATACAGCGTTTCAATATTTTAAATATCAAAATGCCATGCGTCAAAGTACTAATCTCTATTTTTCCGATACCATGACCGTTAATGATCAAATTGCTATAGCAATGACATTGGGACTAATAAAGACTTCAGATTCAGATGTTGGTTCTGACTTTTATGGACGTGCTTCACTCGTTTATCAACCGACCTATCACGATATTTTTAAACTTATGGGAAGTTCTGGAAATCGTCTCCCCTCGTTTCAAGAGATGTATTTGACCTGGAGCCGTTATGCAGGGGGAAATCCCAATCTTACACATGAACATGTTCATTCACTGGAAGCCCAATATCTGCGTAAAATAAATACCAACCTCACGGCTGGGATCAATCTCTTCTATCTCATTAATTCTCAGCAAATAGCTCGTGATGCAACTGGCACATTTCAAAATTTAGGGGAGAATACTATTCATGGCGGTGAAGCTGAATTACGGGGAAAACTCATCCCCAATGATACATTTTCCCTTTCGTATAGCTATAGCCAAGGAGAAGTAAAAGATAAATCCAATCATGAATATCCTCTCCCGTATGCGGCGTCGCATCTTATAAAAGTGGCATACGCGTATGATTTTGCCAACAACTGGACTATTGGAAGTATTTGGAATTATGTGGGAAGTAAAAAACGGGATTTAGATGATATTCGCGATACTTTAGCACCTTATAATACCTTCGACATTTCCCTAGGTTGGAATATGAATGTACAAAAAGGGTGGTATGCTCAAGCTGGGATCAAAGATATTGGAAATACAATCGTCCGTTATCCGGCCCCTGCCAATACATATGCTGGAGATTACCCCATAGCAGAGCGAAATTTTTGGATTCGTGCTGGGTGGAGGTTTTAAGATGTTCCGCCTTCTCCTTCTTACTTTTTGGTTTGTACCTTTTTTATTCGCTGAAAACACCCTTTTACTGGATACTCAAATTCGGATGATTCCGAAAATCATGGCACTTAATACCGATATACTCCGTCGAAGCAGCTCATCCGATATTATACTCGGAGTTATCAGTGATCAAAAGGGGTTTAGTAGCGCTGTTGCCAATAAAATAAATAATTATTACAAGGGTCAGGTGGGAAATCTCAAATTTACGACTGAAGCGATCACCCTTAGCGAATTTTTAGCACGACGGGACCTCTCTTTTGTCTATCTCCTTGATGCAAGTCAAAGCACAATCGTACAAGCAATTACCATCTCCAAAGAGAAAAAAGTCCCCTCTTTTGTCTATAATATTGGCGATTTACCCCTTGGGGCATTGGGTTCAATCTCCATTGAACGCTCTACCATTATTACTCTTAATAAAAATGTGCTAACATCCGGAAATTATCATTTTAATGATGCTCTTTATCAAATGGCACGGTGGATTGAATGAACAAATTTAAGAACGCTGGACTTGCAACGAAGCTTTTCATTGCCCTTGTGAGTGGAGGGTCTATCCTCATTTTAATCTTGCTTCTCTCCACCTATCTTATCATTCGAGACACTACCTTAGATGCGGAAGAGCAAAAAGCCCATTTACTCCTCGATACCGTCGATAAATCGGTTGCAGTTTCCCTATTTTTGGGGATTATCCCCTCTATTGATGAAAAGCTCAGCACCCTTACACGGCTTGAAGAGGTAAAAAACATCACATTAATCAACGAAGAGGGAAAGGTACTCTATTCGTATCACGCGCATAACCCCTCCAATGTTTATGCCGTTTCCGTCACTAAAACACTTTTTAAACCCAATAGTATGAGTCCCATAGGGGTTATATCCCTTACCTATTCGGGAAGAACAGTGGATGAAACAATGTATTATTTCTATCTTCTTTTAGGATTGATTAGTATCGTCTCTGTCCTCGCATTTGGACTCATGACATCATGGATCAGAAACCTCCTCCTTCCTATCAAAAAGATCGCTAGGGAACTGCATAATTACACCCCAGGGGAGATGCTACATTTCAATATAGACTCAGCTCAACGTGAATTTTTAGATATTACCCATGCTTTTAATGTGATGCAAAAAAGCGTCCAAAATTATTCGGAAATGATAAAAACCATTAACCAAAATTTGGCACAAACCGTCAAAGAAAAAACGAAAGAGCTCACAAAGAATCTTTATCACGACACATTAACCGCTCTTCCGAACCGATTAAAACTTCAAGAAGATTTAGCCCTTTACCCAAAAAACACCGTTGCTATCTTCAATATTGACGATTTCAAAGAGGTTAACGACTTTTTCGGAATCGATGCGGGAGATGAGCTACTGCACCAAGTAGCCTATTGGCTTGGTGAGATAAAACTGTACCCCTACCGTATCGGAGGGGATGAGTTTGCTGCCATTCTCCCTCGTAACCGTTCAGGAAAAGCTATTCAAAAAGAGATTGCCCTCTTGCTCTCCAAATTTAGAGAAAAGAATTTTATTATCGGAGACGAGAGCGTTCACCTTCGAGCGACAATAGGGGTAGCCATCGAGAGTTCTAAACCATTGATTCATGCCGATATTGCCCTCAATAAAGCCCGTGATCTTAAAAAAACCTATTCCATCTATGATTCCAGTGAAGGGGTTGAAGAGCAATACAAAACCAATATTGCCATGTCCGCCCAAATACGTCAAGCCCTTATCGAGCACCGTATTGTTTGCCAATACCAACCCATTGTGAACTGTAAAACGGGGCTCACCGACAAATATGAGACCTTAGTACGAATTGCTCGCGAGGATGGGACCCTTATCCCTCCCAACGATTTCTTACCCATTGCCCAAAAAACCAAACTTTATTCCAATATCACCCAAGAGGTCATCTATCAAGCCTGCCATACGTTTAGCAATCGTACCGAGCACTTTTCCATTAATCTCTCTAGCAGTGACATTATGGATCCCTATATCGTCAGTAGCATAGAGAGGATTTTAAAACAGACAGGAACTGCCAACCGTGTTGTTTTTGAGATACTTGAATCAGAGGGGATTGAGAACTTCGAAGAGGTTGCCTCTTTTATCACCCGAATGAAAAAGCTAGGAGCCGCTATTGCTATTGATGATTTTGGGAGTGGCTATTCAAACTTTGAGAACATTCTTAAGCTTAATGTGGATTTTTTAAAAATTGATGGCTCACTCATCCGTAATATCGATCAAAACTCACGTCATCGTATTGTTGTTGCATCCATCGTTGATTTTGCACACCGTATCGGTATTGAGACCATAGCAGAATTTGTTTCAAGTGAGGAGATACTCACAATCGTCACAGAACTGGGGATTACCTACTCGCAAGGGTACCATACGGGGAAACCCCAGTTTCTCTAGCCCCTAACCTCAGCTGTCTTAACTCCCAAATCCACTTTTAAAGTTCTCCTTTTGGACAACAATCTGCTTTTGTTTCTCTTTACGCACCGTATCTTTTTCAACAAATATCTTTTCCCTCGTTTTAGGATCCATCTCGGTGTAATACATCACCGCCGAATAGGTTCCTGGGGTCGGGGTAAACACTTGAGCTTGTTCCGGATTCATCTTGAGTTCATTGGTCGTAAAATTTTTCAGATCGTGCATATCTTTTTCCGTACATCCGGGATGAGCCGCGATGAGATAATAGGTCAAAAACTGCTTTTTCCCCTCTTCACGATTGAGCTGATCGTAGAGCTTTTTAAAATCAACGAGGGTTTGCTTGCCGGGTTTATTCATTAGATGAAGGACGTGATCGGACGTATGTTCGGGGGCTACTTTCATCTGCCCTGAGATGTGATGCTTGACCATCTCTTTAAGATAGTCGTACCCTTGCCGTTTGTCCTCATTGATAAGATCATAGCGCACCCCTGAAGCGACAAACGCTTTTTTAACCCCCCGTACTTCACGCAAACGTCGTAAGAGGTTGATAATACGGGTATGATCCACTTTCATCGATTTGCACAGATGGGTATCATCGACACACCGCTGATGGGCGCACGTACCGTGTTTGAGTTTTTTGTTGCACTCATAGCCGTACATATTCGCCGTAGGACCTCCGACATCACTGATAATCCCTTTGAAATCCTTGTACTGTGTAAACTGTGTCGCTTCCGCCAAAATCGACGTTTCACTTCTAGTACGTATAGTACGCCCTTGATGAACACCGATGGCACAAAAATTACACTCTCCCCAACACCCCTGATGGGTCATAATGGAGAACTTGATCGTTTCCAAACATTTCACCTCTCCTTGGGGACGGTGATAGGGGTGGAGTTCACGGGTAAAGGGCAATGCCGATACGGCGTCCATCTCATTCTCATCGAGATAATCCGCAGGGGGATTTTGGATAGAGTACCGTCCATCTACCTCTTGACATAATCCCATCGCACTTATTGGATCATTGTGATCATAAAACGCATCAAAAAGATCGATGTATCTCTCTTTATTCTCCAAACACTCTTTATGAGAAGGCAACGTCAAGTATCCCTCTTTCGGTTCTTTGGCAATATAACAGACACCTCGAATATCGTAGGGTGAAGTTCCATCTTCCAACGCTTTTGGAAGGGCGATAATCGCCCCCTCCCCCATCCCGTAAATCAAAAAGTCAGCTTTGGCATCAAAAAGGATAGGCTTGCGGAGTTTGTTACTCCAATAGTCATAATGGGTCACACGGCGTAAACTCGCCTCAATTCCCCCTAAAACAATCGGAACGGTATCTTTAAAATATTGACGGATAAGATTCGTATAGACAAGGACGGCACGGTCAGGGCGCTTGTTATTAACCCCTCCGGGGGTGTAATCATCGTTGTTGCGGAATTTTTTGGTCGCCGTATAGTTGGAGACCATCGAATCGACACTGCCGCCACTCACCCCCCAAAAGAGTCTCGGCTCTCCTAGACGCTTAATATCGACATCGCTGGTAATATCAGGCTGTCCGATAATACCGACACGATACCCCTCACGCTCCAAGATTCGCCCTACCGCTGCTATACCGATAAAGGGGGAATCAATATAGGCATCCCCATTGACAAGGATAACATCGCACACATCCCACCCTCGCGCATCCATCTCAGCACGGGTTGTGGGTAAAAATCGGAAAGTGTCTGAAGTAATAATTTTCATGCCAGAAGTGTACGGTGTAAACTCTTAATAAAAGACTATCCAACACGGGTTAATCTTGATTTAGCCTCTTTAATCAACTATTTTAACATTTTGGCATACAATAAGCTCAGATATTGCCTAAAGTCTGAAGGTTTGCCATTGTGAGATATATTATTCTAGCATTATTCCTCGTTACATTTATCGAAGCGCAAGAGCTAAAAAAAGTTTCGCTCCAACTCTTATGGAAGCACCAGTTCGAGTTCGCCGGTTATTACATGGCAAAAGAGAAAGGATTTTACAAAGAGGCGGGATTGGATGTTGAACTTATCGAATACGAATTCGGAACCGATATTGCACAAAATGTCTCCAAACGCCATACCGATTTCGGAGTGGGAAGTTCTGCCGTTATCTTGGATAAAATCAACGGATTGGATGTTTATCTTCTGATGCCAACCCTTCAGACCTCCCCTTTTGTACTGATGAGCAAAAAACGTCCCGACATTAAAACCGTCGCCGATTTAAAAGGAAAAAAAATCATGTTCACCCCCAATCAGGTGACCATGGCTTCGCTTGATGCAATGCTCACAGTCAATCATATCTCAAACCGTGATTACATCCACCAAGCACACAGTTTCAATGTTCAAGATTTAATCGATGAAAAAACCGATGCAATGAGCGCATACCTCTCCAACGAACCGTATCATATGATCGAAAAAAAGATACCTTACACCATTTTCAACCCTTCCGACTTTGGATTTAACTTTTACGATGATATCCTCTTTACCTCGTATAAGCTGTACCAAGAAGATCCAGAAATGGTTCAAAAATTTTATCAAGCAACCCAAAAAGGGTGGGAATATGCATTCAATCACATCGATGAGAGCGCACAAGTCATCTTTGATAAATATAATACCCAAAACAAGAGCTTAAAACATTTGCATTTTGAAGCAAATGAGCTCAAACGAATTAGCCATTTCGGTTCCAACGAATACGGAAAATTCAAACCTGAAATTCTTCAGCAGATTATTCAAACCTACAATCTCCTCAATATTTCAAAGTCAACGGTTGATATCCAAAAAATGGTTTATCCGGATGCCCTCTATGTCGAAAGTTCCATCGACTATATTCTCTTATGGAAAATAGTGGGAGGAGTTTTTGCCCTTTTTATCGCATTGTATTACTGGAATCGTAAACTCAGTAAACTTAATCACGAAATCCAAAGTAGCAAAAAAAAGGTAATGGTACTACTTGACAATGCAGGTCAGGGATTTTTATCCTTCTCCACCGATTTCAAAATCGATGAAGAGCATTCCAAAGAGTGTCTTAAGTATTTGGGAGAGAACATTACCCATCGCAATATCACCGATCTCCTCTTTCAAGACCAAAGTAAAAAAGAGTTTTTTACCAATACGTTAATCGTTGCATTACAAGAAAAAAATGTTCTCTCTCAAAATGCAATCCTTTCACTTTTACCGAATCTGATTCTACTGAATAAAAGAGCCTTGCGTCTTGAATACAAAATTATTGATACTGATAAAATCATGATGATTATCACCAATATTTCAGAGCAGAAAAAACTCGAAAGAAAGATTAAAAAAGAGCAAGAGATACTCAAAATGATTGTTGCTGTCGTGAGTGAAAGTGACGTATTTTACGATGCAAAAAAAGATTTTACCTTTTTTACCGATCAATCCAAAACTCTTATTGATATGAGTAAGACAGCTTTGCACAACGTTACCATTCTTTATCGTATCATACACACGTACAAGGGGACCTTTTCACAACTGTATATGATCGAAACCGTCAATTTTCTCCATAAAGTAGAAAATGACCTCTCAAAAATGATAAAACAACCGATCGAAAAGAACGATGAGCTTATCACATTCTTAGAGGAGTGTGACTTTAAAACAAGTTTTCACAAAGATTTGGAAGTAATACGCGAATTTCTCGGAGACGAATTTTTGGAAAAAGAAAATTTTGTTCAAATCGATATTGGTGATATTCACTCTCTCCAAGAAAAAATCACCCGTATTTTCAACGATCAGGCGTATACTACACCCGAATGTACTGATGTATTAACCTATATTCAAAGCTTATCAACACAAAAATTATCCACTTTGTTGAAACCTTACGTCCATTTCACGCAACAATTAGGTGAAAGACTGAATAAAGAGCTATACGATTTAGAGATTGTCGGTGACAACGACATCACGGTCTCAGATACTCTCAAACCTTTTATTAAATCACTGATTCATGTATTTAGAAACAGTATCGATCACGGGATAGAAGAGGCTCAAACACGCCTTGAAAAGAATAAAGACGAAAAAGGTTCTATCAGCTGTAGTTTTAAAAGAGAAAATGATACACTTCATCTCATTATCTCGGATGACGGTGCGGGACTTGATGCCGATAAAATCAAACTAAAACTTCGTGATCAAGGGTTAGAGACACAATTGCTTACCGACGCAGAGCTCTATCTCCATATTTTTGATGATAATTTTTCGACCAAAGAGGATATTTCCACTATTTCTGGTCGCGGTATCGGTTTGGGAGCGGTAAAAAATGAACTCGAAAAACAAGGTGGAAGAGTAGAGATAAATTCAAAAAAAGATGTCGGAACAACATTTGAATTTATTCTACCTGCATAATATTCACGTAGAAGGAAAAAAATGATTTTAGATGCTTTGATTTTACAAACAAAACTGCTACTCCAAGATGACATGGGAATAACGGTCAACAGTGTCCAAAGTGAGAGAGGCTTAATCAACAAGTTAAATATGAAAAACTATACCTCCATGATCGGAACAGGAGGAAAGTTGAGCCTGTTGGTCATCATAAGTTTTGATAACAGTATGATAGATAAGCTCGTTGATCTCTTTATGGACGGAGTGGAAATTGATTCCGATGAAGTGCTAGAGATCAAAGACAGTGTTGCCGGAGAGATGATAAACACCCTCATGGGTCTTGCCCTCCCAACCTTTCCGGGACGTGGCAAAGGGGTAACGATCACCCCACCAATTACCATCAACGATGCTAGCACTATCTCAAAGCATAAAAGTTCTACCATAGCAACCGCTGAGATTAACACCAATTTTGGTCAATTCAGCATCAGTATTATTGATTCAAAAAATTCAAACTCGCAGGAGAAGTAAATGTTAAAAGTACTAGTGGTCGATGATTCTCTGATTATTCGGAAAAAACTTTCAAAACTTATCGAAAATCTTGGGCACACGGTGGTATGCGACGCCAAAACGGGACAAGAAGCAATCGAAGCGTACGCTGCACATAAACCCGACCTTGTAAGCATGGACATCACCATGCCCGATATGGATGGTATTACCGCTGTCAAAAATATTATCAAAGATCATCACGATGCTAAAATCATTATGGTCACCTCCCACGGTCAAGAAGATATGGTCATCAAATCAATTCAAGCGGGTGCAGTGGGATATATCCTTAAACCGCTTACTCAAGAAAAATTAGCTCAAGCGATAGGGGAAGTATTCATAGAGTATGCTGTAGAAGAGTCCGATTTGCTTGATGATGAGATATAAAAGGGATCTGATATGCAAGAAAACAGACTCTTTGAAGCATTATTGGATGTTATCCCCTTTGCCGCGTATGCCGTAGATATTGAAACCTATGAGATTGTTTACGCCAACAAGCGGATGAGTGAAAATATGTATGCCCCCAGAGAGAATTTTTGCTGGAAAAAACTCTACGGACAAAATGAGGTATGTAGCTGGTGTACCATCTCAGAGCTCAAACAACGACACAAAATATACAAAAGCGAAAAACTGATTAATAATTTTTTTGATGAGGGAAATGATAAATGGTTCCAAGGCTACGATGAACTTGTCCGATGGCCTGATGGACGAACCGTAAAATATTCGATCTCGGTCGATATAACCGAACAAAAAGAGATTCAAGCGTCAATGATTAAAACCAATACTAAGCTTGCCATTCAAAGTAAAAAACTCAAAGAAGCAAATCAAAAATTGGAATATTTGGCAACCAAAGATTATCTCACGGGTATCAATAATCGAGGAAACTTTTTCAAACTTTCAATCGATATGCTGGAACGCTCGATGCAGGAGGGTCTACAGATGTATATTGCGATGCTCGATATTGACCATTTCAAAACCCTCAACGACCATTTTGGGCACAACACCGGAGATGCCGCACTGATTGAATTTTCTAAAAAAGTTAACGAAAACCTTGATGAATCGGATATTTTTGGACGGATAGGAGGAGAAGAATTTGCCCTATCGTTATTAAGTGAAGATCAAGAGGGGACACTGAAAAAATTAGATGCTCTACGAGAAGCTATTTCACAGATCGTTCTCACTAAAGATGACAATACGATTCACTTTACCGTCAGTATCGGAGTGGCTGCCGCAACTCAATCGGATACAATTGATACTCTATTAGACCGCGCCGATCAAGAACTCTATCATGCAAAAAATGATGGTCGAAATAAATTAAAATTTAGGCTTTGATATGCTGGAAAACAAACTCTTTGAAGCGTTGCTGGATGTCATCCCCTTCGGCGCTTATGCTGTCGATATCGAAACATATGAAGTGGTTTACGCGAATAAACTGATGCGAGACAAAATGCACGCCCCAAAAGACGGCTTTTGCTGGGAAAGAATTTTCGGACAAGACGAAATTTGTACGTGGTGCAGTATCGAATCTTTGAAGATGAGAAAGCCCTTGCGTAAAGAAGAAGATAAATATATCTGCGAGTTTTTCAATGAATACGATGATCAATGGATTAAATCATACGATGAACTGATCAGCTGGCCAGATGGACGAGATGTTAAATACTCCATTTTAGTCGATATTACCGATCAAAAAGAGATACAGGGGAATATGATCAAATCCCATGCTACCCTCGCTATAAAGACAAAACAGCTCAGTATAATGAATAAAAATCTTCAAATTACAAAACTCAATCTCCAAAAAACAATTAACGAACTTGAAAAGAGACAAGAAGAATCTGAATCCAAAGAGTAAGTAACACTATCCAAAATCCGCCCTACCGCTGCTATGCCGATAAAGGGGGAATCAATATAGGCATCCCCATTGACAAGGATAACATCGCACACATCCCACCCTCGCGCATCCATCTCAGCACGGGTTGTGGGTAAAAATCGGAAAGTTTCAGAAGGGTTTGTTTTCATAACGTGATTGTACGGTGAAATCTCTTACAGAGGGCTATACGTTACGGTATAATAATTTTATGGAAAATAATGTAAATCAAGAGGTTATCGAGCACCTCATGCACCCAAAAAATTACGGTCCGCTCGAAAATCCAACAGGCGTTGGTGTCGGACATAGCGAAGCAAGCGGAGAGTTTGTCATTTTTTATATCGACTATGATGGCAAAACTATTACGAATGTTAGTTATGCAACCAATGGATGTCATGACACCGTCGTCTTTGGATCGATGTTTACCGAAATGATCAAGGGGGAAACGTTGGAGTATGCGTATAAAGCAGCCCAAAGACTTACCGAAAAAGTGGCACTTGGAGCTGTAAAACAACAAGCGTGTGCCCAAATGGTACTCACCTCATTCGATGCAGCGCAAATCAATCAAGAAAATAAAGCAAATGGGATGGAGGAAGAGCTTCATGCTATCGAAATTGGTATGGATTGTGAGGTAGAACTATGAGTGATACAATTTTTTTCCGACGTAAGCACCAGTTATGGCTTCGAATTGCTTTTACCTCCTTTGCTACAACCGATTTACAGATCAAAAACCGTCTCTATGAATTTTCGGTCATCGAATTTCGTCATCTCAAATGGATTGCCGAAACGTTAGTAGAGTCTAATATCCCCTACGATTATGAGCGTG
The DNA here is from genome assembly GCA_026390165.1 of Campylobacterales bacterium. Taxonomy (GTDB): domain Bacteria; phylum Campylobacterota; class Campylobacteria; order Campylobacterales; family Sulfurimonadaceae; genus Sulfuricurvum. Next base: position 41,710 of record JAPLGM010000011.1, read on the forward strand.
ACAAAGAGTTGTGTATCGAATCCGAAACACTTTTTGAGCTTTTAACTCTACTCATCAAAGAAATGGAAGAGATGCAATCTCTCTATGATGATTCACCGCTCTCACAACGACTTCTTCACGATGAACGCTATATGATCCAAACACTCAAAGAGACTCTCGCTTGCGCTTCACTGGATGAAAAACTAACGGCATTTAATCGCTCACGTCAATGGGGTGAGGCTTCTCTCTCATCCGAACAGCTTGATGCCCTCACCCTCTTTTTGTTCGAAGAGAGCTACAAAGAGTATGAGCTTATTATGGTCTATTTTTACTCCCAAATGCGCGCTTCGACACCCCTTCAATACGGCAGTTTCCAAGATTTGATCGACGAGTCCCATTTGCACCTCCGTTCGTTCGGAGAGATGATGGCGAAGATGGGAATCTTATCACTCCCCCGAATGCTCCATCCACGAACCTACAAGATTACCGATATGGAAAAATTTTTACGTGACGGAATTACCGAAGAGGAGAATGCAAAAGAGGAGTGTCGCCGCTTATCAGGACTCATCACCGATGAAAAACTCTCTACCTTTTTTGAATTTATCAATTTTCAAGAGAGTTATCATATCGAAATTATGAAAAAATTATTAAAGGAAATTCATGGATGAGCAAGGGAATGTTTTTATATTGCTCGGCGTTATAGCCGTTTTTATTTTTGTGTTGACACGTAAAAAAAAGGAGTAATAGATGAAGTACAAAGCAATAAAAGAGGAGCTCAAAGACAACCCAAAAAAGTGGCTCGTGACAGGGTGTGCTGGCTTTATCGGTTCAAATTTAGTAGAAACATTGTTACAACTCAACCAAACCGTTGTCGGACTCGATAATTTTTCGACAGGATATCAACACAATTTGGATGATATTGAAAAAAATGTTACGGATGAACAATGGAAAAGATTTAATTTTATCAAGGGGGATATTCGGAATTTAGAGGATTGTAACAAAGCATTAAGTGGCATTGATTTCGTTCTCCATCAAGCAGCTCTAGGCTCCGTTCCCCGCTCCATTGATAACCCAATCAATACCAATGATTCCAATGTTACAGGCTTTTTAAATATTTTGACATCCGCGAAAGATAATGGTGTCAAACGATTTGTCTATGCAAGCAGCAGTTCGGTCTATGGTGATTCGCAAGAGTTACCAAAAGTAGAATCACGAACAGGAAACTTACTCTCCCCTTATGCCGTTACCAAAATGGTCAATGAACTTTATGCCGGTGTCTTTTACAAAACATACGCTCTTGAGACGATAGGATTACGCTATTTTAATGTTTTTGGAAAGAGACAAGATCCAGATGGTGCGTATGCCGCTGTTATTCCCAAATGGGTAAGCTCACTTCTAAAAGAGGGAGAGGTCTACATCAACGGTGATGGAGAAACAAGTCGAGATTTCACCTATATTACCAATGTTGTACAAGCCAATATCCTAGCAGCAACCGCAACCAATGAACAATCGTTCGGAGAAGCGTTTAACACAGGCATAGGTGGACGTGAAACACTCAATAATTTATATCATGCAATCAATGAGGGGTTAGCAAAAAATCTTTCTGATTTTGAGATGAAAAAAGCGATTTACCGAGATTTTAGAGCTGGAGACATTAGACATTCTAATGCAAATATTGATAAAATAAAACAATTACTTGGATATGTTCCGACTCATTCACTTAAAGCTGGACTGGAAGAATCACTATCATGGTATATAAATGACATAAAAGGGAAAAAATAATGCAAAACGATATTTCTATAAAAAATAGTAAAATATGTATTATCGGATTAGGGTACGTTGGACTCCCTTTAGCACACGCTTTTTCATCTAAATACAAAGTTGTCGGTTTTGACATTTCTCAATGGAGGATTGATGAACTCAAGAATGGTCGTGATCGAACTTTTGAACTCAATGAAACACAACTCAAAGAGGCACTGGCAAATGGGATGGAATTTACTCTCAATATAGATGACATTAAAGATTGCACGATCTTCATTGTAACCGTACCCACTCCCATCGATAAAAATAAACGCCCCGATTTAACACCCCTGATCAAAGCGAGTGAAACGATAGGAAAAGCCCTCAAAAAAGATGATATTGTTATCTATGAATCAACGGTCTATCCTGGGGCTACCGAAGAGGAGTGCGTCCCTGTCCTTGAAAAATTCTCACACCTAAAATTTAATGAGGACTTTTTTTGTGGATATTCCCCTGAACGGATCAACCCAGGGGATAAAGAGCACACCGTTACAAAAATAAAGAAAGTAACCTCAGGAAGTACGCTAGAGATAGGTAAAAAAGTCAATGAGCTCTACGCAAGTATCATCACAGCAGGTACCCACCTTGCACCAACAATAAAAGTGGCTGAAGCGGCAAAAGTTATTGAAAATTCTCAACGTGATATTAATATTGCGTTTGTTAATGAGCTCTCTATGATCTTTAACAAACTGGGGATTAACACCAATGATGTACTAGAGGCTGCGGGGACAAAGTGGAATTTTATGCCCTTTAAACCCGGTCTTGTAGGGGGACACTGTATCGGTGTCGATCCCTACTATCTCACGCACAAAGCACAATCCATCGGTTATAACCCTGAGATCATTCTAGCAGGGCGACGACTTAATGACAGTATGGGAATCTATGTCGCCAACCAAGTGATTAAGCTGATGATTAAAAAAGGGCATAAGATAGATGGGGCACGTATATTGATTCTAGGGATAACCTTCAAAGAGAACTGTCCCGATATACGAAACTCAAAAGTAATTGATGTGATACAAGAACTCCAAGAGTTTGGATGTAATGTTGATATAACCGATTATTGGGCTGACGCAGATGACGTTAAGCATGAATACAACCTCACCCTTACCCAAAATCCCAATATGGATGAGTACGAAGCGATCGTTTTAGCCGTTGCTCACAATAACTATAAAATACTTCAATTTAATAATAAGAATCAAGTCATTTTTGATATCAAATCGATTATTGATAATGCCGATGGAAGACTCTGATTAAATCCTTCCCGCTTCGATACCCGCTTTCGTATCAAGGCGGTCTCGACATCGAAACGGTATAGAAATGTCTGTTCCTGCTTTACACGCGATATTAAGGTGTTGTCGAGAGACGCATGAACCGTATTTAACCCCAATATCATAGCAACTCTCCTCAACAACATACGCTACGGGGTGATTCTCATACCCACTCTCTAATGCAAGATAGTCACACTCCTTTTCGTGTTTTTTCGGTGTTTGTCCACGAGGGATAAGATGGATAAATTTGGAGGCTTCTGCATTGTTGGGTGTAGATAAAAAAAGGTCTATATCACGGATAAACGTCGTATCAACCGTTTGGATAAACACCCCTTCAACCGTCTCTACATCATGATAATAGGATTGTCCACACTCACCGCTGTAAGAGATACTCAACATCCCATCAGGGGGAGTGATTTTTCCAATAACTATAACAGAATTTTTATTTTGGGCATTGTTATTGACCTCCAGTATCTCAATGGAAGCTGTATCGCCACATCCCATAATACTCAAGGATAGGACAAAAATGAGGTACCTCACGACGGTGCTATCGTTACTGTGCCAAGTTAGGGTTATAGCCACGTAGATCTGCAAAAATAGCATTTTCTTCCTGCTCAAATGCACGGATGACAATGGGGCTAAATGCTTGCCCCGATAATTTTTTCACTTCACCTGCCGCTTTTGCGAACGGATGCCCTGCACGGTAGGAACGATCACTGATTAATCCTGTAAGGTGCTCTGCAAAACCAAGAATTTGTGCTGCTAAAGGGATCTCATCCCCCAAAAGTCCTAATGGATATCCTTGACCGTCGTAACGTTCATGGTGATACTTAATCAAATCCCCTATTTGATAAATTTGGTTAAGAGGTTCAACAATAATACTCCCATAAAGGGGGTGATTACGAATCGTATCCATCTCACTGTCCGTGAGCTTATCTTCTTTCCCTAGAGAGAAACTGACATCGGCGATCATCCCAATATCATGAATTTTTGCCGCTATTTCAATACTTTCAACTGTTTTAGAATCGATCCTCAAACTTCTGGCAAGACGAAGAGCAACTACCCCTACCATTTGTGAGTGGTGGGCAAAATAGGGAAACTCCAACTCCATCGCATCATTGGAGTGAACCAAAAATTGTAAAAACTGCTCTGCATGTTTGAAATTATCCTCTTCCTGAACAAACAGTGAATACGATGAGTCGACAAACCCCCCTATCGTATTGAGCTGTACCGGATCCAATGCGGTTGCCGTTACGATATTCATACGACAACCCGAGTGGTGAATGTAGAACTCTTTAGCGACCCCTTTTGCCCCTTTTTTGCCATAATTAAACGTAAGATTGTTTTTTTCATCATGAATCACTACTTCCAAAGAATGAACCGATTTCATAATAATATTCGAGATAAAAAAGAAAAAACGTTCACGATCATACTGCCAAGAGAGAAAGGATGAGGAGAGCTTAGTCGTTATTTGGGCGATACGTGATTGACGCTCTGTGGAGTGCTCTGATGAAATCAGCGTGTGAAGTTTTATCCCATTTGTACATAAAATTTGAATCTGACGATAGATGTCACTATCCGCTTGAATCGGTTGATCCCGTGTGAACATTTTGATAACACTATTTTTATCCTTTTCAATAAACGACGTAATGAAGAAATTCCCCGATTTTCCGCCCGTAGTCATAACCTCATTTGCACTCATTAAAAGAGGCATAGAGACCGCTTTTTCATTTGGATTTATTTTGATCTCAAACGCCAAGCCATACCAATCATCACGATGGGTATACATCGCTAAATATTCACTTCCCGCCATTGTACAGATTTCCCCAAACACTTTCTCTATAGCAATACTGTTTGAAGAGAGGGCAAATTTTTCAATAATAGCCATATTAGTGTACAGGGTTTTGCTGTTTTTCTTGATTTGCATACCAAGTTTTATGACAATACCAACCAATACACCGATAATAAGGAGCCAAAATAAAGAGGGGATATCCTCCATAAAAGAGCTTGCCCCCTCTGTTGCGGAGCCAACTGTTTCCGGAATCACGGTATTTGCGATATAACGGGTCTCTTCTAGCGTTGCCATGTTCATTTCTCCCTAATATTTTTGGTACTTCGAATAGTCGCCACTCATATTACTTTTAATATCAATATATTTCGAACGCTGATCTGATTCATAAAAGATTTTTCTCACTTTTCCTTGAGCCGATTTGCTAAGGGTTACTTCAATAAGCGCTTTCGTGGAGGGTTGCAAAGCGTAATCCGGATTTTTCAACGGAATTTGAACAATCATCCTCCCAAGTTCCGGATCAACCACAGGGACGATACGATCGACAATCCCCATACGCTGAATTGAAGGGGTTGTCAAAAACGATACTTTCACTTTCTCTCCCTCTTTGACGAACTGATATAATCCTGATGCCAAAGCTCCATAAACAACCACTCTATCAATGTTAATCACTTGCCCGAGTTCACTATTTGAAGTGATACGCTGGCTTGGTTCAAGTTTAAAATTCGTCAAAAAACCATCTGTTGTGGCAATAATATTCGTACGCGCAAGCTCATAGCGAAGTTGTGCGAGCTCTCCATAATATTCATCCAATGTACCCCGATCATCTTCACGGCTTTTACGCTGACTGGCATCGGTTGATTTACGCTGCTCTTCATTGACTAAAAGGGTTAAATAGCGATCCTCCGCATTGTCAAACTCTATTTTACTTGCCGCTCCAAGATGATAAAGGTGTGCAATTTTTTGAAGTTGAAGTTTAGCATTATCAATGACCGCTTCATTTTCTGCCCTTCCCCCCCCTTGTTTGTAGAAACTGATTGCCCGTTTTTTTCCTCGAATTTCCGCCTCTACCTTGGCTATATTAATTAATATAGGCTCTTTATCATAAACGGCAATAATATCCCCTTTACGAATACGATCCCCATTCCGTTTCAAAACAGAAGAAATTTCTCCATCTATCGGAGCCAAAACTCGTGCCTCTGCCCCAGGGCGAACAAACCCCTCAATCCTTAGAACCGTCTCATTATTATCTTGAGTGACTTGACGTTCTTCCGCTGACTTCACACAACCACTCATTATGACAGCAAAAAAAATCACACTGACATAAAATATCATTTTTTTCATACTATACCCCTTTCATTGTTCACAACTTGTAATTTTATCCGTTCTATCCACCTGAATCATCCCCGCAATAGGAATTTTTTTCATAAAAATAATTCCCATCGCTAATACAAGCGGTACAATATTCAATAATAAGTGATAAAGAACCGCGATAGCAAAAGCATTCTCTTTGGGTATTCCATACCAGCCAGCCGCCATAACCAATCCCGCATGAAAGGTTCCTGTCCCTCCCGGTAAAAGGGGGATAGATAATGCCAATGAGCCGACTAAATAGATAACCAATAATTCTCTCCATGACAGTACGAACCCAGCTATTTGTGTCAGAAAGAAAACAATGGTCAAGAAATAAACCCCCCGCACGGCCAAAGTATAAATCAAAACTAAAACCATCCGCTTATTTCCAAGTTCTCGCCGAAGCAAATGGACAATTTTTAGACCATACACACCCACGATACGAATCGGGATTTTGGAAGCTATCTTTCGTATCCATCCTATCGGTATATTTTTTAAGGCAAAAATAACCCCTACCATCCCCGCAAGAATGATGATGGAAATATCTTTAACCATAATACTATCCGTAATAAGCCATGCTGAAAACAAAAGAAGCAATGCGACAAGAAAGAGATCCGCTCCACGCTCTATTACCATTATCCCAATGCCACGATTAATCGGATATTGGTAAAAATTGCGTAAATAAATAAGGCGAGAAATTTCTCCCAGTTTTGCCGGCAAAACAATATTCAAAAATCCCCCTATAATGATCGACTCAACGGAAGCCAGCCATGAACACTGATTTCGACTCAGAAACTGCCATCTTATCGCCTGTACCCCATCATTTGCAACAATTATGAGTGCCCCAAGTACGATTAAAAAAAGGTTATAACTCTCCAACGCCCTCATAAATATTTTCCAATCAATCCCTACGACAAGGTATCGGATGAGAGCAACGACAATAACCCCCTTTAGAATAAGGGTAAGCACCTCTTTTATAGTTTTAGGAAATTTTTCCATTACCTCCCCTTTATGCTCGACGCAAGTGTCACTGAGCCTCTAGCAACTTTTTCTACTGTCCCTAAAGGGGAGGTAAAACGGGCCAAATAAAAAGCCAAGACCAAAGGGGATATCCCTTTCGTATAACTGTGCACCGTTTCAGCCATACTCAAAAGATCAAAGGGGTGGAGATAAATAACCCTATGAGAAGTCGGATCAAACCCAGCACCTAGAAGATTAATCCACTTGATTCCGGCAGGAAAACGTCCATAGAGTGTTGATACCGGTATTTCAGGTAAAAAACCAAATTCGTATTGCCGCTCTTGATACCGTCCCGATAAAGAGGTGTTCACCGAACTTGAATCGTATAAAAATCCGAATTCCAAGAGAGTCTCTTCTGTATAACGGTTTTTCCGAAACTGCGGAGTTCGGAACCCGACTATCTGAACCCCAAGTGCATCTTCAAGACTCTCCTTTGATGAGCGGATCTCCTCTTTGAGCTCATTGCGAGACAATATGTCATATTTTAAATCATGATGAAACCCGTGCGATGCAATCTCATGTCCGGCGTTAACGATAGCCTGCAACATTGGTTTTGTTGACAAAACTGTTTCTGCTGATACAAAAAAGGTCGCCTTCGCACCCACTTTATCCAAGCATTCTAACAAAGGGTGTGTCATACTTTCGATTGCCTTAGCAGTTTTAACCCTCCCGCCCCAATCAAATTCATAATCAATGGTAAGACTAATCATCTTTTATCTCTCGTCCCAAATCCAAAACTCCACATCTCTCTGCGAACGGTACTAATCTGATCAGAAAGAAGAGCAAATACAAATAGCATCACCGTTGCAATGAAAAGGGTCAATGTTGTATCGGTCATATCAAAGGTAATTAAATCACGTACAAATGATAGAAGTGTCAAGGTGCCAAAAAAGAAAACTGCCGGAAGAATTACCCTCAACGGTTTGAAAATCATCGCCATCTGCAGTACTTTTAATATTGCCCGAAAACCCGCCCTCATATTGACCATACTTTTCCCCTCGGTGCGCATTTGGATATTAATAGGAATATAAATAATCGGTTTATCATCGGAGATGTAGGCCAACGTTTGTGAGGTCGTAAAGCTAAAACGATCCGAACAAACATGAAAGTAGTGAATCGCCTCCAAACGGTTAAAAATACGAAAACCGGAGTTGAGATCTTTAATATCGTAATAAAATAGGTGGTTTGCCAACCAATTTAGGATCATTTTTCCAAGAATCCGTTTCGACTGGGTTTGGGTAATACCACGGGCACCGACAACCATCCCCCCCTTCTCATAATTTTCGAGAAGCGTTGGGATATCCTCAGCCAAATGTTGCCCATCTGAGTCCATAATAATAATCGTTTCATTGGATGCAGCACGAATTCCCGTTTTAAGTGCGGCACCATACCCTTTATTAATTTTATGCTCAACAAGATGGATAAAATTAATACCGCGCAAAATTTCACCACTGTTATCACGTGAAGCATCATTCACACAGATGATCTCATAGCGTCCCGCCATCCCATACCCATCCAAATCACTTCGAAGATGCTCCAATACAGAGCGAATCATCTTCCCCTCATTATAGACGGGAATTACAATGGAAAAATGATTATTTACACTCTCTTCACTCTGTATCTTCATTTTAATCTCCTAAAAATGTCTATTTTAATTCTAGATTTAAACAGCAAAAATCATTGCTATTATACCCGTACGATTTTACGAAGCGGCCAAATAGCGTCGTAATGTCGGACCGATAAAATCGGCAACGGATTTTGGAAGCTTTTTCCATAATAATGAGATCGTCGAGTATTTTGCATAAATATTCTCCTCTTTATGGCAAAGAATAGCCAAACCAACCGGTCGAGCTCCCATTTTAAACTTAAACCAATAGGTGCCATTTTTAGTATTGGTATAGGGGCTACGGCCAAAATCAAATACCGTTTTTTCTCGATCAACAGCACGAAAAATAGCATCACGAAAGGCTCGCTGATTGGCATGAAATTTTGAAAACTTCCGGCTCGACGCCGCATAAGGGCTCCATGCTATCGATTCATCATAAACCATTAAAACAGCGGCAGCTGGCTCATTATCAACATAAATTACAATGACTTCCATATCCATAAACTTTTTAAGAACATCGAAAAGACCCCGCCCAAAGGGAGGGCTTCCAACGCGATGCATCGTTGACGTATAAAGCGAATAAAAATGATCCAGTAAAATGGAATCATCTCCTATTTTTGTTACTACCCCAAAGCGTTCGGACTGTCGAATATCATTACGGTATGTCGCATTAAAATTTTTCATGATTTGTTCTTTATTTCCATGCGAAATATCCAAACGCATCGTTACCGGTTCAAATTCTTTAAAGATCTTTTTATTCGGATCAAGGGTACGAATCGTATACGCTTTCCCTTTCACTGCGCTCAAAAGATCAGAGCATTCACCGACCCTTTTATCCGTATAGGTCAGCCCCGGCAAATAGCTATACGTTTTTTTCCCTCTCAAGGAAGGGATAATCAAAAACTCCCCTTCCCTCTCATATCGGTAATATTCCGTAAAAGCATCTCTCCATCGGCTCACAAAATCAACAGTAAACACAGCATAATCGATACCGTTTATCATGTTATCGTCCCCTCTCCTCACATAAATTGGATAATTTCCATATTTTTATTCTCCCGTTGTTTTATTCGACTCATCCGCAAAATTATTAGGACGAGTATACACCTCTTTCGTAGAATAATGACCTGATTTTCGCTGCTCTTCTTTGAACAGATAGTCCATATACTCTTTATTTTCAATCATATAAACAATTACATGGGGAGAACGATAATAAATCTTCACCCTCCCTGGATGGTAGAGTGAAAATACAGCAACCCACTCATTAAACTGCCCTTCTACCTCGCTTCGCCACCGGTAATACCACTCTCCCATACCTGCATATGGATGTGGTTTGAGTTCTACGAATAAAAATACAAGGGGAGTAGGAATCCGTAAATAATCCTCTTTTGGATCGTATTCTTGGATAAAATTTTGGGTATTGTAATGGTACCCTTTTGTTAAAATCTCCGCATATTCGGGAACGTATGAAATAATCGTCCACGTAAACGGTTGAAAATCCTTTTTGATCTTGTACGCAAGATACGAGAAGTCGGAATACTCAATTGAATTTAATGATTCCCAAAACTCTTGCCGTTCGACCCATTTAGGGGCCAACCACGCTACATTCGCGGCCAGTACCAATGAAAATGCCGATAGAAAAAGACGCCCCCATCTCCCCTGCGCAAATTTGGATAGTGGTACCACAATAAGCAAGTAAAAATATAAAGCCAAAATCATAGCCCAAGAGAGAAGTAACGCCTCAGCTGCACGGCTCGGATCAACAAATTTCGGCAATCCAATTATGGTCGATAAATCGATAAAAATAATCCCTATCGCAATCAGAGAAAAAGTACTCCATTCAAAACGGTGCCGCGAGAATTGTACTATAATTAAAAGAAAAAGAGCAGCTATGATCAACCCTAAGAGCGGATAAGAGGGGAGGACAAGAAATAGATTTTCGAATGCAAAATCCGCTTCAGAAATTGAGACGACTTGTGACTCTTTTGAAATAACGCCAACCTTGTTCAAGATTACGTCGATGATTGGAGCCGCTGCACCAATATGTTGCAATCCGCCATATTTTAGGATTGATAAAAGCCAAGCATTGCCAATTATGGCTGCGACCACAACCGCTAATAATCCAACTTTCAACTTTGCAATCGTCAGTTTTCCATTGATAATTGCCCAAAATGTGATCAATAAACTGACTACCATCAAATAAATGGCAATCCCTCCGTGGAATGTAAAAACCAGTAAAAGGGTAACACCATACCACCAAATGTACTCTCTATCATCAGAGGAGAACGATTTAATCAAAAAATAGAGATTGGGCAAATAAAACATATAACTCAGTTCATACGGTAATCCCGTCGAGTTACGAACGGAGGGGATCATCCCAACCCCTCCTGTGGCAACACCTAAAGATTCCAACGGCCACGGCAGATAAAATTCCATCCCTAAAAAATGGGTTATTGGCGGGTGGGTGGTGATATACGTAGTGACCCCAAATAAATCAACTAATGGGCTAATTAAAATCACCCCAAAAATAAAAACAGCAAATACACCTGTCGCCGTAGATCCTGTCATTTTTTTAAGAACATAAAAAAGACCAAACAGTAAAAATAAAATGGTGAAAAAAGGATAAAGGCTAAAAATGATTTGAGGACCAAGATTGGCGATAAACGAAAGGAAAAAAGCAAAAACGGTTGTGCCGTAAAAGTCTGCACCCGCCGTTTTTCCAAAATAAAAAAGCTCGCCTCGGTACAAAAACGAAACCCACTCATAAAACTGTGCCGTATCGGATGCTCCATACGAGAATGTCAAAAAACCGCGTATGCTCATTAAAGCGGCAGGATAGAGAAAAATAAGGGCAATAACACTCCCTTGGAAAAATGAAATTACGGAAAAACTCTCCCACATACTCTCCATTTTTGAGTATATACCCATTCTAAGACGTCTAAAAAAACTAGGTAAGTCATCAAGAGAGTTTAGAATAAAAACCATTATTTTATTTTGTAAATTAATAAAGTAGAGTCGCAAATGAATTTTTTCATAATATTTCATCACTAAAAGTTTCGTAACAATAATCAGTGAAAGAAATAAAAGATAGCTGAATACACTAAGGAGAAGCATCAATGGGATGAGAATCTCTATAAAAAGAACCATATACAAGATATTGAACATTACTTTGTCATACCTATCCCTTATTCCGATTTGAGGGAATACTTTTGAGGGAATCCAATAAAAAAATAAAACGATTAAAAAAGTCAATTTAAAAAACTGAGGAATCAATATTTCAACGACCCACGGAAGTGAAAAATAGTCAATATACGATTCCATTATCCCTCTTTCTTAATCATTTTTTTCACTTATTATTTCTTAGGCTTCGGATTTTCAAGAAATTTGGCATCAACATTCCCTTTTCGCTGTAAAATCCAGGAGAGAAGTTTCCATCGATACAGCTCACCATCATCATCCGCATGCCAGTAGATTGTCGGAACCGTAGTGATAATCACCCCTTTGCCCAGCATCCCATAGCCGGCGTAACTCGTCCCAGCACTGTCAATAAGCAAAGAGTTCGATTGAATGATCGGATACGATTCAATAAAACTAGTTGGCTGAAACATCACATGTGAAACCCCTCCCAACTGCACTGCAGATGGTGCCCCTTTGAGATTAACAATGACCGATTCATAATTGACCATATCAACCGACATACTTTTAAGAATACGGTCACGTACCGGCAAGCCAAAGATCGTTCCATGATCTTTAGAAAAAAGAGCCAATGTTTTAGCATCATTAATACTACCGTACGGATAAAACGTTTCAAAACGGCTAGCACGCAGTCCTGCTTCGCTCCACAAAATCCCCCCTTTCTCAATCCATTGCTTTAAACTCTCCATTTTTGAAGGGGAGATATTATAGGCTTTGGCGATATTGGCCATAAAATCACCGACCATAGGACCAGCTTCAGTAATCCCAATACTACTTTGTATATAAATAATATCGTAAAAATTAGAATCTTTAGCCAATGTATCCCAATCCACTTTATCCAACGAAACAGCCTTCCATGACATTTTGACTCCATCATAAAAACTCTCATGAAATTTCCCCTGAAAATCGAACGGGGTAATCGTTGCTATAAAGGGGAAATCTTTAAGAACCGTTTGTTCCATCCATCTATCGGGTAGATAAATACTTGTTACAGGAACCGAATAGACGGCTACTGGCGTATCACTCAATAACTCTTTATTCAATTCTGCAAGTGAATTATCCTTTGATGTACATCCGACAAGCGTCATTATTACGAACATCATTCCTGTTGCTATTGCTTTGTTCATCTCCGACCCCTTAATAAGCTGAATAATAATAATAATCGAGATTTTTAAAAAAACGATTACCAAAAAGAATTACGAATCCCCAAAATACGATCGAACCGATTAAAAGACCGATGACGGCGTATTGGTATCCAAGCAACCGGCTTAAAATCAATCCAACAAAAATATTAACGACAAGCCCTACCGCAATCCCTTTTACAACGGATTTGTAACGCGAATAGGAAAAAAAGAAAAGAATATTTGTCAACGCATTGGCAAGGAACGTATAACTCACCGCCGCAAAACCAAAAATCCATGGTGTCGGCGCGACAAAAAAGACATTAAGAAAATCCCACTGCGTATATTTATTCAGCAAATAAATCCCCATATAAACAAAAATAATCACAAAGAAAGAGATAATAAAAAAAATAATATTATATTTTAGGAAAAAAAGTCGATAAAGTTTATTAAATTTATGAGCTTCGTCATAACGATGGGCAATAATATCGTCATTAACCCGATACATAAATTCATAAATGATCACTTCACTCATCCCGATAAGCAAAATCAAAACGATCAACGCCCAGTCCAAACCGATCTCATCACGAACATTAAACCATATAAAATAGGGGAGGAAAGGGGTTGCACTCCACGCAAGAATCCGGTCTGTAATCAAAAAAAGAAAATAGAGCGATCCATAGATCATATACGGATTAAGCGAATAGAACAATAGCGATGTTCGTGGTTGATCCCCCCCCTCTTTTTCACGACTCTTCTCCGTGAGCTTTTTAATTCTTCGAAACGCATCCATAAAAATAACAATATTAGAAATAACTAAGGATACCACTTGAGAGACAATAATACCAAAATGAAAAAAAACTGCATGAAAAATATACACCAAGGCAACCCCAAGGAGAACATAAAGAGCAATTGTCCCATAAAGTTCCATCATATAAAAAATGGCAAATGTCGTAAAGAATAATGACAATAATAAATAATAAATAATCATATAAATCATCATATCAGTGGGGATCAATTCAAAAAAAATGTTCATTAAAATCATAATGATACCGACGATAAGAACTTGTGTAAAAAAAATCTTATACAACTTACGGGTAATCACATAGGCAAGATTATACTCTTCCATTTTGATATAAAAAAGTCCTTTACGCCCAATCGCCTGAGCAGGTCCTCCCGTAACAACAAGGGCAACGAACGTCCCCATTGCAATCGCCGTTGCTGTCCGGACATCCAACTCCAGACTCGACCACAGTCCATACCCGATAACCAGCGTAAAAAAAACCTGAATCAACATCGGAAGGGCAAATGCCATCCCTTCAAAATAGTTGACGATAATTCGCTTTACTTTGGAAGGGGGAGCTTCAAGTTCAAATATTTTAACTTCATATTTATAATCATCAATAAAGACTACCATCATTTTAGCAAACTCAAAAAGATTCTCAAAACCATACATCTCAACTGCATCGATATCCCGTAACCCATAAATCTCTAAAAGAGCCGTAATTTCCCAATGATTAAGTGGCTTTCCACGTTTGGCTATGATATTCTCGTACAGCGCACGCCATTCTCTGACACGCTGAAATGTTATTGAGTTAACAACTGAATTACACAGTGAAGTATCATCCACGCACTCTAAATTCTTTGTCATCTATTCCCAATCAAAACATAATAGTTGAATTGTAACCAATCAATATCGCAATCGGATCGCATTAGTAAAAGGTTTCCAAAAATAGTAAAAAACTTCCGCAATATTACTTATCCTCATTACTAAATATTTCAGAAAGCTCTGCTTCGAGCTCAGCATTACTCAATTTATCTTCAGAAGGGGTACTTCGATGGTGCACCAGTTCTACACTTGAAGGCATTTCATAGAGATCTTGATACAAATTACGATAATTAAAAATCATATCCTCAATTCGAAACCCATTCAAAACATGCTCACGCGCCGCAATCCCCATCTCCTCTCTCATTACCCTATCATTCAAAACCAAAAGAACTTTTTGGGCAAATGTCTTATAATCTTTGGGCTTCACGACAAAGCCAAACCCTTCAAGCACCTCTTTGGTTCCCCCAACATCCGAAGAGACCATAACCTTCTCACACGCCATCGCCTCAAGTACGACGAAAGGGAATGCCTCCGATATACTCGTAAGCATCACAACATCCCCCTCATTGTAGGCTTCAACAGGGTTAGAGGTCAATCCGGAAAATACAAAATTATTTTCTACACCCAATGAGATAACCAAATCTTCGCACACTTCATAATAAACGGGATCCAGTTTAGGACCATACATTTTAAATAGAACATTCGGGATCTCTTTTGCCACCAATGCGCACGTATGAATATAGCTCTCAATGTCTTTGAGCGGATCAATCCTAGCCACCATAACGACGGTCGGACGATCACTAGAGGGAATATCAAGCCGCTTAAAACGCTCTGTATCGATACCGTTATAAATAGTACGTATACGCGATGGTATCGCTCCCCATTGTTCTTCCCAACGCTTATTGTAATTGCATACGGGGGAGATAATATCGGCGTGATAATAGTTAATCCGTGCCACCATAGTAATAAGATTCATCAAGAACTCTTTGGTACGTAATGGCATTTTGATTCGTGAGGCTTGCAGCATTTGTTCACGAATATAAATACCGTGCTCCGTCAGAAGGAAACGGCTTCCATGTAATTTTTTGGCAATCAAACAGGGCAGTCCACAAAATGCCGCAGCGGAAGAGTGATAAATATCAGCATACGGGACGGTGGGCAAAAGGGTAATAAAAAAACGAAACATATACCGCAATGCTTCAACCGTATCATAGACAGAGGGGACATCGCCCTCGGCATTTAGATAAATTTGGGCAATCTTTTCTTTGAACTTGTCCCACACGAGCTTAGATCGAAACGTCGTATGGTAATCGTACGTCTGAAAAAACCAATAAAACTGAAAGAGTATCTCTCCGAGTTCCTCCATATCATCCGTGATACCATAGACATGATCCAGTAACGTATCAAAAATAGGGATAAACTGATCATGAATAATAACCTCAGTTGTCCGTATTTTTGAGTAAAGGATCGATGAAAAAGGGGCTGTTCGAACATATTCGGTAGGTTCTTCCGTTCCCCAAAGCGGTACTTTTATCACATCAATGACGTTAGAGGGAATCTCATATTTTAGCTTGACGTAAGGGTGCATCATAATCGGCATCAAAATAAAATCAATCTCTTGAAGATTTTGGATCAGCAAATGTGCCCAAACGCTCACCCCACCAACTTCGTAGGGGTACGTCCCCTCACCTGCCAAAACAATACTAACTTTCCCGGAATTTTCAGACATTATTGAGAATCATCACTCAGAAGTTGAAGTTCAAATCGATTACGTGCTTGACGGATTTGTCCCGATAAGATCTCTTCCTCGACTTCAATCATTTTTTTCATACTTGCCGCATACGAAGAGTAAGGTTCAAGCCCCCCCTCAAGACGATACTTTGTAATCTTTAAATGGCGTTCCATAAGCTCTTTTTGAACGGATAAAAGCTGTAACATCTGATTTTCACGTTCACACTCCACAAAAAGTTTATTCACTCTTGCTACTATTGCCTCTTGTGTAAGGGTAAGGTTACTTTTTTCTCTCAATGCTTCCACCATCTTTTTTTCGACAGCTAAATCAAGATTATGAGGATTGAGAGGGTGTGTTGCCTGCAAAGAGACGATCCAGTTGGGTCCAGTTGACTTGGATGTCGTCAGGTTGGTTGCTGTATTGGAATAACCTGCCCCTGCAAATCCATTAAAATTTACCTCCCAATCATTTTTTCCTCTCTCCCCTTGCACTTCCCCTTTTTTTAACCGAAAAAGGGTATCCGCAAGCTTAACTTGCGAATTTCTTTCGATTGCCGATCGCTGCAACATCTCAACCGATGCAGAGGGCATATCTATATTTGGCCAATCCAAAGCAATATCACGATTGGGTGCCATATTCGCGGCTTGTTTAAAAGAGACGGTTGCCGAATATAAATCGTACTGTAACCCTAATACTAGTTTTTCCAAAGCAAGCTGATCAATTTTTGCATTGATTTGGTTATAGGCATTATCATTCACCCCATGCTCATGTTTTTGCATGGCCATTCGATAAATATTATCGTTCAAATCCTGATATTTCTTTAAATAATTTTTACGCCCCTGCAGTTCTAATAGCCGTAAATACAATTCAGCACTGTAGAGTTTCATTTGTTCTTGAATCGATACTTTTTTCACCTTTGCAAAACGCTCAATAAGCGTTGTATGCTCGTTGAGATAAAAATGACGGTTTCCGTCATACAGGATCTTGTTTGCCTGAATTCCAGCCCGTCCAGAGAGTGTTGTCCCCAACCCCTCTGTTGGTGTTGGTAGCTGGCTTGCCGAAACCAGCGCTTGAAATGAAAGGATGAAATCGTATCGACTTTGATCGATCAACCCTTGGAGTTCCTGAAGTTTTGCATCATATCCTCCATTGGATCGATCAGATCCATCGTGCAAGACGAGATCAATGTACTCATTTAAATTAAGCGTTGCTGCAAAATCACTTCGCATAATAGGTGTACCCACCGGTTCAACAGAGGAAACTCTTTTCTCAAATCCAATTTTTGGAGCAGCGGTTGATGAAACAAGAGGAGGAGGAGAGTGGAGAATATTTCTTCTTTCAATACGATTATTATTGTGGATTGGAGAAATTTCAGTTGATTCTCGCTGAAGCGTATTCCTCCGCTTAATGACGTCTGAACCCTCTAGGGCATAAAGAGTTATAGCCATATTAAACGCCATAAAAAGAGTTATCTTAACACTCATACTATAGCTCCCATCTTTTATTTAAAAAATTCATTTATCAAATTCCAATCTGCTTTGATCCACATTCAACCGAACATTTGGAAGCTCATTTAACGATATATCCGTAACAAGTGGCTGATACCCTTTACTTAAAGCAATTTTATAAATTTTTGCCATTTCATGCGGCTCATCTCTCTCCCAATAATCAACACTGTAACGCTCTATTTTATGTTTTGGAAGAAATCTAAAATCATAACTAAAGAGTGAAAACTCCTTACTCCTAAAATCATAACTGGAAATAGTTGACTCATACAAGAGTGCGTCAATAGGAACCATATCGGCGATTTCAAATCCTCTATTAAGCATTAGTTTGAGTGTCGGATACCGTTTTTTAATCGCCTTTATCAAATGAACAATCTCTTCATTAGAAATGTCACGGGCAATTAATGAGTCTACCGTATCGAGAAAAAGACCACTATACCCCCCTTCAACAATCGGAGGTATCACGACATTCAATAATAGCTGTTCCCATCGCTTATCCGAAATTTTAATATGATAACTGCCCCACTCTTGATTTTTTCCCTCAAGTAACTGATATTTTTTTACTGTATTAAAATAGGAACGACTATTATTTATTTCACCTATACTAAGATAAGCGAAACTTCGACTACGTAACGCATGAACATCACGGTACAAATCAGGATCTAAAACCACTGTTTTGTATCTCTCGAAATATTTAACGTCATAAGTGTAGCCATAATAAATTAAAAGAGGATATTGTGCATGCAACGATGCTGTAAAAAAAATCAAGGTAATATAGCAAACAAAAGAGAGATTCCTAAAAATCGGATTGTAATATTTTATCATCATAAAAAAATTCAACAACTACATCAACATTCGATGCAGTCATCTCGGGTCACATCAATGATTGAAGAGGACAATAGCAAGATTATACTGCGCACGACTATGTCCTTGCTCTGCAGCTTTACGGTACCACTTAATCGCTTCAGCCTCATTTTTAACAATCCCAGTCCCTTCCGAATAGGCTAACCCAAGATAAAACTGAGCATCAGCATGTCCTTGTTTAGCAGCTTGCGCATACCATGCAACTGCTTCGGTATCATTTTGCGCTACACCTCGCCCTTGTGTATACATAAGGGCGAGATTGTATTGAGCGCTTGGGTGTCCTTGTTGTGCGGCCTGAGAAAAAAGAGAAACAGCTTGGGCATCATTTTTTGATACACCTGCTCCTGAAAGGTAAAGTAAGCCAAGATTGTATTGAGCATCTGCATACCCTTGAGCTGCTGCTTGAGCATACCAATGTGCCGCTTGGGTATCACTTTTCTCAACTCCGTTGCCTTGAGCATACAAAAGTCCCAAATTATACTGAGCTCGAGGATCACCCTGTTTAGCAGACTTCATAAGCCATTTTGCCACTTCAGAAATATTCCCTGCCTCTACTCTCGGAACAGAAGTAGCAACACTTACGGGGAGGGCTACGAATGGTGTCGAAACAATAGGAGTTGTTATAGCCACAGGTACTGGGGCATTAACAATGGTTGCTGGAACCTGAGGAGATTCAACCTTAGCCTTTTCTTTTTTTCGTTTTTTATGCTTCTTATAAGGAGTAGTTTCAGCAACAAACGGCTTTTGAATTATTTGGGGGACAGTACTCTCGACGGGAACACTATCATGGGAATAGCGTGTTTCAAGAATTTTTTTAGCCTCACTATCCCCTTGTTCAGCTGCTTTAGAGAGCCATTTTTTAGCAAGTATTTCATTCTTTTGCGTCCCTACTCCTGCACCATACATAACGCCCAAATTATATTGAGAGTCTATATGCCCCTGCTCTGCCGCTTTTTGATACCACTTTAAGGCTTCTGTATCATCTCGATGAACTCCATATCCATTTTCATAAAGGATACCCAAATTGTATTGAGCAGCAGTATTCCCCTTATCCGCAAGCGGTTGCCAAATTTTAATTGCGCTCGCATAATCTTTATTATCAAACGCTTTTATCCCATCCTCAAATGGTGTTGCCATAAGAATCGATGACAACGCAATACTAGCGACAGAAAGACGCAATATGCTAAAAGCAGAAGTTGAAAAATACATTAGAATAAGTCCTTGGATGTTTTATAAAATATTTCAATGGGGAATCATTTTCCGAAGTATATCGTAATTAAGATTATACTTTTTAGTTAAACATAGAAAAAGATTTCAACCGTTGATAAATCCGCTCGAAGTCGGTCGAATAGACACGTGTTTCTGCAATCGACGTAATAAAATTGGTATCTCTCTCCCATCGTGGGACGAGGTGCAGATGAATGTGCTCCGCAATCCCTGCCCCCGCCGCTCGACCTAGATTCATCCCGATATTTACCCCATGAGCCCCAAACTTCTCCTTGAGCATTTTAACCCCTTTTTGAGCTAAAGCTGTGATATGCAACCATTGTTCCGCTTCTAATGATTCGAGTGCATCGGTATGATGGTGGGGGATAATCATAAAATGCCCTGGAGTATAGGGGTAGCGGTTCATAACGACAAAACAGTACTCATCTCGGTGTAGGACATGATGTTCTTCATCCAACGAGGAATTTTCACTGATATGACAAAAGACACACCCTTCGGATTTGGCTCCTGCTATATACTCCGTGCGCCAAGGGGCGTATAAAATATTTTCCATAAGACTCTCTCTTTTCTGCCTCAAATGAGGCAAGCTTTAGTGCCACAGCGGCAAGCGTAGTCAAGCGGGGCTTTTGCTCCGATTGACGTTCAAATCAAATAAAATTCGGTGCATCATTGGCAAAAAGGATAATATCCCCCGCACGTGTCACTTCGCCCAATGTTTTTGTCAATTCCGCTTTATTGGAAAGCATTATCTTCTCCCCTACTCGTAATTCACGCTCAAACTGCGCCGCATTCAACGCACCTGTAATAATTGCAATATCAAACACCCCATTAATTGCATCAATGAGCTCACTATTAAGTTCTACGGTACTCTCCACTAATCCGGGAGTAACAATGACCTTTCTCCCTTTATGGAGTGAACACAATCGTATCCCCTCTAGCATTCCATCAATATTACCGTTATACCCATCATCAAGGATTATTTTACCCCCTGCATCAATACGCTCTAACCGATGTTCGACACTTTTGAGATTTTTGACTGCTTGAATCATCTCATCACTGCTCATCCCCATCTCATCGGCAATTAAGAGTGCCGCATTGATATTCATTGTCTGAAATCCACCTAACACGGAGGTATGAAAGTGGTTCAACTGATGATGCAACATCAGAGCAAAATCGGTTCCATCGAGAGTAGCATTAAGATCCAGAATAGTATCTCCGAAAAAGGTCACTTTCTCATGCGGAACATCCGTTACCGACGTGTGGATAAACGCCCGTTTGAGTCGGTTGGAGTGGACAATCTCTAATTTGGTCTGCTGTATCCGTTCCAGTGTCTTGAAATACTCTAGGTGTTGAGGCCCGACTTTCCCCACAACAACAATTTGAGGATTAAGCAACTGGGTAATAGCATAAATATCCCCTATTTCACGTGCCCCTGCTTCGCAGATATACACTTGTGCGTTTGAAGGTAACGATTCATTCACATCACGGATGATGCCACCAAGCGTATTGACACTACGCGGAGTGGCGTAGACATTGAATTTAGTCGATAAAATCTGAGCGATAAAATTCTTCATCGACGTTTTACCGTAGCTTCCTGTCACACAAATAATCGTTAGATTGGGCAGTGAAGCTATTTTTTTCTTCGCTTCACGCTTATACGCTTCAAACAAAAATTTCTCTGTTGCCCATGAGAGCCCATATGTTAATGCCAACGGAGCGAAAACGCTGTACGTTTCACTTAAGCGTGTGAGGGTAAAAATGACGTTTAAAAAGAAACTGATGGCAAAAAGGAGAATCAAAAACCGCTTAACTCGCCATGTCATCACCAGTTTCTTATCCAAACGATAATGCCACATTCCCAATAAAGGGAGATACGCCACAAGAACCCATGCACCATGCACCCCTAAAATAGTATAGAGGATAAAAGGGATAACAAAATAAAGGGCGTGCCACCATGGCTTATGATGACGCAATACCACCCGCTCAATACGGTAATCGTACCATTGAAGATTGGTAATCAAATACCATCCTAGTGCCATAACAAAAATGATGTTGGTCGCAAATGCGATAAGATGTGGGGTGTCCATATTTTAACCTTTTTTAATAAGTGAAATGTTATTCATTCTATCGTCTATCTTGAGTAAAATAGAAACTATTGATAAAGATCATCGACGACCTTCTACAACATCTTTGATTCCATTAACCAAAACATTAAAACTATATGAAGTATTTGTTCCATCGAGTTTCAAAAACTGTGCAATAGATCTGGAACCACTCTTTTTTTGATATTTTTGTTTTGAAAGCTTTCTTAACTCTTCAGAAGCATTTGCCAAAATATCTGGATCTCGATATTTTTGTTTTTGTTGTAATTTAGATAAACCTTGCAGTCCTAGACCTTGCTCTACAGCTTGTAAATCCCCAAGATACCAACTTTCAAGCTCATGGCAAGCAATACGGATTAAAACATCATTACGTCCTGCATTTTGACATTTTTGAGCTAAGTTACTCTTTAGAATCAAACAATTTCCACTGTCTTTATCTCGGATAATAATAAACTTAGTATTTTTATCAACCCAATTTTTAATTTTTTTCTCGATCTGTTTTTCTAAATCTTGTTTCCCCTCAAATGGTCTATATTTTATGTTAATGGTAGAATCAACAAGACGAGGCATAATGCCTTCAAGCATCGCCTGTGCTGAAGGCTCTTCTAAAAAAAAGACCAACGTCATTGAGGATCTACTCCCTCAAAATAACCTTGCTTCCAAAGATATCCCATTTGATCACCATCAGCCATATAAGCTGATAATTGAGGATTATTACTAGCGCGATTAATAATACTAAATCCATTTTGCTTAGAAAGCCAAAAAACTTCTTCCAGTTCAACAGCATTTAAAAAATCAGGTGAATGGGTTGATACAAAAACTTGACCGCCTTTAATAGCATATTCTCTAAATTCTTCAGCAAGTTCCCACAGTAATTGCGGATAAAGTTGATTTTCCGGTTCTTCAATACATAAAAGAGGATGTGGTCTTGGGTCATGTAATAAAACTAAATAAGCAAACATCTTAATGGTTCCATCTGAAACATACTTATCAATAAACGGATCTTTAAACGAACCGTCTTGAAATTTTAATAACAATCTTCCATCCGCCGTTGGTTCAGTTGTAATGTTACCTATACCAGGTATTCTTTTTTTCATTTTAAGAATAATTTGATCAAATATCTCAGGATAATTTTCATATAAATCATTAGCTACTACCTGTAAATTATCACCGGTTACAGAAAGATGGTCTCCATATCCCGTAGCTTCTTTACTTCCTCGCGCAAGGTTGATATGAAAATCTGAAATATGCCAATTTTCAATCAGTTGTCGAAATGCATTAGCCGCTTTAAATCGTTGAAATTGTCCCAACCCTTTTATAGCTAAAATATCGGCTGACAGTTCCTGCTGCTCCCTCGTTAATTCCGTATCTTCCCTACTAAAGTCTTCTTCATTAAGAATAGCGTATCCCTGTCCTTTTGAAAAATCAAGAAAATGAAACGGTGAACCGTGTTGCCCTCTCTTGTATCGCAAAATTTCTCGTAAAACGACTACTTTTCCATCTTCTAATCCAATTTCCAATGAATAGGTTACTAAACGAATTTTCCCAGAGAGTTGCATTTTAAATTTAATTTCAATTTCAATAGATTCATGATGAAAACCTCTTGACACTAACTCCCGATAACCACCACGACTTTGAACAGCGCGAGACACATTGCCAATTAAACAATCTTTCAAAAAACCAAAGACATCAAATAGAGTCGATTTTCCAGCCCCATTTGCTCCGATTACGACACATAAATCAGGGATAGAACGCATTTCAATCTCACGAAAGGCTTTAAAGTTTTTTAATCTGATTGATTCAATTCTCATTATTTTCTCCTATTATTTTAAGGATGACTCTATCTCACTGGCAATCGCTCTTCCCTCTTTAAAAAGAAAATAGTGATCCCCGTCAAAAGTAACCAATCGTGAATCTGCAATCAGTGTATTTATCACTTCACCGCTCCACAAAGGCGTTGCAGTGTCCGTTGTTCCAAAACATAAAAGAGCTTTGTTTTTGAATGCTTTAAAGTGCTCGCTAAAATCTTCATTCACAACATTTTTGAAAGTCTGATACATTGACTCAGACATTCCTGCCGCATCAGGAGAGATGAAAAAACGACGCAGCAACGTGAGTCCCGTAAGCTTTACTATCTTAAAAAGGGCAATTTTAGCACGGATTTTAAATGGTTTTGGGATGAGAATACCTGCTGATGCGACCAAAACTAATAGTTCAGGATTCAGAAGCGTAGCTACTTTTCCCCCGAACGAGTGCCCCACGATAATATTTTTGTGAGCTCCAATCTCGTGCAGTAAAAGTTCCATAATAGCTGCATAATCGTCTGTCGTCAATGCAACATCATTATTACTTTGCCCAAATCCAGGCATATCGATATAAATATGGCGAAAATGGGGGAGAGTATTTCCGAACGCCTGCTTCATCAATGCTTTCGATGAACCCCACCCGTGAAGAAAAATAATATCGGTACTTTGGGTGGGATTGAGAATTTCATAGCTGATAGCAAAGCCATTGCCCTTATAAAGGAACGATTTGAGTGCCACGTTTATTTACCCTTGGCTTGCGAAATGGAGTGAATATAGTCATACTTCACCCGTATGGCTCTTTTAGAGGGGAGTGAACCCAAAAGTTTCTGAATCCCACCGCTAAAATCTTCAAAAAGGTAGTTTGCCATTGATCCGGGAATCGGATTGACCTCATTGAGATAAACTTCACCGTCGATCTCGAAAAAATCGCATCGGATAAGTGCCCCCTCAAACAACGGGGTATAGATGGTTTTAAACGCTGCTTGAAGCTGTTGAACCAAAGTCTCTGAGATGGTCGCTTCGGCTACGGTGCTGGAGCGGGAAAAGTCGAGATATTTCTTTTCGAAATCCAAAAATTCTGCTTTTTGTGGCTCTTCAACGATGGAGTAGGTAATCTCACCACGGGCACTAAATCCCGCAAGATTGTACTCTTTGACTCCGCCGATAAACGGCTCGATCAACAGTACCTCATCGAATTCAAAACCAACATCCAACGCATATTCCAACTCGGAAGAATCACGGACAATACTCACCCCAATAGAGCTTCCAAGGCGTGAAGGTTTAACGATAAAAGGGTATGAGGTTTGGATACTGTTTCGTGAGCTTTGCGTAATTGCTTCAAAGGGAAGCGTTTTTATCCCTAAAGAAGTTGCAAGCCATTTTGTATAGTGCTTGTCAAAACTAAGCATTGAAGCCTCTTTGCGTGGTCCAATAAACGAAACACCATAAAAATCGAATAAAGCCGCAATAGAGCCATCTTCACCGTCGCCACCGTGGATAAGGTTCAAAATAGGCATGGTGTGTATTTTTGAGCTCAACAGACCCCGCTGCTCAAATCCACCTTTAACGAGAGAGATCTGAGGCATTTTGAGATGTCCACCGCGAGAGAAAGTTGTCGCTTTCATCTTCGAACCATCAATAAGGTAAAAACGGTGATCTTGATCACAAAAAATGAAACTGAGATCAAACCCTTTGAGCTTTCCTTTGACCGTAATGGCACTGACGATACTGATCTCGTGCTCAAAACTGGCACCTCCGAATAAAATAGCTAATTTCATTGTCTCTAATCCTTATTAAAATTTTTGCAGTTGTTTTAACGCCTCTTTAACCAGCGTTGCCGTATCGGTTCCACTGCACTTGCTCAATGCACTCACAATCACCTCTTTTTTGAACCCAAGGCTCTCTAGCGCCATCAAAGCTTCACTAGAGGCACTCGTCGTAAACGCCTCCCCCTGAAGTAAAATTGCGTCAAATCCTGCAAGCTCCACCATAATCCGTGCCGCACTTTTGGGTCCGATTCCAGGAACTTTTTTGAGTGCATTCACATCTTTAGATGAAATAATACCTGCAAACTGTTCCGGCGTAAAGGTGCTGCAAATAGCAAGGGCAGCTTTTGGGCCGATTCCGTTGATTTTCAACATCCCTTCAAAGAGAGTTTTTTCACTTTTTTGGGCGAATCCATAGAGCTGTTGCGCATCTTCACGAATGATATGACTAACATGCAATTTTATGAATTCACTTTTTAGCTCTCCGTAGGTGTGTAAACTAATAAACACTTCATAAATAACACCACTTACTTCCAAATGAAGCTTGTTTGGTTCTTTATGGTCAATATTTCCGATAAGTCCTACTATCATTTACTTACTACCTTTATGGAAAATTCCCCATCTTCGTCTTCATGTAACCCTAAAACAGACTCATTACTCCCCTCCAAAGGGACATAGATAACATCAATAGCAGGTTCAATCAGTTTAAAAATTATCTCATTGTAATTATTCCATCGCTCATGATTGATAATGCGCGCGTCAAATATCTCATTTTGCAACGCAATATACTCTTCATTCATCAGGGTAAAATGATTTAGTTTAGCCGTATGCTCTTTTTGTAATGCGTCAAACTTATTCCGAAACAGCTGAAATTGTTGATATTTTTGTGCATATACAATCGGAATTGTAATATTATTACGTTTATAATAGATTAGTTTTTTCTTAATCTCCTCAAAAGAACTCTCGTTTTCTTTCATAGTCTTTTCGTATTCCAAAAGCTCTTTTTCGGACCTGTCAAGAATTTTTTTTGCCTCATTCATTGAAGCCAACTCTTTTTCCAAAGATTCCCGTGACATATTCAAAAGAGGATCAATAGTGAAAACATTTTCCCCCCCCTGAAGCTTTTTAATCTCAATACGTTTCGATGCTGTTAATTTTACATGCGATCCCAATAACTCTATTTCAATCTCTTTTGCGCGTACTTTTCCCCCAACTGCTTGCGTGATAAAAACCCGATCTCCTTCTACCGTTCCATGCTCCAAACGGGTGATATGAATCTCTTTTCCATACGCTGTCCCTTTATGAATGTTGATCGAGAGTTCATCGGCACGTATCGTTGCACTGCTATGAACTTGCCCTTCAACTGTGGCTTTATGTGCAGTTACCTTGGCTTCAGGTCCTACGTTCCCGTCAATATGAATGGTATTGACTTTAACCTCCATACCCGTACCGATAGCATCTTTTAAAACATCTTTTTCTTTAACATTGATCGATACATCCGCATCAAGCTGGGTTTCAATCGAACCTGTAGAGCGAAAACTGATCTCTTTGACATCTATTTCGGTTTTAATATCGTACACACCCCCCTCAAATGTAACATACCCTCCGACAGTAGCTCTCCATTCAATATTTTTTGGCGTATCAATTTGTTTTATTTTTTCACTCACTGTAAATGTAGGTTCATAGCGGATCAAAGGTTCCTTAGGGAGTATGATTTCACCTCGGCAATTGCGTCCTATCTCCCCCTTAAGCGGTTTAATGTATTCAATTAAGAGATCATTGTTCACTACGCTAATAATGTATCCGCGCTTTGAATAATCAATCCGACCTGCTTCATCCATATTTTTGCGTTTTATGTCGTAATGCAAGATTAGTTTATCGTTAATTGTTGCTACGGGTTCAAAACTCTCCGCTACTACATAACGTTCTTGCACCTCGAATAAATATTTTTTATTCACTCGAATTTTTGCCATAAGCTCACTAAAATTGGAGCGCATCATCGAATCAAAAACCCCTATTAGAAGATTGGCACGGAGCTTTTTCTTTTTGATCAGTTCAAAAAAATCACGTTCAAATGTTTCACTGTAGGTCACAATATTGCCCACTTTAATCGTTACATAAATTTTACACAACGTAGCATTTCCACCGATTGAAAGATCCAATATGGTCGTATTTTCACTCTCAATACATGAAAATATTTCAATTTCGTGAATTTGTTTAATCTCAAACTTCGGGTTAAGGTACATGTCGTCAGTAATATCTTCGATTTCTTGATGACTGAGTTCAATCCAATCGTCACCATCACTCAACAAACGGATAAATGTTTGCGTCTCCAAAATTTTAAAATCAAGTTTCTTAATGGATACGTTATGATTATCAGCCACACTGATCAACTCTTTGGCAACATTACTCGTACGAACCACAATTGAGGGGATAGGAGAAGTAGTAACAGCCGATTTTTTTGATTCAAACAATGCCATCGCACCTCCTTCTCATGTAAATAACAAGCTATTTTAATCACATATCGGTTAAACTTACGTAAAATTTAAGAATACGGTCCTATCAACGCATGTTCAAATCCATATTTTCCAACTCATTTGGTATTCTAATCTCACGCATAACTGGTTTAGGAAGAGATGTTCTTATGACGTCTGTTTTGGGTGCCAATATGTGGAGTGACATTTTTTTAATGGCATTCAAATTCCCCAACCTCTTTCGCCGGATCTTCGCTGAAGGGTCATTTACCCAAAGTTTTATGCCCGCCTACATCGCCTCACGTCAAAAAAGTGTTTTCGCGGTTGCTATTTTCATCCGTTTTATGATCTTTATCGTCGCTTTATCTTTTTTGGTCACTCTATTTCCTGAATTTTCCACAAAACTTTTAGCGTGGGATTGGGGGGAGGATCTCATCTCCAAAACAGCTCCCCTTACTATGATCAATTTTTGGTATTTGGACCTTATCTTTATTGTTACCTTTTTAGGAACCCTCCTCCAACATAAAGAACATTTTTTTACGACTGCTTTTTCAACCGTTTGGCTCAATATTGCTATGATTATCGCACTGCTGCTCTTTAGTAAAAGTAATCCCCAAACCATTGTCTATGCTCTTAGTTTTTCGATTCTGATTGGTGGATTATTACAAGTAGCTACCCATATTTACAGTATTCGTCAACAAGGGCTTTTAAAAATTCTCATGGGAGGGTGGAACTACCGAAAGAGTAAAGATGTCAAAAAGGAAGAGTCCAAATTCGCCACCCTCTTTTTCCCCTCACTTTTGGGTAACTCCACGGCGCAAATAGCCTCCTTTATCGATACCTCCCTTGCCTCATTTTTAGTGGCAGGTTCAGTATCGTATCTTTTTTATGCTAACCGTGTTTTTCAGCTCCCCTTTGCCATCATTGCTCTCGCTATTACCACCGCTTTGTTCCCCTCGATTGCCAAGGCAATCAAAAATGGTAATCATCCCCTTGCCTATAAAAACTTGTACAAATCATTTTGGCTCCTTAGTGCGCTATTGGGACTATCGGTGTTAGGTGGGATTCTCTTGTCAGAACCCATTGTATGGCTTTTATTTGAGAGAGGGAACTTTACGATTACAGATACCAAAAATACGGCAGATGTGTTGAGAATGTACATGATAGGGCTCATCCCCTTCGGTCTTGCAAAACTTTTTTCTCTTTATCTTTATGCCATGCACAAACATCTTAAAGCTGCCAAAATAGCGGGAGCATCGCTTATCATCAATCTCATTTTTTCCCTCATTCTTATGAAACCGATGGGGGCGGCTGGTTTGGCATTGGCAGGAAGTATCGGTGGAGCGGTGCAACTGGTTCTGACGGTTAAAGAGGTGGGATGGGGGATCTTTTTTAATCTTCTAAAAACCCGATTTAGCCTCTATTTTGCTATGGGAACAGTAGGAATTGGGATATTATTTTATAGTTTAAATATAGTTTTAATAAACTTAATACGATAAGAAAGGGTACTGAAATGTTTATTTATGACAGCGTACAAAAAACAAAACGAAAATTTGAGTCTCTTAGAGAGGGAAAAGTCTCTCTCTATGTCTGCGGACCTACCGTATACGATGATGCACACCTCGGACACGCCAAAAGTGCCCTTGTTTTTGATCTTCTCACTCGCGTATTAGAGGCGTCAGGATATGCGGTAACGTTCGCTCGCAACATCACCGACATCGACGATAAAATCATTAATAAAGCACTCTCTAGCGGTATGAGTGTCGAACAAATTGCCAATAAATACACAGCTTCGTATCATCGTGATATGGACGCCATAGGTGTCCGTCGCCCTACTCTCGAACCCAAGGCGACCGAATCGATTGAGGCAATGACGCAGATGATCCAAAAACTCTTAGATAAAAAACATGCTTATAATATCAGCAATGGAGATATCTATTTCGATACCTCCAGCGATCAGGGATATCTTAGCCTCTCAAACCGCCACAGCATGGAAAATATCAGCCGTGTAGAAAAGGTGAGTGAAAAACGCAATGATGCTGATTTTGCCCTTTGGAAAGCGGCACATGATGAGGGAATTGCTTTTGATTCCCCCCTCGGTCGCGGTCGCCCGGGGTGGCACTTGGAGTGTTCGGCGATGATTGAGAAACATCTGGCGGTTGCAGGATCAGCATACGCTATCGATATTCATGGAGGGGGTAGTGATTTACTTTTCCCTCACCACGAAAACGAAGCGGCCCAAACGCGCTGTTCGATGAACCATGAGCTGGCAAACTATTGGATACACAACGGATTTGTAACCGTTGGTGGGGAAAAAATGTCGAAGAGCTTGGGGAATAGCTTCTTTCTCAAAGATGCTCTCAAAGTTTATGATGGAGAGGTGTTGCGTTTTTATCTCCTTAGCACCCATTATCGAGGAGATTTTAATTTTAACGAAGAGGATCTAATCGCCTCTAAAAAACGGTTGGATCACCTTTATCGCCTCAAAAAACGTCTTTTTGGTCTGACAGCTCCCCTTATTGCAACAGAGTTTACAAAGAATATTCTGGATGTATTGGGAGATGATCTTAATGTCTCCAAAGCCTACGCCCTTATCGATGAACTCATCGCCTCCGCCAATGAAACCCTTGATACTAATCCCAAAGACAAAACCTATCGCCAAACTCTCCTCTCCTCTCTCTCCACGATAGAGCAAGTTTTAGGATTTGGTGGAAAAAATCCGTATCACTATTTTCAGTTTGGGGTAGATGAAGCGACCAAAATCACCATTGATCACCTCATCACCGAACGCACCGAAGCAAAAAAAATTAAAGATTTTACCACCTCCGATCTCATTCGTGATAAACTCACTGCACTGGGAGTCGCCATTATGGATACAGTTGCAGGGACATTTTGGGAGATGAAGAGTTGAAGAACGCTTTTAGTCGCTACTGGCCTTATATCCAAGACTTCAAACGTCGCTATTTTTGGGTCTTAATCGGGATACTCCTCACCGTCTCCGCTACCTCGGGAACAGCCTACATTATGAAACCGATGATCGATACGATGTTTATCGAAAAAGATGCCTCGATGCTCGTGTGGGTACCATTGGGACTCATCGCCATTTACATCGTCAAATCAGCAGGGCGCTATATACAATCGGTCAACACCTATTACATCGGTCTAAATATTATCACACAATTGCGTGCCGTATTGCTTCGCAAAATCCTCTTTATGGATATGCGCACTATCTACTCCAACAGCAGCGGTGAGATGATTTCTCGCATTACCAATGACATCGGCAGAGTCCAATATTTCGTCTCCAATATGCTCCCTGAATTTATCCGTGAGACACTGACCGTTATAGCGCTGGTAGGATACGTCATTTATCTCAATCCCCTCCTCGCTTTTTATGCCTTTATCGTCCTCCCCCTTTTGGTTCTCCCCCTTATTCATATTACCCGAAGACTCAAAAAACTCTCTCTCAGTTCTCAAGAGAAGAATGCCGATATTGTCAACCGTTTAACGGAAGTCTTTAACAATACCGAAATCATCAAACTCAACGCAACCGAAAACTATGAGATGAACCGTTTTGAAGAGGAAAACTGGCACTTTTTCAACATCAATATGAAAGCCGTTTATACCAATGAACTTGTCTCCCCCCTCTTGGAGATTATTGCTTCTATCGGTCTTGCCTCCGTCATTTATATGGGGGGAAAAGAGGTTATTAGCTCCCAAATGACACCAGGGGAATTTTTCTCCTTTTTCACCGCTGTAGGTCTCGCCTTTCAGCCTGCACGGGGTGTGGGTATCATTTATGCCAAAATGCAAGATGCTCTCGCCGCCAGTGAACGGGTTTTTGCAGTTTTGGATCTTGAGAACAGTGTTCACGATGGAAAAATCACCCTAAAAGAACCGATTCACTCCATCCGTTTTGAGAATGTCTCTCTCAACTATGGCGACAAAGTAGCCCTTCGTGATATTAATCTGGAGATCAAAGAGCGTCAAACGATTGCTCTCGTAGGGGACAGTGGCGGGGGGAAAAGTAGTCTCATTAATGTTATTGTCCGCTTTTATGATACCTCTGAGGGGAAAATTATGATTAATAATCTCCCTATTAAAGAGTTGACACAAAACTCGTTGCGCGATCATATCGCCGTTGTCTCCCAACGGGTGTATATCTTCCAAGATACGCTAGCGGCAAATGTCGCTTATGGGCATGAGATTGATGAATCACGGGTACTTGACGCCCTCAAAAGTGCCGATGCCCTAGAGTTCGCCCAATCGCTAAGCGAGGGAATCTACACCAAAATGGAAGAGTCAGGCTCCAATCTCTCAGGGGGTCAACGACAACGTATTGCCATCGCCCGTGCCATCTACAAAAAAGCTTCCGTTTTGATCTTGGATGAAGCAACCAGTGCCCTCGATAACGAAACCGAACGTCGTATCCAAACTGCCCTCAAAGAGTATACCAAAGATAAAATCACCATCATTATCGCCCATAGACTCAGTACCATTGAGCATGCCGATACGATTTTGGTCTTCAAGCATGGAAGTATTGTTGCACGGGGATCGCATCAAGAGCTTTTGAACAATTCAACCGAATATCAGCGTCTTAGCCGAACATTAGGAGAGGAAAAATAATGGGCGTCCCACTGCACTCACGTTTGCGTAAAAAAATCAAAAACGGTTCCGATACCCTTTTGCACTTTTTATTTCCCACCCACGTTTCTCATGATCCCATACCAACCGAGGGGATAAAACGAATTCTCGTCATACGAATCAACTACCGTATCGGTAACATCCTTTTCACCACCCCACTTTTACGTGCACTAGAGCAATGTTTCCCCGATGCAAAAATAGATATCCTTATCGGGGCTTCGTACCCTATTCCACTGCTCAAAGGATTTCGTACCGTTGAAAAGATTTTTGATTTTCCTCGTAAGCTTCTCAAAAATCCTCTCAATGCTTATCGCTATATTCAAGAGTTACGTTCACACTCCTACGATCTCGTACTCAATCTCAACACGGGTTCAGCAAGCGATCGCGGTGCTACATTTTTGGCACGAGGAACCTATAAGCTTGGATTTAATTCAGAAGAGAATTGGCTACCCCTGACTCATGTCGTTGATGCCCCAAAAGGAAATGTTCACGAAGCCCTCAAGCCCCTCACTTTAATGCAAGCTTTTGGGAATAAGCCAACGGACTTTCCTCAACACATGGACATTGCTTTAAGCCAAAAAGAGCATGAAGAGGGAAAAAAAGAACTCAAAAAACGGCTTGCCGATCAAGGGTATGTTTGGGAGGATGGTGTCAAAATTATCGGAATGTTTCGCGATGCACGCTTTGAGAAGAAGATTGATAACACTTGGTGGAGTCAATGGTATGCCCAAATGAAAATGCTCAACCCCACCGCCATTTTTATCGATATCCTCTCCCCCGATGTAACCGAAAAACTTTCCGACGAGCTTTATACCCTCCTCGAATCCAATCTCCGAAACTTGGGTGCAATGCTCTCTCAGATGGATATGTTCGTCTGCGGTGATACAGGCCCTATGCACCTAGCTAGTGCTTCCATGGTTCCAACCGTTGCATTGTTCAAAGCCACTGCCCCTGAACTATACGGGACACTTGGAGAACATGACCTCTCATTGAGCATTGGTTCCCATTCACCGCAGGAGATTGCGATAATGGTTTCTAGCCACTACCAAAATCTTTCTTAAAAAAATTCCTTTTTTACTGGATACCGATTGGGAAATCCACTATCGTATTGGGTTTACTACCTGTTGGGGTTTGTTTTCCGTTGGTCAACACTTTTACCCTCTCGCTGACATAAAAGCTCAAACTATCGACGGTAATTTTACCGCTTTTGAGTAAATCAGCTTTTCCGTCGATTCCCTCGACGAGTGCTTTTGTGAAAGCTCCGTTATTCCATGCTTTGTCTTCTAAGCTGTATTGTTTTCCAGTGCTGGAGGTGAAGACGACCACGCCGTTTTCTGCGTCGTTGAGTTCAGCTATGAGTCCATTGGTGTCGATGGCTCTTCTTTTGCCCATAATGTTACCGCTATGACACGCATCGGCGAACAAGATTACTTTTCCTGCGATACTTGAGAGAGTCGTTTTGAACTCACTGAAGGGGACACCTGTGCGTTTGAGTTTGCCATCATCATAGTCAAAGGGGAGATAGTAGAAATTACCATTTTCATCATTCACCCCATGTCCTGCGATGAAGACCATCGCTATATCTTTGGCTGTGGTTTGTTTTTGTATCCACTCTAACCCATCCAAGATAGCGTTTTTGTCAGCATTACTATCGGTCAACGTTTTTATCACGACATCACGGTACAGTTTGCCTTTTTGTTTTTTGAACACATTGGCGAAATCGTTCGCATCTTTGGCACTGTATTCCAACGCAATAATTTTATCCTGATAGTTTGCGACTCCGATGGAGAGGATATAGAGATTGGGTTTGAGCATCTCCCCCTGTGCTCCTAGATAGTTGACCTTGAACTCCACGGGATCGCTATAAGCAAAACGATTACGGGCAACGATGGAGAGGCTTCCGCTTTTTTTGGGGACGGTTACGGCGAGACTTACTGTGTCCTTATCCATTTTTGGTTTGATTCCACGGGTGTTTTCGAGCGGTCGTCCATCGAAGAGGTATTTGTACTCCAAAATCTCCTCACGACTCACCACACGCACTTTGAGATTCACTTCACCGTTTTGGGTATCGACTTCAGGATATTGGGCGAACGTGATATAAGGCGGCAAGCTCTCACTGATCGAAACCGTTTGGGCTTTTTCCCCTAGCTTCGCCAACGCGCGCTCTTCCGTGAGACCCCCTACTATGAGGGAGATCAAATCGGGATTATAATAGCGCGTCTTGAACTTCCCGACAGGAAAGAAAAGTGCCTCTTTGTCCGAACCTTGATTGATATGCCAACCGATATACTTATCCCCCTTGGGACTGCTGGCATAATATCCCGATGGTGTCCACATCACCCATTCATCATCCGTCCCGACGAAAAGGGAGAGTTTGGGGAAAATCGGAAGTGGGGTTTTAACCCCGCCCCTTTGCGGGACTAAAGTCCCACTTCCAAGTGACGACAAATCCCACAGATTTATAACCTGATCACTACCGCCACTCACCATGTTCTCCCCATCCACAGCGATATTCCAAACGACTCCTGTATGCCCGATGAAGTTGGCGATTGGTTTTCCCTCTTTGTCGTATGCAGTTAAAAAACCACTGGCTCCACCACTGAGGATAAATTCTCCCGTGCTATCCCAGCCGTAGGTAAAGTGTTCCAATCCAGTATAAGCATCTCTTAGAATAGATTTACCATTAGGGAGGGTGAGGAGTGCATCGCTATGGCTGTCGATTACGTGGAAATTCGGAAGTGGGGTTTTAACCCCGCCCATTTGCGGGACTAAAGTCCCACTTCCAAGTAATGACATAGAAACTAAATCAAAACCTTTTTCTATCGCACCCTTTTCATTTTGACTCACTTTATTCCAACTGTTTCCAAACCCTAGACGATTCCCCTCTATGCCTACTCTCCATATCTTCTTTCCATTTCCTACTATTTTTCGAATTTGTTCTCCATTGGTTGCTTTCCAGAGAATGATCTCATTATCAGCTCCTCCGCCACTCACCACCGTATCGTTATCCAAAAACGCAACGGCCATCGTTGTATTTTTATGCCCTTCGAACGTGGTGAGCGTTTTAAAATTGTGATTCACATCATAAAGAATGACGTTAAAAGGATTATCTCCTGTCCCCGCCACCAGTTTGCTCCCATCAGGGCTAAACGCCAATCCTTTTGGCACCGTAGGGCTAATGATTGTTTTAACACGGTTGAGATTCGTATCAAAGATGAGTATCTCATTGCCAAATCCACACGCAGCGATGGTGCGATCACTCACGGCGATATATCGAAGCATTTTGGGTATGGGTGTAGTGCTTGATCGCTTTTTCCCCATCGTAGAGGATTATTTGCTTGTCCTCTCCTGCACTGACAAATCTTCCACTTTCCAAAGGTTTGATGGCGGTAACAGCGTTTGAGTGTTCTGAAAATGTTTTTGGAAGTGGGACTTTAGTCCCGCCTTTTACCGACACTGAAGTGTCAGTTCCAAGAGATTTCAAATCCCACACTTTTACCGATTTATCAAAGCTGGCACTGTAGAGGTTCCCCTCTGTGTCAAATGCCAAATATTTTTCCCTCATTTCCTCCCCCAATTTGTCCCAAAATCTTCCGTTTTTCAGCCCCTGTGCTTGAGTCCCACACCCGTATCGTTTTATCATCACTGGCACTGATAATGTCGCCACTTTGGGTAATGATCATGTCCCTAATCGTCCCTTGATGACCGCCTGAATCGATTTTGAGGATGGGGTCGCTGGCGGATGCGGTCATTGTGAGGAGTGAGGTGATCCATAGTAGGGTTTGGAGTAGTTTTTTCATTTTGTTGGGGTTCCTTTGTTGGTTTCTAATAAACTATAAAATTCATTAAGTTTTTGTCTCAATAGTTCTTTTGGTATGAGCTTTGTTTCATATTGTGATATTACAGTTGGGCTTAGACTTCTATTGAGTGCATATCGTACGACTTCATCATCTTTTTGTCTGCACAGTAGCACTCCGATACTTGGATTCTCATCCTCTCTTTTTACATCTTGGTCAAGTGCTTCAAGATAAAATTCGAGTTGTCCCAAATCACTTGGTTTAAATTTTCCTATTTTTAATTCAAATGCGACAAGACACTTTAAATCTCTGTGATAAAAAAGTAAATCGATATAAAAATCACTATTCCCAACTTGCAAACGGTACTCTTGCCCCATAAATGCAAAACCAATTCCTAGCTCTAAAATAAAATCCTTGAGTGAAGAGACCAGTGCTTTTTGTAAATCTTTCTCATTATGATTTTGGGGTAAATTCAAAAAATCCAAAGCATAACTATCTCTAAATACATTTTTGGTTTCTTGTGGCAACCCAGTCATCACTGCTGAGAGTTTTTCATTCGCCAACATTGTCCGCTCAAATATTCCACTTTTGATTTGTCTCTCAAGCTC
This sequence comes from Campylobacterales bacterium, assembly GCA_026390165.1. Taxonomy (GTDB): domain Bacteria; phylum Campylobacterota; class Campylobacteria; order Campylobacterales; family Sulfurimonadaceae; genus Sulfuricurvum. The sequence continues at coordinate 78,968 of JAPLGM010000011.1, forward strand.
TCTTGATGAATAGTTGGTTTTTTGTGTCAATAAAATATAAAATTCCCTCTCTTCATCACTTTTTGATGAGGATAAAATCAATAGATGATTTGTCCAAGTCAATTGTGTCAGCAGTGCTGACACTTTTTCATTTTCGCAATATGTTTCATAAAATTGCTTCATCCGCCAAAGATTTCGAGTGGTAAATCCAGTTAAAGTTGAATCTTGCACTTTGATATAATCAGCCAACTCTTTGACTACACCCTTACCCCAATTTTCTTTTGTAGTTTTGGTACTGATATACTCCCCGATATTCCAATATAGCTCTATAAGCGTGCTATTAACGTGTGCAAATGCTTTTTGTTTTGCACTGCTAATGAGGGTTAGAATCTCATTAAATGTGGTGGATTGTAGCTCTTGTTTCACTTTAAATTAACTCCAATTCTTCTGAGATCATTATTTCCCAACCGTCGTAAAACTTAACGTCACTTCTGCTTTTTGTTCCTCTTGCTTTTTGGCTTTGAGTCCTCGGGTTTTTATCACGACCTCTTTTGGCTCGCCGCTTATGACACAATATCCCTCCCTCATTTTGCATTGGGGAAGTTCTAGTGGATAAACGGTACTGGCGAAGAGTTGGAGACTCTCATATCCGAAAGGTTCACTCACTTCAAAATGAAGCGGCAGCATTATCGGGCGATTAACATCCGATGCTCCTAGCGTGTACACAAATCGTTCATTATTGCCACCATCTTGAAGCTCTACGAGATAGGAGAATTTTTCTTTATCGTGCAAGACGTGTCCCACCATATAGACATACGCTTGATGATTGGATTTCGCAATGAGCTGGACGTCTTGTTTGTTTTTTAACAAGAGGTTTCGACTCCCGAAATCTTTGATACTCAAATCAACTTTGAGAGTGCTTGTGAGTTTATCTTTGCCTTCTTCTATCTCTTGGTCAAACGTGAGATTATTCGGGGTGGCTCTTAGGTTGGCGTAGGCTTCTTTTTTGAGAAAAAGGGAGGAGGATTTTAGGTTGTTGTTGGCGGTATCGAATAGATTGTAGGTGAGGAATATCCCATCGGGAGATACTTCATAATTTCCGATAAGAGAGTACTGGCTTGAAACAGGGGTTGAGGCTTGGTTTATGGATGAACCTAGAGACTCTTTAAATACATTTGCAAAGGGGGTAATTTCATGGGAGCCGTTCGTGGTTGGTGGATAGACGAAGATATTTTTCTCTTTGAAATTCGCCGCCACTATTTTCGCCGCAAGTTCTATAGAGGTGATATTTTGACTCAATGCGATCATTTTAGATTGAATGTCACTTTGTGATAGTGTCAATTCTCCATCTCTTTTGTACCCCAACATCAACGCTACGATTTCGTGTTTTTGGTATGAATTGGAGAGGGAGAGCATTAGCTCGTAGAGTGCGTATTTTTCTTCCGACGTTTTGGCGGTTATGGTAGTTTTTTGGAGGGTATTACTCTCATTTTTGAGCTCAGTGAGTTTGGAGAGATACAGAGGCAATGCCGTATCACTTTCCAACGAGGCGATCATCATTCCAGCGGGTTCATCATAGTGGTATTTCGCCCCCAAGATGGGAAGTTCCGATTTTATCGTAATGAGTTGCTCCACTTTTTTGTGATAATCGGCACCCTCCGTGACAACATACGAACGGTAATCACTCGCAACAACCGCAGAAATCGTGTGAGATAAATCATCCAATGCCAATCTTTTGGCATCGAGTTCCAAGCCGAAACCCGTTCCGTCAATCGTAACACCCAACAATAGTGAACATAGAGCCATCGAACTTAAAAATATTTTCTTCACAGCAACTTCCTTTGAGCCATATAATTTAATTATTTTATCCAACAATCCCACTCAAAACGTCTATTTAACCTTTTTTGAGTATAATCCGCCTTATTTACTCTCTTTATTAGGTAGGGGCGCAATGTTCGATTATGAAACAGTAAAACCATGGTTCTTTAAACTACAACCCGAAAATGCTCATACCGTAGTAGGGCTAGGATTACAATGTGTTGGTTATTGCCCACCTCTTTTCAACGGGATGATTTCGAAAAACTTTATCACGGCTCCCTCCCTCTCCCAAGAGCTGTTTGGACGGACGTTTCTCAACCCTGTAGGACTTGCCGCAGGGTTTGATAAAAATGCGACGATGATTGAGGGAACCCTTGCTATGGGATTTGGATTTACCGAAATCGGTACCCTTACCCCTAAACCCCAAGAAGGAAATCCCCGTCCACGCCTTTGGAGACACATCGAAGAAGAGTCTATCCAAAACGCAATGGGATTCAATAACGATGGATTGTTTCAAATCAATCACCGGCTTAAAAACATCTACCCTTTCAGCACCCCTATCGGTGTTAACATCGGGAAAAACAAAATGACGTCCGAAGAAAATGCTCTCAAAGATTACACCACCCTGATCAAAGCATTACATCCCTACGCGGATTATATGGTGATCAATATCTCTTCGCCCAATACACCAGGATTACGTGATTTACAAAACGAAGCCTTTATTTCTGACCTTTTTGCCCAAGCCAAAGCGCTCACGGATAAACCGATTTTACTCAAAATTGCCCCCGATATGTCGGAGGATCAAGCGGTAAGCCTCTGCGTGCACGCAGTAGCTAGTGGTGCGGATGGGATTATCGCCACCAATACGACGATCGATTATTCTCTCGTTAGCGAACCTGAGGATAAAGGGGGATTGAGTGGTGAAGTATTACGGGAACGAAGTTTCTATATTTTTGATGCCATTGCCCGTGAACTCTACGGTAAAACAACCCTTATCAGCGTTGGCGGAATCAGCACCCCCGAAGAGGCGTATCGCCGTATTCGTGCAGGAGCATCGTTAGTTCAGCTTTACACCTCCCTTATCTTCAAAGGTCCCGAAGTGGTCGAAGAGATCAACCGTGGACTTATCGAGTTGCTCTCCAGCGATGGTTACAGCTCTATCACCGACGCAATCGGTGCCGATCGGGTATGAAAACACTCGCCGCATTATTTTTGACACTAGGAACCCTTATGGCCTCATCATTGCCTCACTATGAAACTAAAACGCTGACAAACGGACTTCAAGTCGTTGCCATCCCGATGGAAAACAACTCGAATGTTATCTCTACTGATATTTTTTACAAGGTCGGAAGCCGTAACGAAGTAATGGGAAAAACAGGCATTGCCCATATGCTCGAACACATGAACTTCAAATCGACCAAAAACCTCAAAGCAGGTGAATTCGATGAAGAGGTGAAAAGTATCGGCGGGATGAATAACGCCTCTACGGGGTTCGACCATACCCACTACTACATCAAATCAAGCAGTGAGAATATGGGGAAATCCCTCGAACTTTTTGCTGAACTCATGCAAAACCTCAATCTCAAAGACGAAGAGTTTCAGCCAGAGCGTAATGTCGTAGCCGAAGAGCGTCGCTGGAGAACCGATAACAATCCTATGGGGTATTTGTATTTTCGCCTCTTTAACAGTGCCTACGTGTATCACCCCTACCATTGGACGCCGATTGGATTTATGAACGATATTCAAACGTGGAGCCTTGAAGATATTCAGAAATTTCACGCTACTTATTATCAACCTAAAAACGCTATTCTCGTCGTAACAGGGGACATACAACCCTCTGCTGTTTTCGAAGAGGCGCAAAAGCATTTTGGTGCGATTAGCAACAGTGTCGATATTCCAAAAGTCATCACGATTGAGCCAGAACAAGATGGAGCACGCCGTGTTATCGTTCACAAAGAGAGCGAAGTGGAAATGGTCGCTATTAGCTTCCCTATCCCAAACTTTCAAGATCTGGATCAGCCGAAACTTTCCGCTATTAGTGAGTTGCTTAGTTCTGGTAAAAGTTCACGCCTCTATAAAACCCTCGTCGATGAGAAACGGCTCGTTAACCAAATCCACGCCTACAATATGGAAACCATTGATGCAGGGGTCTTTTTGTTTTTAGCCATCGCCAATAAAGGGGTCACGTCCGAAACCATCGAAAAAGAGATATGGAAAGAGATTGGAAAACTTCAAAAAAAGAGTGTCAAACAAAGTGAACTAGATAAAATAAAAATCAGTACCAAAGCCGATTTTATCTATTCACTCGAAAGCTCTACTTCCGTAGCCGAACTTTTCGGAGGATACCTCTCACGCGGAGATCTCTCTCCGCTCGAACGATATGAGGATGCTATTAACGCCCTCACGGCAAAAGAGATTCAAGAGGCAGCCAAAAAATATTTTAAAATCGACAAATCAACCACGATTATTTTGAGAAAAGGTGACAAATGAACATCGTAACAGGTTCAACAACCGCATTAATAACCCCCTTTAAAAATGGGAAATTGGATGAGCAAAAGTACGCGCAACTTGTCCAAAGACAAATCAATAATGGAATAGATGCAGTATGCCCCGTCGGTACAACAGGAGAAAGTGCCACTCTAACCTACGATGAAGACAGACGCTGTATGGAAATAGCGGTTGAGGTGTGCAAAGGTACTCATACAAAAGTTCTCGCAGGGGCAGGAAGCAACTCCACCGCAGAAGCAATTGAAGCGGCAAAAACGGCGCAAGCGTGCGGTGTAGATGCTATATTTTCCGTTGCCCCCTACTACAATAAGCCTTCCCAAGAGGGGCTGTATCAACACTACAAAGCAATTGCTGAATCCGTACCGGAACTTCCCTTTATGCTCTACAATGTTCCAGGGCGAACCGGGGTTGATATCAGTGCCGATACCGTTATTCGACTCTTCGATAATATAAAAAATATCTACGGAATCAAAGAGGCGACAGGAAGCTTAGAGCGCACCATCGAACTCCTTTCACGCAGACCCGAACTCAAAGTATTTTCGGGTGATGATGCGATTGACTTTCCGATACTAGCCAATGGCGGGGCGGGAATAACCTCTGTCACCTCCAACTTGCTCCCTGATTTAAAAAGCCAGTTAGTAAACAAAGCATTATCAGGTGATTTTAAAGGGGCAAAAGCCCTCAATGATGCTCTTTTCCCCATCAATAAAGTTCTTTTTATTGAATCCAATCCTGTAATGATAAAAGCAGCACTGTATATTGCAGGACTCATCGAAACGCTAGAATATAGACTTCCTCTCGTTCATCCAAGTGTAGAGAATATGAACAAACTAGAACAAATTATGAAAAATTATGAAATTAAAGGATTAAAATGACAGGAAAGACATTATTTGTAAGTGGCGGAACGCGAGGAATCGGAAAAGCGATCGTTTATGCATTTGCGGCAAAGGGGTGCAATGTCGCCTTTACGTATGCGTCTAGTGTCGATACTGCTAATGAGATTATTGCCGATGTAGAGTCTACCTACGGCGTTAAATGCCGCGCCTATCTCCTCAATATTTTAGAACCTGAAACCTACAAAGATGTCTATAAACTTTTTGATGAAGATTTCGACCGACTTGATTATTTTATCTCCAATGCTATTATCTCAGGGCGTGCCGTTGTCGGTGGATTTGGCCCCTTTATGCGTCTCAAACCCAAAGGGCTCAACAATATCTACACCGCAACGGTCGATGCGTTCGTCGTCGGTGCACAAGAATCGGCGAAACGGATGGAAAAAGTGGGTGGAGGTTCAATCATTTCTATGAGCTCAACAGGGAACCTTGTCTATACCCCAAACTATGCGGGTCATGGAACCAACAAAGCAGCGGTTGAGGCAATGGTACGCTACGCCGCAGCGGAACTGGGTGAGAAAAATATCCGTGTCAATGCCGTTAGTGGAGGACCCATCGACACCGATGCCCTCAAAGCATTCCCCAACTACGAAGAGGTTAAAACCGAAGTGGTACGACGTTCCCCTCTTAGCCGTATGGGTGAGGCTACCGATTTAACAGGAGCATGTCTGTTTCTTTGTGGCAATGAATCCTCATGGCTTACAGGACAAACTATCGTTATTGATGGCGGGACAACGTTTCAGTAAATCATTTCTTTTAGAAATTTCTTGTCATTCCCGACTCCGTCGGGAAATCATCCCTCTTACTTTCAAATAAACGTTATTTTCCCTTTTTGAAGAAGGAAAGCTGAAAAAATATGAAATCAACCAATAAATTGTTATACTACCATCCAATCCAAAACTTGGCTGACAATCAATGAAAATCAAATATTTAGAAATCAAAAACTATAAACAATTCAAGGATTTAACGCTTGATCTCACCTATCCACAAGGGCATGAAAAAGCGGGTGAACCTTTAGATAAAATTTGTATTATTGGACAAAGTGGAACGGGAAAAACGAATCTATTAGATATTATTAAGAGTCAAATGAACACCTCTAGTGTGAAAACACGATTTACACAAAATGAAGATTTACAAAATGAAAAAATTTATTTTTCTGAAGCAGAAAAGGATCTGAATCAAAAACAAAACTCTATTCAAATACCAAAAGAAGATCAAAAAATAATAGATGATTTGGAAAAGGAAAGTTATAAACTATTGGCTAGAGATGGTGGTAATTATGGCATCTCAAACTTTGAACATAATATGCTTCATGATGCAATAAACTCAATCAAAAACAAATATCAGGCATCATTTATCAAACAGTTACAAATGCCTAGTCATGTAATTAATATAGATTCGAGTGCGTGGTTAATATTAGAAAAAAAAGTTGAAAATTATGACGAAGAACGCCTGAAACATATGGATAAATTATCCAACAAACTCCTCAATCTTGATAACTATGAAAAAAAAGATTTTCAAAGAGAGATGCAAGAGTGGGAGGCTCAGAATGAGAATATTGTAGAGAATATTGCCAATAAACTCAATACCATTCTCCGATTTTTTAATCTCGAACTCACTAAAATAGATGAAAATCAACAAAGTTATAATGCTTTGACCATCAAAGACCTCTCCAATGACACTATTATCGATTATGATAATCTCAGCACTGGGACAAAAAATCTCATTGCTACTTTTATCCCTCTCAAAATTCATACTCCCAAAGATAGTATCATCCTAATTGATGAACCTGAAAACTCTTTCTATCCCGATATTCAGGGTAAACTTACTGAACTTTATATGGAAGTAGGAGAGAATAATCAACTCATTATGGCAACTCATTCTCCACTTATTGCATCCAGTTTTGAACCGTGGGAAGTAGTAGAGCTGAAATTTGATTCCAATAATCAAGTCTATCGAGAAAAATATTATGAGGGCGAGAACCATATCGATAACTATACCTTAGATCCTCGATTACTGACGTGGACAGGTATTTTGACAAATATTTTTGATTTGAAAGAGGATTCTAACTTTACTTTTAGAGAAAAAAAATTGATGGAATATGCATCTCTAAAAGCAGAGATAAAAACGATTGAGAATCCTGAAGAAAAAGAAAAAAAGTTTAAAGAATTAATGAAACTTTCCAAATTATTGGGTTTATCAAACTAATGAGGAAGTTAGATAAATCTACGATCTTATCAAAAGAGTATCAAAAATGGCTAGAGGAATTAGGAGATATACATCCCCCATATAATAGCTCAAGCAACTTGCACTATTTCGATATTAAAATGAGTTTATTATATTGCCAAGACGGTTTATGTGCTTATACCGAACAAATGTTATGTGATACAAAATTCATTGCTCCTACTAATTGGGATGAAAACAAATATACAAAAGTTTTGCAACAAAATGAAATAAACTCTATTCAAGGTGATTTGGAACACTTTGATGAAAGTCTTAAACCTGAAAAAGCGTGGTTTTGGGATAATTTATTTATTGTACAAACACATGCAAACTGTCGTATTAAAGGCACTAAATCTATCAATGTCATTTTAAAACCTGATTCACCTAGTTATGATGAAAACAAATACTTACAATTCGACTTTACATCAGGTGTTTTCACTCCTCATAATGATTTAAGTACTGAAGAAAAACAAGATGTCAAAAAGATGATTGAAACATTAGGAATCAATTGTATTTATGCACAAAGAAAAAAACGTTTGGAAGAATGGAAAGATAGACGTGATGTCGGATTACCAGTTGAACCGAACGAATATGTCACAGCTTGGAATATGACCCTTCAACAACTTTCAGAACATTAACTGAATTCCCAATCGAGTTGGAAAGGATGGGAAAGAGAAATCCAAAAATAATCCTTTTTGGCTATAATCACGATTATTAAACCTATCCATAAGTAAAAGGTCATTTTTGTTCAATATCCCCAATATATTAGCCTTTATCCGCCTCCTTATCGCCCCTTTGATGTTTTGGATTATCCTTAATCCCCAAGTGTTTACCGATAATGGATGGCATATTACGTGGAGCTATTACGCAGCATCTCTTCTCTTCGTCATTGCTAGCATTACCGATTTTTTTGATGGATATGTTGCTCGTGAACTGCATCAAATCACCATTATTGGGGAGATTCTTGATCCCCTTGCTGACAAGATGCTTACTTTAGCCGCTTTTTTAGGACTTATGATGATGGGGGATGCCTCGGTTTGGGCAATTTATATCATTATCGTTCGAGAGCTTTTTATCACGGGGCTACGCACCTTATCACTCTCAGAGGGAATTGATATTAATAGCGCATCGTGGGCGGGAAAAGTCAAAACGGTGGCGCAAATGATCGCGATTGGATTTTTATTGATGCACTGGAGTGGTGGGGAACTCTTGCTTTGGATTGCTGTTGCTCTCACCGTCTATTCAGGGGCGGAATATCTAATCAATTTTTCAAAAGCGTATCGAAATAAAGGAAATAAATGAGTTGGATTGTCGCACTCGGTATTTTATCATTGCTTATCTTTTTGCATGAGTTGGGTCACTACAGTGCTGCCCGTTTTTTTGGCGTATATGTAGAAGTATTCAGTATCGGTTTTGGGAAAAAACTTTTCTCGTTTAAATGGCTGGGTACACAGTGGCAAATCTCTGCTATTCCACTAGGCGGTTATGTGAAAATGAAAGGGCAAGATGATCTTGACCCTATTGCAATAAGTGGTGATAATGACAGCTACAATACCAAAAAACCGTGGCAACGTGTCATTATTCTCCTCGCAGGACCAATAGCCAATTTTCTCACGGCGTGGGTTCTTTTTTATGCGATTGCCCTTGGTGGGCCACAAGCTCTTTCCCCTGTTATCGGACAAGTGATTAAATCCTCGCCAGCAGACATTGCAGGAATTGTTAAAGGGGAGAAAATCCTCTCCATCAATGGGGAAGAAATTACAAAATGGGATGAGCTATCCGACAAAATTAAAGCCTCTACAGGCAGTTTGACGTTAGCCGTTGAGCGTAACAATACCCGTCTCTTTCTCCTCTTAAATCCGAAAATGACCGAAACTACCAATATGTTCAAAGAGAAAATTCAACAGCCGATGATAGGGATTGCCCCATCAGGGGATACCTATACTCTCCATCTTGGCTTTCTTGAGACGATCCAGTACGCATCTACCCAGACGTACGAGACCTCCTTTTTGATCTTTCAAGGAGTTGAAAAACTCGTTACAGGGGTTGTTCCGGCTAAAGAGGTGGGGGGAGTTGTAAGTATCGTCAAAATCACGGCGGATGCCACGGCGTACGGTTGGATGTCTCTCTTTTTCTTTACGGCCCTTATCTCGGTCAACTTGGGCGTTCTTAATCTCCTCCCTATCCCTGCACTTGATGGGGGACATATAATGTTCAATCTCTATGAGATGATTCGTCGTCGTGCTCCAAGTGAAGCAGTAATCACCAACCTTACCATCGGCGGGTGGGTCATGCTTCTAGGACTTATGGTGCTAGGACTTTATAACGATATTACAAGGCTAACCCAATGACACTTTTAGAACAAAAACGTAATTTTGATGCCATCATTGAGCGGATAGAAAAAGCCCGTCTGCATGTCAGCGATCATCACATCGTCAAGATTGTTGCGGCGAGCAAATACGTCGGTGTTGAGGAGATAAAAGCCCTCTATGCCATTGGTCAACGCGCCTTTGGAGAAAATAAAGTCCAAGATATGAAAACAAAAGTGGAAGCACTTGATGATTACCCGCTAGAGTGGCACTTTATCGGAAATTTACAAAAAAACAAAATCAATACTCTCCTCTCGTTAAATCCCCAACTGCTCCACTCCATCGACTCACTCGACATTGCCCACGCCCTTAATGAGCGATTAGTGCGTGAGGGGAAAATACTTCGGGCATTAGTACAGGTGAACTCTGCCTACGAAAAGAGCAAGTCAGGGTTTACCCCTGAAGAATTTAAGGACGCTTACGCTCAAATCATTGAGCAATGTCCTGCCTTGCATCTTCAAGGAGTAATGAGTATCGGAGCCCATACCGATGAAATCGACGTTATCAAAAAAAGTTTTGAAATTACACGATCGTTGTTTGATAAACTCCCCAATGCCACGATCTGTTCCATGGGGATGAGCAGTGATTTTGAGCTGGCGATTGCGTGCGGTTCGACGATGGTGAGATTGGGATCGATTCTTTTTAACCACTAATCGTCATATCTACATGAAGAGCCCTTAGTGGCGTTTAAAATAACATTTTAACATTAAGTAATAAGGTGCTTTATGTTAAAATCATTCTATTTATTTATCAGTAAGGGTTATGATGGAAGCGATACGGATACGTGCAACACTCTATGCTATAGCCATCGTCCTCATCCTTATCACTTTTTTTGTCTATTCTATTTTTCAAGATAAAAAACGGGTTTTAGAGGAAAAAACCTCCTCGCACCGAGAGCTTCTTAAAAACGCTTTTGAACTCTCCGTTTTCGACACTGAAAATGAGCTCGACCATTTTGCCTACGATATGATGACCGATTATTCCATTATAAACGCATTTGAATCGGGAGATAGAAAAAAGCTTTATGCCCTTGCTCTCCCCTATTTTATGAAAGCCCATAGAGAGGGAGAGGTGGATTTGGCAGGTTTTATCAACGCCGATGGAACCCATTTTCTACGTCTTCAAGATCCCGAAAAATTTGGTGACAATCTTCTAAAAAAACGTCCTATGATCGCCGAAGCCATTCGAACCCATCATTCTATTGTATCTCTTGACGTCACCCTTTATAATATTTCACTTGTAAAAATCATCCCTATCTTTAAAAATAAAAAATTTCTTGGTGTTCTTAATGTAGCCGCCAAAATTGAAAGGGTACAAGAACGGCTCAATAGCTACTCAGAGATTAAAAGTGCTATCGCCATCCATACAGCTACCCTCAAAAAACTTTTACCCACAAGCCATTTAACACACTATAATTCGTATTCAATTGTCTCCAATAATGATCCACTGTTTCAACACCTCCCCAATGATTATAACTTCGCTTACTCCATACGCCATACCATCAATGGACATACCTATATTATTGCATCTCGTGATCTTCTCACCTATACCGATAAACCTCTTGCAAAAATGATTTGTGCTCTCGATATAACCAAAGATGAACTTTCCTATCAAGAAGAGCTTCTTCGTCTTGCCATTATCAGTATCATTTTATTATTGTTACTCGTAGGAATTCTTCATATTGGATTCAAAAAACTTATTTCTCAAATTAATCAAGAATCTGCACAATTGAATCAGAAACTAAATCATCAACTCTATCATGATGCCCTTACCACGTTTCCCAATCGTAAAGCCTTGATCAAAAGGCTCAGCGACCAACACTATTACGCTATCCTCTTGCTCAACATTGATAATTTCAAAGAGATGAATGACCTCTACGGTCATGAAATCGGCGATAAAATTTTACAATCGCTAGGGCGTTCAATTCAAACCATCATAGCCCCATATCCACTGGCACTCTTTAAAATGCCTTCCGATGAATACGCATTAGCACTTCTTGAAGAGATGGATGATGGTACATTTGATACCATGAGCCAAACGATAATGGATCACCTTCATGCTATCCATTATGATATTGATGGTATCACTATCCTCATTACCCTCAGTATGGGGATGGATATGTGCAGCGAACCCGAGTGTGATATGATTAGCCGAGCGGATATGGCACTTAAAACAGCTAAGAAACGGGGGGTTTCTTTTGTAAAATACCATCACAACCTTCTCATCAAAGAGCAATATCACCATAATATATTATGGAGTAAAAAACTCAAAGATGCCATTGATGATCAACGTTTTGATCTCTACTATCAAGGGATTCACCATACGGAGAGTAAAGAAATTTATGAATATGAAGCGTTGATACGTATTATTGATGAAGATGGAGTTATTATCTCCCCTGCTGCTTTTTTAGATATTGCCAAAAAGTCACGCCTTTATCCCTATATTACCGATTTTGTCATCCATAGGATTTTTCATCAATTACGATCGACTGATTATCGCTACTCCATCAACTTTTCTGTTGATGATATTCTTAATCTTAAAACCCAAACACTACTCTTCGAGCTTCTTTGTGAGTGTGATGTTGGAGATCGGCTCGTTTTTGAAATTTTAGAATCCGAGGGTATCGAAAATTATGAAGAGGTGTCTGCATTTATTACGCGTGCCAAAACATTTGGATGTAAAATTGCTATTGATGATTTTGGGACAGGCTACTCAAACTTTGCCCATATTTTGCGTCTTGACGTTGATTTTATAAAAATTGATGGATCCCTTATCAAAAATATTACGACCGATAAGGGGGCAGAAGACATCGTCAAATCTATTATTGATTTTACTCATCGATTGGGGATTAAAACAATCGCTGAGTTTGTTTCATCAAAAGAAATTTATGATGTATGCAAAGAGCTGAAGATTGATTATCTCCAAGGCTATTACCTTAGCCAACCACGCCCCCTTTAAGAGAGAATTACCACAAACCCTTTCTCTCCCCCTTCATAAAGACGTATTGCTCCACCGTGGGCAATAGCTATCTCACGTGAAAGTACCAATCCCAAACCATTTCCCCGTTCCTTAGTGCTTTTAAACGCTTCAAAAAGCCATTTATTATTTTCAATAGGGATACCCGTATCAGTAATGATAAAACGGTGTTTCCCCTCAATATTCTCATGAACCATTGTGACACACCCCTCCTCATCCTCATCCAACTCAATTGCATCAATCGCGTTAAAAATAAAATTGCTAAAGAGCATCGTCAATAGATCTAAATCACCACGTAGCTCAAAATCATCCATAGGAAAGATAAAATCTATTTTTTTACCATAACTGTAATAACCGATGGCACTCTCCAACTCACGACGGATCATATCCCAACGTAAAGGGCTTTTTTGAGCACTTACCCCCTTCGTAAACATCAATGTCGCTTTAATAATCCGCTCAATACGATAGAGAGATTTCTGAATTTCACTCACAATCGGCTTATTCTCTTCCGTAACTCGCTTCATCAATGTGGAGGTCAACAACGCAATCGCCCCAACAGGATTACGAATTTCATGGCTAAGATGGGCTGCCATCTGTCCCATTGTTGCAAGATTCTCTTTGCGCTTTTGCTCAGTAATATCGGTCGCACTAAGAAGATGTTTCTCGTTGTGGTGGGCTGATTTGATCAAATACGAACGTTCTTCGAACGTCACCTCATAATCTTGAGTATCCCACTGAAGTATTTCAAACAATTTTTCAAGCCCTTTGGCTTGAGAATTTTGCAAGAACACAGAACCGTCTTGGTTGATAATCCAGATAGCATTGGGCAAAAATTCGATAACCTGCTCGATGGTGCTTTGAAGATGATCGTACGATTGACGCAGAGCAACATACTCCTCTTCAACACGGTACGTCTGATCGATAAGGCTTTTAAGCTCTTCAACCGAAATCATCTCTGCCATTAATACTCACCAAGTTGGAGTAAAATTTTAAAAAGTCCGTATCCATCTTCTGTCCCCGCGAGTTCCCGAATGGAGTGCATTCCCAACGTTGGAACCCCCACGTCAATCGTCTCTATCCCAAGACGAGCAGAAGTGATAGGCCCAATAGTTGAACCGCACCCCATATCGCTACGTGTCACGAAAGTTTGCGTTACAACACCGATACTCTGGGCACATTGGACAAAGCGCCCCATTGTACGTGATGACGTTGCGTACCGCTGATTGGCGTTGATCTTGATGGCAACACCACGATTAAGAAGCGGTGCGTGCTGGCTTTCGTGCTTGGTCGGAAAATTAGGATGCTGGGCGTGAGCATTGTCACACGACACCATTAGAGAACGGCGCATAAGGGTCGTGAAATTTTCTCCTGCAATACGGCGTAACGTCTCTTCAAGAAACGTCCCGCCCGCTCCTACGTGAGAATCGCTCCCCACTTCTTCGTGATCCATACAGGCGATCATCATTGGATAATTGGAGTCAATCAAGGCCTGAAGTCCAACATAACAGCTGAGAAGATTATCAAGACGTGCGTGAGCAATAAACTCTTCGTGTATCCCGATAAATGACCCTTTTTGCGTATCATAAAAACTTAATTCATGGGCTAGTAATTTTCCATTACTCTCCCTTGCTTCCTTTAGTATCCACGATTCGAAATCAAACTCCTCACCGCATCCAATCATCGGGACAATATCCGTTTGGGCATTGATAGAACGGGAGCTATTAGCTTCCCGATCAAGATGGATAGCAAGAGAAGCAATAAGTGCAATAGGACGTTTCACGTCGATAATTTTTTCACGTCGCACCCCATCCACGTCCAAATAGACAATCCTCCCTGCAAGGCTAAGATCACGATCAAACCACGGATTCAGCAATGCTCCACCATACACTTCCACCCCTAACCGTATTATTCCAGCGCTCTTGGTCACGGGGTTGGGCTTCAGCCGTAAATGGGGAGAGTCGGTATGAGCACCGATAATCGTATACCCTTTTTCCAACTCTGGCGGGTACGTAAAAGCAATGATCGAGGAGTCGTTACGCGTAACATAATAGTTTTCCCCATCAACCAAATCCCACACCCCACACTCATCAAGTTTTTTAAACCCTTTTGATTCCAATACTATTACCATTTGCCCCACGGCATGAAATGGGGTAGGAGAGGCATCAATAAATTTTAGTAGGTTTTCATTAAATGGACGCATATACCCTCCTTATTCATCATTAGATTCTCAATATCCTCAACCGTTTTGACAATCATACTCGAAAGATTTTCACACCCCTCATCGGTAATAAGAATATCATCTTCGATACGAATACCGATACCACGATATTTTTCCTCCACACTCTCATCATCGGCTCGAATATAAATCCCCGGTTCAATCGTCGTCACCATTCCAGCACTCAACGCCAGACTCTCCCCTTCATCATCAAAATAGGGGCACGGATCATGCACGTCCAAGCCCATCCAGTGACCGATACCATGTGGGGCATATTTTTTGTGGGCTTTTGATTCCAAAAGGGGTGTAATTTCCCCTTTTAAAATCCCTAAATCAATCAATGCCTGACAAAGAAGTTTTTCACTGTATTGTTGTAGCCAATCGCGCTTAACACCCGGCTTTATTGCATCAATAACACGCAACTGCACATCAAGAACTTTTTCATATACATCGCGCTGTGGATCACTAAACTTACCATTTATAGGAAAAGTTCGTGTAATATCACTAGCGTAGAGTTCCCATTCACATGCTGCATCAATGAGGACTAAATCCCCATCGAGCAAGAGGTCACGATTATCAATATAATGGAGGGTATTGGCATTATTCCCCCCCGCGACAATTGCACCGTAGGCTTCACTTGTCGCCCCGTTGGAGAGAAAAATATAGCTCATGGCTGCTTGCAGCTCAAACTCTTTCATTCCACTTTTGCACTCTCTCATCGCCTGATGATGGGCGGATGCAGTAATAGCTATTGCATGTTTAATACGCTCAATCTCTTCGTTAGATTTGAGTAGGCGCATCGAGCGAATGAGATAGGTGACGTCATGAATAGCACGGATACTCTTCTTCACACCACGTGTTTCTCGTAACTCTTTTACACTTTGCTGTGCCAATTTTACAGAGGAGGAATCATCCAAAAAATCAATATAAAGAGCTGTATGTTCCCGTAAAATTTCTTTGATTAAGCCTGAATACTCAAGAGTGCTATGAATTTCATCCATACTAAATCGTTCACGTGCACCCTCTACACCCAAACATGCACCGTTCCACAATGCACCCTCAGCACTGCATGCTTCTACAAACAAAATAGAGCGTGTACTCTCTGGAGTTTTGAGCAGTATCAAAATGCTATTAGGCTCTTCAAATCCACACATATAATAAAAATCGCTGTTTTGCCGATAAGAATATTCTGTGTCATTGGAGCGGGTTTGCGGTGAAGAAGAGGAGAGGATTACCACCCCCTCTTCTAGTGTATCAAGAAGTTTTTGCCGTCTGGTGCTATAGTGTATTTCATTCAAACTAGAAATTTCTCTCTAATAACTTATGTACTTTTAAAATCGTAACGATCCGATCGGCTTGTTTTCCTACCCCGTCAATCATCGTATCACTTTCAGCAACCGTATCGGGTGCTGGTCCTACATCACGCTTGGGCATACGAATCGCTTCAGTGAGACGATCGATCACAAAACCAGCGACATCATCTCCATTTTTCATAACAATAAAACGGGTCTCTTCCGTATGTTTTTGGAGCTCTAAACCAAATCGTGCACGTAAATCAATCAAGGGAATGACGGAACCACGAAGATTGAAAACCCCTAAAATATAGGCTGGAGTTTGAGGTACCCGTGTCCATGAAATAGGTTTAATAATCTCCTGAATACTCAAAATGGGGATTGAAAATTCTTCATCACCCACAATAAAGCCAACCAATTGAATCACTTCTTCAACTTTTTGTTCATTGCCGACAAGGGCATTATTTTGTCTATTGATAATTTGTTGTAATTTTTCGCTCATGATTAGAACCCTTCCGTGAATTTAATGTTACGCTTCACAACATTCATCAAATAATCGGGTGAATACGGCTTAGTGATATACTCCACCATTCCCGACTCAACTCCACGCATCCGATCTGCTTTGCCACTTCGTGATGTCACCGCGATCAGTGGCATATTTTTGTATTTATTGTATTTCTTAATTTCAGAGGCAAGGGTATACCCATCCATACGTGGCATCTCAATATCGATTAACATACCATCAAAGAAGTGATCCCCTTGTTTCAAGATATTAAGGGCTTCAATACCATCCACCGCTTCGACTATAGTTATTCCAAGAGGCTCCAGTGATTTACGGATAATAGTACGATCAGTTTTGGAATCATCCACTATCATCACGCAATAATCACTTGCACTGTTTTTAACACCGATTTTTTTAGCTTCACTTCCCGTCTGCCCCACGGTTGATTTGACCGATTTTGCCATTAACATCAACGCTGCAACGTCTACAATGAGCGTTACCCCTCCATCTCCGCGAATGGTTGCTCCTGCAATCCCCTCTATCCCTTTGAGATATTCACCAAGAGATTTAATAACAATCTCCTCTTGACCGATGAGGGTATCAACGATGAGACCGATTTTACTCTCTGCAAGACCCAATACTACGACGTACGCATGTTCACTGTTATCAAAAACACGCTCTACTTCAAAAATATCTCCGATATGAACAAGAGAGAGGACCTCATCCCGAAGACGCATAACCGAACGGCTCTCAACGGTATAAATATCATCTTTAGCAATACGCACCGTTTCTAAAACCGATGCGAGAGGGATAGCATAATACTCCTCTTGAACCCCAACAAGCAATGCTTGGATAATGGCAAGGGTCAATGGAATCTTAAGTTTCATCGACGTTCCACGCCCAACTTCAGAATCAATATCAATCATCCCGTTGAGTTTTTCGATATTGGTTTTAACCACGTCCATCCCAACGCCGCGTCCCGAAACGCTCGTTACTTGAGCAGCAGTCGAAAATCCTGGGCGAAAGATAAGAGCAAATGCCTCTTTATCACTCATACCATCGGCTTCTTTTTCGGTAATTAACCCTTTGTCCAACGCTTTGGATTTAAGCATCTCCGGATCAAGCCCCTTCCCATCATCAATAATTTGGATGACGATGTGATTTCCCTCGTGGTACGCTTTGAGCTGAATCGTCCCGACCTCTTCTTTCCCTGCATCCAAACGAATTTGTGGTATCTCAACCCCATGGTCACACGAATTTCGGATAATATGAACCAACGGATCGCCGATCTCTTCAACAATTGATTTATCAAGCTCCGTATCTTCCCCTGTGATCTCCAACTCAATTTTTTTATTGAGTTCACGTGAAAGGTCACGAATCATACGCGGGAATTTATTAAATACTTTCCCAATAGGAAGCATCCGTGTTTTCATAACAGCAATCTGCAAATCAGTCGTTACCAATGATACAATGGAGACAACTTGATTGAGCTCTTCTAGAAACGCTTCCCCCTCGTATCGTTCTTCTACATCATCATTGATTTTAATTAGGCGATTTTTGCCCAATACGAGTTCCCCGATAAGATTCATTAGGTGATCCAGTCGCTTAACATCGACACGAATGGTTTGCTCTACGGTTGCGCCACCCTTGGATTCTCCCCCCTCTTCTTTGGGCTCACTTCGGCGCGGTGTAGCAGCAGGTTTTGGTGGGGGGGCAGCTTCTACTTTAGGTGGCACCGGTGCAACAACAACAGGGGCTAAAGGAGCTGGTGGCGGTGGTGTAGAATTTTGACTTTTATTGGCCCGCTTAGCTGCATCTTGGGCTTGTTTTTCAAGGAGCAACCGCTCTATCTCCGCTTCTACTTCGGCATCGCTCATATTACTATAATCAGGCTCTTCTTCTATTACCACCTGAGCACTTGAGCGTTTAGCCATAGCCTCGGTTTGTTTTTCCGCTAACAATCGCTCTATCTCTGCCTCCACTTCTGCTTCGCTCAGTTGAGAATAATCTACCTCATCCTCAACAGCTTTAATCGCAACAATCGGTTCTACAACAACAGCTACAGGTACAACACTGGCTTCTCCATTGGCTACAGCATCCAGTCGTTCAACGCATCCTGCAACTTCCACTCCTGCATCCGAACTGCTGTCTCGAATACGCACCAATAACGCTTTCATAAGATCGATTGATTCGAGAATAACATCCATAACATTGGCATCAATGACCAAATCCCCATGTCGTGCCATATTAAGCAAATTCTCCATATGGTGCGTCAAATGGGTCAGTACATCGAAATTCAAGAATGAACTTGCACCCTTAATCGTATGAGCAACACGAAAAATTCGATTCAGTAAATCCAAATCATCCGGACGAGTCTCTAATTCTACCAAATCTTGGTCAAGCTGCTCAATCAGCTCAAACGCTTCAATTAAAAAATCTTGTAATATCTCTTCAAATTCATCCATAATAGCCCCTTATTGAATATGCGCACGTACAACACGTGCCACTTCATCGTAAAATAAATTCGAATCGAACTTGACCAAATAAGCTTCTCCGCCTGCTTCTTTTCCACGCATTTCACTAAAATGATCACTAATAGAAGAGTTGAAAATAATTGGAACCATTTTAAATCGTGGATCTTCTTTAACACGTGCTGCAAAATGGAACCCGTCCATCCGTGGCATCTCAATATCCGAAGCAATCAAACGCAGTTTTTTAGAAATGTTCTCTCCATAGGTTTCATACAACTCTTCCAAAAGTCGGAGCCCATGTTCTCCATCGCTTCCCTCGATTACATGAAAGCCCATCTTTTCAAACGCTTCTTTAAGAATACGCCGCGCGGTGGAGCTATCATCCAGAAGTAATACTAACCCCTCAAAACGACTCTCATGTTCACTCAACATAGCACTAGCAGGCTGATAAAGCCCCAGCTCTTGAACAACACTTTCCAAATCTAAAATCAATAAAACATTATCACCCTCGATGCGCGTTACACCGGTCACTTTTGAACCGTCAACACTGCTATCAATAAAGGATGCAGGCTCAATATCTTTCCAATTGATACGACGAATCCGTTTCGCTTCATGAACCACAAATCCAATTTGAATATTATTAAACTCAGTAATAATGACACGAGCATTACGCTCCACACCCTCAGGGGCATCTACTCCCATCCATTTTGCGAGATTAACCACAGGAATTACCACCCCGCGAAGATCAAAAATGCCCTCAATAAATGATGGTGTCCCTGGAAGCTCAGTAAGTAGCGGCAAGCGGATGATTTCACGTACTTTGGCGACATTTACACCATAAATACCCTCGTATACACCATCCCCTTCTCGTTTAAAAATCCGAAAATCGACCAACTCCATCTCGTTGCTGCCGACTTTTAAAATATCGCCTTGTCCCTTCATTGGGGCTCCTTGTGAAAGATCACTTCTTCCAAAGCACTCTGATTTTGAAATGATTTTACACTATAATATCTTTCATTGCAAGCAAAAGCACCCAAATTTTTATAAATCAACTGTGAATAATAAAAACTACGGTTTTGATGATAATGCCCCTCGATTACCATATCACATCCCTTTATCCATTCCGCTCTCGAATGACGTTTAGCAATGAATTCAAAATTGTCTATCTGCTGGCAATGATTTTTCCGTTGCATCTGTCTGCTCAGCCCATTAATAATAAATCCTCCGAATTTTTCATTCAAGAAATTTAACCCCAAAAGAATCAGACGATTTCGGATGAACGCGGTATAAATTTTGTATCCCAATGGGACACCAATATCCCCATGCAAGAGGGCAACTCGCGAACCGTTATGGTTTAGAATTAAAGGCTGATGGGTACGGTCAATCACCCGAATATGGGGAAAAATAGCAGAGAGCTGAAAATCATGATTCCCCTCAAGATAAATAATAGGGATTTTTAATGAGAGGCTATTGAGTAGATCAATGGCACTGCGGTTAAGCAATAATGTTTGGGTGATAGAACCAAATAGGAGATCAAAATTATCTCCCATTAAAATCAGTTGAGGGGTTTGAATTTCTCCTTTGTCGAGAGCACTTAAAAAATCAATAAAAGGGGTTCTCCACGGAGCATAATGGGAATCGGCAACAAGTATCGCCCCCTCATGAAGAGTATCATCAAGGGACGTATGCAATTTTTGGTATCCCCATCTCTTCGGGAAGCCCCATCATAATATTGGCATTCACAACTGCTTGTGAACTTGCACCGCGCATGAGATTATCAATAGCGCAGATAGCTACCAATGCATTTGCGTGACGCGTGGCATAAATGTCGGCAAAATTAGTTCCTGATGTCATTTTCGTATGGGGAGGAGCAGTACGAATACGGACAAACGGTTTGTTCTTATAAAATTGCTCTATCACGGCAAGGGGATCAATATCCGATTTCAACGTTGCATAGACACACGCAAGCATTCCCCGTGTCATCGGGACAAGAGAGGGGACGAATGTAACTTTTACATCGCAACCACACAGTGAACCTGCGTGCTGTTCAATTTCGATTGCGTGACGGTGTTTTATAATATTGTAACAATTGATATTATCATTGACACTCACATAATGGGCAGATGCACTAGGAGATTTACCCGCACCCGATACCCCAGTTTTGGAATCAATAAAAATAGGATTCGAGAGGTCGATATGCTCTAAAAAAGGGGTAAGTGCCATCAAACTCGCCGTGACATGACATCCCGGATTGGCAATCAGCTGCGCACCCTTGGCACTATTTCCATGCAATTCTGGGATTGAATAGACCGCATGAGAAAGATTAGCCACATCTTCATGTTCGCAATAAAATGCTTCGTAATTTTCCTGTGTGAGACGATAATCCGCCGATAGATCAACGATCTTCACCCCCCGTTCCAATAACCCTTTCGCCGTATTCATAGCTGTTTTATGGGGAAGTGCTAAAAATACGAGTTCACATACTCTCGCCGCGTGATCCAAATCAACCTTTTCAACAGCTAAATCACAAACACCCAGCAGTGCGGGATGAAGTTCACAAACCGTAGTCCCCCCCTCCGTATTGGCGCAATAGGCAAAGGCAAAAATCGGATGGTGAATGAGCATTTTAAGGAGTTCTAATCCCGTATAGCCACTCACACCGATGATCCCTACATTAATGGCTTTCAAATACGATCTCCTGATATTTCACCTCTAAGACTTCGAAGTTTTTCACCCCTCCAGGGAGCTTTGCGTTCACTTCATCCCCCTCTTCACGTCCTAAAAGCTGTCGAGCAAGCGGAGAATTAAAAGAAATAAGCCCCCGTGCAGGATTGCTTTCGCATCCACCTACGATAGTATAGGTCACCTCTTCGTCATTATCGAGATTGGACAACACCACCGTTGATCCAAAACTAATACGGGCATGCTCAAGTTCACTGGGATCGACAATTTGTGCACGTGAAATCACTTCCCCAATCTCTGCAATACGTGTCCCGATAAAGGCTTGTTTTTCACGCGCTGCATGATATTCAGAGTTCTCTTTTAAATCACCATACTCTTTTGCACGGTCAATCTCTGCATTAACTTCTGGTAAATCAATATTTTTGAGGGTATTCAGCTCATCTGATAGACGCTGAAACCCGTATTTTGTCATCGGCTCTTTTTGCTCCACGTTATGCTCCAATAAAATCTAATTGAATCATTATAGCAAATTTATTATAATGCTTTTCATCTTGGTAAGAGTCTGTCAAAGAGTGCAATTTTAGAAACCTCTATTTTTGCCGATATTCTTATACTTTTAAAAATAAAGAGGTGAGTTATGAATTCAATAAATTCTAATGTGAGTACAGGTCCTGAGATCTATGCTCTGAAAAAAGCAATCGAAGTACAAGGGCAAGGTTTAATGAAAGTCTTAGAGAGTGCAAAAGTTCCTGTAGTACAATCTGCACCGGTGTCTAGTTCTCCCCTAACAGGACTTGGAAAAGCTCTTGATGTCCGAGGCTAAGAGTGGATTTTGATATAACAAGAAAACAAGTAAAGAATATTTTTTATTGGGTTGCATTTATTGGTGTGGCACTTTATTTTGCCTATTCGAAAGGGTGGGTTCTCACTGATTTTGAGTCGATTTCACCCAGACAAGCGTATGACCTTTTAAAAAATGATACCAATGTCACCCTCCTGGATGTCCGTACACCCGAAGAATTTTCTCAAGAACACATAGAAGGGGCAACGCTTATCCCTCTGCAAAGTTTGAATGAAAATCTTTCTCAACTTCAAGGGCTTAAAGAGAAAAGGATTATTGTCTATTGTCATAGCGGAGCCCGAAGCGTAGCCGCTTCTCGGATTTTGGTTAAAAATGGATTTGTTCCTCTCAATATTAGAGGAGGGATAACCGCGTGGAAGAGTGAAAATTTGAGTATTGTGAAGTAACTTTACCTAAACTCTATTCCCTTAAACATTAATAATTACAATATGGTTCGGAGCTTTTTTCGCCTCTTTCTTTTCAAGGGAAAAAAGATGATGTAACTGTTCGGATGAACGGATCGTCGTTTCCATCCCTACATGTGCGATAACCACACTTACGCTTAAGAGTTTAAACTCTCGTTGCTCTCCAAAACGGTCTTCTGCAATAATACATCCTCGATCTCTATCTTTGACATCATAAAATTCTCGAACATCTTCCGTAAATTTAGTGACGAGACGTCCAATTTCTCGACATACTTTTTCAAACGTATGGGACTCATTCAAAATAACCCCTAGAAAAAAGTCATCCCCTCCAATATGCCCCTTGAAATACTCTTGTGATAATACTTTATGCATCAAGTCAGCAAACAGTAAAATGACTCGATCTCCGTTACGAAATCCGTAATAGTCGTTGTAGGGTTTAAAATGATCGAAATCAAAATAACACAATACCGAATCTTTTTTTGTTTCAAAAATGTCAGTAATATATTCGTTGATCATAAAATTACCGGGCAAACGGGTCAAAGGGTTCTCATCACGTGCTCGAATGAGGCTGCGTTCATGGATCGCTTCAATCATCACCCTCGCACTTAAATAGCCGATGTATTTGGAAGATTCCACCACCAAAACCCCCGGAGCATTTTCATGCAGGGAAAAGAGTTCCACCATCGTCTCCAAGGGCATCGCTAAATCCACCACAGGAATCGATTCCATATAGGTTTCCAAGAAGGAGAGATCAGAAGAACGGTTTTGGATCAGCGACCTCCCGTAAGGAGAGTAAATAATCGATTTAAGACGATGTTCATGAACAATTCCTACTGGGTGATTTTGACTATTTACCACCGGAACCAAAAATAGTTCATCCTCTTTTTTGAATAAATCAATCAAGGACTCTACCGATTCACCCATAACAATAGGGCTAAGGTACTCAAGCCGTTTCAATATAATATTCTGATCATTCTTCAAGCGCTTATCCACCAAAAGATCACTAGAGATTTCTGTATATTTTTGAAGTATTTCACAACTTTCTAATGTTGGACGCTGAACGAAATATCCTTGTACAAAATGACATCCCACCTCTTTGCACACCAATAGCTCTCGCTGAGTTTCTACACCCTCGGCGATAACACGACTTCCCATGAGTGTAGCCAACTGAACGATATGACGCACCAAAAGCTTCTTTTTTGCATCTTGATCAATCCCGCTTAAAAAGAATCGGTCAATCTTTATAATATTAGGGGTGCAATGGTAAAGAAGCTTGTATCCCGAATGCCCAATCCCGAAATCATCAATAGCGACGCAGAATCCCTCTTGTTCATAGTGACGCATCAGCCGAGTAAAATTATCAAGATTGACAATCTCGTTGCGTTCGGAGAGTTCAAATACCATCATCTTATGATCGAGTCCGAAACGGTTCAAAATTCTCGATGTATTCCCTTTTGCAAAATCGGCCATCTCTAACAGACGATTATCAAGGTTGTAAAAAAGCTTTAAGTTCTGAAAGTTTGGAATCGTACAAAATTTTTCAATAACTTTTTCACGTAACAGAAGATCAAAGGTATAGAGAATATTTTCCTCATACAAACGATCAAAAAAGTCATGAATCGACTCAAATCCTAACCTATCGGTTCCACGCAACAACGCTTCCACACCAAAAATGATACCTGAGTGTATATCAACAATAGGTTGGAAAGCAACATCTAAAACGTTAAAATAATGAAGATAAAAGGGGTGTAAAGGTTCCATACCGTGAGTATAAAATCCTCTGATTACATAGAGGTTACGAGATGGGCATATCTAGTTTTAAATAGTTTTACACTACATCTACCCCCTCAAAAGACCTCAGCTCTTCCAACACTTTATTATCCACCCGTATCGCCGAATCGATCACGACGTCCATAAGCCGAGAGACGATAATCAATTTGATTTCCCGTCTTCCTGGATGACGGCGGACAAGGGTATAGAGTTTCTCTAAACTCTCCAAATTATCACTGAGACGAATGCGCAGTTGCAACGGCTCCTGCGGAGGGAGATTTTCGACGATCTTCGTCTCCACCTTTTTTGCCTCTTTTTTAGCTTCGGCGAGGGTCATGATTTTCGTAACACTGATGCGGGTGAACATCTCGGTATGGGTTACCTTAACCTTGAACGCTATCGGTTCATCGAGATCCATCGCTTCGAGCTGATCAACTCTGTCGCTGAAAAGCATCACTTCGATATTACCGTGGAAGTCCATCAGGCTCACAAGCCCGAACATCGACCCTTTTTTCGACATCTTTTTCGTGATCGTTTCGACTTTACCGATGAAGATAGCAGTGGAACCGTCCTCGATATTTTCTACTTCGCTAGAGAGGGTATAGTTGATCGCGTCGATCTGCTCACGGAAGTTATCGAGAGGGTGACCGGAGACATAGAAGCCCAAGGTGTCTTTTTCAAAATCCAGCAAGGCTTTAAGATCGTATTCATCCCTATTTTGAAGATTGAGTTCAACGGTCATGACCTCATCATCATCCCCAAAGAGACTAAATTGAGCATCTTTTTTCAAAGATGACCCTTTTTTTGCCGTCTCTACGAGTGTCTCCACCTGCTCAATCAATGCACGACGGGAATAGCCAAAACTGTCCAACCCCCCTGCTTTAATGATACATTCGATCACCCGCTTATTCACTTTTTGGGGTTCGATGCGGTTGATAAAATCTTGAATATCTTTAAACTCCCCCTCACGGCGTGCCTCTAAAATCGACTCTACGGCAGCTTCTCCCACCCCCTTGATAGCACCCAAACCAAAAAGGATCTGATCTTGACCGTCTTTATTAATGGCAGAAAATTCTAGCTGTGAGTGGTTGATATTGGGAGCCCCAAGGAAGATTTTCATCCGCTTGGCTTCGTCGATATACTTGACAACCTTGTCAGTGTTATCCTTCTCCGAAGTGAGGAGCGCCGCCATAAACTCTTGGGGATAGTAGGTTTTTAACCACGCTGTTTGGAAGGTGACCATCGCGTAGGCTGCCGAGTGGGATTTATTGAACCCGTATCCGGCAAATTTCTCGATCAGATCGAAGAGTTCGGAAGCTTTTTGATACTCCAACCCTTGTTTTTGCGCCCCTTCACTAAACTCACGGTTGTATTTTTGCATCTCTTCGAGTTTCTTTTTCCCCATTGCACGACGCACAATATCCGCACCGCCCAAGCTCATCCCCCCAATGGTTTGAACGATCTGCATAACCTGCTCTTGATAGACGATAACCCCGTAGGTCGGTTTTAAAATTAATTCCAACGCGGGAAAAACATAGGTAATAGCTTGACGACCGTGTTTACGTTCAATAAAATCATCCAACATGCCCGACTCCATGGGTCCCGGACGATAAAGGGCAAGTACCGCAATCAAATCCTCGAAACTACTGGGCTTAAGACGGCGGTTAAGATCCTGCATCCCCGTTGACTCTATCTGGAACATCCCCACTGTTTCACCGCTTTGGATGGTTTCATAGACCGTGGGATCGTTCTCATTGATCTCATGCCAATCAATCGTTTTATCGTAACGATGTTTGATCAGCTTTATAGCACTGTCAATAACGTCCAGTGTTTTGAGTCCCAAGAAGTCAAATTTTATGAGATCAATATCTTCGAGAAAATTGAGAGAATACTGCGTAATGTAGTTCTCCTCACCGGAGGGTTTATAGATAGGGGTTTTCTTCCATAACGGCTCATTGGAGATAACCACTCCCGCTGCGTGCATCCCCGCATTGCGCTTTAGCCCTTCCAGTTTTTTTGCAAACTCCCATACCCGCGCCACACTCGCATCGCTTTCGATGAGCTCTGAAATCTTTGGCTCTTTTTGGAACGCTCCCGGCTTGAACTCCCCCCCCTTGGTTTTACCATTGAGGGTAATTCCCAGCTCATCAGGGATCAGTTTTGCCATCATATCCGCTTGTGAGAGGGGCATTTCGAGGACTCGCGCTACGTCTCGGATCACCCCTTTGGCTAACAATGAACCAAAGGTAATAATCTGTGCCACCTGCTCACGCCCATATTTTTGCACCACATAATCAATCACTTCCCCTCGTCTGGCTTGCATAAAGTCCATATCGATATCGGGCATTGATACCCGTTCCGGATTGAGAAAACGCTCGAAAAGGAGGTCATATTTCATCGGGTCAATATCGGTAATTTCTAAACTATAAGCTACCAAGCTTCCCGCCGCCGAACCCCGTCCCGGTCCCACGGCAATCCCCATCCGTTTCGCTTCACGGACGAAATCCCAAACAATGAGCATATAGCCGGGAAATTTCATTTGGTTGATGACATTCATCTCAAACTCTAACCGTGCTCTATACTCCTCGTGCTTGTCTTGCGGGACGTGCTTAAGCCGTTCATCCAATCCGACACGGCAACGGTGGATAAAATACTGGGAATCTTCCTCCATAACAAGCCCCTCTTGAAGAGCATATTCCGTGGTAAATTTAAAATTCGGGGGGGTTGGATTTCCGAGTTTAAGCTCCAACTGGCATTTATCGACAATCTCTTGCGTATTATAGAGGGCTTCAGGAATATCGGCAAAAATACGTGCCATTTGTTCAGGGGATTTGATATAAAACTCATGAACGGAGTGACGCATCCGCTTGGGATCATCGTAGAGTTTATTCATCCCGATACACATAAATGCCTCATGGTACTGCGCATCTCCGGGAAAGGTGTAGTGGGTATCGTTCGTCGCTACAAGTTTTATCCCCGTCTCTTGGGAAATTTGAAGTACTTGATCGTCAATAAAGAGCTGATCGGAAATCCCGTGACGCATAATCTCCATATAAAAATCGTCTCCAAAAATCTCTTTGTACTCCAAAGCGACCCTCTTCGCCTCTTCGTATCCCCCTGCCCCGTTTTTAATGTTCCGCTCATTGACCGTATTAAGATGCCAATTCACCTCCCCTTGCAAACACGCCGAGGTACAGATGATCCCCTCACAATTCTCACGGAGGAGCTTTTTATTGATCCGTGGATAGTAATAAAATCCGTTGATATAGGCTTGGGAAGAAAGGTACATAAGGTTTTTATACCCGATATCGTTTTTGGCAAACAAACAGAGGTGAAACCGTTGCCGCACACTCTTATCCCCCAACTCCTCACCATTATGGATATACGCTTCCATCCCGATAATCGGCTTAATCCCCGCCCCCTTCATCTGCTGATAAAAATCAATTGCTCCAAACATATTGCCATGATCACTCATAGCAACCGACGTCATCCCCAACTCTTTGACGCGAGAAGCAAGTGCCGAAATCTTGTTCGCGCCATCGAGAAGAGAATATTCAGTATGGAGATGGAGGTGGGTAAAAGGGGGGATCGTACTCATAAAAAGCCTTGGGAAAATATGGAGAAATTATAGTATGGAGAGGGTAAAGAGGGGCTGAGAATTTTTGGATGATATAGCAAAACTTAAATTAAGCAAAATTTCAGTATACTTCGCGCGTTCCTTGCTCTTTGCAACACGATTGTCGTGCTGTATAACAACCATAAGGGGCGAACACCATAAGGAGACATACGCTATGAGACATTACGAAAACTTAGTAATCGTAAAACCAACTCTTACAGAAGAAGAGATTCTCGCAATCATCGAAGAGGTCATCGTTTCAAACGGTGGTGAAATCATCGGTCGTGACGCAATGGGAATGAAAAAACTGGCTTACCCAATTGAAAAAAATATGCGTGGTTATTTCTACGTATTGTATTACACTATTGCACCTGCTGCGATCAGTGAAATTGAACGTCGTTTCCGTATCAACGAGGAGATTTTACGTTTCGTAACTATGAAATACGATAGCAAACGTGAAATCAAAGCATGGAATACTATGGTTGAGAAAACGAAAAAAGTTGTAGCTACTGCACCTGCTGCTGTTGTTGCACCTGTTGTTACTGAACCTGTAGTTGCTGTTGCTGAGACCACTGAAGAAGTAGCTTCTTAATCCCTTTAAGGAAAACACATGTTTAATAAAATCATTTTGGTTGGAAATCTTACCCGTGATATTGAGCTCAAATATGCACAAGGCGGATCGGCTATTGCCAATACGGCTATTGCTACGAGTCGAAAATTCACAGTGAACGGTGAAAAAAAAGAGGAGACATGTTTTGTCGACATCACTTTTTTCGGACGTTCAGGTGAGGTTGCCAATCAATACCTTCGTAAGGGTTCAAAAATCCTCGTCGAAGGACGATTGAAATTTGACCAATGGGTTGACCAAGCAAGCGGACAAAAGCGCTCCAAGCACTCCGTTATTGTTGAAACGATGCAAATGCTCGATTCACGTGGCGAAGCGTCTCAGGGTGGCGGATCGAATAATTATGATAGTGGAAGTAGTGACAATTACAGCGGGGGCTATGATGCACCTGCTCAAAAAGCCTATACACCACCACCGTCATACAACAAGCCACCACCAGTAAAAATGCCTGAAAACAATCTCCCAGAGATTGATATTAACGAAGACGAAATTCCGTTTTAGAAAAAGTACAAGGAAATAACCATGTCAGAAAAAAGAAAATACAAAAAACGTTTTTGCAAATATTGCGAAGCAAAAGTTGATTTCATTGATTACAAAGATGTACCATCATTGAAATATTCACTCTCTGAGCGTTTCAAAATCATGCCACGTCGTTTAACAGGTAACTGTAAACGTCACCAAGATATGGTAACGATCTCTATCAAACAATCTCGCGCAGCGGCATTGATCCCCTACACTGTATCACGTAAAGTGGTTGCAGGCGCTCCGTTCGACGATCGTAGCTATTAAGTTCTACCCATTATAATTACCGGCTTTTCAGCTGGTAACTTCCCCTAAAAATCTTTAGCGAACAGCAAGTTGCGGTTTCATCTTCTCCAGTGTTTTAGGTCCTATCCCCTTGACATTCACCAACTCATCCACTGTTTTAAAACTGCCATGACTTTTACGATACTTCAGAATCTCTTCCGCCTTAGTTGGACCAATACCCTTAAGCGTTTGCAACTGTGCAGAATTCGCGCTGTTAACATTAACAACAGCAAAAAGAAATGACATAAGAACCATTAGAAGTGCAACTATTCTAATCATAATTAACCTTTAAAATGAATTATTATCATTCTATCTTGAAAAGACTTTAAAAATTATTTCTAAAAGCTTCAAACTCTTTCAGTGGAAGAGGTTTGGAAAAGTAGTATCCTTGTATCTCATCACACCCTTGCTCCCGTAAATATTCAAGCTGTCCGATTGTCTCTACCCCCTCAGCAATCGTCTGTAATCCTAACGATTTTGCCATGCTGATAATCGCACCGACAATCGCTTTATCTTCATCATCAATACTAATATCTCGGACAAACGATTGATCAATTTTGAGTTTATAGATTTTAAATTTTTTAAGATAACTCAACGAAGAATACCCTGTACCAAAATCATCAATCGACATTCGAACTCCTCGCTGATGCAGATCATTCATAATAGTGATCGCTTTTTTCGGATCAACCATTGCGACACCCTCTGTCAATTCAAGCTCTAAATACTCCGGAGGCAATCCAACTTCTTCAAGCATCGTACTCACCATAGTGGGTAAACTGAGGTGACGGAACTGTACAGCAGAGAGATTAACCGCCATAATAATTGGCTCCTCCCCTTGCTCTAGCCATGTTTTTGCTTGTTGAATAGCTGTTTTTAAAACCCATTCACCGATCGATAAAATCATGCCGCTCTCTTCAGCAATGGGGATAAACTCAGCAGGAGAAACATTTCCAAGCTCAGAATTATTCCATCTAAGAAGCGCTTCTACCCCGATAATTCGTCCATCGACAGTCGATATTTGCGGTTGATAATGCAACTGAAACTCTTGCCGTTCTAGCGCATGACGAAGAGCATTATTCATTTCAAGATTACGTAGGGATAGCTCTTGCATCTGTGCAGTAAAGAAGCAATATCCATTTCGCCCCTCCTCCTTTGCACGGTACATAGCACTATCTGCATTTCGGAAGAGGGTTTCAAAATCATTACCGTCCTCAGGATACAATGCAATCCCAATCGAAGCACTGACACTGAGATCATATCCATCGATTTGAAAAGGATTTTTGAAAATATCCAAAAGTTTTTGCGCCACTTGTTCAGCTCCGCTCATGGATGTATTAGGGAGGAGAACAATAAACTCATCACCCCCTAAACGTGCCACAATATCTTCTTCCCGTAATTGCAACTGAAATCGAGACGCTGCTTCGATCAAGAGGGTATCGCCGATACTGTGCCCTAACGAGTCATTAATATCTTTAAAATGGTCGAGATCAATAAACATAAGGGTTATATTTTCAGAGTTACGTTTTGCGAGACTTAACATATCTTTTAGATACTCATCCAAATGAGCACGGTTTGGCAGTCCTGTAAGATTATCGAAATTTGCCAAGTAATAAACGTGACGTTCAGCCTCCGTGCGAGCGGTTTCAGTCGCATAACTATCAAGTGCATAACTAATATCTATTGCCATCTCTTCAAGAAGCTTTTTTGCCGCATCATCGAAAGCATTCACGTCTAACGCATAAAGATTAAAGATTCCAACCACTTTACCACCACAATGCAACGGTAAAGAAGCCGAGCCACCCCAGCCAAATTCGCGACCACGTTCATGCCACGGTGCACTCGTAGGATCATTGGTGAAATCTTGACACCAATAAGGGCTATCTGTATGAAATGCCACCCCTGTAGGTCCCTTTCCTGCCGGATCATTCGGATCAGAAGGTATAATCAGATCTTGAAGATAATCTGTCCCCTCACCATAAAAAGCAACGGGTTTAATATAATTTTTCTCCTCATTCAACTTCCCTATCCATGCCATTTTCATGCCACCAAAGATCACGGCATCACGGCAAATAATAGGAAAAAGTTCCGCTTCATCGACAGAGCGGACAATGGCTTGATTGCATTGACTAAGGGCTGCATAAAGATTTTTAAGCCGTTCATTGTTCTCTAACAGCTCTTTAAGTCGTGTTTGTGTCTCACTCAACCATCCGAGAATACTGTTTTTCATCGTAGCATCAACAAGAATAGGATCGATAAAATTTCCTCTGCCGATACGGGTGATATGGGTATGCACAGTATCTATAGAAGCTCCCAATGTAGCATTGAGCGTTTTATGGAGACGCCAGAACATGAACAGTAAGAGTAAGCCTATTAGCACAAAGAGAGTGCGAAGCACTAAAGCCATAGCCACTGCGTTTTCAACAGCTACCGTTGTCCGTTTATTCATTAGCCGATAAAACTCACTGATTGGATGCATAATAGAGGCTTTAGCTTGATGATAAACAGTATTATGGAGAAGATCAATTGCTTGGTCGCGATTGAGATTGGACGATTCTATCAGTTCCATTGCGGCGTATTCGATTCGAGTCAGCTCGTCCGAATTATTTTTAGCTTCGGAGAGCTTGGCAAATTCATTTTTTGTGAATCCGGCTTGACGCATCATCTCGATCAACGGAATCAATTGTTCACTAGAAGGGCGGGGACGCTTATCGTCCAATCCGACTAAATCCCAATAAATATTTTGATAATCAACAGGACGCGGCTGTTTACCATTGCGAATATCCAATATCTCTTGGTAATGTTTTTTATAAATCGGATTTCCCGTAGCAGCATACGTGCGAACCATACGGGTCAGATCATCTGACGATTGGCGAAGCTCGTCCGCAATGAAAAAAGAGTGTAACCGTATTTCATGCGCACGATCAATCTGCTTTTCAGCATAAACATAAAGGGCAAAAGTGATAATAAGAGTGATCAATACACTAATCGTTTGCCATAAATTCCGAATAAATGGAGATGAAACAGTATCCGAAAACATTGAGAACCTTTTTCTATCATTTAAAACATTTGATTATATCTTATTGTAATTTACTATTCGACTTAGCGGTGGATTAGTTTTATCTTTTTAAGGTAAAACTCTTCGTATGAAACACATTAATCTAACCACCCCCTATTTGAACCTTGATCCGATTTTTTATCAGGAAGTGCATCCGACCCCCCTCAAAAATCCGACCCTTGTCAGTCTCAACAGTGATGCAGCCCACCTTATCGGAGTTGACCCTGCAAAACTTACTCCTCATGATCTCGAAGAAATTCTCAACGGAACCACTCTTTTGGAGGGGTCACGTCCCTACGCCATGTGCTATGCAGGGCATCAGTTTGGCTATTATGTACCCCGTCTTGGCGATGGACGGGCGATTAATTTAGGAGAGATAAACGGCTGGAATCTACAGCTCAAAGGGTCAGGGCAAACCCTCTACTCCCGCCAAGGGGATGGACGTGCCGTCTTACGCTCCTCTATCCGTGAATATTTGATAAGTGAAGCGATGCACGCACTGGGGATACCCACCAGCCGTGCCCTCGCCCTTATCAGCTCCGATGAAAAAGTTGCACGGGAGCGATGGGAGAAAGGGGCTATTGTCCTGAGGCTAGCCCCCTCTTGGATCCGTTTTGGAAGTTTTGAGTATTTTTTCCACACCAATCAACACGATAAACTTCAAAAGCTTGCCGATTTTTGTATCACCCAATCGTATCCGCAATTTTTGGATCAAGAAGAGTGCTATGGGAAGATGTTTGGTGAGATTGTCAAACGCACCGCTGAGATGATCGCCCATTGGCAGTCGGTCGGTTTTAACCATGGCGTTATGAATACCGATAATATGTCCGCCATCGGAATCACCATTGATTATGGTCCGTACGCTTTTTTGGACACCTTTGAGAGTGGTTATATCTGTAACCATACCGATCATGAGGGGCGCTATAGTTTTGACAACCAGCCACGCATCGGGCATTGGAATCTTTCTCAGCTGGGACGTGCCCTCTCCCCCCTCATCACCCAAGAAAAAATAGAACAGGAACTTGCCAAATATGGGGAGTATTTTACGACAAAACTTATGGAGCTTTTAAAAAATAAACTAGGATTGGATGAGCTAGAGCAAAAAGACGGTGAGCTCTTCCGATCTCTCTTTACTGCTATGGAAAACGGTCGTATTGATATGACCCCATTTTTTCGAACCCTCAGCCGTTATGATGGAGATAGGCTTTCCCTCCTTGCTCTTACCCTCGCCCCTAATCAATTGAACGAATGGCTCACACTCTACGATGAGCGTTTAAAGAATAATTCCTCCACGATGGATGAACGTCACGCTAAAATGGTTAAAACAAATCCAAAGTACATCCTCAAAAACTATATCCTTCAAGAGGCGATTGATGCAGCAGAACAAAACAATTTTGAGCTGACTAATGATTTACTCACTCTTGCCCAATACCCCTACGATGAACATATAGCGTTTGAACGTTACGCAGGGGTAACCCCAATGGAACATAAAAATCTCAAACTCAGCTGTTCATCATAAGAAATATTGTGTAAAATGGTGGAATGAAAACTGAAACCTATACTGATCCCACCCATATCTCCCCTTTTTTTCGTGAGTCAGCCAATGTGCTGATTCAGATTTTCACCTCCTTATCGACGTGCGATGAGATCAACCAACTGATTAAGGATGTCAAAGGACTTCTCCCTCATGCAAAAATTTTAGGAGCAACCGCAGGGGCAAAGATTTTTGCAGGTCGTTTAACCTATGATTCTACCTTATTAGTCGTGACCGCTTTTAGCTCTTCAAGCGTACAAACAGGGATTGTCCACACTGTCAACAATTTATCGGATGATGCTGCCGATTTGACACTCCGACTTCAAGACACCTCTCCCCTCCCCCCTAAAGTAGCCATTATCTTTTCCGAAGGGTTACATCTTGATGGGGAAGTTCTCCTAAGAGGGGTAGCAGATGTTCAGCCTACAATGATTATTGCCGGCGGTATAGCATCCGATCATCATCTCTTTGAGAAAACAATGGTCTTTACCCAAGAGGGGTGCACGAGTGAGGGGTTTGTAATGGCAATGCTTTTTGGTGAAAAACTTACCGTCTACAATCACTTTAGCTTCAATTGGATCGGTCTTGGACGAACGTTTACCGTCACAAAGGCGATCGGTAATCGTGTATGGGAATTGGATAACACCCCTATCCTTGATATTTATAAACGGTATCTGGGAGATCAAGTAGCCGTGCAACTCCCCGATATTGTTGGTCTTGAATTTCCCATGATTATTACCAATAAAGAGATGCCGATCGCTCGCGCCGTTATGGTCAAACACGATGATGGCTCTCTTGGTTTTGCAGGATCAATGCACGAGGGGACGACCGTTCGATTTGGATTCGGTGACAGTGAAGGGATCATTACCGATGCCAATAATAATAATGATTATTTTCTCGATAAACCCGTAGAAACTCTTTTTGTCTACAGCTGCGTTGCACGCCTCTCCCTTGTAGGTAAAGATATTGAGCAAGAGACCATCCGATTACAACGTTTCGCCCCAACAAGCGGCTTTTATACGTATGGTGAGTTTTATCATGCCCCGTGTGAAAAATGCAACCGTTTTTTAAATCAAACGATGACCATTTTAGGACTCAGCGAAGGGGAAGAGAGACCAAAAGTGTATGAAACCATCCCTTCTAATCGTCCCCGTGCGTCCCTCCTCTCTGGGGCTATGAGCCATTTCGTTCGCGAAATCACGACCGATATGGAAAATGCCATCGAGGCAGAGAAACGAAGTAAGGAGATCATGCTCCATCAATCCCGACAAGCGACCATTGGTGAAACAATCGAGATTATTGCCCACCAGTGGCGACAACCTCTCAATATTATTGCCCTTGCCCTTCAAGATCTGTATATCAAAGGGGAATTGGGGACATTGACCCAAGAAACACTCATCTCCCACTATCAAAAAGCCAATACAGCGTTGCAATACCTCTCTCAAACCATTGATGATTTTCGAGACTTTATGCGTCCCGATAATGAAATCGAAATTTTCAGCGTTCACTCTTTAATGAGCGAAATCAAAACCCTCACATCCGGACTGGTAAAGAAGCACCATATACACTTTAATGATCAAACCAACCCAGAGCATATAATGTATAACCGTAAAAATGCCCTCCTCCAAACGCTTTTAATTCTGACGTATAATGCCATCGATGCCATAGTGGGAAGTGATACAAAAAATGGTCAAATAATAATCACTACAGCACAACAAAAAAATAAAATAGTATGGCGAATTTGTGATAATGGGGGAGGAGTTCCCAAAGAGCATAAGGAAAATATTTTCGAGCCCTATTTTACGACAAAAGGGAAAAATCATGGGACAGGAATGGGGCTTTATATTGCTTCCAGTCTCGTTAAACACTATTTAGAAGGGGAAATTTCACTCAAAAACAACAAAGATGGGGCATGCTTTACCCTAAAACTGATACAAAAGCTCGATCCAAAACACGATACTCCAACGTTATAAATTTCAACTATCTAAATTCCATTTTTGCATAACAATTCTTTTCCTCACTCTTATTGCTTAATATTTAAGCAATAATTCTACATTCTGTATTCAAAAAGTTACTATACTGTCATCACAAATTTAACACACGTTCTCGTGATGAGGAATATTTATGCAACGCGATCATCTAATCGGCTATATGTCCGATGTTCAAAATTTTGAAAAAAATATGAGTTCCCTCTCTGATAAATGGGATCTGTTAACCCTTCTTGGTTCGATGTCGAATATTGGTATGGATACAAGTGAAACGCGCAAAGCATTTGAAGATTTGCTGGATGAACCTCTCATGCGGCTCACGCAAGAAACCTTTACCAAAAGTCTTGATGAGCTTGAATCAAAAGCCCAATCTGCCATCGATATCTTAATACGCAATTTATTTGAGAGAACGGCTGATATTGGATTTTTAGCAACCGATGATGATATTCGTAACTATCTTATTTTTTTAAATACAACCGACATATCCAGTTCTGAAGAGATGCGGTACATAAAAATCAAGAAAAAAGAGTCCCTGACCCACCATTTCAAAGAATATATTTCCAAATACAGTGTCTACGAAAACATTATTTTACTCGATACAAAAGGTAAAGTCCTTGTTCAGCTTGATGAAACCAATCCAATCAGCATCTCAAAAGATTCGCTGATACAAGAATCACTCAAAACACATCAAGGATATGTTGAAACATTTCGTGCAACCGATTTGACCCATCAAAAACCTTCACTCATCTACTCCTACCGTGTCAATCATCCTGACACAGACGAACCACTAGGTGTATTGTGTCTCATTTTTAAATTTGAAGATGAACTCAAAAGTATTTTTCATAAACTCAGCCGTGAGAATCCTTACATTTCACTTGAACTTCTAAATCCAAATGGTCAAGTTATTGCCTCATCTTCGACCCATCACGTCCCCGTAGGATCCCATGTAGAAGTACGAAATAATGAAACGCATCAAACGTACTATGCCGGATTTGAATACCTTTACAAAGCAGTCAATACCAGTGGTTATCAAGGCTACACAGGTCCAGGATGGATAGGTCATGCGATGGTTCCACTTCATTTGGCCTTTCGCTCCTCTACACGAGCCTCATTCTTGAAAAATGACCTCTTTGATACCGTAGCTAACACTACCGCGTACTTTCCACAGGAACTGACCGATATTTTAGACAAAGCAAAAAAAATCCAAACGGAGCTTGACCTCACGGTTTGGAATGGAAATGTTCAGATTGCGAATGCCTCAAATAAAGAGAATCCCTTTACCAAAGCATTATTAAGTGAAATATCAAAAACAGGTGCAGAGACAAAACGTATTTTTGATCATACGGTAGGTAATCTCAATAATGCCATGCTGGTGCACTATCTTGAAGACCTAAAGTTTCAATCATCATTGGCAATAGAGATTATGGATCGTAATCTTTATGAACGGGCAAATGACTGCCGATGGTGGGCACTAACAACGAGCTTTCAAGAAATTTTATCCCAAAACCATATCGGTGAAAGCGATCGAGAAAAGATGAATACTATTCTCGGTAATATTAATTCTCTTTATACTGTCTACAGCAGCATGTTCCTCTATGACCGATACGGCGTCATCGTTGCGGTATCCAATCCGAATGAAAACCATTATATTGGCAAACGTGTTGGACATAGCTGGGCTGCCCAAACGCTTCAACTTACAACAACACAAGAGTATATCGTCTCAGACTTCGAACCCAGTCCATTCTACGATAATCGGTCTACCTATATTTATAATGCATGTATTCATAATCTTAGTAACGAAAGTGTTGGGGGAATCGGCATTGTTTTTGATGCCCAACCACAATTTGAAGCAATGCTTCATGATATCCTCCCAAAAGACGAAAAACACGACGTCAAAGATGGAATATTCGCCCTTTTCATCAATAGAAGCGGTCAAGTCCTTTCATCAACCAATCAAGAAATTGTTGTCGGATCCACCGTCTCACTCTCTAGCTCACTGTTACAACTTGCATTTGGATACAGCGATGCACAGGTAATCAACTACAATGGTATCTATTACGCTGTAGGGGCAACGTGTTCAAGTGGTTATCGTGAATACAAACAAAGCGATAACTACCAAAATGAAATTATTGCTATCCTCTTTCATCCTATCGGAGAAGTACATTCCCTCATGGAGAAAAAAGTAGAACAACGCACTTATATTTATCCAAAAGCGACAGGTTCGGAAGAGACCCGTGAAATATCAACCTTCTTTATCGGCAGTTCCATATTTGCCATTGAATCAAAAGACGTTGTATGCGCTCTCATTCATCAAGAACTCACTTCTATTCTCCACGCCAGCGAGTACAATTTGGGGGTTATTGGTTTTGATAAACGGATGGTAAGTGTTATTTCCCTCGGAAAATTACTAGGGATGGAAAGAAAATACGATAAAGAGAGCGATACTATTATTATTATCAATGCAAAAGTAGAAGAGCAGATAGTTTATATCGGTTTGGCAGTCGATACGATCTACAGCAGTCCTGAGATTCCGCTTCGTTCGATCAGTAATTATAGCAATATGTTAAAAAATGAAAACTCTCTCACTAAAGCCATTATTATTCCTGATCGTGCTGAAGATTTTGGAAATGAGATGATCTCCATTCTCGATATCCCAAAAATCTATACGCAGCTTATCCAACCCTATTCTCGCCCTTTACATAAAGTGATGGCGTGATTAGTTTTCACTGTAACTGAGTTTCAACCCCTCTTCACTCATCACAAACCCCTGAATCGCAATTTTCCCCTCATGGACGAGGCGATGATGGTTAGAGCACAGAGGGACCAGATTGTAGCTCTGATTGATTCCATTGTTAAAGCCCTATTTTCAGGCGTTTGCAATATTTAGCATAATGAAACCTACAACTCACCCCTAAACGCTTTATCTAAAATCGATGCTTTTAACGCTTTGAGATTTGCCATTTTTTCTTTTTGAATCGTTTTTACTTTTTCCATTTTTTGGGAAACAGAATCCAAATAGTTGACGACTTTTTGTTGGATTGGTAGGGGTGGAAGCGGTAATTCCAACTCTTTTATATCACCCAATGATACATTTTTAATTGCACCACCTCTTTGTTTATTAGTAGTTTTATTTGAAATTGAAGATGAAAGCACCCGTCTTAAAAATTCAGAATTTAGTTTTTCTATAGGTCTTATAAGAGCAATTGCCTGATTTGTGTTCATTGGCAAATGTTCTTGTTTTACAATCGCAGTATCTCCAATCGTACCAGCTATTGAAAATAAAACATCATTAATTTCCAATTGTGATCTTTTCTGTGATTGATGCGCCTCTTCTGAAATAAACATTTCAATTGTTGATAAATCAATTTCTCCATTTACAATATTTTCAATCTTTAAAAAATTAATACCACTATTTTGAAATTTAAATCCGTTAGTTGTAGGTGTTGTCCCTTTTGTAATTAATGAAGTTAAATCATCTAATTTAGATTTCTCATACTTCTCTTCCATCTCCCCAAAAACCTCATTCAAAACACTCCTAATAAACGCATTGGCTTCATCTATATTTTTTTGATGAAGTGCGATGGATTTATCGATTTTCGCAAAGAGTAAATCAAGTTTTGCAACGATTCGTTTTTGTTCGGGGAGCGGTGGCAGTGGATACATAAGTTCTTTTATATCACCAAGTGATATGTTCTTTATCGCTCCACCTCTTTGTTTGTCTTTTGTATTTTCAGAAACAATTGATAAAAGGGAATATCTTAAAAACGAAGAATTTAAAATCTTTTTTGGTCTTATTAAAGCAATAGCTTGATTTGTATTCATTGGTAAATGCTCTTTTTTTACAATAGCAGTATCTCCAATAGTACCAGCAATTGAAAACAGTACATCATTTTCTTCTAATTGAGACCTTTTTTGTGATTGATGCGCTTCTTCGGATATAAACATTTCAATAGTAGATAAATTGATTTCTCCATTTACTATATTTTCAATTTTAAGAAAATTAATGCCTTTGTCTAAGAATTTATACCCATTTGTAGTTGGAGTTGTACCTTTTGTAATTAATTCTGTACATTCATCTAATGTTTTCCACACCCACCCATTTGGAAGATCATACAAATTTTCCATTATTCAATATCTCTTTCTATTTTTTGGTGCATATTTGTAATCTCATAAACTTTGATTTCACCCTTTATACGATGAATTTTAATATCAACGAAAAAAGCATAGTGATATGGATTATCCATTATTTCATTTTGGATTTCAGTGTTAGCAAATGTCGTAGCCATTTCATTTTCAGAGATTTCTTCGCATATTGATTTTTGTCCTTTATCCTTACTGTTCAAGCGGGTTTGGACAAAATAGATGAGTTTATTAGAAAAAAAGTTTATTTCTTCTTCATCTTCCTTTTTCATCTCAAGCTGTTTAATGTATTTGGTTGCATTCTCTCTGATTAATTTTGCTTCAGGTGCAGTTACACTAAAGCCATCTAAGTGATTATTGTTGGTTGTTAAATTTACAGTCATTGTCCCGTGATTGGTAATATTGTAAATTGGTTGAAGCATATTTTTGATATTTTCTGAATCTTGTTTTGTCGGGGAATAGGTATCGGTTACCTCAGAAGATGATAAGAAGAACTTTGCTATTTTTTTAAGTTTGTCTAAAAACTCTATTGTCATTTCTGCATTTTCTACCATAGGCAGGATATGTTCTTTTGCAACCATAATAACATCAAAAATATAGCTACCTTTACGTACTTCTGTAACTTGAATTGAGCTGTCTTTTATTTTTGCAGATTTCAAATATTCATCGCTGAATGAAACTAAGCTATTGGCTAAATCTTTAATATTGATTGGTTCATCTGTATTGATAGAAAAAGTGAGTTTATCACCTATGTTTTGTGATTTATTCATTTATTCAACCTTTTAGCAAATTCATAAACTTCATTATTTAAAAAGCCAAGTATCTCATCAATATCATTTTGTATGGTGTCAAACTCTGCTTTGTTTATGATCTTTTCAAAATGAAAAATTCTGTTTCTAAACTTGCGGATATGGTTCAGTTGAGCAGAAACGATTTTTCTATCAATGAATTTAATCTCTTGTTTTGGAAGATTTGAAAAAATCCCTTTGAGCGTTTGCAAGCGCATTGTTTTGTCATAGGGCTTTTGAAAGAGAGATGTCCAAAAGCCTAACGTTAATTCAGCAGTAAGTTTAGCGTGAGTGATGTTTTCACGTCTTTCTGAGAGCTTCGCTTTAGCGTGAGAAATCTTTTCAAGAGCATCACGCTGTAAAAACTGTGCTTCATTAAGTAGCCAGTTCTGACCGTATAGATTTACAAAATAGCTATTGATAGCATTTCGCAAAGACACTTCTAAAATCGATAGCGGGATATAAAATTGGTTTGATAAAACAAGATTTTTCTGATACTCATCAAACGAACTATACTTGTTAAATCGTGCATCTGATATGTATTTTTTGATAGCTATCTCAGTCATTTGATTCCTTTCCTAAAAAATGCTATAATCCCCATTGAAATTCCCTTGTAAGTCTGTATACTTGAGATACAGCCAAGGGTAATGAACTTCTTAAACATTTTTCCCCATCAAAATCTCTTCAATCTCATTCATCAAATCATTGATTTCAGCCGTATTCAATTTGATATTTTCGACCAATTCTATCGGTGATTTATGGTCGATAGCTTCATTTTTATTAGGATTTTTGGCACTGATGTCATAGTCTTTTATATCGTTTATATTGACAATCCAACTGTTTGGAGTCTCTTTTCGTTCTTGCCAAATCTCCAAAAACTCTTTAAAATGGTCATTGTTGATAGGCTTATTCTTCGTTAGTTTCGATGAGGGATTGAGTTCGTAATAAAATATTTCCGAAGTCGAGCCGTTTCTATCAAAAAAGATAACATTCGTTTTAACGCCACTGTAGGGCAAAAACACCCCTGATGGCAAACTAAGTATCGTGTGAACATTAAATCGCTCCAATAGCTCTTTTTTGACCGCTTGGAACGCATTATTGGTTTGAAATAAAACACCCTCAGGGATGACGACTCCACATCGCCCGTTTAGCTTCAAACTGTTCATCATGTGTTGCAAAAAGAGTAACTCGGTCGCATTGGATTTGATGGGGAAGTTTTGTTGGATTTGCTCTTTCTCTTTTCCACCGAATGGTGGATTGGCTAAAATAATGTCGTATCGGTCTTTCTCCTCTAATCCTCGGATGTCTTTTGTGAGGGTATTGGTCTTGGCAATATTGGGGGATTCGATACCGTGCAAAATCATATTCATCACCCCCATCACATACGACAACGGTGTCTTCTCATTTCCGAAAAAGGACTCCTCACTCAAAAACTTCAACTGATCGACGGAAATATCGCGTTGCTTATTCGCTTTGGGGTCAATGTATCGAATATGATTATATGCTTCGATGAGAAATCCACAACTACCGACGGCAGGATCATAAATCGTTTGTCCTATTTGGGGATTGACGACATCCGCCATTACTTTGATAAGGGGGCGCGGTGTATAAAACTCCCCACTGTTCCCCCCATCACTTCCCATATCTTTGAGCAGTTTTTCATAAATCAATGAGAGTTGAAACAAATCCGACTGGTT
This sequence comes from Campylobacterales bacterium, assembly GCA_026390165.1. Taxonomy (GTDB): domain Bacteria; phylum Campylobacterota; class Campylobacteria; order Campylobacterales; family Sulfurimonadaceae; genus Sulfuricurvum. Next base: position 122,182 of record JAPLGM010000011.1, read on the forward strand.
ATGAAAATTCAATTCGTCGATAACATCCAAAACCTCGCGCAACGTGTGACCGTTGGCAATACGATTATCTAAAAATTCAAATATTGCCCCGATTTTGTATTTGATCGACTTGGGGTCTTCGGTGATATTCTTGAACCCTTTGAGATACGGGAATAACTCTTTGTTAACAAAATCCAAAAGATCGCTTCCGCTTGCAGCATTGATAAGATCAATTTTCCCATTGACCTTCGGAACCGCCCAATTTGCTGACGTCGGAACATTCGGAAGGGTGAGTCGGAAATTATCCGGAAGGTTGAAGCGGTGTGAAACCGTCTGAGTGAGTATAGCACAGCCTTCCGAATATTTATACGAAATCATTAGTCAGCGCTTTGGATTTTCGCATA
>JAPLGM010000022.1 GCA_026390165.1 Campylobacterales bacterium
GGAGACGATTTCCCACCGCTAAATCGCGTCGGAATTTTTAGCGTTTCTTCCGAATACTCACCGTTGAGCCTTCCGAATCATTTCCGTCGCACCTTCCGAATGTTCACCGACGCGCTTTCCGGATGTTTCCGACGTCAGCAGATGCTTCAAGTTTCAGGGCAATTTAATGAAATGTTGTCGCAAATGAAACAAGATTTTAATAGTAGTGATTATGATTTTAACCAGTCTAAGGTAGATCTTGAGCCTATGATTCTTAAAGCAAAGGGTGAACTGACATCAGCTGAAATTGAAAGAATAAAAAAAGTCCAAGAAGAAGCAAAAGAAGTAGATGAAACGTATAGAAGGGAGCAAGAGGAGCTTGTAATAAAATATAATTTACCGTATGCTTTAGAAAATAGAGCTTCAAAGTATGTGATCTATTCGCAATCAATGAAAGGAGGTAGCGGAAAAAGTAGCGGATCAACGCCTGCGCCAGTAGTTAAAAAACATCAATCAAATATTTCTGATTGGCATTTGGAACCAGGAGATATTATGTGGACGGACGGTGCCGGAGGTATAGGACATATGGCAATTTTTACCACTTACAACAATTGTGCAGTCAAAAATATTTGGCACGAAGATTTATCAATTGTTGAAGCAAATACGGGTGGTGTCAAAGAAATAACATCTGAGTTTGAGTTGATTAAATGGCAAAATTTATACGATACCGTTCGTTCGTATTATTATAGCAATGGGACAAACTATGATATGGCAACGAGTTCTATGAGTGATGCCAGGAGACGAACGATTGTAAAATTTGCACGGGCTAAAATAGGGCAACCTTACAATTGGAATTTTTTCAATAAAAAGGCAGATGATAAAACGTACTGCTCGCAATTAGTCTACAGCGTATATAGAGACAGCTGGATGGAACCGATTGATCTCGATAGCAATGGTGGGTTTATTGTGTGGCCAAGTGATATTATTAACCATAAAAATATCGTTATGCGAGATCAAACGAGGAAAATATGATGGACTACAAAGTATGGATTGTTACAATTTCTCTTTTATTAATGACAAGTGGGTGCAGCACTAAAGAGGGACGAGCGGAGGTCAAAGAGTGCGCTAACAGCTTTGTGGTTTCAGATACGGAAAATATCTTTCTTTTTGAATACGATACCGACACGTCTAGCATTATCAAGCGTATGGAGTACAAACCAAAGGATGTATTTAGTCAGGCAACATACAGCTGCGAACTTCAAAAAATAATTATTGCGTATTCTTATAGAGGGATTAGTCGCGGCACTGGAGGTCTTGAGGTTGTGGATATGAACAAAAAAAGTTACCATAAAAATATTAAAGACTGTCCAGGAGGAAGTTTTATTCCCTATAAAAATGGTTTATTGGTCGATACCAGTATTTTTCATGCCGAGTTCCCGATAAAAGAGCTTGGGGATATTCCCGATATACGGGAGTCTGACGGAAAAGAAATTTTTATTTATACGCACTATATCACATTAAAGGACATTGATAACGGTACTTTTTCTCCCACCAAGTCCTATCGGATTCGACCCCGTTTGGGGGAAGGTACCCATGTTTATGGCAACCATTTGTATGGTTCTCGTGATGGACATCTCTATAAGGTCGATTTGGAAACGGGCAAACGGGAACTCTACAGTGATTTTACAACTACCTTCAATTTATTTTTAGAGAGCGAGGAAGAGAGTTTTTATGTTCCGAAGTTAAAGGAAAAACCTATCGTATGCGAACATGGAGAACACGGTGACTTTAATGAAAGCCAAATGCCAAAAGAGTGGCAAAAGTCTGCAAAAATATGGAATAGCATGGAAGATAACGCTCTGTACCGATTTCACAAGGATAGCAAAAACGGTCAGTGGAAACACGACAAATATACGGATCTGCCGGATGGGATTCGATTCAGGATGGTAGTGGGCGATGATATATTCTTTTTTACCAATAATAAAAAAGTGTTAAAAATCAACCCTGTTACGGGCGCTAAAGCACAATATCCGTTTGAATTTAGCAATACCTTTTCAAGCATTAATTATATAGAAAATCATTTTGTAGTGTTGGTACCAAAGAAAAACGGGACGAGCGTATATATAATAAAAAAAGATTTTTCCAAAATGTTGGCTCCATTTCATATAGACTATTTTGCGACGCATGTTGGCGGAATATCGACTCATCTTAACTATCATGAGCATGCGGCACTTAGAGAATGAGACGTATTCTACTAATAACTCTCTTGATGTTTTGTAGTGCTGATGCTACTGAAGTGCTGTATTGGTTTGATGAAGATCGAAAAACATATGTGAAGAGAGAGTATTTTGATGCAAAATTAGATGCTTATGTGTACGCATCATCGCATACATCTTCTAAAAAAATGGTATTAACACAAGGAATTGTCATTTGTTTTTTGGATACGCCGAGCGAATTTGTTCTAAAAGAAATAGAAAGTGCTTATTCTCTTGTACAGATCAAAAAAATAGATATTGGAACTTCCTATTATCTTTTTAAAGTAAAAGATAAGGAAAAATCATTATCGATTGCAAATGAAATAAAAAAGGATAAAAGAATTCGATATGCTTATCCTGATTGGCAAATAATTTTCTAATGAAAGAGTTTTGGCTATGTTTTTTATTGGCATTAATCTTATACGGTTGTAAAAGTGAAGATACACAAAATGACTACGTGGAAGATCCTCTTCGTATTTTAGCTTATTGTTTTTTAAAAAACTCCGCCGCTTCCTCTTCATCATCGCTTAGGGTGGCAAATTCATTATCATTGGCTATTTTATCCTTGATGATGTTAGCGCAATACTCAAATCCCAGCTTTTGCGCCACTTCTAACTCAAAGACAAATCCCAAACCGCTAAACTGATACGGCTCCTCTTGTTCAATACACAATAAAATCCCCTCACACTCTTTTTCAAATGTATCGACAAGTTCACGGTAGAGGATATGAAACTCTGTCGCATGCCACCCAATCGTTTCGAGTGTTTTATCCGAAAATTCTGCAATTCCATCCCCTGACGTATCATCATAGAGGGCGCGAAGACGGTTGAATCCGATAATGTTTTGCCATGCACCTGAGGCTTTGATAAGGATTCGATCATCATCTTCAACAATACGGTACTCTTTCCCTAAAATTTCGGTGATAGGGCGAGAAAGATTAGTGGATAGAGGGGAAATAGGAGGAATTGACCCCTCATAAATGGAAATGAGATCATTAGGAAATGGTTCGTACACCACGGCACCGTTGTAACAGATAGCAAATTTCTTATGGGAATTGAGAGCGTGGAGTAAATCAGAGCGCTCTACGATGATTATTTCTTTAAATAAATTAAACTTTTTCATAAAAAATCCTCATTTTTTTGATGAATTGTATCGAATGGTTTATCGAAAAGGCTAAAGAGAAAATTTAAGCGATGAGACTAAGGGGATACTTATTTTACTTTTTAGGTAAATGGGGTATAATCCGCAAAATTTTAAGCCTATAGTGCTTACTCTAAGGATATTCTCATGGCATTAAACGTCTATTACGATAACGATTGCAATATTGAACTCATCAAAAGTAAAATCGTCGCAATGATCGGTTTTGGTTCACAAGGTCACGCACACGCAGAAAACCTACGTGATAGCGGTGTTGAAGTAGTAGTCGGTCTTCGCAAAGACGGTAGCTCATGGGCAAAAGCGGAAGCAAAAGGGTTCAAAGTGTTGACCGTTGCCGAAGCTTCTGCATTTGCTGATTTTGTTATGATCCTTCTTCCGGATGAAAACCAAGCGGAAATCTACACAAATGAAATAGCTCCTAACCTTAAATCAGGTGCTACTATCGCATTTGGTCACGGTTTCAGCATCCATTACGGACGTGTTAAGCCTGCATCTGACATCAATGTCACAATGATCGCCCCTAAAGCTCCAGGGCACACAGTACGTTCTGAGTTTGTTCGTGGTGGCGGGATTCCTGATCTTATCGCAGTTGGTCAAAATCCAAGCGGTGTTACAAAAGAGTTAGCTCTTTCCTATGCATCAGCAATCGGTGGTGGACGTACAGCTATCATTGAAACAACCTTTAAAGACGAAACCGAAACAGACCTTTTCGGAGAACAAGCGGTTCTTTGTGGTGGTGCCGTTTCTCTTGTTCAAGCGGGATTCGAAACATTGACAGAAGCGGGTTACGCTCCTGAATTAGCCTACTTCGAGTGTCTTCACGAACTTAAATTGATCGTTGATTTGATGTTCGAGGGGGGAATCGCAGATATGCGTTATTCGATCTCTAACACAGCAGAATACGGTGACTACGTCAGCGGTAAACGTGTTATCAATGCTGAGTCAAAAGCGGCAATGAAAGAGATTCTCAAAGAGATCCAAGACGGCCGTTTTGCAAAAGACTTCATCCTTGAAGGTCAAGCGGGTTACCCACGTATGAATGCTGAGCGTACCAATGCAAAAGCATCGTTGATCGAGCAAACAGGTGTAAAATTACGCACTATGATGCCGTGGATTTCTAAAAACAAAATCGTTAACCAATCAACAAACTAATTTACTTTTTACAAGCACCTTTTCGGGTGCTTATTCCACTATAAGTTCTTTCCAATGCACAAACGTCCTTTTTCTTTTCGATTTCTTTTTTCCCTTAAACATTTAGCCCTTTTTTTGTCTTTTTTTACCCTTATGGTAACCGTTGGACTCATTGGCTACACGATTGGTCTGAATCAAACGCAAACAAAATTTGAGGATGAACATCAAGAAAATATTTTGTTGAGAGAAAAAATCAAAAAAAGCGCTACTATTGATAGGCAAGCTAATTTAGTTCAAGAGGGTGAGGTTAAAAAACACGAAGATGAAATCCGTCATTTAAAAGAGAAGCTCAAAAAAATATGTGTTGAAAAAAAAGTGGTAGAAGCCAATCACGAATATGCCCCTAAAGATAAGAATGCAATGCCGCCTAAGGGACAGGTAAGAGCTATACCATTAAGTAAACCCTCCACTGCGAAACTAGTGATTATTATGGATGATATCTCCTATGCACGAGATGTTAAAGCGGTCCATTCTTTGGGATTGCCCCTCGTACTGTCGTTTTTACCACCGAGTCCATGTCACCCTGAGTCGGCGAAATTAGCGGCTAAAGAGAGCAGTTATATGGTCCATTTTCCAATGCAAGCTGTCGCATTTAATGATGAAGAACCCGATACTTTGCATGTAGGTGACAGTGAGGAGAAAATTGCCAGTCGGATTGTACAGCTAAAACGTCTTTATCCAAAAGTGCGCTATATGAACAATCATACGGGATCGAAATTTACTTCAGATAAAGAGTCGATGGAAAAATTGATGCCACTTCTTAAAAAAGATGGGATTATTTTTGTGGACAGTCGCACGATTGGAACGACAAAAATTCCACAAGTTTCCAAAGAACTTGGGTTACGCTATTTGGGGCGCGATGTTTTTTTGGATGACCGCGATGGAGTGGCGAATATCAAAAAACAAATACGTGAGGCAGTTGCAGTGGCAAAACGTCATGGAAGCGCCATTGCTATAGGTCATCCCCGTCCGGATACCCTTGAAGCACTACGACAATCCAAGGGACTTTTAGGGGAAATTCAGTTGGTTGGTATTGATAAAATATGAAAACGAATCAACAGCTTATCGATCATTTGATCCAAGCAGGGGTACTTTCTTCTCCTCTCGTAATTGATGCATTTCGAGTGTGTGACCGTCGCCTATTTGTCCCTGAACGCTTATCTGCGGAAGCGTATGAGAATTATCCTCTTTCCATTGGAGCAGGGCAGACTATTTCACAGCCCTATACCGTTGCACTTATGTTAGAGCTTCTCCATCCTCTTAAGGGGCAGAAGATACTTGATATTGGATCAGGCTCAGGATGGACAACTGCTCTGCTCGCATCAATTGTCGGACAAGAGGGGTTTGTTGAGGGACTTGAGAGAATCCCCTCTTTGGTTGAATACGGTCGGATGAGTTTAAAAAAAATGGGTATCACTAACGCATCCATTGCCATGGCGGATCATTCAATGGTTGGAAAACCGGGATCTCTTTATGACCGTATCCTTGTCTCTGCAAGTGCCACCCATTTGCCAAAAGCCCTATTGGAACAGCTTAACTCAGAGGGGATTCTTGTTATCCCCATTGGAGAGAGTATTTGGCGTATCCAAAAAAATAAAAAGGGAGAATACGAAAGATCAGAACTTCATGGATTTCGCTTCGTCCCCCTCATTACTCCACAAATCCCTTAACACGTAATAACCACTTATTTCACTTCGATTTGTTTCGCTGTATCCGATGTGAGTGCTTTTTTCGGCAAAGTAATTTCCAAAACACCATCTTTGTTCTCCGCATGGATATTTTCGGCATCAATGTTTTCAGGCACCATGAAACTACGGGTAAAGCTGCCGAAACTGCTCTCCATTTTATAGTAGTCCTCTTTTTTAATTTCCTCTTTTGTCTTTCGTGTCCCTTTAAGGGTTAAGACATTATTCTCAACTTTAACGGTGATGTCCTCTTTTTTTACACCAGGGAGATCGACATCAATATGATAGGCGTACTCCCCCTCTCGGGTATTGATGGAGGGGGTGAAATCCGCAAGGACATTTTTCGTGAAACTAGATGAGACAAGATCATCAATACGATCCTCAAGTGTTCGTAACTCTTTGAATGGGTCAAAACGGGTAAGTAACATGGAATATCCTTCTTAATAAAAAATTTGCAGAAATCACATCCATTCATCATTTTTAAAATGATTAGTATGAATAAATATTTCTACACAGAAGGATGTTATCTTACAGTTCTTTAATAAATAACAAATAATAAATATAAATATTTTAGGTGTTGTCATAAGAATAATATTATTGAAAGACGGTGCAAAAATAGAGTAATACCCTTAAAAAATGAGTATTATAGAGAAGTGATTCATTTATATTGGTATAATAGAAAAATAGTTCACAAATGTTATAACATATAAACAAGGGGGAGATGATGGGCGCAAAAAATTCTATGGTAAAAGATGAAGTTGTTGAAGTTACGAATATTGAAGAGATTGCTCATGATGATCGTCGTAAAACGGCTGAAGAGAATGCACTGGAGCGACGAAAAAATGCTGAAAAAGAGGAACGTGTTCCTGTTTGGGTTAAAAAATCGGTATTGGAGTATGAAAAAGAGTTAAAAGAGCTTCAAATTGAATTGTTAAAACTTCAAAATTATGTCAAAGATGAGGGGTTGAAAATTTTAATGATTTTTGAAGGGCGTGATGCTGCGGGTAAGGGGGGGACGATTAAGAGGATTACTGAGCATCTTAATCCGCGAGGTGCACGTATTGTAGCCCTTGATAAGCCCTCGGATATTGAAAAAACACAATGGTATTTTCAACGCTACGCCAATCACCTTCCCAGTGCCGGTGAAATGGTCTTTTTTGATCGTAGTTGGTATAATCGTGCCGGCGTTGAACCTGTAATGGGCTTTTGTACGGAACAACAACATCAGGAGTTTTTGGATCACGTGGGTGAATTTGAAAAAATGTTGGTTCGATCTGGGATCGTCCTTTTTAAATTTTATTTTTCAGTCTCCAAAAAAATACAAGCTGAACGGTTTAAAGGGCGTAAAACTGATCCTCTCAAACAGTTTAAACTCTCTCCTGTCGATGCTTCTTCTCAAGATTTATGGGAAAAATATACCGAAGCAAAGCTCTCTATGCTCAAAGCCTCTCATACGGGGACGGCTCCGTGGATTATTATCCGCTCTGATATTAAGAAAAAAGCCCGTATCAACTGCATTAAGCATGTTTTATCCACTATTCAGTATCCTACTAAAAATAAGCTTGATCTTAAAACATCGAAAAAAATTCTAATTTGGGGTGATGAGGAGATTATGTTAATGGAAACAAAATCAGATAGTCACGCTCGTGCTTAAATCTCAGAATATTCTTGCCGATTTTTGGGGTGGAACAGCTGCTATGTTAGTGGCACTCCCCTCTGCTATCGCCTTTGGGGTAACGATTTACGCTACTATTGGAGGGAATTATGGTGCGTATGGAGCGCTTGCCGGTATCTTAGGGGTTGCGGCAATTGGGATAGTTGCCTCTCTTTTGGGGGGGACAAGTCGTCTTATTTCAGCTCCAAGTGCACCAGCGGTAGCAGTTCTCTCTGCCTTTTCACTCATGTGTGTCGCTCAAGATTTTGGAGCTGATCTGATCTTTGTAATGTTAATGATTGTCGCATTACTGGCAGGTATTTTTCAGCTTCTTTTTGGTCTTGTCGGATTTGGAAAATTGATCAAATATATGCCTTTTCCTGTCGTAAGTGGGTATCTCAGTGGAGTAGGACTTTACATTTTTGCTTCCCAAACGCCGAAATTTTTAGGACTTCCACAAGGGGCACTTTTTTGGGATTCGCTTCACGCATACAGCTCTTGGCAGTGGGAGAGTATCGTTGTAGGACTTGTCACAATAGTGGTTATGATGTATGCCGATAAATTTTTTCGTGTCATACCCGCTGTTGTCGTCGCTTTGATAGCGGGGATGGGTGTATACGGGATATTGGGAATTATCGACTCCTCCTTGTTTGTTCCCAATAATCCGTTGGTGATCGGTGATGTTGGCGGATCTGGGGGGATTGATTTCATTCAAATGTTTTTAGGACGTTTTGATATACTTAAAAATTTTACCCTTGATGATATGAAACTTCTTTTTTTTCCAGCATTGACGTTAGCCGCACTTCTCTCGATTGATACCCTTAAAACCTGCGTGATACTTGATTCAATGACCCACTCTTTTCACGATTCAAATAAAGAATTGATTGCGCAAGGTTCCGCAAATATCGTTTCATCATTGATTGGTGGGACGGCTGGATCGGGGACGATGGGACCCACGATGGTTAATATCTCCAGCGGTGCACAAACCTCTCTATCTGGTGTTATCGAAGGGGTTATGGCAATACTTGCTTTTGTGGTGTTGGGAGCATTTATCGGATGGATTCCTGTGGCAGCATTGGCGGGTATTTTAATGGTGATTGGGTTGCGGATGATTGATCGACACAGCTTACAATTAGTCAAAACCTCCAAAACGGCACTCGATTTTCTTATTATTGTTATTGTTGCTATAACGGCACTCACTGTGAGCCTCATCGCTGCGGCAGGGGTTGGTTTGTTATTGGCGATTGTCCTTTATATCGCGCAACAAATCGGGGCATCCGTTGTATACCGCCAGTTCGATGGTACGGAAGCCAAAAGTAAAATTATCCGTTCCAATGATGAGGAGAGATTATTAACAGAAAAAAGTGGTGAATATTCTCTCTATGAGTTACATGGAAGCCTATTCTTTGGAACAGCCAATCAGCTCTATACGATGCTTCAAGAGGATTTACAATACAAAAAATACATCATATTGGATATGAAGCGGGTTCAAACGGTTGACTTAACCGCAGCCCATATCCTTCTTCAAATCAAAGATATTCTTCATGATCGGAATGGGTATTTGATTCTCTCCCGATTACCCCACAAGCTCCCAAGTGGGGATGATATGGAAAATTATTTCAATCATGTTGGGCTTCTCAAGCACCTTAGCCCCATCAAGGTATTCGATGATATTGATGATGCTATTGAGTGGGTAGAGAGGAAGATTTTGTATGAAAATGCCCTTGAAGAGCAACATGAAAAACTACTTGAACTGGATGATTTTGATCTGTTTAAGGGGCGTAAATCCGATACATTAGCGGAGATAGAGACCCTTTTGGTGGCTAAATCATTTAAAAAAGGGGAGGTTATTTATTCCCAAGGAGATTCAACCGGGGAAATATTTTTGATTCGACGAGGTTCAGTACGCCTTATGCTCCCTTTTAGTGCGCAAAAAAATGTTCATTTAAGTACACTGACCCAAGGAAGTTTTTTCGGGGAATTTTCATTTTTAGAGGGGAGTCCTCACTATACCAATAGTATTGCAGCAAGTGATACAGATCTCTATATGATTTCACGCGAAGCTTTTGATCGTTTTTCAGAACATCACAAAAAAGCTTCCTTGCACTTTATGCAAAGTCTCGCTACTGTCCTTGCCCAAAGGCTAAAAGTAACACGGACAGAACTGGCAGAAGAGTATGATGTATGACAAATTGCCATATTTTACCCCTTTTTTTTCTATAGCGATAAGATGGTAAAAAAAGAGGAGAGACGATGGCAAACTCCATCCCTTTTTCTATTAGTGAACTTCAATCGGTCAAAAAGTATCCTGAAACACTTTATTATAAAGGGTCGTTAGATCTCCTCTTACGTCCCAAAATCTCCATTGTCGGAACTCGTAGACCTAATCCCTATACGCGTGCATTGACCCTCGAACTCTCCAAAAAGCTCGCAAACGCTGGGATGGTAATCGTAAGCGGTGCCGCTGCAGGGGTAGATGCCCTTGCCCATGAGGGTGCAGGCTTTACCAATACGATTGCGGTTCTCCCCTGCGGTATAAATATCCGTTATCCTTCCCGTAATGGGGCACTGATTGAAGCTATTGAGAATCATGGACTAACCCTTTCCCAATTTGAACCCGATTTTACGGCACGTGAGTGGAGTTTTGTCGTCCGTAATGAAATTGTAGTGGCATTGGGGGAGTCTCTTATTGTGACCGAAGCGGATATTGGGAGTGGGAGTATGCGCTCCGTGGCGTATGCATTGGAGATGGGGAAGCAAATTTATGTGTTACCCCATCGGATTCGGGAGAGTGAGGGGACGCATCGTCTTTTGGCACAAGGCAAAGCGATTGCGATTGAAGAGATTGATTCGTTTGTGGCGCATATTACAAAATCGGCACTCAATACACTAAACGATACTCCATTTTTAGCCTTTTGTCGAACGATGCCTACGTATGAAGAGGTGATAGGACGGTTTGCTTCTGAAATTTTTGAGGCAGAACTGGGAGGGGTGATTGAAGTTGTGAACGGGAGGGTGATTGTGGTGTAATCAGGACAGCTTAATGCCCTGATGTACTCTCATACCCATAGTGTTTAACGAGATAGTTAATAATCGTTTGTTGATCCTCTTTGGGGATCGGAGCTTTGAACTCATTGACCATTTTTGAAACCGTTCCTGTCCAGTAGGGGCGGCTTTTTTGCCCTTGGTTGAGGATATAGCCAAAGGAGTGGCAGATGAGGCAGTATTGTTGTGCCACTTCATCATGATCCCCTTTTGCTATCGGATAATCGACATAAGGCATTTCAATCGGTTTTGAAACTTGTGCAAATACGGCAGAAGTACCCAATAATAGCGTTGCAATTAATAATTTTATTTTCATGAATCCCCCTTACACAATTTTCACATTAACAGCATCAACGCCGTTATATTGGTATCCGCCTGCGTTCCAGCCAATCTCATCGGGCATGGGTTGAATATTACCGATACGGTTAATGGCACGAACCATAATCACGTATTCCCCTTTGGCTTTTGGCTCCCAGCTATAGTTCCATTGACGATAGGCATATTTGCCATTGTCTTTTTGAAGGGTAGTTGTACTCCAGCTTTTACCGCTATCGAGTGAGATCATCACCTCTTTGATCCCTTTTCCTTGGTCAAAAGCGACTCCTGTAACATTAATACGAGACCCTTTTTTGATAACAGTATTTGGGGTAGGGTAGCCGATAACAGATTTTACTTTCATAATGGTGATGGGTTTACGTTTGTATTCGAAATCACCTCCCGATACAACACATTCACAGTCATTATCAGGGACGGTGTAGGCAACATCCATAAAGAAGCTTTTACGATACTCGTCCATAACGGTAATTTCAGAGAGCATTTTAACCCAACTGTCGGAGAAGTGTCCTGGAATAATCAGTTTGAGAGGAAATCCATTGAGATAGGGGATATCTTCGCCGTTCATAGAATACGCCACAATTATGTCACCGCTAAGGGCTTCGTCAATCTCCATTTCACGGAAAAAATGGGGTGTCTCATCGACTGCTGGCTTTTCGAGCCCATTAAGACCGACAAATTTGGCAGAACCTTTGACCCCCGCCATGTTGAGAATATCTTTAAGGCGAGCCCCTTTCCATACGGCACACCCCATCGCACCATGACCCCATTGAACCCCATGGGTAGCTTGACCAGAACGGGCGTAAAATTTACGGCTATTCCCGCCACATTGGAGTACACTGGTGATCTCTACAGGTTCAAATTTGGATTTCAAATCATCAACACTAAGGGCGAGAGGTTTCTCAATAGACCCTTTAATCTCAAGACGAAACGTTTCGAGATCAATATACGTTGGAATGTCGGGCATATGCCATCGGACAAAAAATTGATCATTTGGGGTGATCGCTTGGGAGAAAATATCACGAGAGGATTCGAGAAGAGGGGGGCGATCCGAGATTGTTTTCATTGGTTTTTTTTCTGGGAATGCGATAACGGGGGGGACAAACTCTCCCGTTGCGTCCGTTATAATTTTTTTGGAAGTTTCTTTACCCAAAAGAGTCGATGCACCGAGAATAAGCCCAGCACCTAAAAAATTTCGTCGATTAATTTTATCCATAAGAATACCTTGTACAAGAATACTTATATTTTACCATAATTTGAGCGAATTTAAATAATAAGCATTGCGTCACCATAGGAAAAAAAGCGGTAGTGCTCATCTATGGCACTTTGATAGATACGGTGTGTCTCTTCAAGCCCAACAAACGAGGCGACGAGCATTAAGAGGGTGGATTGAGGCAAATGAAAGTTAGTAAGGAGATGATTGACCCGTTTGGGCGGATTATTGGGATGTAAAAATAGGTTGGCTTCCCCGTGAAGCTCTTTTGTTCGGGCATGGTATTCAATCGTTCGCGTTGAGGTTGTCCCAATACACAGGAGGGGCAGATCGCCTTGGATAAGGGTAAGCGCTTCCTTGGAAATATTGAAATACTCTGAGTGCATCGGATGATCGGTGATAATCTCTGCTTCGACGGGTTTAAATGTCCCTGAACCGACATGAAGGGTGACGAACGCATTGGGGTGTGAGACGCAAACACGTTCAAAAAGCTCATCAGTAAAATGAAGGGATGCGGTAGGTGCGGCAACCGCTCCCTCGTGATGGGCAAAAACACTCTGATACTCTCGTTCATCTTCAGAATTGTCTTCCCGTCCGAGATAGGGGGGGAGGGGAATATGTCCAATGTGCTCTAAAATTGGGAGTAACTCTTCAAAGCGGATGAGTGAACCATTCGAGTAAAAATTCACTTCACGCGAACCGTCATTGTTGAGTGCTGTAATAGTTGCTGTAAGATTTTTATCAAAAATGAGTTTGAATCCCACTTTGACACGCCCTTTAATGTAGACGTTGAGGGTATGGGCATCCAAGGGACGATTGATGAGGAGTTCGATTGCACCGCTACTCTCCTTTTTCCCATACAATCGTGCTTTTATTACTTTGGTATCGTTAAAGATAAGGGCACATTTTTCAGGTAAAAATTGCTCCAGTTGATCAAACCGTGCGTGTGTAATGGATTGGTTTCTTCGATCATAAACAAGGAGACGTGCATGATCCCTTGGATGAATAGGATGGGTTGCTATAAGCTCATGAGGAAGGGTGTACTCATAGTTTGAGGTGAGAAGAGGATCTTTAGTCAATCGTCTCTTCTTCATCTTCGATATATACCTCTTCTTTTGGGGCAGGGTTAACGGCACGGACGATCAAAATAGAAACTCCATACAGGAGTATCAACGGAGCCGCCATTAACATTTGACTAATGACATCAGGAGGGGTTAAAAGTGCAGCGATAATAAAGATCAATACAATGGCATAACGGAAAAAACTGGTCATCATTTTGTCATCGACAAGTCCTAGTAGAGCAAGGAAATAACAAACAACAGGAAGTTCAAATGCAAGTCCAAAACCAAATAAAATTTTGGTAAAAAACTCAACGTATTCTCCGATATTATACATTGGGACAAAAGAAGCACTTCCGAATTCGATGAAAAAGGTAAACCCAAGAGGTGTTACCAAATAGTAGGCAAATGCTGACCCGAATAAGAACATCCCTGTCCCCCCAACAACAATGGGGATCATCATTTTTTTCTCGTTAGCATAAAGCCCAGGGGCAATAAAAAGCCATATTTGAGATAATAGGACAGGAAGTGCGGCAAGAAATCCTGCAAAAAATGAAACTTTCATAGCAACAAAAAAAGCTTCCGATAATTCTCGAGTGACAATCATCCCTTGTGCGGCTTTATGGGAAATTTTAGCAGTAGCGACCAAAGCATCAACGAGGGGTTTAGTAATCCATGCAAGTATTGCGTCATGAAAATTCCACATGACCATAGACATAATAATTATAGCCGCAACACTGATACCTAAGCGTTTACGTAGTTCCACTAAGTGGGGACGTATATCATCAAACATTAAACATTCTCTTCAGGTGGATTTATTGGTTTTGATTTGGGGATAAAGGTGACCACTTCAGGTTCTTTTGGAGCCATTGGCGCGGCAATAGGTGTCTCAAGATTGAGATCTTTCTTAACTCCTGCTATCTCAGAGCCCATTTCTGTTAAGTCAGTAATTCGTTCTAATTCGCTACTGGCATTCATCAAATCATTTTTATAATTTAGTGCCTCTTGTTTCATCTCGGAAAATTTCATCTCCTCTTCGATGGTAGCGCGGGCACTGCTGACCGTCCCTTTAACGCTACGAAAAAATTTGGCAATATTGACCATTGTTTCAGGAAGTTTATCCGGTCCTAAGAAGAGGATTGCCACAATTGCAATAAGTAAAATTTCGCCGATGCCCATACCAAACATGATTATTCACTTCGTTTTAAGATGGTGTAATTCTAGCGAAACTTTTTTAATATCCCTCAACACGAAGTGCGATTTCATCGGCTAATAAAAAATTAGGGTTAAAATAGTGATCATTATGATACGTTAGGATACCCTCACGTGTCAGTAAATCAGCCTCTTTTTTTTGTTTTAAGGTGAGATTTTTTTCGTCTACCCCTATGCAACTGCGAAATCCTAAAAAAAGTTTTTCGCTTAAAAGTGCCTCAGGGGTTAGAATCTCTTCGGTGATTTCTAAGGGATGTTCGATGTAGTGTTCAATATTGGTTGAGGGGTAGAAGCGTGTATCGTTTAAAAATCCAACGGCACCTGCACCCAAACCAATATAGTTTTTCCCCTCCCAATAGCCAAGGTTATGGTTTGATCGTGTTTTTCCAAAGTTGGAAATTTCGTACTGCTTAAACCCACGAGATCCTATTTGCTCAAACAGCCACTGGGTTATTTTCAACTCTTCACGAGCAATTTCAGGGGTTTTTTCAAATGCGGTCTCCTCTTCGATGGTGAGGGAATAGAGGCTAATGTGATCGATAGGGAGAGAAAACGCGTGTTCTATGTCATTAGACAATAGCTCTTTTGTATCTCCTGCGACACCATAAATGAGATCAAGAGAGAGGTTCTCAAAGCCTATCTTTTTAGCATTTTTAATTGCTTCGAGTGCGTGCGCCGTGTTGTGAGCACGACCTAATATTTTGAGCTTTTCATCATTGAAACTTTGTACCCCAAAACTGATCCGATTGACCCCTATCGCAAACATCCCCTCTAGCCATTCGTAGGTTGCGCTGTTGGGATTGGCTTCGGAGGTGATTTCAACAGTTGGGGCTAGAAAAGGGGCAATGGTCTCAAAAATTTTGGTATAGAGGGTCGGATCAACAGTGGAGGGGGTTCCACCACCGATAAAGACGGTTTCGATGAGATTCATTTCACTGACACCGAAACGTTCCAGCTCATAAGAAAGCTGCATGGACAAGGCGTGCATATACTTTTCACGCTGAGAAAACTTGTCAACGTATGAGTTAAAGGCACAATAAGAGCATTTGCTATCGCAAAAAGGGATATGTATGTATAAAAGCATCCGTCATTATACGTAATTTCTCTTTATTGAACGACTTGGTTGCGTCCTTTTGACTTGGCTTCATACAATAGATCATCTACACGCTTTAATAACTCTTCGGAGGATTCGTTTTCCCCTAATGTAGCTACCCCGAATGAACAGGTGAGTTTCCCTATCGTCTCAAACGGTTCATTTTCAATCGCCAATCTTAGTGTTTCAGCAACTTGAACTGTCTCTTCAATGTACGTATCAGGGAGTAAGAGGATAAACTCTTCTCCTCCCCAACGGGCAATAATATCACTTTTACGAATTTTTTCCTTTACTAAAGAGGCAACTTGTTTTAATACCGTATCTCCCGTTAAATGACCATGATGGTCATTGACCCGTTTAAAATGGTCAATATCAAAAAAGATAATCCCCAGTGGTTTATGCTCACGACGTGCCACATTGATGGCATGCTCATAGATCATGGAAAAATGGAGACGGTTTGCGATACCCGTTAGCTGATCGGTTATGGAAAGTGCCTGCATTAATGAAATATCGGTAAAAATAACGACGTATCGAAATTGCTCTTGAAAATGCAAAACGGAAAGTTTGACGTCAAATACCGTTGTTATGCCATCAATGGTAATTTTTACTTTGTGATGGATATTGGGATGATGACTGACGTATTGGGTCCAACGCAGATCATTGTTCGTTGGCATGAGGAAATCTTCTGTATCCCCCGCTTCGAAATATTCACACACGCATTTGTGAACACGTTGGAACGCTTTAATACTCTCATAATGAAAATAATGTAAAAAAGTTTGATTGGCGGCAATTAGCTTATCTCCATCGGTGACGATAACGGGCGAGGGGATCGCATCGAGAATACTTTGACTGTATAATTCTTGAAAATTCATTGCGTTGGCAATCGTGTTGTAAGTACGGTTAATCATTAATCCGAGTGTAATCATCAGCGTCAAGGTAATAAAGAGTGTTGCCAAAATCATACTTACGGCATGCGTCCAAAAATCAGGAACTTCACGGATAAACATGACCGCCCCGATCGGTTGATTGAGATAATTCAGGATCGGTATCCCACTGATGGCATACGATTGATTGCCATATTTAACCGTTCCGTTATCAAGAATTTTATGTTTATTTTTATACTCATTCATTAATGGCAAAAATTTTGGAGGAATATTGATAGCGATATAGTCACCCATGGGAAAATATCGATCAATGTGTCTAAATGCTCCTAATATATTCTGTCGGAGGAGAAAAAAAGAGTTATATGCGGTGTATCGATGAATTTTTTCGGTTAAGTAGGGGGGGGATATCCCAAATTCAACGGCACCCAAATAGTCACCATGATCGATAATCGGGACAAGAATTCGAAATGCAAGCCCTTGCAGCCCCTCTTCAAACCCTGAGATACTTGTATGATGCTTGTGAATATGGGCGACCATCGAGCGTTTTAGGGCAATTATATCGCCGTACTCATTGGGTTGGTGCATTCGCAGTAATGAGGTTCCATTAGCTTGATGAAACTGCATAATAATTAATGAAGGATTTTCATTTTTCATCACTTCCCATCGGGGAAGAATCAATCGATAAAGAGTATTATGATCACCCGCTCGAATGGCATTGATAACGTCAGGAGAGCGGATATTGGAATTGGCTCTGGCAGTGTAAAAGTGGATTGTATCGTCAATAATCTGTGCGTAATTAAGACTGACACTTTTATATACTTCCGCCATACGAGTATTATCTTCATGTTTTTCATGAATAATATTATAAGCTGTTACCGTTGTCGCGACACCCAAGATGACAAGAAAGAGGGTGAATAATATTTTAGCTTTTAAATATTTCATTTTTTCTCACAAGTAATTTATATAATTAAAGCTGAACTGTACTGTTATTTCGTTTAACGCTTCGAGCGGAAAAACAAACTATCTCGCCACTCTTACCCAAAAATTTGTCTCTCAAAAGAAAATAAAGATAGATAGTGATTACGATTATGAAATTTTAATCGCAAATACTTTACAATACTGCTAAAAAAGATACTAAATGAATCCACAGAAGTTTTATCGTCCCAATGTTGCGGCGGTCATCGTTTCCCATGAGTACCCTGATAAAAAAGAAATTTTTATTGCGGAACGCAATGATATGAACGATGTTTGGCAGTTCCCCCAAGGGGGGATCGATGAAGGGGAATCGAGTGAAGAGGCACTTTTTCGTGAACTCAAAGAGGAGATAGGGACAAAAAAAATCGAAATCATTGCGGAGTATCCCGATTGGATCGCCTATGATTTTCCCTCTCACGTTGCGGCACGAATGACACCGTTTGCGGGGCAAAAACAGCGTTATTATCTCGTTCGGCTCAAAAAAGGGGCTGTAATTAATTTGGATACGAAACATCCTGAATTTAAACAATACCGTTTTGTCGGGATAGATGAATTGTTGGGTCAGATTGCTCATTTTAAAAAACCGATTTATGAACAGGTAATTGCATATTTTAAAGCGGAAGGATATTTGTAATGGTAATTGTACAAAAGTTCGGAGGGACAAGTGTGGGGGATTTGGATCGTATCCAAAATGTTGCCAACCGTGTCTCCAAAACACTTAAAGAGGGGCATCAAATCGTCGTCGTTGTTTCGGCAATGAGTGGTGAAACGAATAAATTGATTGCGTATGCAGAACATTATACGACCACTCCTGAGCGTAGTGAGTTGGATATGCTTTTAAGTTCGGGTGAGCGGGTTACGGCAGCGTTGCTTTCGATTGCCCTTAATGCGATGGGGCATCCGTCGATTTCGATGAGCGGTCGTCGTGCGGGCATCGTGACGGACAGCGTTCATACGAAAGCACGAATTGAGAGTATTGACCCGAGTGTTATGAGAGCGGAACTTGCCAAGGGAAAAGTGGTGGTGGTTGCAGGATTTCAGGGGGTTAGTGAAGAGGGTCAGGTAACGACTCTTGGTCGTGGGGGATCGGATCTCTCTGCTGTTGCCCTTGCAGGTGCACTCGAAGCGGATCTATGCGAAATTTATACCGATGTTGATGGTATCTATACGACCGATCCCCGTATCGAGCCAAAAGCGCGTAAGATGGATAAAATCAGTTATGACGAAATGTTGGAACTGGCTTCATTGGGGGCAAAAGTCCTCCAAAATCGTTCTGTCGAATTGGCAAAAAAACTCAATGTTAACCTCGTTACCCGCTCTAGCTTCAGTGACGCGGAGGGGACACTTATTACAAAGGAAGAGAATATTATGGAACAACCACTTGTGAGCGGCATCGCCCTCGATAAAAACCAAGCACGAGTATCCCTTAGTGGTGTGATTGATCGTCCGGGAATTGCGTCGGATCTTTTCACCCGTTTGGCGGACAACAGTGTTAATATTGATATGATTATTCAAACATTGGGGCATGATGGAAAAACGAATCTTGATTTTACCGTACCAAAAACAGAACTTATTGATGCGCAAACTATCGTTGAACAGTTTGTGACTGAGGGTGAAATCAGTGAAGCGAGTTACGATGAGAATATTTGTAAAGTCTCTATCGTCGGTGTCGGGATGAAATCGCATACGGGTGTTGCCGCCAAAGCGTTTCAAACGATGGCACGCGAAAATATCAATATTATGATGATCTCAACATCAGAAATTAAAGTCTCGATGGTGATTGATGAAAAATATGCGGAGCTTGCCGTACGATCGCTTCATAGTGCTTACGAATTGGATAAATAGGTGCGAAAATTCGATCAATGGACGCTAGACGCCATTCGCGCTGAGGGTACTTCCATGAGTTGGTTTGAAGAGCAACGATACGAGTGGATACCGCAGATTATCAATGCCATGGATCAAATTATGCAAGGACATACGATAGTCTTAGTGACCGATCAAGAGCGACAATGGTTTTCTCATTACATCATTGACGCGATTAATAAACGGACAAAAGAGCGTCCTATGATCCCCATTGTGAAGTTAACTTCGTTGTACTCTAATCTTAATCAGTCGATGGATACCGATGCGATGGATATGCTCAGTGATATGCTGGAACTCTCTTTTAAAGGGGAATACTTCTTTTGGTATATCGGCAAGGGGGGAGATGAACGACGTGCTGATTTTGTGAAGCGAAGTAACAATGCATTAATGTGGATGATGGATGAAAATTATCCCAATGCCCTCTCGCTACGCTCCTACGAATCGCATATTGATATTAAATTATTGCAACTCTATCGTTTGTTTGATCGTACTTTAGCTTCCGTCTTGTTCGGGGAGATTGATGTTCACGCGTGAGCGAGGGGGAATACTCATTACGGAGCATTTTGAAGAGAGATCGTTAGAAATTGCACACGAGCTATTGCCTTTACGCAGTGTCCGTTTCGTCTGCGATGATTTTAAAATCGAGGATGCCAAAGAGGTTATTGCCGAAGCGTACAAAAGCGAAGAGGCAACAAAAACGTTAATCCTAGGGGCAAAAAGTTTTACGATCCCTGCCCAAAATGCTCTCCTTAAAATTCTCGAAGAGCCTCCCCGAAATATTGTCTTTGTCTTGATGGCTCCCACTAAAAGTACTTTTTTGCCAACGGTTCGATCCCGTTTAAGTTTGAGTGTGGAGCGTGCTCATAAAGAGCGACTATCTTTGAGTATTCGTCTTGCCTCTTTGGAACTCAATGAGCTCTTTTCATTCGTTAAAGAGCATGACCGTCTCAAAAAGCATGAAGCGAAAGAGCTTATTGAGGCACTGATGTACCACGCGAGCTGTGTTGAAAAGTTGCCTTTGACAGCACCACAGTTAGAGGGGTTTGAGAAAGCATTTCGCCTCATTGAACTTAACACCCGAATGCAAAGTGTTCTTGTTATGGTATTGATGAATTTTCTAAAAGAGGTTAATCGTGGTCGTTGAACATCTCTCCTCGACGATAGCTCTCAGAAATTTCCTGAAAGAGTTGGGGGTTGATGGAGGGGGTCTTTCTATTTTGGAGGCGAAAGGGAAGCTCCATCTGATCCGTATCCAAGATTTACACGTTGGTGCCGCCAATATCCTTAAACAAGATGCCCTCAGTATCGGTGCTGATTTAGCGGTACCCAAGGGGACGGTGATTGCCTCTGAACCGCGAGTTAACGCCCTTTTAATTGTAAATGAACGACAACTGCGTGAGTTGGTTCAAAAAGAGAAAGCGCAACCATTTGGACTGAAACAACTCTCCTTTGAACTGGAACGTTTTTGCGCGGTTAATTTGCCTCAAAAAATCGAGGTGATGGGGATTATCAACGCCAATGAGGATAGCTTTTACGTCCATAGCCGTTTTCAAGAGAACGAAGCGATACTAAAAATCAGTGAGATGATCGAAGAGGGGGTGGATATTATTGATATAGGGGGCGTCTCAAGCCGTCCGGGGAGTCTTGGTGTGAGTGAGACAGAAGAGTTGAACCGTGTTCGCCCTATTATTGATACGCTGTACCGTGAAAAAATTTATGAAAAAGTGCGCTTAAGCTTGGACAGTTATGCCCCTAGCGTAGTGGCGTATGCGTTGGAGAGAGGTTTTCATATCATCAATGACATAACAGGGCTGGCGAATGATGAGGTAGCACGGTTATGTGGGGAGTATAACGCAACGGCGGTCATTATGCACGCGCAAGGAAGCCCTGAGACAATGCAGTTTAACCCCTCTTATTCTTCAGTACTTCAGGAAGTGGAACTCTTTTTTAAAGAACGTTTGGAAAAAGCGGAGAAATTCGGTATTGCGAATGTGATTTTGGATTGCGGTATCGGTTTTGGAAAGCGTTTGGAAGATAATTTAGCCCTTATAACCCATCAAAAACACTTTTTAGCATTTGGCAAGCCTTTGTTGGTGGGTGCAAGTCGTAAATCAATGATCGATGCCGTATCACCCTCACGGAGTGAAGATCGCTTGGGGGGGACGCTAGCGATTCATCTCAAAGCAATCGAAGAAGGTGCCCGTATCGTTCGGGTACATGATGTCAAAGAACATGTGCAGGCTATCGCATTGTGGAAAGCGTTGAAAGGTTAGTATGAGCAGTACAGTGATTGTCATTATTACGTTATCGTTATTAGTCATGTTTTCCCCATTTTTATCGCGGGTGAGTAGACTTCCCGTGGTGGTTGTTGAAATATTATTGGGAAGTCTGGCTGCTTATTTTGGTTTTTTGGTTGAGACGGAGCTCTTTAAGATTATTGCTAAAGTGGGATTTCTTTACTTGATGTTTTTGGCAGGGATGGAGGTCAATCTCAAAGAGTTTGGATTTGCAAAATCTTCCCTATTGCGTCGTACGATTATTTATTTCGTCATGTTGTACGGTGGAGCCTTAACTCTCTTTTTGTATTTTGATTTAAGTGCCGTTTATTTGGTTACTTTCCCCATCTTTTCGTTGGGAATGTTAATGGCATTGGTCAAAGAGTATGGTAAAAATCAGCCATGGCTTGCTTTGGCTTTGAACATTGGGATTATTGGTGAATTAACGAGTATTATGGCACTGACTATCCTTAGTGGCGGGTTGGAATATGGTTATAACCGTGAATTTGTCTTTACCTTGGGGGGATTATTTGCTTTTATGATTGGATTCATCCTCTTTTTTAAGGGAATTCGGATCCTTTTTTGGTGGTATCCTGGGTTGAAAACCTTGATTATGCCCCATGAAGACGGCAAAGATCAAGATGTTCGTTTCTCGATGGCGTTAATGTTTTTGATGATTGCCGTAATGCTTTATCTTAAAATAGATGTGGTTTTAGGGGCATTTTTGGCAGGGGTCTTTATTGCAACCTATTTTAAACACAAAACGGAACTTCCTGAAAAACTCTCTTCCTTTGGATTTGGATTTTTAGTCCCTATCTTTTTTATCCATGTTGGTTCTACTTTAGCATTGGAAGCATTTACCGAAACTAAAATCTTGATGGCAGCCTTCTTTATTGCCAGTGCTATTATTGGTATTCGCCTTATTAGTTCTTTTGTGGCATACAGTGGTTATTTAGGATGGAAAAATACTATCCTTTTTTCACTAAGTGATTCAATGCCCTTGACGTTTACGGTAGCAATCGCGACATTGGGATACGAAGCGGCAGCAATTAGTCATGACGAGTACTATTCTTTCATTGTGGCAAGTATGGGGAGCGGTATTTTTTTGATGATTTTAATCAAGATTTTGTATAACTTTTTTTACCCTACAGGTGAAAAGGCAACTCTTTTCAGCGAAAAGAAGATACAATCAATTTCTAATCAATAACCTAAATATTATAAATAAGTAAGGATTTTATGTGGATTTAACAACGATTTTAGGGATATTGGGGGCGATAACCACTATTTCCATTGGGGATTTGATGGAGGGGGGAAACCCTATTCACATTGTCCACGTTACCTCACTTATTATTATTATGCCAACGACACTTTTAGCCTCTATGGTAAGTACCGATGCCGAGCATGTTAAAGGGGCATTGAAAAACGTTGGGATGAATTTCAAAAAATCACCCGTCAATTTGGAAGAGCGGATCAAAGAGATTGTTGATTTAGCTTTGATGGCACGGCGTGACGGGTTACTTTCCTTAGAGAAAAAAGTTGCTGAAATTGATAATGCCTTTTTGAGACAAGGGTTGAGTATGGCAGTGGATGGGAATGAGATTGATACGATCGCGGAAACGCTTGAAGCGGTGATCGAAGAGACAGAACATTATTGGCACGGATGCGCCCACTACTGGATTTTAGCAGGGGAAACTTCTCCCGTTTTGGGACTTGTTGGGGCGGTTTTGGGACTTATTTTGGCACTACAAAAATTGGACAGCCCTGTTGAAATGGCGGAAGGGATTGCAGGGGCGTTTACGGCAACCGTTACAGGAATTTTCAGTGCGTACGTTTTGATCGGACCTATGGGGGCTAAAATGAAAGCCAAGGCACATCATATTGTTAAAGAGCAAAAGGTGATGCTGGAGGGGATTATAGGGATTGTTCATGGAGATAACCCACGTACCCTTGAGGCAAAACTGCTTAATTTCCTCTCCCCTGCTGAAGAAAAACACAGCCAATTTACGTAAGTGGGCGATTAGATGGCGAGAAAGAAAAAATGTAAAAAGTGCGAGGAGTGTGCGGCAGGTGAAAAATGGGCAGTTCCTACAGCGGACTTCTTTAGTCTTCTCTTGGCACTTTTTATTGCTTTGTATGCTATCGCATCGGTCAATAACGAGAAAGTGGCAGCACTAAAAGAGGAATTTGTAAAAATTTATGATTATGCACCTGCGCCAGAAGAGATCAGCCCTGTTGCCCCTATGAACCCTGAATCTACAGATGATGAAGCCAAGAAGAGTAGCGGAAAAGCGCCGACTAGTACAGGTGGTGCTACATTAGAATCTGCTCCAACATCTACGGCTCAGATTGAATCCAGCAGTAGTACGGAAGATGAGGAGATGCAAAACATCTCGGTGGGAGAGGGGGCTCTTGATGAGAGCATGGATGGTGCACTCTTTAAGCTTCCTGCTACGATCCCTTTTCGTGGTTCGAATGCTACGATTGATGATGAAGAGATGCATCTTTTTATAAAACGGGTAGCGGATATTATTAAAACACTTCCCCCTACAGTGGATATTTCGGTGCGTGGCTATACGGATAATCAAGATCTCCCTAGAGGATCAGCGTATAGAGATAATTTGGATCTTTCAAGTGCCCGCGCAGCGACGGTGGTAAGAGCACTTATGCACAATGGGGTAAGTGCCGAGCGGCTCTCAAGTGCTGGTTTCGGTGCAGCAAAACCATTAGCATCTAACACGAGCGAAGCTAATCGTGCAAAAAACAGACGGGTTGAATTTTATATGTTTATTGCAAATAACAAAAAGCTTGATAAGGTAGCTCAGAAAAGTATATTGGATTCAATGGCGAAACTCCCGAAAGAGTAGTTTTCGCTTACGGGAGAAGTGTTGCTTTAATAATTTTTTGCGTTTGAAGTGGCTTGTCCCCATTTTGTTGACCGTTCGTTTGAACCGTATTAAGCTTGTTCAGGGTATCTGAGCCTTTGACCACTTTACCGAAAATTGTGTGGTATCCATTGAGCCATGGAGTAGGTGCTGTTGTAATAAAGAACTGGCTTCCATTGGTGCGAGGCCCTGCATTCGCCATCGCTAAAATACCGGCTTGGTTAAAAACAACCCCTGATTTAAATTCATCTTTAAAGGGTTTCTTCCAGATCGATTCTCCTCCTGCACCTGTTCCCGTTGGATCACCCCCCTGAACCATGAAGTTTTTGATGATACGATGAAAGGTGAGTCCATTGTAGTACCCATTTTTGACATGAGTCGTAAAGTTTTCAACGGCTAGAGGGGCAATATCTTCATAGAGTTCAAGCTCCATGTCCCCTTGTGTTGTTTGAAGAGAGACGTGAGGGTGAGCGGCATAAGCAAAGCTGCCGCAGAGTAATAGGGCTAAAAGTGGTCGCATTAAGATTCCTTTTTTTGTGGTTTAAAATTGAGACAGACAGAGTTGATGCAATAGCGTAATCCTGTTGTCTTGGGTCCATCAGGGAAAACATGTCCTAGGTGAGCATCACACGTAGCACACAGTACTTCAACGCGAACCATTCCATGACTGTTGTCACGATTTTCAATGAGGGCTTCAGGGGTGATAGGTTGATCGTAGCTTGGCCACCCTGATCCTGAGTCGTATTTGTTGCGAGAATCAAAAAGGGGTGTGTCACAACAAATACAGGTGTAGATGCCCTCACCCTTGAAAGAGGCGTATTCACCACTAAAGGCTCTCTCTGTACCATGCTTACGCGCTACATTATAAGCCTCTGGCGATAGTTGATTTTGCCACTCTTCATCGGTTTTAATGATTTTTTTCATTACTTTTCCCCTATTTGTGGATGAATTACATCGGAAATTATAGTAACGCTCTCTGACGCACGGCTTAACGCGAGGGAGTAGAGGGGATTATCGGGATTCAGATTTAGTAGATAGGTGTGGTGAACCTCAAGCGAATTGATAAATTGTGGGGTAGAGAGGGTAATGGAATTAAAATTTTTGTATTGCAAACTAAAGGAGGCATTGAGGAGTTGAGATTCAAAATTGAGTTGCTCATTAATCGCTGCTTGGTAGGTAGGGATTAAAAACGCATCGGTGAAGAGGATGAGAATAGAGCTTTCAGGGGAGTGTTCTCGAAGCTCTTTTAATTCGGAAAGAAGGGTCGTTAGCGTCTCCTGTTTCTGTGAACATTGAATGTTCTTTTTGTGTGGGGAACGGTAGCAATTTTGTAAAGTAACGGTATTTTTTTTACCAAGCGGGTCAGTGCTACTCACCAAAAAGGTTCGATCCCCTTTATGGGCGAATAGTGTAGTCAAAACATTCTTTTTAAAGAGGTGGGCATCATCACATACGATAATAGAGGAGTTTTGAAATAAGGGAGTCATTTCGATTGGTTCCGTGAGAAGCGTAAGGGGGGAAAAGTTCAAAGAGGGGAGATTGAGGGTGATGGCCGAAAATTCCATAATCGCAATGAGTTCTTTACGCAGTATCTCAGAATGCAATAGCGTTGGGGTGATAACCATAATGGTACGGTGAGGCTCTTCTAAGAGCATCTGGATCACTTTACGGATCAATGCAGTACTCTTTCCACTTCCATATTGACCCGTTAACGTAATGATTGAAGAGTTAAGAGGGGTATTTAAAAAGATCTCCTGCTCGGGAGAGATAAAAGTACCAAATGGTTCAGAGTGTGTCGGTAAGAGTAATGTATGTGCGTTTAGTGAACCGAGCGTTTTTAATTTCGAATACGGGGTCTCGTGATAAGTTCCGACCGCATGTAATTTAGTTCGGATAGCTTTTGGATCTTCATCCTTAAAAATAAGTCTATTTTTGGGTAACAGTTGTTGAAAGGAGGTGTCTAGGTGATCAAACTCCTTTTCAGTAAGATTTTCCATCCAAAAGAAACGTTCAATAGGGGTGAAGTTAAAAGATAAAACATCCTCAAGTTTGCGTTGAATCAATCTCTCTGTGGATTCAAGTCGCGTTGTAGAGGCTTTTTTGTTGCATCTGCTTGAACGTTCAATGTGGGCTTTTTGGAGTTCTTGGGCTCTCCAAAGAATCTTTTCCCCTAAATAGAGTCCGTAGTGAGGTAAAAAAACAAGGATATCTAAAAGCAAAGCTGTATCACGATGGAAGAGGGTGAAATCGTTTAGTAGTTCACCATTTGCACTGAGGACTGCTTTTTCCAATTTTTTAGGATAATTTTTGGGGATAATTTCAGATTTTTCATTTTTTTTCTGGAATTCAAATGAAGAGAGACGCGATAGGTAGGAAAAAAACACACGACCCCTTCTATGCCAAATGATTAAGTTTAAAATTATAGCTTAATTAGAGGCTAAATGAAGGGAAGAGTATGCAAAAACCTGAGAAAAATCCTCAGATTAAAAGTGTAATTATTCTACGCCAGCAACGCTGTCTTTAAGACCTTTGCCTGGTTTGAATTTTGGAACCATTTTGTCTTCTGTAGTATAAGTTTTATTGGTACCAGGTACAGTACCGCTTTTACCTTTTTGCAATGCTGCAGCAAAATTACCAAAACCTACTAATGAAACCTCTTTACGAGCAACAAGAGCTGCTGTAACTGCTTCTGTAAACGCCTTAATCGCTGTTTCAGCCTCTATTTTAGTTTTGTAACTACCACTTTTTTGTACCAATTCAACGAATTGTGCTTTGTTCATATATGCCCCTTGGGTAAAGATCTGTTAAACTCGCCAATACTTTAATATCTCTTAGCTTAATTTTTTCTTGTTTTGCCTATTTTTAGGGGATTATTGGTTGATAAACCCCCTTTCTCCCTTTTTTATCCCCTATAAAAGGTCGGTATAGTCGTATTTAGAGAGATCAACATAGAACTCTCCCTCTTTTTGGATGATACGAATATCGCTACCATACCCTTGCGAAAAGCGATTTCGGATGATTCTACGACCTTCGCTCCCTATTCCGATAAATTTAAGGTAACGTTTAAGCTCAATAATACCACTGGAGGCAAGAGGAGTTAGATTTTGAGGCGCTGTCGCAACTACATCGTGTACCGTGTTGTTGTGTGAGAGCATGAGTTTGGTGCTTAAAACTTCTAAAATGCTTTTGAGTTGCTCATCTTTAGCCGTGTAAATTTCTTCGATACGGTTGCAATCCGCGATAAGCATTTGCTCTTTATCGTGAATTAGAGAATCAATTTTCGCTTCGAGCTCTTTTATCTTGAGTTTGAGATGGTGGTTCTCTTTTTGATAGAGCGAAATCACCATTCCTATATTTGTTTTTATGGGGGAAGGAGAGGGTGTTGTGGCGGAACTATTTTTTTCCAAATGGGCGGGTTTTGAATTTTCATCCATCGAGCCACTGGGGACAATAATATAGGGAATCCCCCCTTCAATACTATAATTAAGTTTTTTAGTCCGAATTTTATTATGGATCATCTCTTTGGACATTTTAAACGTTTTTGCGTAATCCTCAATACTAAAACGCATAATTTCTCCTTTTGGATTCAAGTAACCACTCTGCTTTTGGGGGAGGGATAATCCCCCCTTGACGCATCCAGATAAGGTATCCGTGGTGTTCTATATTATGTTTATCGGCAAACGTATGGCGTGAACTGTATTTGAATTCACGTTCTTGTAACAGTTGAGCAAAATCGGGATGATTTTTTAAAAAGTCTTGCAAGGATGTGAAGGCAGTATCAGAGACAAAAACTGTGCTGACCACAAGATTTTTGATTTCAGCATAGCGGGCACACTCGTTGAGTCCATCTCCTACAAAATTGTCATGCCCTAAAATATCCTCAAATTTATAAATCATCCCCGTATGCACCGCAACCCGTATCCCTTGAAAATAGGGGTATTCCCGAGCAATATAATCGGAAAAATGGATAAAAGAGAGCCCTAAAATCGATCCAAACCCTTTTAGGTTTGGGTGTAAAATACAATAAAAACCATCTCCGGTAGGGATAATTCCTTGGAGCATTTTTTCTAAAGGGATCCCTGAGTTTTTGAGCATCTTATGGATCATCTTTTTGTAGCTCTGAGAAAGATAGCTGATTAGTTCGAGTTGTTGAGGCATACTAAGACGTGAAAAATCAATAATATCAACCAATACGATGTCGGCTTCAATGGGTTTTGTCTGCATAATTCTCACACCGTTTTTCAAATGAATATATCGCTCATTCTATACTATAGCACCTCTAAATTCGCTGAGATTGATTCGCTAGAAATAAAAATATGCTACCATCGTGAAAAAGTTACAGAGTTAAAGGGGGGATAAAAATATGATAAAGCGAACAAAAATATTGGCAACGGTAGGTCCATCATCAGAAAGTGTAGAGATCCTTAGTGCAATGATCCGTGCAGGTGTTAACGTTTTTCGTCTAAACTTTTCACACGGTACACACGATTATCATCTGGGTGTTCTCAATAATATCCGTAGGGCAATGGAGGTGACAGGTCAAATTGTGGGGATTTTACAAGATATTAGTGGACCTAAGATACGAATAGGAATGTTAAAAGAGGAGTTTGCTCTTCAGATAGGGGATCGTATTGATTTTTACAAAGAAGAGATAGAAGGTGCGCAAATAGATACACACCATTATGCGACTTCTCTTAACCGAAGTGAAATTTTAGAAAAACTGAGCATAGGGGATACGATTACTCTTCATGATGGGGCTATTCGGGCAAGAATTGTGGAGTGTGAAGCGAAATATCTGCAAGCGATTATTGAAAATAATGGAAATTTAAGTTCAAAACAAGGGGTTAATTTCCCCAATACTCCTCTTGGTATTGAAGTTTTGACTCCAAAAGACAAAAAAGATATGGAGTGGGGTGTTGCCAATGCGGTCGATTTTATGGCGATCTCTTTCGTCCAAAGTGCTGCGGATATGATCCAAGCGCGTGAGATTATCATTGCTCATGGTGGGCGTGTGGAGTTGATTGCCAAGATCGAAAAGTTTGATGCTGTTGAAGATATTGACGCTATATTGGCACACTGCGATGGGATAATGGTAGCACGTGGGGATTTAGGTATCGAAGTTCCCTTCCATGAAGTACCAATGATTCAAAAAATGTTGATACGTAAAGCGAATGAAGTCTCAAAGCCCGTTATTACTGCCACCCAAATGCTCCTTTCTATGACCGAAAATGAGACGGCGACACGCGCTGAGATCAGTGATGTGGCAAACGCCGTATTAGACGGTACCGATGCCGTTATGCTTTCCGAGGAGTCAGCTGTGGGACATAACCCTGTGTTGGTTGTGGAGACAATGGTAAAAACGATTCAGTCGATTGAAAAGATCTATCCGTTTGATAAATTCTCAGAATTTAAACACTATGACAAAATGGACATTGTGAATGAGTCAGCAGTACGGCTGGGGGACGCACTTCATGTTCAAGCTATTATTGCTATGACTACCTCAGGGCAATCGGTGAAAAAACTCTCTCGCTATCGCCCTGAAATGACTATCTATGCTGCTACTCATAATGAACGCATTGCGCGAACTTTAACGCTAGTATGGGGGGTGGCTCCTACTTTTCTAACGACAACGAGAAACGTTGATGAAGCACTCGAAGAGATTATTGAACAAGGTTTAACAAATGCTATTATCGATAAAAGTCATACCTATATTTTTACAGCAGGTGATCCTGTCGGAATTCATGGTGCGACGAATTTAATCCGTATTTTAGGGGAAAATGAACTTAAATTTTTTGGAAAAAATCAAAAAGTTTAAATTTTGGACTACTTTTTGCTTTACTCTTCGTATTGAGGGGGGAGCAAAAGTGTTGTTTCGTCGCGACCCCTCCCTCAAAAAGCTCTCTTTACGCTACAATTTCGTTATGAAAACCGATACCCTTTTTACAAAACCTATTTCTAAACAGTTTGAATTTGATGCCGATGTGGCTGCCGTCTTTGATGATATGCTGGGGCGCTCTGTCCCCTTTTATAAAGAGTCTCAGCAATTGACGAAGCGTTTTGCTCTTAATGCCCTTGAAGATGGGGGGCGGGTGATTGATTTGGGCTGTTCAACCGCATCGCTTCTTCTTGAAATTGAGCGTGGGATTAAATCAACACAGCCCGTAGAGTTGGTTGGAATTGATAACTCACCCGCCATGATTGAGCATGCGCATAAGAAAATCGAAGCGTATCGATCGAATATTGCATTGGTCGAGGGGGATATTTTGGAGTACCCTTTCGGAAAAACCCGTGTGATTATTTGTAATTATACGTTACAGTTTATCCGCCCCATGATACGAGAGACACTGATACGGAAGATTTATGACTCCCTAGAGGAAGGGGGAATTTTTATTTTCAGTGAGAAAGTTTTGAGCGAAAACAGTAAGCTTAACAAACAGCTCATCGATTGCTATTACGATTACAAAAAAGAGCAGGGGTACAGCGAATACGAAATCGTCCAAAAACGGGAAGCATTAGAGAATGTCCTCATCCCCTATACGATTGCCGAAAACAGTGATATGACGAAGAAGAATGGTTTTGAAAGCTGTGACGTACTCTTTCAATGGGCAAATTTCGCGACGTTTATTGCGTGTAAATAAATCTCTTCACCACACCCTAGGTTTAGCACCCGATGATGCAGGGGTTAATGCCCCTTTAAAATCCTTATAGTCCACAACGTTTTTATCACATACTTTGTGATAATACCCTTGCAAATCATAATACTCTTCGCAATCATTGTAATAGCGCAGACTAATCCCCCGCTCATTCATACACCCTGTAAAAGCAATGAGGAGAATTAAATAAATTATTTTTGGTATCATTTTTAAATTCTATCCTATCTGGGTTTAAAGCTACTTTTTTGAATAGCTATTTTGCGATATAACAAAATTAATTTATTTTCGCCTCTATTTATGGTAAGCTCCTCGGATCAAAGAGAGGAATACTATAAATGCAATATTTTGAACTGAAATGCACGGCATATTTGAAAAATTCTATCGAGTTTGAGCGAAGTTTCGAGGCAATTTCGAAACATATCAGCTTTAGTATGATGCGAGGTGATCTCCAAGAGGTTCACGAGAGTAAAGGGTATAAACATTTTGTTTTTGGTGGATTTATGCCACTTGAAAAAGATAAAATGTATCATCAAGGGAAAATTTACACCTTTACCCTCCGCTCTTTGGATGAAACCTTTCTCGATACGTTGGGGTATGCCCTTAAACACAACATGGATAATCCTGATTTTCTGATCGTTGAAACGGCGAAAAAAACGGTACACCAATTTTTTATCAGTGAACTCTACAGCGCAACCCCTGTCATCGTCACCGTAGAGAAAAATCAATATTGGACGATACAAAGCGACGGCGACATTCTCAAACTCCAAAAACAGCTTCACGACAACCTTGAGAAAAAATACCAAAGCTTCTACGGTGAGGAACTAAGCGCACCGCAAAACTTTATCCAGCTCCTCGAAATCAAAAATCGTGTCCCCCAAAATATCAAGATTCACAAAGAGGGTAAAGTAATCCGTTTTTTCGGCAATAAATTTAAGATAGTGCCCAATGAAGATGAATTGTCGCAGAAACTGGCGTTTGTGGCATTGGCGTGCGGGTTGGGGGAGAAGGGTAGTTATGGGGGTGGGTTTATGCTTGCCAAGGGGATGAGATGATTTATGATCTGTTAGACGTTTTTAGTAAAGCGTATGAGGAGAAAGGCGATAAGTTAATTCTTGATAATTATCAGCTCAAAGATGGGCTTTATGTGAAAGTTGATGACGACAATAACGTAGAATATTTTATTTTTTCCAATGATAAAAAGCAAGAAATCAAAGAAAATTATTTTAAAGATTTAGATGGAAATATCAAAAAAGATGCGTATGAGTGGTTTAAAGAGAGAGATTATTACAGTGGCTATTTAAACTCTAATAAATCGTTTTATGACAAAAAAATTCATAATGTAAACTATCTCTCATTTTTCGTAAAGGTTGAAAGTTTCAATGAAAATGGAGATAAAAAGCTAGATAAACACTCAATTAGAGGACAGTATTTATCACTATTGAACTACAAAAAGTTTACTAAAAAAGAAGAAAAAGAGATTTTAAAAACCTATCACAGTTATCTCAATCAATGTAGCCGAAAAAAAGACGTGGTTAGAAAATATCGTTTTATTGAAAATAATATTCAATCAATTAGCAAAATGGCAGTTGAAAAAGGGGTAAGCAATTATATAAAAGTCTTTTTTGAAAGTGCAATAGAAAAATACAAAGAAGAAAGTGCCGTTTATTATGCCATTAAAATTTTTAATGATATTGGCTACAGCCAAAAGATAGAAAGTGCTATCTATGGATTATCGGATTCAAATATGGGGCTTAACAGTAAAAAGCCCTATTTGGAACAAAAAACCAGAAAAACAAATGCACCGTTTATGATTTGGAATAACGATGCTATCTTGGTAAAAAAGTTTTTTGATTGGCTCAAATTTCAAGACCCAAAAAATAAGTATCCTATTGGGGAACAGTTTTTTATCAATCGTGACTTCAAAGAAAAAGATCTTATCAACGACTTTGACTATCTACCCGTCAAAATAGAGAAATTTGACAAGCCTATTGAGATTAAAAACTATCTTCAGATACAAGACAAAGAAGATTTTGAGATACAAGAGCTTTATCAGCTTGAAACGGTGATGGATGAAATTTTTTATAGCAAACAATTGAAGCATAATTACTTCAATGATGATCTCAAAGTTTCTCAGTATGTATCAAAAAATCTTCAAACACTTATTTTGGAGACAAAAGTTGCCATGATAAATTATTTCAAAAAGTACTGTGAAAAGGAGTTTTACCAAGTCATCCAAAAGTACGGTAGTGATTTTGTCATTGAGCATATTAGACAAGGTCGGACATTAAAAGCACCAGAGGCTTTAAATCTCAAATTTTCGTTATTACATTACAAGGGAGAAGCGGTTATGGATATACAAGCAATGCAAAAAAAGATGATAGAAAAACTTGAAACCTCAAATTATGACGGTTTGAACAGTGAAGAGTTTTTTTATCTCTGTGGTCAGGTGGCAAAATATTTGCTCAGTCAAAGCGAAGCTCATGAAAAAAATGCCGATTTGATGGAACCGTTTTTAAGAGCTAATAATGCTCAAAAACTTAAAAAGGAAATTGAGTTTACCTATTTTAAATATAAACATAAAATCAGTATAAATTATACAAAGTTTAATAATGCCTTGAGTGTCCTTATGGCGTATGAAAACAAAGATGGACTGTCTGAATATCGTGACAGTTTCTTGGTTGGCGTATTGTCCCAAAATATTTTTTATATGAAAAAAGAGGAGAATTAAAATGAACAGAGTTTATGGCGTAATCGGGATTAAGGCAAAAATGGCAAATTGGAATGCGGATTTTACAGGAAGACCCAAAAGCACAAGCAATGGTGATATTTTCGGTAGTGATAAAGCTCTCAAATACCCAATGAAAAAAATGTGGGAGAATGAGGGTAAAAAGGTACTATTTATCAAAAGTTGGAAAGAGGAGAAAGGTTCAATTGTTCCTAATCAATTAGGGGAGCGATACACCTCTCTTTTTGGGGCTATTGACAAAAAAACAGAAACAAAAGAGGTAATGAACAATCTTTTTAATGCGATAGATGTCAAAAACTTTGGGGCAACTTTTGCTGTTGAGGGACAAAACATCTCTATTACGGGTGCGGTGCAGTTTGGGCAAGGGTTTAATAAATTTGACGATACCAATATTGAAGTACAAGATATTTTATCCCCCTTCCAAAACTCCAATAAAGCCGATAGCCAACAATCAACCCTCGGGACAAAAATCACCGTGGATGAAGCTCATTATTTTTACGGGTTTAGTATTAATCCTGCCAATTACAATGAGTACAAAACACTTTTAGGCACTAATTTTCAAGGCTATACGGAAGCTGACTACCAAGAGTTCAAAAAAGTAGCCTTGGTGAGTGCAACATCGTACAGTACCAACAGCAAGTTTGGGTGTGAAAATGAGTTTGCTTTGTTTGTTGAGTGCAGTGATGACGAATGCTATTTGCCTGATTTAAGTGATTATGTCCGATTTGATAGTCAAAAACGGGAAATAGATTTGAGCGAAGTTGAGCAGCTTGTGGGGGATAAAGCAACCGTGGAGGTGTATTACAATCCCTACAAACTCTCTATCAAAACAAGCTACCAATGCAAAAATATCTTTACCAAAGAAGATATGGCATGAGAGCAATAAGCTTTGGGCTTAGTGGCAAAACGGCTTGTTTTAGAAAGCCGGATGTCAATGCTCACGCCTATTTTACCTACAACAATATTCACAAACCTGCACTACTTGGGCTTTTTGGAGCAATTATCGGACTGGGCGGTCATATTCAACTGCACAATGAGAACAGGGGTAAAAAAGAAAATCAGCTTGATTACAATCATGGCTATCCTGAATTTTATGAAAAATTGCAACATTTGAAAGTTTCCATCACACCCCTTGCACCAAACGGATACTTTAGCAAAAGAATTCAAGTATTTAACAATAGCGTTGGTTATGCTTCGCAAGAAATGGGGGGAAACTTAATCGTCCGTGAACAGTGGCTTGAAAATCCGTCATGGCAGATTATGATACTTGAAGATGACAGCGATGAGTATAAAAAATTACAAGAGTATCTTTTGGGCGGTAAATCGGTTTTTATTCCTTATCTTGGGAAGAACGATCATCCGGCAACCATCAAAGATGTTCAGCCGATTGAACTTGAAAAACCATCACATAAGTATGTTGATTCCCTTTTTATCAAAAATGTAGAAAAGTTAGACGGTTGGCAAAAAGAGGGAGAAACTCCGTATCTGTTTCAAGAAGTATCGCCTATAAGTCTTCAAAAACAGTACCATTTTTATGAATATGAAACTCTTCTTTTTACAAATTATGAGATAGAAAATTTGCCTGAGAATAGCTTTGGCTATGGTAAAAAAAATTATGTTTTTATCTGATTTTGGAGTGGATGAGTCGTTTTTGGCACATACCTCTGTTCATTCCGCTAGTGAGACTCTTATTGCACATTCGGATTTGACATTCGCTTACTATCAAAGAATTGTTGCTTCAAAAAACTTAGAACAGATGATTGATGAATTAATAAAAAAGCTTGATAGTGAACATTTTCTATTTATCAAAGAGCTGTTTGAGGGCAGCGTGTATCTTCATGATTTAGGAAAAACAAATCCTTACTTTCAAGCCAAAAAAATGGCTAATCCGCTGTTTGAGAAATACAAAAATGAAACACACAGCAGTGACCATTCGCTTTTATCGTCTGAAAAATTTATAGCGTACTATTTGTCGAAAATCAGCCAATTTACCGATAGAGTAACGAGGGAAAAATTAAAATTTATTTTGTATAGCTTTTCATATCATCAAGCCAAACACCATGGAGCTTTAGGGATTTTCGAAGAGTATCGAAAAGATGAAACAAATCCAAAAAGTTATATGACGCACCTTGACAAGCTAAACATTCCAAATTTTGAATTCTACATCCTCAATAAACTCCTTTTTTCACTTCTCGTTTCCAGTGATTACTATGCCACGACAGAATATATGGCGAAATTCCCAACAGATGATTTTGGCTTATTTTCAAATGATGATAAAAAGAGATTAAGAGAAAAATTCAACTCACATATCGCAACGTTTCAAAATCCTACAGGCATCAACAAACTACGAAATGAAATGTTTGAAGAAGCAGAAATAAACCTGCTCCAAAATCTCGATAAAAACATCTTTTATCTCGAAGCCCCAACAGGAAGCGGTAAAACGATTACCTCTATTAACCTTGCATTGCAGCTTTTAAGTGAAAAGCCGAAGCTCAATAAACTTTTTTATATCTTCCCTTTTAATACCTTGGTGGAGCAAACCAAAAATGTTTTTGATGAGATATTCGGTGATACGCTTAAAATCGAAATCATCAATTCAATCACA
Organism: Campylobacterales bacterium; assembly: GCA_026390165.1. Lineage (GTDB taxonomy): Bacteria > Campylobacterota > Campylobacteria > Campylobacterales > Sulfurimonadaceae > Sulfuricurvum. The sequence goes on from JAPLGM010000022.1 coordinate 36,761, forward strand.
CCCATCAACATAGATGAAAAAAGCCAAGAAGATAAAGAGAGCGAATATACAAAGTCGTATATCAATCGACTATTTTTCCACTCTCCAGCTATTATCACCACCCATGTGAGCTTGTTTAATATCCTCTTCGGAACGTCGAAAGAGGATAATTTCCCACTATGGCAACTCGCCAATAGCGTAATCATACTTGATGAGATACAAAGTTACAATAACCACCTTTGGTGGTATATGGTAGAGTTTTTTGATAAATATGCCCAAGCATTAAACATCAAAATTATCATAATGTCGGCAACTTTGCCTAAACTCGATTTTTTCTTGGAAAATAAAAGTAATTTTGTAGATTTGATACGTCCAGAGAGAAGAAAAGATTTTTTTGAAGATATACTTTTTAAAGATAGGGTCGAAGTTAATTTTTCTTTACTTCCTGAAAAGAAAACAGATGAAAAAATGACCCATGAAAGACTTTTTGAACTTTTAGGAAGTCAGCCAAAAGACAAAAAAATACTATTTGAATTTATTAAAAAACAAAGTGCAAGAGAGTTTTATACCCTCATCAAAGAACAGTTTGACAATGTATATGAACTAAGTGGAGATGATAACAAAGCGTACCGCCAATTTGTCATCAATAAAAGCAAAGAGGATACCTCTATTATTATTGTCGCTACGCAGGTGATTGAAGCTGGGGTAGATATTGATATGGATTTGGGCTTTAAAGATATTTCGACTCTTGACAGCGAAGAACAGTTCATGGGACGGATCAATCGAAGTTGCAAAAAACAAGGCTCAAAAGTTTATTTTTTTGATATGGATGATGTGGAAAAAATATACCGTGACGACAATCGCTTGGGGTTTGATTTGAAAGAAGAAAAATATCGAGAAATTTTGAAAAATAAAGAGTTCGGCGAATATTACAAAGAGGTTTTAGAAAAAATACAGACCAAAGGTTTTCGTTACAACAACGGACTGCTAACAAACTATGATAACTTTGCAGAGTTGCTTAAAAAGCTCAACTATAAAGAAATCTCCAAGACAATGACGCTTATCAACTCCCAAAATTTTACCCTTTATTTTCCGTTTCAAATCGATATTTCCCAGTATAAAGGTGTTAAGGAGTTTGATAAAGCCAAATTGGAAGAGAAATATTTGAGTGATGGCTTTTTAGATGGTCAAAAAGTGTGGGAAGCATTTCAAGATCTTAATACGATTGATGGCTATGCCAAAAAACAGATTGAAGCTTCCAAAATTAACGCGTTAATACAATTTTTTACTTTTAACATTTTAAAGTTTAACGAAAAGCAAAGACCTTATATTGGAGAAGAGATTGGCGGATACTATTTTATTCAAAACCATGAAGACTTTATTCTTGATGGTAAATTTGACAGAGCAAAATATCTTGCAAAAAAAGAAGAGTTGTTTTTATGAATATTTATCCGTTATAATAGTTACACTAATCTATAAGGTATGAATTGTGACAAGGTACTGTCACAAATTAAAGGAGATAATAAATGATAGCACTCAATCTTAATATTCGTGAAGAAGTATATGAAAAAATAATTTATTTTTTGCAATCTTTACCCAAAAAAGATGTTCAAATTGTTCAAAAAAGGGTGATTGATGAAATTGATCCTACCATTTTACCCAAAGAACATTTTGACTATATTAGTAAAAATGAACTAGATGAAATGAGTAGATTAGTTGAAGAAGCAAAACGTATTGGTTTTGACAAATTAAAGAGTTTTGATGAGCTATGAGATTAAACCCTTAAAGCCCTTTGAAAAATTCTATGCGAAACGTAATGAGAAAGAAAAAGCAGTTATCAAAAGTAAATTTGAACTTCTTAAAAATGACCCTTATGATTCGAACAGTTTAGATATTAAAAAACTTAAGGGCTTTACCAATAGGTATCGACTTCGAGTTTGGGATTATCGTATTATCTATGAAATTTATGATGAGGTATTGATTATTATCGCCATAGATGGAGATAATAGAGGAGATGTGTATAAATGAAATACTTAAAATGACTCTCTTTGGCTTAACTGGAACCCTCATTAACTACTATTTTCATTGTCAAACCCAATGTTGGATGCACGCTAATCGTCTAAATATGGAAGATAACTCCGAAGATGTCCGTATCGGAAAAGTCCTCCATGAAATTAGCGAAGAAAAAAGCAAAAAAGTGGAGATTCAAATCGACAATGTGAAAATCGATAAGCTTACCCGTGAGTATTTGGTAGAGATGAAAAAATCGGATTCTGATCCTGTGGCGGTGAAGTGGCAAGTGTTGCTGTATCTCTATAAGCTCAAACAAAAAGGGATTGAGCGCAAAGGGAAGATTGAGTATTTTGAAAAAAATCACGCTACAAAATCGGAAATTTTGGAATTAACACAGGAGAATGAAGCGGAACTTTTGAGTGTGTTAGACGCTATCGAAACATTGATTCTTCTTCCGATGCCACCACCGCCGAAGTTGGAAAATAAGTGTAAAAAATGTGCGTATTATGAGTATTGTTTTATCTAAAAGGTGAGAATCGTAAAAAAAGATAACTGCTTATCTTTTTTAGATTTGGAACTGTAATCATGTGCGTATGCACCGATGGAGGCAAAAATGGCAAAAAATCACACCCGCTATATTTTTTCAATGGGCGAGCTAAAGCGCAAAGATAATTCCATCGCTTTTAGCAACGAAAAAGGAAATTTTTATCTCCCCATAGAGGAGACAAGGGAACTGTATTGTCTCAATGAAGTGAGTTTTAATACTAAGTTTTTGGACTTCATCGCCCGTGCGGGGATTACGATGCATATTTTTAACTATTATGGCAATTACAGTGGCAGTTTTTACCCCAAAGAGTCGTTAGTTAGTGGTAACTTGACCGTGAAGCAATCCATTTGTTATGTTGAAAATCGTCTTATTATTGCCAAAAGTATCGTCGCTGCTATTGGTGCTAATATCTATGAAATACTCTATCATTATTATCGACATGACAAAAAAGAGCTCAAGCCCTATCTCGATTGGCTCAAAAATGAAATGCCGCTGTTTTTATCAAAAGAGTTGCGTATTGAGCAGATTTTATTTATCGAAGGGCAAATTTGGAATCGGTTTTACGATAGTTTTCAGCACTTTTTACCCGAAGATTTTGTAATGAATAAGCGCGTAAAACGCCCCCCTGATAACCCCATTAATGCGTTGGTGAGTTTCGGAAATACACTTCTTTATACCAAAACTATTTCAGCAATTTATCATACCCATCTCAATCAGTCGATCAGTTTTTTGCATTCTCCACGAGAGGGGCGATTTAGTTTGAGCTTGGATTTGAGTGAAGCGTTTAAACCGATCATTGTTTTTCGAACGATTTTTGATTTGGTAGGTCGTAAACAGCTCCAAGTCGCGAAGCATTTCGACAAATCACTCAATTACGCGCTTCTCAACGAAGAGGGGAAGAAGATTTTTATCAATGCTTTTGAAGAGCGGATCAATGAGACCTTTATGCACCCAAAACTGAAACGAAACATTTCCTACAAACAGTGTCTCAAATTCGACGGATACAAACTTATCAAATTTATTATGGAGGGTAGAGCATTTACACCGTTCCTGCTCAAGGATAAAATGTGAAGAAAGAGACGATAAATTACAACTACCTTTTTTTATTTTATGACATTGCCGATGAGTTTAGCGAAGTGGGGAAATATCGTGTCGCCAAAGTTTTTAAAATATGCAAAAAATATCTCAAACACCATCAAAAATCCATTTTCAGAGGGAACATTACCCCCGCCAATCAAATCAAACTGACCAATGAACTCAAAAAAGTGATTGATAAACAGATCGACTTTATTACGATAGTTAAGGTGTTAAATTCGGGTAGTTTTTCTGAAACAACATTGGGAACAGATAAAAAAGAGAGCGAGAGTATTTTTATCTGATTTTCCAACCCATTTTTAGATAATTTAGGTCAAAAGTGGCTAGAATATGGGCGTTGCCTTGGTTTCAAGCTCTTTGACAATTTATTGTTAATTTGATTGGAAAAAAGGGTAGAAAATGGCTATTTTAGGGAATTGCTTTTTTAAGAAGTGCCATTTTCCCTTCCTTGAACCGACACAGAGGTTGTATTTAAACACGGAAGCAAAACCGCGTTATGTACCTCAGAAGACTTGAACCGACACAGAGGTTGTATTTAAACAGCGATATCATCGCATCATAAATAAGCTGAAAATGGCTTGAACCGACACAGAGGTTGTATTTAAACCCGACCTGCTGGTTACCTAAGATGTCATTCATGTCGCTTGAACCGACACAGAGGTTGTATTTAAACAGTGGAAAAATGTATCTTTATAATAATACAACGCTTACTTGAACCGACACAGAGGTTGTATTTAAACCGGCGAGAAATCATGTTTTCAAAATCGTTCAACGCTCTTGAACCGACACAGAGGTTGTATTTAAACTGGTGATCCCAACGATGTTGAAACCAAACACGCTCTCTTGAACCGACACAGAGGTTGTATTTAAACGGGAGTATTCAGATTTTGGAAAACTGCTCAAAGAAACTTGAACCGACACAGAGGTTGTATTTAAACAGACGTGGCTAATGCTATTAATATTGAAGTAGCAACTTGAACCGACACAGAGGTTGTATTTAAACCACACAAAGAGCTACCTTTGATTTGGTAAGTATATCTTGAACCGACACAGAGGTTGTATTTAAACTTTTGAAGTTCAAAATGGCGAAAATCGCACGGTATACTTGAACCGACACAGAGGTTGTATTTAAACGTTTGTAGAACTCCACCACCGTTAGCTCCGTTTTTCTTGAACCGACACAGAGGTTGTATTTAAACGATATTTGTATAGCTCGTGACGGTGCGGAATGGGACTTGAACCGACACAGAGGTTGTATTTAAACAATGATGCCGCTTATTACGAAATGAAAACAACACAGCTTGAACCGACACAGAGGTTGTATTTAAACTATTCAATCATCTCTTTTAAAAGTTCATGGCTAAACTTGAACCGACACAGAGGTTGTATTTAAACTTTATATCTCCTATTTTTTGAATTGAGCTGGTTGTCTTGAACCGACACAGAGGTTGTATTTAAACCACCGATAAATTCTACGACGAAAACCGCCCGATCATCTTGAACCGACACAGAGGTTGTATTTAAACGGCTTTGCAGTTCCCTCGTATCTTATGTGATAGTTCTTGAACCGACACAGAGGTTGTATTTAAACATTCTAAAATCAATTATTTGAAGATTCGCGGGGACACTTGAACCGACACAGAGGTTGTATTTAAACCAGGGAGCTCCACATTACTTTTTCTTCGTCTGTCTTTCTTGAACCGACACAGAGGTTGTATTTAAACTTACAGATACTCCCTGCGCTTTTCCGTCAATAGTGGCTTGAACCGACACAGAGGTTGTATTTAAACCGGAGTTTTGTTGATGGAATATTTAGAGTGTAAGTATCTTGAACCGACACAGAGGTTGTATTTAAACCTTATTGGTACAAGTGCGACGGTTGGAGTTGGGACACTTGAACCGACACAGAGGTTGTATTTAAACTCTCAATTCTCAACGATGTACACGTTTTGGAGCGATCTTGAACCGACACAGAGGTTGTATTTAAACACAGCCCCCTCCTCCTAAAATTTTGCACGATTTCTTGAACCGACACAGAGGTTGTATTTAAACGCCTTATCTTGGATGCTTTGCATGGTTATATTATTACTTGAACCGACACAGAGGTTGTATTTAAACCTTGGAGCTAAACTACCTAACGATTTTATTGAGCTTCTTGAACCGACACAGAGGTTGTATTTAAACCATGATTGTGAAAATAGAAAGTGCTATTTACAGTTCTCTTGAACCGACACAGAGGTTGTATTTAAACCAGATATGGCAAAATTCCACTCGATCCACTTCCACCATCTTGAACCGACACAGAGGTTGTATTTAAACTTCCCTATTTCACAGGCTTTGTTTAACTTTATCTAGGTTTAAAGCTTTCCTTAGTTTTACAATAGCTTTGCAAAAAACACTCCGTATCGCATTTAGGATTTTTAGCGGTACAGATATAGCGCCCAAAGAGAACCATCCCTTGATGGAGTTGATGCAAGTTGGTCTTGAATTTTTTGACTAAGGTTGCCTCAGTAGTAGCTGGGGTGAGATCATCGCTGAGTCCCAGTCGATGACTCACCCGAAATACATGGGTATCTACCGCCATAAGGTTGGCTTGGGTGTATTCGATGAGGACGACGTGCGCTGTTTTTTGTCCTACCCCTGCGAGCGTTATTAGCTCTTTTTCATCCAAAGGAATTTCGCCGCTATAGACATCAACGACCCGCTTCGCCATGGCAATGAGGTTGATGGCTTTGTTGTTGAAAAACGAGCAACTTTGGAGGAGCTGTTTTACGTCGTCAATATTGGCATTTGCCAAATGTTGTGGAGAGGGATAGGCTTCGAATAATGGAGGGGTAATAATATTAACCCGCTTATCAGTACATTGAGCGGAGAGGGCTACTGCGATGACGAGTTCGTAGGGATTTTTGTAGGTGAGCTCTGTCACGGCATCCTTGTATCGTTCTACAAGAGTTGCTTTAATGGCTTCAATCTCTTTTTTGGTCGCTTTTTTCATTCAAACTCAAATCATTTTTTTCGTATTGTACCATCAACTTTACTATATTTATGTGTTACAATATCCGAAAAATCGTGCAAAATTTTAGGAGAGAGGGGCTGTATTGAAATTTAAAGAATGGATCGTAAATCTACTCAAAGGTCGCAGTGCTGCATACCGTGAAGAGGGGACAGTTGATAAAGATTTTTTTTACAAAGTTTTAGATACAGATCCCTGTGCCCTTTTGTTTTTTACGAAAGAGTCGGGATGGATAGGGGCGAATAAAGCTTTTTTTAAATTAGTATCGATTAAAACAATCGAAGAGCTTCGAACGAAACATGACTCCATTCGAGAACTCTTTAGTGATGAAGATGAAGAGGTTTTTACAGAGTACGATAAGAGCTGGCTGGATTATATTCGTACTCATTGCCCCAGTGGGTATGGATTGGGGATTATCGACACGAACGGAACGCGTCATTCGATAGTAGCAACCTCAACGTTGTTGCGTCAAGGTTCCAATGATTTATATCTACTTCGATTGGAAGACAAGACAAATATCGTTACACTGCAAGATGAAGTAGTACAAATTGAGGCTCTTAAAACAAAATTCTTAGCAAACATTGGGCATGAATTTCGAACACCTATGAACGGTATATTGGGGTTTGTTGATCTTTTATCCAAAACCTCTCTTAGTGATATACAGCTTGAGTATATTCACTCTATTCAAGGTTCAGCGCACCATTTAATGTCTAATATTGAAAACTTGCTGGATTTAGCGCAGATGCAAACGGGACGTCTTACGGTTAGCCGAATTGATTTTAATATTATTACTGAGATGGAGGAGCTGGCACGGGGATGTGTTTCGCTTGGGAATGACAAAGGAGTTGGAGTTCTTGTCTTTATTGATCCCAAACTCCCTCATCGCCTTGTAGGAGATATTCGGAAGATTAAGCAAACGATTACGAACTTGTACAATAATGCCTTAAAATTTACCCCACCTTCGGGGCGCATAACGATAGAGGTGAAGCTCCTTAAGCGTAATACAACGGGAAGCAGTAATATTGGATTTAGTGTTAAAGATACAGGTAAAGGGATCAGCAAAGGGCAACTTGGTCTTATTACTCGCCCTTTTGTCTCGGGAGATCATGCCGATAATCGATTGGGTGTTGGGTTGAGTCTTTCACATGGACTTATTAATTTAATGGGGGGTGAGCTTAAAATCACCAGTGAAGAGGGGCGTGGATCATCATTTAGTTTCGCATTGACACTGGAGGGTTCATCGGATCAAGCTATGAGTATGATTAATTTCCACACCGCGAAAGTGGTATTATTGGAGGATAAACGTCTCGATGATGCTAACCATTTGACCAATTACTTACGCAGTTTTGGGATGAGTGTTACGAAAATAAATATGATCGATGAGACACTTTTTAATGATGTGGATGTCGTTTATTTTATTGCTTCTCAAGATAAAGGGGATTGGATCCTTCAACTCGCGTCATTAAAGCGGCCATGTAAGAGTGTTCTTTTAGTTGAGCATAATGAAAAATTATTGGCAAGAGCGTTGCATGTCATTGATTACACCCTCCATAAGCCTTTGCTTCCGACACGTTTACAAATCCATTTGAGCGAGGTTTTAGCCCTTTCTAAAGAGACAAAAAGTGTACCGGTGCAATTGCAGCAGGGGACGCATGCCTTGGTGGTTGAAGACAATTTGATTAACCAACGGCTGATTAAATTATTACTGAAAGAGTATGGTTTGAATGTTGTAACGGCGTCGAACGGGGATGAAGCGGTAGAGGCATGTCGAAATCAAAAATTTGATATTGTTTTTATGGATATTGATATGCCAATAAAAGATGGTATTTTAGCAACGCAAGAGATTAAAGCCCAAGAGGGGACTGCACGTCAGGGTCGAATGCCAATTATTGCACTGACTGCTTTGGCGATGGAGGGGGATCGAGAGTATATTTTGGGAAAAGGGTTGGATGATTATCTCTCTAAACCTTTGACGCGAGAAAAGCTTGAAACCATTCTTCATAAATATTTACACGTCTCAAAATAGGATTTACTATGATGTTCACGAATACATTTCAGCAAAAATTCGTCTCCTCGTTGGGGATGCTAACATCGTGCGCCCATACGCACAGTGATCCCTTCATCTATACCTATCTCTCGGGTGAGCTCGTCGGGGCAAATTCATTTTTTTTGACACTTCTGGGGATTGGAGCGATAGAAGAAGGAACTTTTATTAAAGAATGGCTCCATTTGCAGGGGGTTGATCTTGCCTTGCTATTATCACAATCGGGTGATTATAAAGGTAAAGTAGTCGTTAAGAATCAGGAATACCATGTCGCGGTACGCGCAGAGATACTTGTCGTAGAGGATGAATTTCTGGTTGCAATTGCCTTGCGAGATAGGTCGATTATTGAGAGGGCGCGTGCAGCTGAGCGTTATTTTGAGCAGTTTAAAAAGAAGCTTTTAACCAATATTTCGCATGAATTTAGAACACCCATGAATGCCGTTATTGGTTTCATTGATTTATTGCAATCGAGTCCGCTTACTTCGTGGCAAAAAGAGTATGCGGCGATTGCCAACTCCAGCGCCTCTGCTATGATGGCGAAAATAGAAAATCTTTTAGAGCTTATGCAAGTAGAGAGTGGCGGGATTGAAGCGAAGTCAAACACTTTTAATCCTTTGGAAGTGTTTGAAAGTTTTTCGATACAGTTTGATGAGATGCTACGCTCTAAAGAGATTCGATTGAGTGTTTTTATTGATCCTAATTTTCCCTTATCAATAGCAGGAGATCAAGATAAGATTTTAACGATTTTGCGTAATTTAATGCAAAATGCTATTAAATTTACCCCTTTATCGGGGGAAGTTTTTTTAGAGATTTCCATCGCGGGGGCGGAGAAAGGGGAAGTTGAGGTTGAATACGCCATTAGTGATACAGGAATCGGTATTGAAAATGAGCGGTTAAAAACATTGCTTCGACCGTTTTCTTCTGCATGGGACAATCAGCGACGTGGTCAAGATGGGATGGGCGTTGGACTGAGTTTAAGTTATAAATATATAACAATGATGCAATCGCATTTAATGTTGGCTTCGGAAGTAGGGAAGGGTTCCCGTTTTTCATTTCGTCTTAAACATCCTATAGTAGAAGAGGCTATTGCTTCTCACTCCGATAAATCCAGTATACACTCTAATCAAAGAGCGCAATTAGGTAAAGGTAAGATTCTAGTGGCAGAAGATAATTTGATCAATCTTCGCTTGCTTGAAACGATTTTGAAACAACATCATTTTGAAGTAGTAGCTGTTGACAATGGACAAAAGGCCGTGGATGCCTATTTAAAAGAGCCATTTGATTTGGTTCTTATGGACATTGATATGCCTGTCATGGATGGTTTGATGGCAAATCGATTGATCAAAGAGATAGATAAACGGGACAATCGAGGGTTTACCCCTGTCATTGCCCTTACCGCACATGCCCTTCTTGGGGATCGTGAGCGGATTATCAAGGCCGGATTGGATGCCCATTTGGCAAAACCGATTGATAAAAAATTTCTTTTACAAACAATTGAACAGTATCTAAAACAATCGCACGAGAAAAGAAAAAGCATGGACGTTTAATATCGATTAATTTGTATACGATATTCTTGCAAATGTATTATAATTCTGCCAATCGAAAACGAAACAAGGATAAGAATGAGACGAGAGTTTACTATTTGGGCATTAGGAGTTTTATTATGTGCTTCGGCACTTAATGCAGCGGTGTTAGCCACGGTGAATGGGAATACTATTACTTCAGATGAGGTTAATAGAGTTCTTCTTGAGGGAACACAGGGGCGTTTTGACTCACTTCCTGCTGATAAACAAAATGAATTGCGTCAACGTATTATCGAGGGGATGGTCGCACAGCAATTGGTATTTGAGGATGCGAAGAAAGCTGGAATTTTAGAATCCAAAGAGTTTAAATCAGAATACCAAACACTCTCTGAGCGGATGAGGGCGCAACTTGCTGCTAAAGTATGGGAACAACAACAATTCGAAGGGATTAAAGTAGATCCTAAAGAGGTAAAAGCCTATTTTGACGCGAACGCCGATGAATTTATTGACAAAGAAAAGATACATGCACGTCATATTTTGGTTAAAACGGAAGCGGAAGCCGATGCTGTTATTAAAAGCCTTAAAGGTCTTGGTGGAGATAAATTAAAAGGGGAATTTATCACTCAAGCAAAGTCAAAATCAATGGGACCTAGTGCTGCTAAGGGGGGGGATCTCGGTTATTTCCCACGCGGACAAATGGTTCCGTCATTTAACGATGCTGCTTTTTCTATGAAAGAGGGGACTATTTCAGTAGAGCCTGTCCAAAGTCAATTTGGGTATCACGTTATTTATCTTGAAGATAAAGTACCAGCGAAGAAAATGGGATTTGATGAGGTGAAAAACTTTATTGAGCAACGTTTGAAAATGGATAAGTTTAAAGCGTATATGGAGAAAAAAATGTCTGGACTTAAAGCAAAAGCAAAAATAACCTATTCTAAATAAATACTTTTTTCGTCATACCGTACCTAATACGGTATCTACTTTTTTATGTATGGATTCCGTGTCGGTGCACGGAATGACGAAACTATTTAATTTCTATCCATAGCATTCAAATCATTAAATGCGTGTTTGACACGTGCAATCAATGTTTCTTGACCACTTCGGAGCCATTTACGGGGATCATAGTATTTTTTATTTGGTTTCTCTTCCCCATCTGGATTTCCGATTTGCCCTTGGAGATAATCTTTATTTTTTTCATAATAATTTTTTACCCCTTCCCATGTTGCCCATTGGGTATCGGTATCTATGTTCATTTTGATAACGCCATAGCTGATTGCTTCACGAATCTCTTCGAATGTAGAACCTGAACCGCCATGGAAAACAAAATTGACCGGCTTGGACGAGGTTGTATTGAATTTTTCTTGGATGTATTTTTGAGAGTTATCGAGAATGATAGGGGTTAAGACAACATTTCCCGGTTTATAAACGCCATGAACGTTCCCAAAGGATGCTGCAATGGTGAAGTTAGGACTGACTGCCAACAGTTTTTCATAGGCGTAAGCAACATCTTCGGGTTGAGTGTACAACAATGAGTTGTCAATATTGCTATTATCCACACCGTCTTCTTCTCCCCCTGTAACGCCCAGTTCGATCTCTAGCGTCATTCCGATTTTAGACATACGCTCCAAATAACGAACACACGTAGCGACGTTTTCTTCGAGAGACTCTTCAGAGAGGTCAAGCATATGGGAACTAAAGAGGGGTTTACCGTGCTTTTTAAAATGTTCTTCCCCTGCATCAAGGAGGGCATCAATCCATGGAAGGAGTTTGCGTGCCGCATGATCGGTATGAAGAACAACGGGAATACCATACGCCTCTGCCATCAAATGAACATGCATCGCTCCACTAATGGCACCAACAATGGCTGCTTTTTCATTTTCGTTACTGATCCCCTTGCCGGCATAATAGCTCGCTCCCCCATTGGAAAACTGTAGAATAACAGGGGAATTGACAATTTTTGCCGCTTCAAGAACCGCATTGACTGAGTCGGTATTAACGACATTGACTGCTGGGAGGGCAAACCCTTCCTCTTTAGCAATAGCAAAAAGAGTTTGTAGATCCTCGCCGAATACGACACCTGGTTTGATACGTTCTAAAATACGCATTGACATGAAAACACCTCAAAGAATAAAAGTAAGTTTGATTATATCAGTCCTGACCCTAGTTGCTCTTTAGCTGTGCTAAAATAAGCCGATAATTACTATAAAGGAAAGGGTGGGTGTAATTGATACGATTCATTGTTGTTTTTGGAGTGTTTATCCTATTTTTGCATGCTCAAAACACAGTACTTTATTATGCTCTGGCGGAACCATTGGGCAATAATGCTCGAAAGATTGGACAATTAAACAATGAGGCATTAAGTGCTTCGGATGCTGCAATAACGGGTGATTTTTGTAATGATGTGAAAAAAGCCCTTTCAAAAGGGGAGCGTTTAGCGACATCTTCGGTTATAAATGAGAATGCGTTGAGTCTGTATCTTCTGCAATTACGTAGTTTATCCCAGCGTCAAGAACAAATTTATCAACTCTATCGAAAGTCTCTTATGGATGCGATTGAAACCAACGACCAAAAACGATTTGAGCAGTTAGCCTCTATTGAGTTAGAGCCGTTGCATCAGCCACGAGTACGTTCAGATGTTCTTGCTTTTTATCAAAAGAATTTTCCCGAACACTCAATTTTGAATTTGGAAAATTTATCTAAAGAGCAGGCATTAGAGGTGAAGAGCATTCAGTTTGCTATGGATCAAGAGCAAGCGTATGAAGAGCATCTAAAGATTTTAAAACGCTCGCAAGTGCAACAGCTTAAAAAAACAACGGTTATCGGTTCGCGCAACAGTGTTCTGATGAGCGCGGAGACAACACCCAAGGGTGGAGTCGTTTTTGAAGCGGAAAATTTAAACCCCTATCGAGTGACATTGACGCTGGACATTGCTAGTATCTCCAATCTATCAAGTACGGCACGTCTTCCGTTGAGCATCGAGTTAGCAGGGTATAGCAAGAAGAGTGTTTTGGAATTGGTGCGTCTGGATAGTACAAAGCCTGTGAATTATCAAGCAAGCTACGGATGGGTACGAGGTTCATCGGTCGTTCATCATAATGACGATTATCTTTACACGCTCCCTTTTGCCAAAGGGACGGGTGTGTATGTATCGCAAGGGTATAACGGCGGGCTCTCACACAAAGGGTTAACGGCGTACGCGATTGATTTTCCTCTTCCTATCGGAACCCCTGTTTACGCTGCACGAGAGGGGATTGTTGTTGGGTCTGAGGGTGCCAACTCTTTAGGGGGTGCCACTCCTGAATATCGTCGATACGCTAATTATGTCATTATCGAACATGAGGATGGGACAATGGGAAATTATTATCATCTGCGACAAGGGGGTACAGCGGTGAAAATCGGTGAAAAGGTGAAAAAGGGGCAATTGATCGCTTATTCGGGGAATACGGGATACACCAGTGGCTCTCACTTGCACTTTAGTGTTAGTACCGTAGATCCCATCTCGATGCGCCGCCCGATGAATTTACCCGTTAAAATTCAAACAGTTCAGGGAATTGTGACCAATCCGCGTCAAGGGGATCGTTATACGGTGCTGTAAAATACCCCCAGCCATAACGCGTCTTTTGATGTATTTAGTACCTGATGACGTGTGTGTTTGGGGAGAAATAAATTCTCTCCCGCCTGCAATGTTACTATGTGATCATTGACATGCAATTGGGCATTTCCACGAATTAATAGTACCCACTCATCCTCATCCTGATCGTACCATTCGCCAGCTTGCGTAAGGTGGGAACGGATCGCTTCTATCTTAAGAGACTGATTGTGAAAGAGTGTTTGAAAGTGCTCTGTATCAAGAGCAGGATTGGGTAATTCATAAAGATTCAAGCGTCACTCCTAAGCTATTGTATGATAGGATTGTAGTCATTTTAATGTAAAGATTTGGTGTGGTATGAAAAATATTGTGTTAATAGGATTTATGGGAGTGGGGAAAGGTTCCGTTGCCCGAGAGATGGTAAAGAAGTCGCGCTTGGTCTCCCTTGACACGGATGATATTATTGAGAGTATGGAAAATCGCGCTATTAAAGAGATTTTTGCTACCGATGGGGAAGCGTATTTTCGTAATTTAGAGCGCCGAGTCGGACGATGGTTGGCAAAAAATATTGAGGGGACGCTGATTTCGACGGGAGGAGGATTTTATAAGGTTCCCAATATCCGAAAGATCGGAACGATTGTCCTTCTTAATGCCCCTTTTGATGTCATTTATAGCCGTATATTGGCACATCCTGATGCAGCAAAAAAATTGAAGAAACGCCCCTTGTTTCAGGACATTGAGAAAGCACGTGCTTTGTACGATGAACGACTTCCTAACTACCTTAAAATTGCAGATGTTGTGATAGACGTAACGAATAAAGAGATAGATGTGATTGCAAAAGAGATTCTTAAAAAGGGTAAAAAATGATGAGATTATTCGCTGTATTAATTTTGATAGGAAGCGTCGCTTTTGGTGCAAATATTAAGTGGGAAAAAGATTACGCAAGCGCATTGAAGCAATCAAAACAGTTAAATAAACCAATGATGTTTATTGTTTCCAGTCATCGATGCCATTTTTGTGTCCAGTTTGAAAACACAACATTGAAAGATCCTAAGATTGTTCAAAAACTAAATAGTGATTATATCAATGCTATTGCTTATGTGGATGAAAACCCTATTTTTCCCCATGACTTATACGTTGGTGGAACTCCTGCTACATGGTTTATTAAAGGGGATGGTGAGCCATTGTTTGACCCAGTTATGGGGGCTGTTGATCCAATCAATTTTGCTAAAGCATTGGATGTTGTGAGCAGAGAGTATAAAAAAATCAAAAAATAGAAAAGGATAACTATGATTACCATTCAAACAAGTGATGAAAATTTTCAAACCGTTTTTGACGAACTATTAAATCGTGGTAAGATGGATATGGAGCACGTAGGCGGAGTCGTTAAAACGATTATTGATGAAATTCGTTTGGAAAAAGATGAAGCGTTATTACGTCATATTACCAAATTTGACCGTTGGTCTCCCCCAACGGGTGATGAGCTTAAAATCAAAGCGGATGATATGAAAAAAGCGTATGACGAACTTGATCCTACGTTAAAATCGGCGCTTCATTTGGCATACGATCGTATTCGTGCTTATCACGAAAAGCAGCTTCCTCGCAGTTGGTTCGATACGGAAGCTAATGGGACAATTTTGGGGCAAAAAGTGACTCCTGTTGATCGGGCAGGGCTTTATATTCCTGGAGGAAAAGCGGCGTATCCCAGTTCATTGCTTATGAATGTTATCCCTGCTCAAGTAGCTGGAGTCGAAACAATTATTGTTTGTACCCCAACTCCTGATAATGAGCCTAATGCATTGCTTCTTGCCGCATGTCATTTATGTGGTGTAAGTGAAGTGTTCAAAGTGGGGGGGGCAAGTGCGATTGCGGCAATGGCATACGGAACACAGAGTATTCCCAAAGTGGATGTCATAACAGGTCCAGGGAATATTTTCGTTGCAACGGCAAAAAAAATGGTATTTGGTGAAGTGAATATTGATATGATCGCAGGGCCGAGTGAGATCGGTGTATTAGCAGATGATTCAGCCAATCCTGAACATATCGCGATTGATCTATTGTCTCAAGCAGAGCATGATGAGATGGCGAGTTCTATTCTTATCACCCCTTCTCAAAAGTTTGCGGATGCGTGTGCTTTAGAGATTGAAATATGGTTGAAAAAACTTCCTCGCGAAGCAATTGCCCGTAAATCGATTGAGGAACGTGCTGCTATTATTGTGACCAAAACGATGGAAGAAGCCGTGAAGCTAATGAATGAGATCGCCCCTGAACACCTAGAAGTGGCGACCAATAATCCGTTTGAACTTCTGGCTTCTATCAAGCACGCAGGGGCTATTTTCCTAGGGCATAACACCCCTGAAGCGATTGGAGATTATGTGGCAGGTCCAAACCATACTCTCCCAACAGGGGGAACAGCAAAATTTTATTCACCGCTAGGGGTGGAAAATTTTATGAAAAAATCCTCTATCATCTCTTTTTCACGCCAAGGGATTCAGGAAATTGGTGAAGCGTGTGCTCTTATCGCTCACACGGAGGGGCTAGATGCCCATGAAGCATCGGTTCGTTGCCGATTAGAATTTTAAATATTTCTCCTTCGTACGGGGAAATTTTTTTATAAACTTCTCTTATAGTATACAAATTGTAATTTTTCTCACCGAATATCAAAAAGATATCAAATTTTTATCCTTAATTTAGATTGTATTAAAGCTAATTTTGCTATTATCAAATTAGCAGTAATGCCGTCGTGGTGCCTAAAATATGGGATATTATAAGGATTATTTGTATCAATTATGGTACAGATTTCTGATAGAACAAGGAGAATAAATGCAATTAGGGTTCTTGGTAGACCTTCGCCTTTGTATGGGGTGTAAGGGCTGTGAGATTGCGTGTAAGGTGGAAAATGAGGTTCCTCTTTCAACATGGCGTCTTCGTGTAAAATATGTGGATGTGGGAAGTTTCCCAGAAACGAAACGAACGTTTACTCCACTTCGTTGTAATCACTGTGCGAATGCACCGTGTGAGCGTATTTGTCCAGTGAGTGCGTTGCACTATATCGAAAACGGTATTGTAAATATTGATAAAGAGCGTTGTATCGGGTGTGCGGGATGTGTTATGGCGTGTCCATATGGGGCGATTTATATTGATCCTCAAACCCAAACAGCGGATAAATGTACCTATTGTGCCCACCGTGTAGCAAGTTCGATGATGCCATCGTGTGTTGTTGCGTGTCCTGTTGAGGCGAATATCTTCGGTGATTTGGATGATCCGATGTCCAACATTAGTAAATACATTCAAGAACATCAAGGAAACGTTCAAGTACGTAAACCTGAAAAAGGGACCGATCCCCATCACTTTTATGTCGGTGGTGGTAACGTTACCCTTAATCCGTTGGCATCATTCCGTGGTGAAGGTCATAATCTCTTTAATAATCTCACTCATCTTCCTATAGGAGGGCATCACTAATGGCACATGAAATTATTGCAGCAACGAATGCAATTGTAACACTCGACGTGGCTCTTCCCGGTATCGTGTGGGGCTGGATTATTACGATGAATATGTGGGCAAAAAGTATCGGTACAGGGATTATTTTTCTGGCGTTCTTTTTGTTGAAAAAATATCCAGAACAGACGGCGTTTATCCGTTTGCCGGTTGTGGCGATTTCAATCGTCTTTATCCATATTTTCTTATTGTTTACAGTCGTTGATTTACACCAAATGTTCCGTTTTTGGCACATCTTTTTCTATCCTCATTTAACATCGGCAATTACGATTGGTGCATGGATGGCAACGGGGTTTGTTGGATTGCTTTTTGGAATGGCGTATGCGATTTATATCAAAAAAGATACGGCGATGTACGACAAACTTTTGGGATGGACAACATTGCTTGCCATTCCGGTTACATTGTATACCGCAGGTTTGATGGCAGAATCAACGGCACGTGAACTATGGCAAATGCCAACTGAGTCAGCGCAAATGATTTTAGCGGCCCTTTTAGCAGGATCAGCGACGATGATTTTGATGGGTGGTAACAAGTTTTCCGATCCTATCAAAAAAGATCTTGGGCTTGTTTTGGGATTCAGTGCTTTTGGTGCTTTCCTCCTTTATATGTCCGAGTATATTTTTGGCGCTATGAAAGCAGAAGAAGTTGCGGCAACGTTGGAGTTTGTTAAAGGTGGTGAATACACCATTATGTTTTGGGTAGGACAACTTTTAGCGTTTATTACACCAATGGTTTTGGTATGTTTGAGTTTGAAAAAACAATCGTATTATTTATTGAAAATTGCGGCAGTATCAGCATTGATCGGTTTGTGGGTTAGCAAACACGTTTGGCTCGTTATTCCACAATTGTTAAACATGAGCTAAGAGGTAGATTATGATGTATTTAGAAAGTAGAAGAACATTTTTAAAAGGTGCCGCATTTACCGTTGCGGGTGCCGCAATTGCCAAGGGTGTTTTTACAACCGATGCCATTGCTGAATCGGTCGAAAAAAGTAAATTTACCAATACTCCTGACACGTTGTCATTTTACCCTCCTCTTGATCAATGGGGCAGTTTCCAAGAGCTTGATGGAACGGATTGGAAGCGTGGTGGTATTGGTCGTCACGGTGTGAAAAGTGAAGAAAATCCTGACGGAATTTTGGTACATGATTTTATGATTATTCCAACGGCATGTTCCAACTGTGAAGCGTCATGTGGTTTGACGGCATGGGTTGATAAAAAAACGTTGACCGTTCGTAAATATATGGGAAATCCTCTTCATCCAGGGTCTCGTGGTCGTAACTGTGCCAAAGGGTATGCAGTTCAGTCACAAATGTATGATCCCGATCGTATACCATTCCCATTAAAACGTGCTCCAGGTTCTAAGCGTGGAGAGGGGAAATGGATTCGTACAACGTGGGATGAAGCGATGACGACCATTGGTAAGAAGATGGGAGATACGATTCGCAAAGGGGATGAACTCTCTAAAAAATCAGTCATGTACCATGTCGGTCGTCCAAATGAGAATGGATTTGTACCAAAAGTGTGGGAATCATTAGGATTGGATTCATACAACTCACATACGAATATTTGTTCGGCAAACGGACGTACACCAACAATTCAATTCTGTAATGATGACCGTACCAGTCCAGACTGGGGTAATGCAAAACTTATTTTCCTCAACTCATCCCACGCAGCCGATGCGGGACACTATTTTGCCCAAGCAGCAGCGTTTATTGCTGATGCCCGCAAAAAGGGTGCGAAAATGGTTGTTATGGATCCGCGCCTATCGAACTCAGCAGGGGTTGCTGATCTTTGGTTGGCTCCATGGCCAGGAACGGAATCGGTCATTTATCTTTATTTGGCAAGCCGTATTTTGAATGACAATTTGGTGAAAAAAGAGTTTGTAAAACGTTGGTTCAACTGGGATACGTTGATGAACGATACCGATTATCTCGATTTTATGGTTGAAAAAACGTTTATTTCAAAAGTTCCCCAAGGGCGTGATTTCGAGAGTTACCTGGAGTTGCTCAAAGAGATGTATGCACCATATACTCTTGAATTCGCTGAAAAAGAGACTCATATACCTGCGTATAAGCTCGAAAAGCTTTATGAAATGTTTATTTGGGCAGAAGATGCCATTTCTACCTACGTTTGGCGTGCAGGGGCAGCAGGTAACCGTGGCGGTTGGATGATCGGGAAATCGGTATTCTTCTTAACGGGTTTACGCGGTGCTATCGGAAATGTTGGTGGAACAGGCTTCTATCATGCTCACGATATTTCAGTAGGGGGAAAAGGGGGAAGTGCTACCGTTGGTCAAGGTAAATCGGGTAAAGATGTACCAAAGGTCAAAGCATGGAATGAGTTGACATGGCCTCCTGAATGGCCTCTTTCAACCTATGAAATGTCATTTTTATTGCCTCATCTTTTGTGTGATACACAGTGGCAGAAAAAATGGAACGATCGTGGGTTACAAGTGCCAAGCAAGTTGGCAGTCTATGCACCACGTATGTACAACCCTGTATGGATTAATCCAGATGGTTTCCGTTGGATTGAAGTGCTTAAAGATGAGTCTAAAATGGAACTTACCTTTAATCTCTCTCCAGTATGGTCTGAGACGAACTGGTATATGGACTATGTTCTCCCGGTTGGACTTGCGGGTGAACGTCATGACCAGCACTCTGAAGCGACACTTCCTGCACGATGGACGACGTTCCGTCAACCAGTATTGCGTGTAGCACTCGAAAAATCGGGATGGAAACCGAAAAATCCTAATCGTGCAACACTCGAAGCCCATGTTAAAGCGGGTCTTGGTGAAGTATGGGAAGAGAATGAGTTCTGGTTCCAATTGTGTACTGATTACATCGATCCAGACGGAAGTCTCAACATCAAAAAAATGTGGGAAAGCAAACGTCATCCTGGTAAAGCAGTTACGATTGCTGAGTGGTATGATGCAGCGTTCGGGGACAATCTACCAAAACTTCGTGAGACGGTAGACAACGATGATCGTTATACAAAAGAAGAGTTCCCTGTCTATGCCTATATGCGCGATCATGGTGTATGGCTTGAAGAGGATAAAATTTATAACGTCCAAGAGAGAGCACTCAAAATAGAAGACGGAAAAGTTGAATCGTACGAGCATAAATTTGATGCCGGTTCGATGAGTGTTGATAGCTCAGGTATCATTACGGCGAATGACGATTCAGGTAAACCGAAAAAAATCGGGATTGAAATTGACGGCAAGAAGTTACAAGGGTTTACGACTCCGACACGAAAACTTGATGTGTATACGCAATGGGTAGCAAAAGATTGGAAATGGCCGGAATACGCGATGCCAATTTATCCACGTAATGATAAAGAGAAAGTCGAAATGGTTCATATCCTCTCTCATATTAACCATTTTTATATGAAAGAGGAAAATTCATTCGCATTGAATACGATTTTCCGATTGCCGTATAATATTCATACCCGTTCGGCGAACTCCAAACACCTTATGGAGATCAGCCAGAATCATGATCCGATTTGGATCAGTACGGGTGATGCAAAACGTTTGGGCTTTAAACGTGGTGATGCGATTCGTGTAAAAATTGTTGATACCGTTTCAGGATTAGAGAGTGGTTATTTTGTTGCTATGGCGGTTCCGACGGAGGGTGTTCTTCCTGGAACTTTAGCGTGTTCTCATCACGGCGGACGTTGGAAATTGACTAACCATGTCACTATTCCAAACGGCGTAACGGACGGTAAAGTAGTTCCAGGGGTAGCACCTCGTGATTTGAGTAACAAAGAGTTTCTCAAAGAGTCACCGGCGAATATCGGTAAAGAGGGTGCTCAAACCAAAATTGACGATTACAGCGGTACAACGGGAATTAATAGTTTCGGTGTACCAGTGGCTGAGATCCAAATGGATGGTAAAACAGCTAAACTTAAATACGTTGAGGGGATCAAAGGGTTTAAAGCGGAGCGTTTCGCTGAATATAACCGAGATTCTGAAAACGTATGGTGGGACGGGTTGAGCGGTTCATGGCAAAATGCTGTGGCAGCTCCCCATCCTGACCCCGTATCAGGTATGCACTGTTGGCACCATAAAGTTCTTTTAGAACCAATTCAGCCGGGTGATAAAATTGGAGATATTTTTGTCAACTATGACAATAATATGAAAGTGTATCAAGCGTGGAGAGATAAACTTTCACGTGGTTTGGATTCAAATTCCAAGATTCGCCGTCCTCGTCACATCTTCCGTCCTTGGGTTAAGCTTGACCCTGCGTCATACGAAGTGAATATTAAAGCTTAAAAAGCTTTCACTTTCTTCTCTAAAAAAAATTACTAAAGGGCTTTTTAGCCCTTTTGGTTACAATCCTGTAATTCCTATTTAAAGGCCTAATCATTATGGATGAGATCATTGCCCGAAGCAATAACTATGCACTACTTTCTCGAATACTCCTCCAAGAGTTGGACGCTGAAATTTTAGAGACCCTTAAAAATGACCCGACCATTTTGGAATTTTTTCCCCATTGGAACGATTGGGAACAACGAACGATCCTCTCCAATGAGAAACTTTTGGAAGAATATTTTAACCCTGATTTTACCAATCTCTCTATTTTGCACTTAGTGCCGTACGAGACGTTTTATACCCGCAGCGATCAGATGATTGAGACAGGTGGAGCCAATCCTGTAACCGATATTTACAGTGCGTACAATTTCATCGTTGATTATGCAGTTGCTCGTGTTGTATCGTCCGATCATATCGGCATTGAGCTTGAATTTATGCACCATTTATGTGAAGCCCAAAAAAAAGCATTGGAAGTGAAGGATGAGGAAGTCGCACAGGAACTTCAAAGAGTTCAACACCAATTCTTAAATAATCACTTGCTAAAATGGGCTCCAATGTATCTGATTAATATGAAATACGAAGCACGTACGCCAATCTATTATGATGCAGCAGAGATGGCACTGGAATTTATCTTGTCGGATAACGAAATGTTAAGCACGGTTGTTGCGTCGTCGTAATGGGACTTTTAAATTTCTCCCCTGCACGTTGCGTTCGCGCTTTGAGTGTCAATTCTATTTGCACGGCGTGTGTCGATGTGTGTCCTACTAGTGCGATAGTACTCTCAGGAAGGCTTCCCTCTATCAATCAAGTTCAATGCGTTGGATGTGGGGGATGTGTGGCGGTGTGTCCGAGTGAGGCATTGGTACTTGATGATTTCAATTCTACCAATTTTTTCTTCTCTTTTATGTCCGAGGAGGAAAACCTTATTTCGTGTCAGAAAAATGTCCCCTGCTTGGCAGCACTTAGTAGTGAGCATTTAATTGCTTTGTCGGGGATGAAAAAAGGTCTCGTGCTTGACATCGGTCATTGTGCATCGTGCGACATTGGTGAGTCTATTTTACGAGAGGTTAAAGAGCGGGTTGAGAATGTTAATTATCTCCTCGAAGCGATTGGCTTGGATTCTCAGGTTGATTTGGTCGATGTGAGTTTTAAAGTTGAGGGGACGATAGAGGACGAAAAAGAGCGACGGGATTTTTTCAAAACGTTTCATCTGAAAAAAATTGGAGCGTATAAAACCAATTTTGAGCGCGAAATACAACTAAGTACCGATGAGTTTGTTTCACAGACACTAGACAGTAGTCATACGCAAGCGTTGCGAACGAAAAAAATTACGGATCGTCGGAAACTCTTTTTTACGGCATTGAAACGTTTCGAAAAGCCCGATATTTTTCATGTGGTAGAGGCGAATAAGATAGCGTTTACCTCTCAAAAGCTCCTCGACGAATCGAAATGTACGGCGTGTGAAATGTGTTATCGTGTTTGTCCTACGGGAGCGCTTACCTCCGATATGCGCAACTCAAAAATTGATTTTGATCCATTTTTATGCGTCAAATGTCATCTGTGTCATGATGTGTGTGAGAGTGATGCAATCACCCTTTCCTCTTCGTACAATCTTAAAGAGTGGTATGAGCCGAAGGTTCAGA
Source organism: Campylobacterales bacterium (assembly GCA_026390165.1). Lineage (GTDB taxonomy): Bacteria > Campylobacterota > Campylobacteria > Campylobacterales > Sulfurimonadaceae > Sulfuricurvum. Next base: position 60,013 of record JAPLGM010000022.1, read on the forward strand.
ATTTGGCAACGTTTGCCGTCCGTCCTTGTGATGAGTGTGGTGGATTATTCAGTTCGGTAGCGGGTGAGCGTATTTGTCGTCGCTGCCGCCTTGAAGAAGAAGAAGCATTGGAATTATGGGGGCTACAATGATGAATAATGATAACAGTATTACAGTTGAGACGAAACTATTTGGTTTTATTGCTGAAGAAGCACACAGTAGCCGTTTTTCTGTCAGTGTCAATAAATTGTTCAAGACAAACGGTATCAATGCGATGGTTATTCCTATGAATATCCGTCCTGATGATTTGGGGTTCACAATTTCGCAAATGCGCAGCTCCAAGCTTAATGGGGCGGTTATTTCAACCGAATATCAAGAAGAAGTTTTTGATCTGCTGGATCGTCGTTCGAGTGAGGTAGAAGCCTCTGGTATTTGTGACTTTATTCGTATTGAAAACGGAATGCTTTTGGGTGAGCTGATAATGCCTGTTGCCTTAGAAAAATTTGCGGAAGTCTACAATGAGGATATTGCATTGCAATCACTGTGCCACTATTTTTATGAATTAACTACGGGAGAAAATAATGAAAAAAGATGATTTTAGCGATCTTAAAGCCGAATTTGATGCGTTTGTTCAAGCTAAATGTGAGGATGGTTCGTGTGAAACGACAACGGAAAATGAGCCTGAGGAACCTGTCCCAGGATTTGTGGATGAACTCTCAGATAAACTGTTAGCACCCTACCATTGTGGTGCCTATTTATCCCGTTTGGATATTAAGCGTGTTGCTGAGGCAATTGACGAGTCGATCCCCATCAAAGAACGCAAAAAGATGATCAAAGCGCTGTTCCGACATACGACAACAAAAGAGTATTTACGTAGTGCCTTTGATGAGTTTAACCGCCATTTCGGAGGAAGAATTTTGATTTACACGGAACTCTCCGAAGCATTTCCTGCCTCAAAACCAATTTTTGATGAAAATATTGCGAAAATACGAAAAACGCAAAAAATACTAGATCAAATAGTGAATGATTTCGAGGAGATAGAGCCGACGGATGAGCCGATGATGATTTAAATAATACTGTTCGCTCTGAGCCCAAGGAAACATTTCGACAAGCTCAGGACGAACGGAGGTTACATCATTCCAGAGAGTTTCAAAAATCCTTGCCATACAATTGCCGTCGTAATCCCTGCCGCAAAGCCTGCGAGTATATCATCCCCCATAACGCCCCATCCCCCTTTGGCTTCACGGTCTATTCGTCCGATAAGCGATGGCTTCTTGATATCATAAATACGAAAAAATATAAAGCTTAACGCGATTTGAATGGCGATACCATTATTCCACTCTCCTAAATCACTCATCCCAAACATTATCCCCGGAGCAATAGCAAGCGCTATCCACATCCCGACAAGCTCATCGATGACAATACTCCCATTATCATGCGTTCCTGTCTCAATCTCGTATCTGTCAATGTGTTTGATGGCAAATAGGGTGATAAGGATGGAGAGCATAAACAATGTTTGGGAGCCAAAAAACATCAAAAGGGCAACACCGAAGGGGAGGGAAACAAGCGTTCCGACCGTTCCAGGTGCTTTGGAGGCTAAACCGCTATAGCCTACGGTGAGAAAGAGCCATCGAAAGTTCATAATTGTCCTTTAAGTGAGAGAGGTTGTTTGGTATAAATTCATCAGTTCGGTATAAAAATCTTTTTCGCTGCGCTCTTCGAGGAGCCCGTTGATAGGCATAATATCGTAATAAAGTTTGGCAAGATTACGAAACCTGTTGGGATAGAGTGATGCTACGATGAGAGAAGAGATCTCTTTGCGCACTAGCACCGCTGGTGGAAGCAATCCTTGTTGCATCAGCTCTAAAATCGATTCGGCATGGTAACTGATATGGTGATGATGACCATGAGGGCAGGTTTGAACACTGACAAGGGTTTTGCAAAGATTACAATAAACGTATTCACTGGCGATACTGAGCTCTATATCTATCCCGATGAGATGATCTAGTGCCGATTGATTGGCATTATGGTCATAATACATCCCAATTCCTGCATGATTTTGTCCAATAACGAGGCGGTTACAGCCATAATTTTTGGCAACAATCGCATCGAGTATCACCTCATTACTTCCCGCAAAGATATAGATATTTTCGAGAGGGACAATGACAACACGACTGTGTGGAAGGTAATTTTTAACAAAAAAGTCGAGTGCTTCGTACCGAAGTTCATAGCTTAAATTGGCATTATTATTGGGTTTGAGTAAAAAGATAACCACTAAATCTGTCTGCTCTAAGCTTTGGCGTATGAGTCGCTCATGGGCACGGTGAAGTGGATTGGCTGCCATAAAGATAGCTGTAGTATGTTTCGCTTCAATTTGCTCTTGTGCTTTTTTAATCGCATGACAGGTTGAATCAATAGAGTGGGTATCGATGGTGTATTTACCACAGATGGCATATTTTCCAAGCCGTTTGAGGGTGGCGCTGACTCCAGGATGGGAAAAGTCTTCGGTGCCATAAATTTGCCGAAGACGCTCATGTGGATCAATAGGAAACACTTCATCAATAGATATTTCACCCACAACATCGTGGTCGCAAATCAAATTAAGAAGATCCCCTTTTTTGGCACTTAACAAGACTGTTTCATTGGTTTTTCCACTTGGTGAGAGGATAAAAGGAAAGGGGAATGAGGAGCCGTTAAAGAGTCCGCTTTCGAGCACTTCCTCACTCTCTTTTTTATTCATCAGTTCATGAACAGGAGAGAGAATCCCTGACTTTAATAATGCAAGAGCTGCATACGCTTCTTGATCGATATAGAGTGCTCTATTTTTTCTTGGTGATGCCATACTTTTTTCTCTTTTCCCATAAACTTTTTCGTGAAATTCCTAACTTTTTGGAAAGTTCTGTGTCAGGAAAACGGTTTTGAAAGTTGGTCATAATGTATTTAACGTACTCTTCAATAGGGAGAATTTCTCCTTGATCAAAGAGATGCTTTTCATTTTCAACTTCTATAATACGACAGGGGAGACTCTCTGTGTACTCGGTGCTAGAGATAATGCAAGGGTGTTTATCGATCAGCTCAAAAAACATTTTATGGTCACTTTTTTTCAAATTCTGAAAATCAGTAATGTACAAAACGTTATTATTGGAGAGAGTAGAGAGTTCTTGCATCGCTTTGGATGAGGCAAGAGAGATAAATTGAAGGGGTCGTTTATGATGCTGGGCATACCGAAATGCAAACGCATCCGCATATTTTTGGTAGCCACTGCAAATCATCAAGGGAAGTTCAATTTTTTCAAAATCTTCATCAATTTTTATACCACTAAACGTATGTGCCAAGTATCGTTCATACGTTTGGTTTTGACGACGAATCCGTGCATGATTTTGAAAATGTTGAATTTTCCGAACAAGTTCTTCAATCATAAAAGGTTTAAGAATATAATCTTTTGCCCCTGCTGCGAGTGGTTTAGAAACAGTATCGTTGCTCACATACGAAACCATTAAAATCACGACAGCATTTTTGTAGGCCTCGATGACGGGATAAATATCCTGTCCATTAATATTCGTCGAGAGAAGAACTACATCATAATCTATCCCCTTTAACCCTTCTTTCGTGGAGCTGCTAATGTCGCAATGGTGACTTAAGTCACTTAGTTTAGCGGCAATGCTTTGTGCGAGATAGATCTCGTTTTCGATAATTAATACGTTCATCTATGTTTCCAATCAAAATAGTGTACAGAAGCGGTTGCGATAACACCGACTCCCTCTTTTCGCCCGATAAATCCGAGGTGCTCAGTTGTGGTCGCTTTGATGTTTACCCGTGCAGGGCTTAGATCCATAATCTGTGCCAGAATTCGGCGCATTCCCTCTTTGTAGGGGGAAATCTTTGGGACTTGGGCAATGATAGTAATATCGGCGTGAGAAATAATAAAGCCAAACTGATGAAGCTTTTCTACACATTTGGTTAAGAGAATCTTAGAATCGATATTTTTGTAGATCACGTCATTATCCGGAAAAAGCATCCCAATATCACCCAAACACGCAGCACCCAATAAGGCATCAATGAGGGCATGAATCGCAACATCTCCATCACTATGAGCCATAAAGCCAAATGAGCTGTTGATCTCAATTCCCCCTAGTACCATTGGTTTTCCCTCTTGGAATCCGTGGACATCAAACCCATTTCCGGTAAATGTCATAGAGGAGGGGGGTGTTAAACACTCCAGTGAAGCGAGATCACTCGTTCGAGTAATTTTATCGGCATGGATATCCCCCTCAACATAGGAACGTGATCCTCCGTAAGCGACAATGGCACTGCTTTCATCGGTATATTCAATCGACGTTTCAAGAGCACGCTTAAGAATATCAGTACGAGAGAGTTGAGGTGTTTGAACCCTTTGTACTTGTTCACGCAGAATTGTTTCATTATTGTAGATAATAGTATCGTTTAGCTGCAATGTCGGTATGATGCAATCGGCTCTCTCTTTGGCAGCAATGAGTCTCTCTATGAGGTCATTTGAGACACATCCCCTCGCAATATCACTTACAAGGGTGTATGAAGTGGTAACGTATTTCATGGCATTACGTAAGGATTGCTGGCGAGATTCCCCTCCACTGACAATGGTGTAGTCGCAAATATTCTGCATAAAAGCTACTTCATCTGGGTGAGCAACGACAATAATATGGGCAAAATTATTCATCTGTGTGATACGGTTGGTAACAAATAGCCAAAGAGGATCATGCCCAATTCGGAGCCATTGTTTTTTTACAGGAACCTTAAAACGGCTTGAATTACCTGCTGCGAGTAGAATAAGTGTCAAATCAGACAATTTATATCCTATTTTATATAGAGTGTTACGAAATTATACACTTGAAAAGCTTTTTTTTATCTTCTTTATGATAAATTCTAAGAAAATGAGATGGAATTGTTTTCCTAAACATTCTTGAAATTTTTAATATACATTCAAACCTATGCGACCCTTTTAGGGGGTCTTATTTATAAGTCCAGTTATGCTTTTGGAAAATTACAAGGAGTCGGCACGTGAGAACACAATGGGTTGAAGAACGAAAAAATGATACTGTTTGCACTCAAATGTATTATGCCAAGCAAGGTATTATTACAGAAGAGATGAAGTACATTGCTTCAATAGAAGAATTGGATGCTGAATTGGTTCGTTCCGAGGTAGCACGCGGGCGTTTGATTATTCCTGCAAATATCAATCATAAGAACTTAGAACCAATGGCCATTGGAATTGCTGTACGTTGTAAAATCAATGCCAATATTGGTTCTTCAGCAATCGCGTCGGATGTGCAGGGGGAGATTGAAAAAATTCAAGTTTCTCAGCACTATAAAGCCGATACGGCAATGGATCTATCAACGGGGGGAGATTTAGATGAGATTCGTCGGGCAGTCATCGCCAATTCTAAAATCCCTATCGGAACGGTCCCTATTTACCAAATCTTGCACGATGTGAACAATAAAATCGAAGATTTGAGTATTGAAGTTATGTTGGAAGTGTTGGAGCGACAAGCACAGCAAGGAGTGAGTTATTTTACCATCCATGCAGGGTTCTTGCTCTCGACAATGCCAAAAGTAGCGAAACGTAAAATGGGGATCGTCAGTCGTGGGGGATCATTGATGGCAGCGTGGATGATGCACTATCATCGCGAAAATCCATTTTATACGGCATACGATGAGATTTTGGATATTTGTGCCCGTTATGATGTTTCCCTCTCTCTTGGCGATTCACTCCGTCCGGGATGTTTGGCGGATGCGAGCGATGATGCGCAACTTAGTGAGCTCAAAGTTCTTGGTGAATTGACATTACGTGCGTGGGAGAAAAATGTTCAAGTGATGATAGAAGGACCAGGACACGTTCCTCTCAATCAAATCGAACGTAATATGAAAATTCAACGTGAATATTGCCATGAAGCTCCCTTTTATATCCTCGGCCCTCTCGTCACCGATATTGCAGCAGGATATGATCATATCAGCTCTGCTATTGGTGCGGCGGTCGGTGGATGGCATGGGGCTTCTATGCTGTGTTACGTAACTCCTAAAGAGCACTTAGGTCTCCCGAATGCTGAAGATGTTCGTAACGGTATTATCGCCTATAAAATTGCCGCTCATGCAGCCGATATTGCGCGTGGTCGCAAGGGGGCGCGTGATGTGGATGATGCGATGAGTGATGCCCGTTATGCGTTTGATTGGAACAAACAGTTTGAGTTGGCACTTGATTCGGAACGGGCACGTGAGTACCATGATGAGACATTGCCACAAGATGTTTTTAAAGATGCGGAGTTTTGTTCCATGTGCGGACCGAAATTTTGCAGTTACAAAATAACGCAACAGATTATGGACAACCCAGAATCACTGGCGTGGATTACAGAAGAAGAAAATAAATCTAAGAAAATTTAGTTAATACATAAGGAGATAATAAAATGACAGAAGAAATAGTAAAAGGTGCATTAGCAAAAGTTACCTATCCCGGGTTTACGAAAGATATCGTAGCGTTTGGATTCGTCAAAGAGATTAAGATTGAAGGGAAAAATGTCAGTGTCCTCATTGATATTACCTCCAGTGCTCCTGAAGTAGCGCATCAAATCACAACAGAAGCTACGGATGAGTTGAAGCTTGCTGGATTTAATGACGTAATTATTAATATTCAAGCACCTAAAATGCCTCGTGAAAGCTCTTCTAAGGGTAAAAATATTGCGCCACAAGTGAAAAACTTTATTATGGTCAGTTCAGGAAAGGGGGGTGTTGGTAAATCAACAACTTCTGTCAATCTTGCGGTTGCATTAGCGATGCAAGGGAAAAAAGTAGGATTATTGGACGCTGATATTTACGGTCCAAATATCCCTCGTATGATGGGTCTTGATGGTCAGAAACCTGAAATAGTCGGAAATAAAGTTCTCCCTCTTAAAGCGTATGGTGTTGAAGTAATGTCCATGGGTTCATTGATGGAAGAGGGACAGTCCCTTATCTGGCGTGGGGCAATGATTATGAAAGCGATCGAGCAGTTCTTACGTGATATTTTGTGGTCAGATCTCGATTGTCTTGTTATTGATATGCCTCCGGGGACAGGTGATGCTCAATTAACATTGGCACAAAGTGTTCCCGTCACTGTAGGGGTTACTGTAACGACACCTCAAATGGTTTCGTTGGATGATTCACGTCGAAGTCTTGATATGTTCAAAAAACTTCATATCCCTATCGCGGGTGTGGTAGAAAATATGTCTGGATTTATTGCTCCGGATACGGGCGTTGAGTATGATATTTTCGGAAAAGGGACGTCTAAAGCGATGGCCGATCAGTTTGATACGTGTATCCTAGCTGAGATTCCTATTGAGCCATCTATTCGTACGGGTGGTGATGAGGGGAAACCAATTACTTACTATGCACCGACTTCTGAGACAGCAAAACGTTATATGAAAGCGGCTGAAGATCTTTGGGCAACCATCGAGAAAATTAATGAAGAGGGGGGAGTAGATAATCAAGCGATTCAACCTAACACCCCTCCCGGTGTATCCGCATGTTCAACAGCCGCAGCTCCTAAGCCTCAATCTTCTAGTGGTGAAAGCTGTGGCACAGGTTGTGGTTGTCATTAAGTTTCGTCACTCATACCGTATTTAATACGGTATGACGAAAATTAGTATTGATCCCTAAAATAAATCTCCCCCTTTAAACATCTCCGCTTTAAACTCAATGACACGGTTGCGTCCCGTATGTTTCGCTTCATAGAGGGCTAAGTCAGCGAATTTAATCACTTTCCAAATGGAGTCAGCATCGCTTGGAAAATGAGATATTCCTATGCTAAGTGTTTTTTGAACACTTTCACTTCCAAATTGATATTTCATTTCAGAAAAATGGGTGCGAATTTTTTCAGCTACCTCTAAGGATCCTTCTGCTGTTGTATTGTGAAGGAGGATGAGGAACTCTTCCCCACCATAACGAATTGGAAGGTCAGCTTTTCGAACGGATGATTTTAAAATTTCACCAAGAGATTTGATAACAATATCCCCAGCATCGTGTCCATACGTATCATTGACCATTTTGAAATAGTCAATATCAATCATGAGAATAGAGTAGGATACATGCGAACGGATTGCTTGTTCGGCACTTTTATCAATAAACTCTTCCATAAATCGTCGATTATAGAGTCCTGTGGCTCCATCTCGAAGCGATGAATCACGCAGTTTATCCATCAAAGTTCGAGACTCTATAACTGCTTTAGCTGCTTCAAAATAGTTTTTGACGCTTGCTAAGGTGAGATTAAGTTCTTCTATCGTTTTCAAATCATGAGTCGAATAGGAGAAGATTAGGGCGAGATCATCATTAATGTTAAAAGGGATACAGCTGTACTCTTTATTTTCACTACTGCAATGTTGGCATATATTCGGAAAGTCAGTTGAATAGACATCACTGTTCGTTCTATATGCTCTGCACTCAAGGGCATTTTGATCAACACTTGGAAAACAAAAACTTTTATTATTTGTAATGTAGATAAGTTTTCGAGTTTTGCTCGCTTTATCCACTTCATAAAGGCTAAAATGGCTAAAGTGAAACTTATCCTTTAAAACATAGATAAAGCGTTCATAAATTTCTTCTTTATTGCTGTCAAGCTCAATGGTTTTTTTGAATTTGTAAACATCAGAGAGCTCTTTAATAATGCCTCCTGCTGCATTGAGAGGGTCACCGTACTTGCTAGTTGAGTGGGTCATAAAGGTGCTTAGATCATGTTTGATATTCTCGAAGGTTTCATCAAGCTTTTCAAATAGGGTATTCATCTCTTCGGCAACTTCATTTCCCCCATCTTTAAGGGTTGTTGTAAATCGGAAGCTGAAATCACCGGTTCGTGCTTTTTTAATTCCCCGTTGAAGATTCTCGAAAAGTTTCATATACGGTTTAAAATAGTAGTTGGTAACCCAAAGGGCGATAATTATAAATAAAAGATTAATTCCAAAGATTTTAGCGATGGTCATAGCACCCGTTTGGCGAACATCATTAATATCAAACTCCATACTAATGGCACCTAGAACATCTCCTTCCTTGGCATTATGACATGCAAGACAGTTAGGACTCCCGTAGGCAGTTGCGATATAGGGGATGGTGACTCGTAAAACAGCACTTTTAGCATCTTCAGTTACTTCTCGTATCATTGTCCCTTTTTTGAGTACTTCCCGATCGATGGCATCTCTGGGAAGCTCATTTTGGAATCCTTCACCGTGTTGAGTAACAACATTATTAGCACGTACTATCCACAGTGATTTGACATCCTTGATATTGGCAATATTAGAGAGGAAAAAGTTTCGTTTGTCCATTATTCCATTGACCATATGGGCTGTTAAGCCATCACGAACGATTTCTGCTGTCATTTTAGACTTTTCAACAGCGTTGTTATAACCATATTCCCGAAAATTAAGGGCAACATTAGTAATAGTGGCAACGGCTAAACCGATGAGCATCAAAGCGACAATAAAAAGAATTCTTCGGTTGGCATTCATAAATAAACCCTCATTTGGTGTGCATTATTCTACGGTGACACTTTTGGCGAGATTTCGTGGCATATCAATGTCGTTGCCCAAACGAATCGCAATCTCCATCGAGAAGAGTTGTAACACAACCATCATTTCGAAAAATTCTACCATATAATCTTCACTTAGCTTGGTGCGGATATGATCGTCTGCTTTATTAAAATCAAGAGGGCTGATGGAGCAGATAGTCGAATCCCGCGCACTTAACTCTTCTACATTACTTTTGGTTTTATCATAAAGTTTGTGTTGCGGGAGGAGGGCGATAGTGTAGAGTCCTGGATCGGCGAGGGCAATGGGACCGTGCTTCATCTCACCGCTAGGATATCCTTCTGCATGCAAATAGCTAATTTCTTTGAGTTTTAGTGCCCCCTCTAGTGCAAGAGGGAAAAAGACATCACGTCCGATGAAGAAAAATCCGTGTCCATTAAGATAACGTTTGGAGAGACGGCGTAACTGCTCATGGAGTGCTTCATCTACTTTTACGGTGGCTGGTAGGGTACGAAGAAGGTGAATTTGGCGTTTGATCTCCGTTGTCTCTAAGGTTTTACGCATCCCTGCTAGCATGAGACTTAACATCCACAGTACACTCACTTGTGTGGCGAAGGCTTTTGTCGAGGCAACCCCTTTTTCGATCCCTGCACGGGTGAGGATGCTGGCATCGGCTAAACGAACCATAGACGAGTTGTCAACATTACAGATAACCAGTGTTTTTAATCCCGCTTTTTTTGCCATTTTAAGCGACTCTAGGGTATCCGCAGTTTCACCGCTTTGACTGATAACGACAAAGAGAGTATCGTGAGTTAGAAATGGTTCACGGTACCGAAATTCACTGGCAATTTCAACTGAAGTACGGATCTTTGAGTGGCGTTCAAAGAGATAACTTGCCACCATGGCTGCATGATAACTGGTACCACAAGCACACAGCTTGATCTCATTGATTCCCTCAAAGAGCGTAGCGTCTAGTTCTTCGAAATAAATACGTTCATCCCCCAAGCGTCCCATAAGGGTATCGGAGATGACACGGCTTTGTTCATATACTTCTTTCTCCATAAAAAAGCGGAACCCCTCTTTTTGGGCAGAGAGTTTGTTTTCACTCAGCGGAATAAAACGGAGCTCAACGGCGTGGTTGAACTGGTCGTAGAGGGCTATTGTTTGTGCCGTTGCAACACCGTACTGACCATCCTCAAGATAAATAACTTCATGACACTTGCCAATGAGTGCAGCATCAGAGGAGCCAAAAAGTGTCTCTCCCTCGCCGTTTCGTCCTAAAATCATCGGTGAACCATTTTTGGCAAAGAAAATTGTCTCATCGGCAGAGGCGCTAACCAATAAAATGGCATACGACCCTTTGAGTTTTTTCAGTGTTTGGGTAAAGGCGTCGAAAGGGGTAGCAGCGGTTCGTAAATGGTATTCGAAGAGATGGACGATCACTTCTGTATCCGTTTGGCTTAAAAACTTAACTCCCTGTTGGATTAGCATATTTTTGAGTTCTTGATAATTTTCAATAATACCGTTGTGAACCACGCAGGAGTTCTCCCCTACATGAGGATGGGCATTAAGCTCGGTTGGTTTTCCATGGGTAGCCCAGCGTGTATGACCAATGCCGACGGAAAATCCGGTAGTTTCAAAATTTTTAGTTTTTTCTTCAAGATTGATTAGTTTTCCGATCGCTTTGAAAAGAGAAAATTGATGATTTTGTAATACAGCGATACCTGCTGAGTCGTAGCCGCGATATTCGAGTTCCCGCAACCCGTCGATAAGAATTTCTTTTATGGGTTTGTTCCCGATATATCCTACTATTCCGCACATGGCAAAACTCCTACTAATTTAATAATTATCTCGCGCGCATTATCACACATCTTATTTTGTTTTTCGATTAAGAAATGGTCACGTACCCTATTTTTATCAGTATGAATCTTGGCAGTAGCAATATTTATGTTCGCTTCATCGAAAAGTTGAACAAAATAGGCGAGTAGCCCCCGTTGATTCGAAGTATTGAGATTGAGTTGGGCATAGTGGATCGAGTGGTCACAATCAAGTGTTATTTCATTTTCTTTTATAATGGGTTTGAGTAATTGAAGTTTTTTAGACATATCGAACGCTTCATCAATAATCAGTGCAATTTGCTCCATTGTTCCCTCAAGAGGACGTTGCAAAAATTCTATTTTAAAATACTTGAGTCCGTCGAAAAGGGTAAAAATATCCATCGAAGCAACATCAAGATAGCTTAATTTTCCGAGCAAGTAGCCAAGGTTAAGTGGGATACGACGAAAAATATGGATGATTAGCCCTCCGTCGATGTTGAGTTGATAGGTAAAGGTTTGACACTGAAAAGCCTCTTTCGAGATATTAATAATCTCACTTGGGGTGTGTTTAAAAAAGAAGAGGCTTGACTCGATAGAGAGAATTTTTTTCTGCTCTATTTTACTGAGAGAGATAAATTCAGGATCGTTCATAAGCCGTTTTTCTTTATTTTGCCGCTTAATAGCATCGGTTAGACGGTCATTTTGAGAGGAGATTTCTAGTGATGCTTCGTAGAGTTCATGGAGTAAATTGGCTCCGAAGCTTGTATAGGTTCCTGCTCCCACTCCATTGATGTCAGCATAGGTAAGAATATAGAGAAGTTTGAGATTTTCAGGTGTTTTAATTTTGGACATAAAGTGATAGAGCGTTTTTTCGCTGTAAAGATTTTCACGATAGGCGACGTTGCTCATGGTGGTGTGGTAACGTACGAGTAAAGATGCCCGTTCATCTGCTGATGGGAGGAGTTTGAGATTCTTGATAAAGGGGATAATTAGTTTTGCCCCCACTTCACTGTGATCTTGTTTTCTCCCCTTTCCCGTATCATGGAGGAGGACAACAGCTTTTAGGAGGACTTTGTCGTTGAGATCAAGAGAGGTATAGAGTGCTTCGACGTAGGGGTCTGAAATGTTTTCAAGGGCCTCAATACATTTGATCGAATGAAGATCTACCGGATAGTGGTGATAGCCATCAAATTGGGGGAGATGCGATACTTTTTTAAATGCTCCGATGAGATGGTGTAAAATGCCCGTATCGTAAAAGAGCTTGAGGATAACATAGAGGTTATTTTTCTCAAAAAGTTTTCGCAATAACGTATGGGTATCTCCTTTGAGGGGGTGAACTATAGAGGAATAGGTGAAATGAAAGAGAACACTTGCATCGAAGTTCCATGGCTGATCCTCAAGAGCACTTAAAAACTCAATGAGTGTTTCAATAGGGGGCGTCGGAAAGTTATAGGAGCTGTACAATACACCATCAACTCCATAAAACCCTTTAGAAATTCGTCCTCGCCGGAGTGTAGGGATATGGGTGGTATCGGTGAGATAATGGCGCGACATTTTTTTGACATAGATTTGGGTGAAATTGTTGATACGCCATTGTGCTTCGAGTAAACGACTTACGAGCCGTTTCTCATCACTAAAGCCTAGAAGCCGAGCAATATTGGGCATATAGTCAAGGACAAGCTGATCTTGTTGTTTGTTCGCCAGTAGATGTAAAGCACTCCGAACCCGAAAAAGGAGTTCAAGGGCAATGCGGTATTCTTTGTACTGTTCATCACTAAAGAGTTTTCCTGAGAGTTCGCGCAGGGTGTTAACGCCATACATTGTTTTAGCAATCCAATACAGCAACTGTGAATCACGTAATCCTCCCACTCCTTCTTTAATATTGGGCTGCATTGAAAAAGGGAATTTTTGACGACGAATTTCAGCTTCCTCGATTTTGGCCAACACGTATTTTTTAGGGTTATCGTGGCGGATAAGGGTGAGGCGGCTTAGGGTTGCATTCCATGTAAAAGGGGAACCGATGATAAGACGGGACTCCATCATGGCGGTTTTTATAGTGATATCTTCACGAGAAGCAGCGAGTAAATCAGTAACTTCATGGACACGATGTCCCAACTTCAGCCCTGAATCCCATGCCAAATAGAGAAACTTTTCGATGATAGCAGCCGTATTATAGCCATCATTTTTGACATAAACAATCATGAGATCAATGTCGCTGTGGACACACAATTGCTCACGACCATAGCTTCCTAATGCGATAAGTGCGATGGGGATATTACCACGCATCGGGAGATAATTTCCAAACATTCTCCGTAACACTGTTTTATACATTTGGGAAATAATCAAATCAAGTTTTTTGGTGTGGGTGACCAAAAAATCTTTTCCTTGATTACGCTCAAAAAGGGTTAATAAAGAATCTTTATAATCATTGATATGGAATTTGAAAAGTTTTGAGAGTTCAAAATCACTGGCGTTGGATTCGATAAGGTCTTCAAGTTGTTCGGTAATGGTCATTGGGGCTGCTTTTTTAGGATATTGTATCTCAAATCAATTTTATTGGAAGAGGGGATATAGGTGAAAAAATAAACAAAAGGGTCCAACTGTATTCCAACGGATAATAAATTCTTTTTATTTTGCTGTTTTTTCATGATTTAATTTTAGAGCAATTACAAAACAGGTCCCTTTGTCTTCATTGTGCCATGTTAGGGTTCCGTGAAGATGTTTTTCAACGATTGTACGCGATATGTATAAGCCCAATCCTGCGCCGTTGAATTCTTGTTTGGTGGTAAAATAGGGCTGACCGATTTTATCCATAATGGATTTTGGAATTCCCCCTGCAATGTCGCAGATAGAGAGGATGATTGCCTCTTTCGTCTCATTCGCCGTTATCGTGATTGCAGCTTGTTCCACTTTGTTGGCGAGGAGTGCATCTTGCGCATTCTCCAAAATATTGAGCAAAACTTGTATTAATGAACTTTTAGTAATAAATAAAGAGCTATATGTTGTGTTTTTAATAGTTAATGTAATTGCGTGATTTTCTAAACTTTTACCTATGATGTCTAGGGTACTCTTTAAAATATTTTCTACGTTTATTTGCTCTTCTGATTGATTTGGCTTGAAATAATTACTAAAATTATCAATGGTCTTAGCCAGTTGCTCTATTTGTTTATTAAGGGTACTTACGTGCTTTAGAAGATAATCAATTGTTATCTCCTCTTCCAGTGCAATCGATACGGTAAGGTTGTTGATTTCCATTCCTATTACTGCAAGCGGTTGTCGCCATTGATGGGCAATCATAGCTATCATATCCCCCATGGCTGCTTGTTTTGCCTGTGCAATCATCGTGCGGGTAATTTTCTCGTTTTCTAACCGTGCAGCTTCCAGTTCTTCGGTGCGGAGGCGTACCTGATTTTCAAGGGTGATAGCGGTCTGGAACAGATTGAAATCTGATCCTTGAATACAGGTGCTGTGCTCAGCACGATTCATTAATGCCTGAACTATTTTGTTTAGCCGTACAATCTCGGCTTGCAGCATCTGGACGTTTGTATCGGAACCCTCTTCAGGCATCGTGTATCTCCATAGGTGACTTTTGGGATGTGCCAATGGCGATCCCTGTGAGAGTTTGGTTGACATGTACACCGCAATACTGTTCACCGTAGGTGCTAAACCCTATTGTATTATTGTCTTTGAAAATTTTCCCGACGCTATTTTTTAAATTTTTTTGTGATATTTCTAAATTTCGCAGAATACAGTCGCAGCCGATTACAAGTTGGGGTTTCCCTATATCTTCGCGAATTTTGTTAAAAGTCTGTGAGAGATTATCCATTAGATCTACGCCATGCGCTGTCCTGAACACTAGTCCCTCTTCGATAGCACAATAGAATGTCAGGCTGCCGTCGGGATTGGCTTTTTGGATAGCGCGAACGTATTCCGTTCCGTCTATCATTACCACGATGGGAGAAGCGGAAAAATGGGTAGCATTGAGTTCATTTGTGTCAACTCCTATCAGTCGGGCATACTCTTCGGCGGCGGGGAGACCGTTGATTTCATTGACGATACGCTCGGCCGTGTTCGCCTCTGTAACTACGAAACGCTCGTCAGTGGAAACAAAATGTTGGGTTTTGAATATCGTAAAAGGTAAGGAGGTGGTGATTAGAATTAGTACCACACTGTTGGAATAAAAATGACCGTCACTGTACACATAGGTTTTGGAAAATTTCAGATCGTCACCCGCCGAACCGCCAACCAGTGGTATCTTACCCAATCCATATTGTAATGCGTGTGCCACCGGCTCTTCCCGTACCGATAAACCGTCAATTAGCATAAGTGCGAAGGTGTTATCTGAACTTATTTTTGGGACTTTTCTTTCAAGCTGCGTCAACAGAGTTTGGGCAAAGCTGTGCCCCCTGTTGATATCGAATTGGCTCAAATTCTCCAGCAACCCACTGATGGCTACGCAACTTCCTTCCGGAAAGCTCGCCCCTGAAATGGTGTGGTTGAGATAACCAGCTGGTCCAATTTCTCCGGCCGTGCTGCATCCCACTACCTTGATTCCGAAAAATAGACGATTCATCTCCTCAGCTAGTATATCAAGATCGTATTCGCTGGAGCAAAAAAAGAGCACCAACTCCATCTCTGGCTGCACTACAGCGTCATAAAATTCTTTTGCCGCTTCTCTAGTTTTTATTGCAGTCGATTGTGCCATTTTGATATTTTGGGTACTCATAGTGACTACTTCCCGTAAATGTAAAATTTAAAAAGTTTTGATAGCTCAAAATTACTGGTATTGGATTCGATGAGATCTTCGAGTCGTTCGGTGATGATGGTCATGGACTCCTCTTTTTAGTGGATATATGTTGAGCAAAAGCGTTTAGCTTTTAAACTCATTGATGCGTGACTGCAAGGAGTGTGCCACATCGAGGAGCTGTGTTGAATCGCTTTGAATCTGATCGACACTTTTTTGATTGTTTTCAGAGACATCATTGATCTGAGAAATTTTACCGATAATCCATTCAATATGCCCCACTACTTCGACGGAATCGTTATACGATTTTTGAGCGACGACGACGGATCGTTCCATCTCCGAAGAGGTTGCCGAAATTTTTGTTTCCACCTCATTAGAAATTTGGGTAAGGGTATTCATATTTTTGACATTCTCCCCCATCTTATCACTTACATCATTGATCGCTTGAACAATAGTTGATATACTGATTTCGATTTCTGTTAAACTTTTTTGCGTCCGTTCGGCGAGTTTACGTACTTCATCGGAGACAACGGCAAATCCACGTCCATGTTCTCCTGCACGCGCCGCTTCGATGGCAGCATTGAGGGCGAGGAGGTTGGTCTGATCAGCAATGTCTTTGATAACTTCTAAGACATTTTTAACCTGATCGGCATCATGGCGCAATGTGATCAACTGGGCAGCCATCTCATGCTCATTTTCAATATACCCATCCACATCATTGACCAGACGGGAGAGGGCATCTTTGGCGGTGATTAGCTCTTTATTGGCATTGGTCACATTGTGTTGCGTTTGTTCTGAAACCGAAATAGCTCCTGATAAAATAGTTTTAATAGAGTGACTTTTTTGAGTAGTTGTTTCGACAATAAGACGCTCTTGCTCTACCCCTTTGGAAATAATTTTAGTTTGCTCTGTGATAGTGGTAGCGATAGTATTGTTTTGCATACCAAGATTTTTAACTTCATTAACGGTATCTTGCACCATTGCGATAAAATTATTGACGGCCACAGCTACTTCTGAAAACTCATCTTTTTTAGTGATTGTGAGCCGTTTGGTTAAATCTTTGTCGCCACTTACGAGAGCATTGATACGATTACGTAATTCATGAAGAGGGGTTAAAATCTCTTTTTTGAAGAAAAGATGAAAAACACTCACAAGCATAATAACGACAAGAATAAGGACGATTAATAAAATATTTTGTGTTTTTACAATTGCTACATCATTCTTTTCAAGAGAAATAACTAAATCCATAACGCCGATTGCCTCTCCAATATTGATGTTGGTATGGCACGCAATACATCGCTTTTCAGCCACAAGAGGTTGTAACAATCGAATAGTATGTTCCCCATCTCGGGTACTTTCAATAATATTCGCTTTTTTAGTGGTAAATACCGCTTTCACCATTGGCTCATCGGTAAATTTACTATTTAATCCAAACGAATCAATAACTTGTTGCGATTTTTGCACCGTGATGCTATCTATCCCCTCTATCTCTTTGGCATGTTCTATTGCCTCTTCAACAATTTTTGGATCACCTGCGAGCATACTCCCTGAGAGGGTTTGAAAGATGGATTGACTTAACATATTCAGCGAACGTTTTGCCGTCTCATTTGAAAAATCGTTAAAAGTGGCTGTCAGGTAGAAATAAATCCCCCCTAACCCCATAAAACTGAATACGAACACCGTAAAGATGATTTTAGATTTAATAGTCTCAAGCATACTAAACAACCCTTTTATCGTGTAGAAATTACTGTAAGTATAATATAATATTCCCCTCTTTTTCTTTTGCTATAATGCGCGAGTAAATATAACCCTAAAGATATGTAAATGACACTGATTGAAAAAGTAAAACAAAACATTCGCCTTGAATTTGATGAAGCGGTTGCCTTGTACGATTTGGATCTTTTTACCCTTGGTGAACTTGCGGATGAACAACGGCAAGCTTTGCATGGTAAGAAAACATTTTTTAACATCAACCGTCACATTAATCCGACTAATGTATGTAAAGATGTTTGTAAATTTTGTGCTTACAGTGCGAGTCGTAAAAATCCTAATCCTTACACGATGAGCCATGAGGAAATTTTGGCGATTACCGATGATATTGCCGCACGCGGGATTTCGGAAGTGCACATTGTCTCCGCCCATAATCCCGATACGGGGCTGGAATGGTATCTCGAAGTATTTCGCAAGATTAAAGAGGCTCATCCTCAGTTACACATAAAAGCGCTCACAGCAGCGGAAGTACACTTTTTAGCCGAAGAATATAATAAAAGTTACGATGAGATTTTGGATTTGATGGTGGCAAACGGTGTTGATTCGATGCCCGGAGGTGGGGCAGAGATTTTCGATGAGAAAGTACGTGATTACATTTGCAAAGGAAAGGTGACCTCACAACAGTGGCTTGAAATTCATCGTAAGTGGCATGAACGGGGAATGAAATCCAATGTGACGATGTTATTTGGTCATGTAGAGGAACGATCTCACCGAGTCGATCATATGATACGAATTCGTGATTTGCAGGATATTACGGGAGGATTTAATTGCTTTATCCCCCTTGTCTATCAGTCTGAAAACAACTTTTTGAATGTCAAAGAGTTTATCACTGCCCATGAGATTCTTAAAACGATGGCAATTAGTCGGATACTTCTCGATAATGTCCCGAATTTAAAAGCCTACTGGGTTACTTCTACTGTCAATCTCGCACTCCTAGCTCAAGAGTTCGGTGCGAATGATCTCGATGGAACGATAGAAAAAGAGTCGATAAACTCCGCTGCAGGAGCCAAGAGCGCCCATGGTGTTAATCTAAAAGAGTATGTTGCGTTGATTAAAAATAGCGGTTACGAACCGATTGAGCGTGATAGTTTGTATAACGTTATTAAAGCGTGGTAGGAGAAGAATATGATAGTAATGATTGATAATTATGACAGTTTTACCTATAACATCGTCCAGTATTGTCGTGAATTGGGGGCGGATTTGAAAATTATCCGTAATGATGAGATGAGTGTGGAGGAGATCGAGGCGCTGAACCCTGAAAAACTCATCATCTCTCCAGGTCCAGCAACCCCCGATGATGCGGGGGTGACACTGGAGGCTATCCGTTATTTTTCGGATAAAATCCCTATTTTAGGTATCTGTTTGGGGCATCAAAGTATCGCACAAGTTTTTGGTGGAAATGTTGTCCGTGCAAAGCGAATGATGCATGGTAAAACTTCAAAAATGGTGCGTGAGGGAGATAGTCCAATTTTTAATAAGCTACCTGAAATATTTACCGCGACACGGTATCACTCGCTGATTGTTGAGCAGGAAAATCTCCCTGATATTATTATCCCAACCGCCTACAGCGACGATGATCATGAAATTATGGCATTGCAGATCAAAGATAAGCCGATCTATGGTGTTCAATTCCACCCTGAATCTATTATGAGTGAATACGGGCATGAAATATTGGATAATTTTCTCAAATCATGAGGGTAAATAGAATTTTTGTAGCACTTTTAGGGATTAATTTTCTCTTTTTAGTGGCACAAATTCAAGGGCTTTCGATTAGCTTCTTTGAAGCAAGTATTGTTTACGGTGATCCTTCACTCCTGAAGAGTTACAGCACTTTTTTTCTTCATCTTTTTGGGTTTAACGATTACGCTTTACGACTTCCTATGATTGTTCTTCATCTACTATCCACCATACTGTTATACGGTATCTCAGGCTATTATGTCTCACGTCCTACGGATAAACTTTGGATTATTGTAATTTATCTTCTTTTACCAGGGGTGACGAGTGCGGCATTGTTAGTGAATATTGCAGGATTAAAAATTGTGGCTGTTTTTGCTTTCGTTTATACTTATTTGAGGTTCGAGCGATGGTCATTTACGATTTTGCCACTCTTTATGGCATTGGATTCGACAGCAATTTTCCTTTATTTTACCGTTGCTGCGTACAGTGTGGCACATAAGAAATACCTAGAGGGGGGAATCTCATTCGCTTTATTTAGTGGAGCACTCTTATTGTTCGGAATTGATGTGGGTGGGATACCAAAGGGACATTTCTTAGACGCTTTAGGTATATATTCTGCTATTTTTTCTCCTGTTGTATTTATTTATATGTTTTTCGTTTTATATCGTCGTTATATTTTAAATAAACGAGATTTAATTTGGATGATTGCGTCGAGTATGTTTATTATTTCTTTGTTATTGTCTTTTCGTCAAAAGGTAACAATTCAAGATTTTGCTCCCTATCTCATGGTGGCACTTCCCTTAGCCGCACAGACATTTTTTCATACCTACCGTGTGAGACTGCCACAGTTTAGAAGACCTTACCGGATACTTTTTTACAGTGCATTTTCAATATTAATACTTAATGGCTTGGCAATTTTTTTTAATCACTGGCTGTATTTGTTGATCAAAGAACCCAAAAATCATTTTTCCTATCCAATGCACGTGGTAAAAGAACTTGCGAACGAACTTCATCGAGAAAAAATAACGTGTCTAAAAACAAATGAGAAAATGCAAGAAAGGCTCCAATTTTATGGAATTTCTCAATGTGAAGCAACGATTTTTAGTGAAACTCCCATTCCAAATGCAAAAAAAGTTACTATAAGTTACATAGATATTCCAATTTATACAGCCTATGTTACTAAAGTAAACAAATAGCTTTTTTCTTTATTCTAAAATTAAACATTGTGAGTATTTCTGTAGTTCATCTTGGTTATAATTATTGACAAAAGATTTTTCGAAGGAGTTGCAATGGCTCAAAGAGCGATTCGTGAATACGACGGTAAAGCAATTTTCTCAAAGCATTGGGAAAAATACTTCAGCGGTTTCCACTATGGTTTTAAATCGGTATTGGTAACTAATGGTGATGAGCTTCGTGCAAAAGCACAAGAGCATGGTTTTGAATGGTTGAAACAAGAGGCATTGGTTGCAAAACCTGATATGCTTTTTGGTAAACGAGGAAAAAATGATTTAGTTTTGTTTCGAACCAATAAGCCTGGTGATGTCACACTCGAGGAAGCTGCAGCGTGGATTGATGCGAAAATTGCAAATGAGACTATTCTTCTCTCAGGACAAAAAGGGACATTAACACACTTTATTATTGAACCATTTACTCCACATTCTCAAGACCAAGAATATTATATTTCAGCAACAACAGTTGGTGAAGATGATGTACTTTACCTATCGGCTGAGGGCGGTATGGAAGTTGAAGAGGGATGGGAAGAAAAGGTTAATGAAGTAACTATTCCTATTACTATGGATGATGCTTCTATCGCTCATTTGATCCGCGCGAATGTTCCTGCTGGAATCCCTACTGAGAATAAAGAGCGTTTTATCGCTTTCGCAGAACAGTTTTATAAATTTTATCGCGATCAAAACTTCGCCTACCTAGAAATTAACCCAATCGTGATGGTTGGTAATGATATGCACATTCTTGACCTCGTTGCACGTCTTGATGATACCGCAGGTTTTATGATGGGTGAAGCATGGTGTGGAGCAGAGTTTCCAACCGCATTTGGTATGGAAGATCAATCTCCAGAAGAAAAAGCCATTGCAGAGGCGGATTCAAAATCGGGTGCTTCATTGAAATTGACTATTCTTAATCCAATGGGTCGTATTTGGACGATGGTTGCGGGTGGCGGTGCTTCAGTCGTTTATGCCGATACTATTGCAGATTTGTCTGGCAATGTTAGTGATCTTGCCAACTACGGTGAGTATTCAGGTGGACCAACAACCGGTGAGACCAAGTTTTACGCAGAAACTGTTTTTGATTTAATGACCCGTCATAAAGACCCCAAAGGGCGTGATAAAATCCTAATTATTGGTGGAGCAATCGCGAACTTTACGGATGTTGCGAAAACCTTTACGGGTATTATTCAAGCATTCGAAACGTATGCAGAGCGTTTAAAAGCGCACAATACGCGTATCTACGTACGCCGTGGCGGACCAAACTATGAAAAAGGTTTGAAAGACATCAAAGAGGCAGCAGACCGTTTGGGTCTTTATATCGAAGTTTATGGGCCAGAAACGCATGTCACCGACATCGTTCGTATGGCTCTTGAGAAGTAAGGAGAAAAATATGGGTGCTCTATTTACCAAAGATACACAAGCAATTTTTTGGAATAACAACGCAAGCGCGATTCAACGTATGTTGGATTATGACTATGTTATCAATCGTGTAAAACCTTCTGTTGCTGCAATCGTTGCACCAACTTCAGGCAACAAATTTGAGAAATTCTTCTATGGTCCCGATGAGATTATGGTTCCCGTATTTCGTAATACGACAGATGCAGCAGCAGCATTCCCAAAAGCGGATGTTCTTCTGAACTTTGCCTCATTTCGCACCGCATACGATGTGACTATGGAAGCAATTACACTCAAAGGTCAATTTAAAACGATAATGGTAACCGCTGAGGGGATTCCTGAGCGTCTTGCACGTAAAATGAATCAAGCCTCTCGTGATGCGGGTGTTGTGGTTATTGGACCAGCAACGGTTGGCGGTATCTCTCCGGGTGCCTTTAAAATCGCAAACGTCGGCGGGACAATTGAAAATATTGTCAACTCTAAACTTCACCGTGCTGGTTCATGTGGACTTGTAACTCGTTCAGGCGGGTTATTTAATGAGCTTTCCAATATCATTAGTATTAATGCTGATGGTATTGCTGAGGGTGTAGCTATTGGTGGTGACCGTTTCGTAGGCTCCGTCTTTATCGATAACCTTCTTCGTATGGAAAGTAATCCAGATGTTAAATATATGGTATTGTTAGGTGAAGTAGGGGGGACTGAAGAGTACAAAGTCATCGAAGCGGTCAAATCAGGTTTGATCAAAAAACCAATTATTGCATGGTGTATCGGTACGATTGCAAAACATTTCAGTTCAGGTGTTCAATTTGGTCACGCAGGTGCTTCAGCAAATGCGGATGCAGAAACAGCGGCATTCAAAAATACAGCTATGGCAGAAGCAGGAATGTTTGTTCCTGCAAGCTTTAATGACCTTCCAGCGAAAATTGCTGAAGTTTATGGAAAACTTCGTAATGAAGGTATTGTCACAGAAATTACTGAACCTGAACTTAAAAGTGTACCAAAAGTACGTCGTAAAAAAGAGTTCATCTGTACGATTTCTGATGACCGTGGTGATGAAGCAACCTACGCCGGTTACCCAATCAGTTCCGTAGCAACTCCGGAAACGGGATTTGGTATCGGTGATGTTATCTCTCTTCTTTGGTTCAAAAAACGTTATCCGAAATGGGCAACTGATTATCTTGAAACCGTTATAAAAACCGTTGCCGATCACGGTCCAGCCGTTTCAGGCGCACACAATGCAAAAGTTACTGCTCGTGCAGGAAAAGACGTTATCAGTTCTCTAGTAACAGGTTTATTGACAATCGGGCCACGTTTTGGTGGAGCAATCGATGATGCAGCACGTTATTTCAAATATGCAAATGACCGTGGTATGACTCCAGCTGAGTTTATCGATTATATGAAGAAAGAAGGAAAAACGATTTCTGGTATCGGTCACCGTATCAAATCGGTTCGTAATCCAGATCTTCGTGTATCAGGATTGAAAAAATACGCAGCAGAGCACTTTCCAGCGACTCCGTTACTTGATTTTGCTCTTGAAGTTGAAAAATTGACAACCTCTAAAAAAGACAACCTTATCTTGAACGTTGATGGTACTATCGGTATCTTAATGGTTGATATGTGGCGCGCACTTGGTTATTCTGAATCCGACATCGACGGCTTTATCGAAGCAGGTGCGCTTAACGCATTCTTCGTAGTGGGTCGCTCTATCGGTTTCATCGGACATATCCTTGATGAAAAACGTCTCGGTATGCCAATGTACCGTCACCCAACAGACGATATTCTCTACAACGTCGAAATGGCAGACGAGATTTAATTTTCCCGTCGTTCCCACGAAAGTGGGAGTCCATCCCCTCGCATCTTTTCACTCTTCTTTTTCTTAATACTTTTGTTATAATCACTTATCGATCACTTTATTTTTAGGTAATTATTATGAAACGTTTTGCTTTTACACTGCTCGAACTGGTTTTTATAATTATAGTAATTGGGATTTTAGCGGTATTGGCAATGCCGAACTTTAGTCGCAACTCATTGGCAGAAGGTGTTGAAAAAATAGCAGCTCAAATTCGTTATACTCAACATCTTGCAATGGTTGATGATAAATATAATCCAGCAGATCCAAACTGGAGAGAAGAAAATTGGCAAATTTGGTTTCGAATTTATTTGGGTAGTTATTATTATGAAATTTTTAGTGACCGTAATGGCGGAGCTAATTCAAATGCAAATGAAGAAGCAATAGATCCATTAACAAGAAAAAGTCTTGCTAACGGAATCGCATCGGTCGGTTTACCTATAAATAAAGATTTGGATTTGACAGCAAAATATGGTATTACAAGTATGGTCGTCCAAAGTGGTAACTGTGCGAGCGGGAGTGGGTTTCAGATTGCATTCGATTCTCTTGGACGACCTTATGGTGATGTGACATATCAGCCTGTTACTGCTCCTTACTATAAAATTTTTACGACTCCTTGTCAAATCAGAATTACCCATGGTGATAGTGGAAAAACGGCAGATATTAATGTAAGCGCGGTCACTGGATATGTCTCGGTTGTTTACAATTAATTAAATCCATATATTAAGGCGTTAAGTAAGCCAAAATCGTCTTTTTTTAAATTCTTTTTCAATTTCCTTGACATTCCATTATAATTCCCCTATAATTCCCCTCCACAAACGATGAGACGCTTCGAAAGAAGAGTTAAGTTTGAGTTTGCGATCATTGAAAACTAAGCAGGAGTGACGGTCAAGTTCAATA
>JAPLGM010000008.1 GCA_026390165.1 Campylobacterales bacterium
CACTGGTAAGCTATATGATCTTGCCTGTTCTCGTGCTTGTTCTGATATCTCTTCTTGGAATATTGTCAATAAATCTCTGGTCATTTTTAGCCTTTTTAGGGTCTATAAGCAATAAATGTTCTTAGTATCGGAATGGGCTAGTTTTCCATATATATTACCTTAGAATAAAGGGGACAGGCTACTTTAATACTCGTTGATAACTATTTCAGCTGTCTACATTCTTGCTTGGAAAGTGAAAGTTTTCCTAAGCATCTCGATTTACTTCGGTTGCACCATCTTACTTTTCCCTCACCGTATAATAAACCCCGCCTCCGCTTTCATGACTCACCAATGTTAACTAAAAAAGAAGAGTGACCAGCTATCGCTCTGCCAAATCCATTTATAATACGTTTTCATGGGATTATCATATCATATATTCATATGATTAGACGTAACACGGTAGCAATAAAAGTTTAAAGAACAACATCCATTTTGTTCAGAATCTCTAATGTTTTAGTGACGTCGTAAATCGCACTGTGATAGTGTTCTTCATCAAACGCGATACGGTAAAACTTACAGGTCTCGATCAATTTTGGGTTTTTGAGATTTCCTTTTACATTCACGGCTTTAACGAACGGCTTGTTCTCTTTCATCGTGCAAAAATGGCGATCAAAACTCACCAGTTCGCCGATATGGCGAAGTTCAAACGTGACGTTATGCGCAACCAGAGTCTTCGTCCCTCTGCAAAAATCGATAAATTCGATGTCATCGGCGAAATACTCTTCATAATCGGCATCCCCACGCAGTCTTTTGATCCGTTCAGGAGAGAGTTTATGAACTGCCAACGCGTGAGTATTGACCTCATACTCTGAAAAATAGTAGCGGTGAAACGTGTCGATCACGACATAGTCACCCTCAACGTGTTTGACACGAAAGCAGGCGACCTCGATCACGTCGTGTATATTGGCGGAGTTGGTCTCGAAATCCAGAATAATCAATGTGTCTCCCTCTGTTTTAGTAAGCAAATAATAGCCAAATCCTTTTACGTGTCTCCTCCGATAGAGACCAATAATTTTAGTAAAGGGGATAACTTGCTAAAATAGCGAAAAAATTGGAGTTTTATTGTATGTTTACTGATATTGTTTCTTTGGGTATTCCCCTTTCATTGGTTCTCTTAGTTGCTTATTCCAAAGGGTGGATATTCGCCAATTTTAAATCGATCACCCCTGCACAAGCCTCTGAGCTTTTAAAAAACAACAAAGAGGTTTTTCTCTTAGATGTTCGAACACCTGCCGAGTTTTCTCAAGAACGGATTAAAGGATCAACCCTCATCCCTTTACACGATTTGTCCCAAAGTCTTTCAAAGCTTAATAAAGTGAAAGATAAAACGGTGATTGTTTATTGCCGCAGTGGGAATAGAAGCGTTAGTGCCTCACGTATCCTTGCAAAAAATGGATTTATCCCTCTCAATCTTAAAGGGGGAATCGGGTTATGGCAAAATGAAGGGTTAAGTGTTATTCGATGACAAAAATACGAAAAACACTATTTTCATGTAGGTGATTAAAAAATAATCATAAAGTTGTCTCATACTTCACTATTTTGCTTTATTATACTTGCAGATAAAAAAGTCTTAATAGCAAGGAATACTTATGAATGGCAAACTCTATCTTATCGGATGCGGACCGGGTGATGCGGATCTGTTGACCCTTAAAGCACTCAAAACCATTGAAAAACTCGATATCGCCCTCATCGATCATCTCCTCACCCAAGAGATCATTGACCTCATCCCCACCCATACCCAAGTCATATTTGTCGGCAAAGAGAAAGGGAAACACAGCTTCCCCCAAGATCAGATCAACGCAATGATAACCGAATACGCCCACCAAGGGCACACCGTAGGTCGGCTCAAATGCGGTGACCCTTATATCTTCGGTCGCGGTACGGAAGAGGCGATTTACGCCACAAAAAGCGGAATAGAAACCGAAGTGATCCCTGGAATATCCTCGGCATTTTCGGCCCCTCTCTCCGCCGGTATCGCCCCCACGGCACGTGGTGTTAGCTCTGGGATATCGGTTGTCTCGGCACACCTCTCGGGAGATCGGGTCAATCTGGCATGGATACCGATGCTTAATGTCAAAGATCACACCACCGTGGTACTGATGGGACTAAGCCGTACTCGACAAATCGTCAAAGAGGCACTCGATAGCGGCATTGACCCGACGCTCCCTGTCGCCATCGTCTCAAATGCCACAACCGCCATCCAGACCTCCATCGTTACCACATTAGGCGAACTCATTGGTGCGGCAAAAGGGGCTCCTAAACCGGCTATTTTAGTTTTTGGCGATGTTGTCAATCTCGCACAAACCCTTCCGAAATATCAGTATGAGACCAAGGAGGCAAACTATGACATCGCTAAAGCAAGCTAATGAAGCGCGCAGTACCAAACGGCACAAAATTGAAATAATCAAAGATGGATTTAACGCGACCCAAGCGTGGGAACGGCTCATAGGGTATTCCAAAACGGGGTATGCCTCTATCACCGAAGAGGATAAAGATTTCGTCTTGAAAAGTTTCGGTGTCTTTGACCGCCCTGCCACCCCTGAAAAATTTATGATCCGTGTCCGTATCGCGGGGGGGGCTTTGAGTGTGGAACAGGCATTAGTATTAGCCGATGTTGCCAAGCGTTTTGGATCCGATTATATTGATCTTACCACCCGTCAGCAGATTGAATTGCGTTACCTTTGTATTCAAGAGCTCCCTGAAGCACTTGCCCTTTTAGAGCGTGTCGGACTCACCAGTTACCAAACAGGAGTTGATAATTTTCGCAATATCCTCCTTGATCCCCTCGATGGTTTGGCAGAAGACAATATCCTCTCATGTCAGAAAATCATGGAAGAGATACAAGCACTCTTTTTGAAAAAAGAGGAGTGGATTACGACTCTCCCCCGTAAGTTTAATATTGGGATTAACGGTTCACTCTCCAACCGATGTAATATCTTCGGGCAAGATTTCGCCCTCTCTCTCGCCCAAAAAGAGGGGGTTTACGGATTTAATCTCTATTTGGGAGGACGCGTCGGATCGTTGGCACAAGATGCGGATATGTTTGTACTGCCCAATGAAGCATTAGAGGTATTTACCGCCGTTGTTAACCTCTTCAAAACCTATGGTTTCCGTGATAATCGTAATAAAAACCGTCTGAAATTTCTCATCGAAGCCGTTGGTATGGAGGAGTTTCGGGCTGCTATCATCGAGTATCTGGATCACCCAATGCCATGTGCAGGGGAAAATCTCACTGCGCTGGAGGGGGGAGACCATTATGGAAAGCTTCTCCTCAACAATGAAACCGTTGCCCTATATGTAGCAGTCCCCTCAGGAATTTTTAGTGGCACAGCCTTGCATCAAGCAGCAATAATAGCCCAAGAACAAAACGGCGCCATCCGCCTTACAATAGAGCAAAACCTCATCATTACGGGCATTTGCGACGAACAAAGTGCCCTTGCCTCACCACTGTTCGTTCACTATCCAAACCGCCCCTCCCCCTATATGGCAAACCTCATCGGTTGCGCAGGAAGCGAACATTGCCCTTTTGGTGTTATTCCCGGTAAACCCGATGCCATTGCCATGAGCGAATACCTCTCTTATCATGTCCCCCTAGAGGATGCCAAAGTACGCCTCTACTGGTCAGCGTGCATCAAAGGGTGCGGTATTCATGGGGTGGGCGATATAGGATTCGTCGGGTGTAAAGTAGCCCGAGAGGGGAAAACGGTTTTGGGAGTCGATATTTTTCTCGGTGGAAGTCTCAGCGGTGAAGAGGGGAAACTTCTCCTAAAAGGGGTAATCTTGGACGAAGCACGTGAGTATGTGGCTGAATTGATGGTTCTTTACCGTGACAATCGTATCGCTCATGAGAGTTTAGAGCAATTTATCCAACGGCTTCGAGTTCGCTATGAGATGGGGGAGATTGCCGATATTATCCGAAACAACCACACCGTTCGCCGTGTAAATGGGACGGATTACAGAACGTTTGAGATGGAAACAGCATGAACCCTAAAGTTGAAACCGGTTGTCCTTTTTGCGGTACAGGGTGCGCCCTTAGCGTCGAATGTAGAGAGGGAACCTATAAAGTAAAAGGGGATAAATCCAACCCCTCCACCCAAGGGGATCTGTGCTTTAAACCAATACAAATGGCAAAAGCTCTTGACGCGAATCGATTGACAACGCCCCTTTATCGTCGTGATAAAAGCGAACCGTTTCACGAAATTTCGTGGGATGATGCACTTGCCATCCTTGCAAAAAATATTTCATTCCTCCCCAAAGAAGCCCTCTATTTTTACCTCTCAGGACAACTCCTCACCGAAGAGAGCTACCTCTTTACGAAACTCATCAAAGGGCATTTAGGAACCAACAATGTCGATGCCAACTCCCGTCTTTGCATGGCAACCGCCGTTGTTGCCCATAAAATGGTTTTCGGAAGCGATGGGGCAATAGGCAATTACGCCGATATCGACGATGCCCAGGTGATCCTTATCAGCGGTTCGAACCCTGCATGGGCACACCCTGTCCTCTTTCGCCGTATTCTTGCCCGTAAAAAAGCTCACCCTGAGACGCAAATTATCGTTATTGATCCGATCTATACCGAAACGGCGCAAAAAAGCGATCTCTGGTTGGGACTCTCCAGTGGAAGCGATACGATGCTTTATAATGCCCTTTTAGGGGAGCTTTATCGTAGAGGCAAATGCGATCTTTCCTTTATCGACCGCGCAACGCAGGGGTTTGAACTCGCCATTACGGAGGCACTCAAAACTCCGTTTAAGGACGCTATTCAATCGTGCGGGCTCTCTCTAAATGATGCCCAAACACTTCTTGAACTCTTCACCTCTCCTAAAAAAATCATCGGTCTGTGGTGTCAAGGGCTCAATCAAGCGCACGATGGGGTAATGCGCAACCTCGGATTTATCAACCTCTTTTTAGCCACGGGACGGGTCAATAAAGAAAAGGGGCTCCCCCTCTCCCTCACAGGTCAGCCCAATGCAATGGGGGGGCGAGAGGTGGGGTATCTCTCAAATGGCTTGCCAGGGTACCGTGATGTTCGTGATTCTAGTGATAGAGAAGTATGCGAAAAACACTGGAATCTTCCAACAAACAGCATCTCCTCCTCGGTAGGGATAACGATCACCGATGCTATTGATAAAATTTCGACTAATGATATTCGATTTTTATGGGTCGCCTGCACGAATCCACTTCTCACCCTCCCCGATCTTAATAAAACGCGCCACGCCTTGATCCGTGATGATCTCTTTTTGGTCGTCCAAGATTGTATCCTCAGCCAAACGGCCCAGCTTGCCAATCTCGTATTGCCTACGGCATCATGGGGAGAAAAAGAGGGGAGCATGACCAATTCGGAGCGTTTCATCAAGCGTGTCCGCCCGTTTAAATCTCCCCCCGATGGAGCCAAAAGTGACAGTGATATTGTCTGTGCGGTTGCCAAAGAGCTTGGATTCTCTGGCTTTGATTTTACCCATACAAAAGAGGTCTATGATGAGTACAAACACCTGAGTAAGGGGAGATTATGCGACCAAAGCAGCCAAGAGTATGAAACCCTCTCGTACCAATGGGGGGGAGAACGGCTCTACCGCGATGAAGTTTTCGCCACTCCTTCACGAAAAGCACACTTTCATCCGATCCTCTCTTCCGCCCCCACGTTAAACAGCGGTGCGTTTGTTTTGATTACGGGACGGACGAAAAAACAGTGGCATACGATGACCCGAACGGGGGAGGTCTCTGAACTTCTCAAAGATGAGGAAGAGCCCTATTTGATGATGAACCACTCTGAAGCGGATGCTCTTGGAATAAATGAGGGGGAGTATGCCATTATCAGCAACCCCCTTGGCTCTCTCGAACTCCCCATCCGTTTTGGAACATTAGCACCCCACCATCTCTTTGCCCCATTTGGCTATGGGCAAACACCGATCAACACCCTCGTCCCTGTGATCAATGACCCTTTTTCATCCCAAAGTGCCCTCAAATCGGCGCGGGTTACGGTAAGAGCCAAGGGGATTGCGCTATAATCCGCCCATGAAAACTGAACCCTTCACCTTCCACATTGACCCTACTCCAACGTTGCCGACGCGTCAATGCCGCTTTATGGCTCGCCTTTTCGGATGGGGTTTAAGCTATGGCAATTACGCCGTTGCCCTACTCGTATGGTGGGTGAGTGACTGGTTTATCGCCATTGGAGCCTTATTACTCGGATTTATCGTTTTCGGAATCTTCCGATCCAAGCTCCGCAACGACGCTGTCCCCCCAGCCCAACGTGAATACCCGTATGATGATGCCGCCATTGCCACATGGTATATGTCACGCAATCACTGCTTTACCTTCCCTAAGGGGGACGAAAGTACTCTATGAAATCCTACCTCATCACCGACCCCACTTTCTACGGCAATACCCCCGATACCCTCAAATCCTCATTAGCAACAGTATTTTCCAAACATATTCCCGATTTTGTCGTTTTTAGAGACAAACAAACCCACTGTTATGATGAACTGGCACAGACGTTTATTGAGGTAAGCCGTACGTATTGTATTCCAAAGATAGTATTGCACGGTGACTACAGACGTGCAAACGCCTTAAAAGCTGACGGAGTCCATCTAACCTCGACACAGTTTGATGTGATCCCTGATGCAAAAGCTTTAGGGCTCTATGTCATCATTAGTACCCACACTCATGATGAAGCATTAAAAGCGCAAAAATCAGGAGCAGATGCCATCACCTACAGCCCGATTTTCCCCTCGCCAAACAAGGGGGAACCCAAGGGTTTAGGGGATTTAAAAGAAATAGTGGCTAAAATAAGGATACCTATTTTTGCATTGGGTGGAATTGTCACCCAAGAGCAGATATTAGCGGTGGAGAAGTGTGGAGTATATGGCTTCGCCTCTATCCGTTATTTTATCCCTTAAGGAATTTTACCTATGTTTGAAACGATTATCGGTTTGGAAGTTCACGTCCAGCTTAACACCCAGTCTAAACTTTTTTGCGCATGTCCCACAAGTTTTAATCACGAACAAAACACCAACACCTGTCCGACGTGTCTCGCATTACCGGGAGCATTACCCGTTTTGAACAAAGAGGCGGTTCGTAAAGCAGGAATGTTTGGAACAGCTGTAGGTGCCATCATCAACCGTACCAGTTTTTTTGATCGTAAAAGCTATTTTTATCCCGATAGCCCCAGCGCGTACCAAATCACACAGCTTTATACCCCTATCGTAGAACACGGAAATTTAGTGATCGATTTTGAAGACGGAAGCCACAAAAATATCCGTATTAACCGTGCCCATATCGAAGCCGATGCAGGGAAAAATATCCATGACGGAGCTATCTCAAAAGTCGATCTCAACCGTGCAGGAACACCGTTGCTTGAGATCGTCTCCGAACCCGATATGCGCAGTGGAGATGAAGCAATTTTGTATCTCAAAAAATTGCACTCCATCGTTCGTTATCTCGATATTTCCGATGCCAATATGCAAGAGGGGTCGTTTCGGGTCGATGTCAACGTCTCCATCCGTCCCAAAGGGGAGGAGAAGCTTTATACCCGTGTAGAGATCAAAAATATCAACAGCTTCCGTTTTATCCAAAAAGCGATTGAGCTAGAGGTAGCACGTCAGCGTGAAGCGTGGGAAGATGGGGTGTATGAGGAAGAGATCGTTCAAGAGACCCGTCTTTTTGATCAGTCGAAGCAAGAGACCCGTTCAATGCGCGGCAAAGAGGAAGCAGCCGATTATCGCTATTTCCCTGAGCCTGATTTGTTAAAAGTCGTTGTGGATGATGTGATGTACGCCGATGTTATCAAAATTCCTGAACTCCCCGATGCGAAAAAAGAGCGTTTTGTCCGTGAACATGGGATAAATGAATACAATGCGGGCGTGTTGACGGCAGATTTGGAAACAGCACACTATTTTGAAGCTATGGTGGCATACGGGGCAACGGCAAAAAATGCTGTTTCCTGGCTGACTGGAGAGTTACAAGGGCGACTAAGTGGTGGCATGGGTGCATACGAGTCGTGTGTAAGTGCTGTTATGCTGGCACAGTTGGTCAAGCGTATTGATGATACTACCATTAGTGGAAAAGCGGGTAAGGAGATTTTGGATTATCTTTTAGCTAATAATGGCGGAGATGTTGATGAGATTATTGAAAAATTAGGTCTTAAACAAGTGAGTGATACGGGTGCGTTAGAAGTGCTCATTGATGAAATTTTGAATGCCAATCCTGAAAAAGTAGCGGAGTATAAATCGGGTAAAGATAAACTATTTGGCTTTTTTGTCGGTCAAGCGATGAAATCCTCTAAAGGTTCCGCAAATCCTCAAACGCTGAATGAACTTTTACTTGCTAAATTAGCGTAGCAAGGTTTCGTATGTTTGGTAGGTGGATTGTTGATACAGCTTTTTTTCTCCACACCTACCACCCTTATCAACGCAGTAAAATCTTTTTTTATAATCTTTTAGAAAATCAACATTATCGGTATAAAAAATATTTCGACTTTTTTATGATAGGGCTCATTTTTTTAAGTGTCTATATTTTGGTTAGTTCTGTTAAGCATGAACTTCCTCAGGGCTGGCTTGTTTTTAATAATTATGTTATTTCATTGTTTTTTGTAATCGAATATACCCTCCGTTTTTGGGTTTATAGCAGTAACTCCAAAACAATTATTGAACAATATGAGCGGGATCTTTTTCTCCATCGCCCTTTCTCTTTTTTTGAGGCGATGAAGTCTATTTTTAAACAAAAAATGGAATACGTTCTCTCCCCTACGGCTATTATTGACTTGCTTGCCATTATGCCGTTTTTCCATGAATTCCGACTGTTACGCATCTTTATCCTTTTTCGCGTTTTAAAACTGTTCCGCTATGCCAAAAGTCTTCGTCGTCTCATCTCGATTCTTGCTTCCAAAAAGTTTGAAATTTTTACCCTGATTGTATTTACCATGATTATGATTATGGTCTCATCGGTGTTGATCTACATGATGGAAGCCAATAACCCTGATTCACGTATCAATACGCTATTTGATGCTGTTTATTGGGCAGTTGTCACCATTTTTACCGTTGGATATGGCGATTTTGTCCCCGTTACTCATGGGGGGCGTATTGTTGCGATGATGATTATTGTTTCAGGTATTGCGGTTATCTCCTTCGCAACCTCAATCGTCGTCTCAGCATTTACGGAAAAGCTTGATGAGATAAAAGAAGAAAAACTGATTGATAGCGTTAATGCACTGAAGCGTATGTATTTGGTGTGCGGATTTTCGCCACTTGCGCATGAAGTGATACGAAAACTCCATAAGCGGCATCTCCCTATTTTGATTCTTGAAAAAGATCCTCAAAAAGTAGCCCTTGCACGTAGAGAGGGGCTATTGGCGTTAGCCTACGATTCGGCATCTTTGCATACCTATAATCTATTAAAGATCAATTTTGAGCATCAAGTAGAGGCGGTAATATTATTGCATGAGAGTGATGTAGCGAATATTTATGCAGGTCTGACGATACGGGAATTGACCAAAATAATTCCGCTGTATTCCGTGTTGCACTATCTTGGTAATCGTAAAAAATTCTCTCTTGCAGGGATAGATCATATTGTAAATACCCATGAATTGGTGGGGAGTATGAGCCGAATTATCGCCCATCAACCTGTCGCTTTTGAAGTGATTCATGCGTTGCGTTCGGAACAAACATCGACAATTATTGATGAAATTATTTTGGATTCAACGGTGGGGGATCGCTTTTACAAGCTTTTGAATGATCCGCTGTTTTATCAACGTTTTAGTGTTTTGGGAATTTTTAGTACCTCGACACAGCTGTTTCATTTTAATCCCAACCCTGAGCGAGGGATTCAACCTGGGGATGTAGCGATCGTTATCGCCAATCGAAATTTAATTGATGAGTTTAGAGCCAAACTTCACCGAAGGGGAAAAGTATGAAACATCATTGCGCTGCCATCTTCGGATACAATGAATACTCCAAGCAAATTCTCAAGCAGTTAAAAGGATCCTATCGTAATATTGGGGTGTTTGTAATTAGTGATGCTGAGTTTCTTGAAGCGCAGGAGGATGGATACAGTGTTGAAAAATTCGATTTAAGTGACAATTGGGAAGAGATTGAGGTCCGTTTCGATGTAGACTCATTAATTGTGTTTTGTGCGCTTACTGATGATGCGGAAAATGTTTTTTTGACGATATCGCTGCGTGCGACTTTTGAAAAACTCTTTATTATTGCGCTTGCGCAAGACAATGAGAGTATGATGAAGATGAAAAGTGCTGGTGCGGATAAAGTGATGCCGATTCTCCAAATCGCTGCCAATGTTATTGCCGATATTTTAGGGAAACCGATTATGACGCAAGTCTTGCATGATGTGTTGTATGAAGATAGTGATCTGACGATTATGGAAATGGAGATAGGAGCAAATTCTCCTATTAACGGTCAATATTTACATGATATTCATTTTAAACGTGATTTTGACCTTATCTTACTGGCAATTGTTGATCAAGAACAGGGAACAACGTTTAGTTTCGCCTCAAAAGGGCAAAATCACCACATTGATGAGGGAGATATTTTGGTTCTTATGGGATATAAAGATAAACTGCAACGATTAAAAAAATGGAATGCTGGAGTGGACGCATGCAAGTAGGAGTTATCGGAGCTGGAAAATGGGGTGAAGCTCTCAGCTTTGCTCTGAGTGAACAAAATAGTGTTATTATTACCTCTCGTACTTCACGCAATTGGCTTAATTTTAAAGACCTCTCTGAAGTATTAGCATGTGAATATCTTATTATTACCGTCCCTGCACAACAAGTATCACAATGGCTAGAGGAGAATTTTCTCTATTCTGGACAAAAAGTTCTCGTAGCTGCTAAGGGGATAGAAGCCTCTTCGGGAAAATTTTTAAATGAGATTTATGCGCGCTATATCCCTGAAGAGAATTTGGCTTTTTTATCAGGGCCCTCGTTTGCAAGTGAGGTGATTCGTTCATTGCCCACCGCATTGGTGATTAATTCTAAATCTTCTCAAACAGCCAATGAATTTGCATCCCTTTTCCCTAGTTTTATCCGTACTTATATCAGCAATGATGTTATCGGTGCTGAAATTGCAGGAGCGTATAAAAATGTTATTGCCATTGCCGCAGGGATTTGTGCAGGGTTAAATCTTGGGCACAATGCAGCAGCTTCACTCATCTCCAGAGGACTCGTAGAGATGCAGCGTTTTGGCAAGGCGTATGGAGCGCAGGATGAGACCTTTTTGGGTCTTAGCGGAGCAGGAGATTTGTTTTTGACCGCCAGTTCCTCCATGTCACGTAATTATCGTGTCGGACTAGGATTAGCCAGTGGAAAAACCAAAGAGGTTGTATGTGC
Source organism: Campylobacterales bacterium (assembly GCA_026390165.1). Classification (GTDB taxonomy): domain Bacteria; phylum Campylobacterota; class Campylobacteria; order Campylobacterales; family Sulfurimonadaceae; genus Sulfuricurvum. The sequence goes on from JAPLGM010000008.1 coordinate 11,378, forward strand.
TGAGATCGGGGAAGTGAGTGAGGGGATTGGAACAGCGTATGCCCTTCATGAGATTGCAACACATAAAGGGATTTATCTCCCTATTGCTGCGGAAGTGTATGCAATATTGGAGGGAAAATCTCCGCAACAAAGTTTAAAAGATTTAATACAAAGGTAAAAAAATGGTAGTACATATCGTAATGTTTCAATTTAAAGATGAGAATAAAGAGGCTAATTTGGCTCAGGTAAAAACAATGCTTGAAGCATTGCCCTCACACATCGAGCCTCTTAAGAGTATGGAGGTTGGGATTGATATCAGCCGTAGCGAACGCTCTTTTGATTTGGTATTAACCTCTACTTTTGACGATCAAGAGGGGTTAAGTGTGTATGCGGTTCATCCAGAACATTTGGCTGTAGTCAATGTGATTAAAGAGGTGACGACCCTCTCTAAAGTCGTTGATTATATCGTCTAAGCGTTTTTTAGCGCTTCGATCTCTTCGGCCTTTTCTTCGATACTCAACAACTCATCCACTTTTTCTTCATAGAGGGCTTTTGTTTTTTCAAGCTCATTCGCAAGATTACTAATCCCTTTCTCTTCATAACATTTCGGATTGGCTAAACAAGCGTTGAGTTCATCGATTTTACTTTCGAGTAGATCAATCTCTTTGGGTAGAGACTCTAGGGCACGCACTTCATTGTAGCTAAGTTTGAACGCTTTTGGCTTTTCTATAACGGCTTGCACGGCAACAGGTTTGGAGAACTCCGCTTCGATAGCATCCATCTCCTGAGACTCTTTTTCATCTTCGAGATATTCACTGTACGGCTTGAAGCTCTCTTCGATCGTCCCATCCCCTTTGAAGATAAAGAGTTTTTTGGCAATCTTATCGACGAAATAACGGTCATGACTGACGAGGATAACGGCACCTGTAAAGTTTTGAAGCTTCTCTTCGAGAATATTGATTGTTGGAATATCCAAGTCATTCGTCGGCTCATCCAAGATCAAACAGTCCACTTTTTTCGTAAACAGCAATGCTAAAGCAACCCGATTTTTCTCCCCACCGCTCAATGAACCAATCTTTTTGTCCAAAAACTCTCGTGGGAAGAGGAAATTCTTGAGATAGCCGTAGACGTGATAATCGGTCCCCTGCGCATCAACACGATCCCCACCGTGGGGACAAAAAGTTTCAATAAGGTTAAGATTGTCATCAAGCATCTCACGGTGCTGATCAAAATAGCCGATGGTGAGTTCACCTGTTTTGATGATTCCGCTTGTCGGTTTGAGTCTCCCTAAGAGTGCTTTGAGAAGGGTCGATTTCCCACTTCCATTAGGCCCCACAACGGCGATAACATCTTTTTGCAAGATTCGGGTTGTGAAATCTTTGATAAGAACTTTATCTCCAAGGGTAAGCCCCAAATGGTCGATCTCAAAAAGCATTTTTTGACGATTAATCCCCTCAGAGCGATTGAAATGTTTTGCTTCCCGCTCCAGTTCAATACGCATTTTGTGAATTTTACTCGGATTGTTCTTCGCATCTTCACGCAAGGTTAACACCCGTTGTTTTCGCCCTTCATTGCGTTTCAGACGTGCTTTCACCCCCCGTGAGAGCCACTCATTTTCACTTTTAAGGAGTTTGAGGAGATTATCATGCTGTTGTGCCATTGTCCGTAATAGCTCTTGCTTTTGGGTCAGATAATTACTGTAACCGCCGGTGAATTCACGCAAGCCACAATCTTCCACTTCGATCGTTTTTGTGGCGATTTGATCGATAAAATAGCGGTCATGGGAGATAAAAAGGAGGGTGAAACGCTCTTTGAGGATCAGCTCTTCGAGAAACTCCACCATATAGACATCGAGGTGATTGGTCGGCTCATCGAGAAGAAGTATATCAGGCTTAAGAAGCAGTAATGAAGCAAGGGCGACGCGACGCTGTTCTCCACCGCTTAGAAGCTCAACATTTTTATTTTCATACTCTTTGAGCATAAAATGGTGCATAATACGCTCTATTTTATCGTCCAAATTCCACGCATTATGATGATCGAGAAAATTGCTCAGACGTGCTTGTTCGTCCAACAAAGCACTATTCTCAAACTCTTCTGCCAAAAGAAGAGAGATTTCATCAAAACGGATTTTAGCCGTTCGTATCTCACCCAAACCTGCTTCAACCGCTTCACGAACTGTATGGGTTGGATCGAATTTTGGGACTTGAGGGAGCATTTTGATCTCAATGTTTTGACGGGTGATGCGCTCCCCTCCATCCGGATCAAGAGAGCCGTTGACAATTTTCATCAGTGTCGATTTGCCGCTGCCGTTTTTACCGACAATAACAACCCTCTCCCCCTCATCAATATGGAAGTTTATATTTTCAAGAATTTTTTGCGCTTCGTAGTGTTTGGAGACGCCAAGTAGATCGACTAGTGCCATTTTTCGGAACCCTGTTTCTCGTGATTATATCCCATAGGGGCTTTAGGTATCATCGGCATTTTAATTTCTGGCGTTTAGATTAGTACCAAAGCATAGACCAAATATCCGTTCAAAAGAACAAGGAAAGTAATAAGGATCTGCTCCGCTCCCCTTCCCGTATAAAAACGTAATACATATGGTAAAAGAACAATTTTTCGATTGGACCAAAACGGATAAAAATAGCCACGAATCCCCCCAATGGTAATCAAATCCCCAAAGGTATGCAGTAACCATCCAAGGGCGAATCCACCAAGCCAAATATTTCCCCAATAAAGTGCAACGATACTAAGGGAAAAGGGAACTAAAAAGAGATGGGTTATCCCCCGATGCTTAAGGAATGGGAGAATATGGCTTAATAGCTTTATCGGCCATGAGATAAACCAAAATTTCCTCCCGATAGTCGATTTAGGTTCATCAATATCGGGAAAAAGGGAGCCAAGGAGAATGAGAAAAATAAAGAGTGTCGTACCAGTGGGTGTAAATTCCAGCTGATTGACACCCAAAATGGCAAAGGGGAGTGCCAATAAAAGATGTCCTTTTGCTGTCAATTTTAACCCAAAGTCATGGTAAAACAAACACCATCATCCGTGTTTTGTGCACTCAGGGTTCCTTTATGATGCTCTTCTATAATCACTTTCGACATATACAGCCCAAGCCCTGTCCCATTCTTCTCATTTTTTGTCGAGAAATAAGGATCAAAGATTTTTCGCATAATCTCCTCAGAGATTCCGCCTCCATTATCACAAATAATGATAGTGTTTTCTTTTGTTTTTATAGTAATTTGAGCATTGATTCTCTTATTTTCTTTAAAATTATCTTGCGCATTTTTGAGTATATTGAGAAGAACTTGCATCATTTCATTCTCATAAATCTCAAACTGCATCTCATCACCATACACTTCAACAATCTCAATATTCGCTGTTTCAATTGACACTCGGATAATTTTAAGTGCCTTGGCTACCACATCTTTAAGGGAGCTCATCACCCGTTTTTTATTTGGTTTATAAAAATTTCGGAAATCATCAATGGTTGTCGTAAGATTTTTGACATAATCCTCTATATTATTAAATTTCTCCTTCAAAAAAACATGACATTCATGCTGTCCATGCTGAGTCTCTAAATTGAAATTTTCAAATTCAAAAGTTAATTTTATATTGAGTACTGTAGCCGTAATAGCACCTAGGGGTTGCCGCCATTGATGCGCAATCATCGATATCATCTCTCCCATTTGTGCCAGCCGTGATTGTTGTATCATTTGATCTTCTTGTTCTTTATGCTCTTTTTTTAAGCGATTCTCTTCCGTAATATCCGTGGCAAAAATTAAAAAATTATCTAAATCGCTCAGTGCAACCACACTCATTCGTACCTCAATAATAGTGCCATCTTTCTGAATACACCGTATCTCAATATTATTGCAGTAGCCAATCTCTTCCACTATCTTAAGTGTACTTTCTGTAATTGCCCTATCCTCTGCTACGGTTAATTCCAAACAACTTTTTTGATAAATCTCTGATTCACTGTATCCACTCATCCCAAAATAAGCTTTATTGGCAAATAGAAAAATGGCATTTTTATCGATAATAGCAATTGACTCTTTGGTCGAATTAAAAATCGTCTCAAGTAGCTTTTTAGATTTTACAAGTTCATAGGTCCGCTTTTCTACTTCCTCTTCCAGCTTTACGTTTAAACGATACAATACCCGCTGACGGTATATAAATATACCAAAAATAGTAAGAGAGAGAAAAACAACCCACCAAATGGGGGTATAATCAACCACTTTTACATAATTTTTAAGTCCCCAACTCTCCTGTATCTGATGCACCGTCTCCTTGGGTATCGTATGCAATGTTTTATTAAGAATGGAAAGAAGTATATCATCCTTCCCGACAATACCGATACTCCCTTCCATAGGCTTTTCTATCCCCACAAATCCATTAACTTTTAGCTTCCCAATACCGTATTTTTGGATCAGCCACTCTGCCGATTCATAAGGTACTGCCATACAAAAAGCCTCATCTTTTAAAATTTTTTGGACAATAGTATCGAAACTATCCACTGCGTCTACCGTTAATCGAGGGTCAAATTGCAACAGATAGTTTTTTATTTCTGAATGCCTCACCACTATTTTTTTCCCATTAAGGGTAGTAATATCGCTAATAAAAGGGGTATTAACTCGACTAATAAGAGCTAAATGGGTCGTAAAAAAGGGATCAGTTGAGGTGAGTCCAGATAACATCTTGTGTTTATTACTTATTATGGAGACAAGATCACAACGCTTTTTATGAATATTTCTAAATAATTCCCTTTTGTTTTCGGATGCTATCGGGATAAAACTAATCCCTAATTTTTTGGCAATAAGTGCATAGACATCAGCCGTTATCCCCGTATGCACTCCCTCTTTTATCCCATCAATGGGGAATAAATCAGGCTGAACACAGATGGTAAACTCTTTTTTTTGTTGTAAATAAGCTTTTTCTTCCTGACTTAGAGCAAGATCTGCCGATTTTTCAAAGACCATTTGCTTCACATCAAAGGATTTTTTTATTAATCCCTCAAAATTATAAATATCGTAAATCCGTTGTAATTTTTGTTTATCTAGCTTTCCCAACTCGATATGGTCTGTATACGCCAGTCGTTTAAGAGTATTGGCTTCATAAAGGAGTGCTTGACGTGATTTGTGCTGTGTGTTGTATTTATGCAAAATAAGATTGACTGTTTCATCAATATGATCCAGTGCGTATTTCCACCCCTTCAGAGATGCATCCCTAAACTGTGCTGTTCGTAATGGATATTTTTCCGCTTCATCACTAGAGGTATATAATATATCATTATAAAAATCAAACCCATACTTTTTAGGATCGAAGATCGTGTACGACACACCTTGTTCTTTCAACGAAAAAGGTTCGTTGGACTCATATCCCATCATAATATCGGTCTTATTGTTAATAAGATCATTCACATCAAATGAATCTTTGAGATAGATCAAATCATCGGTTGCAACTCCTTCACGATGCATCATCGCGTACAAAGCAACGGCAACATCCGCACCAGGAACCGTCATAATCCGCTTCCCTTTTAGATCGGAAACGGTTCTAATATTGGATTTTTGGGTTGTTAAAAATATTAAAGGGGAGGATTGAAGCGTGGACATAAGAAACGTAATTTTTTTTCCCTTACCCCTCTCGATAATCAAGGAAGAGCCTCCGACCCCATACGTTGACCTTTTATTCATAACATCAGAAGCGATATCTATCCCAGGTCGATAAGGTTTGATCTCCACATCCAACCCACTCTCACGATAATACCCCTTCTCTTTCGCCATATAGTACCCTGCGAATTGGAACTGATGCAACCACAAAAGCTGCACGGAAACCTTTTCCATAGCACATAACGAAGAGAATAGAAATAAAAAACTGACAATGATCCTAAAAAAATATTTTTTACCCATAAATATATTATATCAAAAAATTCAAGCAGGTATTATTTTAATTTATCCTTGAAGAGAAGCGTCTGAAGATTTGAGAGTATCCCGTATCTCTTCAAGAAGTGTCGTTTGTTTCAACAACTCCTCATAACGATCACGAGAAAGGGAGAGATTTTCGAGCACAACGATAATCAACAGTGCACAAAATAAAAAGAGGAAGGTAAAAAGAATTGCCGTAATAAACCCGAGAAAGAGAAACGATTGAAACGTCACCCATGCCCCAATAACAGCAAATGCCCAAGAGGCACCGCTGAGAAAACTTAAAAGTAAATTATGGGTGGAACGCTTCATCAGTTCTTAGTGATCATCGCTAAGAAGTACTGCGCCGCCAAGGTAAACGTAGGTCAACATCATAAAGATAAACGCTTGCAAGAATGCCATAAAGGTCAACAATGCAAAAGGAATCATCGGCAATAACCAAGGAGCCAACATCAAGATGACCATCAAGAACATATCGTCCCCTTTAACGTTACCGAATAATCGGAAACTCAAAGAGATAATACGAGAGATATGAGATACGATTTCGATTGGGAACATCAACCACGCCAACCACCATACAGGACCCATAAAGTGTTTGAAATAGGTAATAATACCATTACGACGAATACCTTCGAAGTTATAGTAGGTGAAAACGACCAATGCTAAAGCAAGGGTGAAATCCAAAAAGGCACTCGGTGCTTCAAACCCTGGAATAACTCCAATAACGTTTGCAATACCAACGAAAAGACCGATAGTCGCAACAAGTGGAAGATAACGACGTGCTTCAGCGCGCCCCATAACATCAGCACCCATGGCAAGTACACCGCCAAGATACGCTTCCATAACGTTTTGACAACCGGTAGGGACAAGACGCATATTTGTCGTTGCCATTTTTGCGATTAACAACACAATTGCAGCTGCAAGAAGCATGTGTGTTAGATAGATAAAGGTGTGTTCGTGGCTAACAAGCCCGAAGAAAGTAAACAACTCGCCCATTTGGTGTGTTCCTTTTGTGTGAATAATTAATGGAATTTTACCTCTTTTGAGATTAAATTCCTATAAACTCAAGATACGTAATGCACGGTTTGCGCCCAATATATCATCAGTGATGGCCATTTTGAGCGATTTAAGCGACTCAAATTTTCGATTCTTGCGTAAAAACTTAACAAAACTAATTGAGGCGTAGGTATAACACCCTTCTACATTATCTAAAATATGAGACTCAACCGCATAATTTCCATCGGTTGACATCCGATGTCCCACAAAAACAACACTGGAGCGATAGTGCTCTTCATCTCCCAAACGTGTCAATGCAGCATATACCCCTTCGCAAGGAAGCAAAAAACCCTCACACTCCAGATTAATGGTCGGAACCAAATCCGTTGACCCAAGCCCCTGCCCTTTGATCACGGAACCTTTAATCGTATAATTGTGTCCCAAAAAATGGTTCGCCCCCTCTATATCACCTATTTGAAGCTTGGCACGAATTTTATGGGAGTGGATAGAATCTCCGAAAAATGAGACCTCATCGACAACACTAATGTCTCCGTCAAAAAAAGTTTTCAAATCCTGATGGGAATAACGACGATTTTTCCCGAAATGAAAATCGTATCCGACCACAATTTTGGATAATTTTGGAAATTTCTTGCCCAACAGCGCAATAAACTCTTCCCCCTCCAGATGGCGAATATCTTCTAGCTGATAATAGAAGATCGGATAATGGCTATAGTGTTCTCGCTCTCGTGCGGGGGTTAGATTCGCCGATCCTGTTTCGATAACGACGATAGCACCATTCTCCCCCAATTGGTCAAAAAGAGACTGATGCCCCACATGCATCCCGTCAAATCCGCCGATGGCGATGGCATCAACCCTTGATAAACCCATAACATGTCTCCTGATTTCCCTCTTTGCCAGCGATGTGTGCTATCTCTTTGGCAACTAACTTCCATCCGATCAAAGAACACGCATCTTCAAAATGGATCATCGCTTTGCCTATTGCGCTGTTGTCTTTAACGACCCCGTTTTTATCCCGTTTCACTTCACGCCCTACTTGAAACTGAGGTTTGAAAAGAACGACTATGTAGTTTGATGATAAACGATCAATTGATTCTAAAATAAGTTCAAGAGGGATAAAAGCAACATCGCATGTGACAATATCAAAGGGGGTCTCGCTCGTGAATACTCTAATATCGGTATTTTCATGTACACTTACACGTGGATCACTTCGTAAAGTGGGGTGAAGTTGATCACTTCCCACATCGACACACGTGACACTTTTAGCCCCCTCTTCGAGAAGCACTTGGGTAAATCCTCCCGTACTGGAACCAATATCAAGGGCGTTTAAATCCTTCAAATCCCATTCGGTATACGGAAGAAACCCTTTAAGCTTGATCGCGGCGCGACTCACATAGAGTGCCACATCGGCAATCTCTACTTTCATGGATTCATCCGTCTCAAAAGAGACTTTGTCAATAATCTTTCCATCCACACTCACGGCGTGATCTTTTATTAGCTGTTGTGCTTTATTCCGGCTCTCTACTAGCCCTATTTCTACCATATAACTATCAAGTCTCATATTTATCCATTCGATTGTAATGCGTTATCGTGACATAACTTTGTTTAGGATACCATTGCGCGAAAGTTTTAGGGTAAGGAATCAGATGCAAACAGTTCATGTAGTCGTTATTGGGGGAGGATATGGCGGTATTCGTGCTATAGAACACCTTAGTAAAAATTCACATATTAGAATAACACTCATTGATAAAAATTCTTACCATTATATGCAGCCTGAAGTGTACGATTTTATTGCCAATAAGGTAGATATGTCTCACGTTATGATCGACCTCCCCTCATGGTGCAAAAGTTTTAGTTCGGTAGAGTTTTTGTGTGATGATGTAAAAGCTATAGATACGGAGTCCTCTTCTCTCACAACATCCACCCAAACACTATATTTTGACTCTCTTATCATCGCAACGGGAAGCCGCACCTATTTTCCCGATTTTATTGCAGGACTACGAGAGCATTCTCATGGGGTGAAAAGTCTCCCTGCTGCTTTGGATTTTAAACAGCAGTTTGAGCGTGCCCTTCTCAACCGAATTGAAACTCAGACTCACGGCTGTGATGTGGAACCTTTTAATATCGTTATCGGCGGAGCGGGACTTTCGGGCGTTGAAATTGCAGCGGAGATGGCAGCGTATGCCAACCGTTTTTATCAAAATGGCAATTTTGGATGTCGTGGGATCGATGTTTACCTCATCGACGCATACCCCACTATCCTTTTTGGGATGGATCAATTTTTAATCGACAGTGCCTATGAAAGACTTAGTAAACTAGGGGTTCACGTTTGGCACAATAACCGTATCAGCCAAGTGCGTGAAAAAGAGATTCTCCTCGACAACGGCAAAACACTGAGTTTTGAGTTTATGATCTTTACGGGGGGGGTTGCCGCATCAACGCTCACCCAATATTTAGGATTTGAGACGAATATGAAAGGGCATTTAATTGTTGACGAGAATCTCAATATACCAGAATGCCAAAATATTTATGCGATTGGCGATATTACCCAAGCACTCGATGCAAACGGTAAATTTATCCCTCCAACGGCTCAACTGGCTGAACGAGGTGGTGAACACGTTGCCCGAAATATTATCGCTTCCCTCAAGGGAGAAGAGAAACAACCGTTTCATTTTAAAAATCAAGGGGTAATGATCGCCCTTGGAGGTGAATACGGGGCAGGCGTATTACCAGGAGGGATCAAAGTAAAAGGGTATCTCGCCTATTTAATCAAAAAGGCTATTTTTTGGATGTACACCGCTCCCCTGCGCCGTCGAAGTACTATCGGAAAAAGACGATAAGTTTGCTCTAAACTCACTTTCCGTAAGGAGAGGTACTCCAAGCTCTACCGCTTTATCGTACTTGCTCCCTGCATCTTCACCGTAAATGACAAAATGAGTTTTTTTGGAAACCGAAGAAGCGACTTTTGCCCCCAACTCTTCCAATATCGCTTTTATCGCATCCCGAGGGACAGACATCGCTCCCGTTACCACAACGGTTTTATCTTTAAAGGGGTTCTCTATCGCTACTTTTTTTATCGGTGAAACAGGAGCTAAAAGTTCACGTAACTTCTCGATTTTATCCTGATTGACACGAATAAATTCAAGAAGTGATTCAACCATTTCCCCCCCGAACCCATCCAAAGCCAGAATTTCTTCCCGAGATGCTGTATCAAAAGCCGTTCCAAAAGCAGTACACAAACTCTTCGATGCCACTTCCCCGATATGCTCAATTCCAAGCGCATTGATAAAACGCCAGCAATCACACCCTTTTACTGCACCAATCGCATCAATAAGGTTACGGCTCTTTTTCTCTTTGAACCCTTCCAACGCAAGAAGCTGTTCCATTGTGAGAGTGAAAAGATCACTGACTTCTTTGACCAACCCGCAATTGTGTAACGCTTCGACGATTTTATCCCCCAGTCCGTCGATATTGAGACACTGTTTGGAAGCGAAATAAATGATCGAGTTGACCACCCGCGCTTCACAACTGAGATTTTGGCATTTTATCAACGCCCCCTCATCGAGAAGTTCGGAATCACAAACGGGGCACTGCGCAGGACGAGGGATTATTTTTTCACTTCCATTACGCTCTGCCGTAATAACTTTCACGATTTTAGGGATAACGTCACCGCTTCGCAAAATTATCACTTTGTCCCCAAGGCGAATATCTTTACGCTCTATCTCATCGAAATTATGAAGTGTTGAACGCTCTACAGTTACCCCTTCAATATCGACAGGCTCAACAATCGCGACAGGGGTAACCACACCGCTGCGCCCTACTTGCAAGATCACCTCTTTGAGGGTTGTCAGCTTCTCAATCGCGGGAAATTTATACGCCGCTGCCCAACGGGGATTTTTCACCGTATACCCCAGTTCATCTTGCACAGCAATCGAATCAACTTTGATCACCATCCCATCCAACAGCATCGCAAAATTATCGCGCTCAATGCGCATCTCATGATAAAACGTCTCTATCTCATCTGCTTTTTCACACAAATGGGTCATGTGTGGATTACGAAAGCCCAAAGCATAGACCCATTCCATCCGCTGCGAGAGATTTTTGATCTCTAACGAATTGACTCCGATCCCATACGGCATAAAGACCAGACGACGTGAAGCCGTAATACGAGTATCAAGCTGACGCAAACTTCCTGCCGCCGCATTACGGGGATTGGCAAAAAGATTTTCACCACTTTTGAGACGCTCTTCATTGATCTTCTCAAAATCCTCTTTGAAAATCACCACCTCACCCCGAATTTCAATCCGTTCTTGGTAGTCGATAGTGAGGGGAATACTTTGAATCGTCTTCGCATTTTGGGTCACGTCTTCACCAATACTCCCATCACCTCGCGTAATCGCCTGAGTCAAAATACCATTATCATAAATCAAATTCAAACTCGCCCCATCAAACTTCGGCTCACAGTAAAACTGCACCTCACCGTAACTCTTGGTAATACGGTTCACCCACGTCTCCAACTCTTCACGATTGAAAAGGTCTTCAAGACTCCACATGCGGCTCAAATGGGGTGCTTTATCAAACTTGTCCTGAGGCTGATCGCCGACGCGCTGGGTTGGAGAGTCGGAGAGTATCTCATGGGGATGCTCTTGCTCGTAGGCTACAACTGCATGATAGAGAATGTCATACTCTTCATCGGTGGTTATGGGGTCATCGAGGACGTAGTAGGAGTAGGAATACTTTTTTAGTTGCTCTACGGCGGTTTTGTAGGTGGTTTGGGTCATGGGTTCTCTTTCATTTTTTTCACGCTCTTTTTGAACTTGTAAGAATTTCTTACAAGTTACCTCTCCCTCAAGTTTTAATTAGAGTGCAGTTGTTTCCAAATTGGAAATAGCTAGAACATTCACTTCAAAAAGCTCTGCCATATTTCTTTACGTTAGCCTGAGTTCTTGAATTAACGCATCATTTTGTCCAAAAGCACTATTATCATACTTTACTAATATTGAAGTAATAATTTGAATAATATTTTCATTTTCACAAAAATCAGCATATCTCAAATGCTCAAAAAAAGAATATCTTTCCACTAACTGTTGATACTGCTTTGTTGTGAAATTTTGGACTCCAATAGCGTTGTATGCCAATAAGATTAATTCATTTTTTGTTAATTGTGCCCTTAGCATATTCGTATATTCTTTTGCAGTATCTTTACTCCCTGAATAGGTATCTATATATTTTAAAATTTGATATAGGTTGATAAAATAATATTTAAACGTCGTATCGAAAGTATTATTAAAATCATCAAATTCATCTTTAAAATAAGAAAACTTATCCTCTTTTAACGTGTGACTATTCACATCTTGCTCATAAGAATTATAAATTTTTTGATGAAAGTCATCTTTTAAAGGTAAGAAAATATCTTTTCCCTTGAAGATCACCCCTTCCCTATCCAAAGTTAGTCTTTCTGTTATATTATTAAGAAGATTCAACATTTGGAAAAATTTATTATCAAATTCTTGATTTTCTAAAGCTTCTTTTTGTCCTCTAAATTCATCCCTAGCTTCTTTTAATTCTTGTGTTTGTAAAATGACAGATATTATTACACCCGCAAAAGCAAGTCCTGTAAACAAACTTGTTAATACATTAAAGCTATCTCCAAAAACTCCGAAACTTTGAAGAGATAGATTCGGAGTTTCGGAAAAACTTAGATTTGAAGCAATCCAAATCACGCTACTAAAAAATATTAGCCATACGATAAAAATGGCAATAAATACATATTTGTGGTTTTTTAAAAAATCTTTAATCATACATCCTTTGCTTTTTTTGAGGATTGAAATTTACGAGGACGATAGAACCACGTTCATAAACCATCACTAACCGTTCCCTCTAAAAAATCGTATTCCTATTTTGCGGAAGATGCTATTTTTTTCGCACTGGCTAGTAGTTTTTCTTTGTTTTGAAAACGTATGAACACCTCAGCAAGATCGAGGGTGATTCCTGATTTTGCCATCACATCTTCAAACGGAATATACGACTCTTTCGGCGTAGTCTTACGCTCGCGGATTAGTTCAGCCAAACTAATGTATTCCGCTATATCTGCAAGTTCTTTGATATGCTCGTATTCTTCAACACTGAGCATGACGGCTTCGGGACGGTTCTTTTTCATCACAATGAACTAACGGTCAATGAATCGTTTATCATTGATCACCCATAATGAAACCGACATTGATGGATAATGACTATCTTCTCTTTCGGCTCATAAACGAGACGATGTTCTTCATCGATTCGTCGTGACATTAACCCAGCAAGATTCTCTTTTAGCCGTTCGGGTTTTCCGATCCCCTCCAAAGAGTTTGGGTTTCGAAGTATGTCTTGAATCAGACGGTTAATCCGTTTGAGATTTTTACGGTCGTTTTCCTGCCACCACAAATAATCTTCCCATCCGTTTGGTGTCCAACCGAGAATCATGCTTCAATCAACTCATGCGTCTCGATTTCTCCACGACCTGATTGTTTCAGTGACTCAGCAAGTCGTGAACTATTTGCAGGAGTTGAGAGAAGATAGGCAGTCTCTTTGAAACTGTTATACTCGTCAATTGAGATCAAAACCGCTGCCGAACCGCTTTTTCGGGTGATAATCATCGGCTCGAAATCGTCGCATACTTGATCTAGTATAGATTTGAAGTTGTTGAGGGCTTCGGTGTAATTTACCACTTGCATGTTCAATATCCTGTACTTTTTAGGATTATTATAATCATTAAGCTAGTGATTGTCAAGAAGAGAAAAATCAGCCTTTTTGGATAAATGCTTCATACTCGATTGTCCTCAATTTGCTCGTAATAATACGACTGTTCAATCCCTTTCATAAACAATTCACGATCATGGATTTTATCGATCAAAGCTTTTTGCTTACTTAGCACATCAATTTCTTGAGTATTCATTGTTTCTTTCCCTGAGATTATTATAGTCGTTGCCATTTGGATTGTAAAGGTATGGTTTACAACCTCACAATCTTCGCCCCAAATCCCCCCAAATGCTGAGGGGCATCGGTAAAGCTTTTAACACTCGGATGAACTTTCAAAAACTCTTTGACCGCATACGAAAGTTTTCCCGTTCCGATACCGTGATAGATAATCACCTCATCGAATCCTTGGAGTAGTGCATCAGAGAGAAATTTATCCATCTTCTCACATGCCTCTTCACCACGCAACCCGTGTAAATCAAGCTTTAAACCGCTTTTCTGATCAATTTGTGCAATATGAGTCGGTTTGATTTTTTTCGGAAGATTTCCACTGGGTTTGAGTTCCGTAAGCTTCACCCGCAACCGCATCCCTTCCACTTCGATCATCGCCTCTTTGTTCCCTAAACTCACAATCGTTCCACGTTGATTTCGATATTTAACGGCTTGCCCAATCTCATATTTGATCGCTTCAAGCTCTGCAATCTTCGGGATTTCGGGTTTAGGGATTTTAGCGGCGGCACGGTTGAGCTGACGATGGATTGCTGCTATATCCAATCCACGAGCTGCCTCTTTTGCCTCATTTATCGCTATATCGTACTCACTTCGAAGACGATTTTTCTCACGCTCTAGTTCACTGCGAAGATTTTCACGCGCTTCTTTGAGGGTCAATTCTTGCGTTTTAAGTGATTCTAGCCGTTCATCCACTTCTTTGTTTTTTTGTTTGAGATTTCGTTCCATCTCACTACCACGCTCAATGAGAATATTGAGCTTTTCGTGATTGTCACCATAGACTGTTTTGGCTTTTGCGATAATTGCAGGGTTAATTCCATATCGAGATGCCGTTTCAAAGGCATAACTTTTTCCGATGGTTCCGCTTAAAAATTCGTACGTAGGCAAACGTCGCTCTTCGTCATAAATCGCGGCTAATAGCTCCACATCATCCCTGTCCGCCATCAATGCGGCAAGGCGTTTATGGTGTGTCGTGACGATAATTTTCTGCCCCCGCTTGATCAGCTCATCGAGTACTACGGCAAACAATGCCGCCGCTTCATCACTGTCGGTTCCTAGCTCAATCTCATCGACTCCGACAAGGGCGTTTTTATGGTCAAACAGATGGCTAAACTGCACCATCCGCCCTGCAAACGTTGAAATATCATTACTCACACTTTGCGGGTCATCGATCACCGCTTCGATCCGCTTGAAACTTCCGATACGCGATTTATGAGGATTGAGTTTCATCGGGATAAGATATTTCGCCATCGCACACGCACTGAGGATGGATTTAAGAAGCATCGTTTTCCCCCCTGCATTCACCCCTGTAATCATCAAGAGATTACCCCGAAACTCGACACTGATTGGTTTGGGTTTATGAAGAGCTGGATGGGAAAATTCATCGAGGACAATCGTACTGTTGTTTTGAGGTTTCAGTATCGCATAATTGTGGGCACGGGCAAAAAGGACACGCGCTTGATAATGGTCAAACCGCTCAAATTCACGGTCGATAAATCCAATAAAAGGGGTAAGAGGGGTGAGCTTCGTCGAAAAGCGTTTGGCGTATTCGTAGAGCTTCGCATCGCGGTCTTGATTGACACTGCGTAACTGCTCTTTGGAACGCAAAATACTATCAGGTGCCACGTAAAAAAATCCCGCCCCCGTCCGTCCGATAACCGCACCTTTGAGGACATGGTTAAATCCGCCCCGTACGAGTAAACACTCTTCATCATTCACATAGTGAATCTGAGTATCCACGAGATAGGGGGTGAGTTTTTGGGTATGAAAAAGACGCTTCATTGAGTCGGCGATTTCATTCTTAATCGCTTTTATCCGTTGTGAAATTCGATAAAGTTCTTCATCCTTTGATTCGATAAACACCCCTGAAGCATCAAAAAAATCATCCATCTCGTTAAACGGTTCAGGGATAACTATCGTACCCATCCACTCACCGATAAGTCCTGTAAATCCACTGTTGCGCATGGTTCGAAAATAGCGCACCACTTTTAGAAGCTCGAAAATATCTTCAAACCGCAAAACACCCTGTTTTTTGAGATGGTTGATAATCCCCTCAAACGGTATGCTCTTTTGTGGTGATTTAAACTCCAGTGAATCAAGGGCTTCGATAAAACGAAAATGACGCTCTTGATCCCCCCCTATTGCAATGTTTTGAGGACGGGCAAAAAAAGATTCCAATTTTGCTACGTGCGGTAAAAGATCAAGCTTGCCGAAAAGTTCGGTAAGACTAGCGGAAAGTGTGGTTTTCAACGGTACACTCTCACTTAATTCCACGAAGCTGATAGGTTAAATCCCCTGCTCCAAATCCGACAATCAGATCTTTATCGTAGGTTTTAAACACCTCATCACCAATAATGACTTGAAGGGTATCTCCCTCACGGTGAAGCTTATCGGCAAGGATAAGATTATAACGCCCGAATTCTCCCGCAAAATCAATTTCACGATGTTCCTCACTTGCCGCCCAAACTGGAAGTATGACGAGTTCATCCACCCCTTCGAAACACTTGACGAAAGCTTGAAGATTATCAATCGTTCGAGAGTATTTATGAGGCTGCCAAATCGCGACAACTTTCTCAAACCCTTTGAGTTCAGCATACGTTGTAAGCGACTGCATCGTCGCTTTTATCTCGGTGGGATGGTGAGCATAATCATCCACGATGACACGATCAGACCCTTTGAAGATGACATCAAAACGTTTCTTGATTCCACGGAAATTGAGTAAGTGCACACGAATAGAAGCGATACTCATACTCTGAGCCGCTGCCATAATCGCTAAAGAGGCATCCATTGCGATATGTTCCCCAAATCCCCACACCTCAAACTCACCGAACCCTTTGAGATGAAAACGGGTATACGGTTCATCATCGATCAAGGTATAGGTAATATTCGTAATGTCTTTGCTTGGATAAAGACGCAACGCATCACACGTCAATGTTGCCATAAACGGATCTTCCGCATTAATAACCCGCACGCTACCCATCTCAATAAAACGTTGATAGGCATGATGAAACTCATCAATATTGTAGTTATAGTACTCCATATGTTCAGGCTCAGCATTGGTTACAATCGAACAATAGGGATTAGAATTAAGAAAACTTCCATCAGACTCATCCGCTTCAAAAAGCATCACATCCGTACTTCCATCAAAGCGGACGTTTGATCCAAACCCCTTAGACTCTGCACCAATAATCGCACTTCCGTCCATGATCGCCGCTAAAATCGCCGTCGTCGTACTTTTACCGTGCGCACCGCATACGGCATACACTTTTTTCTCATTCAAAATCCGCAAAAGGGCATCCCGTCGGTGCAATACTTCAATTCCGCGACGTTTCGCTTCCACGACTTCAGAATTCGTCGGTTTAATAATCGCCGAATGGATTATCAGCTCGCAATCTTCAGGAATATTATGAGCATCATGCCCAATAAACACCGTAATCCCACGCTTACGCAACAGCTCCGTAATATGGGTATCTTTCATATCCGAACCGCTCACATCATGCCCACTAAAACGCATATACTTGGCTAACCCCGAAATCCCGATTCCGCCGATACCGATGAAGTGTATTTTCATGCTATTTCCTTCTTAAAAAATCCAATATAAAATTTCCCACCCTCTTGCACCGCATTCATATCGACATACTCTTCGATAAACGTATCAAAAGGAATTTTTGCATCACACGCCGTTTTATGAATTTTCATCGCCTCATTAAACGCTTCATCCTCACTCAAACCGCCGATGACTTCAAACAATGCACTCGCATCTGTAACTGACCCCGCACTGTAATGCTCGATCGCATACTCATACAACGCACGCAATGTTGCGAAATCCTGAACCTCAGACATATCAAGACGCTCCAAATTTTCCAACGCATTTGTCAGACGCTCCAATGCCAAATCAAGAATATTCGCATAATACGCCATCAACGTATCCTCATCAAACGTCTCGTGCGCCTGTGCTTCGAGAACATACAAGGAGGCGATATCTCCCTCGCTTTGTGCTTTATGTATTTTTGCTTTGAGTTCATTCATGATAGTGCCTCCTTTAGGCGATTAAGTGCTTTAATAGTTTTAAAAGTTTCTTCGACCAATGCGATACGAATATAGCCGATTCCTGGATTTTCACCCGCTTTATCCTCACGGGCTAAAAACTCTCCAGGAAGCACCTTGAGATTATAATCACGATAAAGCCGTTGGGTAAATTCTAACGCATCCCCTACTTTGAGCCAAATATAAAATGTCGCATCCGAGGTTTCGATCCCCAAAATCTCACGGGCTGCTTTAAAATTTTGCGCATAAACATCCCGTGCCACTTGAACATGTTCATCATCTCTCCACGCCATAGCCGCCGCTGCTTGAAGAGGCAAAGGGGAGGCGCATCCGACATAGGTACGATACTGTCCATACCCTTTTAAAATATCCGCATCCCCTGCGATAAATCCGCTTCGTAATCCGGGGGCAGAGGAGCGTTTCGAGATGGAATTGATAACAAGGACATTTTTAAACGTTGTATTGCCAACATAAATCGACGCTTCAAGAAGAGAAGGGACTTTTTGCGCCGTGTAAATTTCACTGTAACATTCATCATTAATTAGACAAAAATCGTATTTCAATGCAAGTTTCACCCATACACCCAATTCCTCCAAGGAGAGAACAGATGCAGTCGGATTGTTCGGAAAGTTCAAAATAACCAAATCACATTCCGCTAACTCCTCTTCATTTATCACAGGCTTAAAACTATTTTGTTCCGTCAAATTGAGATGGATCACCCGTGCGTGTGACGCAAGTGCCGCCCCCTCATATATCTGATAAAAAGGGTTGGTATATGCCATAACCGCCTCTTCTTTATCAAACAGATAATATTGAGGGAAATTAAAGAGCACTTCACGCGTTCCAAAACTGCTAAGGAGTTCATTGGATTGAAGCTCCACCCCAAAACGGCTCTTAACAAATCCTCTCATCGAGTCATTGAGATAGGTTTCTCCCGCTGTTTTCGGATACCGGCGTAGCTCATCGGAATGGATACAAAGCGATTTTTGGATAAAAGCAGGGGTCTCGAACTGCGGTTCACCAATAGTCAATGCAATAGGCGAATATTCAGCATTAGGGGTAATCCCCTCAAGTAACGAAGTTAATTTTTCAAATGGATAAGGTTCAAAGTGCAAAATTTAGTCTTTGTGATGAGATTTAATACTTATATTATAGCAATTTTTTTTACTTATCCTCTTTCCCACTGCAAATCGATTCAAAACGTTTCAAATCGTACCCCTCAATAATCATATAGCGGGGTTGTGCCATCATAGGCTCCATCGATTTAGCATTCTTATGATCGATCGAAAATGCCATTTCATACCCTACACTCTGTGCTTTTTTGAGAAGATCGTCATCATAAATACCAAATGACCATGCCAAATATGTGATCGAGTGCCCCATTTTTTTCTCTAATACCGATTTTGATTTAACCAGCTGAATCGTTACAAATTTTTCATACTCTTCAGCAGAAAGTTTTTGTTTCTCTTTTTTAAAATTAGGATGCCAATAGGTATGAGACTCTACTTGAAATAGTTTCGTCTCTTCCAGCTGACGCAACTGCTCCCATGTCATCGCATACGTGGCATTCGAGATTGCACTTGGGTAAATAAAAAGGGTGATAGGGAATTTATACTTTATAATAAGAGGCAGCATATCAATGTAAACACTTTTATGTCCATCGTCTACCGTAATGACAATAGATTTGAATGGAATTGATTGGACCTCACCTTTGATATACCGTGCTGCGGTATCCAAAGAGATGACAGTATAGCCATTCATCCTAAGCCATTCAAGCTGTGATTTGAATGTTTGTATTTTAATTGTCATAGAATCTTTCACTTCAATTCCAAAACGGTGATAACACAAAATGGGAATAGATGCAGCTGAATAAACGAATGTCCCAAAAAAAAGTAGTATCAGAAGCAACAAGCGGGAAAGAATAAATACAATAACCATACAATTATCTCCCATATTCCAAAATTAAAAGTGATTATAACGGATAAAAAGTGGATAAAAAAGTTTTTGTTTTGATACAAAAGGTTACAAATTACTATCTACTAGAAAATATGCCCATTTAAAGAGTGTTGCAAACTCCCTATTATAGGTCTTTTTTAAAAGAAATACTTATTTTTTATCAAAACTCTTGACAAAGACGGGGGAGTTAATGGTATACTTCCACTCATATTTCTTAAGGAGTCTTACATGATGAAAATCGTTTCTGCTATGCTTTTAGCTGCTATGTTTATCGGGTGCAGCGAATCTGCAAAAACTGAGGAAGCACCTGCTGCTGCAACAACTGAAGAAGTAGCACCTGCTGCTGAAGCAATGCCTGCTGCTGACGCTGCTACACCTGCTGCTGATGCTGCTGCACCTGCTGCTGATGCTGCTGCTGCTACTGATGCTGCTGCACCTGCTGCTGAAGCACCTGCTGCAAAATAAGTTTAGCCCTAGCGACTTAATTTCGTGCTTCGGCGCGAAATATTTTTATTTCTCTTTCTTCTCTCACTTAATTCAAAATCAAATTAAAATATCGTAAAATGTCCTAAACTACTAATTAGGAGTATTCTCATGAAAATTATTTTACCTATTTTGTCCTCTTTGCTATTGATCGGTTGTAATGATCAGACCACTGTACAGAGTTCATCCACAAAATCACCCGAAGTCGTCCCTCCATCCACTATAGTAGCAACACCTCCTGAAATAGTAAACATCCCTCTTGATCCTAGTAGCTTATTTTCCAAAAAATGTGCGTCATGTCATGGTGACAAAGCTGAAAAACAAGCGTTAGGTAAATCTCAGGTTATTGCTAATTTGGAAGAAATACAAATCAAAGATGCTCTCAAAGGATACCAAGCAGGTACATACGGGAAAGAGATGAAGGCAATTATGCAAGGGCAAGCGAAATCACTTGAGCCAGAGCAAATCGATGCTCTGGCTCAATATATACCGACTCTTTAGCTATTGGATTTTGGTAATGCAAATTTTTGCGTTACCAACTCCCCTTCATCATTAAAAAAGAGATAATAGAGTTTGTCTTTTTGTACGCTCAACCCTGCCAAATAGCGCAATGCCAAATTTGCCTGCAACGATGCAATGTGCATGACGATTGGAGCGGCAATTCCAGCGGGTGTTTTGGAGTTAATTTTAAAGAGTTCCGTAAATGATGCCTCTTCAAAAAAACATACTTGACCATGAAACGCTTCAACTGATCCGTAAATCCATGGTAAATTCTTAAATTTAGCGTAGGTATTGATTTCACCACGTGTTGCGAGATTATCGGTTGCGTCAATGATGAGATCGACGTCGATATTTTTTTGAATAAATTGATTAAAATCAGATACATGAGCAGTAGCTTTGACGTAGGGGCACCGTGCCTCAATTACGGCAGCGCAGACCTCTGCTTTAAACTTCCCCTCATCTCCCATCTTAAAAGCAATCTGACGGTGGATATTATGGAGACTTACTGTATCAAAATCAACAACATGTATCTCTCCAATTCCTGAAGCACCTAGCGCAAAGGCAAGAGAGCTTCCAAGCCCCCCACTGCCAATTATCGCAATCCGCTTCGATTGAAGAGAATGTTGTCTCTCCTCACCCCACAGTTGTATTTGTCTGTGAAAATAGTTTGTCATGAATTTTTCCCTTTTAGTATAACATCTATATCGGTTCGTTCAATAGGTAAACTGATCGTAAATCGTGCCCCCTTAGCAGTATTTTCAACCCCTATCGTCCCTCCAAAACTCTCTTCGACAATATTACGACACATATAAAGACCCAGCCCAGTCCCCTTATCATCAGACTTTGTTGTAAAGTAAATATCAAATATTTTTTTCATTGCCGATTCTTCAATCCCCCCGCCATTATCCTCAACCAAAATCTTCACCCAGCCTCGTGTTTCTAACACAGTAATCGTAATTTCACCTGACTCTATATGACGTTCTTTAATCACATCATGTGCATTTTTAATCAAATTTATAAGAACTTGGATCATCTCATTTTTAGTAATCATCACTTTTGTAGAGGTCTCTACAATAAGATGAGTCTGAATGCGACTATACTTCAAGAGAACTTCATTCAATCGAAATGCAATACTAGCCAGTTCGCCAATATCTTCGGGCATTTCAGTCTTATCCATTTTATAGTAATTTCTAAAATCATCAATCGTCTTAGACATATAGTGTAGATGTTCTTCAAATTGCTCATGTGCTTTATCATAACACACCTCATCACAATTCCCAAGATGACGCTTAAAGTAGAGATCTTGATTAATAAGCCCCAAGGTATTAAGAGGTTGTCTCCATTGATGGGCGATTTGTTCGATCATCTCCCCCATGGCTGCATGGCGTGATTGCAAAGCGAGTAAGCGGTCTTTAGAGCGTGCTTCTTCCAATCCCTCACGTACCTTTTCGCTCAAAGTATCATTCAGATGATTCAGTTTATCAATATATTCACCTTGCAACAAATGGACACGATCCGCCAGCGCCCATGAGAGAAAAATCATCTCGATTGCCGATCCAATTTGCTGAATATGATTGACCCCATAAAAATTTGGGATAAGATCAAACTTATTGAAGGCAAAAATAATCGTCCCAATAAAAAATGAACTCCATCCAGCGATATAAAATCGGGCAGGACGATATCCCTTGCGTATGACTGCAATTCCTACCCCCAAAAGAAGTGCTGGAACAATCGATGTCAATAGCGTGTTGTAGCCAATAACACTCGAATAGGGAAGGAGCAAGGAACAAACTACCAATAATAAGCTAATTCCCATCAAGGCAAGGATTACTTTATCAATTTTAGGAAAATGCAGACGAGTACTAAGGAAATTGCGTCCAAAATTAAGGGCAGAAAATGCTGTAAATGCTATTAATACTGCCGAAAAGTGGTAAATGAACCACTGTGAGTTTGGCCATAAATACTCCCTTCCAATCCCATCAAATGAGAGTTGCCAAAGGATAAATGAGGTTAAGAAGAGAATATACCGGAGATAATTTCGATCTTTTGTGTAAAAATAGATACCTACGTTATACAAAAAAATAATCAAATAAATTCCATAATAAAGTCCGACCTTAAGATTATTTGTCTCAACTTCTTGAAATAGCCCCTTCGAAGAGTAAATAGAGATCGGAACCTGCATTGAGGATTGAGTTTGAACTCGTATAATAAGTGTTGCGTCACTCTCTTGATACAAAGGGAGTTCGGTCATAAAATTACGCAGTGGCAATTCACGAGCGACAAAAGGTACCGAACTACCAAGTGTTTGATAACTGAGTAATTCCCCTTCTTTATCCATAAAATAAACATCAATTTTTTCAAGCAAAGGATAAGGAATCATTAACCACCATTTTTGGTGTCCTGATTGGATTTCTCGTTTAATCTCTATTTTGAACCAATATGCCGACTTCGTAAAACCGAAGTTGACACTGTTACCTTGATAAGGGAGAAATTGACTCTGTTTAATTTCTGAAATTTGCAAAGCACCCGTAGGATCTTCTAAATAAGATAAATGCCCCTGTACAGAGTAGTTGTTTGCATTACCCAATTGTAGTGGGGAAGCATAACCCCATATGACTGTCAATAAAACAAGCCATATTAATCGGAGTATCATGTTATCGTCTCTTTTTAAGAGCCTCTTTGAACCCCCACCCTTTTTTCGACTCATTCAGAGCTTTACGATCCAGATCAACAATCAGCAACTCTTCCGTATTCCCTAAATCCGCTTCAACATCCCCATCGGGAGAGACGACCATTGAATCTCCATAAAATTTCCATGCGTGCTTTTCATCGCAATACTCCCCTACCCGATTCGCACGAAGGATATAGCAGTTATGGGTAAAGGCTCGCGTTTTGATCAATTCTCTCCAACGATTATGCGATTCAAACGTTGATGCACTGGGGACCAAGACGACATCAACATTTTTAGCATCAATGGCACTCCAAAGAGGATCAAAATGGAGTTCAAATCCTCCCATAACAGCAAATTTAAATCCATTCAACGCAAAAATCATCGGAGACGTAATCGGCTCAATGGGATTGGCAAAAAACTCCTCTTCATTCCAGTGGGGATAGTTGATCAAAAATTGCTGGGGATAATAGCTCACGCTGCGCCCACTTACTTTGGCAATCATCTTCGTACACTCATTTTTTTTGACCATGATAATAGGGGCGACAAAAACCATTTCATATTTAAGGGCAAGGGCTTTTAATGTTTCGATTTGGTGGATACTTTGCTCACGAATCATCGAGATCGGAGTTTGGATTAACTCTTTAAAAAAAGGGTTTAGAAGATACTCTCCCAGCACCATCAAACGAACCCCTTTTTGGTAAGCAGCACGGGTATAATTTTCGAGTGTTTTACTCCCCATCCCTATGGAGGGGAGTTGTAAAATGGCGCAACGCATTAGTGATCCTGATTTTTAATGATTTGTATTTGTAACTGAGCTTGCTCCAACATTTTTTCTGCCTCTTTGAGCTCATTCATCCCATTCTCGTACGCTTTTACACTCTCATTCATGGGCAAAGTCGGATCCATTAATTTTTCTAAAATGGCTTTGGCATTGACTATTTTGGTCTCAAAACTTATTGCTTCACTCATAAGGCATCCTTTACATACTGCTCAATTTTATCGATCTCTACCAAAAAAGCATCGTGACCATAATCGCTTTTCACCTCAAAATAATCCATATTATTTTTTCCGATAGTAAGCATCGTCGTGGCTATGGTCTCCATTTCAGAGGGGAGAAAAAGGAGATCTTTCTCAAAACTTATCATATAAAGCTCTGCACTAATTTTACCTAACGCCTCTTCGAGGGAGTCAAATCCACGAGAAAGGTCATAAATATTGATCGCTTTAGTGATATAGAGATAACTTAAGGGATCAAACCATTTGGTAAAGTTATGTCCATTGTACTCTAAATAGGATTCAACTTGGAACTTCCCGAACAATTCGTACAAACCGTCATTACTTTTATACTCCCGTCCAAATTTTTTCTCCATCGACTGATGAGATAAAAAGCTGATGTGCCCTGCCATTCGACCAATTGCCATACCACTCAGCCCATTTTCATGCACTACTTCGGGATCATAATAGCCATTTTTAAACTCGGGGTCTTTGAGAATTGCCTCTTGAGCAACCTTATTAAAGGCAATTGCCCACGGTTGTGTGGCATGCGTTGTTGCCATGGCAATAATTTTTTTGGCGAAATTGGGAAAAAAGACGCCAAAAGCCAACGCTTGCATCCCCCCCATCGAACCGCCGATGATCGCATAAACACTATGCAGTCCCAAACGGTCAAACAAAATCCGCTGCGCTTTCACCATATCAAGAATCGTCACTACGGGAAACTTATAGCGATAAGGTTCATGGTACGGATAGCGCGGCGACATCGGGCCCGTCGAACCAAAACAACTTCCAATGACGTTGGTGCAGATCACGAAAAATTTGTCGGTATCGACTGCTTTTCCCTGACCTATGAAACCATCCCACCAGCCTGCTTTATTATCCCCTTCATAGGTTCCCGCCGCATGATGGGAACCTGTCAGGGCATGACAAATTACGATCACATTATCTTTTGCTTCATTAAGGGTACCGTACGTTTCATAAATAATATCGTAGGGTTCTAAAATCCGCCCACTCTCCAAGTAGAGGGGATTGGTAAAATGTTCACTGTGAATTTGTAAGTTTAACATTTGAGCCTTTACCCGTTTAATGCCTGAGTCAAATCATCAATCAAATCGGATGATGCTTCAAGACCAATACTAAGACGAATCAGCCCTGATGGGACACCACATGCTATCAATTCCTCATTAGAGAGCTGTTGATGGGTCGTCGATGCGGGATGGGTGATAATTGATTTGGAATCACCAATGTTCACGACAAGAGAAAAGAGGTTTGTTGCATCAACAATTTTTTTTGCCTCTTCGAAACTCTCCACTTCAAAACTCAATAACCCACTTGACATACCATTTTCGAAATAGCGCTGCGCATTCGCATAGTTACTGTTACTTTTCAATCCTGGATAATTGACCTTTTTAACTTTCGGATGAGTTTCCAAAAATTCCGCTACAGCAAGAGCATTACGAGAGTGTTCACGCATACGAAGAGAGAGAGTTTCTATCCCTTGGATAAAGAGCCATGAATTAAATGGCGATACAACTGCCCCTAAATCACGCAAAAGTGAAAGACGGGCGCGTAAACAAAAGAGAGGCAATGGAACATCAACATACACCAATCCATGATAACTCTCATCCGCTTCGTTAAACTGTGGATACCGTTGATTACCTCGAAGTAAATCTACCAAATCATGACGCTCCACTAGTATCCCACCAATAGCAAGTCCTTGCCCCGTTGTGTACTTACTCGCACTGTGAACAACAACATCAACACCGTGCTCTAACGGTCGGCAAAGAATCGGTGTTGCTACAGTATTATCAACGATGGTGAGGATACCGTGCTTTTTCGCGATAGTCGTAATCGCTTTAATATCGGCAACATCAACGCTTGGATTGGTCAAACTTTCAAAAAAGATCACTTTGGTTTTATCATCTACCAACGCATTGATCTCATCTGGATTTTGCACGTCAAAATAGCGTGCTTCAATTCCAAAACGTTTCAACGTATACGATGCTTGCGTCAAGGTTCCGCCATAGAGCTGACGGGCGCAAATAATATTGTCCCCAGCTTCTGCCGCATTGGCAATCGCGTAAAAAATCGCCGCCATGCCACTTGCTGTTGCCAAGCCTGCTGTGCCGCCTTCTAAGGTTGCGAACCGTTTTTCAAAGACATCGGTTGTTGGATTGTTTAATCTTGTATAAATATTCCCCAACTCTTTAAGAGCAAAAAGGTTTGCCGCATGTTCAACATCCCGAAATTCGTATGCCGTTGTCTGGTAGATGGGAACCGCCATCGTCCGTTGCGTATCTTTATCGTATCCAGCGTGGAGTGCTTGGGTTTGTAATTGCATAATCTATCTCCAAAATTCTGCTCCGAAGGAGCAAGCTTTAGTGCCTTAGCAGCTAGCGTAGCTTTGGGGGCTTTGCTCCCGAAGCGTTCTAAACATGATAATTTGGTGCTTCTTGCGTGATAATAACATCATGGACATGAGACTCTTTGAGACCTGCACTTGTAATCTCAACAAACTCTGCTTTATCCCAAAAAGCAGGAATACTTTCACTTCCACAGTATCCCATAGAAGAGCGTAGCCCCCCCATCATTTGATGAACAACTGCCGAAATTGTTCCACGATACGGAACACGCCCCTCAATCCCCTCAGGAACAAGTTTATCCGCAGCGGTTCCCTCTTGGAAATAACGATCCGTTGACCCTTTCGTCATCGCACCAATAGAACCCATACCCCGATACGCTTTGTATTGACGTCCTTGGTAGGTGATAGTATCCCCTGGGGATTCTTCCGTTCCTGCAAGAAGTGAACCTGCCATAATACAGCTCGCTCCAACGGCCAAAGCTTTGGCGATATCACCCGAATAACGGATACCGCCATCGGCGATAATAGGGACTCCGTGAGCCCGCCCAACTGCCGCACACTCATCAATAGCAGAAATTTGAGGAACACCGACA
Organism: Campylobacterales bacterium; assembly: GCA_026390165.1. Classification (GTDB taxonomy): domain Bacteria; phylum Campylobacterota; class Campylobacteria; order Campylobacterales; family Sulfurimonadaceae; genus Sulfuricurvum. Next base: position 38,867 of record JAPLGM010000008.1, read on the forward strand.
CCCGCAACGATGCGTGTTGTACAAATCGATCCTGGTCCGATACCCACTTTTACCCCATCCGCACCCGCTTCGATCAATGCCAATGTTGCTTCACCCGTCGCCACATTCCCAGCAATAACATCTACTACCATCTCTTTTTTGATTGCTTTAACCGTATCTAAAATCCCTTTTGAGTGACCGTGCGCTGAATCTAAGACAAGAACATCTACACCTGCATCCACAAGCGCTTTGGCACGATCAAGTTGACCCACACCGATAGCTGCACCCACACGAAGACGACCGAAATCATCTTTATTCGCATTAGGGTATTCAATTCTCTTTTTAATATCTTTGATGGTGACAAGACCTTTAAGGAATCCATTTTCATCAATAATAGGAAGTTTCTCGATTTTATTCACGTGCATCATCTGCTCCGCTTCGGCAAGGGTAATTCCCGCTTTTGCCGTCACCAATGGCATTGGTGTCATTGCCTCTGTCGCCAGCTTGGTCAAATCTTTTTCAAAACGCATATCACGGTTTGTCAAAATTCCCAAAAGCTTATTATGTTCATCTACGACAGGAACACCTGAAATTTTAAACTCGTTCATCAACGCTTCAGCATCTTCGAGTGTTGCATGAGGATGGACAAAAATCGGATCGATAATAATACCACTCTCCGATTTTTTTACTTTTTTAACCTGTTTAACTTGGGTTTCAATGTCCATATTTTTATGAATAATACCAATACCACCCAAATGTGCCATAGCAATTGCCGCGCGATATTCGGTTACCGTATCCATAGCAGCCGATGCCATCGGAATATTAAGGGGGATATTACGAGTTAGCATTGTTTTTAAGCTCACCTCACGTGGGAGCACTTCCGAGTAGTGGGGAATCAGCAAGACATCTTCAAAAGTGAGGGCTCGTTTACGAATATTCATGAATTATCCTTTGGTTTTAGTTGATTTTCGAGACTTAAAGCCCCATTAAATAAAGTTTGCTCATTGTATGCGCGAGCGACAAGTTGTAATCCGACAGGCATCCCATTCTCTGCTGTATCTACTGGGAGTGAAAGGGCAGGAAGTCCCGCCAAGTTGACCGAAATGGTATAAATATCGCTCAAATACATCTCTAAGGGATCACTAAGAGCACCGAATTCGTACGCCGTACTGGGTGCTACTGGAGTCAAAATAAGATCAACCTCTTCAAAAATTTTATTATACTCTTCTTGAATCAACGTTCGTACTTTTTGCGCTTTCACATAATAGGCATCATAATATCCTGAAGAGAGGACAAAATTTCCAAGCATGATACGGCGTTGTACTTCGGCACCAAATCCAGCAGAGCGGGTTTTCAGATAGGTCTCTTTAAGATTCTCCCCCTCTACACGATTCCCATAACGGATACCATCATAACGGGCAAGGTTTGTTGTAGCTTCTGCTGTTGCCGTAATGTAATAGGCGGAAATATCGTATTTTGGATCCATTAACGTTTTTTCGATGATGGTATGCCCTGCATTTTTGAGTGCTTCAATCGCTTTTGTATACGCTTTACGCACATCAAGAGAGGCATCTTTTACATATTCAGGGACAACCGCAATTTTAAGCTTCATCGACGGGTCAAGCTTATCACTCACTTTGCCATCATTGCGCTCACTACTTGTTGAATCTCTAGGGTCATACCCTTGAATAATGTCATACAAAATCGCTGCATCTTCGACGTTTTGAGTCATGGGTCCGATTTGATCAAGAGAACTCGCATATGCCCCCAACCCGTAACGGCTCACCCGTCCGTAGGTCGGTTTCATCCCAACAATACCACAAAATGCCGCTGGCTGACGGATGGAGCCCCCCGTATCACTTCCAAGTGCCGCAACGGCAAGTCCTGCCGCAACGACTGCCGCCGAACCGCCTGAACTTCCTCCCGGAACACAGTTGTGATTGAGTGGATTGAGGGTTTTGCCATAACAGCTGCTCTCTGTCGTCGAACCCATCGCAAACTCATCCATATTGGTACGTCCAAACGGAGACATATTGTTGGCTAAGAGTTTTTCAATGACCGTCGCATTGTATGGAGCCACATATCCTTTAAGAATATTGGAACCCGAGGTTACCGCCCACCCTTTAACTTGGATATTATCTTTGATGGCAATAGGAATTCCTTCACCAATATTTTCAACATCAATATACCCGTTTAGCTCAGGATACGCCGAAATTTTAACTTTTAACTCTTCTTTGAGGGCAGAAAGTTCCTCTTTTGAGAGTTTTAACGCCTCTTTTAGTGTTATCATATACACTCCTCTCTTTTACGTTTTGCACTTTTAACCATCATAATACCAATAGCAATGACCACGAAAACGGCACCAACCGTTTCAACGATCAAACTTGCAGGAACGCTTTGTGTCATATCGATCATTCTGTAACCATCCATCCCGAAACAACCGAGGTACAACGAGGGCATACCATCTCTTCATTTTCACTGTGATATTTCCAACAACGGGGACACTTAGCTTTAGATGCTTTGGCTACATTGAATCTCTCGCCCTCAATCTCAAATGTCCCTAAAATATTGCTCAATTCACACGCGCACCATTTAGAGATAACCAAAAATTCTTCAATATCGACTTTTTTCATCGCTTTCACAAGAGGAGACTGCGTTGAAATAACGAGTTCAAGGGTATTTTTAATTACTTTCTCTTTTTTCAAACCATCAACTATTTCATTGAATTTTTCACGAATGAGTATCATATTGGCCTCATCCCAGCTACTCTCAACCGCTTCAATTGGAGTATAGGTGATATCAAATATATCGCCTGCGCTCCCTTTGATAACCGTAGGAGCATTTTCAAAGATTTCATCCGCTGTATAGGTCAAAATAGGGGCAATAAGCCCCAACATTGAACGAGCAATAATTGCCATTGCGCTTTGGGTTGATTTTCTCTCTGCTGAATTTGCACTATCACAATACATTCTGTCTTTGGTAATATCGATATAAATACCGCTCAGTTCATTGACAATAAAATAGTTCAACCCACTCATCCCTTGAACGAAATTATACTCACCGAACAGTCGATGCGTTTCATCAAACACCGCTTTAGCCGAGGATACAATCCATTTATCAATCTCTCCCATTTCGTTATAAGGGACTATGGCCTCTAAACCATCGAGGTTGGCGAGCATAATACGGAAGGTATTACGAAGTTTGCGATACTGTTCTGCTGTTTGTTTGAGAATATTACCTGAGATTTTAAGATCCCCTTGGTAATCACTCATCGCTACCCACAAACGTAAAATTTCGGAGCCGTACTCTTTGAGAACACTGTCAGGGGCAACAACATTCCCTTTAGATTTTGACATCTTTTCACCCTTCTCATCGACCGTAAAGCCATGGGTCAAAAGTGCTTTATAGGGGGCAATATGTTCCACCGCTGTACTCAAAAACAGTGACGATTGAAACCATCCTCGATGCTGATCAGACCCTTCAATATACAAATCAGCTGGATACGTTCCTGCATCATAGTTACGTGATTTAAGGACGGCGTTCCATGTTGAACCACTATCAAACCATACATCGAGAATATCGGTTACTTTTTCAAGATCCTCTGCTTTGTATGGACATCCTGGATAAAGAAGTTCTGAAATCTCCATCGAGTACCACGCATCAGACCCGTGCATCTCAAAAATCATCGCCGTAAAATTCAACGTTTTTTCGTCCAAGATGACTTCACCTGTCGCTTTGATACGGAAAAAGGCAATAGGAACACCCCAGTCACGCTGACGTGAGATACACCAATCAGGGCGATTTTCGACCATAGAGCCCAAACGATTACGTCCAGATTCTGGATAAAACGTTGTTTTTGCCACCTCATCTTGGGCAATCTGACGAAGCGTTTTAGTTTCCCCTTCAGGTATTCCATCTACCGAGATAAACCATTGCTTCGTTGCACGGAAAATCAACGGGGTATGAGAACGCCAGCAGTGAGGATAGGAGTGACGGAATTTGGAAACTTTAAGTAAATTCTCTCCTAACAATTCGAGAATCGGTTCATTCGCTTTGAAAATGTGCATCCCAACGAAACCTTCAGGATTGGGTAGTAGCTTCTCTTTTACTAACGTAGTGTCGTAACACCCCGTTTCATCAACGGGCATGACGACTTCAAGATTGTAACGCAATCCGATACGGTAATCGTCTTCCCCATGCCCTGGTGCTGTGTGAACACACCCCGAACCATTCTCCATCAAAACATGCTCACCTAACACAAGGTGAGACCCCCGCCCATTGAGAGGGTTGATTGCATAAAGGTTTTCAAATTTTTTCGCATCAATTTTTTGAACGACGGTCCCACTGAGGACACCCTCTTCAAGCATTGCTTCATAGCGTTTCTCCGCAACAATATACCCATCACTGGTACGCACATATATCTCATCCGGATGAAGTGAAATCCCCGTATTAGCAGGAAGGGTCCATGGTGTCGTTGTCCAAATAACAATCGCCGCTTTCCCTTCAATTCCTGCACGGATTTTCGCCTCATCACTCAGTTCAAACGCGACATAAATAGAGTAATCTTCTTTATCTTCGTATTCCACTTCCGCTTCAGCCAGCGCTGTTCGCTCTGCCCAACTCCAAAAAACAGGTTTGGAACGCTCAATCAACAACCCTTTTTTCGCCACAGCACAAAGAGTACGATAAATATTGGCTTCAAACTTGTAATCCATTGTAAGATAAGGGTTCTCCCAGTCGGCAATGACTCCAAGTTTTTTAAACTCATCACGTTGAATTGTGACAAATTCAGCAGCATGTGCACGGCAAAGAGCACGTACTTCCGCCTTGCTCAGTAGCTCTTTCTTCTGTTTACCACCCAGTTTTTTCTCCACTTGTTGCTCAATTGGCAACCCGTGACAATCCCAACCAGGGGTAAAACGGACAGATTTACCGTTAAAATAGTGGTATTTAACGATAATATCTTTTAAAATTTTATTCAGTGCATGCCCGATGTGGGTATTTCCATTAGCATACGGAGGACCATCGTGAAGAGTAAAACTTTGCGCCCCTTTGCGATTGGTTTTCATACGCCCGTAGACATCTGCAGCAATCCACGACGCATAGCGAAGAGGTTCATTATTGATCAAATTTCCGCGCATCGGAAACTGTGTTTGTGGTAGGAGGAGGGTATCTTTATAATCCATTTGGGATCCCTTAAATTTTCGATGTAAAAGTTGTGCATTATAGCTTTTGAGGGATTAAAATTTGCTGTCACTGTGTTATACTATCCCAATTTAACTAAGGGTGTGTGTATGAGACGAGACGTACTTTTTGTCGGAAACAAATTGATTTTAAATGAGTCGTATGAACGTTATATCCTCCGAAGTATCAAAGAAAAGTTTTCCTCCATTGATTCTATTAGCTATTTCGAAGAATCGGACAAGGGGTTATTTCTTCATCTTGAAGGGCTCTTGAAAACTGATTCTAAACTTGTTATTATTACTACTAAAAATACTTTTACTATTATTGGAAAGCTTCTTAGCACCGTCAGTGGAGACAATCAAGTATTGCGTGAGACGATGCTTATCCCTTCTCGTGCGACGATTTTCGATGTTGGCAGTTACTTACTCCCCTATAATAGTTCTGAGATCAATGTCATTTTAGCCCATGAGGGAAAAACCCTCCCCCCCATTCTTATCGACGATGAGCAACGAAGCGGTTGGATTCATGTTTTTAATGAAGAGCTCTCCAGTGTCTCCACCCTCCTCGAGCCGTTGGCGCAAAATTTCGATGTTCGCCTAGAAGCCTCTGAACTTATAGAGGGGTGGGTCAAGGTCAAAATTACGGCACGCCGTCATGGTAATATGGCACAATTTATTGCCTCTTCCAAAGGGCTATTGCATCACAAAGTCATCGCTGCATCCAATATATCCGCCTATATCATCGAAAAGCTCTCCCGACATCACCAAAAAATATCGTTTGCCGAAAGTTGCAGCGGGGGATCACTTGCCTATTATTTTACCTCTCAAAATGGAGCATCAAGTGTATATGAGGGATCTCTCATCACCTACGACAATGTTTTAAAGGCCAATTGGCTTGCTGTTGATGAGTCATCTCTTGAAGCACATGGAGCCGTCAGCGCGGAGGTGGTTAATCAAATGTCTGAAGGGGCACTCAATGTTAGCTATGCTGATTTTGCCCTTGCCATTAGCGGTATTGCGGGACCGAGTGGAGGAACAGAGTCCAAACCTGTCGGAACGGTTTATATTAGTGCCCGCTCCAAAATAGTCGTTCATACGGAGCGATTTCAATTCGAAGGAGATCGAAACTACATCCAAGAGCAAAGCGTCTTAATGGCGATTAAAATGCTCCTCAATATTGATCGTGACCTATTTTTCTCCTAATCTTTCATTTTCTCTTGACAAACAAAAGAAATTCCCCTATAATTCCGCCCTCCCAATCGTACGATTTTCGGAAGATTGAAGAGGTCCCGTTAGCTCAGCTGGTAGAGCATTTCACTTTTAATGAAGGGGTCGATGGTTCGAATCCATCACGGGACACCATGATAAACAGTTTTAACTGACCCTTTCGTCTAGTGGCCAAGGACATTATCACTTCATGGTAAGAACAGAGGTTCAAATCCTTTAGGGGTCGCCATTTGTTCAACAGTATTATCAATATCGGGAGTTTAGCTCAGTTGGTAGAGCGCTACCCTTACAAGGTAGATGTCACAAGTTCGAGTCTTGTAATTCCCACCATAGTGTGCGGCCATAGTTCAGTTGGTTAGAATGCCTGCCTGTCACGCAGGAGGTCACGGGTTCGAGTCCCGTTGGCCGCGCCATATTATTTAATTTTAAGTTTTCTCGGGAGTTTAGCTCAGTTGGTAGAGCGCTACCCTTACAAGGTAGATGTCACAAGTTCGAGTCTTGTAATTCCCACCATAGCGTGCGGCCATAGTTCAGTTGGTTAGAATGCCTGCCTGTCACGCAGGAGGTCACGGGTTCGAGTCCCGTTGGCCGCGCCACCCTCATTTATATCTCTCTATTATTTTTTAGTTATGCTATCATTTATCTATGAAACAAAAAATACTCCTCTTTACCCTCTATATTTCTATCTGGACAGTTCTTGCACTTCATCCGTGGTATCGTAATGATTGGCTTTTAGAAAATATCTTAGTCTTTATCGCTCTGCCGATTCTTATCTGGAGTGACCGCAAAACCCATTTTTCCACTGCAAGTGCCCTTATGCTCTTTCTCTTTTTTGTTTTACACGCAGTTGGTGCCCATTACACCTACAGTGAGATGCCATGGTTTTCCCCTATTACCCACTTTTTTGGCTTTGAGCGCAATCATTATGATCGGCTTGTTCACTTTTTATTTGGTTTTTTACTCTTCTTACCCTTTTATGAGTTCTTCAACTCATTTCAAAGATCAGCGATACACACATTCCTTTTTACCTCCGTTTTTCTCATCGCAGCTTCAGGTATCTATGAGGTCATCGAATGGGTCACGACAAAAATAACGCATCCCGATCTTGGAATAGCATTTTTAGGGGTTCAGGGAGATCAGTGGGATGCCCAAAAAGATATGGCGTGCGGGTATTTTGGGACTCTTCTTGCAAGTTTAGTGTGGTATCGCCCTTTATTAAAGGAGAATCGCATTAAATTTTAAACCTATAACTCTCTCTTTAGATAATTTCTTTTAAAATAGGGTATTTTTTTCAAAGGAATCGTTCATGACCCTCTTCCTCGTGGCGTTAGGTATCATCACTCTGATCGCTGTATTAATGTATAACTCTCTCATAGGTAAAAAAAATCAAGTTGAAAACATCTTCGCTGGGGTTGATGCTATCCTTAAAAAACGGTTCGACCTTATCCCCAATCTTGTCGCATCTGTTTCTCAATATATGGAATACGAAAAATCAACCCTCGAAAAAGTGACAGAACTTCGTGCCCAAGCGATGAAACCCAATCTCAGTAATGAGCAAAAAATTTCTTTGGATGCAAAGCTCACTTCGGCCCTTGGCGCAATCACCATCGCGATGGAAGCCTATCCTGAACTCAAAGCCAATGAGAATGTAATGCACCTTCAACGCTCTCTCAATGAAATAGAGGAGCAAATATCCGCTGCACGCCGTGCTTATAACCAAGCGGTTACCGATTTCAATAACGCTATTGAAATGTTCCCAACCAATATAATGGCAGGATGGATGAATTTACAGCGTCGAAAGGTATTCGAAATTACCGTTTCCGAACGTCAAAATGTTGATGTTAATGCTCTCTTTAATCGATGAAATCAACCTCTGAACTCACCGATTTTTATTATAAAGAGCTCTACCCCTCGTTAGAAGAGTTAGAAAAGACAAGAGTAGAAATCGTCTCTAGGCTCCAATGGTATGGAGGGATGGGAGTTGTTGCTTTTCTCCTCACGGCAATTTGGCTTGGGAAAAACATTGGGCTTTTTAATCCCCTCTCAATGGCTACTTTCCTAGGGTTTTTCGCAATTGGAGGATTTACCTATCGTTTTATGACACAAGGATATGCCAAAGATTTCAAAACCAAGGTGATTACCCCCCTCATCGGTGCTATTGATCCCCATCTCCTCTATAATCCCGATTTCATGATCTCACAACATCTCTTTGAGCGTTCAAAACTCTTTAACCACTCCATCGACCGTTACAGCGGAAACGATTACGTCAAAGGTTCTATAGACGGTGTCCCGCTCGAATTTTCCGATATCCATGCCGAATATCAGACACGAGATTCCAAAGGGCGTACTCAGTGGCACACCCTCTTTCGTGGATTGTTTCTCGTGGCGGAATTTAATAAGTATTTTAAGGCCAAAACTGTAATTCTTCCCGATCAAGCCGAAAAAAGTTTCGGCACCCTCATCGGAGGATGGCTACAATCCCATAACTTTTCACGTGATGATCTTATCCGTCTCGATGATCCTGCATTTGAAAAAGCGTTCGTTGTCTACGGAAATGATCCCATCGAAGCTCGTTATATACTGAGCCATTCAATGATGAAACGGATTTTGGAGTTTCAAAAAAAAGTTTCCTATCCCCTTTTCATCTCATTTGTCCAGAATCATATCCACGTGGGGATCGGAACGAAAAAAGATCTCTTTGAACCCGCTATTTTTACATCGCTACTCGATTATAAACAGGCGATGGAGTATATCAATACCCTCCGATATACGATTGGGATTATTGAAGAGCTGAAGCTTAATGAGAAGCTGTGGAGCAAAGTCTAAGTTAAACTCGGCGAATCGTCCGTCCAAGGAGATTAGAAAATGTTTCCAGATTCTCCGCCGTCCCTTCAATCTCGAACACCGCCCCTCTCTCTCCAAACTCTTTGGAAACAATTCGAATACCCTGTTGAATACTCTCATACTCGACCATAGAGATAGTGGAATAATCACATTCGATGCGGTGCACAAATAGCTTTTCATACGGAAGTAAAACGGCTTGCGCGTACGCTGCATTCGCTGCTTGTGCATACGCCCGAACCAATCCTCCAGGTCCGAGTTTCGTCCCACCGAAATAGCGGACTGTAATAATCGCTGCATTAATCAGTTCATGCCCTTGCAAAACACTCAATGTTGGTTTTCCCGATGTCCCCTTAGGTTCACCGTCATCACCGCTGTATTCAACAATCTGGTCATATTCATTGAGACTGCGGTATGCGCTAACATGATGAACTGCTTTAAGGTGTTCTTCACGAAGCCACCTCATCTGCCTATCATACAATCCAATTGGCATCAAAAATGAGATAAACTTTGATCCTTTAATTTCTATGGAGTCGGTAAAAATTTCGTTAACGCATACCATTCGATCTTATCCTTTCAACTAATTTCTTTTACTACCTATTGAGATGATAAATTATTTTAAACATTTTTATATATTCAAACGTAATAAATATGATACAATACATTTAATGAGATTTTGGGTCTGCTTCTGAGAGCGGGTAAGTCCAAAATACTCGTTCTCTTTAATCACACTGATTCTCCTAAGTACATTTTGCTACAATAGCTAAATGATTCCACTTCTACATCAATCACTTTACTATTGGTACTCACAAAATGGTCGGCACACGCTTCCATGGCGCACAACGAATAACCCGTATCACATCTATGTCAGTGAAATTATGCTCCAGCAAACGCAAGTAAAAACTGTATTAGAGCGATTTTATTTCCCTTTTTTGGAACGATTTCCTACTTTATCCGATTTAGCCAATGCCGATGTTGATGATGTCCTAAAAAAATGGGAAGGATTAGGCTACTACACCCGTGCTCGTAATCTTCACGCTGCCGCACAACAATGCAACGGTATTTTACCTACCAATGCCAATGATCTGATAAAACTCCCTGGAATCGGACAAAGTACCGCTCACGCTATTAGTGCCTTTGCCTATCGTGAAAGCTTACCTATTCTCGATGCCAACGTCAAACGGATACTCCACCGTTATTTTGCTGTACGAGAGCGTAATGAGAAAAAACTGTGGGGATATGCTTACACACTTTTTGATCCGAATTCTCCATTTGAATACAATCAGGCAATGATGGATATCGGTGCAACAATCTGTACCCCTAAAAAACCCCTCTGCGCCTGTTGTCCGTTTGAAAAATGGTGTCAAGGCAAAACTTCCCCACTCGATTATCCTATGGCAAAAGTTACAACACAAAAGCCTATTCGTATTCGAAATATCCTCGTCTACCAAAAAGGGGAGAGCTACGCACTCATTCAACGACGTACACAATTTTTATCCGGTCTATGGGGATTTTATGAATCGGAAGAATTACCTGACGAGTCGCTAAAGTTTTTAGGAGAGATTACCCAACACTACAGCCATTTTACCCTCCAAGCCGATGTCTATCTGATCGAAGAGGAGCGTTTACCCGAAGGGTTTGAGTGGTTCAGTACCGAAGAGATAACAAAACTATCCCTTGGCCGTGCCGATCACAAAGTTATAGCGCAAATCGTTCAGGATCAAAAAAAGTATCATCGCTGATATGACCGAACGCCGAATTGATTGAAACAAACAGATCAGGAAATTTTTGCTCCATCTCTCCTAGCATCACTTTCATCGACGCACGGGCGTGTGGCATTTTAACATCAAACCGCATTGACGGGCATGCTTCATCGCCAATAGTCGGCATCTCATTCTCTAACGCACAGGCAGCCAATTGACGCTCACGTAACTGTATTAAAGGACGAATAACAATAAGGCCGTTTCCTGCCTTATATTTTGGTGCAAGAGCGCGTAAATGACCATTGTAAATCATATTCATAAAAAAGCTCTCCGCTGCATCATCAAGATGGTGTCCAAGTGCCACTTTATTGCATCCGTAAATATTCGCAGCACTGTAAAGTGACCCGCGACGCATACGGGAAAAAAAGCTGCAAAATGATGAATTTTGCCGAATTTTTTCCCCTGCGATCTCATACGTATTAGTTTCATAAATGTGGTGAGGTATCTCATAGGTCTTACAATGGTCAATTAACGCCGTTAAATCTTCTCCCATCCCATACGTCACCGTCACGGCAATAATCTCAAATTTAAAAGGGGCACGTCGTTGTTGCTCTTTAAGGGCATGCACCATTGTGAGTGAATCTTTACCGCCACTCAAACCAACGAGGATCTTGTCTCCCTCCTCGATGAGATTAAACGCTGCATTCGTCTGCCCGATACGACGCATAATTTTCTTACTAAGATTAATTTTCAAGTCGTTTTACCATCTCTAAAATAAATGCTGCACTGATCTGTGCTGAACTTTTCAAGAACGCATCAAAATCATCACTCGCATCCCCATCGGCAGTATCACTAATTGCCCGAAGAATAAAGAAAGGGATAGAGAAGTTTTGGCATACGCACGCCACGCTTGCCCCCTCCATCTCCAGTGCATCCGCATCAAATGTTTGGTGTATCCACTCTTTACGCTCACTGCTTGCTACAAACTGATCACCCGTAGCAATAATCCCCTCATATAAATCAATCCCCATATCAATAGCCACTTCAGATGCCAAAGAACGAAGTTGCGGATCCGATTCAATTATCAATGTCCCTTCAGGAATAAAACCAAACGAATGACCAAAAGCGGTAATATCAACATCATGCTGACACAGTGAACTTGCCATAATCAAATCACCGATATTAAGTTCTTTAGAAATTCCCCCAGCTACACCGCTAAAAAGAAGAACCTGTGCACCAAAACGCTCCAACATTATCGAAGCGGTAATTGCTGAAAAGACTTTGCCGATTTTAGAATAAGCAATCACCAACTCATGCCCACCGTAGAAACACTCATAAAAGATATTTCCTGCATGTTCAACCGTTGTATACTCTCCAACCGTTGCTAAAATCGGATCGATCTCTTCTCGCATAGCTCCCATAATGGCTATTTTCATCTTATTCCTTTGACATTTTTAGTTTATGCAGTTTTGGCGATATACCGTTCTAGTTTTAAAAGCTTATGATTTAATGTAACAATTTGTGACTCTTCATCCAAAAGCGAAAGTCTGTATTCCATCTTTCCCGTAGGGGTAATCACACGACTTCCTCCCCAAAATCCAAGTCCATCTTCAAATCCGACTCGATTGACAAAAACAACATACGCTTTGGTCAATAAAGCCAAAGACTTAAGGAGAGCATCCCATTGAGACTCGATCGCAAGTCCTTCGTCGTTAAAATCACGGGCAGGAGAAGCGGCTAGGACGTAAATAACATTGACATCCAGTGATGATAAAGCACTAAATGTTTGTGCCCGCCACACATCTTCACACACGACCATCGCCACATTCCCATGAGCTGTTTTAAAACTCTGACATCCATCCCCAGTAGCAAAATAACGCCCCTCTTCGAACATTCCATACGTTGGAAGATGGTTTTTATGATGAATATGAAGTAACTCCCCTTGTGAAAAATAGAGTCCACTGTTATAGACTTTTCCCTCATCCCAAATCGCAGCACCAATCGCTATATCGCACCCTTGACTTGCTCGTCGTAACGCATCTAGCTCATTGATTTGCCACGCATCTTCAAAAAGCTTATCTTGGAGCATATAGCCGCTTAGAGCCAATTCAGGAAAAACAACAACATCGGCTTCCGATGAAGCATCAATGAGTCCCAACACCTCTCCCATATTGGAACGGCTGAGCTTGGGTGCACTTTGGATAAGGGCTATTTTCATGAGAGGGCTTCACATACCTTAGATAATGTCTCCATATCGGAGATCGTAAACGTCTCCACATTCGGTGCATTACGTTTATTTAGACCCTTGAGAACCGTTCCGTTGCCAAATTCAATCATCAGATCAATTTCACCACTGATCGCTTCAATTGATTGTTTGTATTTGACAGGTTTGATCAACTGATCTTTAAGAAGGGTAACCGCTTCGGATTTGGTCGCATACTTTTGTGTCGTGACATTCGAGACAATGGGGGCACTGAAGGTATCATTCACCATTTTTTCCATCTCAAGCACCAATGGTTCCTGCGCGCTTGAGAGGAGAGGACAATGACTGGCAATTGACATATTGAGCAACAATGCCCGTTTTGCCCCTGCTTCTTTAAACGTTGATTCCATAACTTGCAAATCGGCTTTTAACCCTGCAACGACCAACTGACCGTTTTGGTTAAAATTCGCCGGCCACACTTGTTTCCCCTCAGCATTGGCTTTTTGACAAAGTTCTTCGACAATAGCATCATCAAGACCCAAAATCGCCATCATCCCCGCTTCAATCGAATCACACGCACTTTGCATTAATGCTCCACGTTTATGAACCAACTCCACGGCATCAACATAATCAATCGCACCGCTCGCACACAATGCGCTAAATTCACCCAATGAATGTCCTAAAAACACTACAGCATCCGTTGGATGAGCTTCTTGAAATAGTTTATAAGCGATCATTGAGATGAGTAAAATAGCGGGTTGGGTATACGCCGTTTCATTGAGTTGGTCATTAGCTTCAAACAATAATTTAGAGAAGTCAACACCAATCCGATCCCCTGCTCTCTCAAACATTTCACGCGCTAACGGACTATTTTCATAAAACGATTTTCCCATCCCCATACTTTGAGACCCTTGACCGGGGAAAATCATCGCTATTTTTTTTGACATTAACTCTCCTTGATTTCTAATTTATACTCTGCATGTTCAGCAATTTTTTTGCGTAAGGTATTACGATTTAAACCGAGTCTATCCGAAAGTTGTAATTGCGACTTAAACCGCTTGATTCCTGCCCGGATCAGCGGAACCTCATAGAGATGTAAAAATGTCCGATAATCGTTATTACTTCCCAATCTTTGGATCAAAAACTGTTCCATTATCTCCATAAGATTATCTTCATCAATACTTTCCAACAAGCACTGTAAATAAACTTGACGACGTAATGAAAGGGCATTTTCACTCACATCAGGAGGAGACTCTTTTACAGAAAAAGAATCATCTGCTTGACCAAATGCTTCCGATGCTTCACGGGCAAATCTATCGCTCAATAGTACAATATCCTCAGGTCGTTCACGCAAAGGGGGAAGCAACAGTCGAATGCTAAAAATATTTTCTAATTGTTCGCTAGAAAAACGAAATCCACCTGTCGCAATAAGTCGCGTTTTTGTTTTTTTTACTGTCTCTTCAAGTCGTTTAAGATTGGCAATACCGTCAAGTCTGTGCACAATCACGGCATCATTCGTTTCCAAAGCACTTAATAGCTCATCAAAACTATCTCCGTTAATAATAGGAGCAGAGGGTAAAATAGTGCGCGCAAGAGTGAGCTTTCCTGTCCCCCGTTCTCCCATAATTATAGCATTAACGGAGAGACCTTTTAACAGATTGGCAGTCTTAAACGCCTCAATTGAGGCGTTTGAAGCGGTTAAAAAATTAGTGACATCCACAACCGTGGTTACCACCGCTTCCACAACATCCACTATCATCTACAGCATTTTCAGCAGCGATACCCGTCATCACTTCTTCAGCCGACGCATCACGAACGCTATTAACTGTTACGGTAAACATTAAATCTTTACCCGCTAAAGGATGATTAAAATCGATAATAACATTGTCCTCTTTAAGCTCTTTTACTGTCACTTGTACTGTACCGCCATCTTCACCTTGACCATAAAGTACCATTCCAACATTCAAATCAATCCCTGCGAATTGCTCACGTGGAAGTTCTTGTTGAGCTTCTTCGTTATAATCGCCATACGCATCGTGCGCTTTAACGAGAACATCAGCTTTTTCGCCCATAGCCATATTAACGATTCCATTTTCTAAACCAGGAATAATTTGCCCTTTACCAAACATAAATACCAATGGTTGACCACCAACATTGCTATCTACGATATTTTCACCATCACGGACTTCATACTCGATCGAAACGATCTGATTTGCTTCAATTGCCATTGATTTCGCCTTATAAATTTTAAGATAGTGCGATTTTAGCACATTTAGCTATAGTTAGGCTGAAAATACCCCTATAGCTTTTAGAGTTCAAAGTAACAATTTATTTTAATTTTAATAATCGTTCTTTAGCCTCTTGGGCTGCTCCTGTACCTGAGTATTTGGAGAGTGTTGCCGCGTAAAATGCTTTTGCACTGGTAGCGTCACCATTTTTTTCCATCGATATCCCTGTATGAAGCAATAATGTTGGTAAATAGGTGGCTTTATCATTTCCTGAAGCACTTTGCTTATAATACTGTACCGCTTCTTTGTATTTTTTACGCTCGAAGAAGGTTTCTGCAATCCAAAAATTAGCTTCTGGTACTTTGTATTTCTTCTGAACCATCATCTCAAAAGAGCTTTGAGCCTCATCGTATTTTTTTTGATCAAAAAGTTTTTTCGCCTCTTTCTCCAACGTTGTATTGTCCACTTTTTTTGATGTTGGTATTGAAAGCTCAGAAGGGGCAGAGACAGAAATTTTTAACTGATGGATAAGCGCTCTAAACTCATCTTTCGTTACAAACGATCCATTAATCCCGTCGACCGTTTTTGAAAGTTCTTCAACCAATGTTTTGAGTTGCGTTATATTTTCGCTATTCGTATCACTTTGCTTACGCAAAGTCTCTATAACGCCTGAAAGATTTTGATCTGATCCCGATACAGAATCTTCTACTTTTTGAAGAATAATCCGTTGATTATTAACGGACTGCCCGAGCCCCTCAATAATCGCTTGCATCCCATCCAAACGTTCACTTACAGACTCAACTTTGGCATTTTGCATATTGTTTTTCTGCGCTATCCCTTGAATCTCTTTTTTATTTTCTAAAAAAAGTTTTTCTTCGTGAGTCAGACCGTACGGATTGGGATTAGTAAGATCCCCTGCACCAAAAACCGATGGTTCCGATGCAAAAAGGAGAGATGAAAAAAGAAGTATAAAAACGATTAACAAGCGCATTTACGGAAGTTTAAAATCAACACGACGATTTTTCGCCCAGCACTCTTGTGTTTTTTCCGTACAAACAGGGTTACCCTCGCCCAAACTTGTCATAGAAATAGAGTTTGCGTTAATACCATCATTTACTAATGCTGATTTAACTACATTCGCACGTTTAAGTCCGAGTGCAAAATTATATTCATCACTCCCAAATTCATCACAATTACCTTCTAGCTTAAATGTTTTACTTTTCAATATCCCAGCATCAGCTTTAAGTATACTTTGCATATCTTCACGTATATCAAACTTGTCAAAATCAAATAAAACGCTGTTAATACCTTGTCCATTGGTACCACCGTTACTAGCTGATGCACTTGAATCTGTCGCATTTGCATTCGTAACAGGTGCAATCACTGTTGAATTAGAACCCGAGACATCCCCAGATTGTAAACTACTCCCAGACTCAACAGGTGCTGAAGCCATTGTCGTACTTCCACCTGCTGTACTTCCAGACGCATTCGCTGTTGCATTGATTGTAGGCTCTTTTGTAGAACACCCACTAAAAACTAAAAGTGCTAAAACTGCACTCATATACGCTACTTTTTTCATCAAAAAACCCTTTAAATCAATTCTAGAAACGCAAGTCTAGCAAATATAAGTAAATCACCAATCAATGGATTGAATTTTCCCCACATGAAGAGGAAAAGAAAAACTTTTATTGAGCCCGAGACGGATAATACCCAATGAACTCCTTGAACTTTCTTGCTTAATATGCAGTATCGCTTCACCATCGTATGAAAACCGGGGAGTGTCATTATTTCCACTGCTAGTCAATACTCGAGTACCATTTGAGTTGAGTGAGATCAAATGGAGATCAAACCCTTGCTCATCCCGTGTTTTATAGACCAAAAGGTTACGATAGGCACTGAACGTTGAATTGTTTTTTCCCTCAAAAACCAACTGAGAGATAGCACTATTTCCTATTTTCATCGAAAAAATATTGGGCTTACCAAAACGATCGGAAACAAAAGCCATGGTGTCATTACCCATGAATTGTCCATTGACATCAATACCTGAATACTCCGTTAGCCTCTTTTTCTCTTTGGTAGAGGTATCATACCAATAAATATCAGGTTGACCGCTAGGTGCCAGTGTGAGTAACAACTTTGTCCCATTCTCACTCACATCTGAACATACAGCCATCCCATCGGATGAGATAATGGGGCTCTTATTTCCAGATACTAAATTAGCTTTATAAATAGTAGGTCGAGAATCATTCAATGAGGTATAATAAAAATCACTTTGTTCACGATTCGCCCATTTTACAAAACCATATAGTCCCCCACTCAAAATTACTTTTTGATACGAGAGAGTGTAATCAGCTACAATAATATCAGAGTGTTTTGCCCCTGTAAGACGGACTAACAACACTTTGCGTTTCATCCACTCTAATGGTGCTCCCCCCATTTTTGCATTAATATCATACGCAATAGAGTGTGCCAAAAACACTCCCATTTCACTTTGTTTTAAAAGGTAACTTTTCGTAAAAAGGGTTACATTATTTTGCAATAATTTAATATTTGCTTTAATTCCCCCACTTCCATCAGCAATCAACTGATAACGGAGGATATAAGCAGCATCCTTATGGAGTAAAGAGGGTTGCATACTCTCATAGTTTTGAGCGGTATACGTCTCATCCACATCGAATAATGATACTACTTTCATATCAGCACTCAACATTTTGTGAAATTTCTGGGCGTCTTCACCACCACTAATACTCCCATCTTCAATGACAAATTTAGCAGGAGTTCCAACGTTCTTAGTCACTTCCAGTGTTGTATCGGCACTGAGGAGAGTTATTCCCCCTACAATTAAAAAAATCCAATAAAACATCTTACCCCTTAGCCGTTAAAATAATCTCAAATACTGCTTCATCCCCATTCGGATTTGAAGGTAGTACGATATGTCCCAATCGCTCTTTTAACCAATCCACTTCCGCATTAAATACACTACTTCCCGAATAACTGATCACACGATAGGAAAGAAGCTTGCCATCGGAACTTAATGTTATCCGAACTCGAGCACTAAACCCTTCTGTCCCTGCTGGAGGATGAAAATTAGCGTAAACAATTCCTTGAATTTTACCCTTATATTCGTTCACCATAGGACCGCTTGATCCTGAAACAGCTGATAACTTCACCCCCGTTTTTGCCAAATCGAGTGTTTTTGCTTTTTCAAAAAGTTTTGAATCCCTCTTTGCACTCAGAACTTTCTCTTCTAAAGCATTTAACTCTGCGAGGCGCTTAGTGTCTTCTTTGACTTTTGGTGTCGGTTTATTAGTTTTAACTGTCGAAAAGAGATCCGATATAGCCATCTCATCCGGTTTCATCTCTGATTTGTCAACCGTTTTTTCTACACTTTTATCGGGTGTTTTTGTAATCACTTTTTCGGGTGTTTTTTCAGGTCTCTTTTCCTCTAGTGGTTGTACCGCAGGTTGAGAGAGTGATGGTTCACTAACAGATTCTTGTGCTTTTGTAGGTGAGGAGATAAGAGAAATAGAGATGGTGTCACTTTTTGTCATTGCGAAAGTCTCAGGCTTCGAGACAATAAGAGTCTGCCACCCTATTATGGCGACAATCAACGCAAAAAAAGAGAGTGAAATAATGCCACTTGCAATAAAAAAACGGTCGCGATCCAAATTCATGAGAAAATTTTAATTACTTGTAGCAAGTGAAATATTCGTTAAACCTGCCCTTTTGACACCACTCATAATAGCAATAACATCCCCATAATCTAATCCATGATCCGCACTGATTCGAACAACACTATCAGACGGAAATTGATTCGAAAAGAGTAAAAAGTTATCATTAAATGTAGCGAGTTCAAAAGGTTGTTTATTGACCGTTATCTCTTTGGAAGCAGTAATCAGGATTTCAATCTCTTTTTTTTCTTTGACTTGCGTTTGGGCTGAACCCTTTGGGAGGTTAATGAGCTCTTCATAGATAATATTAGGGGAAATAACCATGAGAATGGCCAAAAGAACCAGCATTACATCCACAAGAGGTGTAATATTTAGTTCTGGCTTATCATCCCAATCAAACATTACACTTCGCCCTTCGAGAGCAAGGAATCACTTTGCATTCGGATAAGACCCACAAGTTCAAAAGAGTTCCGCTTAAGAATTTGATGATAGGTGTAGGCAAAAATAGCGACAAATATTCCCGATGCCGTTGCTACTAATGCATCCGAAACACCCGATGCAATAATGGTCATCGTTCCACTTGAACCACCAATATGCTTAAACGTATCCAATATAGAGACAACCGTTCCGAACAATCCGATAAAAGGGGTAGTAGACGCAACAACAGAGAGTGTCGTTAATCCTTTTGTTGCCTCTTTTGTAGACGCATATTGAGCTAAATCAAAAAGAGATTTTGAACTAGGATTGTTTTTTACAAAAGGGGCTAGAAAAGAGTTTGCATTAATTCGTGAAGCACCCATTAAAAGGGATTCTAACGATTCATTCTCTACACCAATCCATTGATTAAGGGAAAACCAGCGATAGAAAAAAATCCAATTGATGACGATAAAGTAGAGGGAGAGAACCAGTAACACCCCAAGGGTTACTGGATGACTTTTTGCTATAAAATCAGAAAAAAGCTCTAACATAAACGTTAGAATAGATGAGAGTGCGCAGCAGACTCAACACGAGCAGAAACAGAAGCAATCATAGCAGATGAATCGGCAACACTGTTGATAAGTGCTTTTGCTTCATCAAGAGCTTTTGCAACATCACTCTCGCTGTCACCACGAATAGCAACGGCACCATCAACAAGAACCGTTACGATGTTATTAGCAATTTGAACAACACCCCAATTTACGACGATGGACTGTTTTTTTCCATTCTCTTGAATAATATCAATAACACCTGCTTTAAGAAGTGTTGTCAATGCTACGTGCTGAGAAAGAACACCAAACTCACCCTCTTCTCCTGGAACCGTTACACTTTGAACGGGACCATTAAAGATAGAACCATTTGGAGTTAGCACTTCTAAATTTAGAGTATGCATATCATTCCTTTAAAAAGCAATTATTTGCTTTTCATTTTTTCAGCTTTTTCAATCGCCTCGTTCATATCACCTACCATATAGAAGGCACCTTCTGGCATGTGATCATAATCACCGTTCAAAATTCCTTTGAACCCTTTGATCGTGTTTTCAAGAGAAACATATTTCCCTGGAGAACCTGTAAATACTTCCGCAACGAAGAACGGTTGAGAAAGGAATTTCTCAATTTTACGTGCACGCTCAACAACAGATTTATCTTCTTCTGAAAGTTCATCCATACCAAGAATCGCAATAATATCTTGCAAATCTTTGTATTTTTGAAGTGTTTTTTGAACACCGCGTGCTACATTGTAATGCTCTTCACCGATGATTTGTGGATCAAGCAAGCGTGATGTTGAATCCAAAGGATCAACTGCAGGATAGATCCCTTTTTCAGCAATTTTACGGTTAAGAACCGTTGTCGCATCAAGGTGTGCAAATACAGAAGCAGGAGCTGGATCTGTCAAGTCATCCGCAGGTACGTATACCGCTTGAACGGATGTAATAGACCCTTTTTTAGTCGATGTAATACGTTCTTGCAATGCACCCATTTCACGAGCTAATGTCGGTTGATAACCAACCGCTGATGGGATACGGCCCAAAAGTGCTGACATTTCAGAACCTGATTGTGCAAAACGGAAGATATTATCAATAAACATCAATACATCAAGCCCTTTTTCATCACGGAAATATTCCGCCATGGTAAGTCCTGTCAATGCAATACGGTTACGTGCTCCAGGAGGCTCAGACATTTGACCGTAGCACAGTGCAACTTTGTCCAAAACATTGGAATCTTTCATCTCATGATAAAGGTCATTTCCCTCACGAGTACGCTCACCAACACCGGCGAAAACTGAAAGACCGTCATGTCCGTGCGCTACGTTGTGGATAAGTTCCATGATGATAACGGTTTTACCGACACCAGCACCACCGAAAAGACCAACTTTACCACCTTTTGAATACGGAGCCAAAAGGTCAACAACCTTGATACCCGTTTCAAACATCTCTGTTTTAGTGGTTTGATCGATCAATGGTGGAGGATCACGGTGAATCGACCATGTTTCACAATCAGTAATCTGATCCCCGCCATCGATTGTTTCACCGATAACATTGAAAATACGTCCAAGAACTTTATCTCCAACAGGAACTTTGATCGGAGCACCTGTAGCCGTTGCTGGCATACCGCGTACAAGACCTTCAGACATATCCATAGCGATCGTTCGTACACGACCATTACCGAGATGTGCCGCTACTTCCAATACAAGACGAGTTGTCTTCCCTTCAACACTAACATTTACTTCGATTGCTTCATTGATTGCAGGTAAATAACCTTCAAAATCAACGTCAACAACCGGACCAATTACTTGAGCAATTTTACCAATCATTCTATTCTCCATAATTATTTCATCGACTCGACGCCGCTGATAATCTCGATAAGTTCCGTTGTAATCGACTCTTGTCTCGCTTTGTTAAACTTGACCGTTAACGATTTCACCATCTCTTTCGCATTATTCGTTGCCGCATCCATCGCTTGCATACGCGCACTGTGTTCTGCCGCAACTGAGTCTATCAACGCATAATACATATTGTATTCAACGTATTTAGTAACCAATGAATCAAGCATTTTTTCTTCATCAAATGCTTCCAGTTCAAGGACACTGTCTTTTGCACTTTCGCAATCAATATTCTCTATCGAAACAGGCAAAAGTCGATTAACATGTAATTCTTGTGTAATAATATTTTTATAGCCATTATAGACAAGATAAACCGCATCAACAACACCATCATTGAAATCTTTGATTGAACGCGTCATAAACTCACTGGATCGTTGCATATCGGGAGCAGAGCTTAAGTTTTTAACGCCATCAAGCAATTCAACTTGATTAAACGCAAAATATTCAACCCCTTTTTTACCGATACCGCGAATACGGATGTTTACATCTTTATTTTCGTATTCAGCCATTAAGCGCTTAACCGCTTTGATCGTTTGGATGTTAAAACCACCGCAAAGACCTTTATCCGCTGTAACAAAAATAATATCAATCGATTTTGGCGCATCGTTTTGAACAAAGCTACGGCTATCAATCCCGCCCACTTTATTGCAGTGAATACGACTTGCGATTTCAGCTATGACTTGATTCGTTTTTTGGGCAAACAGACGTGAACGTTTCGCGAGTTCTTCTGCACGGCGAAGTTTCGCCGTGGAGACCATTTTCATGGCACGCGTTGTTTTTTGCGTGTTAGAAACGCTCTTAATCTGTCGTTGAATCTCTTTCAAGTTAGCCATAAAAGATCCTTATGCTTGAACGAAAGTTGTTTTGAACTCTTCGATCGCTTTTTTCATCATTCCCATCGTTTCATCATCAATTTTAGAGGTTGAACGGATGTTTTCGAGAATTTGTGGATAGCTCGCATCGATAAACGGATAAAGATCCGCTTCAAACTTAACAACAGCCGATGCTGGAAGGTTATCAAGATATCCTTCATTCCCCGCGAAAATAATCAACGCTTGTTTTTCCACTGGAATTGGTGAATACGGAGGTTGTTTCAATACTTCAACCATACGTTGACCACGTTCAAGCTGTTTACGGCTCACGTCATCCAAATCAGACGCAAACTGAGCAAATGCTTGAAGTTCGCGGTATTGTGCCAAATCAAGACGCAATGTTCCTGCTACTTGTTTTGTTGCTTTGATTTGAGCCGCACCACCAACACGAGACACTGAAAGCCCTACGTTGATCGCTGGACGGATACCTGCATTGAATAAATCTGTTTCCAAGAAGATCTGACCATCCGTGATCGAAATAACATTGGTAGGGATATACGCCGCAACGTCACCCGCTTGTGTTTCGATGATTGGAAGAGCAGTCAATGAACCAGCACCCAATTCATCATTAAGTTTTGCTGCACGCTCTAACAAACGAGAGTGAATATAGAAAACATCTCCTGGATACGCTTCACGGCCCGGAGGACGACGAAGGATCAAAGACATTTCACGATACGCAACTGCATGCTTGGAGAGATCATCATAAACGATCAAACCGTGGCGAGCTGAATCACGGAAAAATTCACCCATTGTTACACCAGTATACGGTGCAAGAAATTGCAATGCAGCTGCTTCAGCAGCGCCAGATGAAACAATAATTGTATATTCCATTGCACCCGCTTCTTCAAGACGGCGAATAACTTGAGCTACAGTTGATTGTTTTTGACCAATTGCAACATAGATACAAACAACACCATTGCCTTTTTGGTTGATAATAGCATCAAGTGCAATCGTAGTTTTACCCGTTTGACGGTCGCCGATGATCAACTCACGTTGACCACGTCCGATTGGAACAAGACAATCGATTGATTTAATACCGGTTGCCATTGGCTCGTGTACTGATTTACGTGCCATAATTCCAGGAGCTTTTTCTTCGATAAAACGACTTTCAGTCGTTTCGATTGGCCCTTTTCCATCAATTGGCTCACCTAGAGGATTGACAACACGTCCAAGAAGCGCATCACCAACTGGTACTTTCAATAAGCGTCCAAGACGCTTAACGCTCATACCCTCACGAAGTGCTTTTGTATTGCCTAAAACAACGATACCAACACTACTCTCTTCAAGATTCATAACAAGACCTTCGGTCCCGTCTTCGAATTCAACCATTTCACCGGCCATAATATTATTCAAGCCGTATACTTGGGCAATGCCATCTCCATATGAGACGATTTTACCAGTTTCATTAATATCAACGTTAAGTTCGAAATTCTCAATTCGCTCTTTGATGATTGAACTGATTTCGTCTGCTTGTATTTTTGCTACCACTAGTTTCTCCTTTCGCGGGGGTTAAATTGCTTTTAAAATGTGCTCAATAATTTGAGCATTAAGGCGACTTTTTGAAAAATCTATCTCAATATTGAGACCATCTACTTCAACACGTACACCGTCCGTATCTGAAGTGAGATATTGTAATGAGATGGTTGCACCCATTTTTTTGCCCAAATCAGTTGCGATCGTATCAATGGAAGCTTGATCCATTGCCGAAACCGCATAAATACGACCATTGTAAACACGTTTAATAGAGGCGATTTCTCTCTTCAACTCTTTTGCAACCGCAGGAATCAAAGATAAACGTCCATTTTCTCCTAAAAGCTTAATAAAGTTATTAATCTCTTGACTTTTAACGCTCTTGACCATTTCAAGGATCAAAGACGTTTTTAGATCAACAGCGATATCATTACTGTTCATAATTTGAAGAAATTTCGTATCATCAAAAGCAGTCGAGATAACATTGAAAAGTTCAGAGACATTATCCAATGAGGGGGTATCCAAAAGATCCATAAGAGACTGAACGTAACGTTTTGCAATCATTTCATGCTTCATTTACGCCACCTTCTTTTTCAAAATGTCAACCATAGCATTACTGCCCATAGCTGTATCACTCGCTACCATAACTTCATTCATAACATCATTAACGACATTACGTACCATTTGACGTTTTTCAAGTTCCATCAAACCATTGTTTTGCTTTTGCATCACACTAGAATCTTGGTCACACTGAGCACTAATTTTATCACTTAAAATTTTGCACTCTTTCTTTGTACTCTCAACGAGTTCACTGACAAAACGGTTCGCTTCATCAATTTTTTGCTCTGCTGATTCTTTAAGACGTTTTGACTCACGAAGACGTTCTTGAACTTTTTCAAGCTCTCCAGCAATGCCTGCAGTTCGTCCACCAAAATAATCTTTCAGTGGCTCTGCTAAAAGGTAGTAAAGAATACCCGCAAATATCAGAAAGTTGACGGTTCGTTGAACTATATCAGTTGAATTCTCGTGTGCAACATCAGAACCAAAGAGATATACACCGAGCATTAATACGGTGATTATTATCTTACCCATATACTCTCCTTAAATCTGATTAAGTTTTGCTGTAACAGCAGCTTGAAAACTAGGAACTTCTAAACGAAGAACACCATTTAAACGAGAACGCTCTTCCAGCATTGTCTCTTCGAACTGTGCATATTCTTTTGCCAGTTCAGCACGCTTGGCTTCAAGCTTACTTGCTGCTGCACTTTTAGCCTCAGCAACAACTTTTTCTCTCATTGCATTCGCCTGAAGTTTGCCATCACTGACGATCTTTTCAGCAGTTGCGTGAAATGCAGCAATCTCAGCGTCGTTGTTTCCAACTTCTTCAAGATCTTTTTTAATATCTGCATCCCGCTTTTCCATATAACTGAAAAGAGGTTTGTAAAGCAAACTATTCAGAGCGGCAATAAGGACCAGGAAGACAATCAGTGTGCTGACTAACAGCATCGGACTTATATCTAACATACCACCTCCTAAAAGTTACGTGATTATACAACTCTTAAATTGAAGGGACAGTTAAATGAGCCATTTTATGCGGAAAGAGTGATTAAAAATGTAGCTATTTGACCATTAGTGTCAAAATCAATGGTGAATTTTGATCCTCTATTGGATGATTTCAAACCCATCTCCCCTAAAAGAGAGTGCAGCTTTTTAAAATCAAGCTCGGGGGCTTTCTCTGTTTGAGCTAAGGGCATCTCGTCATTGCACTTAATTTTTTTAACCATTTGTTCTACATCTCGGACACTTAATTTTTGCCCAATGATGGAATCAATAATTAAAGATTGCTCCTGCGGTTCCAATGCGATAATAACTTTGGCATGCCCTGCACTAATTTTACCCTCGACAAGTGCTTTTTGCCCTTTTTCATTCAATTGTAATAAACGAAGAGTATTCGTTATTTGCGCGCGACTTTTATGTACCGTTTGGGAGAGCTGTTCATGTGTCAATTCATGTATCTCAATAAGTTCTTGATACGCTTGTGCTAAGTCAATCACATTGAGTTCATCACGCTGAATATTTTCAATCAGTGCATGTTCGCGCATCTCATCATTACTTACTGTCACAATAATGGCTTTAATAGTAGCCAACCGGGCAAGCTTGCTTGCACGTAAGCGTCTCTCACCTGCAATAAGAACATAACCATCAATATCTTCTTTAACCACTATAGGTTGTAAAAGTCCGTAGCTCTTGATCGATTCACTCAGCTGAGCTAAAGATTCAGGATCAAAATGTTTTCGTGGCTGAAAAGGGTTGGGGCGAACGCTGGAAATCGAAATCTCCTCAACTCCACTTTTTTTAGGGAGCTCATTATCGTATGCTTCTTCGATTTCACTGAGCAACGCCCCTAATCCCCTACCTAATACCGATGGTTTTGCCATACATTCCCCTTATGCAATAATAGCAAGTGCTAAATCTTGATACGCGATAGAACCTGTTGACTTTACATCGTATAAAATAGCAGGTTTACCAAAACTCGGCGACTCAGCCAATTTTACATTACGAGGGATAACAATATAATTTTCTTCACTTGATTTAAAAAGCTTTCCTTCAAAATGTTGCTGTAAATCAGCAAAAACTTGTCGGGAAAGATTATTTTGTGAACTGTACATCGTCGGTAAGAAACCTCGAATTGTCAGTTTTGGATTAATTGTTTTTCGTACTAGTTTGACAGTATTAAGTAACTGAGCTAACCCTTCTAATGCAAAAAACTCACATTGAATAGGGATAATAACCGAATTGGATGCCGAAAGGGCATTAATGGTCATCGGTCCTAGCGCTGGAGGAGAATCGATAATAATATAGTCATACTCTTCTTTTACCTGCGCAATGGCTCGTTTTAAAATCAGCTCACGCCCTTTGGAGTTCTCCGCATCGTAATACTCTTTTTCAATCCCGACCAAACCAATATTTGACGGGGCAATAAAAAGTTTCGGTAATGCTGTTTTTAAAATAATCTCACGTAATTTTTTTGCCCCAATAAGGACATGATAAATATTAAATTCATAATTATTACGATGATACCCCAATGAGGTCGTCGCATTGGCTTGCGGATCGGCATCAATTAACAGCACTCTTTTTTCAGCAACCGCTAACGATGCGGCTAAATTTACGGCAGTGGTAGTTTTACCAACGCCCCCTTTTTGGTTTGCAATAACAATTACTTCGCTCATCGTAAACTATACATCCTTTGTCCATTGCATTCAAGGGAACCGTCTTCATATAAAACGGCATCTTTCAATTCAATTGTTACGTTATTGAAGTGGGTTAAAAAGGCTTTGCTTCTTTCAAATTCTAACGCGAACTTACTAAAAATCTGCTTCCACTGTGGAAATGTTTTCAACATCTGCATATATGCATTACTTAACGCTTTTGCCTCTATTTGTATATCCATAATGGCAAAATTCTCAGGAGCACGTTGAAGATTTAATCCAACGCCACAAACAAGGCAATCTCCTGCAAGGTTTGTAATCAAACCGCCGACCTTTTGCCCCCCTAAATAAAAATCATTCGGCCATTTAAGCCAAACTTTTGACCCCATCTGCGCGAGTAGCTCTTTAAGGAGGTAGGCAAAATAAATTGATGAGGACTCAAGTCGTAAATCATCTGGTAGCGTATTTCGTTCAATGGCAAAAGAGATAAAAAAATTTCCCTCTTCACCGATCCATTGATTCCCTCGTGACCCTCTTCCGCTCGTTTGCACTGTAGCACCAACACATACGGGAGCTTTTAGGGTGTGATTCTTGAGCCCATCAAGCAGATATCGTTGTGTCGAATCAACGTCATTAAGCCAAAATATTTCCACACACCCATCGCTTTCCGTTCAAATACGCTACAGCAGAAGTCTCTTGCTTGGAAGGGGCTTGGAGTGTTGTTACGCGTAATGATCCTCTTGTACACGCAACAACAATACTATTGAGATCAATCGCAATAATTTCCCCTGCATTTCCAATCGATTCACACTCCTCAAGGGTAAGAGATTTAATTTTTAATCCTGATTCAGTAAATATCCCTGGCCATGGAGTAAATGCACGATAACGGTTATGAATTTCAAATGCATCGTCAAAAGTAATCAAACCATCTGATTTTGAGATTTTCTTACAATGGGTTGCTTTGTCCTCCTCTTGAGGTGCAGCACTTTTACGATCCCACATCCGTATAACATTCAATGTCAAATCGCACGCTAGAGTCGTAAGTCGCTCATACAGTGACTCAACCATCTCATCCGGTGCAATATCCAAGGTTGAAATCTCTATAATGGCACCCGTATCCAATCCTACATCCATCCACATCGCTGTGACACCGCTTTGGTTGTCATCGTTCAGAAGAGTTTGCTGTATCGGACTGGCTCCCCGATATTGCGGTAAAATCGACGCATGGAGATTAATGCAGGGGACATAGTCCAAAATAGCTTTGGGTAGAATCTGTCCGTATGCGGCGACAATAATCAAATCACAAGGGATTTCCAGAACTTCATCTACCACATCCTCATCTCTCAAACGATTGGGCTGAAAAATAGGAATATCATACTGTTGCGCCAATACTTTTACACTGGGAGGGGTAAGAATCGCTTTACGCCCTACCGGTTTATCAGGCTGAGTATAGACAGCTACGACCTCAACATCCTCCGCAGTAATGAGGGTTTGAAGAATATCTCTCGCATATTCAGGGGTTCCCATAAAAACAATACGGGTCATACCTGCGCCTCCCCTTGAAATAAACTTCCCCCTTTGTGACATCCATCCAACAAAAAAGAGTGGGCATCACTCAAATCAAAGCCACTGGCTAAAAACATCGCACTTCCCCGCTTAAGTAAAAAATCGGCTGCTTTGAGTTTGGTCACAATACCGCCCGTTGCAAAACTGTGATGAGGGGTAACATCCATAATCAACTCTTCATCCGTAATAAACTCTATACGAGAACGGACAACAGCATCCGTATGGCTTCTTGGATCTTTGTCATAATAGGCATCAATGTCGGAGAGGATAATGAGCATATCAGCTCCAAAATGGTGCGCTGCGTACGCGGAGAGCTGATCGTTATCCCCCAAAACTAGTTCTTCGGTCGCTGTAGCATCGTTTTCATTGATAATAGGAACCACATTGTGCGCTAAAAGAGTTTCGATCGTATCTTTTGCTTTTTGGGACTCTTCGATGGTATTAAAATTGGCAGCCGTTACCAAAATCTGAGAAGGGAGTAGATGATGGTGTTCAAACATTTTGCGGTATTTATTCATTAGAATCGGCTGACCTATGGAGGCTAACGCTTGCTTATTGGAAAGAAGTTTTTTATCAAGCTTTAATTGTGTATACCCTGCTGCCACCGCACCCGAAGAGACCAAAATGACCTCATAACGGGTTTTGAGTTTGGCGATAAAATCAACCAAAGCCTGCATACGATCACGGGCGATATGATTCTGCTCGCTTAAAACGGCACTTCCGACTTTAACCACTAAACGCTTCATTTTCGCTCCGACACAACCATTTGATAAAGTGCGTAGGTCAACGGTTTAATATTTAAATTAATCGCTGAAGAGATAGGGACAATGAAGGCAGGTAACGTTTTATCGTAAAATCCTACATCAAAACTCTCTTGCTCATAGAGTGGAAATTCAGTAGTGAATCCAAAACGGCTTTTAGAGACCGGATCCAAACCTACTAGTTCTAAAAAGCTATTGGTTTTTTCCACAACTTCTTCAGGACTCATCGCATCACAACGGGTCAATGCAATCGCGTAATTACGTTCTGCTAATAGAGGTGAAAAAGTTGCCAACTCTTTCTTAAGAGTTTCGTACTGATATTTTAGCTCATGATACGAGGCTAAATCGATCATAAAGAGCAATGTTTTCGTCCGCTCAATATGGCGTAAGAATTTAAGTCCAAGCCCTTTTCCCTCTGATGCTCCACCAATAATTCCTGGAATATCGGCCATAATATAAGAATCGTAATCAATAGTGATCTGCCCAAGCTTCGGGGTAAGGGTTGTAAACTCGTAATTTGCTACTTCAGGACGGGCATTGGATACTGTTGAAATAAGGGTCGATTTTCCAACATTCGGAAACCCAACCAACCCAACATCGGCGATAAGTTTGAGATCAAGCTTGACAAGGCGAACCGTTTCAGGTTCTCCCGGTTGGGCATACATTGGTTTTTGATTCGTAGAGGATTTGAAGTGGACATTTCCAAGACCACCGCGCCCCCCTTCTAAAAAGAGTACTTCTTTCCCATCTTCGAGCAAATCTAGGAGTAATTCACCCGTCTCAATATCGGTAACCTGTGTTCCCGGAGGGACAACAACAACAAGTCGTTGCCCCATACGTCCTGACATGTTCGATCCGCTCCCCGGTTTTCCCTTTTCGGCTTTGAGGTTTTTATTCCCCTGAAAATGGGCTAATGTGTGGGTATTGTTATCCACTCTAAAATAGACATCACCTCCACGCCCGCCGTCACCGCCGTTTGGTCCCCCTTGAAGGACATATTTTTCGCGTCTAAAAGCAACACACCCTGCCCCACCTTTGCCCGAAGAGAGAGTTAGTTCTACACTATCTGTAAACATTAAAATCCTTTTTTAAAACCATGCCCCACTACGAGACAGCAGTTATTGTCTTAAAACTATACTTTTCCCTGTAAAATTTTAACCGAAAATACACCATTAAGAAAATAAATTATGGGGAGATACACGTTAGATACCGAGCAAAAAATTGCCCGATAGAGTGAGAATTTATGCAGCAGGGATAACTGAAACTTGTTTGCGCTTTTTATCTTTACGTGCAAACAAAACAACACCATCAACCAACGCATACAACGTGTGGTCTTTACCCATACCGATATTTTTACCTGGATGAACTTTTGTTCCGCGTTGACGAATAATGATATTCCCCGCACGTACTACTTCACCACCATATTTTTTAACACCGAGTCTACGTCCCGCTGAATCGCGGTTATTCTGTGTACTACCCTGACCTTTTTTGTGAGCCATGCTATTCTCCTACTCTATTACGCGTTGATCGCAGTGATACGAACACGTGTGTGATCTCTACGGAAAACCACGCTTAACTTTACTGTCTTTACGACGACGTTTTTTGAAAATTACGACTTTACGGTCACGACCCTCATTGATTACTTCAGCCATAACAACAGCACCCTCTACAAAAGGAGTACCTACACGAAGCTCACCGTTATTCACAGCAAGAACTTCTTTAATTTCGATGGCAGTTTTAGGATCGAGTCCCATTTTATCGAACAAGAGAATATCACCCTCTTGAACTTTGTACTGTTTACCACCATTTTTAATGATTGCGTACATTAGCATTCCTTACCTATAAGTCTACAAAAGTTGCGAATTATAGCCAAACATTTTTTAAGCTTGGATTAAAATGATAAAGTTCGTAAATAAACGTTTGAGAAGATAAAAGTGGTCGCGGTGAAATGTCCCTTTTTATCTTACGCTATAACTACTATAAAAGAAAAAAAATATAAAGTACCTCATTTCTCCCCTTTAGCCATAATTATCCCTCATGTTCAACGTTACTTTTATCCTCAGTATAAAAAAATATCAACTTTTTTATCAAAACCCTTGACAAACATTTATTAAACAGCTATAATTCCCGTCCACAAACTGGTTAACCACCACAAGTGTTGTTGTCGTCCCGTTAGCTCAGCTGGTAGAGCATTTCACTTTTAATGAAGGGGTCGATGGTTCGAATCCATCACGGGACACCATTTTTACTGCTTTACGTGGCTCCATCATCTAACGGTTAGGATTTCAGGTTTTCATCCTGGCCACAGGGGTTCAAATCCCCTTGGAGTCACCATTTACATCTTCCTTCTTTATTCTTTACAATCATTTTATTCACTAACTTTGTCTGCTTATTCATTCTGATAATCACATACTAACGATAATTAAAAAGCCTACTCTCTCATTGAGAAAAACTAAATCGTTCTTCTTTAAAAAGTCTGATACACGCATCGACAACATCACTATCGAGCTTTGTTCCTCTCTCATTTTGAATCTCTGTAATCGCTGCCTCAATTCCTAATGCCGGACGATAGGGACGATGAGATTCCATTGCCTCGACGATGTCGGCAACCGTGAGGATACGCGCTTCTAAAAGTATCGCCTCCCCTCTTAGTCCATGTGGATAGCCTGAACCATCTAGTTTTTCATGGTGTTGACGGATCATTGTGGCTATTGGCCAAGGAAACTCTATATCTTTTACGATGGAGTATCCTGTTTCGGGATGCGTTTGTATCATTAAAAACTCAAGATCGCCGAGTTTAGTGGGCTTGCTTAATATCTCCGCAGGAATCTGAATTTTCCCGACATCGTGGATTTGTGCGGCTAAACTCAACCCTTCGATTCTCTCTTGGGATAGTCCCATCTCTTTGGCAATGGCACATGCAAGTAAGGATACCCTCTTTTGGTGACCAGCAGTATATGGGTCACGCATCTCGATCGTTGTTGAAATAGCAGCAACGGTATCGATGAGCATATCCGAAATCCTCCGCTTATTCTCCAGAAGTGTTATTTCTGCATTCGTACGCCATTTAACTTCATTGAAATTTTTCAAAGCGAAAGAGATATCTCCTACCATCTCATTCAGAAGCGCCTCTATCTCTTCATCAAAAAAAGCTTTCTGATCGGAGCAGAGAGTCAAAATTGCATACGTTTCAGAACCATTAAACAGCCGAAAGTTAGCGAAGGATTGCGTGCCATACATTTCGGCAAGTTCCTTACAAATCATTAAATTAGCAGCAGGGTCATTAATATCATTACAAATAAGGGCACGCTCCTCTTCCAAGCTATCCAGTAAAGCGCTCCCTTTTTTATGAAGAAGTGTTTTAAGATCCAAAATATACGCTTCATTACCCCCGGCAATAGATTGAAGCTTCATCTCGTGCGTTGTTGGATCAATAGTTGCAATCCAACAATAGGTAAATTTTCCATACTTAATGGCTATCTGACAGATTGCATCAAATAGTTCTTGCTCTGTTTTGGAATAAATAATCGCTCCATTCGTACGACTAAGCGCTTGATAAAGATCTTTTTGATGAATTAAATGAGCTTCATACTCTTTTATAGTAGTGATATCACGCGATACTTTCAAAACATACTCTATCTCCCCCTCATCATTATACTCAGGGACAAAGACCGATCCAAACCATCTCTTTCCTTGGAGTGTTTGAACTTCCATCTCGTTCTTTATCTCTTTTCCGTTAGTAAACACTTCAGTAACCGTATGAGTACAGAAACGTTCAAAAATTTCATCCAGTTTACTGGTTGATTGACCAATCAATTGTTCATGGGTAATCCCAAACAGATCTTCCACTACCTTATTGATATAGACAACATTTTCATTTCGATCCATCCTAACAATCAAATCAGGTGTGTGTTCCGTAAGGGTTCGAAATTGTTTCTCTTTCTCTTTGAGCTTTGTTGTCCTCTCTTGCACTTTTTCTTCGAGCTGTGAATTTAACTTTTCAAGTTCACTACGAGTCTCTTGCAACTGAATATTCTTATAGTAAGAGTCTTCGTAGCTTGAGAGGAGGAGATCCAATATTTGTACCTTATCCGCCGTGATCAAAAAATTGTTTCCGCCGAACATCAGCCTGATTCCCATCTCCATACGTTCAACACTTCGCCGTTGGGTATTGATATAAAGTTCATCTATGACCTCAGGGAGACGCTTGTGATCGAACGGTTTGGTTAGAAATTTATTGGCACCCGCTTCGATACTTTTGATAATATCATGCGGCTCGGACAGTGAGGTCAAAAGAATTACGGGAATATTTTTAAATCTTTCATTAGCGCGAATTGCTTTACAAAATTCATACCCATCCATACGGGGCATCACAACATCGCTCACAATGACATCCGGATTAGCATCACTGTTTTGCAACCATTCTAAAGCCTCTTCTCCATCGTGAGCAATGGCTACCGTATAGTCATAACTTTCCAGAAAATAGCGAACTTCCTCCGCTTGGGTAAGACTATCTTCGACAACCAGTATCATAATCTTGGCTTTTTCATGTTTTACGGGGTTCATACTGTCTCTTTTTTCGTTATTTGCATACTCAATAACAGTTCTGTAATACCCTCGGGGGATAAGATGAACTCTATACCCCCTTTTTTTATTGCTTCATTTGCCATCCCAAAAACGACAGAGGTCTCCTCATTTTGCCCGATGGTAATAGCTCCTGCATCTCTGAGTTTTTTCATCTCTTCCGCTCCATCATTTCCCATCCCTGAAAGTAAAATGGCCACCACTTCAGCTGGATGTTCTTTGATCGCTGAACCAAAGAGTTTTGAAACAGAGGGGACAATCAGTTCATTTTCTTTGGATTCGATAAGTTTAATTTTATCCTTTTTAAGGGCAAGATGGTACTTCGATGGAGCGATATAGACATTTCCACCCGAAATTTTTTCCCCCTCTTGCGCTTTTTTGACATTCAGTACACACGCCCCATTTAGCCACTCGATAAAACTCTCTATAAATTCGCTACTCATGTGCTGCGCGACCAATATGGGGAGAGGATAATCATGCGGGAGAGCTTTTAAAATGGTATGAAGGACGGGTGGCCCCCCTGTCGATGAACCGATCACGATAAAACTGCATGGTTCGACAGACTCTCTTTTTTGCAGCGATTTAAAATCACTTTTAGAATACTTATCTTCATGATTCCAGCGACGAACGACCTTAACATCCGACATCAGTCTAAGATCTAAAAGAATTTTGTTATAGAGCTCTTTAAAGCGTGGATGTCCTGACCCGTATGGTTTTTCATGAACTCCAAGAACACCGAGATGCATACTTTTCACAATCTTCTCGACCTCATTCATATCCCAACTTGCACTCATCAGCAAAATGGGGACGGGGTTTTCTTGCATGATTTTTTGCGCCGCTTCATATCCGTTGAGACGAGGCATATTGATATCCATAAGGATGATATCAGGCTTGAGCTTCGAGACCATATCGACCGCTTCTTCCCCATCGTTGGCGACACCTACAATCTCGATATCCGCTTCGGATGCGAATAAGTAAACCAACATTTCACGAACGGTCACTGAATCTTCGGCGATTATTACTCGTATCATACAAATCCCTCTTCTCAGTCAATTAGCAATTGAATATTTTCAAGCAAATTGTTCTGATCAAATGTACTTTTGACGATATAGGCGTTTGCCCCTGCCCTCATCCCTTTTTCTTTGTCCTCTTCTGATTCCAATGACGTGACGAGAATAATGGGAAGCTCTGAGTGCTGCGTATCGGAACGTATGGATTCCGTTAACTCAAATCCATTCATCCTTGGCATATCCACATCCGATACGACCAAATCAAACTTCTCTTTTTTAAGTGCCTCAAAAGCATCCATCCCGTCCACCGCCGATACAACATCATACCCAACCATCTCCATGATATTCTGGAGTAATGCTCTCGTAGTGGGGGAATCGTCTACCACCAGTATTCGCGATTTTTGCTTTTGCACCTCTTTCTTTTGTACTGCCCTTTTGAGTGAAACCATTCCAACCGATTTGAAAATATCGGAGACATTTAAAATCAATGCGGGGATATCTGACGCTAATAATGCCACACCCGCTATATTCTTGACACGAGAGAGTTGTTTACCCAAACTTTTGACCATCACCTCCTCTTCATAGTCGATTGCCTCAACTGCGATAGCCAGCAGTTCATTACCTAAGGCTATCACGACGACGGAGACGAAAGAAGATTCTACGTAAGGGGTAGGTAACTCCAAAATAGTACTCAAAGGATAAAAAGGGACGACATGGTGATCCACCACCACCATCTCTTTGCCTTCGACATTTTTAATACGCTCATGTCCCACACTCATTACACGCGAGATGTGTTCACTTGGAAAAATATATTTCTGAGTATTAAGAGAGGTTACGACCCCTCTAAAGGTTGCCATACTCAGTGGCAGGAGGACGATAAACTCTGCTCCCCCCTCTTCTTTGTTTCGAACGTAGGCATGACCCCCAAGCTGTTGTGCTTTTTCTTGGACAATCGCCAGCCCAAGCCCTCTTCCTGATAAATCGGTAACACTGGATGCCGTTGTAATTCCCGATTGAAATACCAAATTGAGTATACTTTGCTCATCCAATGCTTCCGCACTTGCTTGATCAACAACCCCTTTTTTGATGGCAGAGAGGATTATTTTTTCTGGGCTTATCCCCTCCCCATCATCACGAACAGAAAGTTCCACTTTCGTCGCAGATTTTTGATTCAGCATCAAAGTAATGGTACCCACCGAAGATTTCCCTTTTTTTGACCGCTCTTGGAGAGTCTCTATCCCATGATCAACGGCATTACGCAATAGATGGATGATGGGATCGTGCATCTCTTCTAAAATCCTCCTATCGATCTCGATCTCACCGCCGATGACATTGAGTACCGCCTCCTTCCCCACACTTTTCGCCATATCATGGACAATTTTGGGTAACGTATAAAAAAGAGTCGAAAACGGGAGGGTTAATGCCTCTTTCATCTGGGCTAATAGACGGTCTACGCTCAGAGCGATTTCTCTCGCATCCCCTTTGGATTGCTTGATCGCTTTGTGCATCATCGACTCTACGCTTGAGAGTTTCGACATCATTGCATGAGGGTTCGATTGTACTTTTTTCAACTCTCCAATCTCATCCATGATACTGCTCAACATTTCAGCATGCCGTTTTGAGACGATCTTGGAAAAAAGCATCTCTTCCGTTTGCTCCATTATCGCATTGAGTTTTTTGAGCGGGATCCGAATCGTCTCTGCCGCTTTACTCTCCTCTTTTACCTTTGGGGATTCATCGGTTTGTACACCATCCCTCTTCTTAGAGGATGTATTATCCGTTTGAATTTTCGGTCTAACTTCTATTGTTTGAGAGAGTTCTATATCAGGGATTGGTACTTCCGCTATTACCGAGACAGAGTCGGGTTCCAACTGCTTATGCAGGCGTGCTATAACCTCTTGCACGTGAGGTTTTTGATCTCTTCGGCTACCTTCATCCGCCACAGAGAGAGTGCTCAACAAATCACTGGCTTCGAGCATTAATTCAAGCAAAGGGTCAGGAATTTTTGTCTCGACTAGTTTGTAATGGCTAAAGACCTCCTCCATCGCCTTGCAAACCTCTTCTAGCTCTACAATATTAACCGAACGGGATGCCCCTTTGAAGCTATGCGCTTCTCGAAAAAGAGTTTCGACCAACGCTTTTGACGATTGTTGGTCACTGCTTTTTTTTAACTCTAAAAGTCCATTTGAAAGGTTATCAATGTGCTCTTTCGCCTCTTGGGCAAACGTCTCCAAAAGCCTTTTGCGAAAAGCTTCGTTTTGCATATCCACCATTGTTCCCTACTTCACTACGGCAATCGTGTAATGACTGATCACCTCTTTGAGTTTTTGGCTCAGAGCACTTAAATCTTTGGCGGATACCTCTACTTGTTTGATACTGCTAAGATTTTGGGAGGTTGCCTCTTTGATACTCCCCATTGCCCCTGAAATCTGATCCATACCGGCAAGTTCTTGATCGTACGACGCCGCAATCTGTTTGCTGGCATTGGCAGCATTTAACACACTGCCGTTTAACTGATCCATTGACGTTTTGGCTTTTTGGGCCTGCGCTACACCGCTCTCTACCGCTTTCCCCCCCTGTTCCGCCACCATTACTAATGTCCCTGTCACTTTTTGGATATCAAAGAGAATTTTTTGAACCTGTTTTGTCCCTGACTTGGATTGTTCTGCAAGGTTTTTGAGCTCTTGCGCCACGACGGAGAACCCTTTCCCCTGCTCCCCTGCTTTTACCGCTTCAATAGAGGCATTGACGGCAAGCATATTGGACTGATTGGCAATATCTTCCACCGTTGTGATAATTTCTCCGATTTGCTGGCTTTGTTCACTCAATTGGATGATATTCGAGGCGATCAGATCCATCTTCTCTTTGATCTGATTGAGCCCCTTCATATTTTCGATCAACCCTTCGGTTCCGCTCTTGGCAATCTCCATCGCTTTGTCCGTACTCTCGGCTGTTTGGGTCGCTTTCGTGCTGCTGACTTTTGCTGTTTGTTTGATTTGCTCGATCGACGCAGAGGTTTGGGTCAAAGCGGAGAAGGTTTGGCTGGCACCC
>JAPLGM010000015.1 GCA_026390165.1 Campylobacterales bacterium
TACCTTTGATGACTATGAAGTTGAACATGACTTTGCCACTATCGGCAGACGGATTATGCTTTTGAATGCAAGGCAGATTGAACAAGCCCGCGGAAAAGAGCGGATTATCCTGTTGGCGATCGAGGACATTACAGAGCGTAGGGCGATAGAAGATGGACTCGCACATGTCAAAGAAGAAGCCGAAAAAGCAAATAGAGCAAAATCAGAATTTATAGCCAATATGTCCCACGAGATACGAACACCGCTCAACGGAATTTTAGGGTTAACCGACTTGGTTTTAAAAACAAACCTTGATGAGAAACAAAGAGATTATCTCAAAAAAGCAAAAACTTCTTCAAAAGCACTGCTGCATATTATTAATGATATACTTGATTATTCTAAAATAGAAGCAGGAAAACTGGATTTAGAGAATCGTGAATTTGAGCTTGAGAGTGTCATGATCAATATAAAAGATCTGTTTGAATATCAAGCAAATATAAAAGGGGTGTCGCTAAATATAGAGGGGGATACCAAACTAACTCTTATTGGCGACGCACTTCGTTTGACTCAGATACTCACAAATATCGTAGGCAATGCCATTAAGTTTACCGAAAAAGGTTCTATTGATATACGTGTTGAACTGATACATGAGGATGAAGAGTATAAAAAATTACGGTTCTCCATAAAAGATAGCGGTATGGGGATGAGTAAAGAAGTTCAAGAGAGTCTCTTTCAAAAGTTTACTCAAGCAGACAGTTCAATAACACGCCAATATGGAGGAACCGGACTTGGTCTTGCTATATCGAAACATTTTGTTAAAATGATGAGCGGTGAAATTTGGGTTGAGAGCAAAGAGGGAGAGGGAAGCACATTTATATTTAATGTCACTTTTGAAAAAGTTACGGATAAAAAAAAGGAACCATTAATTGTAAAATTAAATGCCGATTTAATTAAAGGCTCACACATACTGCTAGTAGAAGATAATAAGATTAATCAAACCGTTGCCATGGGAATGTTAGAGAATTTAAATCTCACTGTTGAAGTCGCCAATAATGGTAAAGAAGCAGTTGAGATGATAGAATCTGGTAAAAAGTATGACTTAATACTTATGGATCTTCAGATGCCAATCATGGATGGATTTAAAGCCAGTAAACAGATTAAAAAAATAGATAAAGATATTCCCATAGTTGCCCTCAGTGCTGCTGTCATGCAAGAAGATATTATAAGAACAGACGAAGCTGAAATGTCTGCCCATTTGGCAAAACCAATAGATGAAGAGGAATTGGTTCGTACTCTGCTTCAATTTATAAAACCAAAAAAAAATAACGAAGAGGTTCTAAAAAAAGAGCTCAAAGCACTCTCCATTCAAAGTAGAACAAAGCACATTGATTTGGTTGCCGGCATAGAAGATTCTTCCACTCAAAACGACTATGCTGCGTCACTCTCTGGCAAACATGTTCTCCTTGCAGAAGACAATACAACCAATCAGATAGTAGCAGAAGGTTTCCTAGAACAGATGGGCATAAACGTAGATATAGCCAGCAACGGTCAAATTGCAGTGCAAATGGCTCAAAGCGGCGAATATGATCTGATCTTGATGGATTTGCAGATGCCTGTCATGGACGGCTTTGAAGCATCGAAAACACTAAGAAGTCAAGGATATAAAAAACCAATCATTGCCATGACTGCGGCGGTAATGCAAAGTGATAAAGACGCAAGCCTTAAAGCTGGAATGGATGCACACATTTCCAAACCGATCGATGAGGATCAGTTTGGCACAACATTGATGCGGTTCTTGGCACCACAAAGTAATAGCGAGATCGCAATCAACAAGAAAATTTTAGCGCAACAAAAGTATGCCGATTTTAGCTATGAAGCGTTAAAAAACCATTTTTCAAACAATACAATAGTGATGGAAAAAGTGCTTAATGCCTTTGTGTATGACTTACAAAAGATGAGAACAGAACTCAAGAAAGCCCTTGAAAATAATGACAAAGATCGCCTTATTTTTTTGGCACATACGCTGAAAGGAACCTCAGGTAATCTACAGGCAATCCGGTTGCATGAAGAGGCAAAAGAGTATGAAACCGCACTCAAATCATCCCAAGCGTATGACACACAAAAAATAATTGCTCTTTTAGATGAGACGCTCGCAAGGGCAGAAGAATATCTAAAACAGCAAGAGTCTTATATTAGCGCTTCAAAAAAGATTAATATCAACGAACTAAGTACCTTGCTCTCTCAAATCGCCGTTGCTCTCAAAAACCACCGTCTTGTAAATGACACGCTTATGGAAGAGCTTTACATCAGCGGCGTAGAGGTAAAATTATATAAGCAAATTAAACAACAAATCGATGCTTTTGATTATGTTAAGGCAGAGAAAACATTGCATACGATAGTATCAAAATACGGAGCACATTATGATGCATAACACCATTTTAATCGTCGATGACACTGCGGCAAATATCAGTATTTTGGCTAACATTCTCAAAGATGAGTACGATATCGCAGTTACCACTTCTGGAGCGGATGCTTTAAAGGTGGTCAAGCAGCAACATATCGATTTAATATTACTGGATGTAATGATGCCTCAAATGGATGGATTTGAGGTATGCAGACGCCTCAAAAATGATGAGATGACAAAAAATATTCCTATTATCTTTGTTACGGCGCTCAATAGTATTGATGACGAGGTAAAAGGGTTGGAATTGGGTGCTGTGGATTTTATCACCAAACCTTTTGCTCCGATCATCATCAAAAAACGGGTGGAAACCCATATTAAACTTCATGAGTATTACACTCAGCTTGACGAACTCTCCCGATTGGACGGACTCACCAATATACCTAATCGCAGGGAGTATGATAATATCATCAAGCAGGAGTTCAAACGAGCGCAAAGGAGTGGCCTGTCGCTCACTCTTTTGATGATGGATATTGACTACTTTAAGCGCTATAACGACACGTATGGACATGGAATGGGTGATGAGTGTCTTAAAAAGGTTGCTGCAGTATTTGCCGATGTCGTCAAACGAACCGGTGATATGGTCGCGCGATACGGAGGAGAAGAGTTCATAATAATCCTGCCACACACGGACACAAAAGGGGCTTCTCGTATCGCAGATGAGATTCTAAATGAAGTAAGAGCTCTAAATATCCCTCATGAGCAATCTCTTGTTGCCAATATGGTCACATTAAGTATTGGTATTGCTGCAACTATCCCAAGCCAATCAGACAATTATCATAGCTTGGAAAAAAAAGCGGATGAGGCACTTTACCATGCAAAAGAATCGGGACGCAACCGATGGTGTATAGATGAAGAAGATTGTGAATAATAGAGGAGAAAAAATGGAAAAAATAATACTGTTTGATTTAGATGGGACGTTGATTGATTCGACAGAGGCGATTTTGGAGAGTTTTTATCACTCGCTGAAGATGCATGGTGAAGTTAGTGATATAACGGAAGAGATGATAACTTCACAGATTGGGCATCCTTTGCAAACGATGTTTGCTGGGGTTGGGATAGTTGAAGAGAATATTGAGGCGCATGTGGCTACGTATAAACTCCATTATCGTGAAATTTCACGCTTCAAAACATTTATGCTCCCCTACGCGATAGAGGCAATAAAAGAGGCATCACAATTTGCACGGTTGGGAATTGTTACGACCAAAACAGGACACTATTCGCGTGAATTAATGGAGCATTTTGAGTTGATGCACTATTTTGAGGTACTTATCGGTTTTGAAAATGTTACGAATACAAAACCCCATCCAGAACCTATTTTGACGGCGTTAGAACAGATGAACTCAGGAACACAAAACGTATGG
The DNA here is from genome assembly GCA_026390165.1 of Campylobacterales bacterium. Classification (GTDB taxonomy): domain Bacteria; phylum Campylobacterota; class Campylobacteria; order Campylobacterales; family Sulfurimonadaceae; genus Sulfuricurvum. The sequence goes on from JAPLGM010000015.1 coordinate 3,805, forward strand.
ATGATTGGTGATACGAGCTTAGATTTGGAGGCGTCGGTGCGTGCTGGAGTGGAAGGGGTAGGAGTTTTGAGTGGTTATCATACGGCAGAACAACTGTCACCATTTGCATTTACTATTCACAATAATGCCCTTGAAGCGGTTCGTCATATTGAAAAAGAGCGGTTAAAGTAACATTTACCCCTATGCTTTGGACACTATCAAAAATGGAAAGCTACATTTAAGAGCAAGTTTCCTAAAATACAGCCACTGATAATGCAAGCTTAAAAATTTAAGTCAGAGGGAGAAGCCATGCTCGAAATTCGATGGCATAGTCGCGCCGGTCAAGGTGCTGTAACAGGTGCAAAAGGTTTAGCGGATGTTGTATCCACTACGGGTAAGCATGTTCAAGCGTTTGCGTTTTACGGTTCAGCCAAACGGGGTGCTGCAATGACAGCGTACAATCGTGTTGATGATAAAGTAATTATGAATCACGAGAAATTTATGGCTCCAGATTACGTTCTTGTTATTGATCCTGCATTGGTGTATGTAGCCGATTTTACGGCATTTGAAAAGCCTGATACTGTTTATATTATTACTACCCATCTTACAACCGAAGAGCTTATTGCCTCTCAGCCGAAGCTTGAGGGTAAAAAAGTACACACCGTTGATTGTATTAAAATTTCGCAAGAGACAATCGGAAAAGCGATCCCTAATACACCAATGCTCGGTGCATTGATGAAGGTCTCGGGAATGTATGAAATGGACTTTTTCAAAGAGAATATGATTCGTGTATTGAAAAAATTACCACAAAAAATAATTGATGCCAACATGATCGCGATTCAACGCGCTTATGATGAAGTAAAGTAAGGAGCCTAGAATGGAAAAAGCAGGATGGGATGGATTTGAAATCGGTGCAATGCTTCGGACATTTGATGGGGCGATACAAAATATTGCAACGACATTGCCAGAAGACAGAGCCTATTCTCAATCAAGTTCGTTTACGGCAAGTGTAGCCGACTGGCGTATTGAAAAACCGTTATTTAACAAAGACTATTGTATTGATTGCCAATTTTGTTGGGTTTTTTGTCCCGATATGTCAATCATTTCTCGTGATAAAAAGATGATTGGAATTGATTTTGATCATTGTAAAGGATGTGGAATTTGTGTGGAAGTATGTCCGACAAATCCAAAATCACTTTTGATGTTTCCTGAACAAAAAGATGAAGAGAGTGCGCTCGTTGAGTGGCCTAAAAAAGTGAAAAAAGAAAAAGAAGATGAAGTAGGGGAAGAATAATGGCTGATACTATGGAATTACGAGACATCGAAGTCTGGGATGGAAATATGGCAGCAGCGCAAGCGCTTCGCCAAGTGCAGGTAGATGTTGTAGCGGCATATCCGATTACTCCATCAACCCCTATCGTTGAAGGGTATGCGACCTATAAAGCCAACGGCTATGTCGATGGTGAGTTTGTTATGGTTGAATCGGAACATGCGGCGATGTCTGGCTGTATCGGTGCAGCAGCAGCAGGCGGGCGTGTGGCAACGGCTACTTCGTCTCAAGGTTTTGCATTGATGGTTGAAACATTGTATTCAGCATCAGGAATGCGATTGCCAATTATTCTTAACGTTGTTAACCGTGCTATTGGTGCGCCGTTGAATGTAAATGGGGATCACTCTGATATGTATATGGGGCGTGACAGCGGATGGATTCAACTCGATGCATATAACCCTCAGCACGCGTACGATTTGAACTTTATTGCGTTCAAAGTTGCAGAAGATCACGATGTTCGTCTCCCAGCTATGGTTCACCAAGATGGATTTATGACATCACATACCGCGCAAGGCGTTCACACGTTAACAGATGAAGCAGCGTATGGTTTTGTTGGTGAATTTCAACCGATGAATGATATGCTTGATCTCGATCATCCCGTAACGCACGGAGTTCAAACGGAAGAAGATTGGCATTTTGAGCACAAAGCACGCCAACAACATGCTTTGATGACAGCCGTTATTCCAAAAATTGAAGCAGCATTCGCTGAATTCGAAAAATTGAGTGGACGTAAATACAACCTTGTTGAAACACACCAAATGGAAGACGCTGAAATGGCCGTTATTTGTATGGGTACATCGGTTGAAACAGCAATGGAAGTGGTTGATGAATTACGTGCTCAAGGGATCAAAGCGGGCGTTGTCGGAATCCGTGTTTTCCGTCCTTGGCCGTTAGAGCAATTAGCTGAAGTTCTTAAGAATGTAAAAGCAATCGGCACTTTGGATCGTTCAAGTCCTCACGGTACAGTGGGTATGCTTTACAATGAAATCGCTGGAACGTTATTTAACTGCGATACGAAAGCGGTATTGAATAACTATATTTATGGTTTGGGTGGACGTGATTTAACCAAAGCACATGTAGTAGGGATCTTCAATGATTTGAAAGCAAATGTGGATGCAGGAAAACTTACAACACCATTGCAGCAGTACATCGGTCTTCGTGGACCGAAGCTCTCGTTTTTCTAAGGAGTCAATATGTCAGAAATTAAGAAAATTAAAAATCTAAAAGAGTTTTCAACCTCGGCAGATCGTTTTGAGGGTGCTAACCTTTTGTGCCCAGGATGTGCTCACTCGATTATTGTACGTGAAGTTTTGAATGCTACGAATGATGATCTTATTCTTGCGGCATCAACGGGTTGTTTAGAAGTATGTACCGCCGTTTATCCGTATACCTCATGGGATGCTTCATGGATTCATATCGGTTTTGAAAATGGTTCAACTGCCGTTGCAGGAGCTGAAGCGATGTACAAAGCGCTTAAAACCAAAGGTCGTCTAAAACAACCTGATCGTGTCCCTAAATTCGTCGCATTCGGCGGAGATGGTGCGACATACGACATCGGGTTCCAATGGATTTCTGGATGTTTTGAGCGTGGGCATAACATGATGTATGTGTGTTTGGATAATGAAGTGTATGCAAACACAGGTGGACAACGCTCAAGTTCAACTCCAATTGGAGCATCGGCTACGACGACTCCTGCGGGAAGTGTCAGTTACGGTGAAAAGAAAAATAAAAAAGACATGGTTGCTATTATGGCAGCACATGGTGCTCCGTATGTTGCGCAAGTGGCTCCAAACAAATGGAAAGACATGGTAGCTAAAATCCAAAAAGGGTTCGCAGCAGAGGGTCCAGTGTTTATCAATGCTATGTCAGCATGTACGACAGAGTGGAAATTTGCTCCAGAAGATACGATTGCCATTTCTGATTTGGCAACGGATTCGTTGGTTTTTCCATTGTATGAGATCATCAATGGTACAGAGCTTAACATCACCTATCGTCCGAAAAATATTATCCCAGTTCGTGATTATCTCGGTGCTCAAGGGCGTTTCAAACACTTGTTCAAAAAAGAGTATTCCTATCTTATCGATGAGTGGCAAACACGTGTCGATGCAAAATGGGAACAGCTCCAACGTCGTGAAGAAGCACGCGTATAATCTCTTTCATCCCCTTCGGGGATATTTTCTTCTTTCCCTTTTCTAATTGGGAACAATAATCTTTAAAATAGTCTGCGTGACCATTTTTCTAACTGATTCTCAAGATTAGCTAGAAGATTAAAATATTTTGCATGGACTGCTCTTATCATAACCTACCTCAATTCAAAAAATGTATATTACTTATAAGCAAATATCATTCCACCCTCTGATTGTGCGTACTATTGAGTTAATCGAGTAAGGAGTCCCTTATTTCGAGAAATTGATCAAGATGGTTGAAGAAAATATCAATCAGCTCTGGATCGAAATGTTTCCCCCTCTCTTTTTGGAAGAGTTCAAGTATCTCTTCGAGTGGCCATGCTTTTTTGTAAATACGGTCATGCCCCAAGGCATCAAATACATCAGCAATGGCGGTAATACGACCAAAAATATGGATATCCCCCCCTTTTGTCTGATTGGGGTAGCCACTGCCATCCCATTTTTCATGATGGGTTGAGGCGACGAGGGCGGAAGTTTTGAGAATAGGGCGATCGGAATGGTTGAGCATCTCAAATCCCAGCTGAGCGTGTGTTTTCATAATTTCAAACTCTTCAAAAGTGAGTTTTCCCGGTTTATTCAAAATACTGTCAGGGATAGCGACTTTGCCAATATCGTGCATCGGTGAAGCCTGCTTGAGCAGTGAAGCTTCTTCTTCACTTAATCCGATCAGCTTCGCGAGGAGATAGGAGTATTCGGCGACTCGTTTGACGTGCAGCCCTGTCTCTTTGGATCGGGTTTCTCCGATTGCCCCCATGGTAAAAACGACTTCCCTTTGTGTATTGACAATCTCTTCATTGAGGGAAATAATTTCGGTAATATCGTGCATTATCTGTAAATGTTCAACTAGCTCACCTTGAATATTAATGATGGGATAAAAAAGAGTGTTAACAATGTACTCTTGCCCATTTTTAGCGATATTGGTCATAACTTTGCGTACCTTTGAGCAAGCATTGTCAGATTTATGTTTTTCATGACTCATTGCCTTGCAATCCATCCCCACTAGCTCTTCTAGTGTGTATCCGCTTAAGTTACAAAATTTATCATTGGCATATTGGATAATATTGTGTGTATCCGTTTTCAAAATTGCTGTTGTCGAGTTGATTGCATCTTCGTATTGGGTCATATAATGAAGATTCTCTTCTAAGCTTTTATTGGTCGTATCAAGCTCATGTTTTAAAAGCTGTTTGAACTCCTCTAGCTCATCACTTGTTTTGGAAATAAGGGTCGTTAATGCTTTTAGGGTGACTTTGCTTTTCTCCTTACTCCTAGCATGAGAGACAAAATTTACTTTTTCATTCGGAATAGTTTCATTCAGGGTGACAAAGGTTGTTGTGATATTAAGAAGGTTATTGTGGCACCCTTCTCGATTATGAAAGAACTCGCCATAGGTGATAAATCCTGATGTGGGGCCGATTTGATTGATGTAGCTTAGCTCTTCATTCAGAAAATCGCCAAGTATCTGGCGTCTTGCCGCGCAACTGTAGATATAGATTGCTTTATTCTTGTGAGGGAATTGATGCGAGAGGATCTCTTTATTCTGATTTTCAATATGTTCAATATTTAGGTGACCAAATCGTACAAAAATCCCCTCTGGTATATCTCCTGCAAACGACATGAAACCGAGCTCTTTGTTAACCGCGACAGGTGATCTGGCAATTTCAACGCCACCAATATTAAAAATAAGGGGAAACTCAATTCCGTATTCGAGAATATTATCAGCAATATCTTTTCCAAGATAGTGGGTATAAATATCGAGGGGGCTTTTATGGTCGATTTCAAATACTTCCCCACCTTGTGATTTAGTCACCAACATCTCCTGACCGATGGATTGACAATTAAGAAGGTATTTGGTGGAGATACGGAGTTGATGTGAATTGATAGCGGCAAAAACGATGTCGCAATCCTCTTCTTCTTTGGAAAAAACAACACATCGTTGGAAATAGTAATCATCACCAGCATTGCCCCCTACTATGACAATATGGGGATATAGATTGGTTAATTTTTGGAGTAATTGTGCTGAGTTAAAGCGAAATGTATTGGCAAAAATAACGAGTAATTTTGTTGTATCATTGATTAGATTTACGGAAAGTTTTTCTATGAGGGTATCAATAGAGGTATTGGTATAGCCGACACAAGAAACCTTGGATGCCTCAAATACCGAACAAGAGATAAGAATAGTATCGTCGATCATTTCTCCATCACTAATTGTGCCTGCGGTAGAGGTGGCAATGAGGGAACAATCGGGAAGGAGAGAAAGAATTTCGGATCGGACTTGATAAAGCTTCTCATCCTTTTGATTGGAGAAAAAGATTTGAATCAAGATAGAGGGATAGGTTTTCAGTCTATGAGAATCTATCCAATTAGAGAGGGAGCGTAAATTGTGATAAGTATGGTTTAGCAACTTCATCCAATTTCCCCTAACCATTTTAATGGGCGAATTTTAACATATAATTCACTATTATTACCCAAGATGAATACGACCGTAACGTGAGTGATCCAAATGATTTACGCTACACTTATTAAAAATTACAGGGGAATACAATGAACCATTATTTATGTGCCATTGATGCAGGGACGGGGAGTATTCGGGCAATTATTTTTGATACTAAGGGCAATCAATGCTCTATGGCACAATACGAATGGAACCATCTGACTCAAGAGGGGGTTGAGGGCTCTATGGAATTTGATTTTCTTCATGGATGGGAGCTTACCAAGCGGTGTATTAAAGAGGCAATTGCTAAAGCAGGAATACATGCAAAAGAGATACTAGCGATATCGGCTTCGAGTATGCGTGAGGGGATTATTGTTTATGATAAGGATAAAAAGGAACTTTGGGGTGTGGCGAATGTTGATAGCCGTGCAGGGGCAGAAGTCGCGTATCTTAAACGTCAATCTTCTACAATGGAGTTGGAGTTTTACAAAAGCAGTGGTCAGACTTTTGCCCTCTCCGCGGCTCCACGCCTTTTATGGTTGAAAAATAATTGTCCCGATTTGTATGAAAAGGCGACCTATTTTACGATGATAAGTGATTGGATACTCTTCAAACTCAGCGGTGAATTGGCATCGGAACCCTCTAATGCAGGGACAGCAGGGGCATTTAATCTAAAAACCCGCGATTGGGAAAAAAGTCAGTTTGAGAGATGCGGTTTAAAAGATCTGTTTGTCCCTGTATTGGAGAGCGGTGACGTATTGGGGAAAATATCCGCGCAAGCGTGTGATGAGATAGGATTAAGTCGCGAAACACTTGTCGTAATGGGGGGCGGTGATGTTCAAATCGCAACGGCAGGTCTCGGAGCCTCCAAGCTCGGCGATGCGGTGATTCTAGGGGGGAGTTTTTGGCAACAGGTGGTCAATATCCCCTCCGATAGAGCCTTATCGGATGAAATGTTGCTTCGGGTCAATCCGCATGTTGTCCGTGGTATGTCTCAAGCGGAGGGGATCACTTTTTTTACGGGATTGGTGATGCGATGGTTTCGAGAGTCTTTGGGCGGTGGGCGAAGCTACGAAGAGCTTGAAAAAATGGCAGCTTCGGTTCCCGTAGGCTCTTATGGGATACTCCCTATTTTCAGTGACAGTATGAACTATGGAGAGTGGATACACGCCTCCCCTTCGTTTGTCGGGCTTGGGTTGGACAGTAGCAAATACAATATTGGTTCCATGTTTCGTTCGTTGGAAGAGAATGCGTGTATCGTGAGTGGTATCAATCTTGATAATATCAAGGCATTTAGCGGTGTCTCCCCCACCTCTCTCATTTTTGCCAGCGGTGCCTCTAACGGTACATTATGGTCACAGATCTTAGCGGATGTGACGGGATTGGAAGTTAATGTTCCTGTGGTGAAGGAGGCGACGGCGTTGGGTGTAGCGATGGCGTGCGGTATTGGTGCAGGGGTGTATAACAGTTTTGAAGAGGCAGGAAAAAATATTGTAAAAATAGAGAAAAGTTATGAACCGAATCATACATATTTCCAGACTTATCAAGAGGTTAAAGAGAGATGGCGTAAAGTTTACAGCAAACAGATGGAGTTGGTACGAGAGGGGAGCGTGGAGCCGATGTGGAAGGCTCCGGGGGTATTTGAATAACATTTTAAGCCCACCTAATGAGGGCTTTGCTCTTGACAAACAGTTTTATGGACGTGAAGCTGAATTAGCAAAGCTTCAGAAATAAACTTAGGGGTTAAATTCATTCCACTATTTCGGTTGCAATAGATGAGATATCAGGGCTAAATTTCACTCCAATCAAGGCAGCTTCTTTTTTGTTAAAGATAATATTGGTTCCGGCTGGATATTGTATCTTTTCTATTTTCTCTTCATTGATATGACTCTCTATCATAGCGGCTATTTGTCTTCCGACTGTTGGATTGTCCATCGAAATCACTAACGTTGCGCCATATTTTATAAAGAGTTCGTGATAGGCGATCACCGGTTTTTTATACTTTTCTGAAACGATGAAGAGGTTCTTAATTGCTGTTGCATTATTGACAAATAGAGGATCGGGTATGATCATCATAGCGTCACTCTCTTTTACGGTATCATCGAAGCTCTTATTTTTCAGAGACTCTTCTTCGATTTTTATAGGGAGTATCTTTATCCCTAGTTGTTTTGCATCGTGACTAAAATCATCCACGATATTCTGGGTATATTTGCTGTGTATTACCCCTATCGTTTTAATCGTACTCAATACTGTTTTAATAAGGGTGAGTTGCATACCGCTGTGCAGTTCATTGGAAACACCGTAACGTTTACCGTGGAGAGGAAATTTTTTCCAATCAACAATAGAGCTGAAATAGATCTTTTTTTCCGGTATATATTCATTGGCATACTGATAGGCTTTGGCACCGACCGCATACACGATATCCGGATATTCATCATAAAGAGACTGTTTTATTTCACTGCTGCTCATGGCTGATATATCTAACGTTTTAAAAGGTCGGTTAAAATTTTTACTAAACGCATCCACCGCTTCTGTGTACTTTTTAACGTCAGAATTAGAGTTCATGACCAAGATCGTTTCTCCTTGCAATAAAAGGCTAAAAAGAGATAGGAAAAATAGTAATTTCATTTTACCTCTCCTCTATTTTTTAGATTCTGCATAGTGAAAACGACCAATTTATCGACACCTATCATATTTAAAATATTTTTCCCGTTGTCGGATAGCCCCATGTTTTTGAAAATGTCTACCAGTTTATTCTCCTCTTTATCGATCTCATTACATGCCAAAATGGTTCTGTACTCGGGATCGGACTCATAATATATTGTTAAATCTTTAGCTAAAATCGGATTGATATTTTGCAACAATATGAAACTATCTTTGGATACAAGGGCAAAGCGGCTCATTCCAAAACCGACACTCATCAAAGCATCGATCTCTTTTGGAACTTTAAGAACAGATAGCTCTTTGGATTTATTATTGGTTATGTTGCTTAACACGTCATTGGTATACTCTTTATCGTAAGCGGAGGTCACCACCCCTTTTAAGGTGATATTCTTTGCCCCGACAAGTATTTTTTTATCAGTGATATACCCTTTTCTTTGGGCTACCAGCAACGCCTCAAGATTATATCTCTTTGCAATTTCACGATAATGCCAACTTGATAGAATCGCAATGGAATTTGTCTTTTTTAAATATTTTTCAAAAGTCTCTTTATCGTTGAAGGGTTGAAACTCATAATTTCCGAACGCACTTAAATACGCATCGAAGCTTGTTTTGAGTGATTTGAAATTATTGACATTTATTTCTGGTGTATACAAATATACTTTGACCGCATCGGAGAAAAGGATATTGGTAAATAGTAGAATTAAAAAGAGTATTTTCACTTTTTTCCTAATTTATGCGTTTAATTTCATAACCATGGTTGAGTATAGTGCTCAGGTCCACCTAGCATTTGATTAATTTGACACCAGTTTGATATCAGAGTATTACACTTTTTTACATGTTCAGGTGCGTCAATCCCGATGACATGAAGTTTAATAACTTTTTTCATAGGACAGTTATAGAGTGCATTTAGCCCTGTAACGTCTAATATCTTTAGAGTGGAGTCTTCCATCCCGATCACTTCAGGAAGAAAACATATAGAGTCAGGTCCCATAATATAGGGTTTTTCTACCCCATTTTTATCCACTATATTTGCAAAAATATTCTCATTCTCAGTTGCTACTTTTAACGTTTCACCCTCAAAAGTATTAATCCCCTTGATGATTAGTGTACCGACATCTGTTCCGTTGACAACGGTACTTTCAATGCTCTCTAATGTGCCGGAAAAAATCTCTTTAGTCAATCTTTTTTCTTTACTCTCATTGTTCATATAGGATATGATTTTTTCAGCTCTGCTTGAGGCTGAATTTTCTTGGTTAATAATTTTGCCTATATTCAAAGCATCGAGCATGGTATTTTGTACCGTGAATTTAGGCTTAAAATCTTTTTTGCTCATAGGATAGAGAGAAAAACCTCCGCTGTTTTTAAACGCACTCGACGTAAACATTTGTGAAAAACACTCTTGCACATGATCTAAACTCTCAAGATTATAGGAAGAAAAAAGAGGCTTTTCACTGCCACTAGCGATAAAGTTAGGATAGAACGGACAGTTGTACCCTGCCAATAAGGTGAGCGGTAAGGTAGGGGTAGCTCTTCCTGATGGATCAGCATTAACAACTTTGAAATCCATTCCTTTCTCTTTGGCTAATTTAGCGGCGATAATGGGTAAAACAGAATTCACAGTACCGACTTCCATCGGAAAGATATACTTAAAATTCGTAAAGTCTTTTTTGTTTTGTTGACACCACTCCTGCATGATTTCGATGACGTTAAGCAGTGATCTATTAAGCTCTGAAGCATTGAATGTCCCACTTGGTAGCCCCATTCCCGAAGATGGAATGATCCACTCACTCTCATGAATATCATCGAAATCAACAACCTCTACGGTGTCCCCTTCTTTAAAGTCTGCATCAATACAGCTTTGCCCTAACTCGAGTGGTCCACCACCGCCTGAGGCCAAAAAACATGCTCCATAGAGTATCTGTTCCAGTTCTGCTTTACCGATTATCATCTACTATCTCCTCTTTAAAATTTATAGGACAACTCAGCCATATACGATCTTCCGGCTAAGGGATAGTCATAAGGGGCATTTGAATCGTAACTTTTTTCGTCGAATATATTATAGAGCGAAAACTTCATTTGTAAATCTTTTAGTATCAAATCTTTTGCCAATAACGTTGCATTGCTTGTGATACTGCCCTCAACGACATTTCTTGTATCGGTTAAACCTCTTGTTTGTTTTCCCATATACTTCGCATCGGTATAAAGATTAAAGGTGTTGTTAATTCTACAGTTAAGGGCTAAATAGCCTTGATTTTGGGATATATTATCCAATCTTCGTGATGTTTCTTCATTTCTCGGATTTTGATAGGTGTAGTTTGCCACTATATATGAACCTCTGCGTAAGTTCTGTTTTAGCTCTGCTTCTAACCCTTGCGTGGTTGTTTTTCCCTGATTGAGATATGTACTATTTGCAGTGGTGATAATATCATCTATAGTGCTTTTAAAAATACTCAAGGATGCTTTTAAATTATCTATAGAGGTATTTTGTACATTTAACTCAACCGTTCTTACCTTCTCGGGTTTTAGGTTTGGATTACCTACCAATGCCGGATTGTTTTTGTTATACAGCTCTGCAAACGTTGGCGCTCTAAATGCTTCTCCGTACATCAGTTTAATAATGTTATGGTTGTTTACTTCCCATGCCGCGCCGAGTCTCGGGTTTAGAACACCATCAAAGTCACTGTAATGGTCATATCGTACACCGGCGGTAAGCCTTAGATCCTCTCTAACATCATAAAGAAGCTCACTGTATGCAGCCCAAAACTTTCTATTTGCTTCCGATACGAAGTTTGTGTTGGGAGCTGATAAGTCTTGTAAACTACCCAGAGGAATTCCTGTTGCGGGGTTATAATTTGCTTTGTAGATAGGATCTTTGAGTTTTTGAGTTTCATAGGAGAGGCCGGATACGACGGTATAGTTCTCTTTTTTGATCGTTAATAACGTTTCAAATCCTGATTTTAAGTTTGTATAACCGGTAATCGCCAACATACCATCGGTAAAAGCCGGTGCCGGAAAACTTGCAGGAAATATTCTCCAGCGATTGTCGGCTATGAAACTATCATGATATACACGTGAATCCAAGGTATAGTTATCATTGATGTTATATTTATGTCCCAACTCTACAAAGTAGGCTTCTCTTTTGGACTTATCTTCATTATTGAGAGCATGTGCCGCACCGTAACGGGGACCGTCTTCGGTGGTGTTGTAGTTGGCTTTAGCGTAAAAGCCATTGGTGTGTTTTACCGATAAATTTGCATTGAGCCTCTCGGATGTAGGATTTGTATTTCCGCTATTACCTACGGCATCATTCGCTACATATGCACTATATCCGTCGGTATTACGGTAGTTTATATTCGCCGTAATGTCAAAGTTTCTATACGTTTTGCCCAAAAGGAGATTCGCCGTTTTAGTATTATAACTGCCTGCTTTAGCACTGATTTGAACCCCATTGATATCCTGAGCCTTTTTGGTAATGATATTAATAAGTGCAGTAAAAGCATTTTCACCATACAGTGCGGATGCAGGTCCTCGGATGATTTCAACTCTTTTGATATTTTCCAAAGGTAAGTTTGCAAACGTACCGGTTGCTCCTCCATTGAGTAAATCTGAATTTAAAGAGTGCCCGTCAAGAAGGATTAAAACTTTTTCGGAAAACCACGTTTGGATACCGCGCACGGCTATTTTGTCTACATAGATATTGCTTTGTGAAACACCAAGACCGGGGACGACTCGTAACACATCTAATAGGGTGTTGGCTCCCATTTTGTTTATCATCTCTTCATCAATAACACTAACGGAAGCCGAGGTTTTTTTGATGTTTTCTTTGACCCGTGATGCCGATATTACATACGTCTCATCTTTAAGCCACAAAGCTTCATCTTGCAGCGTTGCATCAAACGGATTTGCAAAAATAATAGCAGGAATACTCACGCAAAGAATTTTTTTTATCACGAAAACCCTTTTCTCTTAATTTGGATTATAAACGACGCAGTTGCGTCCGCTACTTTTGCCCAAGTAAAGAGCACTGTCTGCACGGCTTAACATCGACACATCACTGTCTTTTTGTGAACAACTGCTTATCCCAATACTGATAGTTTGTTGCTGATTGCTGCTAAAAGTGTAGCTCTCTACCGCTTTACGGAGTCTCTCTGCCAGTAACAGTGCCCGATCTTTGGTTGTTTCACGACAAATAACGAGAAACTCTTCGCCTCCCCAACGCCCTATGATATCTGTTTCACGTATTGTTGCAGAGAGTATATTAGCGATTTCCATAAGAACCTTATCTCCGATTAAGTGCCCAAAGGTATCGTTTACGTTCTTAAAAAAATCGACATCGCATAAAAGGATGGAAAACGGGGTGTTGTATCGTCTGGCAATCTCTATTTGCTCAGAAAATACCTCTTCAAGTTTGAGTCGGTTATAAAGCTGGGTCAATTTGTCAGTGACGGAGAGCTTTTCCAGCTCCAGAGTACGCAACGATACCATCTGTTCCAATTGAGTGTTATAGTCTGCCAATTTTTTATAGGAGCTTTGTAAGTTTTCACTCATCTTATTAAAGGTTCTCTCCAGCGTTCCAAGTTCATCTTTTCTATTTTCCGCCTCATTCGATGCAGGGGTAAAGTTCCCTTCTGAGAGCTCTTCTGCACGCTTGGTTAAATTGATAATAGGTTTACTGATATGCAGTGCCATACTATAGGCGAAGGGGAGAAAAAGGATAAAAAAGATTGCCATGGTTAAGAGCGATTGAAATAAAGAGCGATGAATTTTTTCTTCCATCTGCTTGGAATAATTCAATACTTTTTTTTCAAGTTCTGCTTGTGTAAAGTAAAGTGTCAAGATGCCCCACGGCTCGCTTCCCAAATAAAGACTCTTTTGAATAATGAGGAGGGGATGATTATTGTAGATGCGCTCACTGACGTGAATGGCACTGTTATTGATGTCTTGAGGAGAAAAATGGCTTTTGGGCAGAGGAGCGTCTTGGGATTGAACGATGATATTACCATTTTTGTCAATAACATCAATATGCTTTATATTGTTACCTTTGGTGGCATCATTAAGGACTAACTCCGAAAATTTTGAAAAATTATAGGTAGCCAGTTCATTTTCAAGTTGTAGGACAAGCGAATCGGTATGCGTTTTGGCTCGAAGTACCATATTGTCTTTTAATAAGGTTTTTTGCTCGTAAAAGGTCTCTTGGAGGAGTGTTTTATAGGAGAGGATATGTTGTACGGTAAGGATAACAGAGATTCCAAAGAGTAAAAGGGAGAGAAGAAGAAGGAGCTTCCAATGGATTTGTTCTTTAAAAATGTCCATTTTTTAACCTCCTTCAACTTTACATAATAATTAATAATTAAATGATTATACCTAAGATTTTAGCTATTTAACTCTTGCTCAATAAAAAACTTTATGGATTTAAACCCCATACGCCCCTTCATCCAATAGCTCCAACTCCTCGGTATATTTATCCTCCACGAACGGCTCATAATGCGATTTATAATAGGCATAGTGTGCGGTATGTTTATGCCCCTCTAATGATGCTTCATCTGCCCATGATTCGACGGCGAAGAATTTTTTCGGATTGCTGTGCGATTGGAAGATGTAGTAAAAAAGACATCCTGCTTCTTTGAGAGAGGGAGCTACCATATTTTCTAATAGTTTTTTAACGGTTTGTATGTGCTCCTCTTTGGCGATAAAGGTTACTTTTTTGGTGATTTTCATGTTTTTTCCTTATTATTTATTTTATACGCCATCGGAATGCATCTCGATTGGCTACGCTAACGCTAAGTTTCCCTCAGCGGGAAGCTCGCGCACAGTGAACCGTGCTTATTTAATCACTACTTTTTCTTTAATTTTGCTTGCTCTAATTCCCAATACTCCATTGCAAACATCTGTGCAAGACTGAGTGACGTCCACGCTCCGAGTTGTTCGCTGCTTAAAATTGCCGTAATGGTATGTTCGACAATATCGGCGATAATGCGGGCTTCTTTTTCGTCTTTTCCTAGGGCAACCGCGCCTAAGCCTTTGAGTATAGCATAACGGGGAGCGAGGTCGAGGCAAATGTGTGTTTCATTACGGTATTTATTAAAATAGCGTTGATAATCGTCTTGGAACTCGAGAATACCTGCTTCGATGTCGGTGTCAATCAGTGCAGGAAACGGTTTGATGCGTATAACATGCTCTGGAGTAAGTTCTCCTTGTTTCATTACTCGTTTGAGATTCGGGAAAAGAGAGAGCTGTTTCGCTCTTTGGGAGTCTATTAGGATGGGGAAAATTGGACAGTTGCGTAGGGTTGCTACTTCATCGCAGAGCTTCTTAATACTATCTGTGTTGTTTTCTTTCGGAGATTCTAAACTTGGAAGCACAACATTTTTTTCGAGATAATTTTCAGCTATGGTCACAATAGCAATCATCTTTTCGTAGGCGACTTTAGCATCATTATCAAAAGTAAAAACACCGTGATTGAGTAGGATAATCCCCTCTAAGGTTTCCCAATCAATTTCTTGCGTCACGGTATGGATATGTTTGGCAAGCTCAAATCCAGGCATAACGTAGTCAATGAGGAGCATATTTTTGCCATACAGCTCTTTCATGAGCTCTTTCCCGTTAGGGGTGTTGGTGAGGGTAACAACGGCATCGGCGTGGGTATGATCGACGTAGGTGAAGGGGAGTATAGCGTGGAGTATCGCTTCGATAGAGGGGTTGGGGAAGCTTTGATCGCTCATCGCGTCTCGTTGCTCCTTAACCATCTGCATGTCGCTGAGAGTATCACGCTTTGCCATTTCGATAAGGGTATTCAAATCGACAGGAGAAAATCCTTCTTTTTCGATGGTGTCGAGATTCCACCCTGACCCTTTGACGTACAATATCCCGTCGATTTTTACGGAGGTATTGCCGCCGCCATGGAGGACTAAATCTTGGTTTTTACCCAAAAGCTGTGAGGTGTAGACCCGCATTGCTAAAGGATCATTTTCGTAGTTGGAGGCTTGTGTATCGTCAAAGAGACTTTTCATATTTTGAGTTCCTCGGGTTAATAATCAAATTATAGCGATGCAAGGATGAAATATGTTACCATTGTCCCAACTAAAGAATGATTTTTAAGGATACCTAATGCCATTACTCGACAGTTTTACCGTTGACCACACTATTATGCCCGCCCCTGCAGTGCGACGTGCCAAGGGGATGAAGACTCCTCATGGGGATGATATTACCGTTTTTGATCTCCGTTTTTGCCGTCCGAATGAGGCGATTTTGTCCCAAGAAGGGATTCATACACTGGAGCATCTGTTCGCAGGATTTATGCGCAACCATCTCAACTCGTCCGAAACCGAGGTGATTGATCTTTCTCCGATGGGGTGCCGGACGGGGTTTTATATGAGCGTTATCGGGTGTCCCAGTGAAGAAGAAGTAGTTAAAGCATGGGAAGCCTCGATGCACGATGTATTAGCCGTTGAGAGCCAAAATGATATTCCAGAACTTAACCTCTACCAATGCGGAACCTATAAGATGCACTCACTTGAAGATGCCAAGGCAATCGCCGCTGAAGTGTTGCGTAAAGATATCGACATTATGGATAACGACGCGTTGAAACTTGACCTCTCCAAGGTAGAGCACTAATGTTACTTCTGTTGCCAATGAATGGGGATGATACCCAAGAATCGGAGTTGGTCTCTATTAATGACGCTCTTTTTTGGGCAACGGTGGAGGTTGATGAGGGGAAAGTGGTCGAGATCAATTTTTATAAAGAGCGCAGTGAAATCGACGGGTGGCTCGATGCAATTATCGTGACGGGCAATTATGAACCTGTGATGGAGTTTATTGATAATCAAATGATGGTTTTGGTTGCTCACACCCAACGGACGATTGATGATATTGTCGAAGCGTATCTTTTCAGAGAATTGCACGATTTGGCACTATGATTACATCGCTTCTCCATCCGACACCCCATATGAAAATCATGGTGGTGACAAGCCATTTGGACAGTATGACGGAGGAGTTGGGTGATTTTCTCATCTCTTATGAGGGGTTGATCGATTTTTCGCTTTTTCCGGGGGATCATCAGAGTCTAACCCATACCGCTTTTCATAAAACCTTTATGATCAAAGATTATAAATCTTCCGCTGGGGGAATTCCACGCGATTACGCTTGCATCATTGTGCAGGATGTGTTGCATCTGCACGAATCTCCGCGCAAATTTTTAGAGCTTATTTACCGAACGTTACTTAACTCCTCTGAAATTATCATTGTTCAAAAAAACGGTTCTATGTCAATCGCTGAGGTCGAATCGCTCCTCGATCAGGTTGAATTTCGCGCGATCAATGCGATTTCCGATTTGATCGATGGGTATGAAGTGATTGTTGCTAAAAAGATGCACATGTGGGGAAATGGATTGTAAATTAAATATAATAGACTTGTTATTGTTAGTTAGATATACTTTTAATTAATAAGGAATAAGGAATCAACATGTCAACCATAAGAGCAAAGCTTTTAATCCTCGTTTCCGTTCTCTCTTTCGTTGCAATCATTGTCGCTTTGATGGGGGTGTCGGGGATGAGAGGGTGCAACAGTAATTTTAAAGATGTCTATGATAATCGTATTCTCCCTCTCAATCAGCTCAAAGTGGTAGCGGATATGTATGCGGTCAACATTGTCGATACGACACACAAAGCACGAAATGGCAACCTTACCACACAAGAGGCCATTTCCAATATTCATCAAGCGCAAGAAAAAATTGCCAAAGAGTGGGGCGCATATGCGGCTACTAAATTGACTCCTGAAGAGGAAATACTTGCGAATGAGGCGAAAGAGCGGTTCGTAATTGCCGATAAAGGGGTTGAAAAATTGTTGGCTCTTCTTGAGTCGGGTAATTTAGACGGTGTCGCTGCATTTTCGATAAAAGAGCTTTATCCAACCATCGATCCAATCAGTGAAACGATTGGAAAACTCGTAACCCTTCAGCTCAAAGAAGCGGATAAAGGGTATAGAGCCTCTGAATCCGCCTACGATTCGGCATTTATTGTCAATATTATGATCCTTCTTATCGGATTGGGGGTGAGTGGAGTTTTGGCATGGATAATGGTCGGTTCTATCAACCATTCAACGAGTAGCTTTAGTAATACGATGAATATGATTTCCAGTAATAAAGATTTAACCCGTACCATCGATCATCGAACTGATGATGAACTTAAAGTGATTTCGCAAGCGTTCAATGAATTGATGAGTTCGGTTCAAAAAGCGATGGGAGATGCAAAACGCTCTTCCAGTGAAAATGCTGCTGTTGCAGAAGAGCTGTTTGCTACTAGTACCCAAATCGGCAGACGCAGCGAAGAGACGGCAAGAGCAATGGAACAGGCTCTAAAAGTCTCCAATGAGGTTTCTGAAATTCTGAAACAGGGAGAAGAGGGATCACGCAAGACGGGTGAGACAATCAAAAATGCGTCACTTCAAGTTTCGAATGTTGCTCACGATGTATTGGAAGTCTCTGGATCACTTCAAAGGGTTGTTGAAGAACAGATGGAGTTGGCACAAAGATTGGAACGCCTCTCTAATGAAGCTCAGCAGGTCAAAGTGGTTCTTGCTGTTATCAGTGATATTGCCGACCAAACAAATCTGTTAGCATTAAATGCAGCAATCGAAGCAGCGCGGGCAGGGGAACATGGACGGGGATTTGCCGTTGTTGCCGATGAAGTGCGTAAACTGGCAGAACGTACCCAAAAATCGTTGAGTGAAAGCAATGCGACGGTCTCTATTATCGTCCAATCGGTGACGGATGCAACTGAAATGATGTCCAACAGTGCTCAGGAGATTAAACGACTGGGTGAGCATGCCCAAGGGGTAGAGCATGTTATGAGTCAAAGTGTAAGAGAAATTGCCCAAGCGGCAGAACTGGCCGTTCAAACAGCAAAAGATGCGGGGATTGGAGTAGAAAAAACCAATGAGATGCGGGGACAAATGGGATCAATTACAGCATTGGCGGCTACTAATGCCCGCAGTGTTGAGGAGGTTGCGGCGGCTGTAGAACATTTGGCAAAACTCTCTGAAGGGCTTAATACTACGTTGGAAAAATTTAAAACGGCTTGATAATGCCTCATAAAATCATCCTTATCGGTGCCTCGACAGGGGGACCTGGACGACTTCATACCATTTTAGAAAACTTACCGCATAATTTTGACGCAACTATTATTATTGCGCAACATATGATCTCCCACTTTATTCCCAGTTTTGTCAAACAACTCTCTTCTATTACACCTCTTGAAGTAAAAGGGGTGTTTGATGGAATGGAGATTCTCCCTTCCTCTGTCTATATTTGTTCAGGGGAATGTCAACTTATAGAGAAAAGAGGGGGTATCCAGTTTGTACACAATGACCCTTCCTCTCTATTGTATTCCCCCGATGTGAATACGCTCTTTTTATCAGTGGCTAAACTCTCTGGATCGATTCAGAAAATGGGGATAATCTTGACAGGTATCGGGGATGATGGTGCACTGGGTTCGAAAGCCCTTTTTGAAGCGGGTGGGAGATGTATGTTTGAGAGTGAGGAGAGTGCTGCTGTTTATGGGATGCCGCGATGTGCGATCGAGTTAGTTCCGCAAGCCGATGTAGGGTCGATGCCGCAAATTATTCAGGCAATCCGCCGTTTTGGAGAGAACCGTGTTTAGCTGGTTTAAACGTAAAAGAGAATCATTAGCTCCAATCGAACGCATACGTACAGAAGATTTTACGAAGACGACAGAGCTTTATCACTATTTTACGAATTTAACGGGGATCCATTTTGATCAAAAAGAGTCAATTACAACCCCAAAATTGATCCGTTTTGCCCAAGGGCAGGGGTGCAACTCTTTTGGTGAATTGATGGAAAAATTAAGGTCGGATTCAAGCGTGAGGGAAGCGTTGATCAATCTTCTGACCGTGAATGAAACCTATTTTTTTCGGGAAAAAGGGCAGCTTGATTTTTTGGCGCATCATAGTTGCATGGTATCAACTCCGTTACGTATTTTATGTGCTCCCGGATCGAGCGGGGAAGAGGCATATTCGATTGCCATTATTTTAGCCGAGAGTGATTTCCCTCTCTCCCATGTGCAGATTGTCTCTATCGATATTAATACGGAAGCCACAAACCGTGCGCGTGCAGGGGTTTATACTAACAGAGCATTGCATCGTCTCCCCGCCCCTCTCAAAGAGCGCTACTTTGTCGCGGAGGGAACTTCTTATCGTGTGGATGAGACGATCAAAAAAGTCGTTGATTTCCGCTCCTGTAATATTTTTGAGGCGGAATTTCTGGAGCTGGGTTTTTTTGATACTATTTTTTCGAGAAATATGCTCATTTATTTCGATCTGCCTACGATAGAAAAAGCGGTTAATCAGTTAAAAAAAGCTGCTCGTAACGATCAAACCCTCTTTTTCTTCGGACACGCAGACCTCCTTACTACTCCATCGGGTTTAGAGAGCCGTGTTGAAGAGGGGATCAAATATTATACGTTAAAAAAATAACGACGACAAGGGATAGATGATATGCAATGGATAAAAAGTAATGATGGAAGCTACACAGCTTTTAGTGCTGAATATAATGAACACTACCATTCGACCAAAGACGGCGCATTGAATGAATCATTGAAAAAACATATCGAACCCGCTTTTGCATTGCATGAGAATAGAGATCATCTCAAAATCATTGATATTTGTTTTGGGCTTGGATGGAATACGTTAGCGACTCTCTATTATCGGGACACCTATTGTCCCGATACAACGCTGGAGATAGTTTCCCCTGAACTCGATGGAGAGTTGGTGGCTTCGTTGGTTGATTTTCCCTATCCGGATATTTTTGAACCGTATAAAACTATCATAAAGGCTCTTTCGCAAGAAGGGGAATACAAAGACGATCGAACCTCGATTCGGGTTGAAATTACCGATGCTCGAATTGCGATGCGTGAGTTGAGCGGAGAGTGGGATGTTTGTTATCAAGATGCGTTTAGTCCACAATCAAATCCTGCATTGTGGACGAGAGAATATTTTGCCGATGTGAGACGGCTGATGGGGGATGAGGGGATTGTCACGACCTATTCGACGGCATTGGCAACACGGCTTGCCCTTTATGAAAATGGGTTTAATCTTTATCTCAATGCAGGTGAGGGGTATCGCAATGCAACGGTTGCCTCACGCCGAGAGTTAGAGAAGTTTGAAAAAGTGGATATGGAACATAAGAAGAGGTGTAATCCTGATGCGGCGAGTTTGAGGGATGCGTGAAAATTAACTTATCATAATAATAGTTATGATAATAACTATTTAAGCTCACCTGCTCTACAATTCCTGAAATTTTTTACAAAGGATTGTTATGAGTTTCGAATCTGACAAGTCGATAGCCTTTCTCATCGCCAAAGCGCGAAACATTCTCAAAAATGAGTTCGAGAAGGAGCTGAAATCCTATAAGCTCTCCTATGCCCATCGTGTTATTCTTATCCGGTTATCTGAAAAAGAGGGGTTGACCCAAAAAGAACTGGCACAAGATACCTATTTTGAACAATCCAACCTTACCCTTATGCTTGATAAACTTGAGCTAAAAGGGTTAGTAAAACGCTCTGCCAAAGAGAATGATCGAAGAGCCTACATCGTCACAATAACCCCTGAGGGTAAAAAGCTCGTAGATCTCCTTGTTCAAATGGGTGAAGATGTGATGGAGAAGGCATTAAATGGATTAAATAGTGAGCAAAAAGAGGGACTTTCCCAAATGCTCCAAATGATCTATGAAAATTTGAAAACACAAAAGGAAGTCGAATTATGATAAAGCTGTCTACTGTTATTGTCCCTATTATGGTTGTGGTTTCATCCTGTTTTGCCGATGCGTATCAAGATGGTCAAAAAGCGTTGGAGAATAAAATCTCTTCTGAAGCAGCGGCACTCTTTGAAAAAGCATGTGATAGTGGCAATGCTAAAGGGTGTTTTGAACTGGGGCTACTGTATGAAAAAGGGGATGGCGTCGTACAAAATAAGTACAAAGCTGTTTCGCTCTATACGCAAGCGTGTCGTGGCGGTGAAGCATACGGATGCAGTAATATTAGTTTGATGTATGACACGCCATAAAGGATGTATTGTGTACTCTAAAATAGTGGCGACAGTCTGTTTGCCCCTTTTACTATTAAGCGGATGTGTCCCCAAGATTGATAAGGTTATCCCGATTTCTGAAGCATCCGTACAAAGCGATTTGGAAAAAAATCTTGTTGAATTTGATGATACAAAGCTTGTAAAAGAGTGGTGGAGAGGATACGGCGATGAGCAGTTGAATACCATCATCGACGAAGCTCTGGGAAGTGCTCCTGCCCTTAAAAGCATTGAATCACGATACGCACAAGCCAGCACCATCATCGAGTCGGTACAATCCCATAATCTCCCCCATATTGGTACGAATGCAAGCGTACTCCATCAACGCTTTAGTGAAAACCACATTTTCCCGCCACCGTTGGGAGGAGGCACTTATAATCAATACCAACCCTCATTGACACTGGATTACGATTTTGACTTTTGGAATGAACGGGGTTCTCGTATTCTTGCGGCTACAAACAGTGCTTTTGCCCAAAGAGCCTCCATAGAAGCAACCAAAATAGCCCTCTCAAGTGCACTTTGCGAAACCTACCTCTCGTGGAACATTGATGAGGAGAAGCTAAGAGTATTAAACGCTTTGGAGCAAACCACCCTAGAAGAGCAAAAAATCATTACAAAGCAGTATCGGTTGGGGTTGATTGATGCGGTTGCCATCAACGACACAAAAAGCTCTCTTTCGAAAATTGCCCAACGCAGTGAGGAGCTGAAACGTTCTATAGAGGGGAAGAAAGAGGCTCTTTGTGTTCTTGCGGGATTTCTCCCCTCTCGTGCCAATGCGCTAAAAACTCCCCATATCGATGAGACGTTTACTCTCCCACTGCCCAAAGAGGTTATGCTGGGTCTCATAGCCCACCGTCCCGACGTTGCCATAGCAAAATATACAGCGCTGAGTAAAAGCCATACGATAGAGGAGAAAAAAGGGCAGTTTTATCCCAATATCAGCCTCTCGGGACTCATTGGATTTACCTCATTTAGCTGGACTAAACTTTTCGATCACTCCTCTTTTACCCCTTCTGCAGGGATTGCCCTCTCCTTGCCGTTACTCGATTGGGGAGAGAGAAAGGCGAATTTGCAAAACAGCGTCAGTGATTATAACGCTTCGGTTTATGAGTACAACGCAGTGGTTATCAAAGCGGCAAATGAGGTGGTAATGCTTCTTAAACAATCCAAACATTTAGAGTCTCAACGACAACTCCACAACGATGAGATGATCGCTAAAAAAGGGAATGTGGAAATTGCACGCAAAAAACGGTTAAAAGGATTAAGTAATAAAATTCCCTATCTCTTGGCACAAAAAGTCGTACAGGAAGGGGAGATTGAAACCCTATCGTTGAAAGAGATGAAATCATCGCTTCAAGTCGATTTGATCAAAGCGCTCGGGGGTGGATACACCGATAAAGAGGATACCAATGCGAGCCGATAACGCGCTTCTTATCTGGATTAAAACCTTTCCGTGGCAACGGACACTGCACGAGTGGTTCACAGTCGATGCTCCGGTTCTTATTTATATGGCAAAAGCTATCCTTGCCGCTTTATTAGCGCTATGGATTTCCATGAAACTGAACTTACCTGATCCAAGAACGGCGATATTCACCGTCTTCATCGTGATGCAACCTCAAAGCGGTTTGGTTTTTTCCAAAAGCTATTACCGTGTTTTGGGGACGATGGCAGGGGTTGGGATGTCGCTGGTGATTATGGGGATGTTTGCTCAGGATCCGATGTGGTTTATCGCTTTTTTTGCCCTTTGGATTGGATTGACTACCGCAGCGGGATTCAAATATCGTAATTTCCAGTTTTACGGGTTTGTGTTGGCCGGATATACCTTGTGTATTGTAGCTCTTCCCGTTATTGAGACACCGTTGGAAATCTTTGACATCGCAGTATCACGCTTTTCCGAAGTGATTGTGGGGATTATGTCTGCGACAGTGATCAGCGATGTCATTTTTCCCCGCCATCTTTTGGATTCGTTAATCGCGAGTGAGCAAGAACGGTTTGAGAATGTCCTCTCCACCCTCTGTGATCCCAAAGCGGTATTTGCAAATTTTGATGAATCGAACCCTGCGGTGTCACGGTTTTCAAGCGGGGTGGTAGGGCTTGATGCCGTTCGGATAAACAGCAGTTTCGAGAGTGGAAGTGACCAGAAAGAGCGTCAGCATTACGCCCACCTCAATCATGAGTATATGAATCTCTCTACAACGTTTCACTCCCTCAAAAGTATCGTTGCCGCGATCAAAGAGAATGAAAAAAATCAGCTGTTAGAGGCATTGGAACGGTTGTATAGACCCATTGCATCGGCATTAAAAAATCGTCCTGATACGGTATTGACGTCGGAGGATTTGACTCATCTTTTATCCAAACTTTTAGAGGCAAAAGCCCATGTTCAGGAGCAGTATGAGAAGGAACGGCTCTTATTTGTAGACCAAGATGAATTTACCTCAGCGGCGTATCTCATCCTCCGTTTACTCAATGAGTTGCACAACCATTGCAGCACCTACCTTTCGCTTTTAAAACACCGAATATCGGGTTTGGCATCTCGTGAGCTGAGTCGCGTTGTGCGGTTTTCGACCCATACCGATAACGTTTTGGTTGCGTTGGCAGCACTTCGGGGAAGCGGTGTGTTGCTTTTGACCATGCTGTTTTGGATCTTAACCGGATGGCCTTACGCTACGGTGACCATTACGATGGCGGTTGTTATCGGATTGTTGCTTGGAACATTACCCAGTCCTCTCGATGGGGTTAAAGACTTTTTTAAAGGCTCACTCATCGCCTTGATCGTTGCCGCACTGTATGATTTTTATCTCATACCGGCGTATACCTCCGATCTTTTGACCCTCGGACTCCTCTTGGCTCCCACCCTAGCCTTTATCGGATGGATGACGACACGACCGAAACTGGCTATTTTTTCTTTCGGCTTTGTTTTTATGTTTATGAGTCAATGTGCCCTTGACCCCTATTATAAGATCGATCCTACCAAGTTTTTGGAGAGTTCGTTGGCGGCATTGATCGGGGTCATTTTTGGCGGTCTTGCCTATTTATTGGTCAATTTTTGGTCGTGTTCATTGACACAGCAACGAGTCGCAAAAATATTGCGCGCTCAAATACTCAGAGTGTGCGAAGGGAAATTAACGGTAGAGCGCAGTGCTTTGGAGAGTACGGGGCGCGATCTCGTTCAGCAGTTTTCGACACAGGGGCGTCTGAATATGCGTTCTAGCCGTCTTGTGTTTGAGTGGCTTCTTGCAACGCTTGAGATCGGACGCTCTATTTTGACGATCCGACGGAGTATTCAGCGCCTCTATACGCACTATCGGCATCCCCATATCGATAGTGCGTTGGAATCGATTCAACACTATTTTAAGACTCCGTCTGAAGCAAGTAAAGAATCATTGATGATTGCGTTAAAAGAGACGATTAGCACTCTTCGAAGTGCGAAGCGTCCGAGTGAAACGGTACAGTTAAAACGGTTTGAGAACCTTATCGTCGAATTATCTTTGATACGTACCATATTACATAACTCCACAACCTTTCCCATCATAAAGGAGGATTCATGCCATTAGATATAACCTTGGCAGGGATTCAGATGCCAACACTCCTCCCCATATTTGTGGCAACAGCGGTTATACAGATTTTAGTGGATCGTTTGATGTCGGATGGCGGAATTTACAATCATGTTTGGCATCCGGGGCTGTTTCGTACGGCTATCTTTGTTTGTCTTTTCACACTCCCTTGTTTACTCATTTATCGCTAAGGATCAAAAAATGGATAAAAATACCAAACTAGCGAAGTTTTTACGCTTCGCCATTACCTTGTCCGTCGTTTCATTGGCACTCTTCTTAGGGCTTATGCTATGGGACAACTACATGAACAGTGCATGGACGCGAGACGGTCGTGTCCGTGCCGATGTCGTGATGGTTGCCCCCGACGTCGGGGGACTTGTAAGCCGTGTCGCTGTCGTTGATAATCAGTACGTTAAACGTGGAGAGCTTCTTTACAAAATCGATGAAGAGCGTTTTCATCACGCCTTGCATGAAGCACAGGCGATTGCACAGACATGCAAAGCCCAATACGAGATGAACAAACACCAATCGGCTCGTCGTAATGCGGCAGATGATGAGACGGTATCGGCGGAAAGCCGCGATGATGCGTTGTATGATGCGCAAATCTCCCATGCCAAGTATGAAGAGGCAATGACACACGTAGAGACAGCCAAGCTCGATCTTGAACGCGCCTCCGTCTATGCCCCCGTTGATGGATGGGTATCCAACCTACTGCTTCGCAAAGGGGACTATGTTCAAGCAGGTGAAAAGCGCATGGCACTCATTAGCGGAGGATCATTCTGGGTTTACGGCTATTTTGAGGAGCAAAAACTCTCTCTTATTCATATCGGAGATACAGCGCAGATGAAGATGCTAGGAACCAAATACACCCTCAAAGGGCATGTTGAAAGTATCGCTAGAGGGATCAGCGACCGTGATAATGTAACCGACGGACGGCTATTGGCGAATGTCAATCCGATCTTCACATGGGTTCGGCTTGCTCAGCGTATCCCCGTACGTATCCATATCGATGAAATCCCCAAAGGGATAAACCTAAGTGCGGGGATGACCTGCTCCGTGAGTATTATTCCGACTAAGTCTGATAAGAGGAGTGCCCTAACAAAGTAGGGTTAAAGACGAAAATCAGGCTTGACTTACTAACTGATGTTACGATGGATCAAACCAAACTTGATTACGCCCATTTTCTTTTGCTTTATAGAGAGCATTGTCAGCAACTTCTAGCAGATACTCTGGCGATATCCCCTTTGTACTACTTGCCACGCCTATACTAATTGTCAAATGGATTGCAGTATCGTTAGATAAATTAAACTCATTCTTCTCAATCGTCTCCTTGATTCTTTCTGCCAATACAATCGCTTCTGTCGTGTTTGTCTCGGGTAGGATGACGATAAATTCTTCCCCCCCGTATCGTGCGCCATAATCATTGTTACGAATAGAAGTTAAAATAATAGTTGCAATGGATTTTAGAACTTCATCCCCTGCTTGATGACCGTAGGTATCATTGATATTTTTAAAAAAATCGATATCGAGCATCAAAAGGGAAAGACTTGTTTCATAACGAAGAGCGCGATTGAGTTCTTCTTGCAATTTCTTATCAAAATCTCCACGGTTATACAACCCTGTAAGGGCATCATGGAAAGCCAGTTTTTCCAAATGATTTTTGACAGTAAGATCTTCAAATACAATAACGACCCCCTTACTTTCGATGCCATCTTTTGAGTGAATAGGGGCGGCTGTTAAAGAGACAGAAAAGAGTGTTCCGTCTTTACGTTTAAATTGCTGATTGGAGACACGTAACGTTTCGCCATACACCAGTACTTTCTGTATCAAATGCTTTTTCATATCCAGACCATTTTCCTGAGAATGAATTTTGTAGCATATTTCTTGTTTGTCTTCGAGCAGCTCTTGCAAAGACCATCCCAACAGACGTTCTCCTTCAGCGTTGAGAAATATTAACTCTCCTGAAGTATCAAAAACAAATAGACCTTCTCCCATACTGTTGGTAATATCTTTCATTTGCTGTTCGGAAATTTGAAGTTCATCGTATGACGCCCTCAGCATTTGAAGCATTTTATATTTTTCAAATTGAAGCTTCCGAAAGCCAATAGCGGAAGACAACATAATGATGGTAAAGATAATGATAGCTGTTGCCATTAGTAGATGTGGTGTATCATTTTGATAAAAATCAAAACAAGCCAGTGATAAGAGCATTGGCAGTATAAATGCTGGGTAGTTCCAGCGTATGGAGCTACTGGTTACAATCCCTGCGGCAGCCAATCCTCCCACAATGAAAGCGATAAATCCTTGATAAATAGCAGGTGCGTAGAGTTCTACAATAATGGCGGCAATACCCCAAAATAGTCCTGTCAAGAAAGAGGCAATAATGAAATATCTTTGCCATTGCGTTAGAGTTTCAGGTGTGGCTTTTTGATAAGTTAACATCAGTGCAACACGTAGTAAGAGAGGAAGAATAAGAAGTAATACCCATCCTGTAAGCAATATTGGGGGTAGAGCATTCCCTATAACAATCAATATGCATAGACCAAGGATAAGATTACCAAAAAGAGTAAGATGAATTTTACGACCTGCTTCAAGAAGCTGCTCAAGCTCAATAGTACCTTCTTGCATAAAAATCCTTTTATAACGTATTAAGTTTATATAGATTAAAAAGCTTTTTAGTTCTATTGTATTATAAAAAAGTGGTATTGTTGCTTATTTTGTCAATTTTAGTGTCTCTCTAAAAATTAAAATCCACACCCATAAAAGTGCAATCTGAAATCCGACAAATGCAATGATTTTAATAACGGCAAAAAATTCCAGACCAAGAGTGATGAACAGCGGGCTGAGCTGATCGAGGAAAAAGAGGGTAAAGAGGAGATAGATAGCTCTTTTTTTGGTTCGGGAATCAATCGTTTGGATAAACGCCAAAAAATGGAGCACCGCCATAAGAGCTATGGAGATAAAGAGGGTGTGGGGGAGGATCACTTCCAACAATCCATGCAGTGATTTATCGCCATAATAGAGGTTCACGTCATGAGGGGTAAATCCGACCAATCGTGTGAAAAGCAATGCTCCTAAAGAGGCTTGCAGTATCACGAGGGTGCTAAACGCCAAGGTTACAAACTGTAAAATCTTAAAATTCATCAGAACTTTTTCCGTAATAGTCCTATGAGAGAATCCAATCCCCCCATAATCATCAACAGATGAAACACGATAAATCCACCTAAAGAGAGAATGACTCCACTACTGCCGATCATCGACGAGAAAAGCATCCCGATAGGGTAAGTCAAGAGTGAGAGGAGTGAAAGGGTTAAGAAGCCAATCATCACTACACGGCTGCGTCCTCTGCGTGCAGTAACGGAGGCGATGAGGATAAAGGTAATGATAAGGCCAAAAAGATCGGTATGAATCCCCAAAAGGAGATCATTAAAACTCATCGGATCTATAAATTCGGCTTCATTGCCCAATACCGTAGCGCTCCATTCGTTTGGGGATACTCCATAATCAATCGCTTTTGCGCTTAGACTCAGCACCATAGCGAGGATAAGAGAGAGGAGCATTCCGATAACGATAGAGCGCATCACACTATTATCCGAGAGTTTTTTAGAGGCGAGGAATTTCATTGTTAAGGCTTTGCAATATCGATCAGAGAGAGGGCAATACGTGCTCCGTCAGTAATCGCCCGTGCGGACAATGTTGCCCCTGTCGTGGTGGGGATGTCTTGATTGAGTTTGAGGGTATTGGCACTGCTTTTGTTGTCAAATCCATCCAGCCATGTTTTGCTAGGAAGATACTCAATCGGTTCATTGAAGGCGACGATTTCGATCGATTTGATTTTACCGCTCATATCGATGAGGTAGAGGGCTATCGCTGTTTTCGTACGTACTTTTTTATTCAAAAGCACCCCGTATCCCACCGTTTTGGAGTCATTTTTAGCACTATAGAGACGATAAATCTTCGTCTCTATCGGTTGTTGTGACGCTTTCATGAGCTGCTGCACTTGGGCTTCGCTGAGGATGATGTTTTGTTGCTCCACCGCTTTGGCACCAAACGCCCGCTGTGTCAATGCAACGGGATCACCCAAAACCTGAGCGAACGCCAAAAGAGGGAATACTAAAAGAGATAAAACGGTTTTCATCAAAAGATAAATCCTAATCCAAGCGAGTAGATACCTTCATTACTATAGTTGGCTGAATCGGCATCATTTTTGTTATGACGCACTTTATACTCTCCCTTCAAGACTACTTGTTCATGGGGGAAGTAATTCAGACCATAAGTAAAGCTTTCTGTATTCCCAAACGCACTTCCATTGACCATTGAGGTAGCCAAATTGTAGTTCTCGTATTGAAAAAAGATCGGTAATCGTCCATTCGCTTGCGTAAAATATGGTAAGACATTATACTCTAAATTTACATAGCCTCCCCGTGAGGATTCGGGATGAAAGGGGAAATCGAGGGTTGTGTCACCAACGGTATGTAAACCAAGATACGAATTGGCATGGCTCAAATGGGCTTGGGTATAGAGCCCTTTGATTTTAAACCCTTCCTTTTGGTATTGGGCATGAAGATCGGCAAGAGTTAAGCGTCCCACTTGTTTACCGTTAGTCGAGGGTCCCGCTTCTGCTGTATAGAAGCTTGCCCCGACGAGGAGACCATTTATCCCTGTGTAATCGAGACGGGCAACGGCGGCTAAATTGGAGATGGCGTTATTCGTTTCATTGCTTCCTCGTCGTCCGTCACGAATCCAACCTGCTCCATAAGTACCAGTTTCTGGTGCTCCATCATGATTGGCAAGTCCCATATCAAGTGCTGCCACTGCCCCTATAGCATAGTTGAACGACTCTGTTTTACCATGAACCGTTAGACCGTTTTCGTGCCATGTAGAGGGTATAAGGTATTGTTCAACATCAGGACGTTTCACCGTATTAAAAAGAACAGGCTCGTGATTGAGGTTGATTAGCCCCATCGGGACAACCTGATGCCCAAGACGGATATTAAGGGCTGGATTGAGTAAGAAATCAATATAAAGTTGCTCAATAGCGATCTCTTCCCCTCCGTGTTCAAATTCAATTTCAGAGTTAAGGATAATGTTATCGCTGAATTTGTATCCGATATAAGGGACAAAACGGTACGTTTCACTCTCATGAAGACCGCTGTGGGTTTGATGCGAATAGTGGAGCTCTCCATAACCGCCAATAGAGAGGGGATTTTTGGAGTAATAAACTTTGGAAGCTGCTGCACCCAGACCTGCCTCGGTTTTAGACATATCAACGGTGCTAAACGAAGTCGCATTTTGGGTATTGATCACTTCATCGGCGAGTGCTTGTGTCTGTTCGGCTTGTTTTTTATTACTGGCTTCGATGTTTTCTAAACGCTCAGTGAGGGCTTTGAGCTGTACTTTGAGATCGTTCACTTCATCGGCACTTAGTACGGTTGTAATGACCATAGCGGCAACACTACTTAGGAGAAGGGTTTTCATTGGAGATCCTTTTATGATAGTGATTATTAATTACGAAAGTATAGATCAAAAAGCTGAAGATAATATTAATATTGAAAATAACTATCATTTACCGAAAGATAATTTTCAAATGGTACACTTTGGGTATGAAAACATTATTTATTTTTTTATCCCTCACCCTTTTTCTTTTGGGAGATGAACGGGTTCAGATGCACATGGGAACCCTTATCCATGTTACGGTAGAGGAGGAGAATCTCAGTGATGCCGTATTTCGTGAGTTTGCCACTTTGGATCAAACCCTCTCTACCTATAAAAGCGATTCAGAAATCTCGCGCCTCAATCGTGATTTTGAGGTGAACGCTTCACAGGTAACACGGGAAATCTTAGAACGCTCTTTGGAGATGTATCGTTTAAGTGATGGGGCATTTGATGTAACGATTGGTTCGTTGACGCATCAGGGATATCGGTTCGGTTATGAAAATGAACATATTCCGACTTTCAAAGAGGTCGAGCGTTTGGGCAAATTGGTCGAAAGTAGCCGTATTCATATAGAGGGGAAGCGAATACAAATTGATCCGTACACGATTATTGATTTGGGGGGAATCGGCAAAGGGTATGCGGTCGATCGTGCTATTGGAATCTTAGAACGTAGAGGGGTTGATAAAGGGGTGATTGCCGCATCGGGAGACATCGGCTGTTTGGGAGAGTGTGACGTTAGTATCCAAGACCCCTTTCATCCCGATGGAACCATCGCCGTCGTCTCCTCGTCCTTAAAACGCTTTGCGATCAGTACCAGCGGAAACTATGAGCGGTACATCAAAACCAAAGCCAATAACCATCTCATCAATCCCAAAACCCATCAACCACAGCAACGGTATGCGTCGGTGACACTAATGGATGTCGGAGATAATACCCGCCTTGATGCGTTGGCGACAGCCGTATCGGTGATGGAGGAGAAAAAAGCTATTAAGATGTTGGAGATGCTTCATATAGGGTATGTATTGATTCATAATGATGGGAGAATGGTGAAAAATATTCGTTTGTTGGGGGTTAAGGTAGACTTTACAGCTAGCGAGTGAGACAGCATTGCTTTATAATAACAATTATCACTATTGACATACACGCACCTATTTAGATATAGTTTTGAAAATTATTATCATAAAGGAGTGTGCGATGAACTTTTCTGCATCTCTCACGCTAGCACTTTCCACAACGGCGATTTTTCTTTTGAGTGGATGCAATGAAGGTTCATCCTCAAATGTTCCTACCACAGCCGAAACCGATTTGGCAACGCTGGGAGAGGCGCTGTTTTTTGATACGAACCTCTCTGAACCCACGGGTCAATCGTGTGCATCGTGTCATGCTCCCCAAAGCGGTTTTGCGGATCCTGATAGTAACTTTTCTACCTCGGAGGGGATTATTGCGGGACAATTTGGAACACGAAATACCCCAACAGCTGCATACGCGGCCTTCGTCCCTGCGTTTGCTTATGATATCGTCGAAGGGTTGTATACAGGGGGGCAGTTTTTAGATGGTCGCGCCTCACTCCTTGAAGATCAAGCCAAAGGTCCCCCTCTCAATCTTGTAGAGATGCACAATCCCAATAAAGCGTCGTATGTTGCCAAAGTTGCCGCCGCATCGTATGCCCCTTTGGTCAAAAAAGTTTTTGGATTAAATGTATTTGAGGATCCTGAAGCGGGCTATGAGAAAATTGCACGCGCCATTGCTGCATACGAGCGGACAAAAGTGTTTTCCCCTTTTAGCTCAAAATTTGATCTCTATATCAAAGGAAAAGCGACATTGAGCCCCCAAGAGATGGAAGGATTGACTCTTTTTGAAGGAAAAGGGCAATGTGTCGCCTGTCACCCAACACGACCAACGAGTGACGGTACACCTGGATTGTTCACCGATTTTACCTATGATAATTTAGGGGTTCCGAAAAATAGAGAAATTCCTGCTTATGCTGCCGATGCCAATTTCATTGATATTGGTCTTGCGGGAAACAGTAGAGTTATTGCCGATGGACGAGTGGCTGAAAATCGAGGGAAATTTAAAGTGTCAACGTTACGTAATATTGCACTAACAGGGCCGTATATGCACAATGGAGTGTTTAAAACCCTCAAAGAGGTGGTGTCGTTTTATAATACCCGTGATACGAATCTAAGTCGATGGGATGTTGCGGAAATTCCTGAAACGGTGAATCATACCGAACTTGGAAATTTAGGTCTCAGTGATGTGCAAGAGGATGCTATTGTTGCTTTTCTTCAGACCCTTACCGATGGCTATGGAGCCAAATAAGGGTAGAAAAGCAAATTCCTCCATTACGGAGGAAGAAGTTTATTTTTTAAAAGTTTCGTAGCGGTATTGCGTTATCGGAGTATCTTCACGATTTCCCCACTCTTTCATCGAGGCATCGTACAAACGGACATTTTTATATCCAAGTACTCCGTTGAGGACGAAATAGTTAAAAGAGGTTTCAAGTCCTCCCGTACAATAGACAAGCACTTCTTTGTTTTTATCCAAACTATATCCCTCTTTAAAGAGACTTTCCAACATCTTTTTATCTTTTAGTACGTACTCTTTATCGACCGAATAGTTCCAAGAGTAACTCATACCGCCTTTAATATGACCATTACGTTTGACCGTAGCAGTAGGAGTAACACCCAAATACATATCGCTTGGTCGTGCATCGATCATCGGAAGTTTACCGAGATGATTTTTGACGTAGGTCATATCGGCAATTTTAGAGGCATCGACTTTTGCCTTATATGTACTTGGTGTGATGTGTGGATTCTCTTGGGTAAGGGAAAGTTTATTGTTTTTCCACCCTTTTAGCCCGCCATCGAGGAGTGCCACATTTTTGATTCCGTGATAGTTCAATGCCCAGTAAATATAGCTAGCTTTGAGAAGATCTTTGGGTTCATTGATTGGAGCATAAAGGACTACATCACTTTTTTCATCAATTCCCAAGGCACTGATCTCTTTTTCAATCTCAACGATAGGACGAACAGAAAGAAATGTACCGTTATCAAAACGCCACTTACCGATTGTCGTATGCGCAGCACCTGCAATATGTTCGAACTCATAGCCTTCTCCCTCTGACACTTCGATGATTTTAAGCTGTGAATCATTCTGATGCTCATTGAGCCACTGTGGACTCACGAGAGGTTCAATTGCCAGTAAAGATAAAGCCGTTGAGCATAAAGTAACCACTATTTTCATATTTTTCCTTTTAAGAAGTTTGATTAATTGTATAGTATTATTTATTAAATAATATATTTTTCTAAATGATAATATTTAACTTTTATAATAACTGTGTTATTATTCCACAAGAAAAATTATTTCAAGGATATCTGCATGAAAGCATTAATGATTTCTGCCCTCGTTGCCTCAACTGTAATGGGTGCAACACTTGCTGACGAAGCCAAAACAGCAGGTTTAAAACCGATTCCATCCAACGCCAAAGCCCTCGACAAACTCACCTCTAATCCTAAAAATCCGACAACATCGGCAAAAGTTGAATTGGGAAAAATGCTCTATTTTGATCCGCGTCTTTCAAAAAGCGGACTCATCAGCTGTAACACCTGTCATAACCTTGCCATCGGTGGCGTGGATGGGATGTCTGCCGGTATCGGACATAAATGGACGGCCAATCCGCATCATTTAAGTTCACCGACTGTTTATAACGCTGTCTTTTATAGCCAACAATTTTGGGACGGACGCTCTCCCCACCTCGAAGATCAAGCCCAAGGACCAATCCAAGCAGGACCTGAAATGGCAGCACCCAAAGAGTTTGTAGTAGGTGTCGTGAACTCTATTCCAACCTACGTGAATAAATTCCAAAAAGCATACGGTAAAGAGGTCAAAATTACCTTTGAAAAAGTGGCGGATACCATCGCTGTCTATGAGCGTACCTTGGTCACCCCATCACGCTATGATGATTTCCTCAATGGTAAGAAAAATGCTTTGACTTCAACAGAGCAAAAAGGGCTTAAAACGTTTATCGATAAAGGGTGCACAACGTGTCACAACGATATAGCTCTCGGCGGAACTATGCAAGCCTTCGGTGTTGTTTCCCCGTACAAACACCTCGAAGTGGGTGATTTCCGTGGGGATAAGAATGGGATGGTACGTGTACCCACCTTGCGCAATATTACGCAAACGGCTCCCTACTTTCACAACGGTCAAATCGCAACTCTTAGTGAAGCAATCAAAGAGATGGGACGTATTCAGCTCGGCGTTGATTTGAATGATCAAGAGACAACAGAGATAGAAACGTTCTTAAAAGCGTTAGAGGGTAAGAAACCAATGGTTGTTTATCCAATGCTTCCTGCTGCTACGACTAAAACGCCTAAAGTGGATGTTAATTAAGCGGGAGTATCAACCTTCTTCTTTATCAGTGGTAGGAAAAGTACTACAATTTTGACAAATTCCGTGAAGCATAATTGACACGGAATGCGTTGAGTAGGAGCAGGCATGCTTGGCAATAGTAACAATCTCATTCATTGCAACATGTAAATCTTCCAATTGTCCGCATTGTTCACATAAAAAATGGGGATGATCCCCTTTTGCTATCTCGTAGCGTGTTTTTTGACTTGATAAGGTAACTGTATGTAAAATACCAACGGAAGAGAGTTCACCTAGAATACGATAAAGAGTTGCAAGGGGAATTTTCATTCCTGAATTGTTGAAATTTTCAAACAATTGATCAATATCAATATGCCCCTTTTCTTCGATTATTTTAAGTGCCATCAAGCGTTGTGGTGTACATTTCAACCCTTTTGATTTTAAAAGTTGCACATGCATCTTTGACCTTTTTCTCAATTTTAATGCAATTATACTCTACTAGATATTTTTTTATAGATATGATTAATTCATATTTAATATTTATTTCTCTATAGTAGTCGTTATATAAATAAATACTACCTATCTAAGGAGTGTCACCATGCGTCAATATGAAACCTATCACTGTAATACTTGTGGAAACGAAATCGAAGTACAAAACGTCGGAGGGGGAACTCTTGTTTGCTGTGGTAACGAGATGGAAATGATTACCACTGATCTCACTGCCGTGAATTTAATGAAAGCATTTGGCGGAGAGAGTATGGCACGGAACAAATACGAGTTATTTGCCGATATAGCCCATGATGAGGGGTGGCATACGGTAGAACGTCATTTCCGTGAAGCAGCATTTAATGAAATGTACCATGCCCGTGCCGAATACAAAGCGTATCACAAACTGATTCATGGGTGTGAAGTGGATGCAACACTCGCCAATCTTGACAGTGCGATGAGCGGAGAGAACTACGAACATACCGTGATGTATCCTGGATTTGCCGAAATTGCAATCGCAGAGGGGCATAAAGATTTAGCACGCTTGTTTAACGCTATTGGTAAAGTCGAAGTGGAGCATGAACGTGAATATGCTGCTCTCAAAGAAGCGCTCATTGCCGATGGATTCTTTGCGAGTGACGAAGATGAAATTTGGGTTTGCGAAGTGTGCGGTCATATCCATCGAGGGAAAAAAGCACCCGTTGCTTGTCCGTTGTGTAAGGTGGGACGTGAATATTTCAAACGGGAACACTTGGATTAAAATTTAGAAGTATTTTATCGGGGTTATTTCCCCGAAAAAGGCTTTTACGCCATTTGAGACATTTTTCCGATCTCTTTATCGATGAGAAATAGTCCACGTCCATCAAGTCCAATAATTTCTATCATATCCATAATAGAACGGAATAAATGTTCCTCTTCATGCTGTTCTGCAACATACCATTGAAGAAAATTAAACGTTGAATAGTCTTTTTCTGCCAAACACGCCTCAACCAAAGCATTGATTTTAGATGTAATGAATTTTTCATGTTCAAATGTTTTTTCAAATACATCTTTGATTGAATCAAATTCGCATGGAGGCTCACCCAATGCACCGATACGTGCCATTGCCCCTGTCTCGTTGACATAGGTAAAAAGCTTACGCATATGAGAGTGTTCATCGTCGCTGTGCGCTTCGAGAAATTTAGCAGAACCGCTGAGTTTTTGGTGTCCGCACCATGAGCTCATTGCGAGATAAAGATTAGCAGAATAATCTTCAAGGGCAATTTGTTCGTTAAGCAGTTTGAGAATGTTAGGCTTTAACATTGACAGCTCCTGAATTCAAGATGTGCTGGCTAATGGCTAAAAGCGTTGGCTTGCGTAAAAAGTATAACATATTTTTTGTCTTTTATTTCGTGAGAATCAGCTTGTTAGTTTTAGTGATTCGTAAAATATAAACATCATTACCGTGACGAATACGGATGGATATTCCCTCTTTAAAGAGTTCTTTGCTGTCAATAGTGGGCGTGATAGCATCATTGACTTTATCCAATATTTTTTCTAACATGCACATCCCGATCGGATAAGACGATTTATTTTCTTTTCTAATGACGATGAAGAGTCAACTTTTTCCATTTGATATTCCTTATTGATAATTATTCGCAAAGTTTAACTAACTTTAGACTCTTTGTCAATAGTGATAAGCATTATTAATTAGATTGACTACTCTGTAGATTAATACAACGCACTAATATGCTCTACATCATTCCAACTCAAATCTTTTTGACGAGACGTTGTGAGAATATGGCGCATATAACGGGCGAACATATCGGTCTCGATATTGACCCTCGTCCCTTTTTTGTAGGTTCCAAAAAGGGTTTCACGCATCGTAATGGGGATGATGGTGAGACGAAACGCATCTTTCATCACTTCATTTACTGTCAGACTGACCCCGTCAATGGCAATGGAACCTTTTGGGGGGATGAGGGGGATAAATTCGGGGTCGATGGAGATGATCACATCATAGCTGTTGCCATTATTGGTGATAGAGGTGACCGTTCCGATGGTGTCGATATGCCCTTGGACAATATGCCCCTCGAAACGATCTCCCATCATCATCGCGGGTTCGATGTGGACATTTCCCGTGAGCTTTTCAGTGGCGATATGCTTAAGGGTTTCGGGTGAGAGTTCGACTGTGAATCCGTCACTTTCGATACTCACTACCGAGAGACACGTCCCATTGATGGCAATAGAATCTCCAAGTTTTGCTTTATACGCTACTTTAAGCGATAAACGATTTCCACCAAAACTTTTAACACTCCCCATCTCACGAATTAGTCCTGTAAACATTGTATCCCTTTATTAAAAAACAATTTTACCCTCTTCTTGCAAAGAACGGATAATCTCTTTCGCTTTCGCATGACCGTTATACGCCGCTTTTCGACACCACTCCAGTGCGACATCGTGATTCGCATCACACCCTAGCCCTTGATCGTAGAGTAATCCAAGATTGTATTGCCCCTCAGGAAGATTCATTGCTGCGGCGCGGGAGAAACAGATGAAGGCTTTGGGATAATTTTGTTCTACCCCATGCCCCTCTTTGAGAAGAACACCGAGGTTGTTAAACGCTCCTGCATGTCCACGCTTCGCCGATTCTTCGTACCAAAATGCTGCTTCGGAGAAATTTTGGACACATCCCAACCCCTTTTCAAGGCTGATCGCCACTTCGTATTGGGCTTGAGGAAATTCCAACACAGCCGAGCGGATCAAAAACTCATGTGATTTAAACTGATCGTGTCCGACAACCACCCCATCGGCATAGAGTAATCCGAGATTAAAAAGGGCAGTCGGTTCATCCAAATCGGCTGCCCGAACATAAAGGTGATACGCATTTTCAAGTGATTTCTCAACCCCAAACCCCTGCTGAAACATAAATCCCAGTGAGGAGAGGGCAATAGGGTGATTTTGTTGCGCTAAAGCAGTGAACAATTCATACGCTTTGGAATAATCTTTTGTATTAAAAGCATTGTAGGCATCTTGAAGCATTTTGATATATCTCTTTTTTGGGAAATTATAACGTGCGTAACTTTAACGCCTGACTTTTCGATCTCCCCGATTTTTTTCTTTAAGCTTCGTAATAACATCTTTGAGACGCTCTTTTTCCGATAAAAGATCATCACGGATAAGGTGTTCTTCATCTCCATCGACAGCAGGGTCAAATTCGAGAGGAGTAGGGTCATAATTTTTTAGAAGTTCCTCAAGGGTTGGTTGTGTGTTCATTAATCATCTCAGTACTAAAGATTTTGCTTAATTGTAAGACACTTTTGCTTTGTCTTTTTATAAGTGGCGCATTCAAAAAAGCTCATCCAAAAATCCAAGGGGCTTTTTATCCATTTTTAGAATAATTTCGATAAGAAAAACAATATTATTCCGATAAATCCACCGACCAGCGTCCCGTTAAGTCGGATAAACTGTAAATCTTTACCAATTTCCAGCTCCAATTTTTCAGATACCTCTTTGCCATCCCAGCTTTTGACGGTCGATGCTATAAAATGACTGATAACACCCTTGTATTCAATCAATTTTTCGACGATGATCGTTTTTAGAAATCCGTTTATTTTATTTTTTAGCGGTTCGTCTTGCTTGAGTTTGCTACCAAAATCTTGGAATATATTAGCTAAACCATTTTTTATTTTTGACTCTTCTTTTCGAGACAAATCGTTAAGAATCCATGTTTTTATTTCATTCCAAATACCATTAATATATTCGTTTACCTCGTGATTATGGGAGAGCTTGTAGATGAAATCATTGCTATTGTTTTGCATTTCCGGCGATGTTTTGAGTTTTTCTATCATATCTACGATGTAGAGATTCACTTTTTTCCGAACGTCACTGGAGGGGCGTTTTGCATCACGTAAAAAGGCATCGATTCCGTCGATGATTCCGTTTGCGATTTTTTTATCCGCTAAACCAAACGTCCAAATAGGGGTTTCTTCGGATACTTGTGTGTGAATATGATTTGCGTAAGCATGAAATTCAGCGTGCAGTTTTTCGAGTATGGTTGTGAATAACTCCTGATGGCGTCCATCTTTGGTGAGGGTATCCAATCCTGCACCGAGTAATTTACCGAAATTG
Organism: Campylobacterales bacterium; assembly: GCA_026390165.1. Lineage (GTDB taxonomy): Bacteria > Campylobacterota > Campylobacteria > Campylobacterales > Sulfurimonadaceae > Sulfuricurvum. The sequence goes on from JAPLGM010000015.1 coordinate 43,441, forward strand.
ATCGATTCGAGTTTGTTTTTGAACTGTTCGTGGATAAATCGTTTGACATCGTCGTCATTGACAACGTTTAGAATTCCGGGGATCACGTCTTTGACGATGAGATCGGATATTTTGAGAGCATTTGATTTTTCGGCTAACCAATGCGATGCTTTTTCAGCAAAATCAAATTCGTTAATTTTCGGTTCCAGTCTCTCCCGTGTTAAAAATTCTCCGGCGACGAATTGACCGAGGTTTTCTCCGATGCTGTCTTTATTATTGGAAATCAATGCTGTATGTGGGATAGGTAGACCCATGGGACGACGAAAGAGTGCTACTACTGCGAACCAGTCGGCTAGCCCCCCGACCATTGCCGCTTCGCTAAATGCTTTTAGGACTCCGATATGGAAGTATATCCCCATCACATAACCTGCAAAAGCGACTGCAAGCACCGCCAATGCGAAAGTCTTCATCCGTTGTAACTCTTTGTTTTTATCAACTGTAATGTTTACTTTATGCATTTATAAACCTCGTGAGCACGCATTGAAATTAATTGACTCAAATACCTCAATGACACTTTGTAACCATTCAGTGCCCGCTTGCCAATGGAGGCAAAAAGGGTTTTCCATCTAACACATTGAAAAGTTCTTCAAAGATTTTTCTTAATTGTAAGACACTTTTGCTTTGTCTTTTTATAAGTTTCAATAACCCTCGTTATAATTGCGTTAATAATTTACATAAAAGAAGCACACTATGGAATATGATGTTATCGTAGTCGGTGGCGGACACGCAGGAATCGAAGCCGCACTCGCCTCTGCCCGTATGGGACACAATACCTTGATGGTCTCGATGTTAGCCGAGCAAGTGGGGGCGACAAGCTGTAATCCTGCTGTCGGCGGTTTAGCAAAAGGGCATTTGGTTCGTGAACTCGATGCCCTCGGCGGTGAAATGGGACTGCTCACCGATGAAGCAGGAATTCAATTTCGGATTCTCAATATCACCAAAGGGCCAGCCGTGCGGGGAAGCCGTGCGCAAATTGATATGGATCGTTACCGCATGATTGCCCGTAACACCATTTTGACCACTCCCAATATGTCTCTTGTTCAAGAGACCGTTACGTCATTGATTATTGAAGAGAATATGGTGGTTGGGGTACAAACCCATTTGCTCAACGAGTATCGCGCACAGCGTGTTATTTTAACGACAGGAACGTTTCTAAACGGGATGATTCATATTGGAGAAATCCGCCAAGAAGCGGGACGTTTCGGTGAGTTTGCGGCTAAAGGTTTGACCGATTCGTTGCGTGAAGCAGGGATTGCTGTCGGACGGCTAAAAACGGGAACCTGCCCGCGCGTCGATAGCTCTTCTATTGATTTTAGTGTGATGGAGATTCAAGACGGTGATACGCTCCCCAATCCGTTTAGTTTTCGTACCGATAGAGTGAAATTTACGCAAGAGAAGAAACAGCTCCCGTGTTATATCGCCTACACGAACGAAGATACCCATAGCCTCATCGAGGGAAATTTCCACCGTGCGCCTCTCTTTACGGGACAAATCGAAGGGGTAGGCCCACGCTATTGCCCCAGTATCGAAGACAAAGTGAACCGTTTTCGTGACAAAGAGCGCCACCATCTCTTTATCGAACCCCAAACGGCGGAGAATACCGAGTGCTATATTAACGGTATGTCCACCTCTCTCCCCCCTGATGTCCAGCGTTCGATGATCCATTCGGTGATTGGGATGGAAAATGCAAAAATTGTCCGTTACGGCTATGCGATTGAGTATGATTACGTCGATCCGACGGAACTCAAACACACATTAGAGACGAAAAAAGTCAAGCATCTCTATTGTGCAGGACAGATCAACGGGACGACAGGATACGAAGAGGCAGCAGCGCAGGGGTTGATGGCGGGTATTAATGCCGCGTTATCCCTAAGTGGTAAAGAGCCTCTTGTTTTACGTCGTGATGAAGCCTATATTGGTGTTTTAATCGATGATTTGGTGACCAAAGGGACGAAAGAGCCGTACCGTATGTTTACCTCTCGTGCCGAATATCGCCTTCTTCTTCGGGAAGAGACGGCGGATTTGCGTTTGGGGAAATACGGTCACGCATTGGGGCTAATTAGTGATGAAGAGATGGAGCGAATCGAGACCAAACAAAGTCAAATCAATGAGGGAACCGCCCTTTTGGAAACAACAATTTTTACCCCGACAAAAGAGTTCTTAGCCTTTTTGGACTCTATCGATGAAGAGCGAATCAATGACCGAATCACGGGGACACAACTTGTCTCTCGTAAAAGTTTTGAGTTGGAAAAACTCCCAAAACTGATCCCAAGTTTCGGTGAACTTGACCCCTATATTCAAGAGCAAATTTTGATCGAAGCCAAATACGCCCGTTATGTCGAAAAACAAAGTGAAGACATCGAAAAAATGTCACGAATGCTTCACATCGCCATCCCTGAAAACTTTGATTTTAAATCGGTTTCGGGACTCTCCAATGAGATTGTCGATAAACTCGGACGGTTTAATCCTCCGACCTTGCAAGCCGCCTCTCAAATTAGTGGTATAACCCCAGCTGCGTTGGATATATTGCAGATTTATATTAAGATGGCGGGGAAGAGATAGTGTAAACGGTAACAATTTAGCTTGATAAATTTCAAGAGTTATTACTAATCCCTCGTTCCCACTCTCCGAGTGGGAATGCATAGACATAGCCAATGAATATATCCACGCCAACTCAGGCGGGTAGAGAACGATAATATGCTATAATACCTCATGGGTAGAAGCAGATATAAAATACACGAATCGACTTATCCTCATTTCATTACCTGTACCGTTTTACATTGGATACCGATTTTTACTCGCATTGAAACGACTGATATTATCTTTGATTCTCTGAAATATCTTCAAAAAACTGACAACCTCAAACTCTACGCTTATGTCATTCTCGAAAATCATTTACATTTAGTAGTACAAAGCGACGATCTTTCTAAAAGCATGGAAAATTTTAAAAAATATACCGCCCGACAGATTATCGACCTCCTCAAAAAACGAAACGTTAGCACTATCCTTGATCAGCTTGCGTTTTATAAAAAAGTACATAAAGAAGATCGAGAGTATCAGTTGTGGCAAGAGGGGATCGCACCAAAACTGATACAAAACGATGCAATGATGGTGGAGCGGATCAACTACATTCATCAAAACCCGATCAAACGGGGATACGTTGATGAAGCGAAGCATTGGCGATACAGCAGTGCGAGAGATTATGAAGGAAAGATAGGATTGATCGAAGTGGAGAGGTTTTGGTAGGTTAGTATGTGTATGCATTCCCACTCAGAGAGTGGGAACGAGAAAAAAAATTCAGAATGACGACTTGACAACACAAGATGATGATAAAGGGATGCAAGAGCAATATCAAGAAAAAACAAAGCCAATGGAAAATATTAGCCCTACTGCTCAGTCAAGTAAGATCGACCAACCTTCTCGCCAAGAAGATTCTGTCCACAAAGATCCAGCACCGACTGGATCGCACTCTGAGATATCTAAAGAAAGTAAAGAGTCGAAATCTGATACAAATATGCAATCACCAGCACCAATTCTTCCCGACATGACACCGGATCACACTGGGAAAATTACCAGCAAGCTCCCTCGTTCCCACTCTCCGAGTGGGAATGCATACCCACAGTATGAGTTATGTTATAATTTCCAAAATAAGGGGTGAAGTAAATATGCCAACACTATTGAGAGAGAATGGCTATAGATTTTTCTTTTTTAGTGATGAACATTTGCCTAAGCATGTGCATATTGAAAAATCAGACAAGTATATGAGAGTAGAGTTAGAGAATTTAAAGGTTACCGATAACTACCACATGACATCAAAAGAGATTCGTGAAGTTATACGGATGATTGAAAAACACAAACAGCTTTTTTTGGAGGGATGGGATGGATACTTTAATCAGTAAAATCGAGATAAACAGTAAAATCTTGGTTTATTTAACAAGTGGTGATATTCTAAGTTTACCTTATTCGTATACTAAACGTATTGAGCAAAGTGATGTGTCACAGCTTCTAAATTATCACTTAATTGGTGGTGGAAGAGGTATCCATTTCGATGATATAGACGAGGACATATCATTAGGCGGGATTATTGAGTACAAGTTAAAGCATGAGCTTGGCTTTCCCCGTTGTGCATAAATTTTTTTGAAATACATTAAAACGGTAACAATTTAGCTTGATAAATTTCAAGAGTTGTTACTAATAAGACGTTTTAAAGAAAGGGGCGTTATAATTGCCCATTATTATAAAAACCAAAAGGGGCTAAACATGGGTAAATACATCGAATTAACGGCATCAAACTTTGCGGATACAATCAACGAGGGTGTTGCACTCGTAGACTTTTGGGCTCCATGGTGTGGACCATGTCGTATGATCGCTCCTGTTATCGAGGAGTTGGCAAATGATTTCGAAGGGAAAGCAAAAATCTGTAAAGTAAATACAGATGAAGAGCAAGATATCGCGGTTAAATACGGTATCCGTTCTATCCCTACTATCCTTTTCTTCAAAAATGGTGAAATGGTTGATACAATGGTAGGGGCTGCTTCTAAGCAAGCATTTGCGGATAAAATCAATTCACTTTTATAATCACTATTGCAGGGTTTACCTGCGATAATCTTCTTCTTTAATTCATTAACTATTTTTTCATCAATCTATTTTCTATAAGTTTATGGAAAAATATTTGTGTGTCCTGTTATAGCCTCCTATCTCACTCGGTTCTGCTAAAATACCACCCCGCGCAAACCCTATACAGAAGGGTTTAGATACAAAAAATTCTACAAAAAAAATGAACTTTTTCAACCTAAAGTTTGAGCAAAAGTAACATAATTATGTTGAGAAAGTGCTTATCGGATATGGGACAAAATATGAGATTAATTTTGAGTGACTATTTACAAAACCTTATAAAGCTCTCTATCTCATCTTTGATAGCCTTGTATTCTATAAGTCCTGTTTTTAGCGACTCTGGAATTTGCTTTGATGACGCACCGGATAATAAACCTAAAATCATCCCTCTGTGTACATTGTCACCTCCTGCATTTGCATTGTCAAAAAGTGAAGATGTAAAATCAAAATGGTTTTTATGTAAAAAGTAAAATATGAGTGGTACACCTTGTTCTGGATAACAAGAAGTTGCAAAGCGTTTAGTAATCATATTTTCATCTGTAGCGTTTGGAAGTATTTCATTTAAGAACTCATCTGAATACTCTGTATGAATTTTCCACATTTGCTCTTTTGGAATATTTCCAGGTCCTTGAAAATCGTGGTAAATTTTTGAGAGTTCTTCGCCATGTATTTTTATGAGAGGGATTTTTTTTGCAAATTCTTTAAGTAGCTTGAGTGGTTCATTCCTAGATAACAGCTCATTTAAAAATGGAACCAGAACTCCGAGTGATGAGGATATATTTTGTGAACGGTGAGTAAGCTCTTGATGGCTTATAGCAACACCAAGACCTTCATAAGAACTCTTTGTAGTTAGAGATAAGAGAAGTGGACGGATGATTCCGCCATGCGAGCCTATAGACCATCTCTCTCTTTGCGAATTTGCACATAACTCAGGAGCTATTCCTTTGGAGTAGTTCTCAAACCAATCACGAATATAAATCTCTAAATAGGGGTCATTGTTTGTATCTTCACACGTCATATACGTTATGAAATCTTCTAAAAATACCTTTTGTTCATAGCCGCCATTTTTAATGATGGAGCGCATTAAAACTCTTACAAGATTTGCTCCAAGTGTATTTTCTCCGGCCTTTAATCCGTGATGATAATGGTATCGCTCCTCGAGTTCTGGCATTGCATTTCCATGCTCTCCTGCGTGTACTTTTGCACTTATGCTTAAGTGATTGTATGGAGTGTTGTAAAAGCGGATATGTCGGTGTAAAATATCATAACGACGACCAAGTTTGTTGGCAGTGTCTATGTCTGGAAAGTATTGGTTACCTACCATAAAAGACTCTGGATGTGGATGCGTGGCATCATTGTAGCCTTTAATCTCTCCAAAATCTTTTTTCAAATATTCCAGTTTATAGTACCAATGTGCAGGCATACAAATAGCATCGGAGATAAATAAACCCCAAAGTGCATTTTCAATTTTGAGTATATCTTTCATAATGGAGCCTTTTTTTTTAATTCTCTTTAAGTGCTTTTATGAATTTTTTAATACTTTTCTTTTTGATTTTTTTGCCATCTACATTAGCTGTTGGCTGTTTCTTACAATACGTGCACATACTGATGCACGATTTAATTTTAATCTCAGCATCAGGAAAAAATGAAGAGAGTTTTTTTTCAAATTTATTTTTTTTAGAGTAGTTTTTACAAATTTTAATTAGCATTGTTTCTAACTCCCTGCTTAGATATTTAATATCTTTGAACGCTGTAAAAATTTAAATATAACTATTATGCCCATTATCAGAAGATAAATCCACTGATCAACACTTAGTGCTTTTTGTGCCATCACAAAGTGTATACTTGTCAGCAAAATAGCTACATATATGACTTTATGGTATTTGTAAAATTTTGAGAATAGTGATTTTTGTGATGTTATTGCCATAAAAAGTAATATCAAAAATGCGATATTCCCAAGATAGATAAATGGTTTTTCAAGTGTCTCCTCAATCGCCAATGCTAAATCTAACTCCATATCTAAAATGACAAAATTAAGCATATGTAAACAAGCGTAAAAAAAGCTAAACCAACCAACCGTACGACGATACTTAATAAAGTTGACAGCTCTTTTTAACATCGAGATAGATGTTGTTAGATACAGCAGTGTCAAAGCAGTAGCACCGGTTATACTGTAGATATATTTGATAGGGTCTTCTACTTCTGTTACAAACAACATGTACAGTAAATATACGAGAGGTAAGAGCAGAACCAATACTAAATACAGCTGTTTATTCAAAACAACTTCCTTAAATCCATACCTTTATACATGTGTGCAACGTCATTTTCATAACCGTTAAACATAAGTGTATTTTGTTTTAAAAACTTACCAAGAACTCTCTCTCTGGCTTGTGACCAACGGGGATGATCTACATGTGGATTTACATTCGCATAGAAACCATACTCTTTAGGAGCCATTTTTTGCCATGTGTTTAGCGGTTGGGAGTCAGTAAAAGTGATTCTTACGATTGATTTTATACTTTTAAAACCATACTTCCATGGCAGAGTAAGTCTAATTGGTGCGCCATTTTGCGGTGGCAGTGTGTGACCGTAAAGACCTGTAGCCATAAACGCAAGTGGATTCATTGCTTCATCCATGCGCAGAGCTTCTATGTAAGGGTACTCAAGCGCCACAAATGAACTGCGTTTTTGGTCTGGAAACTGTTCTGGATCGTAGAGTGTAACAAAACGTACATACTTTGCACCAGAGAGTGGTTTGACATGTTTGATTAAGTGCGATAACTCAAATCCGACCCAAGGAACGACCATGGACCAACCCTCCACACATCTAAAACGATAAATACGTTCCTCTAGTGGAAACTTTTTCATAAGCTTTTCCATGTCAATCTGAATAGGTCTTTCTACAAGCCCATCTATGGTGATTCTCCATGGTGCAGACTTGAAGTTTTGAGCTAAAGGTTTAACATCTTTTTTATTTGTAGAGAACTCATAGAAATTGTTATAAGAGCTTATCTGCTCATAAGAGTTTAGTGTGAGCTTCTGTAAGTTAGGCTCTTTTAGATACTCTAAGTTCGGAGATGGAACAAACTCTTTAGCTGCCAAGTCCATCACACCTGCAGTACTTACAGCCAGTGCCGCTCCAAGTTTTAAAAACTTTCTTCTCTCATTAAAGAGTCTTTCATCAGTAACGAAATTTTCTGGAAGTTCCCAATCTTTACTTTTTATATAGTTCATGGGATATCCTTTTTCGCGGTAATACTATATTTATCTATCATTTGTTTGATACTCTTCGATCTTCCACCGTTTCAAAAAAATCTGCTATACCCTCATAGACTCAAGAGGGAGTCTGCTCATTTTTTTGCATCTGATCGACATAGTCACATACTTGATTAAGGTCGTTGCACGATTGATTATAGCCGGAGATAGGGTCACTTTCAAAATGTGCTAAATTATCGGAAACAAAATTCCAATTGACCAATTTCCACCAGTTGGCAAGATAATCGGGACGTATGTTTCGATAATCGATGTAATAGGCATGTTCCCAGACATCGCACGTCAATAACGGTGTATCGCCGTGGCGCAGTGGCGTATCCGCATTGCTGGTCATTGTAATCTCCAATTTCCCTTTTTTCGTAATAACAAGCCATATCCAACCTGAACCGAAGAATCCTGCGGCAGCAGCTAAAAAAGCTTCTTCAAACGCTTTCATTGAATCAAAATCACGTTCGATCAATTCTGAAAGCGCTACTGAAGGGGTTGTTGGGCTGTTGAGTAACCCTTTCCAGTAAAAATCGTGGTTGTAAACCTGCGCGGCATTATTGAAAATGGCGTTGTAGGCGTATTTGATAATATGTTCCAGCGGCTTATCCACAAATTCTGTCCCCTCTATTAGGGCATTAAGTTTGTTGACATATCCAGCATGGTGTTTACCGTAATGGTAAGAGACTGTTTCGGTAGAAATGTAAGGCTCCAAGGCTGATTGCTCATACGGCAATTCCATAAGTACATGTTTCATAATCTATCCTCCTGACTTGTAATACTCTGCTATAATATTAACTTATAAAAATAAAATATTACAAAAAGAATATGAACTATAATCCTATTTCAGCAACAATTCAGAATATTATTAAATAAAAATTATTTAAGTATCTAAAATAGCAATATATAAAAGCCTATATGCTTCTTTTTTAACATCAAATTCCTTACCCTAAAACTTTTCTAAAACGATTTTTTATCTACTACAACTGTGGTCGAATTTAACACCAAAAGAGTATTATTCTTTCAATTTAAAACTAACCATTAATGGGAGATATACTATGTTGGATTGTGCAATTATCGGAGGAGGTCCTGCGGGTTTGACGGCAGGTCTCTATACGACTCGTGGTGGATTAGATAACGTGGTGATGTTTGAAAAAGGGATGCCAGGTGGTCAAATCACTATGAGTTCCGAGATTGAGAACTATCCAGGAGCAACAGCTCATAATCTAAGCGGAATGGATTTTATGACTCCATGGCCGGAGCAGTGTCAGCGTTTTGGGCTCAAACATGAGATGTCGGAAGTGACGCGTGTATCTCGCAATGAAGATGGGACGTTTACGATCCATAAATCAGACGGGAAAAGTGATAGTGCGAAGAGTGTCATTGTCGGGACGGGTTCGACCCCTAAACGGGCAGGATTTATTGGTGAAGATACCTATTTTGGTCGTGGTGTCAGTACGTGCGCAACGTGCGATGGCTTTTTCTATAAAGGAAAAGAGGTTGTGGTGATCGGGGGTGGCGATACGGCTCTCGAAGAGGCTCTTTATTTGGCAAAAATTTGTTCAAAAGTGACTCTTATTCACCGTCGTGATACATTTCGTTCAGCACCAAGCACGATTGAGCGGATCAAAAATACCCCGAATATCGAGCTTCTCCTCAATGCTTCTCCTGAAGAGGTGCTGGGTGATACGATGGGTGTGACAGGAATTCGGGTTGCGTTTAAAGATGGTTCCACGCGTCAAATAGATGTTCCAGGAGTATTTGTCTTTATCGGAAATAATGTCAACAACCAAGTACTTATTCAAGAAGATGGGAGTTTCTTGTGCGATATGACTCCATCTGGTGAAGTGATTGTGGACTTGAGTATGAAAACATCGGTTGCTGGACTCTATGCTACTGGTGATATGCGTATTCAAGCACCCAAGCAAGTGGTAAGTGCGGCAGGAGATGGTGCAGTAGCAGCTCTTCAGGCAATTTCGTATGTGGATGAACATTTTCATTGATTGACGCCGTTCGCCTTGAGCCTGTCGAAGGGTATGTTCATAGTTCGAGAAGCTCACCACGAACGGAGATTTTTTCGTCCTTTTAAAGTCTAAGGCGATACAATACGTTACCAATTGAGAGTGAGGAGTTTAACATGATTAAAGTAGGTGTGTTTGGTGCGGGTGGACGTGTCGGAAAATTGATTATTGGGGATTTGCATCACGAGAGCGAAATTTCATTGGGTGCGGTGTATGTACGTAATGAACTTAATTTTTCGATTGATCCCTCTATTCTTGTGACCAACGATATGAATGTGCTTCTCAAAGGCTCGGATGTTATCATCGATTTTTCACTTCCTGAAGCGACGCAAACATTGCTTGAGTGTGCACTCAATAATCCTCGTCCCCTTGTGATTGGGACGACGGGGATGGATACCCATCAGTTGAATCTTCTCAAATCTGCGAGTGAATTGATGCCGATTTTGTACGCAACGAATATGTCACTGGGCGTTGCGCTCTTAAATAAATTAGTCTACACCGCGTCAAAAACCCTTAAAGATTTTGATATTGAGATCGTTGAACAACACCATCGCCACAAAAAAGATGCCCCAAGCGGTACGGCATTGACATTGGCTCATTCAGCGGCAGTAGCGCGTGAATTAGATTTGGATGTCGTGCGCGTGAGTGGACGGGATGGTAATATCGGGGAGCGAACCAAAGATGAGATTGCTGTTATGGCATTGCGTGGTGGAGACATTGTCGGACGCCACACGGTTGGTTTTTACAACGAGGGGGAGTTTGTTGAGCTTCATCACACCGCAACCAGTCGTAATACCTTTTCTAAGGGTGCGATTCGCGCGGCAAAATGGCTCGTAGGTAAAGAGAACGGATTGTATAATATCAGCGATTGTTTGGAATTAGGAGTATAAATGCGTAGTATGAATGAAAAATGTGCAGTTGTTGGAATTTTTGACCATCCTGAGGCGTCCAAGTTAGCCTATTTTTCGCTCCATGCGCAACAGCATCGGGGTCAAGAGGCAGCAGGCATCAGTACTAGTAATGGAGAAAAGCTTTTTACGATTAAAGATCGGGGATTAGTAACTCAAGTATTTGATAACCAAAAATTGGCAACCCTAAAGGGAGACATGGCAATTGGACACACCCGTTATTCAACAGCAGGGGATGATTCAATTCTCGATGCCCAACCCGTATTTGCCCGCTATGATTTGGGAGAGATGGCTATTGTTCACAATGGGAATCTTACCAATGCCAAAGAGGTACGGGATGCCCTCATCAAAAAAGGGGCGATCTTTCAAACCTTTATGGACACTGAAAATCTTATTCACCTAATCGCCAAAAGCGATCAGCAACACCTTACCGATCGTATTATTGATGCTGTCAAAAAGATAGAGGGGGCGTATTCCCTTGTCTTTTTGAGCCGTTCTAAAATGTTCGCGATGCGGGATCGTTTTGGATTCCGCCCTTTGAGCCTTGGGCGATTGGGTGATGGCTATGTCGTTGCATCGGAGACATGTGCTTTTGACCTTATCGGTGCTGAGTATATTCGTGATGTACAGCCAGGGGAACTGTTGATTTTTGAAAAAGGGAAAGCCCCTCAATCGATCAAAGTATTCGAGCCTACCCCTAAGCACTGTATTTTTGAATACGTCTATTTTTCCCGTCCTGATTCGAATATTTACGGACAAAACGTCTATGAAATGCGTAAAGCAATGGGTAAAAAGCTCGCGCAAGAGCAACCTATGATGGCCGACATGATTGTTCCTGTTCCTGATGGTGGCGTTCCTGCCGCGATAGGCTATTCACAAGAGAGCGGAATCCCTTTTGAAATGGCGATTATGCGTAACCATTACATCGGGCGTACATTCATCGAGCCAACACAAGAGATGCGCGATTTGAAAGTAAAAATGAAACTCTCTCCGATAGCGCATCTTATTAAGGGTAAACGGTTAATTGTTGTCGATGACTCGATTGTACGCGGTACAACAAGTCGTCGAATTGTCCGTATGCTTAAAGAAGCGGGTGCGCTTGAGGTGCATATGCGTATTTCGAGCCCACCAACCACTGACCCGTGTTTTTATGGGGTAGATACACCAGATAAAGATAAACTGATTGCAGCAAATATGACCAATGCAGAAATTTGCGCCTTTATCGAAGCCGATTCGTTGGGTTACCTCAGTAATGATGGGCTATTACTGAGTGTCAACGGTAAAGAAGAGACTTATTGTACCGCGTGTTTCACCGGTAAGTATATTATTTAAATCGATTTTGATGCGCGAACAAATTTTTACCTACGGGCAATATCTGAGTGAAAAATTTGGATGCAAAGTCTCGAAAGTCCCCGTCTCTATCTCTGGATTCACCTGCCCAAATATTGACGGAAGTGTTGCAAAAGGGGGGTGTACCTTTTGTGAAAATGACTCTTTTAGCCCCAGTTTGGATAAGGTAAAACCTCTTAAGGGTTTTTTTCTTAATCTTGACTCTCTCGAAAATCCTTATTTAGACAAACAACTCCAACAGCTTGAATGGCAGTTCACCGCTCTGTCACAGAAGTTGAGCAAAGACAATGGTACTCAAAAATATCTCGTCTATTTTCAAAGCTTTACCAACACATACGCCCCCCTCTCGACCTTAAAAGCCCTCTACGAAAAAGCGTTAACATTTGAGAATGTTGTGGGACTTAGTATCGGAACCCGCTCTGACAGCATTAGCGAGGAAGCATTTGAATATCTCGCGGAGCTTGCCAAGAGAACAGAGGTATGGATAGAGTTTGGGATTCAGTCGATTTTTGATGAGACACTCGAGAGGGTCAATCGGGGACATGATAGCCAAAGTGTCAAGAATGCGATTGTTAAAGCCAAAGAATATGGGTTAAATGTATGTGGTCACTTGATTTTCGGACTCCCTGGAGAAGATAAAAAGATGATGCTCGAAACGGCTAAAGCTGCCTATGAATTAGGGGTAGATTCATTAAAATATCACCCTCTTTATGTGGTGAAGCGTACCGCATTGGCAAATGAGTATGGACGTGGTGAGTTTAACCCAATAGGGGAAGAACTCTATTTGGAAGTGCTGACGGAAGCGCTGAAGCTAAAGCCAGCACATATCAGCGTTCAGCGTCTCAGCGCAGGGGTTGATGATGATTCCCTTATTGCTCCCCAGTGGTGTCGTGATAAAAATAGTCAAATCCGTGCGATCAACAATGCCCTTAAAAGTGTGGGGCTGAAGTATTAGCGTCCATAGACCTTGACATCTTCACTATGCCCTTTGAAATAGGGGGGATAGGGCATAGCAATCCAAAACTTTTTGATTTGCCCTGGTTTAAGATTGGTTGCGACTACTTCGGTGTGAATCGTAAATGAGGGCTTTTTTTCAAGCCCTTTATCTCCCAGTAATTCTGCAAAAGCGTTGGATTGATAGGTAGGATTCTTGCTTCTTACCCCTGTATCTTTGTTGATCAGCTTAATCTCGACGTTCACTTCCCCTATCGTGTAATCGCCTGAATTTCGAATTCTCCCTGTAAAAATGATCTTCTCTTTGGGGAGAAAACGATGATGATCAATATTCATTAAAGTAGGATGTTTAGTACTATTATCAATCATTAAAATAGCGATGAAGAGCAATCCGGCAGCACTTAGAAAATAGACAAAAATAATCGATCCCTTAAAGCGAAGATTCCTTTGAAGAAGGGTTAGAAGTGTGGCAGTGATAAGAGAGAGTGTAATTACAATAGTAAAAATATAGTGCCAAACGGTAAAATAGGTAGTCATCGACAGATCCCCCATGCCATTACAGTGAAATTTTTAGGATACGAAAATGGCTCAACTAAGAGTTTGAAGCTCTCCCCTTCATGAGGTTTGATTGTTTTTGAGATCACGAGAGTATCTCTGCGAAAGGGGAGATAGGGATAGAGTTTATTGAGAGGCTTAATACTGGAAACTTTGGATATGCCAAACATAAGGGTACACTCTTTAAAGGTTTGTTTGGAGGTGTTGTTAATATCTCCACGAATGAGTAATGCATCGGTAAACTCTAAGTCTTGAACGGTGGTAAGCGTTACTACATGCTTATAAAAGTAGGTGTGCATCCCTATATAGGCAAGAGGTGCACTGATAAGGAGGATAAAGGCCGTTACGATGAGGGTAACCGCAACACCAAGTTTTCGATGAAATAAAATCGCTAAAATGAGAAATAGTAAGAAAAAAAAGAGAATCCCCCCGAAGAGGAGATAGTCATAAAGGGAGAGGGTGTTGATAAAATGGAGTATTTTATTTTTCATTTTGTCCTAGAATTCTTCTCCGCGATTCCACTCACTCCTACTCGTCTGGCAAGCTCTTGTTTGATACGATCGGGCGAAATGTTTTTGTGTCCCAATGCAACTAAGACATGATAGACCAAATCGGCACATTCGTAAATAATTTCATCTTCATTGTCATCTTTGACGGCAAATGCAAACTCACCTGCCTCTTCCACCACTTTTTTGAGGATAGCGTTATCCCCTTTGGAGAGCAGTTTGGCTGTCCAAGAGGTATTGGGGTCACTGTTTTTGCGTTCCAATATCGTGTGATAGAGATCATCAATAATCCCATACGTAGCAACGGTGTCGATTTGCGGTTCACTGATCGTTTCCCCCGATTCAATATCGGTAAAGAAGCACGACTTCCGACCTGTATGGCACGCAACACCCTCTTGACGTACCATAAGCAGGAGTGTGTCGTTATCGCAATCCAGCAAGAAGCGCTCAATATGCTGAAGATGTCCGCTCGATTCCCCTTTTTTCCATAATCGCTGTTTGGAGCGCGAAAAATAGTGAGCTACTTTCGTAGAGAGGGAGAGCTCTAATGATTCACGGTTCATATACGCCATCATCAAGACCTCTAATGTTGTAGAGTCTTGGACGATAACGGGAAGTAGTTCGGACTTTTGCCAGTTTATTTGATCGATATTCATGGATTACTTACCTGTAGAGGTGATTTTCTGATTATCACCGCTTTTGGTATCCAACCAAATATTAGGAGTTGAACCTCCCGGAGTTAGGAAAATTTTTGCATCTTTATTCTCTTTGAGAGCATCATTAAATTTCCCTTGCACTTTGATTTGCTCTAGCTTGAGCAATCCGGGGGTGAGGGATTGGGCGACAAGATTATTGGCTTGTGCTTGAGCTCGTGCTTCGATGGTGAGGGCATTTGCTGTCCCCTGCGCTTCAGTTTCTTTTTTGAACGCCTCTTGTTTGGCACGCTCTACATCTTGCTGTGCTTTTTCAACCTCTTGTTTGGCGACTTGAACCCGCTCAATTTGATCTTTTACTTTTTGAGGGAGTCCAATTTCGCGTAACTGAATCGATTCAAGATCAGCAGGACCGTTTTTTTGACGATTTACGTTTGCCCGTATTCCTGCTTCGATTTTCGAAGCGATAGCATTGCGCATAATAGGGAGGGTTTCCGCATCGTATTGACCAATAACGTTACGAACCACATCGCGAGCAACAGGATCGATGATTTTATCTTCCCAGCTAAAGCCCCAGTTGGAGATTGTTTTTGCTGCAAGCTGTGCGTTGAGACGATACTGAACCGTCATATCAATCGTAACGGGGAGACCGCGTTTATCCAAAACCGTAATAGCCGGTTTGAGGAGTATCCCATCACCTGCGGTGGAAGCACGATCGACTTTATCGGCATAGTTGATGATACGTACTTTGGTATCGACTACGTAAATTTGTTGAATAATAGGGAGTAGAAAGTGCAATCCTGGCATGAGTGATTCATCACTGTATTTACCGTTAGTGGAGAGGATACCGCGCTCCCCTTCATTAATGATAATAAACGGTTTTGCCAAAATAAGAAGTAAAATAAACCCTCCAATAAGCCAAAATAGTCCTGTTTTTTGAGGGTTCATATTAAAATCGAATTTTGGAGGCTTGGGGGCATTTGCACCACCTCCACCACTCTTTTTCTCTTCACTCTTTTTTTTGTTAAAATAATCGTTCATATCGCTTGCCATAAAATGAGCCCTTAATTGATGTAAGTTAAGTAGTGATCGTAATCGGGATTTCGTCCGTATACGATGTCGAAATAACTGCTTTGTAATTTTTCAGTAATGGGACCACGTCCGCCTGCCCCTAAAACGCGTGCATCTACTTCGCGAACAGGGGTGAGCTCTGCTGCCGTTCCTGTGAGAAATGCTTCGTCAGCGGTATAAATTTCTTCACGGGTAATACGGCGACGCATTACTTTCATCCCCATTTTTTCTGCCATTTCAATAACCGTTTTTTGAGTGATTGAAGCGAGTGAATTATCATTTGGAGGGGTGATAAGCTCACCGTCTTTTACCATGAAGAATGAGGCTCCGCTCGCTTCGGCAACATAGCCCTCATCATCCAAAAGAAGTGCTTCATCGTATCCTGCTTCAACTGCTTCAAATTTTGCCATTTGAGAGTTGAGATAGTTCCCGACTGCTTTGGCTTTACCCATATTAGATTTATTGTTAGGACGGCTGAAAGAGGATATTTTGAGACGAATACCACGTTTCATCCCCTCTTCACCCAAATAAGCGCCCCATTCCCATGCAGCGATAGAGACTTCAACGGGAGCTTCTTTGTGATAAATACCCATTACACCGTATCCAAGATAAACAATAGGGCGAAGATAGACATTCTCACCCGTAAAATCGTTGGATTTAATGAGATCAATTTGCGCTTGATTGAGTTCTTCAATCGTATAAGGAACGGTAATCAAGGTCATTTTTGCCGATTCGATCAAACGTTTTGTATGGTCGTTGAGACGAAAAATTGCATACCCTTTGGGGGTCTTATAGACTTTTGTTCCCTCAATAGCACCGTTACCATAGTGGAGTGTGTGAGAAAGGACGTGAATCTTTGCGTCATTCCAAGGTACTAAATTGCCGTTCATCCAAATAGTTTTGGCTTCGTTCATGGGAAGATCTCCAAAATAAAAATTAGGTGATTCTAGCGTAGATGCTATTTAACATTGATTAAAGCGTGATGTTCTCTATCCACTCTATCTCATCTTCTACCACAATTAATGCGTCAATACAATAATCCAATGAAAACTTTTTTTGTTGGAGGTAGGTTTGGATGGCGCGGTTTAATTTTTGGAGTTTCGAACGGGTAATATTATTTACCGCTTGCTCATAACTCATAGCACTTTTTACTTCGACGAAATGAAGTACGTTATCTTTTAGGGCGATAATATCAATTTCACCAAAGCGGTTATAAACATTTCGGTCGATGATTTTATAACCGCGTGAGTACAGATACTCACATCCACGCTCTTCCGCAATATCCCCTTTGGCTTTCGTATGCACCCATCAATCCAAATAGTCGGGTTTGAGTATCTCAACTTTGATCGATTTGAAACGGGCTGTTTTTATCAGCTCATCATGCTCATCACCGAACAAAAAGTTGATACGGCTTTTGGCATGGTGAAACGTCGTAAAGATGGTCCCTTTTTTCACGGTGCTGCTTACTTTGACACGCAAAGGGGCACTTTGACCGTATTGGCTTTTAAGGACGACGAAATCTTTGTACTCGAAGAATTCCTCATCCTCGACGCTGACCAGCAATGTATCCTCCGTATGACTGCGGCTCAGTTTTTCGCAACTATTCGTTTGAGCTGCGTTGTTGTAGTGGACTAATATCCGTCCTGTCGTGAGGTAATATCCCTCGTGCGTAGGGGCGCGTAAAAGCTCCTCTACTTGACCGCGCGGTTCATATTGTCGGTAATGAAACGAAGCGATACCGTCTTTGGTTCTGAAGTCATGAAGATGCAATACAGGGGTGTCTTCTTCTTGAACCGGCCATTGTAATCCGCGCAAACGATTGGCTTCAAGTTTTTCATAGCTTGCACCGCCGAAACGATTAGGAGCATCGATCCTCACCGCTTCCCAAACATCGTGAGAGTTTTTAAAACCAAAGTCGGTACCGTAACGTTTGGAAATCTCCGCAATCACTTCCCAATCATCGGGCATTGTTACCGTAATAAGCGGTTGAGAGAGGTGAAGCCGTCTCTCCGCATTAACATAGACCCCCGTCTTTTCATAAGCGCTTTTGACCCCGAAAATAATGTCGGCAAATTTCGTAATCTCATTATCAAACAGCTCATTGACAATCAATAAATCAAGATTTTTTAATGCCGTATGGATTTTGTTTTGATTGGGATGGATATGGGCGATGTCTTCACCGATGTTAAACAGTGCTTTGATTTTCCCATCGACCATTGCATTAATTAAATCAGGGGTCATCATCCCTATCTCTTTGGGCGGTTGATAATCGGGGGCGTAGTACGGAAGCATCCCAACATCACACGTCCCTTGAACGTTATTTTGACCCCGAAGCGGCATCAATCCAGCCCCCCGTTTGCCGATATTCCCTGTAATGAGAGCCAAATGGGTAATCGCCATCACGGCATACGAACCATCCAGATGTTCGGTAATCCCAAGCCCCCAGAAAAAGAGACTTTTACGGGTCGCGTATTTGCGTGCCACAATACGAATTTCATCACTAAGGGACTCATATCCCGGTATTTGAAGAAGATAGTCAGGATTTGCGTAAGGGTCATTGAGAATCGAGTTTTTGTACTCTTCATACCCTTTGGTACGTGTAGCGATAAAATCAACGTTGACCAAATTCTCAGTGATAATGACGTACGCCATCATGTTGAGCAGCATAAGATTGGCTTCGTAGGGGATACTGAGATGATGCGTAGCCGATTTCGAGAGCTGAATCCGACGCACATCGAGGATGGCGAGTTCTACCCCTTTTTTAATGACATCAAGCATACGGTTAGCAACGATAGGGTGCCCCTCCGTCGTATTAGAGCCCATAACGATCATAAATTCAGTCTCATAAATATCATCGAAGGGGTTGGTAGCTGCCCCCTCACCAATCGTTGTTCGCATCCCCTTTAGTGAGGGGGAGTGACACACACGGGCACAGTTGTCAACGTGAGGAGAACCGACAACATTACGGGTGAAATGTTGAAACAAATACGAGCTCTCACAACTTGTACGTGCTCCGCCAATGGAGGCAAAACTGTGTGAACCGTGAGTATCAGTGATAGATTTGAGTTTTCTCGCGGCAAGTTCGTATGCACTCTCATAACTAATCTCATAAAAATCGTGATCAACGGGTTCGAGATAATCCATATCTAAATCGGCGAATAAAGCAGCATTGGCACTAAGAAATGATTTACGGACACGTGCATTGCGTAACCGCTTGGGATGGGTTACAAAATCCCACCCTTGTTTCCCTTTAATGCAGAGTTTTCCTTGTGAGACAACACCTTCTTCTTTGGCAAAAATCTTTTGGATCTTGTTGTCTTCGACTTCGGCGGCAATATCACACCCCACGCCACAATAAGTACAAACGCTGTCGATGATCATAAAATATCCTTGGGGTTAACTACCCTTTTTAAAATTAGTGAAGTATATTATTTTGTCTCTTAAGGGGTGTGGAAGAAGCTGTATAAACCGAATCATTAAGTAAAATCTCAACGGAAACGGATAAAAGTGTTTTTTCTTTGCGATGGCGTTGGTAATTCTTTTGACTCCTTGCTCTGTACTCAAGAAAAAAGGCATCGTAAAATTATTTTTTTGGGTCATTTCCGAATCGATAAACCCCGGTAAAATTGTCATCACATCGACACCGTACGGTTTTAGTTGATACCGCAATCCCTCTGCGTAGGCGTTGAGTGCCCGTTTGGAACTGCTGTAGGCAATCGATGTGGGCATAGATAATAATGAGGCGAGAGAGGAGATAAAAACGATCTCTCCCGATTTTTGCTCTATGAGTTTGGGGATAATCGGCTCCAAAAGTGCGTGAAGACTCAAAAAATTGGTTTGAAACAATCGATGAAAATCGTCAAAAGGGGTAACACCGCCCGAATGACCGACAGAAACCCCTGCATTGAGAATGATACGGTCAACTTTCTCACTCGCGAGCCGCTCTCCAATGCTGTTCATAAGGGTAAAATCATTCACATCGGCAATAATGATTTCAACCGTTGCCCCCAGTGCCAAGCACTCCTCAGCCACTTTTTGCAGCTTCTTTTCCCGACGGGCAATAAGAACAAGATCATTTTTTTCGCGTGCATAGTGCAATGCCAACGCTTCACCCAATCCGCTACTGGCACCTGTGATGATTATACGCAATTCATCTCCTTTTACACCGTCCTAGGATTCACAAACATCTCCCCTTTTTTGACTTTTTCCCAAAGTTTCGGATCATTCCAACTACTACGCACCTCGTCACTAAAGAGGATTTTATCCAATTCAATGCGTCCCATAATCTCGGAATAGGCATCTTCAGCGAACGCTTGGGCATATCCCGTATCGGTTTCATGTACGATGATGCTGTGAAGTTTTACCCCTCGTTCACCGTTGATACTTTTGGTACATCCCAAAAGGGTATCAATCATTACAAAGATGACACGGCTAAATTGTTCTGCTGAGGGGGAGATAGGAAGTTGTACCCACCGTTGGGAGTGTTTTTTCATATCGGCAATATACTCACTATCATCTCCATCCCAAAGGGCAATCGCATGATCGAAACTGTCGATAAGCTCTTTCATCCCCTGTTTCATCAATCCAAAATCGTAGACCATCTGACCGTGGTCGAGATATTGGGATTCAAACAAAACTTCGACTTTGTATGAGTGTCCATGAAGCGACGCACGGCACCGCTGGGTTGAACAGCCACGGACAATGTGGGCGTTTTCAAATTTAAAAAGTTTTCGAATAATCATTTTATTTTCTCCGTCATTTCGTCTCACATTGTATAGAATATGCTTTAGGTTGTCAATTCGTATTATAACTTGGTCTCTTTATTGAGAATAAGAGAGGCCAAGGTTGTCGTTGTCAGCATCGTTTCAATCATCTCTTTGGGCTGAACCCACTGATCGTGTAAAGCACATGGATTGAGTGCATCGCATTTATCAAACCCAAGAATACATCGATCGTACTCAGGTGATTCCCCAATGGCTTCGAGGATATCGCATAGATAAATGCTATTGGCATCCCTCGCTAAACTCAATCCTCCCTCGCGCCCTCTGGAAGCATGTACCAACCCTTTTTTAGCTAATTCAGTCATCAGTTTGGTGAGATATTTATAAGGAAGATCAAGTTCTTGATGCAAAACATTTACCGAATGAGACGTTTTATTATGACGATGTAAATAGGATAAAACCCGAATCGTGTATTCGGCAGTTTTGGAAAAGTGCATAAAGTCTCCTACCCTTAAAAATATTATTGTATTGCAATGTTACTTATGTCAGTCTATTACTATTTTTTTTATAGAACTTAGAGTATATAGCTCCTTCCTTGTTTAATTATGAGAAGAAAAGCATAACCCGCAAATAATATACTACATAAAGGTAGTAATACTACAATTCTCTAAATTTTAAATCAGGATCCCCTATGAGCTTATCACAAGAAACAATTACAGCTGTTAAAGAAACTATCCCTTTAATCAATCAAGAGTCAGAAAACGTTACGACACGTATGTATGAAATTTTATTTTCTAAATATCCGGAAACTAAACCTCTTTTCGACAATGCCGATAAAAATCAGCATAAAAAACTCGCAGGTGCGATCGCAGCATTTGCAGGGAACATCGATAATCTCGGCGTACTGGGAGCTGCTGTTGAAAAAATGGCACAGTCACACGTAACAACCCAAGTCAAACCCGTTCATTATCCAATGGTTGCCGATGCACTTATCACGGCAATGGGCGATGTATTGGGCGACGCATTTACCGAGAAGCGTAAAAATGCATGGATAGAAGCGTATACCTTTCTCGCTAACATCTTAATGCAGCGCGAACAAGAACTGTATGCACAAAACGCCTAATCGGAAGTATTCCCATCTCTTTGAGAGTATTCTCGCAGGAGTTGGGGCTTTTATAGGTCTCTCTTTGATCGGATTAATCGCACAACAAGCCGATACGATGATGATCATCGCCCCTTTTGGGGCAACGGCCGTATTGTTGTTCAGCGTGCCAAATAGCCCCTTCTCCAAACCGTTGAATATATTTGGCGGCTATCTGATTTCAATGGTGATAGGATCTCTCATACTGTTCTATAGCCACAATGATTGGTTTGCCATTGGAGGAGGGTTGGGAGTAACGATTATGCTGATGCATTGGACAAAAACCATTCACCCCCCTGCAGGGGCTAATTTTTTGATTATCACACAGGGACATCTCAACTTCTATCTACTCGAACCACTTTTTATCGCTCTTATTTTTCTTATCATCATCGCACTGGGTATCGAAAAAATCAGAAAAAAATTATTGATGTGAATTAAAAAATGGGGAAATCACACCCCATGATTTTGATCCCTAATAGGCATTTCACCCTTAAAATCCCTATTTTTAGGGCTTTTAAAAAAGTAATTATTGGTTTTTCCCACTTTTTTAACGCCCGTATTTGGGCACAAATCATGGTATTCATACACCCAAATACGTATATTTGTCATAAAGCACCTATTTTGTGAGCTTTATGATATATTGTTATATTGTTTTGCCCCTTTTTTGACAACTTTTATAGCTTGAATGGGCAAATCCAATATATGAATATCCGCATATCGATATAAATGGGGATATTAAAAACAATAGTTTAATAGCTTCTTCCTTTGACATTGATTCATCTGTCACAATACTTGAACTACGTAAAGCTAATGATATATCAATATCATTTCACACTAATATTTTTTTAATGCACTAACACGTATAATCAATCAGTATTAAAAAAATTTAAAAAATAATGTACATATGCGTAAACAAATAAGACAAAACGAAGATTAGACAGTTCATGCTTAGAGGCTTTGAAAAAGTAAAAGCTGAATGGAATTTAATCTGTATAGCCTATAATCTAGAGAGATTACACACGATAAGAGGATGAAATCGGTTAATATTGTAGATGCAATATAAATTTAAGTGATAATTTACTTGAAAATTCGCCACTTAATCAATTATTTTTTTAAGCCCCTTCAACTCTTCTTGAAAATTTTTTACTTTGGGAAACCGACAGACTCCTAGAATATTAAGAAATTATTTTTGCTATTTTGATTTTTTCATCAAGTGTTTCATTTAATTGGCTCATTTTAACACCGATATTATCAAGTTGAATATTATTTATTTTTATAATTAGTTGCATTAATATTTTCTTTATTGATTTTTTTGTATTACTAAGATAGTCTTTACTAACATAAGCAATTAATAACTTTAAGAATAAAATCCTAAATAAATTATTATTTTTTGTTTTAGAAATAAACGTTTCTATTCGTTCGATTATTGTATTTTCATCATCAGAATCCAATTTAAGCATTAAATATAAAAAACTATTATATTCATCCTTGCTATCATCTAATGCTATATTATACAACTTGGTCATTTTTGGTGTACTTAAAGTTGTGCTAGCAACGTGAGTTATCATATTCAATACATGCGATAGAATGAATTTTTTAAGTGACTCAAGTTCTTTTTCGTCCATTTCAGAAAAATCATTTTGAAAATTAGAGGACATAAACATATAGGTTGCATGTTGATTTGATAAAATATTTTCCCAATATCGAATGATATTAATATAATTTGAAACTGAATAAGATAAATTTTCTTGTTGTTCATTCACTTTAATTGAATTTATATTTTTTATAAATTCAGATAAAACCATGTTAAGAATAAAATATTCTTCCCGATATCGTAATTCAGGATTAATAGTTAATGATTTGTTGCTATTATATTTTTCAACTTGATGTTCTCTCTCAGTTGTAGAGATAGTATCTATTTTATGATTAAGTTCTTTATCTTCATGGGATAAACTTGGTTCATCATGATCCATATCGGGTAGTTCAGTTAAAGCATGGGTTTCTTTGCTTTCCAGTTCATCATTATGTAATTTTGGCAATGAAGCATTAACTTTTTTAGTGAATCGATGAGTTTCTATCAAACTTTTCAGAACTTTTATAATTTCTTTGTCGTCTCTTTTAATCGAAGCGTAATATCTTAATTCATCGACCATATTTAGAAGATGATTTTTATTTGATATGATTGAATTATAAAAATCTTTATTATTCATCATATGTGATGCAATAAAATAATAATAAAAAACCCTATATGAAAACTGTACAAATCCATTACTCTTTAGCAATATTCTTCTTGTATAAAAATATTCTAAAATATCTTTGGACTCAATAGGAAAAGCAAAATAATCTTTTGCATATTCTATAATGGATTCTAATATTTTATCTTCTTTTATTGCTAAACTTTTTTCAGTGAAAAATTTGTGTGCAATAATACATAGTAAATTTTTTTTATCAGAAAAATCAAATTTCCCTTTAAATCTTTTAGATAAATCTGACTTTTCTAAAAGATAATCTAAAAAGACATCAATAATTTGCGGCTCATTATCTCTAATTTCTATTTTCTCCATATGCATCCAGATCAACAAAGTTGTTATGAATGGATTAGATGGTAGCCGTAATTTACTAATTGTTTTTGAGACACTATTTGAAATTTTTGTTGCAAGGTGTGATGGAACAATATTAACTGTAAGAGCTTTACTCTCACGATTTCTTAAAGGTTTTATTTCCAACTTATCAAATATTTCATATGAATTACTTTTTTTGTTAAAATGTAAAATTTTTTCTTCAACTTCAGCATACTCTTTTGTAGTCAATGTTGCTATTATTATATTGCCCAAATTAACTATTTCATTCACAAATTCATCGTTAATGCATTGGATATCATCAATTAAAAAAATAAATCTTTTTTGTTCAATCATAGATTGAATATCGAGTTTGTAATTACCATAAAATTTATCAAGATAGTCATTAATTTTTGCTGTAAAAATACGAATGCTTGATTGATTAGATAACTCTGCACCTGAAATATATATTGGTATTTGCTCAGAATAATGCTTCAAGAAGGTTAAATTCAGCATATTTAAAACAGATGTTTTACCGCTTTCACTCTTTCCTTCTAAAAGGATGTTTTTATTTAGTTCAATAATTTGTTGTAAACTCAATGCTTCAGCTATATCATCATTTTCTATCTCAGCAAGTTTTTCATCTTCGTTATTTGCATATGTAATATAAGGGTTTACATAAATTGATTCAATATCCTTTTTATCCATTTCAGATGTTAAATTGATTGCTAGATATTTATTGATTACTTCTTTGAGTTTCGGGTATATTTCCGAACAAATATGCTGATTTCTAATTGCTTTCGATGCTTTTTTTAACAAATCAATATTAGGTATGCTACTTTCTTGAAATGATTCAAAAATAGATTGTCTTTTATTGTATTCACTTTTACTTATTTTTAATTCGTTAGTATCTATATTATATGAATATATACAGTATCCATTTCTTTCATTTGTTTGATGATAAATTGATGATGCATGTAAACTTAAAATATCTCTATTATGCAAATCCATTAAATAATCACCATCATGTTCATGTTCATGACCATAAAATACAATGTTAAATTTATCTAATAGAACTTTTTTAATTTCTCTTTGATTTGAATACCAGCTTAGTGAGTGATGTATATTTAATGTCTTGATGTTGCAATCATCTAATTCTTTCGAAAGCTCAATTAATAAATCGGTAATAATCCATAGGTTTCCATGATCTGCACTACTTTTTTCACTAAACAAACTTGAATTAAGTGCAATATTGCCAAAGGTTATTGAATTAATAGTTTTTTTATATATCGTGTATAGACTATGCTTTTTGATAGCTGTTTTTTGACTTAGGGAATCTATAAACTCTTTGTAACTTGAAAATTCATCTAAAACTGTTTCTCCAGAAATTAAAGATGAGATAGTTGATTTATCATTTTGCTTTATGACATAATCTTTCAATCCAGAAAAAGTTAGCTTATTTCGTCTTGAATACTCGACATCATGATTACCAGGAGTAAAAAAACAATCATCAACAGTTAAATTTAATGCTATTAATACTGGCGATATAAATTCACTATATGCATTTTTAAACTCTTGATATGAAGGTCTGTTTGTCAAATCACCAGAAAAAATTACAATATCAATTTGACTTTCTTTTTTTAAGCTATTAATCATCTTGTTACGTAAATTTAAGATACTGGATTTATTTTTATCATCAAAATGCAAATCTGAAAAATGCAATATATTTATATTCATTCACATACTCCATTTCAATCTTATTAAGTTTATTTTTATACAAAACTTTTATTTATGCCTATTCTACCTAAACTGTTAATACAAGTTGATTTAATTGTAATAAATATTTTGTTTTTTTGGAACACATTAATCATTATTTCTACTATATCATAAATATTTATGATATCTTTGACTTCTAATTATCAGGACGTTTTTAGTTTTTTCCCACTTTTTCCCCACTTCAGATGGGCAAAAATGAGTTCAAATGACTTCAAAACGATGATTTCTTAAAATTTAATAAGCCTTACAAATGCCTATTTCATGGGAGTTTAGCCCTTTTTTAGGACTATGCAATTTATACGCCTTTGTTTTGATCCCAAATCCGAATATGCAATCGGTCTGAATAGATAAACCCCCTCCGTTTACAAAACTCGATAACTGCTTCACAATTGGCTTCGATGTGCGCTTTGTCACCTCCTAGAGGCATACAATAAACAGAGGTATACGGATGCGGTGCAATAATCGTATCAATTTCTGACTCAATATGGCTGACCAATGAAGGTTCATCCACCGTGAATTTAAAAAAACTCTCTTTGGCGTGGGCGATAATTGTACTATACATATCAGCCTTTAGTCGTCGATTCTCAGGCTCACCACTATTGGAAAGTTTGACCGATAACGCATACGTCGCTTGCGCGTAAAAAGGGTACTGCTTAAAATCAGGGGCAATTGTCCCATTCGTCTCAAACGTCACCCGATGTCCGCTGGAAATCAGATGCTCGATAAACTCAACAAATATCGGCTCATTTGCATAGATAAGAGGTTCGCCCCCCGTAAGGACAACATCGACATGGGGAGGGAGACGATAGCCGTTCATAATCCAAATAAGACTTTGAAGCTCTTCAATCTCCATCCACAAATCGCCAAACCCTTTGCGATCAACGGCATAGACCGTATCGCATCCGAGTATCTCTTCCCCATTGGGTGTTTTTTCGATACAGCCAAACCCCTCACATTTGAGGTTACAACCACCAAAACGAAAAAATAGGGAGGGGACACCTGTATATTTCCCTTCCCCTTGGATAGAGTAAAAATGTTCTACTAAATAGAGCATGCTTCACCCTCCTGTTTCATAAAATGCCCGTTTAGAGAGCTCACCGTCAGGATCAGACCAACGGTTTTTTTCAGGCTTGGTACGGATAACCTCTTTGAGAACTAAGGCGGCCTCTTTTATATCGCCACGCCGTACCGCATCACGAATCGACATCGCCTCATCGAAATAGAGACAGGGAATTAAATTCCCCTCCGCCGTGAGACGGATACGGTTGCATTTGGCACAAAAATCATCTTTATGGGGTTCGATAATCCCAAACTCATACCCATCGTCAAGACGATAATAGTGCGATGGGGAATGACCGTCAAACCCTTCGTCATGATAGAGATAACGACTCCCAATGATTTCGAGAAGCTCATCGCTTTGCATCCCTCGAATATCGACCTCCGCATGAACATTTTCCATATATTCGATAAAACGGACCGACATTTTGCGCTCTTTGCAAAACTCTAAGACATCCAAAATTTCGTTGTCATTCATCCCTTTCATCGGAACCATGTTTACCTTGACTCGAAATCCGACACGCAACGCCTCTTCAATCCCTCCCAATACGTGACTCAAAACATCTTTTTTAGCAATTTTTTCCGCAACATCAGGGATCAAAGAATCGATGGAGACATTGAGACGGCGTAGCCCTGCATCATAGAGTTTTTGCGCCGCCCCTTTGAGCAAATAGGCATTCGTTGTCATCGCTAAATCAATATCACTGTTGTAATCATGAATCATCTTGATAAACTTATCAAGGTCTTCACGCAACAATGGCTCACCGCCCGTTATACGGATCTTCTTAACTCCTTCATCAATGGAGACCTTTATAAATTGAAATAACTCTTCAAAATTGAGAAGATTCTCCTTGGGTACCCACGAAAACGGTTTTTCGGGCATACAATACTGACATCGAAAATTACATCGTTCCGTTACTGAAACCCGTAAATAATCGACCGTTCTACCATAGCTATCTATTAACACTGCAATTCCTTTTTAATTCACCGAAAGAGTACCACGTCGCTCACCAAAACCGTATTATAAATAAAAGATAGTTTCAAACGGTTGATTGTAGAGTGTTTAGCGGAAGATTGCTTTGACTTGAGTCAAATCAGCTTCCCAAAGAGTAAAATTCTCCCATACCGCCATCCCAAAAAAACGAACAAGACAATCTATGCCATAGATGCTATATCAAAAATTAATCTATAACTATTCCCAAACGCACTGTCGATAAAAAGGGCGAAGCAGGCAAATACGACGAGCTGTGTCCACCAAAACAAGACAACCGCTCACCCATTCGCATGGGGAGGCTGACCCGAATGACCTAGTGTTACCCGCGTTCCAAATCCAATCAATATTGTGGTTAGAAAGCCTAAAACGAGAAGATGTGTACCTAAGAAGAGCAGTGAAATCCCATAGAGAGCTTCAACTATTTGAGAAACTCCTCCCTTTATGCGACAAGATAAAAATAATCATCGCTACGATCGCCCAAACCACCCAAAATAAAAAAAATGGCTAATGGGGCTGGGATAAAAAATAGCTTTTTTGTTTTGTTACAAATGTTATCATGAAATATCCTCGTAAAAGTATAAAAACCTAGCACAGCAAAAGAGGCATAGCAAACAGACAGCAATCTGTAACAAATAAATTTAAGGAGGTCATTTTTTAGCTATGCTGTCTGTCTGCTATACCCCGAAGGGCATTGAGTGTAGAAATTATTTAGCAATATACGTAGCAATAGAAGTAATTTGAGCATCCGTAAGTGCTGCTACTTGACCTTTCATAATCGCTTTTGATGCTCCGCCGTAACTGCCATCTTTGTATCCTTTAAGAGCTGTTATCACACCAGAAACTCCCATATCTTTAATGATTTTACTTTTGCCTAATGCTGCTTTTTCACCTGCGGCACCGTGACACGCTGCACATTTTTTATATAAATCTGCCCCCTCATCTGCCATGACACTAACACAACCTAGCCCTAACAAGGCTATTACTACCATGATACTTTTTTTCATCATACACCCCTAGAAAAAGATACCCTCATTATAAAAGATTATGCAATAGATTGCTTTGATGCAGGTCAAGAAATATTAAGATCGTACTGTACTATATGGGGCTAATTTTTCATAGTCAATACGATGGTTTGATGATGAAAGGTTTCCTATTGTTTTCACTCCCCCTTGAAAAATCTGTACGTAATATTTGCGCTCGTATCCTCTGCGCTTTAAACTCTTTGCCATAGTAATAATTTCTTCTTCGTCTAGCAACTCTGGATGAAATGTTGTTCGTACTTCAAAATTAATACTACTTTGACGAAGTATTTTAAAACTCTCCCAAAAACGTTTTTCACTCCCGCCACCGCAGATTTCACCCGTTTTTGCTTCAGGGGCTTTGTAGTCCAAGGCAACATAATCGATCAGTTTATTGTCGATTAGCACTTTAATCACATCGGGACGCATACTGTTGGTGTCGAGCTTGATTTTATATCCCAATAATTTGATACAACGGCAAAAAGCCAGAAGATGAGGGTAGGTCGTGCATTCACCGCCACTGAGCACTACCCCCTCTAGTAGTCCTTGACGACGGCGTAAAAAAGCAAGCGCTTCCTCCTCGTCTATATGAGCAGTGCCGAATACGATATCAGGATTGTAGCAGTAAACACAACGTAGATTGCACCCTGCGAACCAAAAAATAGCGGCAGGGGTGTCGGGGAAATCGAGAAGGGTAAAGGGAGTTATGTCATACAGTGCTTTCATTACAAAAATGCTCTTTAAAATACATTCGATCTTTATGCTCTTGTTTTTTTCCGATATTAAAACTCTCGACGGGACGATGATACCCCATCACCCTCGTGTACACCATACAACGTGTTCGTTTGCTTTCTTGGCTTTTGGGCACCATTTCATTTTTCATGCAACCTCCTTGGATAAGATTAATTCGTCACATTTTGGGCAAAACTCATGTTCGCCGTGTAGATATCCGTGCGTCGGACATACGGAAAAAAGCGGGGTGATGGTGATATAGGGGAGGCGGTGATGGGTTAAGACATTTTTGACCATCCGTCTGCATGCTTCGATGGTTCCGATACGCTCACTCATATAAAGATGCAACACTGTCCCCCCTGTGTATTTGCACTGAAGCTCATCTTGGAGTTCCAGTGCTTCAAATGGATCATCGGTAGAGGCAACGGGGATTTGGGAGCTGTTGGTGTAGTAAATATTCTCACCTTCTCCTGCTTGCAAAATTTCGGGATAACGCTTTTTATCCTCTTTGGCAAAACGATACGTCGTCCCCTCAGCAGGTGTTGCTTCCAGATTGTACAAATTACCGCTACGCTCTTGATAACCTCGGATGATATTGCGCATTTTTTCTAAAATATCCAGTGAAAACTCCACTCCCCATGCAGTGGATAAATCCTCTGTATCACCGCTAAAATTACGAACCATTTCGTTCATCCCATTAACACCGATGGTGGAAAAATGGTTATTGAACCCTTTTAGATAGCGTGCCGTATAGGGATAAAGTCCCCGTTCGAACATCTCGTTTACAAAGATTCGCTTTTTTTCCAACGTTGAATAAGAAATTTCCATCAAAATATCCAGTGCCTCAAAAAATCCTTTGTCATCTTTGGGATATAAATATCCTAAGCGTGCCATATTGATCGTAACGACACCGATACTTCCCGTCATTTCGGCACTGCCGAACAGTCCATTGCCCCGCTTTAGAAGTTCTCGCAAGTCCAGCTGTAAGCGACAGCACATACTGCGTACAGCCCCCGGTTTATAGGCATTGGGGTTTTCTACTTTTACCCCGTTTTCATTTTTTAGATACTGGCTGCCGATAAAGTTTTGAAAATAGCTCGAACCGATTTTGGCAGTGTTTTCGAACAAAATATCGGTATTTTCGCCATACCAGTCAAAATCTTCAGTGATATTGACGGTGGGGATGGGGAAGGTGAAAGGTTGACCACCGCTGTCTCCTTCGGTCATAATCTCGTAGTAGGCACGGTTAATAAGGCGCATTTCGGGTAAAAAGTGTTTGTAGGTAACATCTGTGAATTTTGTGATAGTACTGTCTCTGTTTTTTAATTCACTCAGCAACTCATTCGATGTACTTGTCTCAAAGAGGTGATGCTGATTTTTGGTAGGAATTTGATCTTGTAAATCTTCCGGAACTACCCAATCAATCGTGATATTGGTAAAAGGAGATTGACCCCAGCGGGCAGGGACGTTGAGATTGTAGACAAACTGCCGTATTGCTTTTTTTACTTCGATAAATGAGAGTTGATCTTTATAAACGTAGGGTGCCAAATAGGTATCAAACGAGCTAAACGCTTGCGCCCCTGCCCACTCGCTTTGAAGAATTCCCAAAAAATTAGCCATTTGACCTAATGCTTCTCTAAAATGATTCGGGGCTTTGCTGTCCACACGTCCTCGCACTCCGTTGAACCCTTCATCCAATAATGCCCGTAAACTCCATCCCGCGCAATACCCTGTCAGACAATCAAGATCGTGGATATGAATATCACCGTTACGATGTGCTGACCCTTCTTGGGGTGAATAGATGGAATCAAGCCAAAAATTTGCGACTACTTTTCCCGCTAGATTGTTGATAAGTCCTGCATTGGAATAGCCTGTATTTGCGTTGGCATTGATGCGCCAGTCCGTTTTATAGATGTATTCTTGGACGCTTTGGGTGGAGTTTACGAACGTGGTGTCGGGTAATAATCCTGCGACATGTTCACGCTGCATTTTGTGTAAAAATCGGTAAGTGATAAAGGATTTCATCACCGCAAATTCACCGGAATTATGGAGTTCTTCTTCGATGATGTCTTGAATCTCTTCTACATTCCAAAGTGGCTTAGTTTCGATTCTCTCTAAGAGACATTTTAACGCAATTTGATTGTAGGGGCGTGAGACGCTTTCAAACCCTTTTTTGATTGCATCCACAATCTTATAGAGATGAAAGAGTTCTGTTGATCCATCGCGTTTACAAACTTCCATAGTACATCCATTCTCTTAAAATCGATCTTTGAGATCGCCGTTGTATTTAATATCGCGCTTTGTAGCGTTTTCATCGTTTAGCCACTCAGGCAAAGCATCGCCTACTGCTTCAAGCTTATCACGCTCGGCATTGAGCTCATCCTCACTGTAAGCAAAGGACATATCTGCAGAAATAATATGATCCATAAACTGAATTCGTGTGAGTTTTTGAATCTCTTCTTCGACACCTTCACCTTCAATGGTGACAATAATGCGCCCTTTTTCATCGTGAAAATGATAATCACAAAAATCAGAAGATTTAAAAATTTCGACTACTTCTTCGGTAAAATTTGGGTTGGTTTGCACCACAATGCTTGAAATATTCACGGTATTCTCCAATAATAAATTTTATTCTCTTCACCCGAACCGATTAGGGTATGCTCATCCAAAAAGATCAGCGTATCGTAAAGGGTTTCTCCCCCTTTTAATCGTGCGATTTTTCTTTGAGTGGCTAAATCAAAAACTTGTAACTCATTTTCATCACCATCGGTATAAACCCCTTTGGATGCCGAAGGGCTAAGTCCTACTGCATAGACGAAAAAATCGGTTTCGATAAAATAACTCCCCTTTGGACGATAAACACCTACACGACGATCATGTCCACCGCTTATAATGGTATTTTGTTGATAGGAGAGCCGATTGATTGCATCCAGATTAAGTCCGCTGAGCGTTTTAATTTTTCGACCGCTGAGCGTTTCGATTTGTACAATTTCACCACTCTCATCTCCTACGGCTAAGAGTGATTTCTTAGGGCTAAGTGCCATATCTCCAAACACTCCTCCACCGGCTTGTACGTGGTAGATGAGGGTTTGCTTGTTCAAATCCATAAGAACGATTGTATCACCAGAGAGTCCGAAGAGTAAATGACCTGCATCAAGGAAACGAACTTTTTTAATCAATAATCCTCTTGAATTATTAATAACTTTTAGCATCTGATTGTCGCGCCATAGATAAACATTTCGAAAAGATTCACCACTCTCGGTCACGATAACTGTAGACCCCGCTAAATGATCGACAGAATAGATTTTTGGGGTAAAAACTTTGTCTAAAATGGAAACGTTTGGCGCAGTTATGGAGCTGAGTTTACGTTTGGAGACACTATCAAAAACGTTCACAATTCCTGCATCTGTTGAGACATAAATCTTGCCTTCTCGAACTACCATGTCACTGATTAACCCATCGGTTTTTAGTGTTGCAGAGGGATTTATAACAGCTGCAATGCCATTTATAAGAAGCCAAAATAATAAAAATAATGTTTTCATGCTACCATCTCAATCGCACCGCTGGGGCACACTCCGATACAATATCCACATCCCGTACATTTTTCAGGAAAAATAATGGGATGCAACATCCCTTTGAAAACAATTGCATTCTCCAAACACGGCTCCTTGCATGAAAAACAAATCGTTCCGTGATGAGACATACAACTGATCATGGAAATTTTTGCATGACCACTAATAAATCGCTGGGGATCACTGAGTACATTAGGGGTACACACGTCAAGACATTTATGACAATCACTGCATCCTGTCGTTTTAAAATCTAAAAAAGGGGTTTTATCCCCATTCAGACAGATAATTTTTTCTTCGCATGCACTTACACACATCGCTTCACACGTTTTGCACGCATCAAACGTTTCGTTTAACGCGGCATAAGGCGGCCGAATAAGGAGAGATTCTTTCTCTTTGAAAAGTGCAGTAAGTACACCAAAAATTCCCCCTCGTCCTTTGGTTTGCATAACTATAGTCCGTTTCCGACTTGAACGCCAATATCGAGTTCATCGAGAAGATACGATTTGTTTTTATGTTTTTGCCCTTTTTTATCCGTATAAGAAGGTTTGAATGTATTGGCTACATTTAACGCTCCTGTTGTTTGAGGAGCATGACACGCTGTACAGTTATAGCGTCCTTGCCATAGCTGTCCATGCAAATCTTTCTTAATGATTTTATCATCACTTTCTGCTTTGAGATTATCATCATTATCCACAGATACGGCAGGACGCATGTTCGTGAGATGCGATTTAGGAATAGGAGTAGCACCCATACTTTTGGCAACATCAGGCATATGACACCCGATACACGCATTATTATTTTTGTCAATTTCTCCCAAATCACTGATGTCATGGGGAATCATTGGTGGTGCATTGGTATAGGCACGATCAAACCGTTTTGATGTTCCCGGAGCTTCTGTATGGTAATTAGTACCATTTGGGACAGCGGTATCTTCGGTATAAATATCGACTTTACGCAATCCAAGTTGGGTCTCATCAACATCGGTATTAACAGCGTAAACACTGCTAATAATTAGCGAAGCAGCGATTAAACTGCCGATTAATTGTTTTGCTTTCATTCCTCATCCTTTGGTTGTTTTAGTTGACTTCGGATCGAAAATCCGAGCGCGTCTTCTTGACAGACATCTACGCATCTGCCACAATTTGTGCACTCACCCATAAGTACACTTTCACTGCTGCGATTGATCATATGAAGGACCTCTTTTTCAGGGCACACCGTGATGCAGATCATATGAAGGACCTCTTTTTCAGGGCACACCGTGATGCAACTGCGACAATCGGTACATTTGTTGGCATCATGAGAAACACGGATGAGGGAAAATTTCCCAATAAGCGAATAGGTCGCTCCCAAAGGACACACATACCCGCACCATCCATTCTCATGTACCAGCAAATCAAATAAAAAGATTACGATCAGCGCACCGCCACCCATCCCCATACCGAAGATAAGCCCACGGTGTGCCATTGAAATAGGGCTGATAAGTTCAAACGCTGCTACTCCCATAAGAGCAGAAAGGATTAAACTTAAACCTAAAATCCAATAGCGTAATGATCGGCTCATATAAAATCGTTTCTGCACTTCAGAAAATTTCAAAGCTCGACGCAGCCATGCCGCCGTATCGGTAATAATGTTGATAGGACACACCCAACTGCAAAAGGCACGACCACCGAGTACACCATAGAAAAGTGTCACGATTAAAGCGCCAAGCAGTATATCCATCCCTAAACTTGCACCAGTAACGGCAATTTGCATCACCGCATAGGGATCACTTAGGGGAATAACTCCCAATACAGAGGAAGTGCTGAGATTACCTTGCAGCATTTTCCATCCCCACACATTGGCTCCTACATAAAGAACTAAGAGTGTGATTTGTGTTAGACGACGGAGGATTAAATAGCGATAATTTTTCATCATAATCCTCCTTCGTCATTGAGTGAATCAATAGCGCTTCTTTCGCTTATTTTGGTTTTAGTTACCTCTATTGAGGCTCCTTCTAACCGTTTTTCATCCTTTTTATCCCATCCTTTTATGTAATGGTCTCCCACTTTCCCCATGGCTAATGCTCTGGGGAAGATATGGATAGCGGCGATTTCAGTAACACATGCATGCTCACACATACCGCATCCTGTACACACATCCGCATGGACAACAGGTTTTAAAAATGCATGCTTCCCCGTCCGTTCATTTTTGGACGTTTCGATGGTAATGGCTTCGCCTAAAAGCGGACACGCACGGTAGCACGCATCACACTGGATTCCCCACACGGCGATACACGAACTCTCATCGACCACCGCTAAACCCATACGCGATTTATTGATGTCCAAAACGGCTTTGCTTTTCACATAGCTGCTTACGGAGGGTTCGTTCAATGCACCGCTAGGGCACACCGGTACACACGGAATATCCGTACACATATAACAAGGTACGAAGCGTGGTGTAAAAAACGGTGTCCCGATGGGGAGATTGTCCCCTGGACGCGCTAATATCAGAGTGTCATACGGACACGCTTCCACACATAAACCGCACTTGATACAGTTTTTGATAAACTCCGCTTCATCCAGCGCTCCCGGAGGGCGCAAAACCAGAGGCGCTGCTTTTACTTCACCCACATAGGCACTCCAGACCAAAGCCCCCATCGCACTCAACCCAATTCCTCTTGCAATAGAGAGGAGAAAACGGCGACGATCATTAGGAGTTTTAGTGCTCATGGTCATTACGCTTTATAGATTTTGACGGCACATTTTTTGTGGTCGATTTGTTTAGAAATCGGACACGTATGATCTAAACATACTTTGTTGATAAATACTTTTTCATCAAACCATGGGACGAATACCAACCCTTTTGGAGGACGATTACGACCACGAGTTTCGACGTGTGCTTTTACTTTACCACGGCGTGATTCTACCCACACCATCTCGCCACGCTTCACTCCGCGCTTTTGTGCATCAGCAGGGTGCATATAACACAATGCCTCCGGAACCGCACGATAAAGCTCAGGAACACGCATCGTCATGGTACCGCTGTGCCAGTGCTCGAGTACACGACCGGTACAAAGCCAAATGTCATAGTTTTTATCAGGTACTTCCGTTGGTTCCATATACGGACGGAAGAAAATTTTGGCTTTGTTATCCAAATTCACTTTCGCAGTGTTCGTAACTCCTTTAAGATTTCCGGTTGGAATGTCTTTGAACGCATGGCCGTAGAATGCGAATGCTCCGTTGTTTGCTTTTTTCGCATACGGATCGTATTTCGCGTTGTAACGCCAGAATGTTTCTTTACCATCGACAACCGGCCATTTTAGACCGCGTACACGGTGATAGGTATCGAAATCGGCGTAGTCATGTCCATGCCCGTCTCCAAATTTACGATACTCTTCCCAAAGATATTTTTGGATAAAGAAGCCATATCCTTTGAACGGTTTTCCATCGCTTCCGATAACATTACGTTTATCGCCTTCAACTTCAGAGTTTTGATACCCTTTGCCCACTGGATCAGGCCATTTAAATGCTTTTGCTCGTGCATTGCCAAAAAGGACATCGTACAAGGTTGAGTTATCGTTGTATCCCATTGCTTTGGCTTTACCCATAACGTCAGGTAATCCGCCATCAAGCCCTGGGATAGGTTGTGCTCCCCATACTTCTTTGATCGTAAAGCGTTTAGAAAGCTCTACAAACTGCCACGTATCCGACATCGAATCACCCATAGGAGTGACTTGCTGACGCCAGTGTTGTGTACGGCGTTCTGCATTGCCGTACGCTCCCCACTTCTCATACATCATTGCACTTGGCAGAATCAAATCGGATACTTTTGCTGAAATTCCCGGATAACCATCGGACGTTACGATGAAGTTGTCCATATTCCGTGCTGCTTTAATCCAGTGATCTGCATTACCGGTATCTTGATACGGATTACAAACACTGACCCATGCAAATTTCACCTTTCCATCTTCAAGATCACGGTGGATTTGAGTAAAGTGCGATCCCGCTTTTGGATTAATCGTTCCATCAGGAAGTGCCCAGATACCCTCCGCCATTTTGCGGTGAGCAGGATTCATAACGACCATGTCCGCAGGAAGTCGGTGACTGAATGTTCCTACTTCACGCGCTGTTCCGCACGCTGATGGTTGACCTGTGAGCGAGAATGCGCCATTACCTGGTTTGGCTTGTTTGCCAAGGAGGAAGTGAACCATGTAGGCTTGTTCATTAACCCATGTTCCACGCGTATGCTGATTGAATCCCATCGTCCAGAAAGTCAAACATTTACGTTTTTTCTCGATGTAGAGATCTGCCATTTTTTGAAGTTTTGCTTTGTAGCTCTCCATACTCTCATCTGCATCACCTTTGGAAACGTGTGCAACATAATCGAGGGTATACGGAGCAAGACCTTTTTTGAACTCTTCAAAAGTAATTTTCCAATGTTTATTGGCATCATTGGTATTTTTCATCTC
The DNA here is from genome assembly GCA_026390165.1 of Campylobacterales bacterium. Taxonomy (GTDB): domain Bacteria; phylum Campylobacterota; class Campylobacteria; order Campylobacterales; family Sulfurimonadaceae; genus Sulfuricurvum. Next base: position 81,386 of record JAPLGM010000015.1, read on the forward strand.
CAGCGTATCACCCTCTTTGTAGCCCAAATACCCAAGACTGACCCCCTCATCAGCAGTAAGAACTTTAGATTTTTGTTTGGCTGCGGTATCTAGCTCTTTTGCCCCGTATTTAGGGTGGTGAATATCTTCACGAAGCCCGTATCCGATGTCCACTGGACCTGTAGCAAATACGATATTTTTATCTAAAAACTCTTTGTCCATGGCTTCAGGGTGATTGTAAACAATCTCACGAGCGATGTAGTTCCAAATCGCCAAATCGGTATTAGGCTTGAAGATGATTTCGACATCCGCTAAGTCCATCGTACGGTGTTTGTAGGTAGAAAGAACAACCACTTGAACTTTATCAGGATTACTAAGTTTACGATCACTGACACGTGACCAAAGGATAGGGTGCATTTCCGCCATGTTTGAACCAAATGCAACAATCGTTTCGGCAAGCTCAATATCTTCATAACAGCCCGATGGTTCATCCGCTCCAAAGACGTTCATAAATCCAGTAACTGCCGATGCCATACAAAGACGTGCATTAGGATCGATATTGTTGGTACGAAAACCCGCTTTCATTAGCTTTAGAGCTGCGTGACCCTCCATCGCCGTTTGCTGACCTGAGCTGAACATCGCGATACCGGTCGGTCCTTTTTCTTTGAGAGCCGATTTGATATGTACTTCCATCTCATCAAATGCACGTTTCCAGCTGACGGGTTTAAATTTACCCTGCTTATCAAACTCCCCTTTATCATTCATGCGCAACAACGGCTGGGTAAGGCGATCGGCACCGTACATGATTTTGGCGTTAAAGTACCCTTTGATACAGTTAAGACCACGATTAACCGGAGCCAACGGATCACCCTTAACCGCGACGATACGATCATCTTTGGTTGCCATCATGATTCCGCATCCCGTTCCGCAAAAACGACATGCCGCTTTATCCCAACGCCATCCTGCTTGCCCTTGAACCGCTGCTGCTTCTACTGAAGCGGGAACTGTCATCCCGATTGCTGTTGCTGCTGACGCTGCTGCTGCACTTTTTAAAAACTCTCTTCGTTCCATGGACATTGAAGCCTCCTTGGTTAAATCATTTCTCATTCAATCCACTTTAGATGAATTCTTATGATTTTCTTATGCTATGAAATAACTCATGCACTTCAAACATTATAAAGATATTTAAAAAGAAAGGTTTTGACTTAGGTCAAGAAAAGAGGAAAAATGCCCTTAGGCATTTCGTATTGCATTGGCTTTTTGGAGATTGTTTTTGAGTTTTTTGAGTCGTTGTGATGTTTGATGTAACTCTTCACTCACTTGGATCATCACATCTTCACTTTGCTCCAGTAAGGCTCCAGCTTCTGGAGTGGTCGAGATAAGCGTGGCCGTTGCCACTTCACTCTTTTCTACCGCATCGGTTGCACTTTGAAGTGCTTCTTCTACATTATGTAAAAAATACTCGATATGAGTGCAGGCGATATCGAGTTCATTTCCTTTACAATCGAGATCATCCACCCCACTAATCTCACGAGAATGTTCCAAAAATGTTTCAAAATTACGCTGAATTTTCAATGCTGTACGTGCCATATAAAGAATTATCATAAAAGAGAGGAAGGCCAAAAGGATCTGAATACGATGTGCCAAAACCCGCTTTTCCATCATGTACGCTTCATATTGGTTTACCGCTTTGTCCATCAGCTTAAGTGTAAAATCTCCATTTTTATAGATGATTTCTAAATCATACAGATTATGATCACCTTGTAAATAGCGGTCAATCAACCCCCCCATCCGATTCCAATGGGCATGTACTTCCATCATTGTTTTCTCAATTTGAGGATTCTTAAACCCTTCATATTCAGAGGATGTCACACTGAGTTGCTTAAAATTACGATCAAACTCTTCACGCGCATTTTGAAGCTGCTCGTATGCTCCCTCTTTATCTATTAACAGACGATGAAGCTCCAAAACGGTGCGCTGTGAAAGCATCCGCTGTTTTCCTGCCGTATTGATGATTTTAGCGTCAAGCTTTTGACTGGAATTCAGCCAAATATCAACCATAATAATAATAATGAGATTAAGCGATAAAACGGCGACCATCCATCGCACTTTTGTCGTAATTGATTGCATCACAACGCCTCCTTAAAATAACGGGGTAATTCATCCCTTTTTAAAATAATCGTTTTGTGATCCTCTTCGACTATTAATCCCAAGCGGATAAATTTTGCTAAAACCCTTGAGAGAGTTGCGGGCTGGATATTGAGACGATAGGATATTTCTTGTTTTTTGAGACTATTGTAAAGCTCTAAATGATCATAAAGCATCTTTGCTACTTTAGCCGTTACGTCGTACACCATCCCCATATTGACCATACAATCCACCATCTGTTTTTGACGAGCTAGGAGATTGACGAGATTGACGAGCAACGTCATATCACTTTTCACCGTCTCTTTAAAGAGATTTAAATCGCATGAGATAACACGGCTTGGAATCAAAAATTCAACATTACTAAAACAGCTTACATGATCGTATTCCAATGTTCCGATATTGGTTAAAAGCGATTGATTGGAAAGGGTATATAAAAATATCTCGTTTTCAAATCGATCGACTTTATAAAGCTTCACTTCACCCTCAACTAAAAAGTAGACACGATGAATATCATCATCTTCAAATACCATAAGATCTGAGGCTTGATAGATTTTTAATTTTGCAGTTAATAAGAGAGAAGTAAGCTTTAGGGGATCACATTCACTAAAAAAATCGAGTTCCTCGAGTAATGACACTGCAACCCTTTTGCTAACCCCCAAAAGGGGTTTATTGAAGCTTAAAGCTTACCAGCCGCGTACAACTGCGTGACATGCAGTACATGCGTTCACGATTTCAGAATACGACTGATGCGCTTTTGAATACTCTTTTTTATCCAATGCTTTAAGTAGATCATTGGATGCTGTATCAATACGTTTAGAAGCATTGAACGCAATATTATTCATATGCTGTTTATCTTTAGGGAGATATTTCTTTGTCTCATCCTTATTGTGGAAAAGGGCATTTGCTTTTTGAATATCAGAAACCCCTTCTTTTATCAATACAGGGGTATTGTATAAAAACCCTTTTTGAATACTACTTAGCCCTTTTTCCATTTGGCTCATATTTGATGCCAATGTATCGTTTGCCATTAGACCGGCACTTAAAAGTGCCGACAATGCTAGAATTTTTACTATTTTCATCCATTACCCCTTAGTGTACTTCAGACCAGATTTTGCGTTTCCACAAATAAGCTAGCATAGCGAATACAAAAGTATATATCATCACATAAAGACCAGTGGCTTCACGTTCTGCTTTTTTACGGTCACCCGTCTCTTCCATATAGGCAATTACTTCTTCTTGTGCTTTGGCGTTTAGACCGACACGTGGCATAGACGTTCCTGTCAACAACACTTGTGGATCATTGATAAATCCATGAAGATAGTGTTCACCACGGCTTTTGATGTACTGAGACAAATCAGGAGGTGTTGCACCCATATAAGCTTTAATAACATCAGCCGGAGTAGTTGCTTCAAGTTGACCATATTTCATACTGTGACAACGTCCACATGCTGCTTCAAAGGTTACTTTGTGTCCCTCTGCATTATCGGCTACTTTTGGAGCAACCGATTGAAGATAGGAAACGACATCCATAATTTCTTGAGGAGTCATCCAATTGTACGATGGCATAGGGAATGTTTTTGTTCCCCCTACCGGATATTTATGGCTAAGGTGCATTGCACTTACGGGATCAAAAATAAAATTCGCCAAATAGTTTTTGTCATAGATACGTCCTGCATGACTTAAATCAGGCGGAACAACTCCATAACTTGCCGCTGAGTCTGCATTAGGCATCATAGCAGGGTGACCTGCTTTTTCAATTGCGTGACATGCGAGACAGTTTGCCTCTACTAACGTTTTTCCATTCTCAACATTGCCTGCTAGCTTCGTATCAACGTTTTTAAGATCGCCAAAAGTGAAATCAGCGGCTTTAACCTCTGGGTGCATTACGTGGTGTGCATACGGCTCAATCCCATAATAGGTGATCCCAACGAGAGTAGCAATAACTGCTAAAATTTTTAACTCTTTCATTATTTGCCCCCTACTTTTTTGGCTTCAGCTCTTGTGATAAATGGCAATGCAATAAAGAGTAATAAGAACGTCACAGATGACGCAAATCCTACCCACGCATTGGCACCCGTTGGAGGCAATTTACCGAATATAGTAAGGACGATCAAATCGACCATCAAGAACCAGAACCAGTATTTAAAATACGGACGTTGATTAGCCGGTTTTACCATCGGTGAACGATCCAACCAAGGGAGAACCAAGAAAATACCATTTGCGAAGGCAAACGCTATCAATCCTAATGACTTACCTGAAATACCAGCGATTTCAAAGAAGAAGCCACGTAATACTTCATAACTCCACAAGAAATACCACTCAGGGTAGATGTGCGCTGGGGTTTTAAGATTATCCGCTTTATCAAAGTTGACAGGATCCATTGCAAAACCATAATGGAAAAAGACCAAATAGAAAAAGAACAATAAGAAAAAGCCTAGAACAAAGAAATCTTTTGACAAGAATACTGGCCAAAAAGGGACAACTTTAGATCCTTTTTTATCGCCAGCAAGATATTTATCCGCTTCTTTATCGAAATCAAAGAACTCACCCTCTTCGTTATTAACATGAGGAAAACGAAGTGCATAAAAGTGAACAACGATAGCCCCAAGAATAGCAATAGGGATCAATAATACGTGAAGCATAAAGAAACGGGTCAATGTTGAATCAGAAACATAGAAGTTACCACGAATCCAAACAACCAAATCACCACCGATAACAGGAATACCACCAAAAATTTCGGTAATAACGTAGGCTGCCCAATATGACATTTGTCCCCATGGAAGCATATATCCGCTGAATCCTTCTGCTGAGAAAAGGACGAATAAAAGCATCCCTGAAATCCAGATCAGTTCACGCCCTTTTTTATAAGAACCGTAATAGATGCCTGTAAACATGTGGATGTAAATGATCAAGAAGACAACAGATGCCCCAACTGCGTGAACATGTCGGAAGAGCCATCCATAGCCAACTTCTTGCATAATCGTGTAGTTGACACTGTCAAACGCCATATTCATATCAGGTTTGTAGTACATTAAGAGGAAAATTCCCGAAACCAAAAGAATCGTGAACATAACGGTCAATAAAACACCCATTGCCCACAAAAAGTTAATATTTTTAGGAATCCAATATTCCGTCATCATCACTTTTACGAATTTATCAATCCCTAAACGTTGATCAAACCACTCATACAACGAGTCTGCTGGTTTAAATTCTGCCATCTTACGCTCCTCCTGCTTTTGCCATCATAGCTTTGTACTCAGGACCTTCTTCACCAAGAACCAAAGTTGTTCCATCAATTTTAAACGGAGGGAGATCAAGTGGGCGAGGAGGAGGTCCAAATGTATTTTTACCATCAGCAGAATATTCTCCACCGTGACAAGCACATTTGAACAGTTTTTTATCCTCTTCATATCCAGGAATACAACCCAAATGGGTACATAATCCGATCATGACAGAGTAATAATAATCGCCAACTTTGACACTGCGACCCTCGGTTGGCTTCATATCTTCGGTATATTTAAGGATAAAAATTGGTTTACCCCGCCATACAACGATATCAAGCTTGTTGGCTTCTAAGGCTGACACGTCTACGGTTGTAAAACCGGCAGACATGACACTTGGAAGCGGATCCCATGTTTTCTTCATCGCAAGTAGTGAGGCAACCCCACCCACTGCAGCGACGGCACCAAAGGCTTTACCTATAAAACCTCTTCTGCTTTCATTCTCCATCATTTCTCACTTAATTTAGGAATTTAACCCTCTATCATAAGCAAGAAAGGTTTAATTTCCTATAAAATAAGTGAGTTTCGTATAAATTCGATAATTTTTTTGTTACTTCTTTGATATTTTTGATAACTTTTTGATAAAGGACAACTTATAATCTCTATAAGTTGTCCTTTATCATAACCCTCTACAATCGGAATCCCCATCTCCTCAAATAACGGAATAAAATCTCGGGTGTAATCAGGACGCTGGAGATAAATAGGTCGTCCGCCACAGGAGAGATTTTGCAATACCGCCATCGGTGAAGCACTGATAAGGAGATCGGTATGGCGAATCACTTCATCATACTCCTCACTCTCATGCACGGTAGAAAAACTCTCTTTCAAACTCTTTTCGTACCCTAGAAAATGGTAGTACCCCATTAATAACTCCATTTTGTACGGAGCAAAAATTTCTTGATGTTTTTCCAAATCTTTCTCATAATCATCATCACCGAAAAAAAGTGCCATTGGAATGGTTTTAGGGAGTTGTTCATGATAACGCTCATGTACGACTATCCCTGTTGCAATGTTTTCACCTAATAGATAGGGAGAGATCAACAACTCTTTCGGGTGCTTTGTGTCGTCAGGATTATCGCTAATACGGATAAATGTTGAAAAGAACTGCGTCATATCCTCCAACAGTGTTGGATTGATCTCCTCAGAATCAAAGATGATTTTATCTCCGTGTTGAGCAATTTGAGGAATATTCCGGACTAAATCGACCCCAACTGCACGTTTGATTCCGTATGCTTTTGCTTCACTGGCAATGCGAAAATCGGAGCACAAGAGGGTAATATCAAGATCGTGAAGTTCATTCAAAATGGCGACCGCGCGATGAAAACGGTCAAGTCCGATACGATGTCCTGTGTGGACGTAATAAAAAAAGCGCATAAAAATCCTTAAGCCAAATTATAATATAAGGAAGTTTACTAAGCTTAAACCAAAGCGTTGATTAAGCGGTATAATTGCACTAAAAACAGGGGTGAGGATATGATACAAAAAATGATTTTATTCGTAGTATGTGTGAGTCTTGCGGGTGCTTCTGAACTGTCACAGCTGGATACTTTTCGCTCCAAGCTCTTAACCTCTGCCGTAGCGTTTTATTTTAATACCAAAGGGTATGGAAAAGTAGAGAATATTACCGTTGATACAATGAAAAAGAACCTTAATTTTCTTTTAATTCCTGAGGGGGAGACCCAAAAGCTATCGGTGATGATCGGGCAATATCAGATCAAGACGGTAGATAAAGAAGAAGTATTGGTGCTTCAAGATGTTCAAACAAACCGTGTGTGGCTTAACCGTATTTTTGCTGATCATATGAAAGATGGGATTAAAATACCCCTCCGAGGAGTTACTAAAGGGGCAGGGGCTTTACTTCTGAATTTATAACTTTAAAAGGTCGGTGTGTTGACCATCCATAGAGAAAATACATTCAGGTAATCCCAAAATGACTGGATATATTCAGGGTTGATCCCCTCAGCTTCAAGTGCTGGAAGTAATACGGCATAAAACTCCAACCAACGACGACGGGCGTTTTCATCGATGCGGAAAGGGGCATGTCGTCCTACCATCCGAGGCTCACCGCGGCTTTGGGCAAAATAGGCAGGTCCACCACAAATTTGGATCAAAAAATCGGCAGCGTGTTTTTTAGCGAGAGAAAAATCTTCTTCATCATTGATAGGGAACAAAAATGCAATGTCGCTAGTGCGGATCATCTCGTAATGATCATCGATTAGTTTACGAAAACGCTCTTCCCCAACTTGAAAGAAGAATCCTGGATGGGGTTTGGTAACAGGGGGACGAACCCCAAGGACTCCGTCGGTAATCGTTAAATTCATTGTGCATCCTATAGTGTAATCTTGAGAGCTATTCTAAAGAGATAACAAAAAGAAACTCCTTAAATGTGGTACCATCTTCCTCTTTTTAGGTGAGGGTTTGTATAATTGAAACATAATTAGCGTGGAGAGACCAGTATGAGAGCAAATATTTGGATGGGATCGGATGAGATTCAAGGGGAAACATATACGCAACGGTTGAGTCCGTACGATGGACGGGTTGCTTCAATGGTTGCACTCTGTAGTAGTGACGATGCTGCAAGAGCGTTAAAAATTGCTCAAAGTGCATCAAAAGAGGCTAAAAAAACGCCACTGCATCAACGGTGTTCGTGGTTGCTGGATGTAGCAAATACACTACGAGAACAGCGTGAAGAGTTTGCACGTGTTTTGTGCGATGAGGTGGGCAAGCCGATTACCTACGCCCGCATAGAGGTAGATCGGTGTATCGAGACGATTACGTTAAGTGCAGAAACGATGCGTACCATGAACGGTGAGACTATTAATACCGATGCGATGCCAAGCGGTAAAAAAGCGCATGCTTATTGGCGTCGGGATCCTGTTGGGGTAGTGGTAGCCATTACCCCTTTTAATTTCCCTCTCAATCTTGTTGCCCATAAACTTGCCCCTGCATTGGTAGCAGGAAATGCCGTTGTTTTGAAACCGACTCCCGAAGCACCGCTTTGTGCCTATATGCTCGCCAAACTCTTTATCGAAAGTCCGTATGCCATTAAAGATGCGTTGAGTGTTGTTTATGGCGATGCGGAGGTGGGGGGAGCATTGGTGGGAAGCGATATCCCCCGTGTAATTAGTTTTACCGGTTCGGTTGGGGTAGGGGATATTATTACCCGTACGGCTGGGATTAAAAAAATCTCATTGGAGCTAGGGGGAAATGCAGCCACCTATATTGATGAGAGTGCTGATTTGGAGTATGCGGCACAACGTTGCGCCATCGGTGCGTTTGTCAACTCCGGTCAGGTGTGTATCTCACTTCAACGTATTTATGTCAACCGTGCCGTTTACGATGAATTCGCCGTGAAGATGGCAGAGGCAACGGCAAAACTTGTTGTTGGCTCCCCTTACAATGAAGATACCTTTCTAGGACCACTGATTAATGATGAAGCATCTGTGCGGGCGATGAGCTGGGTTGAGAGTGCGATTGCCGAGGGGGCACGAGCGTTGACACCACCACGTTGTGAAGGGCGAATTTTTTACCCGTGCGTTATGGCAGATGTCACCGATTCGATGAAAATTATTTGTGAAGAGGTATTTGCCCCTATTGTGAGTTTAGTGTCAGTGGAAAGTGTGGATGAGGCGATAGCAAAAATGAATAATTCTCCGTACGGGTTACAATTTTCGATTTTTACCAATAATTTGGCCAATGCGACGAAAGTGATCGAGGAGTGTGAAGCGGGAGGGGTGGTTATTAACGATATGCCGACGTTACGTTTTGATATTCAGCCGTATGGCGGGGTAAAAATGAGCGGCGTAGGGCGTGAAGGGCCTCGTTTTGCAATAGAGGAAATGACAGAGATTAAATCTGTTGTAATTTTATAAAAGGAAGATAGATGTTAGAACTAGAAAGCACAGCCCCCGATTTTTGTTTGAGTAATCAAGACGATGTAGAGATTTGTTTGCGTGATCTGCGCGGAAAATGGATTGTACTCTATTTTTATCCGAAGGATTCGACTCCCGGATGTACGACGGAGGCGTGTGAGTTTACAACGGCTCAGGATGAGTATGATGATATGGGTGCAATTATTTTGGGTGTGAGTGGTGACAGTACGGCATCTCACCGTAAATTTATTGAGAAACAAAATCTTGGTATTACGTTGCTGAGTGATCCGACAACGCAAATGATGCAAGCGTACGGTGTATGGGCAATGAAAAAGAATTACGGTAAAGAGTATATGGGGGTTGTCCGCTCAACGATGATTATTGATCCAAAAGGGATTGTAAAAGCGGTATGGACAAATGTCAAAGTAAAAGAGCATGTGGCAAAGGTAAAAGAGGAGTTGGTGAAGTTGCAAGGGTAAAGGACACAAGTGTGCGTAGCCAATCGGGATTTTATTCCGATGGCGTACAAAAAATAGTCTTAGAATTTATAACGAATATAAGCGCGAATGTCTTGAGCTTTATCAACAACCATAGAACCTGCTCCAGCTCCAATAGCTTCATTCATGCTCATAGGTGTACCTGTGGTACTTCCAAAGAAACCATTACTTCCACTGTATTTGTAATCAATGTAAGTGTAGCGAAGCTGGAATGTCAAAATATCATCGACGAGTGGTTCGGTGAAGTACACTTCGTACGCATCCCCCCGAGTGGCAATCTTCGAACCGATAAGAGTATCCTCTGCGTAGGTGATTGGACGCCAGTATTTGGAACCATGGTTAAACTCTACTCCCCATTTTCCCTCTTCACTAATAAGCGATGGCATTTGTGTCCCGATCCAGTAGCTGTATCCTGTTTGACTATCGGGGGATCCCAACATCGTTTTACCTCCATACGGATCAGTTTTGGTCATTGCCCCACTGATAAAGAGTGTCGTATCATCGAGATAGTTGCTCCACCCCTCCCCGATACCGTTGACCATTGCAAATGCCGTTGCTGTGTGGAGACCACCGACGGTATTCATACCCTTTGTAGGATCCATGGGATTGACCATATCAATTAAATTATTAGCATACGTATATTGCATTCCTGTGCTGTATTGTTTATCATCATACGGAACGAGAATGATTCCTCCCATATCAATATTATTGGTCATAGCGTCAGCACTCGTGGCATAAGGCGCTGAATTAAAACGTGGTTCCGCATTGCTCATCCCCCGTCCTGCACAGAGTTTGAAGTAGGAACCATTGAGTCCTGTTACCCCTTCCATCCCAAATTTTGCACTGGCACCATCAAATTCAACATTAATCGTATGCGCTAATGGTGATGATGCTTGATTATCGTCACGTAGGTTGATGAGGTGCCCTTCGGTAGAGGGGCGACGACCGACACTGAAAGTCCAGGGAACATTAAGACTCAAGAATTCATCATCCGTATAGAAAAAATAGGCAGAACGGACACGAAGGGTATCATCGTGTGCTGATTCGCTACTGACCCAATCAAAACCGTCAAAAATTCCACCATCGGGAGTTTTAGAACGGTCTCCGAACGTTTTGTTATAGGCAAGCTGCCCTGTAAAGCTAAGATGCTTAGTCGCAGCATAGTTCATACCCAACCATAAACGGTTACTGAAAAGAGCATTATTGGATTGCTTGCTTCCATCCGCCATTTTGTAGTTGATATTGTCAACACTAGTACGAAAATCAACATCCCATTTAATGGCATTACCATTCGTTCTTTTGTTGAGGGTAGTTAGTTGATCATGGATATCTTCAAGATCTTCAGTAACGCTTTTTTTGTCATTATCTTTTGCAACAGTAACTTTTAGTGGTTTTTCATCATTATCGTCTTCTTCAACGACTGCTTTTTTCACAGTAACCGGTGTAAATTTTTCAGCTTTCATACTTGCTAGTTCAGCTTTGAGAGCGTTCATCTCTTTTTCCATTGTATCAAATCGTTGCATAAGCGTATCATCCGCACTCGCCGTTGTACTGAGAAGGGTGGCTGCTAGGATAGACCCTAAAAATCGTTGATTCATCTTGACTCCTTAAGTCTCTTTGTGATATTGATATTAGCAAAAATTATATAAAAGCAATTTGAAAGCTTTTGCATTTAGTGATAAAAGTGTGACAGTTAAACCAATATTAAAAACAGCTAAATTTAAGAGCCATTGAAGTATAATTTCGCCGATTTTCTCTCCACTTTTTAAAGTCGCGTGAAAAAATTCGCAAGCGAAATTGCCGTTCTCGTGCACCTGATGTCTCATCGGCTCTGTTAGCATTCGCCCAAGTAAACGAAGAACAAACTATTTTAATACAGGAGCCTATAATGGTAACTATGAAAGACCTTTTAGAATGCGGTGTACACTTCGGTCACCAAACACGTCGTTGGAATCCGAAAATGAAAAAATATATTTTCGGTGTTCGTAAAAACATTTACATCATCGATCTTCAAAAAACATTACGTTTTTTCCGTGCTGCGTATCAGCAAGTTCTTGACGCTGCGGCTGAGGGACAAACTGTTCTTTTCGTAGGAACCAAAAAACAAGCACGTGTAGCCGTTCGTGATGCAGCACTCTCATGTGGTATGCCATACGTTGATAACCGCTGGTTGGGTGGAATGTTGACAAACTTCCCAACAATCCAAAAATCAATTCGTAAACTTGAAATCATCGAAGAGATGCAAGCAAATGGTCAAATGGGTCTTTTAACTAAAAAAGAAGCGTTGATGATGGGTCGTCAAAAAGAGAAATTGATCGCATACCTTGGTGGTATCCGTAACATGAAAACATTGCCAGATATGATGTTTGTTGTTGATGCAGTAAAAGAGCACATCGCGGTTCAAGAAGCGCGTAACCTTGGTATCCGTGTTGTTGCACCTCTTGATACTAACTGTGATCCAGACGTAATCGACATCCCCATCCCTGGAAATGACGATGCTATCCGTTCAATTCAACTTTTCTGTAAAGAAATGGCAGAAGCGATCAACGAAGGTAAAGCACTTCGTAACGGCGGAAACGACGAAGTAACCGAAGAAGAAATGGCACCTGTTGCTGCAGTGGAAGAAGCAGCTCCTGTTGCAGCAGTAGCAGAGGAAGCATAATCATGGCAGACGTTACAGCAGCAATGGTGAAAGACCTTCGTGCGGCGACTGATGCGCCCATGATGGATTGTAAAAAAGCCCTCACTGAGTGTGATGGCGATATGGAAAAAGCAAAAGAATTTTTACGTGACCGTGGTATGGCTCAAACGGCTAAAAAAGCGGATCGTGTTGCTTCTGAAGGGCTTTTGGGACTTAAAGTTTCTGAAACTTTCACATCGGCTTCATTGGTAGAAATTAACTCAGAAACCGATTTCGTTGCAAAAAATGATGGCTTTATCGCTCTTGTTGGCAACACAGCAGCGCACGTCTTTACGACGGGTGTCAGCAGTGTAGAAGAGTTGAATGAAACATCTTACGAAACAGGAACTTTTTCAGAGTATTTTACCTCTCAAGTTGCTCGTATCGGTGAAAAAATCGTAACTCGCCGTTTTGTAACTCTCAATGCTGGTGAGCATGGATGTGTTAACGGTTACGTTCACACAAACGGCCGTGTAGGTGTTTTGGTAGCAATCACATGTGATTCTCAAAAAACAGCAGACGCATTGGCTCCAATGGTACGTAACATCGCAATGCACGCATCTGCAATGAAACCTACAACGATGAGTTACAATGATTTTGATCCTGCATTCGTAGAAGCAGAAACGATTGGTCGTATCGAAGCGATCAAAACTGAGAATGAAGAACTTGCACGTTTGAAAAAAACGGTTAAGAATGTTCCTCAGTATATCTCTATGTCTCAGTTGACTCCAGAAGTTATGGCTGCGGCAGAAGAAGCGATCAAAGCGAAGTTGCTAGCGGATGGAAAACCGGAGAAAATCTGGGCAAACATCATCCCTGGACAATTGGCTCGTTTCGTAGCAGACAATACAACGTTGGATAAAGAACTTGCATTGTTGGATCAAAACTACGTTATGGACGATTCACTGACGGTTGCGCAAGCACTGACAAAAGAAGCTGCCGCTCACGGCGGTACAGCTAGTATCGTTGAATTCGTGAAATACGAAGTAGGCGAAGGCTTAGAGAAAAAAGTAGACAACTTCGCAGAAGAAGTCGCTGCACAAATGGCGTAAATAAACCTTTTGGTTTAATTCGCTCTCGTTCCCAAGCTCCAGCTTGGGAATGCATACAGCAATCAGAATTTTTTTACTCCCCTTAAACATTTTTCCTCTATAATTCCCCTATGACACTTTTAAAAGCAACCTCTTTATCACACCGTTTTGATTATCCCCTTTTTGAGAACCTATCGTTGGAACTCCACACAGGTGAGTCTATTGCTATTGTCGGGGTAAGCGGTAGCGGTAAATCGACCCTTTTGCATATCCTCTCGTCGTTATTAAAACCAAATAGTGGAGAGGTTGAGCTTTTTGGTCAGAATATTTATACCCTTGATGACTCCTCATTGGTCAAACTTCGCCGCTATGATTTGGGACTTATCTATCAGAGCCATTATCTTTTTAAGGGATTTAGCGGTCGTGAGAATCTCGAAGTAGCGGCAATTTTAGCTGGGGAGAGTGTCGATCCTTTGTTGTTGAAGCGTTTGGGGATTGATCATGTGATCGATCAAAAAGTGACGGAGCTCTCAGGGGGTCAACAACAACGGGTCTCCATCGCCCGTATCCTCTCCAAAAAACCGCGTCTTATTTTTGCCGATGAACCGACGGGGAATTTGGATCATGCAACGGCTACGGAAGTAATGGATCTTTTTATGAACTATCTATCGGAGCATGAGGCGGGGATGATTCTCGTGACACACGATGAAGAACTCGCCAAACGATGTACTCATATTTATCGTTTAGTGGATGGTGTCTTGGTCAAAGGAGCGTAAAGAATGGAGTGGACAACGATTTTTAATGAGGGGAATTCAGCCGCTTTTATTCTCCTTTTTACCCGTTTTACAGCCCTTTTTGCAGCTGTTCCAATCTTCTCTCATGCCAATATCCCCGTCTCAATCAAAGCTGCGATGGCCTTTTTTTTTACTATTGTTTTTTATGGCTCTCTCCCCGCGTTACAAATTCCTCTCGATGCTGCAAGTCTAACGGTTGCCATTTTAGGTGAACTTCTTTTTGGATTGACGGTGGGGCTAATTTTGCAATTGGCGTACAATGTTATTACCTTCGCAGGGGGGCAGATATCCTTTATGATGGGGTTTTCACTTGCCTCGGCTATTGATCCTCAGTCGGGGGTTTCAATGCCTATTATTAACCAATTTTTATCATTGTTGGCGTTGATGGTGCTGCTTACCCTGGATTTACACCACTGGATTTTACTTTATGCCTCTGAATCGATTGCTTCTGTTCCACTTGGGGGATTTATGCTTACCCACGAACTTTTTAATTATATTATGCATGCTATGCTGAATATGTTTGTGGTAGGATTTATGATCGCTTTCCCAATCACGGCACTTTCCATGCTTGCGGATACTATTTTTGGGATGTTGATGAAAAGTATGCCGCAGTTCAATCTTTTGGTTATTGGTATGCCGATTAAAATTGGTGTCTCCTTTTTGGTATTGATGGCAACGCTTACCGCAACGCTTACGATTGTGAGTGCACAGATGGAGGATGCCTTTTACTTTTTGGAAAAACTATTCTAAATAACGTTTCGAATGGGTACGCATTTGGTGGATATTTTTGAGTGTTTTTTGGAGTAAAAGAGAATCATCGGTACAGATAATAGTTGTTTTTGACTCGCCCAACGACCCTTTTTTGGTACACATAAAGTTACTATCCACGATAATAGTCGACTCTTTCAGGGGCTTTTCAAAATAGAGCAGTAACTCTATGTTTTGGTACGCGACAAGTGCAATAGGATCGTTTGAGATGTTTTGAGTGATAAGGGTGAGAGAGCAACCGTGAGAAACAGCTTTGATGAGCTTACTTTTAAACGAGCGAGTGTTCATCGATGGGGTGGCAATAATAGTTTCTTGGGCATTTTTTAGGTGAGTGTTTAGTGAATACTCAAAATGAGTCGTCTCTTTTGGAAGAGAATAGAGGATACTTTGGCCGTTTAGAACGCTGAAAGTGAAAAGTAGGGTTATAAATTTTATCATTTTATTTTTTTTTAGTTACAATGATACCATTAAGAGCTGAATAAGACACTAGCCATAGATAAGGGGTGAGTACGCCATGAGAATTTTGTTATTAAACGATAATCCCGTTGTACGAAAATTGGTTGCGCTCAGCGCACAAAAAACAAAAGATGATTTAAATGTCGTTAGCTCAGTTGATGAAATTGAATACAATACGTATGATCTATTGATCGTTGACGATGCTTTGTACCGTGATGATGTTATGGCTGCTCTTAAAGAAAAAATAACCTTTAAAATAAGTTTATTGATGGCAACTCGTGGGAATACGGTTCCTGAAGGATTTAGTCATGTCATTAATAAACCGTTTTTGCCAACTGATTTGGTCGAATTATTTGTGGGAATTGAAAATAATCTTGAAAAAACAGTGATCCTTCCATTGGAAGACGCTTCTGACAATCTGCCAGCCATTGATCTTGATTCAATGCTAAAAGGGCTTGAGAACAAAGAGGAATTGGAGAGGTTACAGTTGGATGATGAGTTTGATTTTGAAGAGCCTAGTCGGGGCAGTGACGAGCTTGACGATACCATCACAACAAATGTCCTTGATCATGAAGAGGTGCAAGAACTTCAAGAGCTTTTGGACGATACAGATGACGAGATCAAAATTAGTGCTCTTACGGAAGAAGAGGGTGATGACGATATTTTAGGGGCTCTTGATGATTTTGATATGGAAGATGATGCTCTTTTAAGTGAAATTGAAGATTTCAAAATGGAAGAAGAGAGTCTTGGAGAGCTTGATGATTTAAGTGAGCAAAATATCCCCTCTTCTGAGGAGATATTGGAAGATGATTTTGACGATTTAGGTGTGACAGAAAAAGAGGGAGAACCTCTTGAAGAGATGATGCTGGATGATGAAGCGTTTGATGATTTGGAGTCCATAGAAGATGAGGAAGTCTCTTTGAGTGATGAAGATTTTGATGACCTTGAACTACAGATTAAGAAAGCAACGGGAGAGCTTGGTCTTGAAGATCTGGAGCTAGAGTTAGAGGATATTCATCATGATGAACTGGATAGTGATGATTTTGACGTAGCAGGGGAGATGGATATGCTCGATGGTTTAGATGGGTTTGAGGGGATTAATGAGAGGGATATGAAGCTTGCACTTGGAGAGAAAGTGGAAGAAGAGAGTGGTGTAGCTGTGCAGGAGGATCTTTCTCTTGAGTTAGCGGAGATAGAGGAACCGGCAACGAAAAGTAAACCTTTACGTGCAGCTGTAGAAGAAAATTCCTCTCCTGCTCAAGGGGTGGAAGCATTGCAAGCACTTCTCAAAGCCCTTTCAAACGATGAGGTTGTTAAATCACTCAAAGGGCTTAATATCAGTATTAATATCAATTTTGGAGAGACGAAGTGAACGAAGAGAGTGGTGCTATTTTAGTCTTATCGGGTCCTAGCGGAGCGGGAAAGAGTTCGTTAATTAGCAAGATTATTGATCATATTGGGCCAACTTATTTTTCTATTTCGACGACGACCCGTCCGATGAGAGAGGGGGAGAGAAACGGTATTCATTACCATTTTGTGAGTGAAGAAGTATTCAAGGAAGAGATTGAGGAGGAGATGTTTCTCGAATATGCGTTTGTTCACGGTAATTATTATGGTACCTCTTTGGGCCCTGTGAAGCAAGCTCTCAAAGAGGGAAAGCTCGTTATTTTCGATATTGATGTTCAGGGGAATGATGCGGTACAGAGCCGTCTAAGTGACATTACCACTTCTGTTTTCATCACTACCCCTACTTTGTGTGAACTCAAACGCCGTCTTCATAACCGTTCTACCGACAGTGAAGAGGTTATTCACCGACGGCTTGAAATGGCGACACGTGAAGTGCAGCGAATTACTGAATATGATTATTTGGTTGTCAACGATGATCTTGAAAAAGCGGCAGAGATACTGATTTTCATTGCCAAAGCGGCACGGATGAAAATCCCGACCCTTAAGATCAATGAATTTATTCAACGATGGGAAGCGCAGGGCTAAAAAAAAATGTAAGGACGATTACAGCAATGAGCCGTTATACTACATTTATTAATTTTCTTAAAATAAGGAGCTCGACAGATGAGTATGCCAAGCGGATCTGAATTATTATTGATCTTCGGAATTATTGTTTTGTTATTTGGGGCTAAAAAGATACCAGATTTAGCAAAAGGTTTGGGTCAAGGAATCCGTAATTTCAAAAAAGAGATGAAAGAGGATGATACAACAGTTGCTTCATCGACTCCAGAAGCTCATAAGCACGTCGAATCAACGACAACAGTTGATGTTGAAACTCCAAAAACAACCACACAAGCGTAACCCTTGAAACAACGAGTAGCTGCGCTGTTGCGCGATAAATTCAACTGTGACGTTATCTTAGAAAAGCCGAAAGATCGTTCCTTCGGACACTTTTCTACCCCTATTGCTTTTTCTCTCTCCAAAGAACTCCGTAAATCTCCGATGATTATTGCCGAAGAGATTGCCAATTCTTTTGGGGATGAATCGGTATTTAGTGCCATTGAATCGGTGAAGGGATACATTAATTTTCGTCTCTCGGAGTCATTTTTGGATGAATATGCGTCGTGGGCACTGACTCATGGGGAGCAGTTCGGTAGTGACGACAAAAAAGGGACGATTCTATTAGAATTTGTGAGCGCCAATCCGACAGGACCACTTCATATCGGTCATGCACGTGGTGCGGTTTATGGCGATACACTGTTACGTCTTGGTCGTCATTTGGGATACGATATGACGGCGGAGTATTACGTCAACGATGCGGGAAATCAGATTGATCTGCTTGGTGTTTCGCTTCAGCTTGAAGGACGTAGTGCGCTGCTTGGCGAAGAGGTAGAGTGGCCAGAGAAATATTATCGTGGTGACTATCTTAGTGATCTCGCACGTGAAGTAATGGAACAGTTCGGTGAAGAAGCTCTTCGTGATGAGTCTCGTCAAAAAGAGCTCGCATTATGGGCAAAAGATAAAATTTTAGCACTGATTGTGGATGATCTAAAAGCAATTAATGTCCATTTTGATACGTTTGTCGGTGAAGCGTCATTGTATGGTGAATGGGATCGTGTGATGACAAAAATGGGGGATGGTGTTTACCAAAATGAGGGTAAAACTTTTATCCACTCTTCTGATTTTGGTGATGATCATGACCGCGTTGTCGTACGGGATGACGGTCGTCCTACGTATTTGGCAGGGGATATTATTTATCACAATCAGAAATTTGAGCGTGGGTATGAGGATTATATCAATATCTGGGGAGCCGATCATCACGGTTATATCGCCCGTGTGAAAGCGGCGGTGAGCTTTTTGGGATACGATCCTGAAAAATTGGAAGTGCAGCTTTCCCAAATGGTAAGTCTCCTCAAAGACGGTGAACCATTCAAGATGTCCAAGCGTGCTGGAACCGTGATTCAGATGAATGACGTGGTTGAAGAGATCGGTTCGGATGCGTTACGTTTTATGTTTGCCTCTAAAAAATGCGATACCGCGTTAGAATTTGATATTGAAGAGCTTAAGCGTACCGATAGTTCAAACCCTATTTATTACGTCCAATATGCCCATGCCCGTATCCAAACTCTCATTTCTAAAAGTGAAAAGAGTATGGAAGAGATTATGGGCTCTCATTTGCATGGTTTAAGTGCCGATGCGGATGGATTGCTGTTTGAAGCGTTGTTATTGCCTGAAATCATCGAGGATGCGTTTGAATCGCGCCAAGCGCAAAAGCTCCCCGATTATCTCAAAGCACTTGCGGCAAAGCTGCATAAATTTTATTATGACACTCGTGTGATTGGACATGAAGATGAAGCGAAACTTCTTAAGCTTCTTCTTGTTGTTGCCCTGTCGATTCGAACGGGACTTTCTCTGTTGGGAATCGAAGCCAAAGATCGGATGTAAATCTGGTTAAACTTTGCCTCGTGAACGAAAATAGAGATAAAAAGGGACACCAAGCATCATCAATCCAAGACCCGTTAGTGATTCAAGGGGACGGGTATAGACGGCATTGATGACGATAACACTACAGCAGAGTAAAAATAAGAGTGGGACGTAGGGATAGCCAAATGTAAAGGAAAGTTTCCCCTGCATCTTGAGACGGATGACCGCGACGGCACCCAATCCATAAAAGATAAAAGCGGCGAAGATGAGCATATCGGTCAATTGATCGAATGTACCGCTGATAATGAGTAAACACGCCCAGATCATTTGTCCGACTAACGAGACATGAGGTGTCCGGAATCGTTTATGTACGGATGAAAAGGGTTTGAAAAAATAGCCCTCTTTGGACATTTGATAATAGACCCGTGCCGCCGACATGGTACTAGCTTGCGTTGCTCCGAAGGTGGAAATCATAATCAAAATGGAAATAACAGTGATACCAACAGGTCCCATCACAATCCCTGCTACTTCCACGGCGGCAATACTCCCCTCTTGGGTGCTGAGACGGGCAAAATCGGCAGGGGTGAGGACTTGGAGATAAGCATAGTTGACTAACACATAAAGGCACATCGTGAGAGCGGTTCCGATGATGATGGCACGAGGGACATTTTTCGTAGGGTTTTTGAATTCACTCGCCATATTGGTGATATTAACCCACCCGTCATACGCCCAAAAAGCTCCAAGCATGGCGGTAAAAAAAGCGCTGATACGGAGTATATCTCCCATCTGATCGGGATGAACGGAAGGGATGGAAACGGGGGGGACGGTTGGATTTCCACTGTAACTTAGTCCCAACGCAATGAGCAATACAATCCCCAAAATTTTAGCCCCCGTAACGACATTACTGAGCCATCCACCCCCCTCAACTCCACGGATATTAAAGAGGGTAAGAGAGATTAATGCGGTAATCGCAATCAGTTTTACCGACGCGTTTTCAAAGGGGGTAATCACTCCCATCAACGTATAAGAGCTGTACGGTTCCAAAATTTTGGGTACACCGAAGAGGTTAACGAGAGATTCAGCAAAAACGTAAGCAATGGAGGCGATGGAAGCGGTACTGATAACGGTGAAAAAACTCCATCCGTAGATAAATCCAAAAAATCCGCCGAAGACATTTTTGAAATACTGAAACTGCCCTCCTGCCTCTTTTGTCGTTGTTGCCAATGATGCGAAGCTAAATGCCCCTAACATCGTGATGAGACCCGCAACAATCCATGCCCATAAGATAAGGGAACCACTCCCGAGTTCTGCTGACATGGGAGTTATTTTTTTAAATACCCCAGAACCGATCATATTGCCCGCAACGAGGAGGATGGCAGTTCCAAGACCTAAGACTTGAAGGAGGGAAGGTTGATGTTTGTCGTTCACTAGAGTATGATTTGCAGTCTTAGTATACCCGCACGTCCAAACTGCTCTTCGTAGTAATCACTCCGTTTTTCATCGATAACTTTAAAACCTAATTTTTTGTAAATGAGCTCAGATTCAGCCGAGCCGATTTCGATCATCGCCTGCACTTTACGGTACCCTTTGAGACGCGCGGTAAGCATACTTTTTCGAACCAACTCTTTGAGTATTTCAAAACTCTTAAATTCTGGTTTGATAACCATACAGTCACATACCCATGTTTGATTATCGATTTCGGGCTCACACAAAAGATACCCTGCAATCCTCTCATGATAGCTCTCATCGATCCCTACCTCTTCAAGGGCGCGGGCAAAAATAGCATGGGTAGCAATTCGAGGCTCATACCCGCAAATCGTCCCTGCATTGATTCCGTCTACTACGGCAATCATAAAGTTCGAAAAATGGCAATAACTTTTCGTGTCTGTAAGGGTAAATTTGTGTAAAAATTCCAAAAGAGTTGCTTTGTCAGAGGTGTTGAAGATAAAATCAAAGATCCCTACCTTTTTTCCGGCACGAGAACTTTCTAACAGAGCTTCCGCTATAAAAGGTGCATCGCTCTCTTGAGCTTTTCGTACCGTAACATTCATCTTCGTAACCCCCAAGATTTTCCTTATGCTATACTACCTCACTTTAAAATAAACTAAGTTCAGGTTAAAAAGATGGTTAAAACAGTTTCCCTTTTGATTATTTTGGCGAGTACGTCGCTTTTATGGGCGCAGGAGCAACTGATTGTGGTCATCTCCCCTGAGCCCAATTCGACAACAGCAATGCTTCAACGGTACGAAAAAGAGGTGAGTTGGCACAAAGTGGGGGAGAGTGTCCCCGTGATACTAGGGCGCAACGGTTTGGGTTGGGAGAGTGGCAATAAGAGTCTCAAAACGGAAGGGGATGGACGTAGCCCTGCGGGAATCTTTGAAATCTATTCCACCTTTGGTTATGATGAAAATCCGCTTGGTGCAATGCCTTATTATTATGCCGATGAGAACTTAATTTGTGTGGATGATAGCAATGACACCCGTTACAATCGAATGGCTCTTTTAGATCCTCTTCATCCACCCAAAAGTTATGAAGTGATGCATCGAGCCGATGGCGTTTATCGGTATGGAGCGGTGATCGGCTATAATCCTCAAAATAGTGGAGGGCATGGTTCCTGTCTCTTTTTTCATCTCAAGAATAGACAAAATACCCCAACATCGGGATGCACGGCGATGGATGAGAAACCGCTTTTGGAGATGTTGCGTTGGCTGGATCCCATGAAAAAGCCTAGATTGTTACAAATACCCGTAAGTGAGTGTGTGCAGTATCAAAAAGAGTTTGATGGGGTTGAGTGTGAGTGAGAAACTTAATCTATAATATTATAATAAGTTGTAATTTAATATTATGATAGCATTATATTACAAGGATATCTGATGTTAAAGAATTATTCAATCTCAAAAAAGCTTTTTTCAATGCTGTTGTTTTTAATTATTACATTAGGGCTTTTACAACTGGTTACTATATTTAAATACAACCATTTTATTGATGATATGTCCCAAGAAGAGAGGCAGCTTGTCGCGTTGCTTTCAAATATAGAATCAGCGCAAATTGAGTTCAAAATAGAGGTACAAGAGTGGAAAAATATACTTCTACGTGGGAATGACCCCAAAAATTATACTAAGTATCTGAATGGACTTAAGAAGCAAATTGAAAAGGTAAATACGCATCTTGTTGAAGCGGAAAGAATAGCAGCAGAAAAGAAAAATACGGAATCTCTAAAAGCGAAAATTGTTGAATTTAGAGAGGCATGGAGTAAAAATAACGATGCCTACTTTGCCGCACTTGAAGCACATCCGTTCGGTACGGATAGTTTAAATTACAAGAATCTTGATAGTGCTGTCAAAGGGATAGATAGAGCACCCAAGGAGCTGCTTGACGCAGCATCAAAATTAACAGAGCAGTTTTTAGAGGAAGAAATGGCTCGACAAAAAAAAGATGCTGATAATTTTAAATTTGTCAATTTAATGATTTTAACGCTTTTAATTGTTATTGTGTGTATTCTTGGATTTCTTGTAGCACAGAATATTATTGGTTCTCTTTCAATCATTCAAATAGGATTAGATTCTTTTTTTCATTTCCTTAACCGAGAAACGAATAAAGTGGGGATAATTGATCTAAATTCAAAAGATGAATTTGGAGAAATGGCAAAAATGATTAATGAGAATATCAAAAAGATTGAAACTGAAATGGGGATGGATAATCATCTTATTGATGAAGCAAAGAGAGTTATTAGCCGCATACAACATGGCTGGTATTCTCAGAATATTGAAGCAACAACAACCAATCGTTCACTCGAAGAGTTTAAAAATGGGGTTAATGCTATGATCCTCGCGACCAAAGAGCATTTTATTGCTATAAATGTTGTTTTGGAACAATATGTTGCACACAATTATACTAAGGAACTCCAATTAAAAAACATTGAAAAGGGGGGAGAATTTGAAATTTTTGTTAATGATATTAACACATTACGGCATTCTATTATTACGATGCTTAGTGCTTCTCAAAATAATTCTCAAGCTCTGTTGGATAAAGCCAACACTCTTAAAGATGGGATGGAGAATTTAAGTAGCGCGTCAATACAGCAAGCTGCAAGTGTTAAAGAGACCGCATCCGCAATGGAGCAAATTACCCATTCGATAAACGATACCTCTGAACAAACGAAAAAAGTAGGAGAACAATCGAGTGAGATCAAAATTGTTATTAATATTATTAATGATATCGCTGATCAAACAAACCTTTTAGCTCTTAATGCAGCCATTGAAGCAGCACGTGCAGGTGAACATGGGCGCGGGTTTGCCGTTGTTGCGGATGAGGTACGTAAACTTTCCGAAAAAACGCAAAAAAGTTTGGCGGATATTAATGCTAGTGTGAGTTTACTGACTCAAGGTATTATGGATATAGGTTCAGACATTGGCGAACAAGCATTGGGGATTACCCATATTAGCATCGCGATTAATGAAATCGATAAAGCAACCAAAAATAATTCCTCCATTGCTGAAACCATTGATACTACGGCCAAAGAGGTAGAAGCAATGTCTCAGAATATGCTTAATGAGGTGCAAAAAAATAAGTTTTAAGGAATTAGCACTAAATATTTCATCTGCCCTTTGGGCTAGATGATGTATTGATTTAATTTACATCTACTTTAGGCGTTTTAGTCGTAGAAGCAGGGAGCATTGGATAAACAACCATTGGTTTTTTTCCCTCTAACGCTTTTAAGAATGTTTCGATTTCTGCTGTCTCTTTATCGTTCAAATCAACACCAAGCTGGATACGTCCCATCTCTTTGATTGCTTCGCCAAGGGTTGCGATTTGACCGTTGTGGAAGTAGGGAGCCGTTTGCGTAATGTTGCGCAAGGTCGGTACTCGTACCATCCCATTTTTATCGCCACGGAAATCACCTACTTCGAGGTGTTTGTACGGTGTAACGGCACCAAAAGCCTGCATCGTTCCACCGAGAGCTACATCGTTGTGACACGTTGTGCACCCTTTATCGATAAAGGTTTTAAGCCCTTTTTGTTCTGATGAGGTAAGTGCTTTTTTATTGCCATTGAGGAAATCATCATAGCGTGATGGGGTGACGAGGGTACGCTCATAAACAGCGATGGTATCGGCAACTTTTTCAAAGGTGATTTTGACATTTTTACCGTACGCTTGTTGGAATTTAGTCACGTATTGAGGAATAGAGGTGACAACACCTATGACGTACTCTTTGGGTGCTGCCATTTCAGGTCCTGCTTGGATTGGTCCTTGTGCTTGATCTTCGAGGTGTGGGCTGCGTCCATCCCAAAATTGTTGGCTATAGAATACTGCATTATAAACGGTCGGAGAGCTCAAATGATGCGGATTGGCTGTCCATTTATGTCCGATAGCGGCAGACATCCCATCCACGCCACCAATAGCTAGGTTATGACAGGTGTTACAGCTAATCAGACCGCTTTTTGAAAGGCGCGGATCAAAATAGAGCATTTTCCCCAATTCCACTTTTGCCGATGTTGTCGGATTTTTAGGATTAGAGGTGAGTTTGTCGAGTGCTTTTGCATTGTTGGGAATCGGTTTTAGACCTGCTATTTTGGCTTCGTCAGCAAGTGTCGCACCCATTACAGTTGAGGCAACGAGGGCAGAAATCATTAATGCTTTCATGTAAAATTCCTTTGGAGTTAATTTGTTAATTGTGTAAGTGTAGCATAGAAGAAATAAGAGTGATTTTTATCCTTTATGCAACTCCTGCATCACCGTAAACCGCTTCGTTGTTTCTAATCGCTTGCACGCCACCTCAAACGCTCCCGACTCACCAATAATATGACAGTGTTTTTTGGCACGGGTAATGGCGGTATAGAGAAGCTTGGTATTGAGCATGATGAGGTGGGAGAAGCTCATAACCATCACGACGTTCTCATATTCCATTCCCTGCACTTTGTGGACGCTTAACGCATACGAGAGACTGAGTAAATCCCGTACGTTGTCGTAGGTGTATTGGACGATTAGCTCTTCATTGGGGTAATAGACCACGCACTGATCCTCTTCTTCATCGAGCCTGAAAATCAATCCGCACATCCCGTTAAATATCCGTCGCTCTACACTTTCAGAGCCCTCTTTGAACTCTTCGGTGGTGAAGGTGGGCATATTCTCGTTACGGATATGGACGACTTTGTCAAAGAGGCGATATTCCCCTCGATGGGTTTTGATTTTTTTCTTTGGATTGGGATTGAAATATTCTTGGAGGAGGGTATTGAGATTATCGACCCCCAACGCATTGCCCCGCATGGGGGAGATCACTTGAAAATGGTTGAGATACTCTTTGATCCGTTTTGTTTCGAGATGAGCACGTGAGGTGGGGAGACTTTCGAGAGTCGTTTGGGCGATTTGTGAGAGGATGGCTTGGGCGTTGCTTTGGAGCACTTCGTCAAATTCCCCTCCGCTAAGGTTTTGTTTAAGGGCGTATCGGTTGGCAATATCGACACCGATAAAGGTAAAATCATCGTAAGAGTCACGATACGAGGGGATGAGACCAAGCCGTACGTCATTGGCGATCAGGGCGATGGCTTGATCGCTGCGTTGACGATAGATATGGGTGAGGGTGACGGTAGGGGCAATCTTCAGTGCGATAAAATCACTTAAGGGGCTTCCGGCACCGATGGGGGGAAGCTGCGCGTCGTCTCCTACGATAATAATCGTCGCATCGGGGTCAATTTTTCGGATAAGGCGTGCGAAGAGGGTGGAGTTAATCATTGAGGATTCATCGATTAGGACGACTTTATACGGCATTTTTTCGTGGGCATCGAACCGTACCAATAGGCTTTGAATCGTCGTGCTCTCATAGCCGCTGCGCTCTTTGATCCGCTGAGAGGCGATACCGCTGAGGGCGCACGTGATGATGGCATTTTCGTCATAACGGAGATTGAGGAGATCGAGCAGGGCTTTTGCCGTGGTGCTTTTCCCTGTCCCTGCATATCCGACGAGCAAGAGGAGCTTTTTCCCCTTATTGATAAGCTTCAGTGCCTCTTGCTGTTGCTCCCCCAATGTCAGAGAGTGCTCCTCTAAAAAAAGTTTCAGATCTTTGGTGAGGGGATCATCTTTCTTTTTGGAACGTTTCTTGAAATTATCGACGAGAAATTTTTCCGCTTCATAGATACGATCGAGTGCCAACTTTCCACTGGGGAGAATAATAATACTCCCCTCGTGAATACGATCAAGAAGAGCCTCTTCATAGAGTCCATCGTTTTGTAAACTAACAAGAGCGTCCAGTTTCTCAAAAAGGACTCTTTTATCAATACAACTGTTCCCCTCTTGGTCGCAATACTCACTGAGGCTATACTCCATTGCTGCTTGAATTCGTCTGGGGTCGTGTCGGTGAAGTTTCATCGCGAGGGCAATCTCATCCGCTTTTTTGAATCCGATACCGTGGATACGCATAAGAGAGTACGGATTTTTTTTGATACTCTCTATAGGATCTTTCGCCCCTTTCATCGCGGTAGCTATGAGACGAAGGAGAGCTGGGGTAACACCGTAGGGGGCGAGGAATTCTCCGAGAAGGCGCATTGATCGAAACTGTTTCCATCCATCGGAGAGTTTATCGAGCCGTTTTTGGTTCATCCCTTTGATCTCAAGGAGTTTATCAATATCGTTTTCCAAAATATCAATCAGCCCCTCTTGGGAGTATTTTTCGATCAGTTCGGCAGTGAGTTTTTTCGTAAACCCTTTGACAACACGGTTGAGAAAAAAGAAGAGTTCGTTTTGATTGACAAGGAGTGATTCGGCTTTGAAGGTTTTGCCGTAGCTTTTGTGAATATCCCATTCCCCCTTGAGGGTGACGGCGGCATCTTGGAGATTGGCGACATCGCTTTCGTGGTAGTGGGCGCTGATTTTTTCACCGCTTTTGAGGGTAGCGATAAAAAAGCCGCTGTTTTCATAGATAATTTTGTCGATTTGACCGATAAGTGTTTGCATAGTGAGATTGTACCGAAATCTCAAAAAAGGTGCTTTTTAAATCTCCAGCCATTTTGTCAATATCTCACGCAAAAGCCCTTTATCGATCGGTTTGGCGATATGTTCGTTCATCCCTGCCATTAGGGAACGTTCTCGATCCTCTTTCATGACGGCAGCACTGAGGGCAATAATAGGGAGTGTTGCATTAAAGGTACGGATCTCTTGGGTCGCTTCATACCCGTCCATAATAGGCATTTGCAAATCCATTAAAATCGCATCGTAGTGGTGACGTTTCACCATTTCAACGGCTTCGACTCCATGGTTGGCAATGGTGACATTAAAGCCCATTTGTTTGAGTCGCTCCGATGCCACTAACTGATTAATATCATTATCTTCAACGAGTAAAATATGAAAAGTTTTGGGAAAAAGTATCGAAGGTTTTGGAGTGGTTTCGAGCGGTGGGAGGCGGTTTTCATCGGAGGGGATCGTAAAAAAAGCACTAAAGGTAAACGTTGTCCCCTCATTGGGAATACTATGCGCCGTGATGATCCCATCCATCAAGTAGACCATATCTTTGGCGATCATCAATCCGAGACCCGTCCCTCCGTATTTACGGGTGAACGAGGCATTTGCTTGATAGAACGGTTCAAAAATGTTACTGAGCTGTTGCGTGCTCATCCCTATCCCGCTGTCTTGTACGTCAAAGCGGAATTGATACCGTTTCTCATCGGATGTAAGGAGCGAGATAGAGAGTGAAACTTCCCCGAATTCAGTAAATTTGAGGGCATTTCCGATGAGATTGCTCAAAATCTGCTGAAGCCGAAGGGGATCGCCAACCAGTTTCCGAGGGAGATTAGGGGCAACATTAAAAATGAGTTGAATTTTTTTCTCTTCGGCTTTATAGTCAAAGAGGGCGTGAAGAGTGGAGAGAATTTTGTCCAGATCAAAAAGGGTTATTTCGAGATGAAGTTTATTTGCTTCGATTTTTGAATAATCAAGGATGTCGTTGATAACCCCAAGCAATGCCTTAGCAGAGGTTTCTGCTTTGGTGAGATAATCACGCTGCATCGGACTTAAATTCGTTCCTAAAACCAGATCGGTTAGTCCGATAATCCCATTAAGTGGGGTGCGGATTTCATGTGACATATTGGCGAGAAAACTGCTTTTTGCTTTATTAGCATTTTCAGCTGCCTCTTTGGCGGTGATAAGGGCTTGTTCAAACGTTTTGTCGATCGTGATGTCCCGATTAATCCCCACCATATAGAGAGGATTTCCATTCGTCTCTCTTTTGACAACGGAGGTTGCTTTGACGTATTTGATGGTGCCATTGGGGACGATAATACGAAATGAGGTATCAAACGGGGCAATATTATGGAGAGCATTTTGAAGCTCCTGCTCGGCACGTTCTACATCATCGGGATGGCATCGGCTGATCCAGTGTTCGTACGCAAGGGTACTTTTTTGCATTCTTTTTGGGATTTCATAAAGTTGATACATCTTCTCATCCCAAACGAGGGTGTTCTTTTTGATGTCCCATACCCATATCCCAATATCGGCAGCATCGGTTGCTAGACGGAGACGGTCATACGTTTCAGAGAGTTCATCTCCCTTTTGCCCGTTAAAAGAATTCAAAGCCATCCCCCTCTTCAAGGGTAGTTTCATCTACCGGTTCCAAAAAGGATTGGATCATCTGAATATTGGAGAAGATGGATGCGTCCATAAAATCAATGGAGGGTGCCCCCTCATAAAAGATACTTCTAAACCATAGTATCAGATCATTATTGAAGCTGCTGCACAAGGTAGACATTTGAGATGCCATTATTATGAAAACCTCTTCATCTTTTTTGATAATTGAGGTCAAATCGTGAATGGCACTCCCTAGTGTATTGGTTTGTATATAAAACATTAATATCCCCGATATTTTCTCAAAAGCCGTTGTGATTTGATCGACATCTTGCTCTGTGAGTTCATTACTCCCCATCCATACAAACTGGGTTGAGAGGTCTCCTAGTTTGAGCTCAAGTGAATTTCGATCATCTTCCTCCATAAAATCGAAGTGTTGAAGGATTTGGGCTTCTTTTTCATAGGTTGTATTGAAGGGGATCTCTCGTGTTGATGGAGATGACACTTCGGCGGAAAGAGGGGTGGTATCTCTGGAGATTTTGAACGAGAGGCAATTGGATTCCATTTGATATTCGATAGTCTCAAAGTGATTTTTAATCATTTGAAGAATATTCTTGGTGGGAAATGTTTCGATAGGGAGAATTGAAAAGAAAAAATCCTCTTCATTCTCTTCCATAATAATCTCAGGCTGGAGGTTATGGGAGAGGAGGGAGAGTCCTAATTGGTAGATAAATCGGATAAGATCACTTAAAAAGTTGGTTCGAACGTTGTCTTTGATTCTAAAGAGGAGCGATTCCCATAACTGCGCGAGATCCTCTTCATCTTCGATCAAATAGATGGTTTTGTAGCAAAAAATAGTATTGCTAAAGAGATTATGGCTTTGTTTGGAAGAGAGAGTCCCCTTTGCACTGTTTAGCATACTCAAGTAAAGTTCCAAACGGTGTTTGAAGACATCTGGTTGGATCGGTTTGATACAATAGTCTTTAGCACCATTTCGGAGCGCTTTGATCTGATTCTCTTCATCCTCCTCGGTAGAGACAATGACAATGATAGTGTTGGGTAAAATTGCACTGATACGTTTGGTCGCTTCAATCCCATCCATAATGGGCATTAAAATGTCCATAAAGATCAAATCATACTGAGTATTTTGAGACAAAGCCACCGCTTCGATTCCGTTGTTAGCGGTTGTGATAGTTACCGCCTCCCCGTGTTGCTTGCTGTATTGGTTGATGTAGGCTTCCAAAAGAGTTTGGTTAAGACTCTGGTCATCGACAATCAGTATTTTTTTCATTAGGGATTCCTCCTCACTTTTTGTTAGCATTCATCCTGTAATCTCTTGTTCCATCTGTCGAATCATCCATTTGGCTTCACTATGAATCTGTTCCAATGTTTTAAGGCTCTCTTCTGCAGAGAGGGTTTCCCTATCTTTTTCAAATCGTTCACAAAGAAACCCCAGTGTTTCGAGGAAAAGATTTTTAGAAATCCCTTTGAGAGAGTGTATTGCCATTTTTAGTTGCACAGGATCATCGGGATACTCGTGAAGTTGATTCAAGATGGTGGATATATTATTGATGAACTTTTTAAACAGCTCTTTAATGATTGTTTCGGGGAGTTCTAAACGCAAGGCGAGAGTAGAAGCCGTGATAACTTCTACCGAAGAGTTTGATAATGGTATGGGTTTAAAATTATTATTAATGGTACTCATCCGAAAATTGTATCACAAAATAATACAAAAACCATTTTTTTTACTATTAAAGCGTCAACCTTCTGGAGAAAGGGAAAAATTTACCCCTTTACTCGCTCTATGCGTGCTGTTTCTTGAGATTTATAGAGTTCCGCACACCCTTTTGCAAGCTCACGGATTTTCAAAATATAGTTCGCCCGCTCCGTCACCGAAATTGCTTTACGCGCATCGAGAGTGTTAAACGTATGGGATGCCATCATACACAAATCATACGCAGGGAGGGGGAGTTCCGCGTCTAAACACCGTTTACACTCGGCTGATTTGGATTCAAAATCGGCAAAGAGCATAGCCGTATCGGCAATTTCAAAGTTGTATTTGCTAAACTGAATTTCACCTTCTTTATGGATGTCACGGTACAATGTTTTACCATATTGGTTCTCACTCCACACGATGTCAAAAACCGTATCAACCCCTTGGAGATACATTGCCAGACGCTCTGTTCCGTAGGTAATCTCCACGGCGACAGGATCACACGCGATCCCCCCTACTTGCTGGAAATAGGTGAACTGTGTCACCTCCATCCCATTGAGCCACACTTCCCAACCCAAACCCCATGCACCCAATGTCGGAGACTCCCAGTTATCTTCGACGAAGCGGATATCATGATCTTTGAGATTAAGTCCCAAATATTCTAAACTTTTGAGATAAAGCTCTTGGATATTGGCAGGGCTTGGTTTGATAAGGGCTTGAAACTGATAGTAGCTCCCCAAACGGTTCGGGTTTTCCCCGTAACGTCCATCGGTAGGGCGACGGCTAGGGGCGACGTAGGCAACTGACCATGGTTGCGAATCAAGTGAACGCAAGAAGGTTGCAGGATGAAACGTCCCCGCACCTGCTGCGATGTCGTAAGGCTGTACGATGGCACACCCTTGATCATTCCAAAATTGTTGTAGTTTTAAAAGCATATCACCGAAAGTTATCATAAAAAATTCCCATAAAAAAAGTGTGTTATTATAGCCAAAGAGTCCTCGTTCTCAATGATGCCTATTGAGTACTTCGACAGGGATCGTTATCTTAAGAGTCTTGATCCAATAAAGCGTATCATCTTTTGACTCACACCGACGTGTTGTGCAAAGTGCGACCATTGCGCCACCGATGTATACACTTCATCATAGATTGTGACCCCATTTTTGAGTCGATGTTTTTTGGCGAGTGCCAAGAGATGCTCTTTCGTCGGGTTTTTCCCCTCTCCCGCAACCATCGTGCTATGCTCTCCCCCCGGTCCACTGGAGAGGGTAATATCATAGATCGGTGAAAACTTCCACGCTCCCTTCTCATCCATGAGAAACGAGAAATTTTTGGCATGATCATCACGATTATGGGCAAAGAGGTTGAAACACGCGAGGCGAAAAACTTTCTCTTGCTCTTGGATATTTTTGGTGAGGTGTAGGCTCAACGAGAGGAGATCATCGTAATCCAAGCACGGAAATCGAAAATCACTATGGACTAATCCTGCCACCGAGTGGACATGAACACGCGTATCGCCCATCCGATCAAATCGTTCACAGGCGAAATAATTCCCCTTTTTCCCCTCCAACAGTGCCGTTTTTGGCATCTCTAATCCCGCTTCTTTCGCCATCAGCGAATAGGCATATTCGATAGCTCCGCTTTCAGGGTGATCTGTCCCAGAGGCAAATTTAACCATCCAATGAGAATATCCCTCTTGGAGCGGTTGCGACCCGTGGATAATCTCTCTACGATCATCGCTGAGTTGTACCATCGCTTTGGGACGCGCCCCTGCGGATGAGCCATTGAGAATCAAAAGTTCATCGATCAGCTCCTCACTGCTCCCCGCTAAAATCTCTTGCGAATGAAGTGCTAGATGATCGAGTACGATGGTATCCACAGAGGGATTTTCGATCTCGTGAAAAGGTTCGTAGCTCAGTGCACCCATCCCGTAAATTCCGACATACCCCAGCCGATCCAGTGGGGTCAAATCGTGTGCATGAATACCCAATCGCATCAAATGCCTATCCATCAACAACCGACCCCAACCATCGGGCAATGAGTCATTAAATACCCCCCATAAGCCCTCAAACGTATCATCATCGCATCGCATGACACCTGCTTTGAGCGGTAGTTTATAGGGAGATATTTCGA
Organism: Campylobacterales bacterium; assembly: GCA_026390165.1. Classification (GTDB taxonomy): domain Bacteria; phylum Campylobacterota; class Campylobacteria; order Campylobacterales; family Sulfurimonadaceae; genus Sulfuricurvum. The sequence goes on from JAPLGM010000015.1 coordinate 114,158, forward strand.
TACCCGTTTTGAGAAATGCTTGGTCATACTCGAAATAGATTTTCCGATCTTTGTAGGCGAGGGTTCCTACTTTTTGTTTTTGGGTGGTGTTGAGGTGGACGGTGAGTTTGGGGGTGAATGGGGTCATTTCTATATACTTTTTTTCAGTTTGTTACTTCAGTAAATAATTCTTTAATTTTTTGCAATGAACTTCCTGTCAATGGAGATAAAGCCAAAATAACTAAATTAATTTTTGCCCTTGAACAAACAACATAAAATAAATTTTTAGTTCTATTATAAATACTTTCATTTGTTGTATCACCTGAAAAATATTTTTCAAAACTATAATTTCTCCAAGCATCATCATCTATGACAACTAAAACATTTTCAAATTCTGCACCTTTTGTTCCGTGTTTTGTTGAAAATGGCGTTTGCTCATCTGCCACTTTATTTGCTTGAATAATCTCTTTATACGGTCTCTCCATAAGTCCATTATAGTAAGTTTTGTTGCTTTCATCTTCTAAATCAAAATCATTCATTTTTTGACTTACTTGAAGAAGTTTTTTATCAATAACAAGTTTAAAAATCTCTTCAACTGTTTTAGTTGCTCGTATTGCTACAAACTCATCCAAAATACTTTTCAAAGTTTTTTTATCTTCAAAAGAGTTGATTTCAAAATTAATTTCTTTGAGCAAGCTTTGAATTTTATTCTCTTGATATAACAAAACAACATTTTCTATTTGGTATAAAAATTTAATGAATGGGCATCTATCTTTATCTTTTTTTGTTAATGCATCTGATTTATCACTAGCATTAACTAAATTATAAAGTTCTTCATACTTATTTTCTCTAGCAATTAATTTATGTGTTAAATACAAAACTTTTAAATTATGTAAATCATCCTCTAAATTAAATTTGTCTTTTAATTCATGAACTATAAAACTATCTAAATTAAAATCAGTATTTGGCTTTTGATAAAAAGTACAGCTACCCTCTATATCTTTATTTGTTCCACTCGGAATTTGTTTTATATCATCTCTAATTTTATTAAGTAAATTAACAACCGAAACAGAACATCTATAATTTTCAGGTTTGGTAATTCTTTTTAGATTATAGGTTAAAGGTATCTCACCAATCCCTGTATCATAAATCTTTTGCATTTTATCGCCATAAAAACCAAATAAAATTTTATTTGTAGGCAATAAGTAGTCCAATAAAATATTAATAATTTTTGGAAATGTATCTTGATACTCGTCAACAAAAATGATTGGATATGAATCAGCTACTATTTTTCTAATCGTCGGGTAAGAAGAAAATATATTACTAGATAACTCAATCACTTCATCATGACTAATGATATTGTTTTTATAAGAGAAATAGTTTTTATACTGCGTTGTATTTTGAGTTAAAATCAACTCATTTTTACTTGATTCTAATTTTTCTTTTTTTTCTAAATTATTAGCATAAGTCTTTGTGGTTGTATTTTTGGCTTTATCTAATTCACTTTGAACTTTTGTAATTTTCTCATCTATAAGCTCTATCAGTTTTACCTTCAACTCTTTTTTAAATTGAGAGATACAACTCCATAAAAAATCATGAATAGTGCTAACCATCACAAGTTCATTGTTTTCTAATCTTTCAATAATCTCATTTTTTGCCACATTTGTATAGGTGATACAAACAATTTTTTGATTATTTCTATTAAAACTTTCGGCATTTTTGTCAATAATATATTTAAGTGATTCGATTAACGACCAAGTTTTACCACTCCCTGCACCCGCATCTAAAACAAAACTTTCTTTAGTATCAATACTTTCATAAATTTGCTCTATTATTGGGAAAGCCATATTAATCCCTCTTTGATATAAGTTGGAATATTCCAATCGTCTTGATTACTCAATAAATCAAATGCGAAGTCTGTTTTCTTTTTGTTACTATCAATATAATCTTGAATCTCAAAAGAATTGTCTAATACCTCACTTTCTGAATTATAATTCTTGAGTTTATTTTTTATACTCACTAAATTGTCTTTATTATCAAATACATATTTTGGATTCTCAATAATAAAAGCCTCTTCAAAACTTCTGCCGCATTTGATTTCTGTTGAATTAATTTTTATCTGATATGCAACTCTTATTTTTTGTACTATTTTTTCTTCGTTTGTTGTTGCTAGCAAATCTAATATTTTATTTTTACACGGAAGCCAATTTTTTAAACATGCATTACTTGTGTACAAATTATCCGAATTAATTATTTGACATTTTGGATATGTTGTTTGGACACTTCCTTTTTCATTGGTACTTTCTTTTTTTTCTACAGAATCAATGTCCGTAATTATTAATGTTTTAATCTCTAAAAAAATCAATAACTCCTTAAATTTATCCATATATGCCCCACCAACTTCTATATATGAAATATATTGTTCAGATAATTTTGTACCATTTGAAGCATCCAGTTTTTTGATGAAAATAGGCATCAAAAGTCGTTCTACTACTCCTTCAAAAAGAATTGCTTTATCAGAGAAAAAGAGTTCTCCTTTGTCTAAGGTCAAATATTGTTCCAAAAATTTTAATGTATGAGGCTCTGTAAGTTCTGTATGAAATTTTCTTAAATCTTTTATTTGAGTGCTGTAAGCATTTTTAGAAAAATATCTAATTGATTCAAATTCAGCATTCGTCAAAATGTGGGATGAATGAGTTGATATTATTACTTGAACATTAAAACCTTTAGTAGCTAAAAAGTTAGTAATGTTTTTTATAAACACCGTTTGCATTTGTGGATGCATATGTGCTTCTGGTTCTTCAATGAAAAGTAAATTTAAATCACACTTTTTATCTTGATGTAAAATTTCAAAACTCAAGATTTTTGAAATAATGTACATAAGATTTTTATACCCTAAACCATTGTATTTTTCAGGCAGTAAATTATCATCATGATTATAAACAAGTCTTACATTATTTCTAAAAAGGCTTTCCATTTCAATTTTTGATTGTAATTGAAGTTTTTCATTATTGATTCCAGGGAAACCAAAATCCAAAAAAGACTCGATAAATTGTTCAAAAAAAACTTCTAGCTTTTTTTCAATTTCAATATTTGCAGTATCCGTAGCTTTTATAAGCTCTTCTGAACTGTTATCTTCTTTTTTTCTTTTATAGTCATATTGCTGTTGAAAAATTGACGAAAGTTTTGTGTTGTTGGATTTACTATCTTCTAAATCTCGTTGCGCTTCAATAAAATGGCATTGTAGTAATCTTTGCACATCAGAAAATTCCAATTTACTAGCATTCTCAGTATCTGAATATGGCAGGATGATCGGTTGATAATAACTACTAAATAACAACTTGATTTTATCTATTAAATCGCTACCGTCTAACAAATCTTTGCTGATAGTTTCTAAAAACTTTTCACTATCTTTTGGAGAATACTCAAATAAAATCTTTATCTCATTACTCTCTTCAAGTGATGAAATAAAAGGCTTAATGTGTACCCAATTATCAGCTTCCGTATATTCTATTGTCAATATGAGTTTTATTTTAGGAATTATTTGAATAATTTCTTTAATTTTTTCTTCTTTATTTGTAGTATTAATTTGAGTAAAATAAGAATATGCGTCATAAAACTTTTGATGTGCTTTTATAGAAAAGTCTTCAAAATCAAATTTTCTACCATTCATAAATATATTAAAAATTTCAGAGAATGATGTTTTACCTGAATTGTTTTTACCGACAATTGCCGTTGTTATATCTTCAAGGTTAATCTCTATATTGTCTAATAATCTAAAGTTTTCTATTTTAATATTTTTGATTTTCATAATTTTCTAATTTCTTTTTTCTCTATTGTATCATTTTCATTCAAAACCTCTTCCAAACTCCCATAAACCTTTTCTTTCGGTTTACAAACCCCCTCGAAATCCCCCAAACATTCCAAAATAAACGCCAGTTTGAGAAGAGAATCGAAGGAAATATCGCCACTGTGTTCGAAGCGTTTGAGGGAGCCTAAACTCACCCCTGAGCGGGTGGAGAGTTCTTTTTGGGTGTAGCGCAGGGTGCGTCGTCGTTCTCGAAATTTGGTTCGGAGTTCTTCGATAATATGGTGAGGCTCTTTGGGTAAAAAGGATAACATGTTAGCTCTTTTGCAATAATATTAACAATTATAGCTAATATATTATCTTTTTAATCCAACTTGCAGATTATAGAACCAACATCAATACGAAACTTACTGTATCACTACTTTGTTTTTTCCACTGGTTTTGGCAGCATAAAGGGCCTCATCTACCCGCTTCAAAAACGAGTCGGCAGTATCCGTTTCTAAGAAGTTTGTTACTCCAAGGCTTATGGTAACCTTGCCTACAGCGCCAAAGGTGTGATTCTCTATTGCTTTACGCAACCGCTTGGCGAGAATAGATGCCTCATCCTCTGGGATATCCGGTTGCAGTATCATAAACTCTTCTCCTCCCCATCGGGCTAAAAGATCGCTTTTCCGGATATTCGCATTTCCGATATGGGCTATCTCTTTTAATACATGATCACCCGATATATGTCCATAGCTATCATTAACCTTTTTAAAGTCATCAATATCAAATAAAATGACGGAGAGGGCAACTTTATATCTTTTTGCTCTGTCTATGGAGTAGTGGAGAACTTCATCAAACTTCAGTCGATTAGCAATACCCGTCAGTTTGTCTATTGACGCGAGTTGTTCAAACTTCTTTTCCAAAAGCATATGTTGGGTGACATCTTTTCCTGTCGATACAAAAGAGGTGATTTTCCCTTTGTGATTTTTGATTGCCGCAATGGCTTTATACTCGTGATAGAGTTCGCCATTTTTCTTTTTATTAACCATATAACTTCTAAAGGTCTTGCCACTTCGTATGGTTTTCCATAAGTTTTGGTAAAAGGGTGTCGAATGTCTCCCTGATTTGACGATAGAGGCATTTTTACCGTACGACTCTTTTTTGGTAAACCCTGTTTGTTCTTCAAAAGCAGGGTTCGTATACAAAACTATCCCCTCTTTATCGGTGATTAGAACACTGTCACCGCTTACTTCAATCGCTTTTGAGAGTTGAACTAATTGGGATTCAACCTCAAGACGCATTTTTCGTAATAAGCTGATAGTAATCAAAACCATTAAAATAGCAAAGAGTGCTCTAAAAAGCTGAACGGGTAAACCGACGTATTCTTGGAAAGCAGTCGTATTTAGCAGTGAAGCCATCCCTATAGATGCATTAGAGACGATGACTCCAGCTAGTACACCATAGGCGAAGAAGCTTATGCTCAATAGGAATAGGTGCTTCTTATATAGGTGAGACCCCTCGTTATCTTTGTATTTAAATAGTGTATATGCCGTTAAAAAGGTAGCGGGAATAGCAATCAAGTAGCGTGTCCATACATTTCCTGCTAGGTAAATATTGCTGTTTTGAAAGGTGAGGGCGATGAGCATCGTTACGAGTACGGCAGTAATAAAGATCAGATGGGAGAATAAAAATCTTTTGAAACTATCTACAAGAGAGATGAGTCCAAAATAGAGTAAGAAAAGGTACGAAAGGGGGAGTAATAGTAAATTTATTTTATTAAAGAGAAGGGCATTAGAAGGTTCTATGAGTTTAAACATATCGATCCACTCAACAATGCCATGAAGGATACCGAAAATACCTATCAGCCAAAGATGTTTTACGAATCGTTTATCTTGTAACCCTTTGGGATACAACAATATCGCCCCACCAAAGGTGAAAAAAGAGAGCCCGTAAATAAAAAAAATAGTAATCATAACGATGCCCTCTAAGATAATTAGTCTATTTTACAGATAATAGAACCGATCTCAGCCCTGAGCGAACGCGATACGACAGAACATTTAATTTTGAGTAAAAAACAGATATTAGAACGTGTTATCGGACTCATACACTCATAATTTCCCATCCCTTTGGCAATAATAACATCGGCGTGATCGAAGAGATTTTTAGCTTCATCACTGACACGGGCATAGACAAATCCGGGGGTATTGACACCGCTATCCATGAGGGTACAAACCTGATCGATATTAGCTTCACGCGCTTCCTTCATCGTCACATCATTGATGATGGGATTACCTCGTACCATATAGGTGATGGCTAATTTTGGATAGAGCTTTTGGAGATGTTCGATTGCCAACGCATCGAAAATATGTTCCCCCGTATTGTCCCCGATATAGAGAAGTGTTTTTGCAGTGGTGAGTTTTTGACGTAATTTTTCTGAATCATCACAGGCAAAAGGGGTATTAAATACTGACATAATGGCATCGTGTAAATCAAATGTCACTTCTGCCGCCAAGTCGATCACATTCCCCACAACGGCTGTTTTGAGCAAAGCTACCAAGGGATCATTACTGTGTTCTATCGTTTCGCGTAAAAACGGGATATAGTGAAGGGCTTGAGCCGTAGCGTGTTTTTTTTCTTCATCATAGAGATCGATCTTCCCTGCTAAAACGGCCATTTGTTCATACAGTGGTGCAGCAATGACGGGAGGAGAGAGGGTAAAATCGGCATTTTCGAGAGAGGTTTTGACAAAATTAGTAATTTTCTGCCTTAAAAAATCATCTGCACCTATCGCCTTACAGACACGTTCACTTTGGGCGATGATACATCCGATACATTCATTTTGGATGGTCATTGAGCAGCATGATCATCAATCACTTTTCCCCACATTAGTTTGTATTTACGGCGCATAAATTCAACTTCTTGTTGGGTAAGTTTGAGTTGTTCCGTGAGGGTTGCAATAGTGTTTCGATCCTCTTCATAGAGTTCTTGGAGGGAATTGAGCGCCTCTTTGAGAAACATATTTTCATTTCTTATTGACTCAATCGTCTCCTCTTTCGCAAAAAGGACTTTTTCATGAAGATTAATGATAGTACCGATTGTTTTTTCGACAAAACTGGCACCCAATGTAATATCTGCTTGCGAGCTACTGAGATCATGGAGTGTTGAGGGGACAACACCTCCCATCATCGCAGTGGAATCGATAAGTATCTCCCCCTCTTGAATCGTTGTCGAAAGTTTCCCCCTCATAATCAAGGCTTCAACCGCATCACGACTTATATCTGCCATTTGAGCATACGCATCAATACTCATCCACTGCTCTTGCATCCTCACCACCTCACCATTATGTTTTTGAGTATCAACTATAAAATAGTCTCTATTTCCAATGAATCCATCTCCACTTTTTTTGCTTTAGCGATACGGTCTTCTTGAAGTTTCATCCGTAATTCATCATTTTCAAGTGCCAAAATTTGCATCGCTAGATAGGCGGAGTTAATAGCCCCCGCTTTTCCGATGGCAACGGTCGCAACAGGCATCCCTGCTGGCATTTGTACGGTCGATAAAAGGGCATCAATACCGCTAAGGGCAGAGGCACTCATAGGGACACCGATGATGGGTTTGATTGTTTTAGAGGACAAAACACCTGCCAAATGTGCTGCCATACCCGCTGCTGCGATAAAGACCTGAGCCCCTTTTGCTTCGGCGGCAATGACATAATCCTTAGTACGTTCAGGGCTGCGGTGAGCCGATGAAATAATGAGTTCGTAGGCAACCCCAAAGTCCTCAAGGGTGTCTGAACACGCTTTCATCACCTCAAAATCGCTTTTACTTCCCATAATGATGGATACAAATTTCATTTATTTTCCTTGTATTTTTTTTAAATTTTTAGCCATCAGCATTGATTTTGGCAATCAACTCTTGTAAAACGGTTTCTGCCTTATCGTTGTCAATTTGACATGTTCCTGCTGCATGGTGTCCGCCTCCATTATAACTGAGCATCAACTCCCCAATATTGGTTGTTGAACTTCGATTGACGATTGATTTCCCTGTTGCAAAAACGGTATTTTGATTTTTGAATCCCCATATTACGTGAATAGAGATATTTTGTTCTGGATTAAGGGCGTAAATCATGAAACGGTTCCCCGGATAGATAATCTCCTCGTTGCGTAAATCAAGGACGATTAGGTTCCCGTAGATTTTTGAACAGCGTGCTAATTGCTCTTTAAACTCCGTTGTGTATTTGGCATAAAGATCAACTCTCTCTTTGACGTCAGGAAGCTCCATAATCTCATCGATGGTGTGGTTGTAGCAATAATCGATTAAGTTCATCATCAGTTCATAGTTAGAGACTCTAAAATCTCTAAAACGCCCCAATCCCGTACGGGAGTCCATCAAAAAGCTTAACAAATCCCACCCTTTCGGATCAAGAATATCCTCGATGCTAAATTGGGCGGCATCGGCTTTATCCACCGCCTCCATCATCTCTTCGGTGATATTATGAAGCTTCTCTTTGCCCCCATAATAGTCATAGACAACGCGAGCTGCTGAGGGAGCATCGGGCAAAATGATATGGTTCTCTTTTTTACCGTTACGAATCGTCTCACTCTCGTGGTGATCAAACGCTAAATGAACCCCTTCTACATAGGGGAGATTAGTTGTAATGTCATTGTCATTAATCTCTATCGTTCCATCTTGCATATCTTTGGGATGAACAAACTTGATCTCATCAATAATTCCCACTTCCTTGAGGATAACGGCACACACCAAGCCATCCATATCACTACGGGTTACTAAACGGTATTTTTTAGACATAGAAAGCCCCTTTTATTTTGAATTATTATAACGAAAAAGAAAAACAATGTTACTGTTTCGGATGAGTCTGCATATCATCTGTCGCAGGGATACGAAAAAAGGTAAACTGCGGTAACTGCGTTGGGAGTTTGAAACGGTTAAGGTTTCCGCTGTGTACTTGATCCCATACTTTCCCATTTTCAGCGACGAGCTGTTTGAAAATGATAATCCATTGCCCCTCTCTTTTTTCAATCGTTCCGATCTCATTATCACACTCTTGAATTAAAGCATCCGTTGGGGCGACAATCTCCATCACATCATTGGGGAATGTTTTGTATTTACATTCGAAAAACTCCCCCGATTCATCGACCAGCCCCGTCACCTGGTGGGTTCCCATCATCATAGTGAAATCGAGATTTTGGGTATCATGTTTTTCAAAAGGGCGGTTGATGAGATACGCATCGGTAAATCCGCGATTTTGCATCGTCCCAAGCTCTTGTTGATAGCTCTCTCCATCAAAATGGCCCGCATAATAATCATCAATTGCTTGTCGATAGGTTTTTGCGGTGATAGCGGCATAATAAGGGGACTTCGTTCGCCCCTCCACTTTAACCGAATCAATAGCCCCACTCTCTAAAATCTCTTGGATATGGGAGGCAAGGTTAAGATCTTTGGAATTCATAATGTATGTCCCAATTCCCTCATGCTCTTCGAGTTTAAAGAGGGTTCCTGTTTCAGGATTGGCGGCGTACATTTCATACGGAAATCGGCAATCATTGGCACAGCTTCCACGGTTGGGGACGCGACCGCTTTGCAATGTGGAGATGAGACATCGTCCGCTGTACGCAAAACACATGGAACCGTGGACAAACACTTCGAGTTCCAAGTCGGGGAGCTCTTCTTTGATTTGTATAAGATCTTTAAGAGAAATTTCTCGTGCAGCGATAATACGGCGCGCCCCCATATCGTAATAGACTTGCGCATCAAGGATATTCATAACATTGGCTTGGGTCGAGAGATGAAGCGGTATCTGGGGGGCAATTTGGTGGGCGAGTTTGAGAACACCGGGGGTTGCTACGATAAACGCATCCGGCTCTAGGGCTGCCATAGTTGCAATATGCTCTTTGAGAAGTTTGAGTTGAGAGTTAAAAGGAAAACCATTGATGGTGACATAGACCTTACGCCCACGTGCGTGAGCATACTCTATCCCCTCTTTGAAGCTCTCCAAATCGAACTCTTTACCTGAACGGATACGAAGTGAGAAGTGACTCACTCCACCATAAACGGCATCCGCGCCGTAATCGATAGCAATTTTTAATTTTTCTAAATTTCCCGCAGGGGAGAGGAGCTCCACTTTTTTCAAACGCTTAATCTCTATTCATTTTTATTTTTTTCCGAATGAAGCTAACAGTGCTTCGATATCATCGCTACTGACAACATCTTCCGTTGACGTGTCCCCTGGAAGATGGGTAGCCGAACTGACCCGTTTCGTATCATCGATTTTACCCGAGAAGAGGTGATTCATATAGTTTGAGAGGGCACGCATCACATTAATAACGCGCTCAATTTTTTGGCGGTGAATATCTTGGTATTGCATAATATCCATAACATTCATAATCGTGTCGCCACCATTTTGAAGAATATCCATAATAGTGCCCGTTTTAACTAATCCCTCTTTATTGTGTTCAAGTTGCGTTTGAAACGCTTCAACATGAGGAAACTTAAGACTAAGGGTTTCAAACAGCTCGATATTGCTTTTCAAAATTGTATTAAGGGCTTTGATCTGCTTCTCGCCATCGCCTAGCTCATTACTGATCTCCTCAATAAGATCAAAAATTTGAGAAGCTTTTTGTTCGCTCTCTTTGGTAACATCATCAAGCTGATGAACCATTTTATTCTCATCTGTTGGTGGAGGAGGAGGCCAGCTGTGGGAAGCAGAAACACGATAATTGTCTGGATCCATTTCATTCGTAGGTGTTTCGTCTACTTCCTCGTCTAGCGATTCCATATCGGTAAAAGATTCACCTTCTTCTTGGGTTTCATCTAAATCCATATCACCATTCATCAGCGCATCTAGCTCTTCTTGCGTCATATCGATATCCTCTATGATTAATATTGCACTATAATAACATTAAAATCTTTAGTTTATTTGGATAAAAAAATGAAAATTGATCTTCATAACCATACAATTTTGTGTAATCACGCGACAGGAACGGTTGATTCGTACGTAGAAGCGGCGATTGCATGCGGTACAGAATATTTCGGTTTATCTGATCATGCGCCGATGAACTACGATTATGAGTATCGAATGTCATTTGAGCAGATGGATATTTATGAGCAATGGGTGCGCAATGCGCAAGAGCGTTATAGCGATAAAATCACCGTCCTTTTAGGCTACGAAGTTGATTATCTTGCTGGATATATGGATGAGCGTGTTTTAAAACGCCCGTGTGATTATTTGATCGGATCGATCCATTTTATTGATGAATGGGGATTTGATAACCCTGAATACATTGCTAAATACAATACTATGGATATGGACACGCTCTATAAACGTTATTTTGATTTAGTGGAGACGATGGCAAAAAGTGGAAATTTTGATATTGTCGGTCATCTTGATTTATTAAAAGTGTTCAAATTTTTCCCAAAAACGGATATCCGCTTATTGGCAAAAGATGCGCTAAAAGCGATCAAAAAAGCCAATATGACAGTAGAGATTAATGTCTCAGGCTTGCGTAAACCCGTTACTCAAGCGTATCCATCACCCCTTTTACTCGAAGCCATTGCGGAGCTTGAGATTCCTATTACGTTTGGTTCAGACGCGCATCGTCCCGATCAAGTGGGGATGTTTACAGATCAAGCCCAAGCCCTCGCGTGCAGTGCTGGATATACCCATTGTGCCCTTTATCGAAACAGAGATCGAGAAATGATTAAATTTTAATCAGCGTCTTTTTCGATATTAACATTTAATTCGCTATACTTTTTAAATTATAATTATTTCAGGAGTACTGCATGGGTAAATTCGTAAACAGTGTAGATGAGTTTTTCGATTTTTGTAAAGAGAACGATGTTCAGTTCGTAGATTTTCGTTTCACTGATATGAAAGGGACATGGCATCATGTCAGCTACCGTATGAGTGCGGTTAACGCAGGTCAATTCGAAGGGGGTCTTCCGTTTGATGGCTCTTCTATTGATGCGTGGCAGCCGATTAATAAATCGGATATGTTGCTAAAACCGGATGCTGAATCTGCATTTATGGATCCATTTACCGCTGATCCGACAATTATTGTCATCTGTGACGTTTATGATATTTACAAAGGACAAGCGTATGAAAAATGTCCTCGTTCAATCGCTAAAAAAGCATTAGAGCACCTTGCAAACGCAGGGGTAGGTGATGTGGCTTATTTCGGACCTGAAAATGAATTCTTTGTATTTGATGATGTCAAAATTCGCGATGAAGTAAACTGCTCCTATTATGAAGTAGACAGCGAAGAGGGTGAATGGAATGATGCAAAATCATTCAAAGATGGATACAACACAGGTCACCGCCCACGTAACAAAGGGGGTTACTTCCCAGTTGCTCCAATCGATACTATGGTTGATTTACGTGCAGAGATGATGTTGGTGTTAGAACAAGTGGGTCTTGAAGTTATCTTGGGTCATCACGAAGTAGCGCAAGGTCAAGGGGAAATTGGTATCGTGTTTGATACTCTTGTTAATGCAGCGGACAACGTTCAAAAACTTAAATACGTTATCAAAATGGTAGCGCACCTTAACGGTAAAACGGTTACCTTTATGCCAAAACCACTTTACGGAGACAACGGTAACGGTATGCACGTTCACCAATCAATCTGGAAAGACGGTAAAAACACATTCTACAAAGAGGGTGGTTACAGTAATCTTTCTGAAACAGCACTCCATTACGTTGGCGGTGTTTTCGCTCACGCGCGTGCCGTTGCAGCCTTTACCAACCCATCAACCAACTCATACAAGCGTCTTATCCCAGGATTTGAAGCACCGTCTATTTTGACTTATTCAAGCCAAAACCGTTCAGCATCATGCCGTGTTCCTTACGGTGCAGGTGAAAAAGCGACACGTATCGAGATGCGTTTCCCCGATTCAACAGCATGTCCGTACCTTGCATTTACAGCAATGTTGCTTGCAGGTCTTGATGGTATCAAAAATAAAATCGTTCCAATCGGACCAATGGATGAAGATTTGTTTGAACTAAGCCTTGATGAAATTCGTGAAAAAGGGATTCCACAAATGCCACATACCCTTCGTGGTGCATTGGAAGCTCTCGTTCGTGATAATGAATTCCTTCAGCCTGTCATGACATCTGAGTTTGTTGATACCTACCAGCACTATAAATTTGAAACACAAGTATGGCCAAACGAAGCACGTCCAACGGCGTTTGAGTTTAAAACTACCTATTCTTGCTAATCTAACGCAAATCGGAACTCGTCCCGATTTTCTACGTTAACACTGGGTTCACTTCGGCAGTGAGCCCACGCGAGCGTGCTTTCCCCCCACTAAAAAATATTCTAAAATAATTTATATCTGAATTTTTTCTCGCTCCCAAGCTCCAGCTTGGGAGTGTATACTGCAAGTCAAGTTTACGTTAAAGTCTGCATTCCAAAGCTAGAGCTTTGGAACGAGAGAAAAAATTATAAAATAAAACCGTAAAAGAAGGAAATTTCCACGGAAGTGGAAATTTAAAGAAGAGAAGAGTTTAGTCGATAACCTTTGGTCCCGCAGCAGAATAATCAAAACCACTTTCACCATCGGTATATTTTTTGAAATTTTTAATAAAGAGCTGTGCTAAATTGTCACGTTGAACAAGATAGGCATCTTTATCTGCCCATGCGTTACGCGGATTGAGGATAGTAGGGTTGATACTCCCAAGTGTTTTAGGGATATGGAAACCAAAGGTATTGGTTGTATCAAACTCGCTGTCATTAATAGAGCCATCGAGAATAGCATTGATACACGCGCGGGTATCTTTGATACTCATCCGTTTCCCGACACCGTAAGCGCCACCTGTCCATCCGGTGTTGACCAAATAAACGTTGACATTATATGTATCAATCTTTTCACCGAGAAGTTTGGCATAGACCGTAGGGTGAAGCGGTAAAAATGCTTCTCCGAAGCACGAGCTAAACGTTGCTACAGGTTCAGTAATTCCCCGCTCTGTTCCCGCAACTTTCGCCGTATAACCGCTAAGAAAGTAGTACATTGCTTGCTCTTTGGTAAGTTTACTTACAGGTGGGAGAACTCCGAAAGCATCTGCTGAGAGGAAAATGATATTTTTAGGATGATCCGCCATTAATGATGATTGATGATTTTCAATATGCTCAATAGGATAGGATACGCGCGTGTTTTCAGTTTTAGAACCATCGGTATAATCCACGAGCCCATCTTCATCGTAGACAACATTTTCCAGTAGTGCATTACGACGAATAGCCGCATGAATTTCAGGCTCACTTGAAGGGTCGAGATTGATTACTTTAGCGTAACATCCCCCCTCGAAATTGAAAACTCCATCATCATCCCAGCCGTGCTCATCATCACCGATGAGTGCCCGTTTGGGATCAGTAGAGAGGGTCGTTTTACCTGTACCACTGAGTCCGAAGAAGAGACAAGTATCACCAGCTGGTCCGACATTAGCAGAGCAGTGCATAGCAAGTTTCCCCTCTAATGGCAACCAGTAGTTCATCATAGAAAAAATCCCTTTTTTCATCTCACCGCCGTACCATGTACCACCGATAATACAGAGATTTGCTTCCACATCAAAAAGGACGAATACTTCGGAGTTAAGACCGTGATTTTTCCATTGCTCATTGACCGCTTTACACGCATTAAGAACCGTAAATTGAGGCTTGAAGTCGACTAGCTCTTCTGATGTAGGACGAATGAACATATTTTTAACGAAATGAGATTGCCATGCAATTTCGGAGACAAATCGAATAGAGCGTTTACTTGAAGGGCTTGAACCACAAAAGACATCGGTTACATAAAGATCTTTATTGGAGAGTTGTTCACGAGCAACGATAAGAAGCTCATCGAAAACAGTTTTGTCGATTTTCTTGTTGACGTCACCCCACCCAATATATTTATTCGAAGGGTCTTGATTGACGAAATATTTATCTTTTGGACTGCGCCCCGTAAAAATACCTGTATCGACCGTTGTCGCACCACTGCTTGTCATCGTGCACTCACCGTTACGAAGCTCATGCTCTATTAACTCATCAAAACTCAAATTATGAAAAATATTTTGAGTGTTTTTAATCCCTAACGCATCAATCTCTGTGATATCCATAGCTACTTCGCCTTTTGATTCGCCCATTTGAGCAATATTAGTGGCAGAATTATACGCCTTTAAATTATAAATGAGAATTAAAGCAGTAAATTATTAAAAGATTGGTAGCAACAAGGGTGGGGAGAGGGTGAATGAAATGTTGTCAATATAGAGTTGATACGCTACAATACATAAAAGTCAATAAAGGATACAAAATGACAACGACGTTGAGCATACGAGATTTAGCACGTAATACCAATATCTTGCAACAATATGACTATGTAGATGTAGAGGACAAAAAGTCGCATGAGTACAAAGGGCTGTTTATTTCACCTAAATATGCTGATGAGTTTAGAAAGCTTTTGGAAAAAAAGATTATGGATGAAAGACAAAGAGATTTGGATGAGATTATGCAGTTTGTGGGATCTGGTAGTATTGACGAAAAATATATGAATATGACATCACGAGAGCTCAGAGAAGCTCGTGCTTTGAGGCTGTAATGGAAAGAAGTAATATTTTTTTAGATGCCAATGTTATTATCGATTTGATAGTCCCTTTTAGACCACAACACGAGGCTGCTTCGGTGTTACTAAAGTATTTGATAAATAATAACTATCAAATAGTTATTAGCGAAGATATGTTCAGCACAGTTTTTTATGTGGTAAAAGAAAAAAAACAAGTTCTAAATTTTTTTAAAACCATACAATCCAAATGGCATATAGTCCCTTTTGGTGCAGAGGTGATTAAAAATGCCATAGATTTATCGTTGGAAAAGAATTTGGATTTGGAAGATGTTCTTCAATGCCTTTGTGCCAAAGAAAATGGGTGTAGTGCGTTGATAACGAATGACAAAAAGTTTGTTGATTGCGGTGTGGCTATTTATACGACAGATGAGTTTCTTTCCAAAAGTTCCATTTAATACTATTCGTTTGTCGTTTTCGATGATATTGAAAGTGGGTTTGGAAATAAAATACCGCTTTGGCTATTTGGATTTTTGTATTGAAAGGTTCATTAAAGAATTTATTACAGATATAGCAATAACCTTTTAATATTGTAAACGGCTATAAACGTTTACAAAGAAAGAAGCAGGTAGTATTGTAAATGAATATGTACATTTACAAGGATTGCCGTGCTAAGTAATATCAAAAAATACCAAGAGAGACTCAAAAAATCGTTCAAGATCCACTATAAGAGATACCTATATCATACTCTCAATTTCGATGACAAGATGATAGGAATATTTGGTGCAAGAGGTGTAGGTAAAACAACGACGCTTTTCCAATATTTAGATCAGCTTGAACACGAAGATAAAAAAGCACTTTATATCTCTCTTGATTACCCTTTTTTAAGTGGAGTAGATTTAATCGATTTGGTAGAAGAATATGCAAATGAGGGTGGCGAGTATCTCCTTTTGGACGAAGTGCATCGTTTTGAAAATTTTGCTTCGTATCTGAAAACCATTTATGATCTCTTCGATATAAAAGTAGTGTTTACGAGCAGCAGTGCAACATCGATTTTAAATGCAAAGAGCGATTTAAGCAGAAGGGTGACCCTTTATAATCTTGGTGGATTTTCATTTAGAGAATATTTGGAATTTAAACACAATGTCGTACTGGATCAATATGAGATTGCCGATATCTTTTCCAGCCATATCGAGATTTCAACTACGATAGCGTTAAATACGTTCAATATTCTAAAAGAGTTCAAAGCCTATATTGAAGTAGGATATTATCCATTTTATTTTGACAAACAGACATCGTATTATCAGAATCTACTCAACACTATCAATCTCACCATTGATTTAGATTTGACATCCTTGGGACTTATAGAGCAAAAATACACGTATAAGCTCAAAAAACTTCTTGAAGTTATTTGTGAAAGCAAGCCATTTGAAGTAAACTATACCAAAATAGCTGCTCTTGCAGAAATAAGCAGAGTAAAACTTTATGATTATCTTTCCTATCTCCATGATGGGCAAATGCTTCTTTTGGTTGATGAAAAGAGTGATGGGCTTAAAAAAGTGCAAAAAGCAGCCAAAATATATCTCAATAATACCAATCTATTATTTGCGTATTGCGCAAATTGTGAAATTGGAACCCTAAGAGAGACCTTCTTTGCCAATCAGGTAAGCCATAAATATAAACTAAATATTTCAAAACAAGGTGACTTTTTGATAGATAAGAAATTCATAGTTGAGATAGGAGGAAAAAACAAAAGTTTTGAACAAATCAAAGATTTGCCAAACAGTTTTGTAGCAGCGGATGATATTATGAGAGGAAATGGGAACAAAATCCCCCTTTGGCTTTTTGGATTTTTGTATTAAAAGATAAATCAAAAGAGAGTTACTGGAGCCTTTATCTTTATAAAACAAATACTTAAGCTATACTTAATGTATTGTGATAAATAATACTAGCAGAGTTACGAGTGTAACTACTTTTTTCTACCTTTAAGGAGTAAACCATGAAACGTTCTGGTTTTACTATGATCGAGTTGATCTTCGTTATCGTTATTCTAGGTATTTTGGCGGCAGTTGCCATTCCGAAACTCGCAGCAACACGTGAAGATGCAGCGGCGACAGCAGCATTGGCAAGTTTTAAAACGGGTGTAAACCAAATACAAGCTACTACAACGGCGACGGGTGCTATTCCTGATTTTACAACTATTATTGATGGTAGTGCAAATCTTGTAGTAGCAGCAACAGTTATTACAGCGAAAGATAAAACAGGTGGTACTACTTGTGCTACTGCTACAAAAACTGCTAATGACTTAGTTATAGCAGTGCCAGCAACAACGGGTGGCTGTGCTCTTTTTGCAAGTGTTCAGCCTGCTACTATTCCTCTTTTGGGCAGTGCTATAGCGCGTTAATCTTTTCTCCTTCTCACTCTTCTGAGTGGGGACGCATATCTAGTATAGTTGAATTGATTTTTGAGATTTACACTAAATCGTAAAATTCAGCTCAAAGAGAGAGCATTATGAAACGACAAGCATTCACAATGATTGAACTGGTGTTTGTGATCGTAATGTTAGGTATTTTGGCGGTTGTTGCGATTCCAAAGTTGGCAACGACGCGTGAAGACGCATCGGCAACGGCGGCGTTATCGAGTTTTAAAACGGCTGTAAATCAAATACAATCTGTTGCAACATCGAAGGGTAGTATTCCAGATTTTACAACTATTGTTGATGGGAATGCAAATCTTACAGTGGCAGTAGGTGTTATTACTGCATTAGACAAAGCGGGCGGTTCTACTTGTGCTACAGCAAGTATAGCTAATGGTACCGATTTGGTTATAGCTGTTCCAAAAACAGATGGAGGGTGTCTTTTGTTTGCACATGTGGAGCCTTCTACTACCCCGTTATTAGGTTCTTCAATAAATCGTTAATATGTATAATGTTGAATTATATTACTTAGTGTAAATTAGGATAAAAAATGAAACGAACCGCTTTCACAATGATCGAACTCGTCTTCGTCATTGTCATATTAGGGATTTTAGCAGCCGTTGCGATACCGAAATTTGCAGCAACACGTGATGATGCCCAAATTGCCAAAGGGCGCAGTGACGTGGCGGCGATTCGTGCGGCTATCGTGGGTGAGCGTCAAGGGCGGTTGTTGCAGGGGCAGTCGAATTATATTAATCAGTTGCATCATGGTACGGATGTGTTGTTTGACGCTAATGGAACGGCTACAACAGATGGAAAACTGCTTCAGTATGGAATTACGACTCAAGCAGATACGAATGGACATTGGCAACCTTATGCTACTTCATTACAATATAAATATCATATTTTAGGGGGTGATGTAGTGTTTACTTATGCTCCAACAACTGGTACTTTTAATTGTACCCCTGCATCAACGGCTACGACAGATCCGTGTAGATTATTGACGAATTAATTAGGTAACTCACCTTACCTCGCTCCCAAGCTCCAGCTTGGGAGTGTATACAGCAGTCTGCATTCCCAAAACAAAAACAAAACTCAAATTTTTATTAAGAACCGTTTTAGTATAATAGTGATGTTTGAAAAACTAAGGCAAACGCCTGATGATACTCTAATAGCGGGCATGGACTGGGTGTGTAGATCGTAAGATCGAGGAGTCCAAACTTGGAGGTATCCTAAGTGGAATTGGTCGTTTTGATCGTGAAGCTTGTGTGGATTTTAATCGAGTTCATCCGCTACTTTAACAAGTAGTAGATTTACTCAAGGACGTGAACCGAAGTTGTCTTTGTATCACCAAAGGTAGATCGAAGATATAGTTAAGGTTAGGTTAAAACATATTTAGCGATATGAGTTAACCGTAGTTGGATAATAATCCTTATCTATTTTCAAGCACAATTATAACTGCTATACGTTAAAATATTCTTACTTAAAAACAAAAAAAATACTTTATTTATAAAGGCAAAAATTGATGATGATATTTGGGTTTTTGGCTAGACGATTGCATAAAAAAACTGATGATTTGAAGGATTTATAATGTTAGCTACAGCGATGATGATATTTTTGGCAGTTGTTTTTGTGGGTGTTATTATTTACGGTGCAAAAGAGGTAGCTTGGTGACTTATTGAGTGCACTTCTACGCAATAGCCCTTTTGGGCTCCTCTTTCGAACCTCTTACTTATCATTCAGATAACCCATTATCTATAGGATATGAAGTCAGTGTAAACCTCAGTAATCGTGAAACGGAGGGAGTCTATTTTATAATTACGATAAAAGCTGATTCGGATGAGTAATTGATAGTGAATTTTTTTGAGTGATTTTAGGTAAGTGAAGTTTAATAATTACGGTGTTTGTAAGTGGTGCGCCCGAAGGAATTCGAATCCCTGACCGCCGGTACCGCAAACCGGTGCTCTATCCAGCTGAGCTACGGACGCATATCTCTGTTAAGAGACCGAAATTATAGCAGATAAAGCTTAAGATATTCTTAAGCGATATTCTTTCGTGAAGCCACATCTTTTAGAAAGCTTTCTAAGTCGTATTTGAGACGGTATTGTGGAGTAAGGATGTGAATAAGGATATCACCCAAGTCAATAGCAACCCAATCACCACTTTCGTCTACGTACAAAAACTGCTCTTCAGGTTTTAGACCTCTTTTGAGGTGATCGAGGAGGGCGATGGTGTGACGTTCACCCAGTGAAGAGGCTAGGACAACGTAATCGGCGAAATAATCGCTTCCGATGAGTTCAAAGGTTTCAATGTTTTCTGCTTTGTTCATATCTAAGATAGAGCAGATTTTTTCAATTCGTGGGTTCATAGTGTTCCTTGTAATATGATGTAATTTCATTTTCGATACTCTCATCTAGTCCAAGCGAGTTAAATGAGGTACGAAAATCGGTTGAGCTGATGGGCTCGTTGACCACAAGGGCGATCATCCCTTCGGGGATGGGAATAGCATTGCGCGTAGCTACTACAAAAGTGACTATTGTTTTAAGAGCCTTATATTCATGCCACAAATGGAGACTCTCAAGGTTATCTGCTCCGATCATCAGATAGAGCTTTTCGCACTGCGTGGCATAATACCGTACGGTTTCGATGGTGTAAACGCTTCGATGCGCTCTTATTTCGAAATCACTAATGGTGACATGAGGATAAGGAGCAAAGATTTTTTTGAGCCAACGCAGCCGTGATTCGCCGTCCGCAACGATAGAATTTTTAAAAGGGTTGCGAAAAGCGGGGACAATAATAAGCTGATCATACTCTAAACGCTCAAGTGCTTTGAGTACTACAGACACATGCCCTCTATGGGGAGGATCAAAACTACCGCCATAAAGTGCTAGTTTTCTGAACTTCAATGTGCGCCTCAACTTATTTTAAACGAAATTATAACCGATTTTTGGTAAAATAACCTTATTATAAAGTTAGGAGAAATGGTTAAATGGCGTTAAAAATCGCTATCAACGGATTTGGGCGTATTGGGCGCTCAGTAACTCGCCTAATCTCGGGGCGAGATGACGTAGAGCTTGTAGCGATTAATGATATGGCATCCATCGAGATGATGTGCTATCTTTTGCAAAATGATTCGGTTCACGGGCAGTTTGACAACGTATCGGTTGTGGATGAAGCGACGCTTCAAATTGGTTCCAAGAGGGTGAAAATTTTTTGTGAAAAAGATCCTGAAAAATTAAACTTTGGGGCATTAGGTGCCCAAGTGGTATTTGAATGTAGCGGTTTGTTTTTGAGTACGGCATCGACGAAGCATCATTTACGTAATGGGGTCAAGAACGTTATTTTGTCGGCTCCAAAAAATGATGATGTGACACCGACCTATGTACTTGGGGTAAATCACCATCATTATAAAGGGGAAGCGATACTTTCTAATGCATCGTGTACGACGAACTGCTTGGGTCCTATTGCGAGAATTCTCGATGAGGAGTTGGGGATAGAGAAAGGGTTGATGACGACAATTCATGCCTACACTAACGGGCAGGCGATTATTGACACGGCGCATGGAACAGACAAGCGTCGTTCACGTGCGGCAGGGCTAAATATGGTTCCCACTACGACGGGTGCTGCAAAAGCTCTTTCGTTGGTATTGCCGAATCTGGAGGGAAAATTACACGGTCAAAGTGTCCGCGTCCCTACTCCCGATGTCTCGATGGTCGATTTGAACGTCGTGGTGTCGAAAAAAACGACGAAAGAAGCGCTAATTACATTATTTAAAAAATATGCAATGGGGGAGATGCACGGTATTTTGGATGTGGATGAGCGGTACCGTGTATCGCAAGATTTCGTCGGCTCCCCTTTTAGTGCTACCGTTGCAGATGATCTTATTCAGGTTGTGGATGGGAATTTGATTAAAATTATGGCGTGGTACGATAACGAATGGGGTTATTCGAATCGTCTTATAGAAATGGCATTGTATGTCACCAATACCAAAGGAGTAAAATGAAACTGTTAAGCATTAAAGAGTGTGATATTAAAGGGAAGAAAGTATTTATTCGATGTGATTTTAATGTTCCTATGGATGATTTTGGAAATATTACCGATGATCGCCGTATCCGTTCAGCTCTTGCCACGATCAAGTATTGTCTTGATCAAAAGTGCGCTATTGTTTTGGCATCCCATTTTGGTCGTCCAAAAGCAGGGGTATTTAGTGAGGAAGATTCTCTTTCCCATGTGGCGCGAAGACTGCACCAACTCCTTAAAATAGATATTATACTCGCGTCGGATGTCGTGGGTGAAGATGCAAAAGCACACGCTGCCAATCTTGGGCATGGTGAGATATTATTGCTTGAAAATCTCCGATTTGAAGCGGGAGAAACTAAGAATGATCCGCAATTTTGTGCGCAATTAGCAGCACTTGCTGACGTGTATATTAATGATGCATTTGGGGTGAGTCACCGTGCGCATGCATCGGTCGCAGGGATAACAGAACATTTTGATACCGCACATAAAGCGGCAGGATTTTTGCTTCTCAAAGAGATTGAATTTTTTGACATCTTATTGGAACATCCCGTCCGTCCTTTTGTAGCAATAGTAGGTGGTTCTAAGGTCTCTGGAAAACTCGAAGCCCTTATTAATTTGTTGCCGAAAGTCGATAAAGTATTGATCGGTGGCGGGATGGCGTTTACGTTTCTTAAAGCGATGGGATACGATATTGGTAATTCCCTTGTTGAAGACGATTTGATGCCCGAAGCGATTAAGGTGATGGAGGAAGCAAAACGATTGGGAGTTAAGTTTTATCTTCCTGTTGATGTGGTGGCAGCTGAGAAATTTGCTCCCGATGCGATGAGTCGTTTGGTGAGTGTTCAGGAGATCCCTCACGGATGGATGGGATTGGATATTGGACCCGCAACCGTGCGCCTCTACCGTCAAGTTTTGGCGGACGTACAAACGATTTTATGGAATGGACCGATGGGTGTTTATGAAATGGAACGTTTTGCCCGTGGTTCCAATAAAATCGCCCACTTTGTCGCCGATTCGTATGCAACAACCGTAGTGGGTGGCGGTGATACGGCGGATTTGGTTCAACGCATCGGTTTGGATGAAGAGATGAGTTTTATCTCGACAGGGGGCGGTGCGTCGCTAGAGTTATTAGAAGGCAAAGTGCTTCCTGGCGTTAAACCTTTGATGATATAAGTTGATGAGGTAGAAGCGCGGTATACTGCGCGTGGACTTCCTGTCGAAGGAAGCCTAGTGCTAACGCAGCTTTCGGGATCTGTTCCGATAGCGTTATCCCGAATGAAATGAGGAAAATGAAATGATATTAGCCGCCAATTTTAAAGCCAACAAGACCCGTCAAGAGACCCAATCGTATATGGCGGTTGTGGAATCGTTTGTCTCTGTCAATGAGATCGAGGATACCATTATTGTATTTCCCCCTTTTACGGCACTAGAGCATACATCTCGTAATGTATTGATCGGGGTTCAAAACGGCTACCCTGTCCAAAACGGAGCATTTACGGGTGAAATCGCCCTTGAACAGCTCGAAGAATTTGGGATAAAAACAATTCTGATTGGTCACAGTGAACGTCGCCATGTTTTGGGTGAAACCCAAGAGCAAATTGCGGCAAAATATCGTTTTTTTGCGGATCAAGAATTCGCGATTGTTTATTGTGTCGGTGAACCTTTGAGTGTACGCCAGCAAGGGGAAGAAGCGCTACTCTCGTACATTGATGCACAGTTTGAGGGGATTGATTTGGGATATCCTGATCTTATAGTCGCGTACGAACCCGTATGGGCTATCGGTACAGGTTTGACCCCAACGAATGAGCAAATCGAAGCGGTGCATAGTGCTTTACGCCTTAAAACAACGGCTCCATTACTCTATGGGGGAAGTGTCAAAGTTAACAATGCGGGAGAAATAATGGCTCTTAACAATGTGGATGGGGTATTGGTCGGTTCTGCTGCTCTTCATGCGTCTGATTTTTGTGAGATGATTGCTCAAGCGGCGGAATTGAAAAAATAGAGATAGCTGATATTAGCTGTTTACCTTGAATGATTTTTTTGAGAATTCAACTCTAAACTTCATTCGTTAAGAAATATTCGTGCTTTTTCATACTTTCATTAAACAAGTGCGTCTTTGAATGCTCAAAAAAATCATTCAAAGTACGCAATATCTAAATATAAAAAGGAAAACAAATAATGATAATGCAAGGAAAAAAAGGGCTTATCGTAGGATTAGCAAATGATAAATCGATCGCATACGGTATTGCGCAAGCGCTACACGCCCAAGGGGCGCAAATGGCGTTTACCTATCTCAATGATGCGTTGAAAAAACGGGTAGAACCAATTGCCCAAGGGTTTAATAACTCTCCTGTCTATAAACTTGATGTCTCCGACGAAACAGACATGGAAGCTATTGCTGCTCTTGTTGCGGCGGATTTTGGTCAAATTGATTTTCTCGTCCATTCGGTAGCATTTGCTCCTAAAGATGCTTTGACGGAAGGGTTTATGAAAACGTCTAAAGCTGCATTTCAAATCGCAATGGATGTTTCAGTCTACTCTTTTATCGATTTAACCAACCGTTTGGAGTCTGTTTTGGCACCGGGGGCATCCATCATTACTCTAAGCTACCTCGGTGGACCGAAATATATCCCCAACTACAATGTCATGGGAGTTGCAAAAGCGGCACTCGAATCCAGTGTCCGTTATATGGCGGTAGAGCTTGGGGTAAAAGGACAACGGGTGAATGCCATCAGTGCGGGACCTATCAAGACTCTTGCTGCAAGTGGAATCGGCGATTTCAAACAAATCCTTAACTGGAACGAGTGCAACGCCCCTTTACGCAAAAATGTCACTATCGAAGAGGTTGGTAACTCTGCAATGTATCTATTGAGCGATTTGGCGAGTGGTGTGAGCGGTGAAGTGCACTATGTTGATGGGGGATACAATATTATGGCCATGCCTGCTGTTGAGAAAAATAGTGAGGGTAAAACGGTATTTGTGTGGGAAAATAGAGGGTAACGTTACCAAACGTTACTTCCCTATCACCGGTAGTTTCTCCAACTTTTCAATAGCAGAGGGCTCTTTTGCCTTCCCTTCATTCATTTTCTCTTGATTATTGTGATACATTTTCCATTTGTCTGCGTAGTGTTGTAGTGTAAACGATTCATTTTTTTCCTCTTGAATTTTTGTATTTTCGTGTGCAGTGGATTTTTGGATTAGAGGTGTTGAGGATGAAGGTTCACTTCGTGGTGTCCACTCCTCTTTGAGCCAACCGTCTAGCCCCTTTTGCATCGCACCCCCCTTGGAGACGGACGTAGAACTAGGTGATACGGTATGTAATGCGCTGTTGTTGGAGGGGGTGACTCCTACAGTATTGGCAGCACAACCACCAAATACCAAAAAGGTGAGGGAGAGGAGTAGGGAACGTTTCATAAATCTTCCTAAAGGGGATTGAATTTTTGATTGAATGGAAACTATACCACACTATCGTATCAGCTGATACAAAAAAAGTGCTCTCTAACTATTGTTACATATTTGTCACATTCCTATTTTAGGGCTTTTGCGCAAGGTAAACCGATAGCAAACAAGCTTCTTAGATTACAGCATTGTTTAAGAAATCTGTAGTTACAATTAACTTCGACGAAACAATGGAGGAGTAATCCTCAAAATCAAGTTTTATTTAAGGAGAATCAATGAAATTAGTTAAAATGAGTATTGCAGCAGCAGTATTACTAGGTGCAAGTGCATTCGCAATCGACAATGTAAAAGTAGACGGTGATGCAAAACTTTATTATTACACACATGATCAAGGTAAAAATGTAAGTGTTTTTGACAAAGGTTCAAGCGCTGCTGACACAGCAATTCGTCTTGGTGTAACGGGCGATTTGATGAAAGGTGTCTCTTTCGGTCTTACTGGAAACGCAGTAAGCACTCTTGGTCTTGAAAACAATCTTGTAGCAAACACATGGACGGGTGCTCATACATTGAATCAAACAGCGTTAGCGGCTGGAAAAGTTGATGTTAAAGATCAAGCATGGATGAGTGAAGCATGGTTGGCAACAACTATGGGAAAAACAACGGTTAAATTGGGTCGTATGGCATTGGATACTCCATTAGCCTTCTCTGAAACATGGTCAGTAGCTCCTAATACGTTTGAAGCAGCGGTTCTTATTAACCAAGATCTTCCTGATACAACGTTAGTTGGTGCATGGGTTGGTAAAGGTAATGGTGTGAATGCATTAAGTCCATTATCAGCGTCACATAATAATGCTGCTCAAGTAGGTGTGGATGGCTTTATGGGTATGGGTGCTTCATTTGGAACATTTATTGATGGTGGTGCATACGCAGCAGCAGCGGTTAATAACTCACTAAAATTCTTGACAGCACAAGCATGGTACTACAATGTTGTTAATGTTGCAGACGCATTTTGGTTGCAAGCAGATTGGGATTGCCAATTGGTTAAAGATGCAAAATTGGGCGTTCAATATGCAAATATTTCAACAAAAGGGTTAGCAGCACCATTTCATGATTCAAGTGCGTATGCAGTCAAAGCAGCCTACAATGGCGTACAAAACCTAAAAGTATCAGCTGCATACTCAGAAGCAGATAAAGATGGTGCATTGAAAATTGCAAACGTTGCAACAAACAACCTTGCTGGAGCACAATCTAAATTGTACACAGAAGCATACTGGTCATATGGCTACGTAGGTGCTGCGGGTGCTAAAACGGTAACCGTTGCAGGTGAATACGATGCAGGTGTTGCTCAATTAGGTGCATACTACACTAACGTAAACAATAGCCATGCTACAGGAGATTTACAAGAAGCTACCTTGTCAGCGGCTAAAGATTTCGGACCGTTGAATGCAACGGTTGCTTATATCAATACAAAACTTAATGGCGGTGATAATTACAATGCTGCTCTTGCAATGTTGAAACTCAAATTCTAATTTTTTTTCTTCTTTCCTCCCCTTTTTTGGGGTGAAGCTTCTTCTTATTTCCTTGACTCCCATACACCCTTCGGTTATAATAATTTTATGAAATATTTAGTTCGCTCATTATCTTACACTTTTTTAATGCTCTTCCTGATCTCTCTAATCTCCTTTGGTGCAATGCACGCAGCACCTAATAGTTTTATGGGGGGCGAACTCAATCCCAATATGACACCAGAACATATCGCGCAGCTCAAGGCGATTTACGGTCTTGATAAACCACTTCTGATTCAATACAGCGATTGGATAATTAATCTCTCTCAACTCAATTTTGGTATCTCCTTCGTCAGTGGTAAAAACGTTAATGAGGTGATTTTAGAGCGGATTCCCGTGACGTTGTGGATGAACAGTATTGCCCTTATCGTCACATTCATAGTGTCGCTTTGGATGGGGATATACTCGGCGATGAAGGTTGATAAAATGACGGATACAGTTATTGGACAAATCTCATTGATTAGTTTCGCAATGCCTTCGTACTATCTTGCCTTGCTACTTATGATGCTCTTTAGTGTCACATTGGATTGGTTTCCTATCGCAGGGCTTCATTCGTTGGAACCGCCGCAAGGATTGGGTTATTATCTTGATATGATGTGGCATTTGTGCTTGCCGATACTCGTTATGGTCTTTGTGGGGATAGGGAGCTTGGTTCTATATATTCGCTCTCTAACACTGGAAATTTTGAAAAGTGATTATATTTATTTCGCTAAAGCACGGGGAATTGATGAGAAAAAAATCATCCGCTATTTTATTTTGCCCAATTTATTACCCCCCATTGTGACGATGTTGGGACTTTCACTTCCGGGAGTAATCGGAGGATCGGTTATTTTGGAATCAATGTTTGGAATTGAGGGGATGGGGCAGCTCTTTTATCTCAGTGCGATGAGTCGGGATTATCCTGTGATTATGGGGGTATTGATGATGAGTGCATTTTTGACCCTCATCGGCAACCAAATAGCCGATGCGGTATTGTTGAAGCTTAATCCATTTGTGAAGCGGTGAGTTTAATTCCCAAACAACGCTTCGAGTGAACTAAGTCCTTCTTTTTTCTCTTCTGATGCGCTTGCAGAATCCCCTTGCTCTTTGAGTTCGATGATATACCCTGTGAGCATGGAGGCTAGACGGATGTTAATTCCACTTTTACCAATTGCTTTGGATTTTTGGTCGCTTGGGAGGGTAACGATCGCTTTTCTCTCCCCATTTTCATCTTCCGTTACACTGACGGCACTGATGATGGCAGGGCTCATAGCGCGAGAGATGAAGAGTTCAGGAGAGGCACTGTACTCAACACAGTCGATGTTCTCACCACATAACTCTTCACTCACCGCATTGATACGCACCCCTCGAACACCAACGGTTGCCCCGATAGGGTCGATTTGGGGACGGTTAGTATAGAGGGCGATTTTAGCACGCTCTCCCGGAATACGGGCACATTTTTCGACGATAACAATACCGTCTTTGATCTCAGGTACTTCGAGTGCAAGAAGCTCTTCGAGGAATTTGGGAGCAGTACGGGAAAGTTCCATCGTGATACCTACTGCTTTATCCACGTTTACACGGCGAACGAGTGCACTGACGACATCACCCACTTTGAATTTTTCCCCTTTGATACGGCTTTTCATTGGGAGGAGGGCACGAATTTCGTCAATTTCTATCGTGGTATTTTGATCGTTATCAACACGGGTGACGCGACCGGATACGATTTGATTGATCTTGTTTTTGTATTTGTCGTACAGTTCGTTTTCAACAAGACGTTGAATATGAAATTCAATTTCACGGTGAAGGGTTGAGAATGCGCTTCGACCATAGGTTTCAAGCTCATGTTCCATTTGAAGCTGATCGCCAAGCTCTGCTTCGTCATCAATCTCTTTTGCATCACTGAGGCTCATATACGCTCCTGCACTCTCCCCTAGAAGCTGGGATGCATCATCGGCAACGACCGTAATGACTTGACGAAGTTTAATCTGTTTGGTTTTCTCATCGACATCGGCTTCAAAGGCAAAGGTTGGGTTAATAAGACGTTTGCCTGTTTGGATAAAGGCGGTTTTGATGGCTTCGGTGACGTTTTCACGCTTTAGCCCTTTTTCACTGGCGATAGAGTCGATAATATCTAACATATTTTCCATAGGAATATCCTTGTTGTTGGGTAGATCATAAAAAAATAAAATGTGATACGGGAAAGCTTTTTTATGAAGAAGTAGCATTGTACAAAAAAAACGCTTAATAGGATATTTATTGAAACGCCGATATAATAGCCTAATTATCAAGAACAATCACAAAGGGATGAATCCATGGAATTAAAACTTGCGCGTAGCGAAAATGACGCTAAACCAAAAAAAATCGATCTGAAAAAACTTACCGAGATGGTGGAGAAGAATAACTCGCTGATCCTCTATTTCGACCGTGAAAACTCGCACAAAGATTTGCTTGCATTGCAAGATCATTTCGAAAAAGAGGGAAAAAGTTTTTACATGCGTGAAGTGAAGTTTGGACTCTCTGCGAGTGAATACATGTATGAGGTTCACATTTTATAATGTCTAAAAAACTTTTTATCGAGACATTGGGGTGTGCGATGAATGTTCGCGACTCTGAACATATGGTGGCAGAGCTTCATGCCCTTGAGGGGTATGAACTCACCGATCAAGCAGGTGAAGCGGATTTAATTCTTATCAATACGTGCTCAGTACGTGAAAAACCTGTCCATAAGCTTTTTTCCGAACTGGGTGTTTTTAATAAACTCAAAAAGCCTGATGC
The DNA here is from genome assembly GCA_026390165.1 of Campylobacterales bacterium. Lineage (GTDB taxonomy): Bacteria > Campylobacterota > Campylobacteria > Campylobacterales > Sulfurimonadaceae > Sulfuricurvum. Next base: position 143,634 of record JAPLGM010000015.1, read on the forward strand.
CAAAATTGGTGTGTGTGGATGTACGGCATCCCATTTGGGCAAAGAGATTATCAAGCGTGCCCCCTATGTGAATTTCGTCCTTGGGGCACGGAACGTCTCTAAAATTGCGCAAGTACTCCACAAAGACAAAGCAGTAGAGATTGAAATTGATTACGATGAGTCACAGTTCGCCTTTAAAGATTTCCGCACGAGTGCGCATAAAGCCTATATCAATATCTCTATCGGATGTGATAAGCAGTGTACCTTTTGTATCGTCCCAAAAACGCGGGGTGATGAGATATCTATCCCTTCAGAACTTATCGTAGCTGAAGCGCGTCGCGCCGTTGAAAATGGAGCCAAAGAGGTCTTTTTACTCGGGCAAAATGTCAACAACTACGGTCGCCGTTTCTCAGGGGAACATGAAAAGGTCAACTTTACAGAGCTGCTTCGTCGTGTCAGTGCACTTGAGGGGGTAGAACGGATCCGTTTCACCTCTCCGCACCCGTTGCATATGGACGATGAGTTTATTGAAGAGTTCGCCCGAAATCCCAAAATCTGTAAATCGATGCACATGCCCCTTCAAAGTGGCTCAACCGATATTCTCAAAGCGATGAAACGGGGATATACCAAAGAATGGTTTTTAAACCGTGCGGCGAAACTGCGTGAAATGGTACCGAATGTGAGTATCAGCACCGATATTATTGTTGCCTTTCCCGGAGAGAGCGAGGAAGATTTTGCCCAAACAATGGAGGTATTAAATGCCGTCCGTTTTGAGCAGGTATTTAGCTTCAAATATTCTCCACGTCCTCTTACGGAGGCAGAGCAGTTTACGGATGAGATTGATTCTGAAATAGGTTCGGAGCGTTTAAGACTCTTGCAATCACGTCATGATGAGATTTTGGATGAGCTTAAATTAGAGCATCAGGGGAAAATTGTCGAGGTCTATTTTGAAGAGTTACGCTCGGATGGGTATGTCGCAGGACGAAGTGACAACAATGTTGGGGTGAAAGTTAAGGGGTCTGAAGAGCTGTTGGGGACAATAGCCAAAGTGAAGATCACGGAGGCTCACCGAACCGTTGCTTACGGAGAGATTGTTGCGTAAACGTTTTTTACGTGCATTCGCCCTTGCGGTTGTCCCCTTTCTCGGAGCGGTTCTTATTCGCCTCCTTTATTGGAGTAATCGCAAACAATTTTATCTCCCCTCTGTTATCCCCCAAGAACCTGTTATATTTGCCTTTTGGCATGCTGATTTACTGATGCAACCCTATCTTTATTACCAATTCCGAACGATACCCAAAGCCAAAGTCCTTATTAGTGAACATTTTGATGGACAAATTATTGCCCGTATTATGACATTTTTTAAACTGGGGACGATTCACGGCTCTACGACACGAGGAGGAGCTAAAGTATTGATCCAAGGGTTGAAAGCGCTCTCGAATGGGTATGACATCGGTATTACCCCTGATGGTCCCAAAGGTCCTCGCTACGAAGTGAGTGATGGGATTATCGTTATGGGACAAAAGCGACATGCCAAAGTGATAGTATTCCATTGCCGTCCCTCGAAGTATTGGCAACTCTCCAGTTGGGATCGTTTTGTTATTCCTAAGCCTTTTGGTATTTTGGAGTTTCATGCCTCTGAGCCGATTGATTTGGAAGGGCTGGATATGGAGTCTGCTCGAAGAGTGATCAAAGATAAACTTATGGAACGTGCCTTGTGAACATCGCATCGTTGTATCAGGAGAAAGAGGCATTCTTAAAATATCTTGATAGCTTCAAGGGGTATTCACCCCACAGTATACTTAATTACGACGTTTCGATTCAACAGATGTTGGATAAGGCAGAAATCACCGAAGAAGAGGGGGCGATAAAGATTAATCTTATGCCACTACGGCTTCAGATTGCCTCCCAAAAACCCAAAACAATTGCCTCCAAACTCAGTGCTATTCGTAGTTTTGTCTCCTATCTTCGCGAACAGGGATATACAGTAGAGCTTCGAGGAGATGAGAGTATAAAAGTCCCTAAAACCCTCCCGAAACCAATTTCGCATGATCATATTATGAGTGCATTGCAACACGCTGATCCTTTGAGCGCCTTAGTGATTACCCTTTTGTATTCGATGGGGTTACGGATTTCGGAACTCTCGAATCTTAAGGTGAATGATGTGACGAAAGAGTGGTGCCGCGTAATGGGAAAAGGGAAAAAGGAACGGGATATTCCTATGATTCCTGAGGTGTATAGGCAGTTCAAAACATTTCAAGCCTCTTCCCTGACCAAAGAGTATGTTTTTGAGGCTTTGGGCAAAAAATTAAGCGAAAATAGTTTAAGATATTCTCTCGTTAAGGCGTTCAAGGATATTGGGCTGAGAGTCACTCCCCATCAGCTCCGCCATTCGTATGCGACTGAATTGTTGAACCATGGAGCGCGGATCGCGGATGTGAGTGAGTTGCTCGGTCATGCCAGTATGGCGACGACACAGATTTATACCAAGTTGGGGAATGCTCTTAAAATGGATAATTATCTCAAATCGCATCCATTATGCCAACACTCAGAGGATGTGTCGTGCTAGCGTGGTTATTTCAGAAAATCTTTATCGCAATTGTCCCTGCTCAAGAGGGTCATGAAGTAGTTGTCCTGACGGTTAAAAATAAAAAAATTATTAATTCAGTACGGCACCATTTTGAAGGGGATACCTCCTCTATTGCTATGAATAATTTCATCCAAGAGAACATAAATCTTTCCCCTTTCTTTTATATCAGTGTTCTAAATCTTTATCCTAATCAAGGTGCGTATGACGGGTGTACAAAACAAAATGATAAAACGGCAGGGATTCAAGTCCTTTGTCGCGATAAGCAATGGACACAGTATGCATCCAAAGACGATTTGAGCCAGTTGGAGACAAGTTACAGTTCGGTAGGTCTTGATTTTATTTTCTCCCCTTTTTCTTTGATTGAATACTATTTTACCGATAAAATTAAGGGTGGTCTTGCGTTGTACGCTTTTGGTATGCCCAATCTTTTTGCCGTTGCTATTTTTGATGGGGGAAAATTGGAGTATGGGTATCACTATACCCACACGCAGTCGGATTTGATAGAGGCAGAAGAGGACGCTGAAGCGTTGGAATTTGGCTCGCCTATATTAGAAGAAGAGGGAGAGGACTCTGTTGTAAGGCTGGATGATTTGGATTTGATGGATGATTTGGATTCTTTGGGGGATCTTGCTGATCTCGATGAGTTGGATGAATTGAGTGATATGAGTGAATTTAGCGAGGATTCACTCACCCCCGAGGAGAAGCGCATCGATAAGGATAATGGGATGGTTTTGATAAAGGGGGAACTTGACCGCAGTAACGAAGAGTATCAGCGTTTCGAATGGATTCAAAAAACATTAGAACGTTTTTATGCCAGTGAACAATGTCAAAACCGTTTTATAGAGACGGTATGTATCGCCGATTCTGGAAGTGGGGGGGATGAGTTAAAGCGCTATTTAGAAGAGGAGCTCTTTCTCAATGTGTTGATCCGTCACGTTGATGTGGGTGAGGGGATTAACGCCCTTGCACAGCTTGAAGAGGCGGCGTTATGAAGTACAGTTTTATAACCCCTCGTCCCAAACGTTTTATCAGCGGTGAGATGCGCCTCTCTTTTTTCTTTTTTGCCGTCAGTATTGCGATGGTGGTGGGTGCCTATCTCTTTTTACTTTATAAAACCATTCATTTTAAAGATGAACATGCCTCTTTTTCTCAAACTACTAAAGATCTTGAAGCCTCTACCGATGTTCTCGAAAAGAAGATTGGTGTTATTGATGCTGAGGTGAAGATGCACGAGCAGATTGCTACGGATAATACGGTTTTGAAAGAGAGCATCCGTAATCTTTTTGATTTGGTTCCCGATCAAATTACCCTGACACGTGCGGAGTTAGATGAAAAATCGTTGATTCTTTATGGAATTACCCCAACCAAAGATACCTATAATTTTATGCTTCAAGCTCCGTTGAAATCGATTTTTAGCCGTACCTATACGAGCTTTTATCCCATAGAAAATGGGTGGTATAGTTTTGTTTCGTCGAACTATTTAGACGATGAGACCAATACGACGGATGAGGGAGATGAGGAATGAAAGGGCATATCAATAATCAAACACTCTATCTGATTTTCTTTTCGACATTACTGCTGATCATTATTTTTGTATTCTCTTTTTTTGTATTGATTCCCAAAGGGAAAGAGTATCGTCTTTTACGTTTGGAGGCTATGAAAGAGGAAAAAGTGGTGAATCAAGCTCGTAGCGATTATAAGGCAACCAATGAGAAACTCGAAAAGCTTCAGAAAAATAATGCGAAGACGATCAAAGCCTATAAAACCCCTTTTAATCCCCGAAAATTTACAAAAGTGTATGCCCGTGAGTTTCAAGATCTCTTTTTAACGGAGCTCTCCAAAGCAGATGAGAATGGATCGTTCACGGTGTATGAGGTAAATGTGACAACCAAAATAACCTCTCCAGAAAGTTTTTATAATTTTTTAGAGAAGATTAATAAAAGTAACTGGATTATTGGGGTAAATTTTCCTATCCATTTCGAACGGGACGGCGATCTTATCAAATCATCATTTACAATGAAAGTACATAATCTTGAAATAAAAAAAGAGAAAGAGGAGGACTAATCCTCTTTTATTTCATTTCTTTTGCTTTTTTGTGGGCACACCGTATTGCTTCCATACATCCATAGCGCACTCCCGCAAGCTCTAGTGCTCCATACCCTGCTGCCGTTGTCCCTCCAGGGCTCATAACACCATCTTTAAGGATGGCAGGGTGGGAAGTTTGGATCAGCTCTCCAAACCCTTTAAACAGTCCGCGCATTAAGCTCATGGCATCGGGGCGTTTTAGTCCCTCACGTACAGCTCCATCGCATAATGCCTCAGCGATTAGTGCAAGATAGGCAGGACCACTTCCACTCAGTGCTGTAGCAATATCGAGTTCTTTTTCAGACTCTAACCATACGGTCATCCCTATGGAGCTAAAGAGGGCAATGGCTTCCTCTCGTAATGTACTATCCCCTGTTAGAGAAGTCATTGATAATCCTACTTCTGCTGCCAGATTGGGCATAGTACGAACGTATCCATCTGCTTCAAGGAGATGGAGAGATTCGAGTGATGTGCCTGCTAATACTGAATAGAGCGCATAAGCTCGTCCGTGAATTTTTTGAGATACTTCAGTGAGATTTGCCGGTTTTACGCAGAGAATAAGTGTTTTTCCCTCACACACTGCATTCTCAAGAGGGGTTTTTTGAATGGTTACCCCTAGTGCTTTTTCAAATTCGTCTAAGTTTTTTGGGTTTCGTCCGATGACTTCGATGGAATAAAACTTTTTGAGCCCTTGGGCAATAGCCAATGCCATTTTCCCATTTCCAATGAGGGAAATAGAGGGTTTAGTCATTGCTTTGCTCTGTTAAATAGTTCTTAATCGGGTCAGCAATACCAAAATCGGCGCGATTGTCGATGATGATTTGCGCCATGGTTTGATTGTCTGTATTAAAAATTAAGGGGGCAACAAAGTTAATCGTAGAGTTTTCAATCGGTGTTGTTAAAATAACGATGGTGTAAATAAGAAGATTGCTTTGATCATTAATCTCCATCAAGGCCTGCAACGATGTAGGGATGTCAAAGGCGTATTCACGTAATGCAAAAGGATTAATTAAGGTGAAGCTCGGCCCTCCATCATTATTTTCTAAACGCATAAAAATATCATCAATTTTTTGAAGTTCCATTCGAGTGACCGACTCGAAACCCAAAAGTGGGAGTTTTAATTCAAATTGCATAACGTGCCTTTGTCTTTTTTTAGAAATTAGATTGATTTTAACACAAAAAAGTTCAAACAATGTAGTATTAATCTCTTTTTGGTAAAATTGTCGCTACTTTAATACGAAACGGACACTATATGAAGATAATTAGAGGCATAGTGAGTGCAGTTGTGGTGATCCTTTTTGTGAGCGGATGCGCCAAAGAGGTAGACGAGTACAATAAACCTGCTGATTATTGGTATGCAAAAATGATTACCGCCGTATCCAACGGAAGTTTAGAAAAAGCGGACAGTTATTTTAGTTCTTTGCAAAGTGAACATATTAGTTCTCCTTTGCTAGGTGAAGCGACATTGATTATGGCGAATGCCCATATGGCACATGAAGAGTATCTGTTGAGTGAACATCTTTTGGATGAATACAACCGCCGTTATGCGTCGCCTGAAGGGCGTGAATATACGGAATTTTTAAAAATAAAGTCGAAATTTTTGGCACTTCCAAATCCGGGGCGCGATCAGGGATTAATCGATGAGACGCTCCGAGGGGCAGATGCTTTTAAAACAAACTATCCTCATTCAATCTATATGCCACTTATGGAGACGATGGAGACACAGCTTCATTTGGCAAAAGCAACTCTTAACGATCATATAGCAAGTTTGTATGATCGATTGGGAAAACCAAAGGGTTCTGAATATTATCGCACTATTGCCCCTGTAACATGGGTTGATCCAAGTACAGTTGCGATGGCCAATGTGCCGTGGTATCGGGAGATGTTTGAGGGGGACGGTACGAGTAGCTGGTATGCTTTCTTGATTCCAAAAACCCGAAGCGTCGTCTCAATGGATGATAATGAAAGTAAATAATAGGATTTAAATCATGCAACTTAGTAATTATGCCGCATTTCCCACTACTCTCCCCGTTATTGCCGAGGATAATCTTTTTCTCTACCCGTTTATGATTGCACCCCTCTTTTTGAGCGATGAAAAGAGTATTGCTGCTGCCACTGAGGCGATTGAAAATAACTCACTTATTATCGTCTGTCCCGTCAAACCTGATCATGAAGGTTCCCGTGAGATAGACGCGATCTATGACGCAGGGGTTATTGGTTCGATAATGCGCAAAGTAGTCCTTCCTGATGGGAGGATTAAGGTGCTATTCCAAGGGCTTGCTCGTGGACATATTGTGAGTATGGAGGATGATAATCCACTTCGTGCTCAGGTTAATATTATTCAATCTTTGAGTGTTAATAGTCTCAAAATGGATGCAATTTTGGAAGTTTTGAGGGAAAAGGTGCGTGCCCTCTCGCAAGTAAGCAACTATTTTCCTCCCGATTTACTTCGCACGATAGAGGAAAATCACGAATACAACCGTATTGTTGATCTCATCTCCAGTTCGATCAAAATGAAAAGAGAGAATGCCTATAATCTTTTCGTAGAGCGGGATCCAGAAAAACGGTTTTTGATGCTGATAGATGAACTCATCGAAGAGACCGAAGCGAATAAGCTTCAAAAAGAGATCCGCTCCAAAGTGCATACCCGTATTGAAAAAGTGAACAAAGAGTATTTTCTAAAAGAGCAACTCAAGCAGATCCAAAAAGAGTTGGGAACTGATACGAGTCGCAATGTAGAGATCGAAGAGTTTCGTAAAAAACTCGAAGCCAAAAAAGAGAAAATGCACCCTGATGCGTACAAAGAGGCAAGTAAACAGCTGGAACGATTTGCACGAATGCACCCTGATAGTGGAGATGCTGGGATGTTGCAGACGTATCTGGAATATGTCCTTGAAATCCCTTTTGGGGAAGAGGCAAAAAAATCGCTCAATGTTCATGATGTCGAAAATCAGCTCAATAAAGATCATTTTTCACTCAGAAAGCCAAAACAGCGAATCTTAGAGTATTTCTCAGTGAGAGAGCTATTGGAGTTACGGGGACAAGCTGACAAAGAGGGACGTGGGGCAATTTTATGTTTCGTTGGACCTCCTGGGGTGGGTAAAACTTCCTTGGCGAACTCGATTGCTACGGCATTGAAACGTCCGTTAGTGCGTATCGCTTTGGGTGGCTTAGAGGATGTGAATGAACTGCGCGGTCATCGACGTACGTATGTGGGGGCAATGCCGGGGCGTATTGTTCAAGGGGTTATTGAAGCGAAAAAAATGAATCCTATCATCGTTTTGGATGAGATTGATAAAGTTTCGAAATCTAATCGAGGAGATCCGACGGCGGTATTATTGGAGATTTTAGATCCTGAACAAAATACTCACTTTAGAGATTATTATCTCAATTTTAATATTGATTTGAGCAAAGCGATTTTTATTGCTACGGCGAATGATGCAGGGCAAATTCCCGGACCGTTGCGCGATCGCATGGAGTTCATCTCTGTGAGTTCGTACACACCGCAAGAGAAGCAGGAGATTGCTAAGCAGTATCTAATCCCTCAAGAGCTGAAAAAGCATGGGTTGAAATCTTCAGAACTCTCTATCTCTAAAACTGCATTAGCCGAAGTAATTGAAAAACATACACGTGAAGCTGGGGTACGGAATTTGCGTCGTCGAATTGCCGATATTGTCCGTAAAACAGCGAAAAAGATTCTCGAAGATCCAACGAGTCCCAAGGTGAGCGTGACCCTTAAAAATCTCAAAGATTTCTTGGAAAAAACTATCTTTGAGATCGAAAAAACCGATCATATTGATCGTGTCGGTGTGGTCAATGGACTTGCATGGACAGCGGTTGGTGGGGATGTCCTCAAAATCGAAGCGATTCGTATCAACGGTAAAGGGGTGCTACAACTGACGGGGAGTTTGGGGGATGTGATGAAAGAGTCTGCCCGTATCGCCCTTTCAGTCGTGAAAACGTTGATTGATAGTGGCAAAATTACCGTTGATCATGCGATTATCCCCCTCAATTCTACAGAGCGTGAGGGGAATATCAAAGTTGATGTGAGCGAAGTGTACAAACGATTTGATCTGCATATTCACGTTCCTGATGGGGCAACACCCAAAGATGGTCCCAGTGCTGGGATCGCAATGTGTACGGTTATCGCCTCTATTTTGACGGATAAAAAAGTACGTGCCGACATCGCTATGACAGGGGAAGTCTCATTGACGGGAAATGTTCTCCCTATTGGCGGACTCAAAGAGAAGCTCATTGCGGCGCACCGTGCAGGGATGAAGCTTGCTTTAATCCCTCAGAAGAACTATGAGCGTGATTTGGTCGATATTCCTGATGAGGTGAAAAATGCCGTCGAAATTCGGGGCGTGAGTCGTATTGAAGAGGTTCTCAAAGCTCTTTTAATCGACGAATAGTCGTATATGCTTCGGGGGAGATGTAAAGGTATCCCCGTAGTTTTGCTTGAATTTTGAGTTTTCTACACGCTTCTTTGAACTCTTTGTCCATAGTGGTATGGGGAATATAGGGAGCGATAAACGTATGGGACTCTTCGATTACAACGATGTATTGCCGCCCAATCACACACCATTTTTCTTTTCTTAACGCTTCTTTTTCATTTGCGCTCATTACACTTCCAAGCCGTTTGAGACTTTTATCAATACCGTAAATGAGTGAGCGAAGCGTTTGAGGATTTTTGGCATAATAGAGCTTGTCTACGTGTTCAAAATGAAGTGTTTCAATGATTTCTTCTCTATCTTCGTCGAGGTAAGCGAAACTCCGTCGTAAGCCATCCGCATATTCACGTATTAGCGGGGTGCTGTACGCTTTGCGAAAACGGTTACGGGTATAACGCTCATCGGTGTTGCTCTCGTCGATAAAATGCTTGTGTTGATGTTCGTGTAGATACGCCTCTATTTCGTCGCGTGTGTGCTGTAGAAGAGGACGGAGGATCGTGAAATTCTCTTTGACATCAAGAGAACGAATTCCCATCATTTCAGGAAGCCCAGCACCGCGCGTCAATTGCATTAACATCCATTCAAGGCGGTCATTGAGCTGATGGGCAGTGAGGAGATAGGTATAGTGCCCCGTTTTCATCAACGACTCAAAAAAACTATGTCGCTCTTCTCTCGCACGGTGTTCGAAATTGGAACCCTTAAGATGACAGGAGTGGAGATGGCACACTAAGTTGTGTTTATCGGCAAGCATTTTGGCGTTTTGGGCTTCATCATTACTGACGGGACGGGTATGGTAGTTGACGTGGGCAATATCGAACGCAATGTTATTTTCAAGGAGGAGATGGAAGAGGGCGGTAGAATCGACACCTCCTGAGAAGGCGAGGAGAGATTTTCCCTCTTGGAGGAGGTTTAGGTGGAGGAGGTTAGGCATTTCCCACAATCGTCGCCAACAAATGATTTCCCGAAAGCTCCGAAAGTCGTGCACGATACATTTTGCCGTAGCTCAGTTCTTCTTCGATCTCACGATCATTGACATAGATTTCTCCATCAACATCGGGTGTCCAGTTGAGGGCGCGTGCGCTTAGGAGAAATTCGTGTTCATCACTTTCTCCGTCGATAACGAGGAGAATTTCGGTGCCGATGAGTTTTTTTAAACTTTCGATTTCGATCTCAGAAGCAACTTTTCCCAATTTTTTGGCACGGGCATTGATGATTTTGGAAGGAATTTTATCCTCCATCGTATAGGCGCTTGTCCCCTCTTCATCGGAGTAGCTAAAGACGTTGAGACGATCAAATCCAAAAGTTGCGGCGAACTCTGCCATTTCGTTAAACATCTCTTCGGTTTCGTGAGGGTGTCCGACGATGAAGCTGGTGCGGATAAATGCGTTTGGCAAAGCTTTCATTGCATTGAGGAGTTCGAGGGTTTTGGCTTTTCCGAATCCCCGTTTCATAATTTTGAGCATCTCATCGTTAATATGTTGGATTGGCATATCGAAATAGTTATGAAAGATGGGGGAATCCCCGATGGCTTTGATCAGTTTGAGTGTCGTTGTTGAAGGGTAAAGGTACAAAATACGGGCACTTTTAACCCCTTCTATGAGTTCAATCCGTTTGATAAGGTGGATAAGTCCATCGGGGATATTTTGGTCACGCAAATAGGAGCTGGAATCTTGAGAGACGAAACTAAAGTCATAATATCCTTTGGCAACCAGTCCCTCTACCTCTTTGGCGATACTCTCAAGATTTCGAGAGTTAAGCTTTCCTTTGAAGGAGGGGATGGCGCAGAAGCTGCACGTTTGATTGCACCCTTCGGAGAGTTTGATATAGGCGTGGTAGGTTGAACCCGTTACGACTCGTTCGGCACCGTCGATGAGGTAGACTTCGGGGGTAAAGCGGCTTTGTTTGAGGGCGAGAAGTTCATCGATTTTGTCATAATCGCCGACTCCTGTAAAAATATCAACTTCTTTAAGCTCTTGGGAAAGCTCCTCTTTGTACCGCTCTGAAAGACACCCTGCCATCACGAGAACGGAATCTTTTTTGCGCCCTGCATCGAGGTTGAAAATCGTGTTGAGTGACTCTTGTTTTGCCGCATCAATAAATCCGCAGGTGTTGACGATGATAACATCCGCCTCGGTGCTTGTATCGGTCATTTCATAATTTTGGAGTCGTCCCAACATCACCTCGGTATCGACGAGATTTTTGGTACAGCCGAGAGAGACGATGTGAAGTTTTTTGGACATAAGTAACCTTGATAAATATAGTGGTGCCATTATATCAAAGTCAGTTTTGGATAGACTTTTGTTATGAAACTTAATTATGATATTCTTATTTTAGGCGCAGGTGCAAGTGGGCTTATGTGTGCGGCGCAGTTGGGTGAAAAAACCAATCTGAAAATCGCCATACTGGATGTAAATTCCCGTCCTGCGTTAAAGCTCAAAGCTTCAGGGGGAGGGAAATGCAATCTCACCAATGTGGAGGTAGACGCAAGCCATTTTTTAGGGGATGAGAAACTTGTTTCTCATGTGTTAGATATTTTTTCCAAAGAGGCGGTGTTAAACTATTTTCACAATGGCGGACTTCGTCCTGTGATTCGCAAAGAGCGGTACTATTTTTGTCCCAAAAGTTCGGACGAGGTGATCTCGATTCTCCTTGGAAAATCACGAGGGGCTGATTTGCTGTTGGGGCATAAGATTCTTTCGGTGAGGGGAAACGATCCTTTTGAAGTGACAACCGATCAGGGGATATTTACTGCTAAAAAAGTGGTGGTGGCAACAGGGGGGACAAGTTATAAAGAGTTGGGGGCAAGTGATATTGGTCTCAAAATCGCCCAAGAGTACGGAATAAAAACTGTCCCATTTTCACCTGCATTGGTAGGTTTGACCCTTCAACCCAAAGAGTTTTGGATGAAAGAACTCAGCGGGATCAGTTTTCCTGCACGGATTCGGGTGGGGCAAAAAATATTGGAGGAAGATTTACTTTTCGCCCACAAGGGGATTAGCGGTCCTGTTGTCCTCTCTGCGTCACTGTATTGGTTCAAAGGGGAGATAGAGATTGATTTTTGTCCCGATCTTGATCTTCAGAAGCTTTTTAGTGAAAAAAAACTTATCAGTACCGCCTTGCCTCTGCCTAAACGTTTTACGAAAGTGTTTTTGGACTCAATTGGGTTGGAGGACAAACCGTGTAACCGTCTAAACACACAAGAGCGTGAAAAACTTCTCCGACTTCAGCACTATATGATGGCTCCATCGGGAAATTTTGGATTTAGTAAAGCGGAAGTGTGTCGCGGCGGGGTGGCGTGTGATGACATCAATAAGGATACAATGGAAAGTAAAAAAGTAGAGGGGCTTTATTTTATTGGTGAAACGGTAGATGTAACAGGGGAGCTAGGGGGATATAACTTCCAATGGGCGTTTAGTTCGGCGGTAGTTTGTTCTACTGCTATCCAAAATCTTTAAAGCAAGGAGTGCTCATGCAACGTAAACGTGTCGTGATTGTGGGCGGAGGATATGCAGGGGTAGAGGCGCTGAAGGTACTTGCCACGTCAGAAAGTTGTGATGTTGTACTGATCGATCAGCACCCCTACCATTATCTCCAAACCGAAGCATACGAATTGATCGCCAATGAGTGCTCTATGACCCGCGTCACGATTGATTTGGTCGCCTTGTGTATGAGTTACGGAGAACATGTTACCTATATCAAAGATACTATCCGTGAGATTGATTTCCAAGCGAAGCATATCATGGGGCAAAATTCGGGACACGCGTATGATTATCTGCTCGTGTGCACGGGAAGCCGAACGGCATATAATGGTGCTACTGAGGGGTTACGGGAATATTCCCATGGGGTGAAGACATTGCTTAGTGCCTTGACGTTTAAACAGCAGTTTGAACAGCGCCTTTATCAGAGGATGGAGAGTGAAGGGGGATGGTGCAGTGAACCTTTTAATATTGTTATCGGAGGAGGGGGACTGAGTGGTGTTGAAATCGCGGCAGAGATGGCGTATTATATTCGTGTGTTTCACCAAGATAATACCCTCACGTGTGACAATATCCATATCTTTTTGGTTATCCCTCATGAATCGGTTTTGGAGGGGATGGAACCTTATCTCATCACCCAAGCGACCAAACGCCTTTTGAAACTTGGGGTGAAGATACTCAACCACTCCCGTATCACTTCCGTTGAAGAACACGTTTTGATTTTAAATCAATCCGAGAAAATTTGTTTCGATTTTATGATTTTTACGGGGGGGATTGTTGCCTCTACCATCACTGCAGGGATGGATGTTCCTAAAAATAAAAAATCGCAACTGATTGTGGATAAATATCTAGCCGTTTCTCAATACGAAGGGGTATTTGCAGCGGGCGATATCGCACAGCTTCAGGACAAAGAGGGGAAAATGCTCCCTCCCACGGCGCAATCAGCAGAACAAAGCGGTAGGAGTGCTGCGGTTAATATTGTAGCGTTGATAGAAGGGAAAGTTATGAAGCCCTCTAATATGAAAATGCGTGGCGTGATGATTGCGTTAGGGGGAAATTATGCGAGCGTATCGTTGTTGGGATGGATTAGGGTGAGCGGGATTGTTGGGTACATGATTAAAACGGTTATTATGCGCGGATACCGTTATCTACTCCATATTCAATGTGTCAAAGGAATTGAAATTATGGATAAATCAAAAGGGCATTGCCGATTTTAAATAGGGTTCAAAATTCCTATTCTTGTTAACCTTGGTTTGCTTTTTTATGCCACAAGTATTTATTAAATATCACAAGGAATATTTAATCTAAAAATAACTATAATTAATCATGGTAAGTTATGGTTAACAAAAAGTGGTGAAGTTTAGATCGAAAACAAATTAAAGGAGAATAGATGTCAAAAATGATTTTATCATTCGTATTAAGTATAACACTGTTTGCCCAAGTTTCATGGGCTCAAATGGCTTCAACAGAGGCAGTTTTCGAACAACCAGTATCGGTATCGTCACATGAAAAAGTGAATCAATTTGTTGCGCGTGAGGATGTTGCAAAAACATTTGAAACTATGGGTGTTGACCCTAAAATGGTTGAACAAAGAATTGCTTTGATGAGCGATGAAGAGGTATTAAAAATTTCTTCTCAAATCGATACATTACCAGCTGGTGGTGATTTTGGAGGTATAGTAGGTGCGATTGTTTTTGTTTTCATCGTTTTATTGATTACTGATATCCTCGGATTAACAAAAGTTTTTGGTTTTACTCGAACATTACGTTAATAGGATGCGAAACTGCTACCGTATACTACTCTATGCAACTGTTGCTGTAATTATGGCAACGGGTTGTGCTCCTAAAGATCCATTTCCACGAGAACAACATTACGCATCATCAATTATCGATGTCCCTTTTATTCCTCCTCGTTCAGAGCTGTGCGCTTCGACGTCCATTGAGATGGTTTCTTCGTATTGGCAATCCACAACATCCTATATCCCAAAATTGTCCGCTCAGGAATTGGATGGACGAACGTTGATTCCGGTAAAAGGGGGTACGTTACAGATCGAATTAGTTACAGCTGCGCGCGCTAACGGTCTGATCGTTTATCCATTGGAACCAACCTTTGAAGCGCTCTTTTCAGAACTTTCCGCACATCACCCCGTTATTGTATTGGTAAACCGCAGTTTTTCATGGCATCCGCTTTGGCACTATACTACGGTTACCGGATATGATGAAAAACAACGAAGTATAATACTCCATTTTTCGGATCAGCCGAATGAGACAGTATCGATTGGAACCTTTGCTGCACTGTGGAAACGAAGTGGCAATTGGGGAGTTGTACCTCTTCCACCAGAGGAACTTCCTGTATCCGTTTCGTCGAAAATATTTCTACACACTGCGTATGAGTTTGAAAAAATAGGGAAGGGGGAGGAAGCCATTAGGGCGTATCAAAGTGCATTGACGCGTTGGCCGGAAGATGTGGATATTCTTTTTGCACTGGCTAATGCCGATTATCATGTATTCAATCTCTCGGCAGCAGAGGAAAACTATCGGAAGATCTTAGCTCTTAAACCGTCGTATCCCCTTGCTCTTAATAATCTAGCGATGCTTTTATGTCACACCGGACGATCAGATGAAGGATTAAAACTGCTCGATAAGGTTGTGAGTGATGATACTAAAATACAATCCATTGTTAAAACTACACGGGAAGAAATTACTACGGGCTGCATTCCATTGTCAAAATGACCTTACGTAGGTTATGATGAGGTGTATTAAAATCCACTTTTTATCCCTAGTGTCGAAGTTTTATTTGGGTGAATAACCGCATAGGCTCAATGTCTTTTAAACCAAAGTGAGTACAATACACCAATTAACTCAAGACAGGAGTCACCCCCTATGATATTATTAGCAGGACCGTGCGTCATTGAGAGTGAAGCGTCGATTTTTAAAATTGCAAAATCTCTTGAACGCTACCATAATGATTCCCGTTTTGATTTTTATTTTAAATCGAGTTTTGACAAAGCAAATCGTACGTCGTTGGATAGCTATCGAGGTCCTGGGCTTGAAGAGGGGTTGCGTATTTTACAAAAGGTCAAAGAGGATTTTGGGTATAAAATTGTCACTGATGTTCATGAGAGCTATCAAGTTCCCATCGCCGCTGAAGTGATTGATATGATCCAAATTCCCGCTTTTTTGTGCCGTCAAACGGATTTATTGGTCGCTGCGGCAAAAACGGATAAAATTGTGAATATTAAAAAAGGGCAGTTTATGACCCCTGATGATATGCGTTTTTCGGTTGCCAAAGTACTCAAAACCCGTGGATGTGATGAGGTGACATACGAAGCATCTGCCAAGAATGGTGTTTTGTTGTGTGAACGGGGTTCAACGTTCGGATACGGTAATCTCGTCGTTGATATGAGGGCGTTGCCGATTATGCGCCAATTTGCACCCGTAATTTTTGATGCAACGCATTCAGTTCAAATGCCTGGAAATGGAAGCGGAAAAACAGGGGGGGACAGTTCAATGGTTCCCCATTTGGCACGAGCTGCCGCTGCAGTTGGGGTCGATGGATTTTTCTTTGAGACCCATTTTGATCCGACGTGTGCGTTGAGCGATGGCCCGAATATGCTACGATTAGAGCAACTCGAAGAGTTAAGTGAGAAATTATTGTTGTTGGATGCAATAAAATAGTCAATACAAAAAATAAAATTTATAAAGGGAAAAAGATGACACTAATCGAAGGTAAATTAAGCGTTATAAACGGCAAAAAAGTAGCAATCGTTAGTACACGATGGAACCATTTTATCGTTGATAGACTTGTTGAGGGGGCAAAAGATGCTTTTTCACGACATGGCGGTAATGATGAGGATTTAACACACGTTTTAGCTCCGGGGGCGTATGAACTTCCGATGGTTATTGATCGGCTTTTAAGTACGGGAAAATACGATGCTGTTTGTGCATTGGGTGCGGTAATTCGCGGTTCTACCCCTCATTTTGACTACGTTTCGGCGGAAGCTACCAAAGGGATTGCAACGATGAGTTTAAAACATCAAAAACCGGTTGCATTTGGACTATTGACCACGGATACCATTGAGCAAGCCATTGAGCGTGCAGGGACAAAAGCAGGAAATAAAGGATTTGAAGCGATGACAGTAGTAATTGAGATGTTAGATTTGTACGAAGCGATTGGCGCATAATGGCAACACGTCATCAAGCCCGTATGGCAGTTGTAAGTTTATTGTATGCGTATGATTTGGGGAATAAGAGTATTGCCGATTTTAGCGATGAGATTATGGAAGAGAAGAAGATCCGTAATAAGCAACGTGATTTTGCGATGGATTTGTTTCGAGGTGTGACAGAGCATTTGGTTGAAGTGGACGAAGCGATTGAAAAACATCTCAAAGATTGGGATTTTGACCGTTTGGGTTCGATTGAGCGAGCGACATTGCGTTTGGGGGCGTATGAGATTATGTACGGTGAACTTGATTCTGCCGTGATTATCAACGAAGCGATCGAAGTGACTAAAGCGTTTGGAAGTGAGCAATCTCCGAAATTTATTAATGGTGTCCTTGACGCGATTTCAAAAGACAAGTAGAAGATCCATGCGACTCACCAAAGAAGAAGCCTTAGAACTCATCCGCAATGGTGATTTAACGCAACTGGGAAAAATGGCGACGGCGCGTAAAAAAGAGCTTCATCCGCAAGGGATTACGACATTTGTTGTTGACCGTAATATCAACTATACGAATGTCTGCTGGGTCGATTGTAAGTTTTGCGCTTTTTACCGCAGTCCAAAAGATAAAGAAGCCTACGTTCTCACTTTTGAAGAGATTGACCAAAAAATCGATGAACTCCTCGAAATCGGGGGAACGCAGATTTTGTTCCAAGGGGGCGTTCACCCGAAACTCAAAATCGAGTGGTATGAGGATTTAGTCGAGCATATCCATAGTAAATATCCAACCATTACCATCCACGGATTTTCTTCGATTGAGCTGGATTATATTGCCAAAGTTTCCCATATCACGATTCAAGAGTGTTTGGCACGGCTTCATGCCAAAGGGTTGGCTTCCATTCCAGGGGCAGGGGCTGAAATTCTCAGTGACCGTGTCCGTGATATTATCGCTCCGAAAAAAATTGACAGTGAAGTATGGTTACACGTTCATCGTGAAGCGCACAAGCTGGGGATCAAATCAACGGCAACGATGATGTACGGAACCGTTGAGACCGATGAAGAAATTATTGAACATTGGAATCTTATCCGTGATCTTCAAGATGAAACGGGCGGTTTTCGTGCCTTTATTATGTGGTCGTTTCAGGGGATGAATACTCAGCTCATGGAGGAGCATCCTGAGATCGAGAAGCAATCAAGTAATCGTTATTTACGTCTCCTTGCTGTCTCACGCCTCTTTTTGGACAATTTCGACAATATTCAAAGCTCATGGGTCACCCAAGGGCCATACATCGGTCAGATGGCATTGCTGTACGGAGCGAACGATCTGGGCTCTACGATGATGGAAGAGAATGTTGTCCGCAGTGCAGGGGCAGGATTTCGGATGGCAAAAGAGGAGATGATTCGTCTCATTCGTGACATCGGTGAAACCCCTGCAATTCGTAATACAGCGTATGAGATATTAGAGAAATTCGAGTGAAGTATTTTTTAGTAACGATTTTATTTTTAGGGCAGGCACTTATGGCAAGTACATTGGATACAATTTCGGTCAAAGGGGTGAAAATTCCCTTTATTTTTGAACAAGACAAACGTCTCCCTATTGTTTCGATGCAGGTGATTTTTACAGGAAGTGGCAGTGTGGATGAGGGTGCTAACGCAGGACTTGCTCGTCTAAGTGCCAAAATGATGAATGAGGGGACATTGAAAAGAGGTGCGGTAGGATTTGCCGATGCTCTCGATGCCCATGCGATTCAGCTTAGTACCAATGCAGGTAACGAAACACTCGTGATGGAGTTGGGGACACTTAGAGATGAGTTTGATACAGGACTGTCGTTGATGAGTGAGCTGGTACGCTCCCCCAATTTCACTAAAGAGACGTTATCCAAAGTGAAGACGATTACAATGAGTGATATTGCCCGAAAAGAGGCGGATTTTGATACCGTTGCCTCCGATGAACTCAAAGCAATCCTTTTCGAGGGAACCCCTATTGCTACTCCCAATATCGGAACCAAAGCTTCAGTAGAAGCAATTAAACTCAAAAATGTGGAGAGCTTTTTAGAGGATAAGATGGTTCTTTCCAATGCCCTTATCGTTATCGGTGGCGATCTCAATATTTCTGAAGCAAAATTAAAAGTGAGCCAATTACTCTCTCTCTTTAAAGTAGGGGAACCATCGATTGAACGCCATTATGAGCCACGAAAAGAGCCAAAAGAGACGATTTTAAAACGCTCTAATACGCAACAAACCTATCTCTATTTTGGAGCACCGTTTGCGATGAATGAGGGAGATCCTGAGTTTTACAAAGCGCGTGTTGCCATGTTCGTTTTGGGCTCTAGCGGGTTTGGAAGTCGTTTGATGGAAGAGATACGAGTGAAACGGGGATTGGCGTATTCAGCGTATTCCCGTCTAAGTGTTGCCAAAACCAATACTTATTTTAGTGGCTATCTCCAAACGAAACTCGAATCGGGAGATGAAGCGAAAAAAAGTGTCATTGAGGTGATTGAGTCGTATGTCAAAAGCGGAGTGACCCAAAGCGAACTCGATCAAGCGCGTAAATTTTTGCTAGGTTCTGAACCATTGCGGGTTGAAACTCTCTCTCAACGTTTGGGACGTACTTTTAGTGAGTATTACCAAGGGCGTGAACTGGGATATTCAGCACACGAGCTTGAGATGATTCGGCATCTGAGCCTTGAAGATTTGAACGCGTTCATTACGCACCATAATGAGATAACGCACCTCAGCTATGCCATCGTTACCAAATAAGGACGATGCGAAGAAGTTTCACGCTCTTGGGGTAGGGAGTGTTACAGCACTCTCCCTTATCGCCCCCGCCTCTTTTGATGATCGCCGTTTAAGTTCTGAATTTACGACGAATCTTCCTTGTGTCATTGATGCAACGGTGGAGTCCATTACCAAAACTCCTAAAACACTTAAAATACTCTTTTTTGCCCATACTTTGGAAGAACGCATTGAAGGGGTTATTTTTAACCCTAAACCGTATATGGTTCATCAGTTTACCCTTCATGAACGTGCCTTTTTTAGCGGTAAAGCTCTTTTGGAGAGTGGGCGATGGCAGATGATTCAGCCCGTTAAAATTCCTGCTGTCGGCTCTCTTGTTCCGATTTACAAAACACCGTTACGTGCGGATGTAATGCGCAGGCTTATCGCGAAACATATTACGGTAGAAGCTCTCACAACTGACGGTTTACCGCAACCCATCGCCCAAACACTCTATGACCTTCATTTTCCGAAACTTCCGATTCCTCTTGGAGCACAGCAGTTACACGCCCTTAAATTTGCCGAATTGTTTGATTATATGCGCCGTCTTCGTCTCAAACGCCGTTTTCATCCTACCCATTATAAAGCCAGTGGTGATGTCGCAGCATGGTCGAAAAAGCTCCCTTTTACTCTCACCGATGATCAGAAAAAAGCGATTACTGAGATTCGCAAGGATTTGAGACGTGAGAATGCCGCCCGTCGGATGATTGTGGGAGATGTTGGATCAGGGAAGACGATGGTCATTTTGGCCTCTGTCGTCCTTATGCACCCTTATCGTTCTCTTCTTATGGCTCCTACGACGATTCTTGCCGCACAACTTTTTGAAGAGGCGCAAAAATTTCTCCCCAATCTTAAAATTGCCCTTGTGACGAATGCGACGAAAAAGGGGTCGTTGGAGGAGTTTGATTTTATCATCGGAACCCATGCCCTTCTCTATCGAGAGCTTCCCGAGTGCGCACTAGTGATGGTGGATGAACAACACCGTTTTGGTACCGCACAACGTAATGCCCTCTCTAAACTCACCGAAAACGATTCTCCGCCCCATTTTTTACAATTTTCCGCTACCCCAATACCGCGAACGCTAGCCATGATCGAATCGGCACATATTGATGTGAGCCTCATCGTCCAAACCCCTTTTACGAAAGTTATTGCGACCAAAATTATCGGCAAAAGTGATTTTCCGCCACTCTTGGAACATATTCGCGGTGAAATAGCACAAGATCATCAAGTCCTACTCGTTTACCCCCTCGTCGAGCAAAGTGAGAGTATTAACTATCAAAGTATTGAAGAAGCACGGGGGTATTGGGAGAAAAATTTTGAAAATGTCTATGTGACCCACGGAAAAGACAAAGAGAAAGAGGCAGTATTACGAGAGTTTCGGGATAAGGGTTCTTTGTTGATTGCAACGACGGTTGTTGAAGTGGGTATCTCTTTACCACGTCTCACCACCGTCATTATCGTTGGGGCAGAACGGTTGGGACTCTCAACCCTCCATCAGCTTCGTGGGCGCGTGAGCCGAACAGGACTGCAGGGGTACTGTTACCTCTATACCAATACCTCGGGTAAAAACGTCCGTTTAGAGTCGTTTGGCAGGTGCACGAGCGGTTTTGAGATTGCGGCATTGGATTTGAAATTTCGCTCTAGCGGTGATTTGTTGGAGGGGAGTATCCAAAGCGGTAAAAAGCTTCGATGGGCGGATATAGGGGAAGATGAAGAGGTTGTCCGTGAGGTAAAACACTATTTGGAAGGTAGCTAATAATCTAAAATGATAATGCGATTTTAATACTAAGTGGAATAAACTTAACTTCAACAATAAAGGATTCAAGAATGATGCGCAAAGCTATGACAATGATTGAGGTGATTTTTGCGATTGTTATCATTGCCATTAGTATTATGGCGATCCCCTCAATGATGGAAATCTCCTCCAAGGCGACCAAAGGGGTGACTGTCGATGATGATATTCTTAAGCGTATGTCAGGAGAGTTAACGAAAATTTTTCAGACACGGTGGGATGGGAATTATACCATGGCATCCGATTCAGGGCCATTGCTTCTGAATCCAAATACGGCTGACTTGAACTGTTCTCGTGGAGGTGGAGGTGTTTTGTATCGACTCAATCCTGCTTCAATGTTGCAATGTAGTGATAAAAATGCCAGTGCTATTCCTGCAACGGGAACTGGAAATTTACAAAATGGCATTGAGCAGATTAATAATGTAGCAGGTTTGCAATTTGAGGTCAATGCAACAGGGGGGGAGTCGTATCTCGTCCCTGTTACCTATCAAGTAAGTTATGTGAATTCGACTGTTTCTCCATCCGATAGTAGCAGTAACACCGTCGCTGCAACATGGGTACTTGGCTCGTCAGGATCTATGACACCAAGTGCATCGGGAACGCAAACCCACCTCAAACGTATTGTTGCAACAGCATCTGGAACGGCTCCCGATGTTGACATCACCCTCACATTTTTTAAATCGAACAAAGGGAACTAGATGAGTGCGAACCAGCAACGCAAAGGATTTACCTTTATAGAACTCCTCTTTGTCATAGTCATCTTAGGAATCGTAGGGGGGATGACTCTTGAAGCGGTGCGTCAGTATTACAATGGCATTTATCGCACTCAAGAGATTATGAAGAGGACAGAGACAGCCGATCATGTTTTGGATCAACTCAAGGGTTATTTTGAGTATGCACTCGATAGTTCGATTGTAAATCTTGATAAACAAGGAGCTGCTAATGCGTGTTATGGTCCACCTATGCCCAATGATAGTGGAGACTATACCGTTGCATTCGTCGCAGTTGATCAGGACAGCTTGCGTACGATCGGGAATCGCCCTGGATGGAGCAGCGAAGTGTTACTTGGTGCAGGTAATACGATCCTAGCTGCCGATGCTAATTTCACGGCGGGAGATGGGATTATTACAGGATTGGGATCGACGTTGGCACAATCAGCCGTTTACGATGCCGACAGTGCCGATAATAATGCGTGTGTACGGTTTAATTTACATGCAGGAGATGGGACAAGTGGCTATCATAAAATGGATGCAGGTGCAAATCCGATTTCTTCAACAATATTGCAATTAAATCCAGACAACAACGCGACAGATGGGCATCGAAAGTATCTCTTGCGGACGGGGTATGCGTTTCAAGTTGAGCAAAGTAGTGTTACTCCTAATCCAGGAAATTTTTATATGTATACCAGTTTCCGTCCATGGCTAGGAGAGGAGTATAAAACTGATCCCACTAAAAAATATCTCTTAGCCGAAAAGGTCAACCATTTTTTCGTCGATTACGATATATCGACCGCTTCGACTGCTTTAAGTGGAAAAGTGTGGCGTCTTAAGGTGTGTATGCAGGGGTTGGATGAAAACCTAAGCGATTCCGATTTAGATGCACTGCAAATCTGCCGTGAAAGGAGCGTCCATGTCCGTTACTAAAAAACGTCGCGGTTTTGCGATGATTATGGCGATCTTCATCGTTCTCCTCGTCGCCGCTGGTGGGGCGTTACTCCTTAGCAATACCACCATAGGGGCAAAAGGGGTCAGTGACGCATATCTTCATACCCAAGCGGAGCTTTTGGCGGAGAGTGCGACCGAATTCGCCGTGATGCGGGCGCAAGGGTTTAATACAGCTGCAAGTGGGCATTGTCTTGAAAATCTCAATATTACGATTAATGATGCAAGTGGGAGTGCGATGTTTGATGCGAATGTTTCCATGAGCTACTCATCTGATGCGTCTTTAGTAGCAAAGCCGGTATCTTGTAACAATTGGGTGGTGCTCGGTCCAAATGTTCCTCCTTTACCGACGATGATATTGGTCGATGTAGCCGTAACCGATCATAACCTAACGACCGAACCTATCCGAGTGTTCAAACGTTCGTGGCAGAAATTGTGATGAAAATGATTCTCGTTTTTTCTCGTTCCCACTTTCCAAGTGAGAGAGCATTTCAAAATGAGATTGTTCAAAAATGGATTAGTTATTTTGTACTGCACCAGAGTATCCATTGCATCAAAATAGAGGGGAAAGTAAAATGATACAGCCAAATCAGATTATAGCTATTGAGCAAGCAGAGTATAGGGGAGACTATAAGATACGTTTAGTATTCAATGATGAGAAAATTCAAATTATTGATTTTTATAATTTTATCGACTCATCGTATAATCCAGAGATTGTGAAATATAAAGATTTGGAATTGTTTAAACAGTTTTCGATTACGGATGGTGATTTGGAATGGAATGATTACGATTTTTGTTTCCCGATTTCCGACTTGTATGAAAATAAAAACATTGGAACTTCTAATGATGATTCCAATGTGGCAGCTTAAAACTCCAAGGAGGATGAGATGATATCTGATAACTTAAAAAATACCATCGTTTCTCAAATCAGTGCAGCGGTAAAACCTTTTGAAATTTTCCTTTTTGGTTCGCATGCGTACGGTATACCACATAAGGACAGTGATATTGATCTTCTGGTTGTCGTCGATAGCGATGTGATACCTCAAAGCTATGATGAAAAATCAAAAATTTATCTAAGTGTGAGTCGTTCAATAAGAGATGTAGAGCGGAAAATTCCGATTGATTTGATTGTTTATACGAAGCCGGAATTTGAACGATTCAAAGAGGTAGGAAGTATTTTTTCACGTAGAATTTTAAAGGATGGAGTACGATTACTATGAAATTTATGACTGGAGAGTGGTTTAAAGCTGCCGAAATGGATTTGATGACTATCGAAGAAATAAAAGATAATGAGCATTTGACGACCATTATCGCTTTTCATGCGCAACAATGTATCGAAAAAGTTTTTAAAGCGGTTATTGAAGAATATGATTTGGGTGAGCATAGAATTCACAGTCTCATTAAACTACGGGCAGTTATAGCTAATATTTTGCCTTTACCATTTGATGAAGATACCCTTGGATTAATTAATCAGCTCTATATCGAATCACGTTATCCAGGTGATCTAGGACTTCTTCCAACTGGTCGTCCAACGTGTAAGCAAGCAAAAGTTTTTTATACAACGGCGCAACAAATATATGATGATGTGAAACAATTTTTTGAAAATAATCCCCAAGGAGAATAAAATGAAAACCGTATTATTAGAAATAGAAGACAGTAAGTTTGATCAGTTCATGGCGGTGATAAGTGCCCTGAAAAGTGATATAGTGAAAAAGTTTGAAGTAAAGAAAAAAGAAGACGATGAGGCGATCGATGAGCAGCATTGTTTGGAGGTGCTTGACAAAATTAATCGTGGAGACTATAGGAGCTTTGAACCGATTGGCGATATTGATGAATATATAGCGGAACTCAAAAATGCAATTAGTTAAAGAAAAAAGTTATCCCAAAAGGGAGTTTAAGTTTTTCAAAAAGCATCCCGATTTACTTGAGAAATATGGAATTATTTTGAAAAAGCTTGAAAACGATCCGTTTGAGCCTTCATTGAAATTGCACAAACTTCAAGGCAATTTAGAGAAGTTTCATGCGGTTCGTTTAACCTACGAATACCGAATAGTGTTGATTTTACAGATTGTTGATGAACAAATTGTATTAGTCGATATCGGCACACACGACGATGTGTATTAAAGTCCCAAGGAGGATGAAATGAAACCTTTTAAACTTTTGTCGCGGCTGTTTGCCGTATTTGGTGTGGTGATGATGTTTGCTGTTTCGGGATGGGGGGATCCAAGTAATAATCCCATTGTGTCGCTAAGTTGTAGTCCAAATCCGATAACGGAAGGGACAAGTGGCACGACAAATGTTACATGTACGGTCAATATTAATGTTGCACCAAATAAAGGAGAGTTGAAGTTAAAGATTAAGACTACAAATGGAACGGCTACAACGGCTGATTCTGACTATCAATCTTTAAGCCAAAATTTTTCATTTACTGAGGGCACTTCTCCATCAGCTCAAAATTTCACAGTGAAAGTGGTTGGCGATACGAGTATTGAACCAAATGAAACCTTTACTGTATCTGTTACTGATAATGGTACGAGTTCATCTCAAAATTTTACTCTTCCTAGCAATAATACGATTACAATCACTAATGATGATGACCTTTCATGCTCGTCTTTACAAGCTTCAGACAATTTGACAAGTGCGCATACCTCTTACAGTAATAGTTCTCATTATAACCAAAGTGATTGGAATGTCGGTCCAAGTGCAACGTCTGGAACATTAGCCAGAGCGTATAAATTTAGTGTCAATGGTGCAGGAAGTGTTGCTATTAATTTAACTCGTATTGATAATAGTCAAGCAAAATTTAGTGTTGCGCAAGGTTCCTGTCCGACAACTTTAGATGGTTTAACAACATCAACACAAACGATGAGCGGTGCCGGTGATATTTATGTTTATATTTATTATGTGGCAGGAAGTAATAATAACATTGAACATCAGCTTGATGTTGTTTTTACCCCTTCAGTTGTAAACATAGCTCCTACTGCCAATGCAGGGACTGATCAATCTGTCACAGCTGGAGCTAATGTTACTCTTAATGGAAATGGCAGTAGTGATTCTGACGGGTCAATTTCTAGTTATTCATGGAAAGAAGGTGTGACATCTTTAAGTACTAGCGTTAGTTTTAGTAAAAGTGATTTTTCT
The DNA here is from genome assembly GCA_026390165.1 of Campylobacterales bacterium. GTDB lineage: Bacteria > Campylobacterota > Campylobacteria > Campylobacterales > Sulfurimonadaceae > Sulfuricurvum. The sequence goes on from JAPLGM010000015.1 coordinate 169,739, forward strand.
GTAGGAACACATACAATTACCTTAACTGTTACAGATAATGGGGGTCTTACTAATACTGATACTGTTGTTATAACCGTCAATGCTGCCGCAAACATAGTTCCAACAGCCAATGCAGGGGCTGATCAATCTGTCACAGCTGGAGCTAATGTTACTCTTAATGGAAATGGCAGTAGTGATTCTGACGGCACAATCTCTAGCTATTCATGGAAAGAAGGTACGACATCTTTAAGTACTAGCGTTAGTTTTAGTAAAAGTGATTTTTCTGTAGGAACACATACTATTACTTTGACAGTTACCGATAATAGCGGTGCTACTAATACTGATACCGTTGTTATTACGGTAAATGCTTCGGGAACAGTGACAAAACCCTATGCTCAGTGCGGATTATTTTCCAGCGTATTGACATCGTATGATAAAATTGTGACGGGGGGAAATAATATTCAGGTTTGTTCCGAAACAGTCCTCTCTTACCCTTCTTCTACGCCTACGCCGACAATAGCATGTAATGCTTCTGGATGTGGAAGTGGAAGCTGTAGCCGTATTGATCCCCCTGCAGATCGGTATACTGCAACATTCCCTCCTTTACCATCTACATTTTTGGATATTACTACAGACACGGTTTATACACCTAACCAAACGTATAGCGATGGTACAGTTAATGAATATCGAGTGTTTGGGGATGTCAGGGTTTCTGGAAACAGTGGACGGACTATTACCTTTGCTCCTGGAGATTATTATTTCAATACATTGGTATTTCCAGATAACAATGCCAAAATTGCTGTGTCTGGAGATGGGCTTGTTCGGATTTTTGTAAAAAGTGATATGACGTTGGACAAAAATGTGTATGAAATTAATACAGGTGGTACTCCCGATCAACTCTTTATTTATGTCGGCGGTAATTTGACACTGGCTAGTAGTGGTGGAGGAAATGGGGGCTTACAAGCTTATTTTTATGTCAAAGAATCAACAACATTTGAAGGGAATTCACAGTGGTCATTGACGGGTGGTATAACGTCGGAAGGACCGATTCAAATAAACGGGCAAAACCCTGATTTTATTGCTTACAGTGGTGGTGCAGGCGGTGGATATGGCGATTGTAATGTGAAGGTAGGATTTGATAGACAAGTTTATCAAACATCTGAAGATACAACCTTACCTTATGATGAATCGAGCCAAGTTACCCTAACAGTCAAACTCTCCCACACTGTCAGTTACCCAGTAACCGTCTCCTATAGAACATATGATGGAACAAATGCCAATCCTGTAAACAACGCCATCGCAACCTCCAGTGGCGGAACCGATTATTACTCCCAAAATAGTTTACTGACATTTGCTGCAGGGGAGATAAGTAAAGATATCAACATCTCGATTATCCATGACGAACCAATCGAACCCGATGAAAATTTTACAGTTGTCCTTACGAATCCCAAGCCCTCAGCGACTGTCCAATTAGATACAAATTCAACGGCGACTGTGACGATTCTTGGACAGACGACGGCACCGGTGTGTTATGCGGATAATTTTGACTCAGGGACTGCGATAGGGAATAGCTGGCGTGTTCTTAAAAGCAGTGGAACTTATACTCCTGATTATGTGAATGGACGGATGCAACTGACAGATAATAATACATATCGAGCGACGGCGATTACTAAAGATTATCAATTTCGTGCATCGCAAAATCTTATTATTGCCGAATTTACCCACTATGCGTATGGGGGGGGAAACGGTGCAGATGGGATCGCAATGGTTCTGTATGATTCAGCGATTGGAGCGAATCCGACGGTTGGGGCATTTGGGGGATCATTGGGATACGCACAAAAGTGTCAAAATGGTGTTGCAGGCTGTTCAAGTGACTGTACCGTTGCGGGTGGTTGCCCTGGATTTCAAGGGGGATGGCTTGGTCTTGGAATTGACGAATATGGGAATTATTCTAATCCTAGCGAGGGGCGTTTAGGAACAGGTACAAACAGTGGAGCTCATGCGGATTCTGTTGCGATACGGGGGTCAGCGAGCGGATCGAGTCCGTACACTTTTTTAGCTGGATCGGGAACGTTAACTTCATCAATTGATTCCGGTTCAACATCAACATCGTCGCCTTTACCGGGGGATAAATTTCGTATGACGGTCGATGGGCGAGACCCAGCCCATCTTTTTATCACGCTGGAGCGAAAATTAACAACTGGAAGTTATCAAACGGTAATTAATAAATTTGATGCCGTAGCTTCTCAAGGAGCTAGTCCCGCATACGTTCGTCTTGCATTGACAGGTTCAACGGGGGCATCGAATAATATTCACGAAATAGATGATCTAACTGTATCGGGTATATGTGTACCCTATACAACAGAGACTACTGCGGGTGTCTTTGATGCGTGGGATACATCGCGCTCGGTGAGTGACCGCAATATTTCAACTAACATTGCGAGTCAAAATTTTAATTTGACAATCGCCAGTTTAAATAGTGCTAATAATGGAGTTCAAGCCAAGGGATCGGGTAGAGGTGCTTATTATCGCTTATGGGATTCAATAGCAAATACCAATAGAACGCCGTACGCCTTTTTTGATGCCAACGCAAGTGCATCGATACAACCGGCGTTTAATCTTGCCACAGCCACCAAAGATATGAAAGTAGAGTTTAAATTCTGTGCCGATTATAATGGAACAGCGTATGATGTGAAGCAAGATATTACGTGTACATCTCAAAATATATGCCATCCTACCTTAGTGACAACAAATACCCCATGTTATCGTGAAAAGTTTAGTACGGATAATTTTGCTATCCGCCCCGATCATTTTGAATTTTCAGCACCAATAGCTAATATGAGATCGGGAGAAGATTATAATTTGACTCTGGACGCGAAAGATTACAGTGGTGCAAATACGCAAGAGTATAATCAAAGTATTTCCAGCCTCACAAAAGTACCTTCGATATGGTGGCAAAGAGATTCTAATACACAGCTCAATACAATAACCTACCCAGTGCATGGATCGATAGTTGCAGCAGCAGGTGATTGGAATTTGAGTAATGGAACGGGTTCTGTACCTATTCAGTTTAGCGATGTTGGAAAGTTTACATTGGATTTGAATGATACTAACTGGGCAGCTGTTGATATTGATGATACCGCTTTATCATTGCGAACGATTCATGGTGAAGGAAATGTAACATTTATTCCATGGGATTTTAATATCACTGCTGCAATGATTACAAATAATAAAGGAGTTTTTCCGTCCTTTACCTATCTCTCCAATGATTTAAATATGTCGGCGAGAATCCCAATGAGTGTGTCAGCGAAGAATAAGCAGCATGTTACAACACAAAACTATGCTAATAATATGTATGAACGAAATATTACGATTACCCCATTTATTTCTTCGGTTGCTGCGAATACAGCAGGATTGACCCCTTTAGTACTAGCAATTAGTAATATGGATGCAAACTTTACAGCTGGAACTAAATCGATTGCCTATAATGATGCGATTGTGTCACGGTTTAATTTTAATCGAAATCAAACGCAAGCCATATCACCATTTGATATAAATAGTTCTAATGGTATTGGTAACGATGTTAATCTTACAATTATCGATACAGACAGTGTCTATGGAGATAAAAATCAAACGTTAGATGGGAACGCCACCTTCGTCTACGGCAGAATCATCCCCCGTGACATCCGTGTCTTCGGAAACACGGCAGACGCTATCGCAAACGGTTGGTATGAGGTCTATAACGCGCCGACATTAGCAGCTACAGCACTCTCTCCAAGCCGTAATGATGCAATGTGGTATATTAATAAACTCCATAACGACACAATCGATGGCGATGCGAATGTGACCTATTTGGATTCAACGGCGCAAACTATTGGAACAGTAGCGGGGACGGATGGGATGGAAGATTATAATTTCGGTCACGCCAATGCAGCTCCTTACAGTGCCAAAGCCCATATCAATACCGAGTCATGGTTATGGTACGGAGCGACGGCATTGCCGTATAGTGATCCATCAGGAGCAAACTTAAATTGTTTAACCCATCCGTGTTTTAATATCAGTATCGTCCCTCCCATAGGTGCATCAGGCAGTGCCAAAGATACGTCTAGTAGTACTACTAAAACAAGCAAGCAAACGACAAAAACACCGGGGCTTATATACGATTACGCCCCAGCTACACGCTAACATTCCCCCTTTAGTGGGAATGGGTACACTTCCTTACGTATCTTCATCTTTACTTGAGTAGATTCTCTTTATGAAATATTTTATACTGAAAGCAATTATAGTTAATGCTATAATACTGACTAATATAATAGAGAGTTGGATAAGAGGGTGAGGACTTTTGTAATCGTGTCAAAGAGCTAGAAGAGCTTAGAAAAGAGACTGTGACGTAGCACTGAAACTTATGATTGAAAGACTTTAACACAACAAGAAAGGGAATCAAAATTCCCGCAAATACGGGAACGACAGAGAAGAGTTTAGATCGTGAGTTGTGCAATTTTGGCAAGAACATCTTTTTCGCGGATAGGTTTCATCAGGAAACCGTTGGCACCACACTCCAGTGCTTCCCCTTTTTTGGTTTCATCCGTTGTTAGGACGATGACAGGAAGTTGACGAAGAGAGTCATCAGCACGGATCACTTTTAGCATCTCAATACCCCCCATAACAGGCATAATAATGTCAAGTAAGATAATGTCAATATCATCTTGTGCTTTTAAAATACCAATTGCATCTGCCCCATTTTTAGCCTCTACAATGGCACTAACGCCAGGTGATTTCATCAGCATTGATTTCAATAATTTCAAGTTAATCATATCATCATCAACTGCGAGAATTTTAAGCTTTTTGCCATCCATTTAGAGTTCCTTGGTTAGATAAATTTTTCAAATACAAGACGTAAAAGGTCTTTATTGACAAGATTTTTAATCATCTCATGAACATACAGTGCATCGTCTTGATCGGCATCCACATTCGGATCAATCAGCATTACCAACGATATATTGTTGTTATTAACACGAATTGTATCATAGAGTTCCTTGAGGTCAAGATCCGGTAACGTTTTATCAAATAACGCCAACTTGTAGTGTTTAGTTGTAATATGTTTTTTAAGATCATTGCTGTTATTCACACCAACATAAGTGTAGCCCAAATCAGCAAGAATACGACTGAAAAGTTTCATCTCAAGCGGATTTTGTTTTGCCAGTAATATATCGGCATCATAAATAGAGACTATTTCAGGAAGTGACTCTTGAACTTCTGGTATCGTCACTATTGCAATTTCTTCTTGTGGGGCAGTAATAACAGTTTCTTCTTCTAAGTCCTCCTCCAGCTCATTTTCGATACTCTCTTGAGCAAGAACAAGAGACTCATCCTCATCAACTAGAGTATCTGCTGATTGAGGGGCAACATTAATCTCCACGATTTTATGGGAGAGATAATTGTTAAGCAAATTAATAATGTCACTGCGCACTAATGGTTTAGTCGTGTACTCATCCATACCCACTGACATAAACCGTTCACGATCCCCTTTAAGAGCATTAGCGGTGAGGGCAATGATAGGGACGTGTGTTTGACCATAGTCCTCTTCGAAATCGAGAATTTCTTGGGTTGCTTCCATTCCATCAAGCACAGGCATTTGGATATCCATAAAAATTAGATCAAATTCCCCATTTTTACGTTTTTCGAATGCTTCAAGACCATTGTTCGCCAATGTGATAGTAAGTCCCAAATCTTCGAGGGTACGCTTGATGAGCTTCTGATTAATAATATTGTCCTCAGCAACGAGTACATTGGCGGCAAAGCGAGAATTCTTTTCATCAAACTTCTTGCGACGTGAGGACTTTTGTTTGCGGGTATTAAACGCTTCTGCATCATACGATTCGAGTACAGAACGAATTTTAGAGCTGTTAAGTGGTTCATAAAGAACTTTAAATAAATTAAGACCCATCGAGTCTATTTTCTTCATATAATACGATTTGGTGATAAGAACAAATTGCTCATTAGCAGCTGAGAATTGAGTCAATTCATCATCATTGGTGTAATCATTGTCAACAAAGAGAAGATCGTAATTGACTTGGCGCTCCAATATTTTTAATTCATTCAGTTCATTGAAAGTGGTATAGCTTACTCCGAGATAATCAAGATACTCTTTCAAATAGGTACTTTGAAGTTTTCTCTTCGTTTTACTTTCGTGGATAACGGCATTGATATTTGAAAAAGATCCCTTAATAGGATCGTTAAGGCTCTCAATCTCTTCAAACGATAAGGTAAAGAAGAAGGTAGTGCCACTGCCCGGTTCGCTCTCAAGATCGAGCTTGCCCCCCATCAATTCTACGAAACGGCTTGAAATGGTGAGACCTAAGCCTGTACCGCCATATTTACGGGTAATTGAAGTGTCGGCTTGACCGAATGCTTCGAAAATACGTGATTTTTGTTCACTGGTGACGCCAATACCGCTGTCTTTGACGCTAAAACGGACAAGAGCACGGTTAGTCTCGTCACTTTGGATACGGCGAACATCGACGTTGACCGTTCCACCGCTGTTGGTAAATTTAACGGCATTACTAAGGAGATTAATAATAACCTCTTTAATTTTGGTCGGATCCCCTTTGAGTGGTCGTTCAAGGCTAGGATCGATAAAGCACGCAAGGTCAATATGTTTTTCAGATGCACGAACAGCATAGACATCAACGGCACTTTCAAACTCATCAATTGCGTTAAAGGCAATATCTTCAATTTCAAGTTTATTGCTCTCAATTTTGGAGAGATCAAGGATGTTATTGATAATTTCAAGAAGATTTTCAGAACTTTTTTCAATAATATCAATAAATTCACGTTGCTCATCATGAAGATCGGTATCTTTGAGCAATTCAGTGAAACCTACGATACCGTTCAGCGGAGTCCGTATTTCATGCGACATATTCGCTAAGAACATTGATTTGGCTTCCGATGCTTCAAGGGCGAATTGTTTATCGTGCATTGTTTGCCCAATAATACGTTCAAGCAATGCGTACGCCTGCATGGTTCCCTCAGCTGTATCAAGATTGATAGTATGACTGAGCTCTTCGGCTTCATTATCGTGGGTATCTTCAGCAACACGCTTAAGAACGGATTCAAGATTTTTGATATTTTTGGCAATTTCATTGGAGAGAAGAACCCCTAAAATACCGATCAAGAGAGAAAAAATCCATAAAGTAATGGAAAGGGCAAGAATTTGAAGCGCTTGGGTTTTAACACTGAAAGTTCGCTCATCTATCGCATTGATGAGAAGTTTTTCGGTTTCACTAATAGCATCGATTTTTTCAGAAAGCATAGCAAACCAAATACCTGATTGTGTCTCATACTCTCCTAAGACACTTTTTTGAAGAATGGAGCCACGCTCCATCGTAATATCTTGGAGTAAATCAACAGTATCCTCGCTAAAAAGTGATTTTTCAAAGGTCCCTTTAAGATTTTTGTCATTAATGGCATCAAAATTAAGTGCATCTGCTTTTGACATTAAGATAAACCATTTATTCAACTCATTTTCTTGGAGCGGTGTTGCCCGAGAGAGGATATAGGTAACATAATCCCGCTCTGAACTCGTGGCTTCATTGGCTCGTACAAGGGAGAGGTAGCTACTCTCGATGGATGTGATTTGTTCATCGGATTGAATGGAAAAGAGTGTCGTAAGCTGACCTAGTAAATCCGTTTGCGATTGTCCATACACATCGTCAAAAATTTTATTAAAATTAGCGGTTTTAGCATCGATAGATGAACGTGACTCTTGACGACCTTTTTCCAATTTTGCAATAATAGCGGTGATTTGCGGCGATTGATTTTGGGCACTGAATGCTTTGATCTTTTGATCAACAACGGCACGCTGTGCATGAAGTGATTTAAGGGTAGCAGCGGAAGCGTTACCTAAAAACATTACCGTCATACCACGCTCACGCCCAATATTACTAATCAGTTCGTTAAGCTGTTTCGTTTTTTCAAGATGTGTTTGTAACACTTGTGCCGATCTATAACTCAAATAGGAGGTATAAACGTAATAAGTGGCGAGTGAAAACAAAATCAGAATCGGAAGGAGACTGATAAGGCGAAGTCGATTTTTAAGTCCTAAATGCATGGTCGGTTCCTCTTAAAGTTGATCGAGATAGCTCATAAGGTGATTGAAGGCTTTTTTGGCCTCTTGCGCATCATGAGTTTTGATAAGAACGGTAAGTTCATCGGATATTTCACTAAGACGTAGGTTATCACTGATTCCCTTAAGCTTAGACGCATTTTCATTCCAAAGGGTGGTATCAAAAGCACTGATGGCGTTAGAAATCTCCCCACCTATAATGCGTGCGTCTCCTTTATAATCATCAATTAATTCCTGCATAAAAGAGGGGTCGATTCCCAGTGCTCTTGCTGTGGAGTAAATATCATAGTGAAGCGTTACATGGTTATTTACGGAAGAGTCTGGAAGCATCTCAAGCTCCTTAATAGCCGCTTCTTCAGGAACTTTCACGCGCGCTACTTCCTTTTCAGGTTCTTGTTCATCTTCTATAACATTAAGATCGAAGAACTCCTTTTTAAAAGGGGTCTCGTCGTGTTGTTTTGGTTTTTCATCAGGCTCTTTTAGGGTAAAAGCATAAATATCGTCTGTTATCTCAGGGAGAATAATTTCAGGAACAACACTCTCTTGAGTAGTTTGAAAATAATGCGACTCAGCCTCTTTTCCCTCCAATTTTGCGACGATACTGTAATAATATTTAAGATTTGCCTCAATTTCTCCCACTTCGGTTGAGGTATTAATGATAGTAAGGGTTTCGAGGGCATCTTCTATACGAAGATTAGCGGCAACCCCTTTAAGTTTATGAGAGAGAATATGAAGATTGTTGAAATCACTTTTTGCACACGCTTCGAAGAGTTCTTCTTTAAATTCGTGGGATTGTTGAATAAAATCACCGATAAACTCTTCAATAAGATCAACAGGAAGTCCCAACTCATTTGCAGCAACACTGGGGTCGAAGAGATAGTCGTTAGGAACGTGGTGATGAGAAAGATACTCTTTTTCATTTTTACTGTAGTGCATTGATCTGGAAACAGGGTGCTCAAGCGGTTTTGGAGAGGCTGTAGGGGTGAGTTTTTCTATAATTTCCGGAATAAAAGGGAGAGACTCCTCAAACTCAACAGGATGTGGTGATGGTTTAAAATCGGTGTAAAGATCGTCAGACTCAGAAATTTCACCCAGCGGAATGTCCAAAACACTTGGTTCACTTAATCGTACCGGTGTAATGTGTATATGATCGGTCAGAGAGGGGCTAAACTCTTTTACAGACTCTTTTGAACGCTCTTTGGGAACAATGATATGTGGTTTTATATCCTCCCCACTCATTGTTTTGATGTGCAACATCTCAATACGGTAGCCATTTTGTGCAGGATGTTCTACTAAATAAAATTGTGAAATACTTAGCTGACAACTAAATACCCGTCCATTAGCATGAACGATAGCATTAAAAGTATCGGAATCGGAGTGGAGAATGAAGTCAATCCATCCAAAATTTTTAAAATTGTAAATGTACCCAGGTTCGTTGGCAAAAAGGTCGGCAACATCCGCGCAAACTCTTAAGAGCTCTTCGAAAGAGGAGTAGTTTAAAAGTTTTAACCCCTCATCGTCTATCCCTATAAACTCTTGTTTGTGATTGTATAGTAGCACTCTTCCTCCTCCTAGTTTTCTTGGGCGATCATTTTTTTATAAATCTCCGCAGTCTCTTCAATATTTTTACGTGATGCAGGCTTGCGAGCAGCCATATAGCCCTTGATCTTTCCATTCGCATCAACCATAGGAGAGACTTCAGTATCAACCCAGTAATATTTTCCATCTTTACGGAGATTTTTAACCAACCCATGCCAGATCGTCCCTGATTGGATCGTCTTCCACACTTGTTCAAATGCCGCTTTTGGCATATCCGGATGGCGGATGATATTGTGAGGCTGACCTACAAGCTCATTTTGGGCGTAACCCGAAATTTCACAGAATTTTCGATTGGCAAATGTGATAATACCGTCTAAATCTGTTTCACTCACGATAGCGCGCCCTTCAAAAAAATATTCTTCATCCACCGGAACGGGTCTTTCCATAATTGAACTCCTTGGCTAAAAAGCTACTGAAAATATTTTGAATGGGTAGAATATGGCATAAACAAGGTAAAACCATTCTTAGTTTGAGTTAAAAGCAGTTAAATCCTGAATAATTTTAGCCTCTTTTGCACCAATGAGTTCACTGAGTGTTTCGAATGAACCTTTTTGGATCTCCTCAAACGTACCATAGTAATCTAACAGTTTATGAATCTTGGGAAGGGTTATCCCTTTTAGGGAGAGAAATTTGGATTCTTGATCCCGTTTTAATTTGGTCTTTTGGTGAAAGGTGATGGCGCTTCGGTGTGCCTCATCTCGTAAAAGCTGAACAAATTGAAGCCGTTTATCGTACGGTTCTAAGCGCAGAGTATCGCCGTTAATGTGAAGAATATCGCGTGCAGACCCTTTGGCCCGGTGCGCCTTGGCATCGATCTTCTCTTTGCTGATGGCAATGACATCGAGGGTGATACCACTTGAGTAGAGGAGTTCAAGGGCGAGGGAACGGAGGGTTGAACCTCCATCGAGAATCCATAAATCAGGGGGGGGATTGGTTGCAAAAGCCTCGATACGACGACGGAGCATTTCCGACATTTGACCATACTCATCGCGTTCGTGGAGGTGGTATTGGCGGTAGCCATTTTTTTCAAAGGCTCCTTCGGCATAGACGACCATCGCCCCCACGGTCGCCACTCCTCCAAGGTGGGAGTTATCAAAGACCTCAATACGTTGAGGAATGTGTTCAAGCTCAAACAGCTCTTTGAGGGAGGTCAGTAAATCGAGATTATTTAGTTTATGGGTTTTGAGAAGCTCTTGTGCATTCGTGAGGGCAAGGGTGGTGAGTTGTTTTTTAATCCCTATTTTTGGCGTTTCGAGTAGCGCTTTTTTCTCAAAGAGGATACTCAAATGCTCCTCAATCCAGTCGGACTCTTCAACGCAGTGGGCGGTCAGAATGGGGGCTATAATAGGAGGTTTTTCCGTGCCGTAATAATTGACTAATGCCCGCTCATACCCCTCATCGAGTGAGAAATTCTCATGAACAGCAAAAAAATCGTGGGAACTGGAGACGATTTTCCCCTCACGGATAAACAAACGAACGATACACCCTCTCCCCTCATGCGTAGCGATAGCGAATACATCGTACGCCACTTGACGTGCAAGATCAATTGTAGAGGTAATCTCACTTTTTTCAATCCGCTCACATCGATCCCTCAATATCATCGCCTCTTCAAAACGGAGCTCTTCAGCATAGGTTTCCATTTTTTCGCGCAGTTTTGGGAGGAGGAGTTTTTTGTTTTGGATCCACGAGGTGGCGGTATCGACGAGGGTACGGTAATGAGCAACATCGACGGGAAATTCGCACGGGGCGAGGCATTGGTGCATTTGATAGAACAAACACCCTTTTTTCCCCTTGAGACAGCTCTTCTTTTGCACTAACGGGAGTAACTCATAGAGAGAATCGAGAATATCGCGTGCCCCTGTTGAAAAAGGGCCATAATAGTGGATCTTTTTCCCTTTGAGAATTTTACGGGTAATGTCGAAACGGGGATAATTTTCGTTGAGGTCGATGTAAATATAGGGATACGTTTTATCATCGCGCAAAAGAACATTGTATTTGGGTTTGAGCTGTTTGATGAGGGAGTTTTCGAGTATCAGGGCATCATTTTCATTTTCCACCATGATGGTGTGAAGCGATACCGTTTCGGAGAGCATTTTTTGAATCCGCAACGAGAGGGTTATTTTGGGGGAGAGCTGCGGGGTGAGATTGAAATAGCTTTTGACCCGCTTGGAGAGATCTTTTGCTTTGCCGATGTAGAGGATGCGTCCCGCACCATCGAGATATTGGTATATGCCTGCACTGTGAGGGAGGCTTCGTATTTTCTCAATCATTGTAATCACTACCCTTCTACACGTATTCCGTAACACCACTTAATCAAGTATTTATGCTAGCTATTATACCATCCACGTTTTAAGATACAGTGGAGAAATAATGACCAAAATGGCAATTCTATTTTTAATGATGCTTACATTGGCACTTAGCGGATGTGGTTACAAAGCCTCTCCGTATTACGAAAAACCAGTATCACAGGAGAACAGCGATGCGTTATGATGTGGTAATAATTGGTTCGGGGGTAGCTGGACTGCATGCGGCGATCGAGCTTCCTAAAAGTTTAAAAGTGTTGGTGATTAGTAAATCGCACCCGTGGGAGTGCAATACCTATTATGCCCAAGGGGGGGTTACGACGGCGTACGATGATGCCGATATACCGTTGCATATTAGCGATACGTTGGGTGCAGGCGCTGGCTTGTGTAACACCGATGCCGTCCGATTTATGAGCGAAAATTCCCAAGGGGTGATTCGTGATTTGATCTCTCGGGGGTTTGGATTCGATAAAGACGTTGCGGGTAATCTTCTCTATACCCAAGAAGCTGCCCATTCACGCAGTCGGATTTTACATGCGGGGGGAGATGCGACTGGGAGACATTTGCACCTCTTTTTGCTCCAACAAAACCCCCACCCGATGCTTTCGAATGCGACAGTCATTGATCTATTAATGGAAAATGATCAATGTTGTGGTGTGGAAGTATTGAGTGAGGGGGTTCGCCGTCTTATCCATGCCGACAATGTTATTATCGCCAGTGGCGGTGTCGGATCGCTGTATGCGTATCATACCAATTCCCATGCGATTAGTGCGGACATTCACGGTATCTGTACCGAAAAAGGGATTGAGCTTGAAAGTATGGAGATGATGCAGTTTCATCCCACCGTTTTTGTCTCAGGGACGGGGGCGCGAAAACTGCTCCTTACCGAAGCATTACGGGGTGAGGGGGCATGGGTTGTCGATGAAGAGGGGAAACGATTTTTGTTTGAGTACGATGAGCGGGGAGAGATGGCGCCGCGTGATATTGTGAGTCGGGCGATATTTGATTACAAACAACGCACCTCCAGTCAAGTTTATATCTCGTGTGCCCATTTTGAGAAAGAGTATTTTCAAGGGCGTTTTCCCAATATTTTTAAAGCATTGGGAGATTTGGGGTATAACCTTCCCAAAGATCGTGTCCCTATCTCCCCTGCATTTCATTATGCAATCGGGGGAATTAAGAGTGATTTAGAAGGGCGTGTTCCTCATATCCAAGGGCTGTATGTTGTGGGAGAAGCTGCGTGTACGGGTGTTCATGGAGCCAATAGACTGGCGAGTAATTCGTTGCTTGAGGGGCTTGTTTTCGGGAAACGAGCCGCCCAGACAATTGTGAATACGCCACACGCTCATTGTACGAAGAATTTTGAGATCGGGAAAGAACCCCTTGAAATACAGGGGGATAAAGAGAAAAAAGATGCTCTTCGTGTCTTGATGTGGGATAAAGTTTCTATTGTTCGAACGACGCACGGGTTGAATGATGCATTGGGTATTATCGAGGAGATGATGAATGAAGGGGTTGGACGACTGTTGAAACTGCGTCTTTTGAGTGCCCGTGCAATTGTACAGTCGGCGTTAAAGCGGACGGAATCGATTGGGGTGCATTATATTACTGCAGACAGGGCAAAATGAAAAAAAGCTTACTCAAGCTTTTTGAGCCAAAACTAATCACCTATATCCGAAAAAATGGTTATGAAACAGGTGATTTTTTCAAAGATGCTCTTGCGGGGTTATCGGTAGCGATTGTCGCTTTGCCACTTGCCATGGCAATCGCTATTGCCTCGAATCTTCCTCCTGAGAGAGGATTATTCACCGCAATCGTAGCGGGACTCATTATCTCTTTGATGGGGGGAAGCCGTTTCCAGATAGGGGGTCCTACGGCTGCATTTATTGTTACTGTCGCTTTGGTTGCTATGAAGCACGGGTATGAAGGGCTGGTCTTGGCGACGATTATGGCGGGGATACTCCTCATCATTATGGCATTTTTCAAAGCTGGAGAGTTGATTAAATTTATCCCTTATCCCGTTATTGTTGGATTTACTTCAGGGATAGCACTCTTGATATTCTTTTCACAACTGCGCGATTTTTTTGGTTTAGAGGTTACAACTATGCCTCCTGATTTTATTGATAAACTGGTGCTCTACGTCACGCACTTGCATCAAACCAATCCTTATGCCGTCGTTGTTGCTTTGATCTCTATCGGTATTATTATTTTTATGAAGAGGATATATCCAAAGATTCCGGGTCCGATAGTTGTTGTCACTCTCTCCGCATTATCCGTATGGCTTTTTAATATACCTATCGATACGATAGAGAGCCGTTTTGGGGCTATCCCCTCGATGCTTCCCACCCCAACATTTCCTGTGATTACGTTTGAAAAAATTCGACTGCTATTTCCCGATGCGATGACAATTGCACTTCTTGCCGCCATTGAATCACTCCTCTCGGCAGTCGTTGCTGATGGGATGGCAGGGACGAAACATAAACCCAATACGGAGCTGTTGGCGCAAGGGATAGCCAATATCGCTTCGTCAATCTTCGGTGGATTACCTGCTACGGGTGCAATCGCGAGAACAGCTACAAATATTAAAGTGGGTGCGATCTCTCCTATTTCAGGAATTATGCACGCTCTTTGGCTCTTTGGATTTATGCTATTGTTAGCCCCATTGATTGTTAAAATCCCCCTTGCGGCGTTGAGTGCTATTTTAATCGTGGTTGCGTGGAATATGTCGGAGATCAAACATATTAGATCCATTATGAAAGCTCCCCGTACAGATCAAGTTGTTTTGTTTGTGACCTTTGCATTGACGGTACTGGTTGATTTGAACGTTGCAATACAAGCGGGGATTGCATTGGCATCAATATTATTTATCCACTCTATGATGAACGCGGTGGAAATAAAATCGTATGATGACGAGGATGAGGAAAATGATGATCCTGATGCGACATCGAAAAAAATCATCCCTAAAGGGGTTGAAGTCTATGAAATCAAAGGACCTCTTTTTTTCGGAATCGCTGAAAAACTGGTTGATACACTCTTACTTTTTGAACGGATGCCACGTGTTTTTATCTTACGGCTTCGGCATGTACCGATGATTGATGCAGCAGGGCTTCATGCTCTTGAAACACTCAATAAACAACTGCAAGGGCAACACTCCGTACTTATTCTTTCAGGGGTCAATAAAAATGTCCATAACTATATTAAAAAATCGGGATTAGATAAACAAATAGGAGAATGGAATATTGTCGATCATATCGACAAAGCTATTGCCAGAGCAAAAGAGTGTTGCTAAAATAGCGGTCATATTAGCTGGGAAGTATTAGAGAAGGAAGAATTTTTGGTGCTTTAATCCGAAGTTGTTTGTTAACATTCATTCGCCCATATACGACCTCAATGTCCGAAGGGGAAATACCAAACTCTTTTGCCAAAAATCGTACCATGTGATCAGTCGCTTTTCCTCCAACGGGTGCAGCGGTGACACTTACTTTGAGTTGGTTTCCTTTGGCTTTTCCGATGGCATCTCGTTTGGCGCTTGGGGTTCCTAAAATATTCAAAACGAGAATATTTACTTCCCATTGATAAAATACGTTAGCAAGATTTTTGGTTCTCATATATTGAATCCTTTAAATCAATCAGTGCAGGTAGTATTATACCCTGTTGAAGCGGCTTGCTCATCATTTTAATCGTATCGGAGAGCTCATTATACCGACGATCATTGAAGGGATAAAGATTTTCTTAGCCGTTATCTTGGTTGTTTTGGCAACAAAGCTTTATGAAAGATTGACATAGTATTAACATCTATTAAAGTGCTTTTTAAGTAAAATGTACTACTTACAATCAAAAACTCTCTATTTTACTGTCACACTTTTCGAAATTATTTTTTCGTATTAAAAGGATGCTGCTTCGTGTCGCTTGGAGTGGTATTTGCATGGTAGATGAAAAATATTAGAGGGGCTTGTATGCTAATTTTATCACTCAAGTAAGAGTGGTTCGGTAACATTCGAGGTGATATTCTCGCCGGTATTGTTGTCGCCCTTGCCCTTATTCCCGAAGCGTTTTGGCGTTCATGATAAACCCGATGAAATTGAAAAGGTAATGGGGGGGTATTAAAAAGTGCAAACTAATCACAAGGAAGTAAAATATGACAACAGCAATCGCTGAAGATGGTCTTGATTTAGCCGTCCACCCATTTGGATGGCTATTGCTCGCTATTTTCATCATAGGATATTATTTTATCGCGACGGAAGATAAATATCATCTCGATAAGGCGAAACCTGCTTTATTTATCGGAACGTTTATGTTTGTTCTGATCGGTGGATTTTATGCGTTTAATGGGTTGAACTTTCAGCCGTTTGAAAATGAAATTTCCCATCTTATTTTAGAAATTGCCGAGATTTTCTTTTTCTTATTTGTTGCGATGACGTTTATTGAGGCATTGATTGAGCGCGGGGTTTTTGATGCCCTTAAGTCAAAACTGATTGCAAAAGGGTACAGCTATCGGGAACTTTTTTGGATTACGGGAACTTTGGCATTTTTTATCTCGCCTATCGCGGACAATCTGACAACAGCTTTGATTCTTTCTACGGTTTTGTTAACGATTGAAAAAAACAACAAAGCCTTCTTGGTTCCAAGTGCGATCAATGTCGTCGTCGCGGCGAATGCGGGAGGAGCTTGGAGTCCGTTTGGAGACATTACGACTCTTATGGTCTGGACAGCAGAAAAAGGGGTTTTCACCGATTTCCTCTATCTCTTTCCGGCGGTATTTATCGGATGGTTAATAACCGCATATCTCCTTAGCCGTTATGTCCCTGATCTGGATCCATTTAAAGAGGGAGATCCCGATACGGCTGAAAAAATTGAAATTCTTCAGGGGGGAAAAGTGATCATCGCTTTGGGGGTTGCTACGATTGCCTTAGCTGTTATCTGTAAACAAGTAATGCACTTGCCTCCGATGTGGGGGATGCTTTTTGGCTTATCGCTTTTGCAGTTGTACATGTACACGCTCAAAAAAAATCACCATCAAGATGTTGATATCTTTCGCGCAATGAGCAAAATTGAGAATAATACGCTACTCTTTTTCTTCGGTATTTTAGCAGCGGTTGGTGCGCTTCATTTTGCCGGATTTTTAGGACATGCAGCGAAGCTGTATGAACTTTTTGATCCAACCATGGTAAATATTGGCATCGGGTTTTTATCCGCTATCGTGGACAATGTCCCTGTGATGTCGGCGGTACTAAAAGCGAATCCTTCTATCGATCATGCCCAATGGATGTTGGTGACGATGACAGCCGGTATCGGCGGATCGCTGATTAGCTTCGGAAGTGCGGCAGGTGTTGGCGTGATGGGAAAAATGCACGGGATTTATACGTTTGCATCGCATATTAAGCTGGCATGGACGGTCTTGGTTGGTTATATTATCTCTTTGAGTGTGTGGTATATTCAATTTATGATTTTGGGGTGGGGATAAAAAAATATTTTTTATCCTCTGACTTACTGTTGCACTTATAACTTGGATTAGCGAATAAAAATTTTTACATTATCATTTTTAATCCTCATTTGAAGCCATTTCTCGATTTGAATCCGTTCTTCTTTTTTAAGACGTTTTGACGAATTTGCATTGAGGATAAAACGGGTTTGACTCCGATTTTGATCTTTCGCGGCAGCATCATAATTTTGAGAGAGGAGAACATCATTAACTTTTGGAAAGAGTGTCTGCAGCTCATTTGGAATGGCAGTATAGTATTCCTTGCTGCGTGAGAGAAGGGCAATTTGCATTTTTAGTTGTTCAATTTGTTTCTCTTTATTTGAGAGATCGGCTCTACTGTTTTGATATAAATCGGTGATAATATCGGCTTTTAGGGTAGTTACATCAATACCTTCACGTTCACCATTTTGATACACTTTGAGTTTGGCTGTTTCCAAACCAGCATTAGCGAGACGTGCGCTGATATTGTTGAGTTCACTTTGAGGAATATGATCTCCGATTAAAAATACTTTAATATCATGGGCTACGGGATCAATTTTTATTTGAGCTACGTTAGTATTTTTAAAATTGAGCTGTTCGTTAACGAAAGTGGTGGCATTTGCTTTGAAGACCTGTTGCTTGACAAGCTGATAGGCTAAATAGGAGCTAGGGAGAATTGTAATTATCGCAATGGCTACAATATAGTGTTGCGCCCGTTTCGCGACATCGGGATCGACATATTTTTTTTCGGTAATACTAAATACGCGGACAATGATGAAAGCAGACAACGCGATAAAAACAAAATTAATCGTATAGAGATAAAATGCTCCGAAAAAATAACTCCAGTGTCCCGTTGCCAAACCAAATCCTGCCGTACACAGAGGGGGCATCAACGCGGTAGCAATGGCAACTCCGGGAATAACATTGGTTTTCTCTTTTCGTGTAACGGCAACAATCCCCGCTAATCCTCCGAAAAGGCCAATCAATACATCCCACAGAGTTGGAGTTGTTCGTGCCAAGAGCTCTGATTGTGCCGTATCAAGGGGAGAAATCAAAAAATAGAGGGTCGATGCCAAAAGTGCGATCAATGTTGCAATAGCGAGATTTTTAAATGACTGCCGAATGAGGGCAAAGTCATTGATTCCGGCACCGTACCCGATCCCCATAATAGGTCCCATTAACGGAGAGATTAACATAGCTCCGATGATAACGGCAGTAGAGTTGACGTTTAGCCCAACCGATGCAACAAACGTAGCAAACATCAAAATCCAAAGATTCGATCCTTTCATAGTGATATCGCCACGAATACGCTCATCAATAACGTTATCCTCAGCCTTATCTTCCGTCAGACTCAAACGCTCTTTTAGGATCTCTTTGGTGTTGAGCCAGAAGCGGTGTTCTTGCAGATTGGTCATTGCCAACTCCCTCTCACTGGTTTAAAATTTTATAGTCATTTGATGTTAACATATTAACACTGTTCTAAATCTAAAGCCAAAAGAGATCATAAAAGTGATGGCAACGTTATAGCGAAATTATGCGACTTCCGCTACAATAGTTTTATTTTAACACAAAGAGTTAGAATGATATTACCCCAATCTCCCTGGTCTGCTAATGCGGATGATTTGCTAAAACAGCTCCATACAACCTATTATGGATTAGAGGTGGATGATGCCGCCAAACGCTACGAAAAGTTTGGTTCCAATACCCTGATGGAGGAAGAACATTCGAAATTAAGGATGTTTCTGGATCAGTTCAGTAGCTCTATAGTCCTTATTCTAATCATTGCTGCGGCTATTAGTTTTATGTTAGGACATACCAGAGACAGTATTATCATTATGGCTATTTTGATCATCAATGCGATTTTGGGATTTTATCAAGAGCTTAAAGCGGAAACTTCGATCCGATCTCTTCAGCGATTAACGGAAAATCATATACATGTTCTTCGCAATGGGATTGAGACGATTCTTATCGCACGTGAACTTGTCCCAGGGGACATTGTTCTTATCGGTGAGGGAGATATTGTCCCCGCAGATATTCGTTTATTCGAGTCGTATGCACTGCAAGTAGACGAGGCCGTATTAACAGGAGAATCTCTTGGGTGTGACAAGATAAGTGATCCTATAGCAGGGGAGACTCTCTCTTTATATGAGCAGACAAATTGCCTTTTTTCAGGAACCTCTGTATTGAGAGGAAAAGGGAGAGGGGTTGTTTTCGCGACGGGTGATTTTACGGCTATGGCTCGTATAGCCAAAGCAGCTCAGCAAAAATCTCCCCAATCTCCTCTGACGATGGCAATGCGTATATTATCTCGAAAATTGCTCAGTGCTATCATTTCCGTTTTGCTACTATTGGGGATTATTGCACTCTTTCAAGGGCGTAGTATTGATGAAATGGCAATGATTCTTCTCGCACAGCTCGTTTCTTCTGTTCCGGAGGGGCTTCCCATCGTTATCACCCTTATTTTGGCAATCGGCGCCTATCGGTTGAGTCGTCATAAGATTTTAGTACGTCATCTCCCTTCGGTTGAATCACTCGGGAGTGCGACGCTCATTGCTACGGATAAAACGGGGACGATTACGGAGGGGATTTTGTCAGTTAAAGAGGAGATGGCACTCGATCGCAATGAACTGAACCGATGTGCCGCCCTTTGCAATGATACCCATAACGGTCATGGTGATAGTGTTGATGTTGCCCTCTCTCGATGGCTTGGGGAAGAGTTTGAAAGAGTTAATACCCTCCATGAACGCCTTTTTTATCACCCTTTCGATCCTGCGTCGCGTATGATGGCAACGGTCAATAAAATTGGTTCGGAGGAGAAGCTGTATATCAAAGGGGGATATGAAGCGCTTGCCGCTATCGCTATTAACTCTCCCGAAGAACTTCAAACGCTAAGCGAACATCATGATCAAATGGCGTTACAAGGGTTGCGTATTTTAGCTTTTGGAGTAAGTGATCACAAATGGGAAGATCCTTCGCAATGGCAAATCATGATTGTAGGGTTGGTTGCCTTTGCCGATAAACCAAAAGAGGGGGTAAAGGAGGCGATTACGCTAGCTCAAAATGCAGGCATTCGTCTGATGATGATTACCGGAGATAATCCGATTACCGCACGTGTGATCGCTAAAGAGGTTGGTATCGGAGATGATCATGAGCAGCTTCTTACGGGAAAAGAGATTGATACTCTCACCGATGAGGAGCTGGAACGTGCTTTAAAACAGACATCGGTCATTGCCCGTGCTATGCCGGAACACAAATATCGGATTGTAAAAATTCTCCAAAAAGGGGGTGAAATTGTTGCAGTTACTGGGGATGGCGTTAATGATGTCCCTGCACTCAAAGCGGCTGATTTAGGAATCGCGATGGGGAACGGGAGTGAAGCTGCAAAGTCCTCTGCAAAAATGGTTATTGTTGATAATAATCTTGGGGTGATTGTCGATGCGATACGTCAAGGGCGTATTATTGCCGATAATCTTCGAAAAGTACTCTTTTATCTCTTCTCGACAAGCTTGGGTGAAATTATTATTATCAGTTGTGCCATCGTGATGGCGCTTCCTCTCCCTTTGCATCCTACACAAATTTTATGGGTCAATGTTGTCACCGACGGTGTTTGTGATAAAACATTCGCTGTGTGTAAAGAGGAGGGGGATGTGATGCGTCACTCTATTCGCCGGACACCATTGCAGTTTTTTGAGCGTAAAATGGTCTTTCGGATTGTATGGTTTGCCTCGGCAACAGCAGTGGTTGTATTGACCCTTTTTTTACTATTGCTTTCGCACGCGTATCCTTACAAAGTAGCTCTGAGTGCATCCTTCTCAACGCTGGTAGCTGCGCAATGGATCAGTGCCATTCTCTCGCAAAAAGCGCACGAACCTTTTTTTAAAAATATCCGAAAAAGTCTTACGATTAACCCTTGGATATGGGTAGGTATTATGGTGGGAGCGGCTCTTCAAGCGGTTGCCTTGTATATCATCCCTGAGTGGTTTCATGTCACTCCTCCGACGTTGGAAATATTGGGCTATATCTTTCTCTCGTCATTAGTGATTTTTATGTTGGCAGAGGGGTACAAGTGGGGAGAATACTGGATCGGTATCAAAAAGTTTTAAATAGCTTGATACTCTCTAGGCAAAGGAGTGCCATCCATACAAAAATAGTGATTCCGGTAGCGGCTGCGGCAATATCCTTGATAATACGAATTTTTTCATTGTAACGGGTTTCCATGAAGTCACAAACTGCCTCGATAGCAGTGTTGAAGAGTTCCGCTGTAAGCATGACTCCAGTAGCTAGGATGATCAATGAAGCATCAATCCACTCATTAAAAATAACAACGGGTATGAGTATGGCAATCGATACAACGATTTTATACATAACACTAAAATCATACAATACAGCAAATCGTAACCCTGAAAGGATGATTTTAAATTTCCGCACGGGATGGTACCCATGTTCGCCTGTTTCTAAAAATTTATTTTTCATTTTAATACGTTTGATTTTACAACGAATACAGCGATACAACACCATATAACTGCGATCAAGGCGCCTGCGAGGACATCGGTTGGAAAATGGACTTGCAGATACATTCGTGAGAGTGCAACACCCAATGCAATAAACATCAATACAGCGGTTAATAGATTACTAAATAGCGAAGTACTATTATGGACAATCAGCCAAAGTAAAAGGGTAAATACAATAATCTGGGAAGTGTGACTACTGGGAAATGAGGGATTTATCGGCAGTGCATCAAGGGAGGGAAAAAAATGGGGCCGTTTTCGTTCGAATTCATATTTGAGGAGGTAGCTACTCACGAGAGCACCCCAAAATCCAATTCCTAAGAGCTTTTTAACGTTTTCAAAATAGGGTGAAAGGAACAGAGTAAGGACGAGGTAAAGGGGGAGCAGTATCCATAAAGATCCCAACCAGGTAATAGCAGAAAAAAAGTGATCAAGTGTCGGGTTTTTAATTGTATGAAACCAGTTTAGTACCGAGTAATCAAATTGTGCAAGGTAGCCCATGTGCACAAAAAAGGTCAAAGCAATAAAGCTAGAAATTGCTATGATAAGAATAATGGTGAATAACCACCGCTCATTAGGAGTAATTTTTTCATGAAACTGCATAATCCCCCCTTTTTTTAGTGAAATGTATAGTACTACAGATAAGGTAAAAAGTAAAATTAAACTGCTATTTTGTATCGTTTCACCTATGTAAAATGGATTTATTCCCCTCCTAAATTATCACCATTTACCATTGTAGGCGGCAACGATGATTCTCCGCTTTTTTTTGAAAATAGTTTCTATTTTTCTTATTTTAACGGCAGGTCTACGTCGCGCATGATGCCACCTTCTTTGACTTTTTTCAAGATCTCGATTGGATTCAAATATTTTTTATTCTAGTCTATTAAGTATCTATTTTATCTTAAATAAATCGCTTGCTGCTTGATCTAGGTACAATTCCATCCTCGAAGCGCTTTTTTTTCGGCGATAAATTACAATTTTTAGGAGGTTAAATGTTATTGATCTCAACCAAACAAGAGTGGTTTGGCAATTTTGATTTTTATGGCACAGCTTCCTGAATTGACGAATGTCACATGGCATGTTTATGCGCTAACGGCGGCAGGGCTTGGAATTATCTATCTCTTCCCCTATTTACCCAAGATAGGCAAACTCATCCCTTCTCCCTTAGTGACAATTGTTGTATTGACAGCCGTTGTTGTGACGATGGGGATAGATGTTCATACGGTGGGTGATATGGGGGAACTCCCTGATACGTTGCCTATCTTTTTGTGGCCTGAAGTTCCATTAAATTGGGAAACGCTTTCTATTATTTTCCCGTACTCTGCGGCATTTGCGGTGGTTGGGTTGTTAGAATCTCTGATGACGGCGACGATTGTCGATGATATGACCGATACCGACAGCGATAAAAACCGTGAGTGCAAAGGGCAAGGTCTTGCCAATATCGCTTCAGGATGTATTGGAGGAATGGCAGGATGTGCCATGATCGGTCAATCGGTTATCAATATTTAGCACTTGGGGTATTGACAGGAGTGTTGCTTGCCTCCCTTTTCTTCGCGAATAAAATTAGTCACTTTATGTATTGTGAAAAATCGTATGACAAGACGATCAGTACCCGTATCTATAAATTTATCGGTCAAGTATTTTTCAACTCGGCGGATCGTTTTTCGGATGCGTTTGATTATAAAGAGGAGGTGAAAAATGTCATTATCGATGTTAGCCATGCTCACTTTTGGGATATTTCAGCAGTCTATGCACTCGATAAATCGGTAATTAAACTGCGCAAAGAGGGTAAAGAGGTGAAAGTTATCGGAAAAAACAGAGCAACCCAAACGATTATAGATCGCTTCGGGATTTACGATAAGCCAGAAGAGATCAAAAAAGTGATGGGGGGACATTAACAGCTCAATTTTTAGATTTCACTATCGATAATAAGGTTGGAAACTGTCTGACTTACTAGATCGTTTTCAACAATAATATTGGTTATTCCAAGTTCTGCAATGATATTTTTTTCGTATTGAGTGTGCACCTTGACGATAATCTTTGAATTGTCAAGAAAGAGCTGTATAGTTTGGCATACGTGATAAAGTTTTGATGGATTGTCGATGGCTATGATGACGTATTTCGCGAGCTTAATATTTGCTTTTTTCAAGATCTCTTTTTTCAGAGCATTACCGAAAATAGCCGGTTCGCCCATCCGCTGAGCTTCATGGAATGTATTGATATTATTTTCAATCGCTAGATAAAACTCCCCTTTTTCTTTCAGAACTGTTGCAACATTGCGTCCAAATTCACCGAAACCTAAAATAATGGTGTGACCTTTTAAGGCATCCGAGTCGATTTGATTTTTAGTTTTTTCTTCTTCCTCTTTACAAAATAGATTGGTCAACAGGGTCAGATTTTTGAGGATAATTGGAGTTGCAACCATCGATAAAACAATCGTAGCAATCAAAAGTTGACTGTAAAATGGTGTAATAAGATCATGGGTTTGTGCTAATTCCAAAATTGCTAACGAAAACTCACCGATTTGTATGAGGCTGAGTGCTGTTTTTAAACTGACGCGTTTACTTTCATTGATTCTGATTAGTCCGAAAATGATGATAAATTTCAATACTATTATCCCGAGTAAGAGAAGAAGAATAATGTGAAGTTGTGAAATCAATAGGAAAAAATTTATTTGCATCCCTACAGTGATAAAAAATATCCCCAGCAACAGATCTCTAAATGGTATTAAATCTGCTTCAGCTTGGTGTTTGTATTTGGTTTCAGCGATGAGCATCCCTGCGATAAATGCCCCTAGTGAATAGGAAAAGCCTAATAAATTGGCTAAATATGATGCCCCTATAGCCAAAAATAAGATGCTCCCTACAAAGAGCTCATCGGCGTTCGTTTTTAGAATCTGCGTTAAAAAAGGCTCCAGTACATGTTTTCCAAACAACCATAAAAATATCAATAGCAAGATGGCACCAAAAAGCATCTCTTGCAGTACCGACCCTATATCATTGCCATTATTGCCCATGAATCCAATGATAAGTAAGATAGGAATTACCGCGATGTCCTGCATAATCAAAATTCCAAGAGAGCGTTGACCATGTCGGCGATTAATTTCACCATTTTCATTCAGTAGTTTGAGCACAATGGCGGTTGAAGAGAGGGTGACGACAAGCGAGATGATAAAGGCACTTTTTTGGTCGAGTTTCAGAACATAATAGGCAAAACAATAGGCAATCGAGGATGTGAGGAGAATTTGAAGCGTTCCTGTAACGAATACTTCATGTTTCATTCGCTTTAAATGAGCCAGTGAAAATTCCAAACCGATGGTAAACATCAAAAAGACGACACCAAATTCGGCAATCTCTTTTAGATTATGGTTATGTACGGCTTCATGCAGCTCAAATCCATATGCGATGGAGGTACCGGTTAAAATATAGCCTATGATTGTCGGGAGCTGAAATTTTTTGATCATAATATTGATGACGAGGGATAAAAGTAATGCCGTTACGATAATGGTTAGCATGTGTCATCCTGATAATGTCGATTAAAGTAGTTTAACGTAAAAATCTCTTCAAACTCCATTTATAGCTTTCAATGAGGAGAAAAACAACCGCGAATGCTATTGACAAAGTTAAAATCCTTATATCCAAAATTAAACTACTATTCGGTATGATTTCATCAATGTAAAAGGGATTTATCCCCCTCCTAAATCACCACTACTTACCATAAAGGCTCACCCATGAAAGATGTCAACATCATCGTCCTTGATTTCGGTTCCCAGTATACTCAGCTTATTGCTCGTCGTCTTCGCGAGGACAAGGTTTATTGTGAAGTTCTCCCGTATCACACCAAAATCGACGCGATCAAAGCCAAAAATCCCAAAGGGATTATCCTCAGCGGAGGTCCCTCATCGGTCTATAATAAAGATGCGTATACGGTCGATCAAGGGGTTTATGCTCTCGGTATCCCTGTTCTTGGTATCTGTTATGGTATGCAGCGTATTGCGGTTGATTTTGGCGGTAGTGTTATCCGAAGCGATCACCATGAGTACGGCAAAGCAGAGCTTACTATCGATATGACACAGCAATCACCGTTGTTTACCCATTGTGAAGATGAGCGTACCGTATGGATGAGTCATTCCGATAAAGTCGATGTATTGCCAGAAGGGTTTGTCCCTATCGCCTATTCAGCGAACTCTCCTTACGCTGCTATCGCCAATGAAGAAAAAATGGTTTATGCGATGCAGTACCACCCTGAAGTGAACCACTCAGAAGAGGGGTATTTAATGCTCCGTAACTTCGCCCGTACGATCTGTGGTATCACGGAAAAATGGGATATGGGACATTTTCTTAAAGAACAAATTGTAAAAATACGTGCTCAAGTGGGGGATGGGAAAGTCCTCTGTGCTTTGAGCGGTGGAGTTGATTCTTCCGTTGTTGCAGCCCTTTTATATGAAGCAATCGGAAATCAATTGATCCCTGTCTTTGTCGATAACGGTCTTTTGCGTAAAGGGGAGCGTGAATCGGTCGAAAATATTTTCAAAGTTCATCTCAAAGTTCCTCTTGTGGTTGCCGACGCATCGGAGAGTTTCCTTGGTAAACTTGCAGGGGTTACCGATCCGGAAGTGAAACGAAAAATTATTGGACACACTTTTATCGAAGTGTTTAAGCAAGAGGCAAAAAAACATGACGGGATTAAATTTTTGGCACAAGGGACATTGTACCCTGACGTGATCGAGTCCGTTTCTGTCAATGGCCCATCCGTCACCATCAAAAGCCACCACAACGTGGGCGGGCTCCCTGACTGGATGGATTTCGAACTAATCGAACCATTACGTGATTTGTTCAAAGATGAAGTTCGTAAACTCGGACTTGAATTGGGACTTCCCGATTATCTAGTTAACCGCCATCCGTTCCCTGGACCGGGATTGGGGATTCGTATTATGGGTGAAGTCAATAAAGATGATCTTTATATCCTTCGTGAAGCCGATGCGATTTTACTCGAAGAGCTTAAAGCCAGTGGCTATTATTTGAAAACATGGCAAGCATTTGCTGTCCTCCTCAATGTCAAAAGTGTTGGGGTAATGGGTGATAACCGTACGTACGACAATACCGTGTGTGTTCGTGTTGTCGAAGCGGTAGATGGGATGACGGCAACGTTTGCTCATTTGCCTCACACCCTCTTGGAACGTATCAGCCGTCGTATTATCAACGAAGTAAACGGCATTAACCGTGTCGTCTATGACATCAGCTCCAAACCCCCTGCTACTATCGAGTGGGAATAAGGGGGAGCGTTTTGCGCCCCATCTATCTCATCTCTAAAACTCCCCATTCGGGAGTTTCCCATATTCCCATTCTCTCCATCCATTTTTTAACCCCTGAGATCAATTTTGATACGTATGAGGGGATTATTGTCACTTCCAAGCAAGGGGCATTGGCTCTCAAACACTATGCACCCGACTGGGAAAAGCTTTACGTGATTTGCGTAGGTGACGCAACAGCAGAGGTGATGAAACAATTGGGTGCCGTTCATATTGAGAGTGCCGATGGATATGGGGAGTCGATTTTTGACCTCTTACAATCGACTTCGCAACCTAAAAAGTGGCTCTATTGTCGTCCCAAAATGATTGCTTCCTCATGGCCCAAGAAAGGGCGAGAACTGGGGATGATGATCGATGAGGTGGTGATTTATGAGACAACGTGCAATGATAAAATAGGGGAGATAGAAGTCGCTTGTGATAGCGTTCTTATTTTTACCTCCCCCTCGTCTATCGAGTGTTTTACCCAAAAAATTGCCATTCTCCCTACGCACACGGTTGTCGTCATTGGAAAAACAACCCAAAAAGCTCTCCCATTGGGGATTAAATCAACCCTTAGTGAGACCAACAGTGTTGAATCATGCGTAGAAAAAGCGAAAGAATTGGCAGTTTTCTCCCATTTTTAAGGAATTCGAGGTTATAATTTTGGTTCTGGGCGAAGCGACTAATCGCATTTTGAGGGTTCTACATATACACTTAGTGGATTGGTAGTCATCACAGGGTGTCGGTGGTCTCGTTTGAGCTGTCAAAAGCGAGAGATTGCCGCCGAAAGAGATGCTCGATCCACTTTTTTTACGCTTTGAGAACCAAAGCTATATGCGAAACGCCCGCCTGGGCATTTTTATACTACCACCTCCAACGCAATATAATTCATTTTTTCTTTTAGTTTCCGAACAATTGTACTAGTAAAAGAAAATCTTTTTTTTATTTATGTATAATAATCAACCAAAGGATTCAAAATGAAAATAATATTGGTTGCTCTTACTGTATTTTTTTCCACCTGTGAGCATGCAGACATGATAAAAGCCAAAAATTTTTTTGACAATGCAAAGTGTGCAGAGTGTCATAATGTTGAAGATTTTAAAGACAAAACATTTAGAAAATCCAAGACATTTACAGAAATGAAAGGAATGGTTTCCGCTTGCCAGATCCAACATGATGCGCAGTGGTTTGATGACGATGAACATGATGTTGCTCTTTATTTAAATCAGGAATATTTCCATTTTACAGAAAAAGAGTAGGAAATTATACCCCTTTGAACGAATCTATATTTTTTCTCGTTCCTAACGTCCTCGTCGGGAATGCAGACTGATGGTATTGGAGTTTGGGAGCGAGAGATTTCATCCTCGTCGATGAAAGTGGCGAACACCATTTCAACAACTTCGATAAGACCAAACCCATTTTTACGCTACTTCCCGATCACAATGCAACTCATTTTTTTCTTTTAGTTTTCGATAGAGCGACTCAGCACTTAGTTCCAACCCATTTTTCCAGCACAATGCCCCAAAATCAATAAAGCATGATTGAAAATAATCGAACTCTTCTAATGGGATTGTAAGTACAGTTTTAGCATCAAGTAAATAACTAAAATCCATCGTTCCATACGTTTCATCCAAAAAATAAAGGCGTAGCTTATACTCGTTTGTAGGGGCTATTTTTATAAGATTAATCATTGTCGGCTCCTATGATTTTTTCAAGAGGTTCTAAACGTTGAGCCAATTCCCAATCTTTTTGTAACTCTTTTTGGTGAGTATCTACCCATTCTTTTACAAGTTTTAACGCTTTGTTGGGAAGCGATCCTTTAATAACTTCACCCGCTGATATCGACATAAGGGCAACGTGCCCTTGATATTCGACATGGATATGCATGGGCGGATGATCATCATGATACATCCGAATCGTAATACCAAAAAAATAGGAGATGACTGGTACATTTAACCCTTTTTTGATATTATAGCAATTTTCTCTTTTAGCTTGAAGAGGTTATAATAGCGATACAATTAAATACTACACTTTTTTTAGAAGGTAAACTATGCGCGTAATGATAATCGGCAGTGGCGGACGTGAATTTTCAATCGGACGGGTTCTTAAAAATGATCCTGAAGTATCTAATCTCTATTTTGCTCCGGGTAACGGCGCTACGACAATGTTGGGTGAAAATATTGCGATCAAAGATTACGAAGAGCTGGCGCAGTTTGCCGTTGATAACGCTATTGATTTGACTATCGTAGGGCCAGAGGGTCCCTTGACGGATGGGGTTGTGGATATTTTCAAAGCCAAAGGATTGGTCATTTTCGGCCCTTCCAAGGCGGCTGCACAGCTAGAGGGTTCCAAAGTTTATATGAAGAATTTTTTGGCGAAATATAATATCCCTACTGCCCGCTACATCGAAACAGCTCATATCGGGGATGCCTTCAAATTTATCGATTCTTTAAGTGCCCCTATTGTGGTTAAAGCGGATGGATTGTGTGGGGGCAAGGGTGTTATTATCGCCGCTAGCCATGATGAAGCCAAAGTCGCCGTCTCCGAGATGTTGAGTGGAAAATCGTTTGGCGATGCAGGTCTACGGGTTATTGTTGAGGAGTTCTTGGATGGTTACGAGCTCTCGATGTTCGCCTTATGTGACGGAAAAGATTTTATCCTCCTCCCTGCGGCGCAAGATCATAAACGTCTTTTGGATGGCGATGAAGGTCCCAATACAGGTGGGATGGGGGCATACGCTCCGACACCGCTTGTGGATGATCTCATCTATGAAAAAGTAAAAGATCGTATCGTCCGCCCGACCCTTTTAGGGATGCAAGAGGAGGGGGCACCGTTTGAGGGAGTCCTCTTTATCGGGATTATGATCGTCAACGGTGAACCGATTACGTTGGAGTTTAATGTCCGTTTCGGTGATCCTGAATGTGAAATTTTGATGCCACTGCTTAAAACCCCTGCAAGTGAACTCTTTTACAAAGCCGCAACAAAGCAACTCGATACGCTGAACGTTGAGTTTTACGAACAATTCGCCGTTGGTGTCGTTATGGCAAGCCATAATTATCCGTTTGATAACTCTATCCCCGCTGAGATTGTGGTGGATGCGATTCATCATGATGAGATTGCTCAAAACACCCATATCGCTTACGCTGGGGTCATCGAAGAAGAGGGGAAACTCTATGCGAGTGGTGGTCGTGTTCTCGTATGTGTCGGGTTAGGTGATAGTATCAAACAAGCGCGGGATCGTGCCTATATGTTGTGCGGTCAAGTCCATTTTGCGGGTAAAAAACTCCGTACCGATATTGCGTATCAAGCCCTTCGTTAATGAATGATCACCTTG
The DNA here is from genome assembly GCA_026390165.1 of Campylobacterales bacterium. GTDB lineage: Bacteria > Campylobacterota > Campylobacteria > Campylobacterales > Sulfurimonadaceae > Sulfuricurvum. Next base: position 200,338 of record JAPLGM010000015.1, read on the forward strand.
ATTCCTTCCTTGCACGGGAGAAATACACGTTAGCTACGATCCGCGCTCGTATAGCGGCGTTTACCATTGATGAGTTTTTACTCTCATTCATCCTGATAATTATTCTATGGAATCCCATTATGAATGCAACAAGCGTTGAAGCGATGATTGATGTGGTGAATACCTTTATTCTCGAATATATGGCGATTAAAATTCTTTATCAAACTTTTTTTACGATGCAGTACGGGGCTACTTTAGGAAAAATTGTGATGAAGATACGGGTGATAGAGATTCAGACCTCTTCAAATCCCCATTTTTTGAGTGCTTTTAATCGAAGTGTTTTTCGGATTGTCAGTGAAGTTCTCTTTTATCTTGGATTCTTATGGGGAGTCTTTGACCCTTACCGACGGACATGGCATGATCTGAGTGCCAAAACTTTAGTGATTAATGCGTAACATTTTAATTTTTACAGTGGTGAGTGTTGCTGCATTGATGGGCGGTGAACGCGTAGAGTTTATCGGATCTACTATGGATGCCAATGGCTCTCTTATTCAAGCAAACACCTCTCCTGTTATTCTCTATCAAGATCAGATTTTAAGTGCCAATAAACTGATGTATGACCAGAATACGAGTGTGGTGGAAGCCTTTGGAGATGTGAATATTTTCAAAGCAGGACAGTACCATGTATTAAGCGATTATACGTGGCTTAATATGAACTTAAATACCCGCTATTCTAAACCCTATTATATGATTGATCATAACACGGGTGCATGGATGAGCAGTGACGAAGCAAGTGGATGCGAAAGTAAAATCGATTTGGCAGACGGAATCCTCTCCGGATGTAATTCCACTGATCCCCTTTGGAAGCTCCATTTTAGCAGCGCCAATTACGATACTGGGGCACAATGGGTTAATATCTACAATGCACGGCTCTATATTAAAGATGTTCCCGTTATGTATTTTCCCTATTTGGGGTACCCCACCGACAACACGCGTCGCAGCGGATTGTTAATGCCGACGTTGGGACTCTCCAATGCGGAGGGGTTCCTCTATCAGCAACCGATCTATTTCGCCCCTCAAAACTCGTGGGATTTGGAATTTCGTCCTCAAATTCGTACGACACGAGGAGAGGGGGTTTATGGGGATTTGAGATTTGTAGACTCTCCCCATTCGAAAGGGTCTATACGGTTAGGGTATTTTCAAGAGCAAAAAGAGTATGCAGCCCAATATGATTTGGTGCACGCTAAGCATTATGGATATAACGCAACCTATACCCACACCGATGTTCTCAAAGATTGGTTTGGAGTTAATCTTAGTGGCGAGTCAGGATTATATCTCAACGCCAGCCGAATGTCGGATGTCGATTATCTCAATCTTCAGCATGGTAACCAAATCAATAGTGTTACGGCAAATCAAGTCGTCTCACGTCTCAATAGTTATTATAGCAGTGAAGATAATTATTTTGGTGCTTATATCAAATATTACCAATACCTTAATCAAAGTTCGAATGCCCAAACGATCCAAACGGTACCATCATTACAGTATCATCGCTATTTGGAGACGTTCTTTGGAGATCATCTACTAATAAATGGGGATGCGACGGTGAATAATTTTTATCGTAGCGAAGGAAAAGCAGCGGTACAGGGGGATGTTACCATTCCCCTGACGTTGCAAACCTCCCTCTTTAATGATTATCTCGATGTGAGCTATGGAGCCAATGGTTCCCTGCGAATGATTGGATTTTACGGTAATGAACAGCCTAATGAAACAGGGAGTATCTACGATAAGGGGACGTACGGACAACTGGATCATACGTTTAAAATGGGTTCAACCTTGATTCATCCCTACGAAACAATGACCCATATTATGAATCCAGAGGTGAGTTACACCTATGCAGGAAGTCGTTTGTATAATGGCTATTACGAAACGTATCACAGCTCTTGCAGTGTCGGAAGTACAGACCCCGTGTGTCAATATTACACCTTAAATGAGCCTAAAGATAATGTGGCTTTAGCTCTTAACAATTATCTTTTTGAAAATGGAAAACAACGCTTTGTGGATCGATTGTCTCAAAATTTTGCTCATGACAAAGCAGGGACCGCTTACGGTGAGCTTCAAAATGAGTTGGAGTGGCAAGTATCGAGCGCCGTTTCTTTGTACAATCAGACGGCGTACAATCATGATCGTAATATTATTTCAAAAGAACAAAATACAGTGCGCTATAATGGTGAGACGATAAGTGGGAGCATCAGTCATTATTACACGGATACTCTTTTGAACACTGTTCCCGTGTATGCATCATATTGGACAGCAGATATGGGATATCGACCCAACCGTTATTACCGATTTTTTGGTCAGATAGCGTATGATTATCATGCAGATATACTCAAACGGGGTGAAGTTGGATTTTTGTACACACAGAGGTGTTTTGATTTTGGTTTAAGGTTTGTCCAAAATATCCGTCCGATTTTAACCAATGTGGTGGGGAGCGATTCGGTCAATGATTCGTATCTTTTTATCACCGTTAATTTAAAACCGCTGGGCGGATCTGTATTTAATTACAAACTTACCACGGGTCAATGAGGGAAAAATGAAATTAGAAGCTAAAATCGGATTATTTGTTGTTGTGATACTGGGAGCTTTACTTTTCTTATCCACGCAAGTGACATCCATTGGAAAATGGGGTCAAAAAGGGTATCCAATTGAGGCGTATGTTGATGATGCTTCGGGCGTGGAGAAGCTTACTCATGTCTCTATGAGCGGTGTAGAGATTGGTGAAGTGGATAGTATTATGATTGAGGGGAAGAAAGTACGCTTGGCATTGAAAATTAACGAAGGGGTTAAGATTCCCGATGACTCGTTGGTTATTGTTGCGCAAGAGTCACTTTTAGGATCAAAAGTTATTAATATCGTCGCGGGGGATTCTACCTCATATCTCACAGCTGGTGGTGTATTAATACAGTCCAAGCGATACTCATCTTTTGACCAAACGAGTGATGCTATTAATAATGCTGCTAAAGAGATGGAGCTATTGATGCACGATTTTCGCTCCACCATGGATGATGAACATAGAGCCGCTATTCAAGAAGCGATTATGGCATTTCGCAATGTTGGGGTCAATATGAACGGCATGATCGTGGATAACCGGGATGACTTGCATACGGCAATCAGTAATTTTAGAACGATGTCTGCTGGTTTTGCACAGACGGCAAATATTGTCAATAAAGATCTCCCTGCCATTATGGAACGAATGAATTCTTTGAGCGTTCGTATGGATAATATTAGCGGTGCTTTAGAACATAAACTTCCCGAAGCAGTTGATAAATTTGTTAAAATTGAAGATAATGTTAGTAGTATGTTGAGTGAAAATCGTGCCTCTTTGAAAACCACATTGGACTCAGCGAGTGGATTCTTCAAAAGTGGCGACAATGCGTTTGATCGTGTTGACACTCTCCTTAGTAGCTTTACGACCAGTGAACTGCAAGTGGCAATGCATACGGATGCTATGATGCGTGACGGGTATGGAAAAATTTACCTCGGTGCAACCTACTTGCCTAATCCGGAAACGTATTATATGTTTGATTTAGTCAGCACCGATGATTATTCAGCGAATGCACCAGTACCAGCACCTCATGTTAATGGAAAAAAGTATTATTCTTTGCAATACGGGAAACGTTTTGAGAATACCTTATTACGTTTTGGTGCGATTGAGTCGACTGGAGGAATTGGTATTGATTATTTTATGAATCATGACAAACTAAAGTTTTCGGGAGAAGCGTTTGACTGGAATGCACTCAATGATGTACGGGGAACCAGTCCCCATCTTAAAGCACAAGTGCGGTATCAAATGCTCAAACATTTGGAATTGTACGGCGGGTGGGATAATTTTCTCAATCCACAGTCTCAAAATGTCTTTATGGGTCTAGGGCTTCGCTTTATCGATAATGACATTAAGTATCTATCGGGTGTGTCATCGTTTGCAAAATAAACGGTTAAAATAATATAAGGAAATACATGAAATACGATGTTACATTAGCATTAGCAAACAAAGAAGAGTCTTACTCATTGAATCACGTAGCGGCACAAGCCAATGGAGCTGTATGGCTCAAATCAGGCGATACCGTTATTTTGGCGACTGTTGTTGTGGATGAGACTGATTTTGTCGATGAAGATTTTCTTCCATTGACCGTACAGTATCTTGAAAAAAGTTACGCAGCAGGGAAATTCCCCGGCGGATTTATCAAACGGGAAACGAAACCGAGTGATTTTGAGGCATTAACCTCTCGTATCGTGGATCGTTCATTACGTCCTCTTTTTCCGAAAGGGTTTGCTAATCCAATTCAAATTTCGATTTTGGTGCTAAGTAGTGACAGTGAATCGGACTTACAAGTGTTGGCCCTCAATGCCGCTTCTGCTGCACTTTATGTCTCAGATATTGATATTTTCACTTCGGTGAGTGCGGTACGTGTGGCGAAAGTGGAGGGGGAGATCGTTCTTAACCCAACCCTTTCTCAGCTAGGCGAGAGCACCCTTGATTTGTATCTCGCGGGGAGCCGTGAGGATATGCTGATGATCGAGATGCAAGCATATGGAAGTGATGAAATTCAGATGATGGAGATGGGATTGGCGGATCCATTTATGGATTCAGTGATATCTCAGCCGATGATGAGCTTGCGTCAAAGTAATGCGATGTCGGAAGATGAACTTATTAAGGTGTTAGCTCAGGCACAAGAGGAACTTAAACGTGCCAATACAGCATACGAGTCAGCTTTCAAACCTCATGCGAAGTTTGCATTTGAATTAAAATACGTTGTGAGTGAAATCGACACGGCAATGGTTGAGTATGTGCGTGCGCATCACACCGACGATTTGAAACGCGGCATCCAACAAATGGCAAAAACAGAACGCTCTAAAGCACTTCGCACTATCCGTAAAAGTATTATGGTTGAAAAGCCCGAATGGAATGAACATGAACTGAAAAAAGCAATTGAACAGGTCAAGCGTTCAATGGTAAGAGCGCAGATTTTGGATGAAAAAGTACGTGCCGATGGGCGTCAACTTACACAAGTACGTCCAATTTCGATTGAGACGAATGTATTACCAAGTGCTCATGCCTCAGCGCTCTTTACCCGTGGTCAAACGCAAGCACTTGTTGTATTGACATTAGGGGGTTCAAAAGATGCCCAAATGTACGAAAATCTTACCGATAGCGGTACCCAAAATGAAGCCTTTATGGTCCATTACAACTTTCCAGGATTTAGTGTTGGAGAACCATCCCCCATTGGGGCACCACGTCGAAGAGAGTTGGGTCACGGAAATCTTGCCAAACGTGCGCTAGAGGGGGCGACGGTTCGTAATGGTCAAACGATTCGTCTTGTTTCTGAAATTTTAGAATCAAACGGCTCCTCCTCTATGGCAACCATTTGTGGTGGTTATATGGCGCTTCGTGCAGGTGACATAGAAGTATGCGACCCTATTGCTGGGGTAGCTATGGGGATGATTCAAGAGGGAAATCGTCATGCGATCTTGACGGATATTATGGGATTAGAAGATCACGATGGTGATTTGGATTTCAAAGTAGCAGGAACCAAACAGGGGATTACCGCCATGCAAATGGATATCAAGCTCGGCGGTATTCATTTGGATATTTTGAAAGAAGCGCTCTATCAAGCCAAAGATGCCCGTGCCCACATTATCGATATTATGGTTGCATCGGAGGAGCATATTGAACTTAATGAAGGGACGTTGCCAAGTACCGATTTGTTCCATATTGATCCGAGTTTTATCGGCGATATTATCGGTCAAGCGGGTAAAACGATCCGTGAAATTATTGAGAAATTCGATGTCGCCATTGATATTGACAAGAAAAAAGGGTCGGTTAAACTTACGGGTAAAAATCGTGAGGGACTCAAAGGGGCGCGTGATCATATTGAGGGGATTGTAAGCGGTGCAGAATCGACTCCCAAAGTTGAGTACAAAGTAGGCGATGTCGTCAATGGAAAAGTGAAAAAAATCGTTGACTTTGGGGCATTTATAGAGCTTCCAGGGGGGATTGACGGATTGATCCATATTTCTAAACTCTCCGATGGACATATCAGTCGCGTGAGTGATGTGATCAGCGAAGGGGATGATATCAAAGTAGAGATTGTCGAATTCAAAGGAAATAAAATCGGATTGGCTCGCTCTAAGTAAGTTTTTAGCTGAGAGCCACTATAATGCCGTTCACAAAGTGATAAGTAGGGACACTATCCGAACAGACTTTGATTTTAATGACGGAGATTACTTATGAAAAAAGTTATTTTTCTTATGCTCGCTCTTGTAGCTGCAGCATTCGGTGCAGACGAAGTAGTAGCGGTTGTTGATGCTGCAACTGTTGCCGCTCCTGCAACTGCTGATGTAGCTAACCAAATGCTTAAAGCGTACTCTATGATCGCTGCGGGTGTTGGTCTTGGTTTAGCTGCTCTTGGTGGAGCTATCGGTATGGGTAACACTGCTGCTGCGACTATCGCTGGTACTGCACGTAACCCAGGTCTTGGTGGAAAATTGATGACAACTATGTTCATCGCTCTTGCTATGATCGAAGCGCAAGTTATCTATACATTGGTAATTGCACTTATCGCTCTTTACGCTAATCCATATTTGGTAGCGTAAGTTATAAACCTCTGATCAGCTTAGGCTGATCATTTTCTTCTTTTATATGCGGACGTGGTGGAATGGTAGACACGCTACCTTGAGGTGGTAGTGCCAACAGGTGTGGGGGTTCAAATCCCCCCGTCCGCACCAATTTAACTCATAATCTCTCCTTTAATATACAAACTTCCAAAGTTATCAAACAATAATTATTCAATATAAAATATTTTAATAATGAATTTAACCTGCTTATTTTCATATCTTGAATATTGCGAAAAGCCATTCCTGAAAATGATTAAATTTTAATCACTTATTTGACTACAACATTTCCGTTTACTGTGTAGAATGGTGGTTAAGATTTTAATCACACATTAAAAGGGGATAAGATGAAAAAGTGGCTTTTAGCATTATCGCTATTGGGCGTTTGTGCGTTTGGTGAAGATGCGGCAGTAGTGGCAGCACCTGTACTCAACTCAGGGGATACTGCATGGATGATGATGTCAACGGCATTAGTAATGCTTATGACACCAGTAGGATTGGCGTTGTTTTACGGCGGTATGACGAGAGCGAAAAATGTTATTAATACGTATGCGATGGTTTTTGGTGCCTTTACGGTTGGATTTATCGTATGGGTTATTGCAGGATACTCATTGGCATTTGGAACAATGGATGGATCGTTGAACCAAGTGATTGGCGGTTTTGGCAATGTGATGCTTAATGGTATTACGTGGACGGATTTGACAAATGTTGAATTAGGGCAACTCTACCCTAAATATGTGTTTGTTGTATTCCAAGGAACGTTTGCGGCCATTACCGTTGCGATTGCATCGGGTTCAGTGATTGAGCGTATGAAGTTCTCTACATGGATGGTATTTGTTGCGATTTGGGTACTGGCAGTTTATGCACCGATTACGCACATGGTATGGGGTGGCGGTTACCTTTTCAACGAAGGTGCTCTTGACTTCGCCGGTGGTACGGTTGTTCACATGAACGGTGGTTTGGCTGGTTTGGTATTGGCTCTTTTAATTGGCAAACGTGCCGGTTATCCTAAAACAGCTATGAAACCTGCAAGTGTTATTTTGACAGCGCTTGGTGCAGGATTACTTTGGTTCGGTTGGTATGGTTTTAATGGCGGATCTGCGTTTGGTGCGAACGCTATTGCTGGGGTTGCGTATTTGACCACAACGATTGCTGCATCGGTTGCAACGATTACATGGATTGCTTTAGAGTATATGGTCTTTAAGAAAGCAACATTATTGGGTGCGGCTACGGGTGCTATTGCAGGACTTGTTGCAATTACACCAGCCGCAGGATTCGTTTTGGTTCCAGGAGCATTTATTATCGGGATTACAGGTGCAATCGTTGCCTTCTTCGGTGTGATGGTATTGAAGAAAAAATTGGGTTACGATGACTCTTTAGATGTATTTGGTGTTCACTTTCTTGCAGGTGTTTGGGGTGCGATTGCAACCGGTATCTTCGCTGTCAATGACAAAGCGTTGTTATGGGATGGTCCTTTGAAAGAATCAGGGGATCGCATGGGACAAATCATGGTACAGCTTGAATCGGTTGCGATTGTTGGTGCATTTACCTTGATTGGAACGGTTGTAGTGTATTATATCGCTATGGCAATTACAGGTGGATCACGTGTTACCGAAGAAGAAGAGAGCATAGGTCTTGATGAATCAGTACACGGTGAACGTGGATTTAACCTATAAGTTGTGTGGCGTGCCACACTTTTGTAAAGAATCTAACTAAAGGATAAAAAATGAAAAAAATCGAAGCGGTTATTAAACCATTCAAACTAGAAGATGTAAAAGACGCTCTTGCTGAAATTGGTATTACGGGTATGACGGTAAGCGAAGTAAAAGGGTACGGCCGTCAAAAAGGGCACAGTGAACTCTATCGCGGTGCAGAATATGTTGTTGATTTCCTTCCGAAGATCAAAATGGAAATGGTAGTTGATAGTGCAATGGTGGATCAAGTGGTCAATACAATCGTAGAGGCAGCTCGTACGGGTAAAATCGGAGATGGTAAAATCTTCGTAAGCGACATCAACCAAATCATCCGTATTCGTACGGGTGAGACCGATAGTGAAGCTATTTAACCTTTACTGATTAAAATTTAATCAGTTTCTCTTCTTAAATCCTCACGATTGGCCTTATAATGCACACCTTTATTTAAAATCAAAGGTGTTGCATGGATACGGCCTACGTTATTGATACCCTCTTTACCCTTTTCTCTATTACTCTCATTATTCTAATGGTTCCTGGTTTCGCGATGCTTGAAGCAGGTTTGGTTCGGACGAAAAACGTCTCCAGTGTTTTGACCGTCAACGTTATGATTTACGCTGTTGCGTCGATGGCGTTTATTCTAGTCGGCTATACCCTTGCATTTGGTGAATTACAAAGTGCTACGATGAGCAAATGGGCATTTTTTATGTTCCAGATGGCATTTGTCGGAAAGGCAATCAATATTATGAGCGGTGGGGTTGGAGAGCGGGCGAAACTCTTTCCACTCACCCTTTTTACGATTGTTATGGGAGCATTTATCTATCCTACTGCGGTGAATATCAGCTGGGGAAGTGATTGGATAAAAGATACTCTATTCGATTTGAATATGGTCGATTTAGCAGGCTCTACGGTAATCCATTCGACGGGGGGGTGGGCGTTGCTTGCGGCCATTTTAGTTATTGGAGCGCGTAAAGGGCGTTACGTAGGGAACAGTATGCGTGTTATCCCTGCCTCAAATATTCCTCTTGTTGTATTGGGTGCCATGTTATTGTGGATTGGTTGGTTTGGATTCAACGGCGGTTCTGTTGGGGGTATTTCGACCAAAGAGCTAGCAGATAGTGTTGCTTTGACGATTTTTAATACAAATGTAGCAGGTCTTGCAGGGGCAATTATTGCAGGGATTATTATTTACGTCCGATACAAGCTTTTTGATATTACGATGATTCTCAATGGTGCTCTTGGAGGATTGGTTGCAATCACGGCTGGGGCACATTTATTTACCCTTTATGATGCACTTATAGTGGGAACAATTGGGGGCGCTTTGGTTGTTTTTGCTGTTCCACTTTTCGATAAAGTCCGCCTCGATGATCCTGTCGGAGCCTTATCGGTTCACCTCGTTAATGGTATTTGGGGGACGCTTGCGGTAGGAATTTTCGCGAGTGATGCAGCGAAGAATATTACATTTCTTAATCAGCTTAAAGGGGTAGTTGAAATTGGTGTTTTTGTTTTCATCGTCTCATACACGGTTATTTATATGATCAATAAACTCTTCCCTTTCCGTGCTACGGATGAAGAGCAAGTTCAAGGATTGGATGTCAGCGAATGCGGATTGGAAGCCTATCCTGAATTTAAACGGGCGATATAATAAAGGTAGAGAGAAACTCTCTACGCATTGGCTTTTTTATTCTCCCAAAGAGAGTGTAAAAAGGCAATAGTAATCAATCCGATGCCAATTGTCCCCGTCACCATTTCACTAACATGCATTGTGATTTTCATCAACATGATGATGGCTAAGATACCGATTGCGTAGTGAGCACCGTGTTCGAGATAACGAAATTCGGAGAGGGTTTTGTGTTCGACAAAATAGAGGGTAATACTTCGTACAAACATCGCCCCAACACCAAGACCTATCATAATGATAAAAATATTACTGGTCAACGCAAACGCCCCAATAACACCATCAAAACTGAAACTTGCATCAAGCACTTCAAGATAGATAAATCCAGCAATCCCACTTTTAACCGTGTCGGATGAGAGAAAATGATCCAACATCCCTAACAGTGAGTGAAGTAACACTCCATACATAAATGCCAACACCACCCCAAAATCTTGCGTGATATGACCAAGCCCAATTCCTACCATAATAGCGGTAATCAGTTCAATATTTGCAACCCCCGAAAAGGTTTCCATAGTTTTAGAACCCTCTACAAACGTCACCCATTTAACCTCATGATCTCCGAAGAAGAAGTCCAAAAAGACCATCAATAAAAAGGCTCCACCAAATGCAAAGATAGTTGATTCCGTTGCTTTAAGAACTTTCTCGTACTCGGAGGGCTGATTCATTGCCACTTGTAAGGTCTCCATTAATCCCATCCCCGTTACAATCGAGACAATGGCGAGAGGAAATACAAGGCGCATACCGAATACGGCAATGGGCATACCAAAAAGGATAAACCGTTTTTGCCAAACGGGATCCATAGTTTCAAGAACTTTGGCATTAACGACGGCATTATCAAATGAAAGAGATATCTCAAGGACAATTAAAAGTGTGGTGATATAAATAGCGGAGAGTCCACCAAGAAAATAAGCCGCAATTAGACCAATAGCCATGATTACGAACGAACTGATAAAGTAGCGCATTGGCATCCTTAAAAATAGATACGCAATTATAACTTAGATGTGAGCATTATGCCATTGGACGAGGGTGAGACGAAATCCGCTTTGGACGGGGAGGACTTCGTGGGAAAAATAGGGGTTACTTAGGAATACCACCATATCCCCTGTTTTGGGGCGTAGTGTAATCGTATTCCCATCTACGTCACACAGGTAGTTAAAGAGGAGCTCTCCGCCACTAAAATGATCGGTATCACTAGAATGAGGGCTATAGGATGTAGTAAAAAGGACAGTAGTAAGTTTCCGCTCACGGGCGACCACTTTAAATCCAACCGTCACCCCCTCTGAGTCCCGAAGCTCACTTGAATCGTCACTGTGTTTGAGGTAAAATCCTCCCTTCTCGTATCCTAATACCTGTACTTGCGTAGAGTGACTCAAAGAGAGGGAAAAAAACTGCTCTATCTCGGGACGTATGTGCGTAAATCGGCTCTCATAGAGGGTGAGGTGTTGCGCATTAAGGGTATGAATATCGGTTTTACGAATCGCCGTATCGAGTGCACGCCCCCGAAGTTGCGCTTTTACTGCCTCTTTATCGGCGAGTGTATCCATGGCAATGGCGTGGCACTCGTCTGGGGTGAGAAAATTTTTGATAATTATATAGGGAAGATCAAAATACGGATTGGGGAGACGCTTGCTGGGAATACCCATCCCTAGCAAAAGGTCATCGGCATAGATATAATTACTGATTTGATGCACGGGTTATTTTTTATCCGTCACGATATAAAGCTGTTCATGGTTTAGACGTTTTAATACATCCATAACCCCTACGAAGTTTTGAAACGCTGCCTCTTTGTCACTGTACAACACAACGCTCATCTCTTTGCCCCCCGCAACGACCTTTTGCTCAAACTGTGCTAGAGTTACTTCTGTTTTTTCATCAATCCACAATGTCCCATCTTTTTTGATCGTTAGCTTCAGCTCACTGGGTTTATGCTCGGTCGCAGCTCCTTTGGCATCGGGAAGATCAACGGGGATAACCCCTGTTTTAATGAACGTTGCGGTGGTTAACACCATCACAAGTAATACAAGCATAATATCAATGAAAGGGATAACATTAATGGTATCCATTCGTTTCATTTTCATTTAAATCTCCAAACGCCACAGGAGCAAAGCCCCTGAAGCTACGCTAACGCTAAGTTTCTCTCGGCAGGAATTATTTGCTATTTTCATGATTTACTCTTGTGAGAACGTATCTCCCACATCGTCAAAAGGCGTTCCATCTTACGAAGTAAAATATTGTAAAAGACGATAGCAGGGATAGCGACAACTAGTCCCATAGCGGTAGCTTTCAATGCCAACGCCAATCCTGTCATAATTTTTTTAGGATCAACCGCCCCCACATCACCAAGGGAGTAAAACGTAATCATAATTCCCAAAACTGTTCCGAGCAATCCGACATACGGAGCATTTGAGCCGATCGTCGCAATTGTGCTGACATTGTTCCCCAAATCGAGTTCAAGCTCCTCTTTGGACGCATACTCCTCGATACGAATCGAGCCATAGCTCATAAGCCGTTCTACAAAGAGTGTCAGCGACGCAATACTCATTAGTACTAAAATACCGATGATTCCATAATCAACACCTAGGTGTGCCCATTCTAGCATAGTGTTATTCTCCATTTTTGTTCTCCTGTTATAGTCGTGAAACGGTTTTAATCTTCTTATTATACTTGTTTAGGGTGACAATCGATAGTTTCATCCTTAAATCCGTTTCGCCCCATAAAAGAATGCACCTTTAATGATCTCTTTACTAATATAGACCACTTGAAAAGAAATCTCTTTTACACCGTCTAATGCGGTATCAAGAATTATTTTCCCTCTAGTATTTTCCAATAAACGCTCCGAGTTTTCACCTGTAATATAGAAAGAAAGTCCATTCGTTGAGTTGTCAAACAAATAGGCATTCAACTCTTTATTGGCTAGTTTGATGCGTGTATGAAGTGGTGGTGTAATAATTGTTCGTGGCGCTGTACGATTATTTTGAAGAAGAACTTCAAAACCATCGGCAAGTGTTTTAAGATCACCTCCACGATGAACCAATTCGCTCATAATTTCTTTTGAGCAATCCGCATTATTTACTAGAACGACACTTGATTCCCTTACATTGGTTAACCCTTTGCTCGCATCTACTAACGCAACTGTTTCTTGTGCAAAATCATCTTTGAAATGGTTCAATACGTTGGTGATTGTATCGATACCGTTTCGTATCTCTTGAAACTGTCCATGAAGAGCTTCCGAACTTTTATTTAAGACCGTGATAACCCCTTTGGCACCTTCAGCATTCTTGGTTACCACGTTAATATGCTCATGAATTTTGGTTAGGGACGCTGTAATCGTACGGGCATTCTCCAAAGAGACTTCGGCAAGTTCACGAATTTTATCCGCGACAACGGCAAAACCGCGACCGTGTTCTCCGGCTCTGGCTGCTTCAATTGCAGCATTGAGGGCAATGAGATTGGTCTCATCGGCAATATCGGCAATAATTTCCATCGTTGAGGAAATTTCATTGGAAAATTTACGCAGTTCTTGAATTGCTACTATTGTCGTGTCCATCGCTTTCGCTGCATCTTCACTCTCTTTTGTATTGGAATGAACCACATTTTGACCCGTTTCAATCTGTTTCAACGATTGGGAAGAGCTTTCGAACAACTCTTCCAGTTTTTTCCCTACGGCATCATTGAGTCGCAATACATTGTCGATATGTTCCTGCGAATCTCCCAGAGAGGTGTTTTGTATTTTGACATAATCGTTGATTTGATCAATTTGAACATAGCCATAACTTGCCTCAAATGCGATCTGTTTACTTTCGGTAACAACATTGGCGATAACGGGTCTGAGCGTATTGACCATGCTATCCAAATGCCGAAAAAGTCGGTCAATCTCATTTTTGGTACTTCCATGTTTTATGGGTTCCCCTTGAAGTAAATCATCAATGACAAATTTTCCTTTTTCAACTCGAAAAATGACTTGTAATACTTTATTGATCCGCATTGCGACATAACGGCTAAACAAGAAATGGGTCAGAGCTAAAATGATGATAATATTAATGAGTGCTGTAGTAAATGTAATCCAAAAATTTTCCGAAAGGGCAGCATTAAAATCCGCCATATCAATGCGTACATCTTCGATAGCAACAACATTATTTGCTTGCCACGTAGGATGACACTGAATACACCGATTTTCACTCACAATGGGGCGAGTAAGCATAAAATATTCTTTTTTATCATCGGTAATAAAACGTTCACTCTCTTTTAGCTCACGGTTTGCCTGAAATTCCCTAATGGCATCACTTTCATACCCTTTGGCTTGGTTGGTCGGAACGACCGGGTGGTCAGATGCTTCTTTAAAAAAAACTTTCCCATCTGATATTTTTGTAAATTTTGCAAAAACTTCATTTTGGATTATTTGAGGTGTTTCTGGTGATTCTCCGCTAAAAAATTTCTCATTGCGTGATTCAAGTAAAACATCCGCAAAATCAAGAATAGAGGAGGCTTTAGATTTTAAATTCTGATGCAAGGCACTTTTTTGAGACTGATAACTGTAAATACTAAAGAATAGCGATACTGCTATAAAAGCACCCGCAAACATCACTGAAAACATTGTTGCTAATTTCATTTTCTTCGGGTCAAAATTCATATTCAGCTCTCCTTTAAGTTATCTAGGCACCTTCTAAAATAGGCTTTGTTTAACAATTTTATCAAATATGTAGTAAGGAATGTATTAAAGAAAGGGGGAAGAAAATCTCTATCAAAATATTAAGCCTCTCTTAGCTATAATAAACGACTTAATCTTCACTAATTTCGAGGGCTCAATGAACGATCTGCTAGATAACAGCGAAATCAACGACATCAATATAGAAGATACCCTCAAGAGCAGTTATCTTGACTACTCTATGAGCGTTATTATCGGACGGGCACTTCCCGATGTTCGTGACGGACTCAAGCCAGTTCACCGCCGTATTTTGTACGCAATGGACAAACTTAGTCTCTCTGCAGGGGCTAAATATAAAAAATCTGCCCGTATCGTCGGGGATGTTATCGGTCAGTATCATCCTCATGGTGATACTTCAGTCTATGATGCCCTTGTTCGTATGGCACAACCGTTTGCCATGCGGGCACCGCTTGTTGATGGTCAGGGGAACTTCGGTTCCGTCGATGGAGACAACGCCGCAGCAATGCGTTATACGGAAGCACGTATGACCCGTTATGCGGGGGAATTACTTAAAGATCTTGAAAAAGATACCGTTGATATGATTGAGAACTACGATGGTACAACCTACGAGCCTGTTGTTCTACCGACACGTGTTCCTAACCTTCTTATTAATGGTTCAAGCGGTATTGCTGTTGGTATGGCGACCAATATTCCTCCCCATAATCCTAAAGAGGTTCTAAGTGCCCTTGTTCATCTGATGGACAACCCTAATGCCTCACTTATCGAAATTATGCAGTTTATCAAAGCCCCTGATTTCCCTACGGGGGGAACTATTTATGGTAAAAAAGGGATTTTGGACGCCTACGAAACAGGACGCGGACGTATCCGTGTTCGTGCTAAAACCCACATCGAGAAAAAAGCGAACAAAGACGTTATCGTTATTGATGAACTCCCTTATCAAGTCAATAAAGCGCGTCTGATTGAAACGATTGCTGATTTGGTTAAAGATAAATTCCTTGAGGGGATTAGCGAGATTCGGGATGAATCGGATCGTGAAGGGATTCGGGTTGTTATCGAGCTCAAACGGGATGCGATGAGTGAAATCGTCCTCAACAACCTTTATAAATCGACTAATATGGAGACAACCTTCGGGATTATTATGCTCTCTGTCTTCAACCAAGAGCCTCGTATTTTTTCTCTCCTTGAGATGTTGGGTCATTTTATCAATCATCGTAAAACGGTTATTATCCGCCGTACGATTTTTGATCTCGAAAAAGCGAAAGCACGCGCCCATATTTTGGAAGGGTTGAAAAAAGCACTTGATCATATTGAAGCGATTATCAAACTAATCCGTGCCAGTGCCAACGGTGAAGCAGCCAAAGAGGGCCTTATCTCCGAATTTGGATTCTCCCCTATCCAAGCGCAAGCTATTCTCGATATGCGTCTCCAACGCCTTACAGGATTAGAGCGCGATAAAATTGAAAACGAGCTCAGAGAAATTTTGGCACACGTCGACTATTTAGAATCCATTCTACGAAGTGAAGAAGTTCTCAAAGGAATTATCAAGGGAGAATTTATCGAACTTGTTGAGCAATTCGATATTGATCGTGTTACCGACATCGAAGACAACTATGATGACATTAATATCGAAGATTTGATCCCTAATGAGCCGATGGTTGTGACTATCAGTCACCGTGGGTATATCAAACGGGTTCCTCTTGTCGCCTACGAAAAACAACGTCGCGGTGGTAAGGGCAAAATTGCTGTAACCACCTATGATGATGATTTTATCGAAAAATTCTTTACCTGTAATACCCATGATACTCTTATGTTTGTTACTGATCGAGGACAGCTTCACTGGTTAAAAGTCTACAAAATTCCAGAGGGGTCACGTACCGCTAAGGGTAAGGCAGTCGTTAATCTCATCAATCTTGAAGCCGATGAGAAAATCCGCTCTATTATCCCAACAAGTGATTTTGAAGAAAATAAATCACTTGTTTTCTTCACCCAAAACGGAATTGTCAAACGTACCGCTCTCAATGAATTTTCTAATGTACGCAGCAATGGTGTTCGCGCGATTGTCCTTGATGATGATGATGCACTGATCACCGCGTACATTGCAAACGAAGAGACAAAATATCTCTTTATTGTTACCAAGTTCGCGCAGTGTATTAAATTTGAAATCGAAAAAACCCGTGACCAAGGGCGAAGTACACGCGGTGTTCGTGGGATCAAGTTCAAAATCGAAGGGGACGTTGTTGTTGATGCCAATATCATCAAAAATGACGAACAAGAGATCCTTATGGTGAGTGAAAAAGGGATTGGTAAACGTACGACTGCTGAGGAGTATCGCCTCACAAACCGTGCAGGTTCAGGTGTTATCGCCATGAAACTCAATAATAAAACGGGAACTACCGTTGTGGGTTGTCTTATGGTTGATGAGACGATGGATATGATGGCACTTACTAAAGCTGGCAAAATGATTCGTGTCGATATGCAAACCATCGCGAAATCAGGACGTAACACCAGCGGTGTTTATATCATCAAAGGGGATGATGTCAAAAGTATCTCCCGTTGTCCGAAAAAAGAAGAGGACGAAGAGGATGAGGCCCAAGAGAATGACGGAATACCAGATTTGGAATAGTATTTGCTTGAATTAACTACTAGTTTATCTTACTAAAGGAAATATATTTTAATGAAATATTCTTTATTTTTAGCTTTTATCCTGAGCATATCTTCTTTGTATGCTGGCGCATTCTCCTCAGATACGCCTAAGGTGCATTGTGTTTACAGTGGAACGGACGGCAATTGTGTCCAGCCTTCTTTGAGTGCATCTCAAAAATTGGTCGTTGTCACTGTGTTTGGGCAAGGGGTTGCCCCTACCGTAACGGCTTCCCCTGCCCAAGCGTATGCTTTAGCAAAACGGGCAGCCCTTGCAGATGGATACCGTCAGATAGCCGAACGAATTATGGGTGTTCATGTTGAAGGGCAAGATACTGTTAAGAATATGATGCTACAACGCTCCACTGTTAGCACCTCTGTCGATGCTATGGTACGTGGTGCGAATATAGTAGATACCACGTTTAAAGACGGTTTGTGCGAAGTCGAACTCGAAATCGTCCTCTCTTACTCTCAGTTTTAACCTTTATCGCTGCATCAGCACTACTTGGGGACGATTATTATATCGGGTATCGATTTTCTACCCACGATGCACAAGCTTTTCATGAGACACTCTCCATTTCCAAATCTATGACTCCCTGCCATGGGATTAAAACAAATGATTTTATACTCCTCTCTCGCCAACCCCATGAACTTTTAGATGTGACGTTACGGCAGCATGAAGAAGAATTTTTTACTTTTGCATCCCAACAATCACTTAATATACAAAGCCATCAAATGATAGGGACGCAAATGCACAATTCAACCGATACCCTTACCCTCCCTACCCACTGCTATGCAGTCGAGTTTAATGATGAGAGTGCTAGAATTACTTTAGTAAAATAAAGAGGGTGCGTTAATGAAAATTGCGATCGTTGAGGATGATATTAATATGCGAAAATCGCTTGAAATTGCGATGAGTGAGTATCCTCAGTATGAGATTCATACCTTTAAAAGCCCTAAAGATGCCCTTAAAAAGCTCGATGAAACCTTTGAACTTATTATCAGTGATATTAATATGCCGGGGATGGATGGGATCGAGTTTGCCAAAACCCTTAATGGAAAATATGAGATCATTTTTATTACGGGCAATGCCACCCTTACGCGTGCCATAGAATCGATACAGCTTGGAGTTAAAGATTTTCTCCTTAAACCATTCGAAATCGAAACCCTTATTGCTGCCATCGAGCGCAGTGCTACAGTACAACAAAAAGTGATAAAATCTTCTCTTGCATCACCCCTTACGTCAAAATCGTTCTCAGGAACCTCCCCCGCATTAGAAAAAATTCTCTCCTATGTGGACAAAGCAGCGCGCACGGATGCAAGTATCATGCTCTTGGGGGAAAGTGGAGTCGGCAAGGAGGTATTCGCCTCTCATATTCATGAAAAATCGTCCCGTTTTGACAAACCTTTTATTGCTATCAATATGGCAGCTATCCCTGATAATTTGATCGAGAGCGAACTTTTTGGTTTTGAAAAAGGGGCTTTTACCGATGCAACTGAGGCTAAAATAGGGCAATTTGAGCTAGCGCATGGGGGGACCCTTTTTCTCGATGAGATTGCCGAGATGCCTTATGCGCTTCAAGCTAAACTTTTACGGGTACTGCAAGAGAGAGAGATACGGCGACTGGGCTCGCAAAAGAGCATCAAAATCGACGTACGGATCATTACCGCTACCAACGCCAATCTCCAACACAATATTCAAGAGGGGAGATTTCGTGAGGATCTCTATTACCGCCTTAATACCATCCCCCTCTCCATTCCCCCTTTACGTGAGCGACGAGAAGAGATTCTTACTATCGCAAACGCTGTTTTAGAACAAAACTGCATTCAGTATAACTTCGCCCCCAAAAAGTTTGATGAGGATGCCAAATCTGTTCTACAGCTTTATCAATGGCCAGGAAATATTCGTGAATTGATCTCTGTCGTTGAACGTGCAGCAATTCTCAGTGATGGACCATCTATCGGGGTCGAAGATCTTTTCTTAGAGGCGCGAGGATTTGGACGAACGGGATAAAAACTTTCAATCCCCTCCAAGCCTTAAGACGCTATAATCGCGAAATTATTATCCACTTTTAGGAAATGTCTATGAAACAATATAACGTCGCAATTGTTGGTGCTAGCGGTGCTGTCGGTGAAGAAATTTTACGTGTGTTGGAGGAGATTGATTTTCCTCTTGCAAAGCTTGTCCCATTAGCGAGTGCACGAAGCCTCGGGAAAACTGTCTCTTTCCATGATAAAGAGATCCCTATTCAAGAGCTTACTGCGACCATATTTGACGAAGAGAACATCGAGATTGCCCTCTTTAGCGCGGGTGGAAACATATCAGCAGAGTTCGCCCCGTATGCAGCAGCGGCAGGTGCTGTGGTGATTGACAATACGAGTCACTTCCGAATGTTCGAGGATGTCCCCCTTGTTGTTCCTGAAGTAAACCCTGAAGACATTGCGCAATGGCGTAACCGTGGAATTATTGCCAATCCAAACTGCTCTACTATTCAAATGGTACAAGCCATTAAGCCTCTCGATGATGCCTACGATTTGCAACGCATTGATGTCAGTACCTATCAAGCGACGTCGGGTGCAGGTAAGTCGGCAATGGAAGAGCTCGTTGAGCAAATGCAAGCCTTTTTTGCGTTCAAACTCGATGATGCTGAACCAAAAAAATTTCCTCACCGAATCGCCCTCAATGCTATCCCCCAAATTGACTCTTTTACCGATACGGGCTACACCAAAGAAGAGCTCAAAATGGTGAATGAAACTCAGAAAATTATGCACAAAGATATCGAAGTGAGTGCAACATGTGTTCGTATCCCAACCTTGCGCGGTCATGCCGAAACCCTTACCCTTACTTTTGATGGTGCTGTTGATGCCCATGAAGCACGCGAGCTGTTGCGCAATGCCCCTAATATCATCGTTTTAGATACCCCAGAAGAGAGTATTTATCCGATGCCATCACTGTGTATGGATCAAAATGAAACTTTTGTCGGACGTATCCGTAATGATTTGTATCGTGAAAATGTCCTTCATTTATGGGTTGTCGCCGATAACCTTCGTGTAGGTGCAGCTACCAACGCTGTTCGTATTGCCCAAAAATGGGTAGAGATGCAGGGAAACTAAGATGAATCTCATCGAAAAATGGTTTGAGCATGGATTGTGGAGTTCACGCTTCATTATTCTTCTCGCCGTAATTTTTGGTCTAGTAGGGGCAATTTTACTCTTTGCCGTTGCTAGTTTTGATGTCTACAGTACAGCTTCTTATGTGATAAATAGCTACGCTACTCATGCTCATCCAGAACATTTTCATGAAGAAGTAGTTGGCGGTATCATCGGGGCTGTTGACTTATACCTCATTGGTGTCATTATGATTATCTTCTCTTTTGGTCTGTATGAGCTTTTTATCTCCGATATCGACGCAGCAAAAGATGAGCATGGCAAAGAAAATCAGTTGTTAGCCGTCCATTCGCTCGATCAGCTGAAAGATAAAATTTCCAAAGTTATTGTAATGGTTTTGGTCGTTGGTTTTTTTCAAAAAGTGGGACACACCGAGTTTACTGGTGCGTTAGAGTTGTTCTACCTCGCCCTCTCTATTACCGCTGTTTCTGTCGGTCTCTATTTCTTAAGTAAAGTAGGTCATCATGAGTAAACTATTTGTCGATGCGTGTTTTGGAAAAGAGACACCCCACACACCCGTATGGATGATGCGCCAAGCGGGACGCTATCTCCCTGAGTATATGAAAGTACGCGCGCGTGCGGGTAATTTCCTCAACCTTTGCCACGCCCCTGATATGGCAGCAGAAGTCACCATTCAACCGCTTGATATTGTCGGAGTCGATGCGGCTATCCTCTTTAGTGATATTTTGGTCGTTCCCAATGAGATGGGGATGAAGCTTGATTTTATCAAAGGAGAAGGTCCCGTTTTTGAAAGCCCCATTGCAACCCAAGAGGATTTAGATGCACTGACCGGTGGAGATGAAGCGGCTTCAAAACTTACCTACGTCTATGAAACAATCAAAATTTTAAGAACACAACTCGATGCACGTGGCGATGAAAAAGCACTTATTGGTTTTACGGGGGCACCGTGGACACTTGCAACCTATATGATCGAGGGTCAGGGGACAAAGACCTACAATATTTGTAAAAAAATGATGTATTCCAATCCTGAACTTCTCCATAAGATTTTGCGAAAAGTGACCGAAGTGGTCAAACTTTATATGGAAAAACAGATCCTTGCAGGGATTGATGTCGTCCAAATCTTTGACAGCTGGGCAGCGGCAATCGAACCTAGTAAGTATGATGAATTTTCGTGGAGCTACATGGTAGAAATTGCGGAGTATTTAAAAGAAAAATACCCCCATATTCCTGTCATTATGTTCCCCAAAGGGGTTCCTGCATTTTTAGATCACGTCTATGGAAATTTTGATGTTTTCGGTGTTGATTGGAGCACCCCAATGGCGTTGGCAAAAGATAAGTTGGGTGATCGTTATGTTCTCCAAGGAAACATGGAGCCATGCCGCTTGTACTCCAAAGAGGAGACGACAACCTCGGTAGAAGAGCTTCAAGCAATTATGGGTGGGACGCGTCACATCTTCAACTTAGGGCATGGGATTCTTCCTGATGTTCCCGTTGAAAATGCACAACACTTCGTCCGTGAATGTCAACGTGTGAGTAAAAAAGACTAATTATGTCTACCATCTTCGGACCTGTCCATTCACGTCGTTTTGGTGTGTCTCTTGGGATTGATCTCTCAAGCTCCGGCAAACAATGCAACTTTGATTGTCTTTACTGTGAGCTTGCTCCTATGCAAGCTGTTATGCATCAGCAGATGGTGACACCCATAAATGAGATGATTCAAGATTTAAAAGAGGCTTTACTCAATCATCCCGCTATTGATGTTATCACCCTCACTGCCAACGGTGAGCCGACAATGTATCCCTATCTTGATCAGCTTGTTGATGCGATTGAGTGTTTCAAAGGCTCTACGAAGACTCTCATCCTCTCCAACAGTGCCTCTTTGAGTGATGAACACGTTTTTACTACTCTTCTAAAACTTGATCAAGTCAAACTTTCCCTCGATGCCGCAACTGCTGAAACGTTCAAAAAAATAGATCGTCCAGCCGAAGGGATAGAGATTTCAACCATTATTAATGCTATCCAGCGTTTTTCACACCTCTATCACGGTAAGCTTTTTATTGAGATTCTCTTTGTTCGTGGAGTCAATGATACGCTAGAGGAAGTTACCGCACTTAACCGTGCATTATTCGATATTCAGTGTGAACGCATAGACATCGGAACTATTGATCGCCCACCCGCTTATCCTGTGCAGGGATTAGAATTTTATGAACTTTACACTCTTTCGCAGCAGTTTGATCCAAGCCTTCCCATTCATATCGTTTCACGTACCCATGCATCAGCTACCCCTTCACGCTATACACGTAATGAGATACTCAGTACACTCGATAAACGTCCCCTAACGATGGATGATATAGATACCCTTTTTGATACAACTTCCAAAAATGAGTTTCAAAAATTATTGGATGAAGGGAAAATAACCTCTGTAGAACGATCAAATATCATTTTTTACCTCCCTTTTAAAAATTTTGAAAGAAAACGATCTAAAAGAGCACTAAAATCTTGACAATTAAGGGAAAGAATACTATAATCACGCCCTCATAAGTATTCCGGATTAGCTCAGCGGTAGAGTAGGTGACTGTTAATCACTTGGTCACTGGTTCGAATCCAGTATCCGGAGCCACACTTTTTGAAACTCTCTTTTTTTATTCCGGATTAGCTCAGCGGTAGAGTAGGTGACTGTTAATCACTTGGTCACTGGTTCGAATCCAGTATCCGGAGCCACACTTTTAAATTAATCACAGAAACTTTTTTTTAACAAATAACTATCCTTTCCTAAGCTATTTTTTCGGGCTACTTAAGAATTTCCAATTATGTATGAAATGACGGTATAATCTATCATTTCAGCTGAGGAATCTGTATGTTATTGAGTGATCTTGTCGCTTTTTGTAATGATCAATTAAATATAGAAGCAACGTTAAATGATGCAATTGAGCGGATGGAACACGAAGGGCTGAGCCATATTGTTCTTATCAATAACAAAATAGTGATGGGGATATTGACCCTTCAAGATATTATAGAACTGTATGCGTCTGGTATTTCGCGAGAGAACAAGGCGATTGATTTTGTGACACATACTATTGTGTCGATTCATAATGATCGTCCTGTTGATATGGCAGTAGAGATGATGATTGATTATGAGATACGCCGTATTGTATTGATTGATGAAAATAAACACTATGTCGCTACACTTACTCAAAGCGATATCCTCCGTTATTATGAAACTAATATTTATACTACTGATGAAATTTTTCAGTGTCTTCATATACGAAATCGTGCAATATCGATAGACTATACTGCAACAGTACAAGAAGCTGTTCGACGAATGCAGGATGAACATCGCGATGCACTCGTCGTGATGAGAGAGAACCAAGCCGTTGGTGTTGTGACCGAAAAAGATATTGTGAAATTGGTATATCAAAAAATTTCAAATAGTACATTAATTTCTACCTGTATCCAGGCTCCTATTATTAGTGTTGGGATAGGGGGGAAAATTCATGATACCATTAAATTGATGAGGGAAAAAAATATCCATCATATCATTGTAAGGGGGGATGAGGATCTCTATCTTCTGAATGAAAAAGATTTGGTATTAAGCTACAACACGACACTTGAAGTAAAACTAGAAGGGAAACTTCGTGACGCTAAGGCTACTTATAATCTTTTAGGGATTGCTTTTTGTGAAATTATTGATTTAGGGAATACTCAGATTATCAAATGGTTGAATGCTGAAGCGATGTTGACTTTTCAAGTAAAAATAGATGATCCTGTCTCTGGCATGATTGGGCTGGAGAATTGGAATCGTATAATGGAATCGTTTAGAGTGTATCGTGGTGTTGAGCACGAGCGCATTGAGGTTAGCGGACGCATTTATGAGCTAACATTGATGGAAGCAGAGGTTAATAATCAACCTGTTATGAAACTTTTTTTAAATGATGTAAGTGATTTAGTACGATTAAGTGAAGAACTTTCTTTGTCATTAAACCACGCGATAGAGTTGGAAAAGGAAAAAAGCAGACTCTATTTGGAGGTTGCATCGGTGATGTGCTTGGCATTGGATCGAGAGGGAAAAGTTCTCCTTCTTAACCCCAAGGGATGCGAGATACTTGGGATAACGAAAGAGGAAGCTATAGGGAAGGATTGGTTCGATACCTTTGTGGCAAAAGAGCATGCTGGACGAACCAAAGCCCTCTTTACCTCCATTGTTGAGGGAGAAATAGAGATGATAGAACATTATGAAAATAATGTACAAAGCAAGAATGGTGAAGAGCGAATCATTGCATGGAATAACGCGTTATTGAGAGATCCAAGCGGAAGGGTAACAGGTACTTTTTCATCAGGAGAAGATATAACTAAAATTCAAAAATCAGAACGGGAACTTGAGCGAATGACCCATTATGATGCTTTAACCAATTTGCCTAATCGGCTTCTTTTGCGTGCCAGACTCGAACATTCTATACAGCGGGCACAGCGTGAAAAAACAAAGATTGTTGTGTTGTATGTAGACATTGATAATTTTAAAGATATTAATGAAACGTATGGATACGGCGTAGGTGATTTTATTATCAAGCAAGTGGCTTTTAAGATGGGAGGATTGATTCGTCATGAAGATACTATCAGCCGAGTCGGTGGTGATGAGTTTGTTATTCTCATTGAAGAGATTCAAGAGTTTAGTGAATGTGAACGTACTCTACAGCAGATTATGAATCTTTTTAATGAGCCAATCGAGACAGTTTCAGGGGCTTTGAAACTAAGTGTCAGTATTGGAATTACCTTTTATCCTGATGATGGTGAGAGTGGCGAAATCCTATTAAAAAATGCCGATATTGCACTACGTCGAGCAAAAGAAACCGGTACGAGTAATTATTGCTTTTTTACACAGGAAATGAGTGTAAAGTTGCTAGAACGGGTATTGATGGAGCGGGAGCTTCGTCGTGCGATAGATGAGAAGGAGTTTGTTGTTTATTATCAGCCTCAAATTGATCTTTTAACGGGTGCCCTTATTGGAGCAGAAGCATTGGTCCGATGGCAACATCCTACATTGGGAATTGTTCGTCCGGATGTGTTTATCCCTCTCGCGGAGAGTAATAATCTCATTATCCCCATAGGTGAAGAGGTGTTAGCCCAATCGTGCACGTCGATAAAGCGATGGAAGGAAAAGGGTCTGTTTCCAGGGAGAATATCCGTTAATGTCTCAGGTAAACAGTTCGAACGTTCCGATGTGGTAGAGACCCTTTGTCGTATTATTACCGAAAGTACTTTGGAACTTCAGTATGTAGAATTGGAGATTACAGAAAGTGTCATGATGAGCAATCCAATTGAGTTTGGGGAGAAACTGATAGCGTTGAAAAAGTTGGGAATAGAGGTTGCGATTGATGATTTTGGTACGGGATATTCGAGTCTGAGTTATCTTAAAGCTTTTCCCATCGATAAGCTTAAAATTGACCAATCATTTGTTCGAGAGCTCCCCTTTAGTGATCGAGACGCTGCCATTGTCAAAGCAATTATTGCAATGGCAGATGCTCTTGGATTTAAGACTATTGCTGAGGGGATTGAGAAAGAGGGGCAAGCGGAATTTTTAAAAGAGTTTGGATGTATGCAAGGGCAGGGGTATCGGTATGCTCGACCACTGGATGAAAAAGCATTTGAAGCATTTTTAATCTCTTACAACCCCTCTGCCTCATAATGATGTCGTAATTAATTCGCTTAGGGTTGTTTTTGTCTCTTTAAGGTACTTGTTATCTAAGCCTGACTATAATTACGCCCTCTTCAAGATATACGGACGAGTAGGAAAGCGGCTGAATCCACCTCCCTGCTAAGGAGACGTACTGGTAACGGTACCGAGAGTTCGAATCTCTCCTCGTCCGCCACCACATCAATTTAATCCCCTCTAATACAATCCAAAAAGACAAACACAAACCCCTTAAATAGGCACTTTTAACGCTATTTAGCCTCTAATACGTATTTATCTGATACAACCACATCCATATTATTAATGTACTTTTTAATGTACTTTCGTATAATGTATCTCATCAATACCTAAAAAAGGTACATTAATTAGGGGTAAATTATGGCGAATAGACAGGTTACACCGCTCACCGATACGGCTATTAAAAACGCTAAACCCAAAGAAAAAGAGTACACCCTACCCGACGGAAACGGCTTACAGCTCAATATAAAACCCGATGGGCGCAAAGTTTGGGAAATACGTTATACCGTTGAGGGCAAAGCAAAAAAAACAACGGGAGGAGCCTACCCCGCGACGTCACTATCAAAAGCAAGAGCGAAACGTGACGAACTCAAAGCGAAAGTTATAAACGGTATCGACCCGATCAGAGAGAAACAAGAGCTTAAAGAGCAAAAGCGAATCCAAGAGGAAGAAGCCAAAGCCGAAGCCGTCATTTCACTAAACACCTTTGAAAAAGTATCACGGGAATTTATCGACAGTATCACGGGCGAACTTGTACCCCGCTATCACTCTCTTAAACTCGCACGGCTTGAAAATCATATCTTCCCCTACATAGGAGAAAAGCCGATCAATGACGTAACCCGTATGATGATAATCGAGTGTTTAGATAGATTGAAGTTAGCGAACAAAGCCGATACCGCACTAAGAACCCTTAATATTATCTCCCAAGTGTACCGCTATGCCGTCACCCGTGAAATCACCCCTCATAACATTACCGCCGATATTGATAAACGCTTTGTAATCGGAAAAATAGAGCGTACCAATATGCCGACGATCACCGACCCTATAAAGGTGGGAATACTCTTAAATGCGATAGACGATTACCACGGTGAAATAATCGTGAAGAGTGCTTTACAATTAGCTACCCTCACCGCTCAACGCCCTTACAATATCCGCTTTGCCCAATGGGATGAGTTTGATTTAGAAAAAAATGAGTGGATTATTCCCGCCGAAAAAATGAAAACGAAAAAGCCCCATACTGTACCGATTACGAAACAAGTAAAAGCAGTGATTGAAACATTACGCCCACACACTTAGCACCATAGCGAATGAGAACATAACCGTACACGGATACCATACGGACGTAATAGAGCGATGTTTAGCTCACGTCGAGAGTAACAAAGTTAAAGGAGCTTATAATCACGCCGAATACACAAAAGAACGTTTAGGGCTTATGCAATGGTGGGCGGATTATCTTGATGAGGTGAAGAGGATAAAGGAATGAATAACACAACAACAGAGATGAAAGTATTTATTAGAGATACTATCTTAGACAGTGATATAAGTAGAGGCTTTCACATACCAAAGATAAAGTCATATCTAACAAATATCCAAATAAAAGCCATTGAATCGTTCATAAAAGATCAAAAAGGCAAAGGAGTAAATTTTAAAATCGATGATAAGTATGAGGTTGACATAAAAGGATTTTTTGAAGTATCAAAGATAATTTACGAGTATTATAAAAGCAATGAAAAAGTCCAAAAAAGAGATACTGAAAATCTTTTGGATGCCATTAAACTATGTGCCAAACACATAAAAAAATGCAGTTTTGAGATGGAATTTAGAAAGCTTTTGGAAATTAGAGATACAAAATATTTTAATGAGTATGATTTAGAAAATTATCGACACTATTTCAATGAGCCATTCATTCAAAGTCTAAAAAAGCAATCTTCCAAATATCCAGTTTTATTATTTAATGAAGTTGTCACTGTATTAGATACCATTAACAAAAAAGGCTACAAAAACAAGGAAACAAGACTGTCCCAAGAACTGAAAGAACTTATTTTAAAAATTTTCGACATGAAAGCAAAAGTTTTGAGGGTAGAAGATAAAAAAGAATACGAGATTGATGTTAAATCCTACAGAGAAGCAATAAAATTTTATTTCGAAATGGTTAGACGTTACCTTGGCAATGAATCCATCATTAATGGCTCAAAAGAGATAACATTAGATAATTTAGAATCAATTGTAGTTACAGCATATCCTTTGAAAAACTATGAGTGCTTATGTGTTACAGAAGAGAACTATTTAAAGACACAATCACTGATAAAAAGGTTAGAGCTATATAAAATTTTAACTACTGATAAAAAAGAAGAAGCAAAAAAAGTGATAGCGGAAATAGAGGCTGAATGTTTAGAAATGATTGAAAGACAGCCTTTTTTACATGGGTTTAATATTGAACATGAAGAACTTTTTTATTCTGTCGTTAAACAAATACAAACTATCGAACAATGTGAAAAGTTGGACGAATAAAATACCTATCACAAAACACCCCCTTAAAATACCTCTTGTTTTGTGAAAATCTAAAGTGATTTAATAGCAGTGTTTAAACGCAAAAGGTAGCAATATCTCTTTGAAGCTTCAAAGTTTATCTTACAAAATAAGGTGAACAATGGAAACCTCTCAATTCGAAGAATACAAAAGAGCAAAAAAAGCATCTCAATATATGGGTGCTGACGTCGGAAACATCCGGAAAGCGCGTCGGTGAACATTCGGAAGGTGCGACGGAAATGATTCGGAAGGCTCAACGGTGAGTATTCGGAAGAAACGCTAAAAATTCCGACGCGATTTAGCGGTGGGAAATCGTCTC
>JAPLGM010000020.1:0-19175 GCA_026390165.1 Campylobacterales bacterium
GGATCCAACTCCCGTAGTCGCACGCCGTAAACCGGTACAGCCTCCACGTAAACCGATTTCATCTAAAGCCGATGATATTTTCCCTTTGCATGAAGACGATTTGAAAGAGTTTTAAATGCAGTTCGATGGAGACGCATTAACAATCTCTTTGAATATGTCTATGGAAGAGGTACGCGAATTTGAACAATTCGTTCGACCTCGTATCGAGTATATTGAGACGATCGAGGTGGAAGAGGGTAGCATCCTCAAAGTCAGCGCACTATTGGCTCTATTGGTGAGTCTTAAACGAACCCGTCCGGAAATAACCATCCCTTTTTTAGAGAGAGGGATAAGTGCTACGGACGTTTATGGAACACTGCATTGGATGGGTCATGACTAAACAAGAACAAGTCAAAGCGATATTTATCGAAGAGGCCGGGGAGATTATTGAGAAACTGGATGTCGATATTCTCCGTTTCGAAGAAAATTCTGCTGATTTTGCCCTATTAAATGAAATCTTTCGAGGGGTACATACACTCAAGGGAAATGCCAATGCCTTTGGATTTACCCGTCTAGGCGAATTCGTTCACCATTTTGAAGATGTTCTTGATCACTACCGCAGTACCAAAGAAGAGGTTGAAGAGCACCATCTCGAACTTTTTGTCGGAAGTGTTGATGTCATCAAAGAGGTGATGAATTGCGAACTTGATGCACTTCCCGATTTACCTAGCGATTATGATACGTACTTGGGAAAAATCAAAGAGTTGATCTCATCGAAGCGCAACGGAGACTCAAATGTTGCGCCAGAACCTTTTACTGCACCGGTGGTGATGATGGATTTGGCATCGGAATTTGGTTTAAGCAATGAGGAAGAGTTTGAAGCTGCTATTTTAAATAGCATTCAGCTTCAGCAAATGTCACAGGAAAATGGTTTAAATCTATACCGCATTGATTTGAGACTGGATCGTGATGCCTACAAACGGGGATTTGACCATTTACTTTTTTTAAGACTTTTAAAAGAGAAAGCGATATCGTTGGAAAGCTTTTTGAATATGGAAAATGTCCAGAGACTTGAATCCTTTAGCTGTGATGAAAATGTAATTGGACACGTCGGTGTTATCCTTTTAACACCACAAAATAGTGAGGAAGTCAGTGAAAATTTCGAATTTTTATTTGATCATGAATATAGTGTCCGAAAAATTGAATCAACACGTGCAATACAAGAAGCTGAAATCATCAAAGAACCTGAAATCATCAAAGAGGTTGAAAAAGTGGCTCCAAAATCGGTTGCAACGGATGCACCCAGTTCACCGACACCACTTAGCACTGCTAAATCAACCATCCGTATCGATACGTTCAAACTCGATGAACTCTTCGACTCCGTCGGTGAACTGGTAATTGCTCAGAATTTTATTGCCCAAAATGAGAAAATTCGTGCCATTGAAGACGAATCAATCAGCCGCGCCATCGAAACCCTCTCTAAAATTACCAAACGGATACAAGATCGGGTTATGAGCTTACGGATGGTCGCTATTCGCGATACGTTTGATAAGATGAAACGGGTTGTCCGTGATACCTCGAAAAAGACAGGAAAAGCCCTTCATCTCAATGTTTTGGGAGAAGAGACCGAAATTGATAAAACAATGATCGATTCTCTCTCGGATCCTCTGATCCATATCATCCGTAATGCGATCGATCACGGTCTCGAAACGGATGAAGTAGAGCGTCTAAGTATCGGTAAAAAAGCAGAGGGGACGATTACGCTGCGCGCGTACCATAAGAGCGGCAGTATCGTTATCAGTGTCAGCGATGACGGACGGGGAATCGATAAAGAAAAAGTAGTTCGTAAAGCGATTGAGCGCGGTATCATCACGGGGGATGAAAATCTCACTGACAGCCAAATCTTCGGTCTCATTATGCAACCGGGGTTCTCTACTGCTGAGTCGATCAGTGACCTCTCGGGTCGCGGTGTAGGTCTGGATGTTGTAAAAACCTCGATTGAAAAACTGCGTGGTAAGATTGAAGTGGAGTCCAAAGAGGGGGAGGGGACAACCTTATCAATGGTTCTCCCTCTCACTTTGGCCATTATCGATGGTATGTTGGTACAAACCGCAGGCGAGATCTATATTATTCCGACACTCAGCGTCGTCGAGTCGTTCCGACCGGAGCGGGAAATCGTCCATGTTCTCAAAGGACAAGGGGAGTTCGTCAGTATGCGGGGGCAACATATCCCTGTGGTACGCTTGAGTGATGTATTTGATCTCCCGACACAGCGAATTGAACCGTGGGAGGGGATACTCGTATGCGTTGAAACCGAAGCAGGGCGGATCGCCATTATGGTGGATGAACTCGTCGGGCGTCAACAAGTGGTTATTAAACCACTGGGTAAATCGTTGGCGAAACTCAAGGAGATCACAGGGGGTGCAATTTTGGGCAGCGGTGATATTGCTTTGATCCTCAATGTTGATGAACTCCGTCCGTTGATTGAGGTAAGCAATGGTGGAAATTGAGCTTCGGCCTGAAGAATTCTCCCTTTTTCGTCGTTATATTTACGAAAAAGTGGGAATCTCTCTCTCAGACCAAAAAACTACCCTTATCAAAGGACGGCTAAATAAACGGCTGAACCAACTGAACCTCACCTCTTTCAAAGCGTACTATGATTTCTTAGTAAACGATCTCTCAGGGGATGAACTCGCATTATTTGTGAGTGCCATATCGACCAACGTCACCTCATTTTTTCGAGAAGGGGCGCAGTGGAAATGGCTAGAAACGTATTTGCCAGCACTCATTGCGTCAAAGCGGGAGAAAAAAATTCGTATCTGGTCGGCAGGGTGTTCGAGCGGAGAAGAACCGTATACGATTTTGATGTTCTTGCAACACCATTTGAGCGATTTTGAGCAATGGGATATTAAGATTTTGGCAACCGATATATCAGCTAAAGTACTCTCAAAAGCAATTGAAGGGAACTATGATGCCAAGCAAGTGGAGTCCCTTCCCGTAGAAATTTTCCACCGTGCATTTGATAAAATAAAAACAGAAAAAGGGTTGACGTATCAGATAGCACCCCATTTACGTGGGAAAGTTTTATTTCGTCTTTACAATTTGGTGACAGATCCATTCTTTTTCAAAAATCAATTTGATATGATTTTTTGTCGAAACGTCATGATTTATTTTGATGATGTTACACGTCATGAGCTTATACGCCGTTTTACTACCGTACTGCCTAAAGGAGCGCCTCTATTTTTGGGAAGTTCAGAATCACTAACAACTCATCGTGACAGCCTAAAGCTTTTGGGTTCTTCGATTTATCAACGTTTATAAGGGGCTAAAAGTGGAGCACACAGATTACGCCATTACGAAAGAAGCCAAGTTTGGTATCGATGAACTTTTCTTTTCAATTACCGATAAGGATAGTACAATCCGTTCAGGAAATGAAGTGTTTGTCCGGATTAGTGGTTATACACAAGTAGAACTCATTGGGCAATTTCACAACATTATCCGCCATCCTGATATGCCTAAGATTATTTTTAAAATGTTTTGGGAGTATTTAAATGCTGGAAAACCGATTGTTGCGTATGTAAAGAATAAGACAAAAGAGGGAGGATATTATTGGGTTTTAGCCGCCGTATTCCCTCTTGGTGATCGTTATATTTCGATTCGTATTAAACCAAACAACAAACTATTTGCTGCTGCAAGAGAGCTCTACGTTAAATTACTCTTAACTGAAAGCAAGGATGGGATGGAGGAGAGTGGCAGAGCTTTACCCGAACTCTTACATTCTCTTGGATATGAAAATTATGATAAATTTATGATTGATGCACTCCTACAAGAGTTGAAAGAGAGACAAAAAAATATCTCTAACGTTATTATTAATGAAAATTATAACGTAACTGCCCCCTCATTAGAAAAACTTAAAGTAGCGTATACGCATAGCCTAGAACTGATGGAGCAGTATGATGAGTGGTTTGAAAAAATAGAATTTTTTACCCAAGTTCAATCGATATTTGAAGAAAAAGGGCTTAAATTGCGTGAACTGGCACGTGATGTTGTCTTTCTATCGTTGAACACCTCTGTTTCGTCGTATAAAGTTGAACATGGCGGAGAAACATTTGGGGTACTGGCGCGTGATATTCGTTTCAATGCCAAAGAAAATGATATTCTAATTTCTGATATGGATTCGGTCGTACAGCGATTCTCCCATGCGTTACACGAAATTATTTTTTCGGTTGCTGGGATGCGTTTACAAGCAGAGATGCTTTCCTATTTTATTAAAGAAGTTACATTTCAAAATAGTGTAATTCAAATTGCGGATCTAATTGAACGCATTTCTGATTTGAGTGCATTAGTTCTCCACTATGAGGAAAAATCGAAACAACTCCAAAGTGAATTAGATCGTTTAATTCAAGATGTAATGAAATGTCTGGGGCAATTGGAACAGCAGATGATGTATTTAGGCTATATTCAAATTTACGGTATTATCGAAGCCGCTGGAAGTCAGGATGAATCAGCAGGATTTGGCGTCATTTTTTCACAGCTGAAAACCTTGGTACAACAAACGTCACACGAGATTGAAGTGATGCAGAAAATAGGTGAAAAATTTTCTACTGAAAATCGCTATATGATGGAAAAATCAAAAGCGGTTGATGCTAAACTAAATTGTTTAAAAGAAGAGATAGTATTAATCAAGAAAATGGAAGTGTAATATGGATGAAATAGCCTTTTTAAGCCGTAAAATATTAGATCTCAATAAACAATTAATTGAAAGTGAAAAAGCAAAATCACGCTTTTTATCATTGATAGCCAGTGAACTCAATAACCCAATGACGACACTTCTAGGAATGATCCCTCATCTTGCTCCTCCCCGTGGTGATTCGCATGAGGCAATCTTTGAATTGATACACGAAGAGGCACTTTTGTTGGACTCTCGTATCCAAAACCTTCTAGCAGCTTCTGAAATAGAAGGGGGTAAACTTCATATAACCTATGCTTTAATTGATCCAAAAGTTCTTTTGGAAGAGGCAATGAAAGGATTCAAATATCGAATTAAAGCTAAAAATATTACGATCACTGTTGAGAGTAGCTTGCGCGATCCTATCGTCTCTGATCCAAAAAAACTCTATCTTATTCTCAAAAATGTTTTAGCTAACGCTTGTGATTATGGGATTGCTAATGGCGTTGTGAGTGTGAATATTGCTCAGAGTGGCTCTTTCATAATAGTGGCAATCAAGAATCAAGGGTATAAACCCAATGTAGAATATAAAACTCAGCTTTTTACCCGTTTCGCTCATGGACCTGAAGGTGCCCATGGATTAGGATTGGGGTTAAGTATTGCTCGTGAACTGTGTGAATTACTTGACGGAAGTATTGATTATGATGCGGATGATACAACGGTTACTTTTACGATTATTTTGCCTTTTAACACAATGCCTCCTGATTCGAAAGCGTTTGGTTCAAATGAATTCTTATTTGAACCGTTTGATGATGCAATCGAGCTCTAATGATTCAAGGTTCCTCTACATTTATCCATGTCGGTCAGATTCATGTTGACACTTCTCCCTTTGCAATATCTACGATTCTCGGTTCGTGTGTTGCCGTATGTTTGTATGATAGGACTCTTGGAATAGGTGGTATGAACCATTACTTACTCCCATTTTGGAATGGTAATGGCTTACAATCACCGAAATTTGGAAATATATCCATTCCAAAATTAATCGAGTCGATGCTCTCCCGAGGCGCTTCTATCAAAACGATAGAAGCAAAAATATTTGGCGGTGCGTCAATGAATATTACGGCAACGGAAACAATGATGATTGGCCAAAAAAATATTTTGGTGGCCAAAGAAATTTTAAATGAATATAAAATTGCTATTGTTGCAGAAGATGTGGGTGGTCAAAATGGTCGCAAGATACAATTTGATATAGAACGGGGAAAGGTGCTCTTAAAGTACACTTCCCGTAGTGATTGTGAAATAGGGAGATAGTTATGGCTATACGGGTATTGATTGTCGATGACAGTGCTACGGCTCGGGCTGTTTTAACAGATATTCTCAGCTCTGATCCGATGATCGAAGTGGTAGGAACGGCGTCCGATGCGTATATCGCACGCGATAAAATCGTTGAGTTACGTCCCGATGTCATTTGTTTGGATGTTGAGATGCCACGGATGGATGGAATTACCTTTTTAAAACGGCTGATGCACTATATGCCCCTTCCCGTCATTATGGTTTCATCGTTGACCCAATCGGGAGCAAAGACAACCCTCGAAGCGCTCGAAGCGGGAGCCGTTGATTTTGTTCCTAAGCCCCATTCTCATATCTATGATGGTAAAGATGAGATGCGTGATGAGTTACTCGCAAAAATAAAAGTCGCCTCAAAAGTACGCGTTCAGAAAAGAAATCTAAGCACTATTTCGCAAGCCAATACGACTTCATTAGCAGAAACTACCAATAAAATTTTGGCAATAGGGGCTTCTACGGGTGGAACCGAGGCGATTAAAGATCTCTTACTTGGATTGCCACGTAACGCTCCTGGGACGATTATCGTGCAGCATATGCCCTCCAATTTCACCGGACCGTTTGCCGAGAGACTAAACGGATTGTGTGCAATGGAGGTTCGAGAAGCCCGTAATGGTGATTCGATCACTCCAGGGGTCGTACTCATCGCACCAGGGGATTATCACATGGTAGTTCGCCGATCGGGCTCCCGTTACTACGTCGAAATCGGAAGCGGTGAAAAAGTTTCAGGGCACCGCCCCTCCGTGGATGTTCTCTTTAACTCCGTTGCCAAAATTGCGGGAGCCAATGCCATCGGTGTTATCCTGACAGGGATGGGAGGTGATGGGGCACGCGGACTTTTAGCCATGCGCACTGCCGGAGCCAGAACATTAGGACAGGATGAAGAAAGTTGCGTTGTCTACGGAATGCCAAAAGTGGCATTTGATCTTGGTGCGGTGGAGAGACAACTTCCTCTGCACGCTATCGCAAAAGGGATTTTAGAACTATTATAGTCTATTGTGATTGTTTTATGATTTTAAAACACTATGATATTAAAAGTTAAAAGTGTGAGAAATTTTGGAGGAGACAGATGATTACCATCAAAGAAGTACAAAACTATTCCAAACAATTAGCCGTATTGTATGTGGAAGATAATGATGCACTGAGAGAAGAGACCGCTGTAATTTTTAGACTGTTATTTGCTAAAGTTGATTTAGCGTGTAACGGTGAAGAGGGGATTGAAAAATACAATCGTGATACGTACGATATTATTATAACCGATATCAATATGCCTCGTATAAATGGCATTGAGATGATTTTTCAAATGCGCGAAATCAATCCTGAACAGAAGATTATTGCCATTTCGGCACACGATGAACCAACAACATTAATTAATATGATGCGTAAAGGGGTAAATACATTCCTCCTTAAACCGATAAATCTTAACGAGGTGTTGACTATTATTTATCCGGTGTGTCGTGATGCTTCCTCACAAAATATGAATGCAGAGCTCTTTGAAGAACTAAACGAAGAACGTAAAAAATATAAAAAAATCGCCATTAAACTGATGAAACATTTACGGACAGTTGAAATTAAAAACTCACAGTTGGGGATGATATATGCACAGAACAATAACGAAGATCAATCACAGCTGTTTCAAGAATATTTTTCAAAAGATGAAGAGAATGAGTCTGAAAAAGTAGTTTTCTTAAACGATGATTGTGAAGAGATGATTGAAATATTGAGTGAAATACCGGATGAACTTTCACTCTATGTTGACGATAAACATATTGGCCATATTCAAAAAATAGGTGATGATGTTGCAAAACTTTCCAATATTTTCTATCGCTATTCTCCATTTTTAGATCCATTGGTAAAAAGCCTCAAGGAACTCTCCTCTATTATTTTACAGAAAGAGGATTTGTTGGTCAAACTTGATAGTAAGGCCGAACAAATCCTCTCACTGTTCGATGCCATCTGTATCGATCTAAATCTTTACGTCAAACGATTTTCAGTTGAGAGTATGGCGATGAAAAATATCCATCATATTCATCAACCTACAACCCTTAGTATTCAACAAATTATCAGTTTGATTTGTCCGGATTTAGCCGATGAGGGTGGCGATATTGATTTTTTTTAACGTCATGATACTGGTATACAACCGATGAAAAATATATTCAAAATCCGTTTAAGCGAGAAGATCAGTAGTAATGCGTTTGTTCATAGCCGATATTTTTCATGGGTTAGTTTTATTATTTCGCTTTTAATACTTTTTGGTGTTTGGTTTTTCTCGGAACGCTTTTTTTACAATCAAGTACAACTCAAGTTTGAACATCATGTTTCTGAAAATAAAGATACTTTAAAATACACTCTTCGACAGTATGAGCATGCGCTGCACAGTGGCGTTGGTTTTTTCCAAGCGAGTGATAAAGTAACCCGAGATGATTGGTTCTATTTCATTAGAGCACTCGCTCCAAAAGATTACTATCCAGGTATGCAGGGGATCGGATATTCGATGATAATCCCTCCTGATCAAATAGCGTTTATTCAAGAAAAATTGCGCCATGAAGGGATGACCTCGTTTGAGTTAAAACCTAAAGGAGATAGAGAACTCTACACGGCGATACTCTATCTCGAACCGCTCGATAAACGTAATCAGGCTGCTATCGGATACGATATGTTTTCTGAGCCTGTTAGGCGTGAGGCGATGGAGCGCGCCAGAGATACGGGTAATGCTGCATTATCGGGGAAAGTTCATCTGCTACAGGAGATTGACAAGGATATTCAAGCGGGCGTTTTAATGTATCTCCCTTATTATGCTGAGTTAGAAGGTTTAAGCACAGTCGAAAATCGGCGCCAATCATTGTTAGGATATGTTTATGCCCCTTTTCGGATGAATGATCTTATTACTAGTATTAGCCCGAACAATACGACTTTGGACGTTGAAATTTATGATGGAGAGGGGAGACGTTCGGATAACCTCCTTTACAAATCGCCGCAGAGTTCCAGTTCACTCTCCCTTTATCATAGCCACCGCACCTTGGATATTGGAGGTCGTGTATGGCATATCTACTATTCAAGTTCTACCGCTTTTGATGCCTATAATAGTAGTCTATACCCGATACTATTTGCCATTATAGGGGTATTTATGTATTTGATTATGCTGTACGTTATCGTCGAGCTGATAAAAAAGCGTTCCTTGTTAAAAACGCAAACCAAACTGATTGAAAGAAATCGTGCATGGCTTGATACGTTATTGAAATCCGCTACGGACGGGATACATATTTTGAACACGGAGGGGAAACTGATCGATTGCAGCCTCTCATTTTTAGAGATGCTGGGATACACTGCCGCCGACGCTAATAGATTATTTGTATTTGATTGGGAAGCTAAAATATCGCCTGAGGTGGTTCGTAGTATGATGGAATCGGTATCGAGCAAGCCAACTGCATTTGAAACGATTTTTCGTCGAAAAGATGGTAGCACATTTGATGCC
The DNA here is from genome assembly GCA_026390165.1 of Campylobacterales bacterium. Taxonomy (GTDB): domain Bacteria; phylum Campylobacterota; class Campylobacteria; order Campylobacterales; family Sulfurimonadaceae; genus Sulfuricurvum. The sequence continues at coordinate 9,468 of JAPLGM010000020.1, forward strand.
GAAGTAACAGCACGTACAATCACCGATGACGGAAAAAAATATATATACGCCTCTACGCGGGATATAAGTGAACGTAAAGCAGCCGAAAAAGTCCTCCGACAAACGCAAGAGAAGCTAAAAGAGAGCGAAGCATTTTATCGGACAATATTCGGATCTATCGAAGATTCAATCATTGTCTTGAACGATAATTACGTCGTTGATTGCAACGATCTGGCGCTCAAACTGTTCAACACAACAAAAGAGCAATTCGTCGGACAATCCATCTTCGATACGTTATATGAGATTGAATGTTATGATTATTCGCTCCATCACCATATTAATATTGCTTACAACGGCGAATTTACCTCTACGAAGTGTATGTTACGGATGAAAGAAAATCTGGATATAGTCAAAATTGTTGAATTCACTTTTTCACGATTTGGTTCGGAAGATGAGAATAAATTATTGCTAATTTCCCGTGATATTACGCGCAAAGTGGAAGAAGAAAAACTATTTACGATGCATGCCCGTCAGGCACAAATGGGGGAGATGATTTCAATGATTGCCCATCAGTGGCGTCAGCCGTTAGCGATCATTAATGCTATTACCTCACAAATGAGACTAAAAGCGATGATACGTGAGGATAATGATACTGAGTTTATACAAAACATGATAAAAATCGAGCAGCAAAGTTCTCATCTGTCTCAAACGATTTCAGACTACAGAGATTTTTTCCGTCCTGATAAACCTAAAGAACATTTCAATGTTGTTTCTTTAATCGATCATGCCCTCAATCTGATTGATCATACCCTAAAAAGCCATTCAATTCATATTGAAAATATCCATTTGCACAATCCGATGCTCTATAGCTATCGCAATGAAGTGCTCCAGGTTCTAATCGTGTTACTCAAAAATGCACTTGACGCATTCATTGAAAATAGGGTGAGCAGGGGAGTAATTACGATCGGTGCCCGCCCTGAAGGGAAATACTGTGTTATCACTGTCCATGATAATGCGGGTGGGATAGCCAAAGAGGTGATAAACAAACTCTTCAGCCACTATTTCACAACCAAAAATGAGAGTTTCGGAACGGGGCTTGGGCTTTATATGAGCCGAATTATTATTCAAGAGCATTGTAATGGAGCTATCACTGTTTCCAGTGAAGAAGATTCAACAACCTTTACCATTAAATTACCGTATGAGGAAGAAAAATGACGTTTAAAGAGATGATTCAGCAGCTTTCAGAATATGCAAAAGGGATGAGTGTCCTCTACGTAGAAGACGAAATCCTAATACGGACAAATACAGCACTGTTGCTAGAGAGTATATTTACCAATGTGATAACAGCGCCCAACGGACGTGAAGGGTTAACACTTTTCGAAGAGAACACGTTTGATATTGTCATCACCGATATCCTGATGCCAGAGATGAATGGTGTTGTTATGATTCGAAAAATGAAAGAGATCAATGCGTCACAACATTTTATTGTCACGTCCGCCTGTGAAGACAGTAGTTCTCTTCTTGATCTGATTAATTTGGGAGTGGCACAATTTTTACTCAAGCCGATTCAATCCGAACAGATCATACGCATACTATTAGAAGTGGTGAAGAATATCTATAATGAGCGTAAAGTGCACGAATTCACTGCCGAACTTAAACAAGATTTACTTCACCAAACGACGTTGTTGGAACAGTACAAAGAGGTCGTAGATATTTCTAGTATTGTGATTAAAACCGACGTTGAAGGAAATATTATCTATACCAATGATCTTTTCTCAAAAATAAGTGGTTACAGTGCTGATGAAATAATCGTCCAAGGACACAAACTTCTTCGTCATCCTGAAATGTCGAGTGAATTTTATGAGAATCTTTGGGAAACGCTTCTGAACAAGCAAACGTGGAGCGGGACGATTAAAAACCTCAAAAAATACGGCGGATACTATATTACCGACACGACAATCAAGCCGATTTTGGATGAAAATAGAGAGATTATCGATTTTATCAGTATCAGCAACGATGTTACGCAGCTCTTTGATCTTAACGATGAGATATGGCAAACACAGCACGAAATGCTTTCATTGTTAGGTGAAGTAGGGGAGACGCGCTCACATGAGACAGGAAACCATGTCCGACGTGTCGCCAAATACGCACAACTTTTGGGAGAACTCTACGGATTAGAAGAGGAGGAGATCCGTCTTCTTTATAGTGGCTCTCCAATGCATGACATCGGCAAAATCGGTATTCCTGATGCTATTTTACTTAAACCGGGTAAGCTCGATTTCGATGAATATGAGGTGATGAAAACACACAGTTCTATTGGATATGATATACTCAAAAACTCTAGCAGACCGCTTCTGCAAGCCGCTGCGATTATTGCGCATGAACACCATGAAAAATGGGATGGTAGCGGTTATCCAAATGCTTTAAGCGGCCATAAAATACATATTTATGGCCGTATTACGGCATTGGCAGATGTGTTCGATGCGCTAAGCTGTGAACGTGTCTATAAAAAAGCATGGCCAATGGAGCAGATTATCGAGTTTGTCTCAAATGAGCGCGGGAGACATTTTGATCCCGATTTAGTGGATATGTTTATGGCGAATATCGATCAATTTACCACAATCGCCACTGAGTACCAAAATTAAAGGGAGAGATTATGACTAAAATCAATGAGTTTAAAAATCTCTCTGTTCTCTATGCCGAAGACAATAGCGATTTGCGTGAAATTACGACGAAAACGCTTCAACTCGTTGTCGGAAATGTCTTTGCGGTAAGTGACGGGGACAAGGCATTGTCGATTTATGAAAATAACCGTATCGATGTTGTTATCCTCGATATACACATGGATACGGTTAGCGGCATTGACGTTGCGAAAATAATCCGTAAACGTAATGATAAAGTTCCTATCGTCATTGTATCAGGATCGATTGCGACTGAAGATTTATTGGAATCGTGCAAACTCAACCTCATAGAATACATCCATAAACCGATCGAGTTTAATGCCCTCATAAAAGTCCTTTATTTAGCCGTTGATCGCCTGAAATCACAGGGGATGTTGATTGCTAAAATCAACGACACCGTATCTTATGACTATTTTGCTAAAGCTTTTATCGATACGAATGGGGTAAAAACGGTACTGACTAAAAATGAGATTAATGCCTTAGAACTGCTGTTATCACATCGCGGTCAAGTCGTCACTTATGCAACATTTTCAAATATTTTGGAAGAGGAGATGTCTGATGGGGCGTTAAAAAATCTGATCCTCCGAATTCGTAAAAAAATGGGGGATGACAGTAATCTGCGCAATCTAGCAAAAATAGGGTATACGCTGAAATAAATAAGGATCTTCATGAAAACGCTTCTTCTTATCCGCCATGCAAAATCTGACTGGAGTAATCCACTTTTGAATGATTTTGAAAGAGGACTCAATAAAAGAGGGGAGAGGGAGGCCCCTTTAATGGGCGAAGTACTCTCACAAAAAGGGATTCATCCCGATCTTATCCTCTCTAGTCCGGCACTTCGTGCAAAAACTACGGCCATCGCAATGGCGCATAAGCTTTCCTATGTGAAAAATTCAATCTATTATGAACCCACCCTCTACGCATCTGATGTTGAATCCATTTTGTCTGTTATACGTAATGTCTCGCAAAGCGTTGATACTCTTTTAGTATTTGGACACAATCCTGAATTTACCGAATGTGTCAATGAAATTTGCGGTACAACGATTGAAAACATTCCCACTTGTGGTGTTGTCGCCATACGCCTATATACAGATAATTGGGTTGATATCGGTTTTAACTCGGGTGAGCTACTTTTTTTTGATAGCCCAAAAGAACATCGCTAACATTACTTGACGTTGCTAAGGCTGCTGATGTGACCCATCACAATAGGGTTTTTTTCCTGAACGTCCGCATCGGCAAAGCCATTTGTCTGTATCGGCCTTGACTGAAAATGTAATGGGTATTTTATCGGTCCCTTCATGGCTTCCGTCACAAAATGGAAATGTTGCTGATAAACCACAGGTACAGTACAAATACTCTTTATTAGCATCCAGTGAAGCTTTAAACGGTTCATTTTGAAATTTTGTTTCCATGCGAGACTCCTAACGCGAGATGAAAGAATCATAACACGTTTTAGTAAATAGGTGCTCTTGGTTTTTTGGCGTGTACTTAAGTTTTATTTATAAAAATTTTTCAAGCATTTTAAAACTCGTGACTTCCTCCTTTCGTAGATCAATCTCTGACTTGACAAGGGTGACATTGCTATTCTTAAAACTCTCCCATTCTTGAAACTGCGTTATATCAATATCAAGACTCTCTTTACTAAGAAGAATAAAATCATCTCCATGTATTCTAAAAATCAACACTAACGGATATTGTCTAGAGAGATAATTGACAAATTCAAACAAAAACTCGTCCCCTTTACTCCAGCCGTATTTTTTATTATATTGGGTAAAGTTATGCAAACAAAGAGCATTAATATAAAAATATTCGGAGGCGAAGTTATTACTGATGATCGTGTCAAAGTACTGTTCATTGAACGCTTCCGTCACCCGATCACGGTAAAAATAGGCGAATCGTTCTTTTTCAGTTTCAGTAGAGGGGAGCTGATTTACGGTTTCTGAAATTGTAATATCCATAAGCACTTCTTGGGCTGCTTTAACAACATCCGGATGAAACTGCTTGCCGGACAATTTTCCTAACTCTTTGATCGCTTCAGAAATATCTTTACGTCCCTTGTAGATGCGATTCGTTGTCATCGCATCAAATGCATCGGCTACAATCATAATATGTGCCAACAAAGGGATTTCATTTCCCTTTTTACCTTGTGGATATCCTTTACCATCATAACGCTCATGATGATAAATAATAATTCCAGCTAACTCCTTATACATTGGAATTTTTGATAAGGCACTGTAGCTGGCCATTACATGATTTTTGATCAGTTTGTATTCTAAATCACTCAATTTACCAGGCTTTAGTAATATGTTATCAGGTGTAGCAATCTTTCCAATATCATGTAAAATACCTGCGCGATAAACTAAATCACACTCTTGGCTCGGATACTTCATTTTTTCTGCAATCATACGTGAATAATGAGCGACACGCTGAGAATGCCCGGCTGTATAGGTATCACGCTCTTCAATCAACGAGACAAAAGATTCCAGTGTTTTTTGAAAGTTGTCGGTTTTTTCTTCTTGGAGGGAAATAATGGCTTCGGTCCGCTTTTGAACCAGTTCTTCTAGATGTTCTTTGTAGATTTTATTTTCATGGATAAGAACAAGCTTGGAGACACATTTATACAACGTTATATTCATCTGCTCGTAATCGAACGGTTTGAGAATATAACCATCCACTCCCAGTTTGATAGCTTCAATAAAATATTTAGCTTCCGAATAGGCAGAAACGATAATGATCTCCTGTTGGGGGTTGAGCTTTTTAATCTCACTTGACATTTCCAATCCATCCATATTGGGCATCATAATGTCAGTAATTACAAGATCGTATCGATTATTTTGATAGTATTGTAGCCCCTCTTTTCCATTTGATGCGGTATCGACCGTATTGAAGAATTTGAGGAGATAGTGCAAAATAGAGTTACGAAGATCATTATTGTCCTCTACATAAAGAACGCGAAAGGAGGATGCCACTTTTTTGAGAATTTTTAAATCTGTCATGATATTTTTTCTTTATTTTTTTGACACGGATGAAATGGAATTCTTTGGAAGGAGAATGGTAAAGCAGATTCCCTTCTCTTTATTTTCCCACGTGAGCTTTCCGTTAAGATGCTCTGTCATAATGATTTTTGACATATAAAGCCCCAAACCTGTCCCCTCAGTTTTTTTTGTCGTGAAATAAGGTGCACCGATTTGTTCAATAATATCCTTCGGAATTCCCCCACCGTTATCACAGATCTTTGTAACGACTGAATCTTCGGTATCCTCAATTTTAATGAGGACTTGGGCATTTGGTACCGATTTTGTGATGAGCACATCTTTAGCGTTGTTGATGATATTTAAAAATACTTGCAGCAATTGATTGGAATATGTTTCAAGCTTCGTTTCGCTGCTATTCTCAACGACAATGGTAATATTATGATTCACCATACTTTTTTGAATTATCCGCAACGTTTTTTCAAGAACATCAGCAATCGTGATTGTCTCTTTGACTTGATTGGGGTTGAAAAAATTTCGGAAATCGTCGATAGTTTGTGAAAGTTGCTGAACTTGTTCTGTGATGCTCTCTATATGCTTTTCAAGTAACGCTGTTGATATCTCCTCTTCCAGCGCAATCGATAATTTAAGGTTGTTAATGTCCATACTCACAATAGCGAGAGGTTGCCGCCACTGGTGAGCGATCATAGCAATCATATCGCCCATAGCCGCCTGGCGCGACTGGATCATCATAATCTTCTCTTTCTCTCGAAGTTCTTTGGTCCGCTCCTGCACTTTCTCTTCGAGCGCGGCATTTAATTTTTCGAGTTCACTGCGGGTCTCCTGAAGCTGAAGATTTTTATAATAGGAGTCTTCGTAACTGGAGAGGAGAAGGTCGAGTATCTGCACCTTATCGGCGGTGATTAGAAAATCGTTCCCACCGAATATTAGCCTGATTCCCATCTCCATCCTCTCGACACTACGCCGTTGCGTGTTGATGTAAAGTTCGTCTATCACCTCGGGAAGCCGCTTATGATCGAACGGTTTCGTCAAAAACTTGTTGGCTCCCGCTTCAATACTTTTGATAATATCATGCGGTTGCGAGAGTGAGGTCAAAAGAATCACAGGGATATCTTTGAACTTCTCATCGGCACGGACTGCTTTGCAAAAGTCGTAGCCATCCATCCGAGGCATAATGACGTCGCTCACAATGACATCCGGATTTTTCTCGGTATTTTGAAGCCATTCAAGAGCCTCTATTCCGTCACGGCATACGGCTACTGTGTAGTCATAACTTTCCAGAAAAAACCGAACTTCCTCCGCTTGGGTAAGGCTGTCTTCAACGATAAGTATCGAAATTTTGGTCTTTTCATGGGTTGTGTGATTCATACCGACTCCTTTTAACTACTTGTATACTCTGCAGCAGTTCTGTAATACCTTTTCTTCAAAAAGAGTATAGCAGATTAGAGGAGAATACGAGTGGAGAAGGGATAAATTTGTCACTTAGTAAAGCTTGAAGTGTATGGGGAAATAGATAAAACAGGGGGAATTTAAAGTGGTGACTCCAAGGGGATTTGAACCCGATAAACTAGCTTTCCTCTCGATTCCTTAATCTTCAAAACTCCCTAATTTATGGGCTTAATCTCTATTATAACTTTATCTCGATACCATTATTTATCTAAAATGTGGTCACCCATTGGTCACCCACGGAGTATTAAATGGCAATCGTTTTTAAAGACTATATTCAAGCTACCTCTAAAGGGAAAGAAATCCCAAGTCTAAAAATTCATAAAAGCGATGATTTCAAATTTATGTTTGATCTTCGTGTCAATGGTGTACGCCACCGTAAAACTGTTACTATAGATGGAGCTACTAAAGGGCGTAGAATTGAACTCGCTCGATTTGCTCTTGAGCAGTATATTACTACAGAATCAAAGCCGATTTCATCAAGTACAACTGCCAATCCGATGATGAGTATCAATGATTATTTTGAACGACTAAAATTGATTAAGCGAAATAACTGGTCAGAGGGTCATCTCCTAAATCTTATTAGCTTTTTTACCAATCACATAAAACCCATTATCGGAGACAAAGCTATCTCCATCGTTAAACCATCCGATTTGACTACCATAGGGGCAAACGTATCTCATCTGTCCAAACGTATGCAAAAAAGAATGGTTGAAGTCCTACACCCTTTATTTGAACTTGCAATCGAAGATGAATCCATTGAAATATCTCCCATTAAAAAAACTCACCGTATCACTCGTAATTTAGTGGAAGAGAAGAGGGTGATCCTCAATGCTGTTGATAAGTATCGAAAAGTAAATCAAAGTATCCATAGAGTCTTTAAAGACAATCCAACCATGAGAGCAATATTTCTTTTCGGATTTTACGGACGGCGTAAAAATGAAGTTCTCTCCCTTACATGGGATAATGTTGATCTTGATACGAACACTTTCATCATCCCAAGAGAAAAAAGTAAAATCGGTGTTGATTTAGAATTTACTCTTTCCGATGATATAAAAGAGGCATTGATCGAAATAGTTCGATACACGGGTAAAGAGGGATTAGTCTTTAAATCTCCTCGTGGTGGAGAATACGGAGATATTAGCGACCATGTAAACACCATCAAAACAGATTCAGGGATTGAAGAGTTCGGCTATCACTGGATGCGTAATCTTGCTGTATCGGCACTCTCTAGCCAAGGAGTCGATGCGATTCACCTTTCCGCACTGTTGGGGCATACAGATACCAACACCGTGAAGCAATATTTATCGCTTCAACGGAAAGAATCGAGTGGGATGATGCAGGAGGTGTCGAAAGGGCTGTTGAGTTAATGCTGTATTTCAATCCTAACGCAATATTAGCAAACTTCATTAAAAGTGAAGCTTGTTTAGAGCTTATATTCTATTATTTAACAAATGTAGAAAATATTTCATAAATAAAAGATGCAGCAATAGAGCACATTATTGAAATTGCAATTATTGATATTGATATATATTCTCCTTTACTTTTTTCAGATAAATAATTTCTATACTCATTTTCAGCTCTCTTTGTGATTTTTATGAAACTCTTAGACCCATGATATTTAATTATTTGTGTTATATATAAATAAACACCAAAAAACATTAGCGGAATACTCAATACCATTACCGATAAAAACTCTAATTCTTTTAAACGTTTTTCATGGTTATTAATAACAAAATCTTTCATAGTATTATTCATTTTTTCTGATGAAAAACTCATATTCAAGTCTACGTTTTCAAAGTTTTTATCTATCATATATAGTGCTACAAGAGATTCTGACGAAGATTTTTCATCTTTGGCAATATTGAAAATTTTTTCTATAGTTAATGACTGAGAGTGATCTGTATGACGCTTATCAGAATTTTCATATAGTGTTAATAGGAAAAAAATTAGCGTTAGTGGATATGCTAAATATACTATAAATTCTCTAGGCTGGAAAATTTTCTTAATTTTTTCTGCTTTTTTTAACTTATTTATTTTATGTAAAATTATTGTTTGTAGATTATCTTTTAATAAATTCAATATTTCAATGCCCCATCTTTGATCGGTATGCTCAATTCGTAAGGATATTTCAGTTTTTTCACTATCTACTATATTAAAAAGAAGTTCGATTTTTTGATTTTCAATAGTTGGAGAATCTGTATATTTTAAGATAATATTCCATAATAAAGTAATGCTCCGAGGAATAACATCTCTTGTCTCAAGGAATGTATTCAGTGCTTCAATACCAATTATTTCTCTGCTTGTATTATCACTATAATTTATGATTACAGAAAAATAATCTAAAGAACTTAAATGCTCATTCCGTATTTTTTGATCCATGAAATAATAGAATTGTTCTAAATGATTGCGTTCTAGAATAAAAATTTCATTTTCTAATTCGTAGGATAAAACTTGTTTATTTCCTAAAAAATTAAGGATCATATCTGCAAAAATTTTTTCCGATATGCTGAGCGTTAAATCATTAGATGAACTTTCTTCAAGTATATTTTTTTTTAACATTAATAAGCCTCAAAATTATTTTTTGTGTGAGTATAACCAAATAATTA
>JAPLGM010000020.1:19187-23551 GCA_026390165.1 Campylobacterales bacterium
ACTCTCACTTCCAATCCCGCTAAACTTTCCCCGTACCGATTTATCGGTCAAAAAATAAAAGGTTCCAACGAACTGCAAATAAGGTTAGAAAAGCATAATAAATAAGAAACAGTAAAATTGGTATTAACTAGGCAAAAATAGCATAATTCGTCAAAGTAGATGCGTGGAGATTCTCAAGAAATTGAGTCTGATAGAAACGCCGTAAAGACACACAACGCACTCATAGCCGCACAAAAGCCTTCATTCATAACAGAAATACAATAAGCACATATAAAAGACCAATACATTTATCTATTGTCAATTTCTCCCGCCGTTTTCCCCTCTGCATGGGACTTTGTCCCCATGCAGGAAGAGGGCGGGGCTTTCTCTCTTAAATAGACCACCACGGTTTTACCGTGGAGGTAACAACGAGAAGAAGAGATCATCCGTTTCGATCAGATTATCGAGGCGTTAGGATGAAATAGGGGGTATTTAGTAATACCCCCTTAGAAACGAAAAATAGATAAATATACGCGGATTTAGGAACCCTACCAAGGGTTAAACATGATTAATACTATTGCGCCATTAGGATTGGACAATAACACACTTGAAAACAATGTTGCTCTCAAAGAGAGCTATAACTTTCCCCTCGTATCGGGAATTGATTCACTCTATTATTTTATACAGTCAAACAGTGCTTACGAACCATTTTTTAACTTTTCTATCTACTCCATTGTAGAACAGACCAAAGAGAGCAACGGCGGATTCATCCCCAAAGGTTCGTTAAAGATCAAAATCTCTGATATTGAGTTTGTCTATTTCGGGAAAGAGCAGGGCTTTTATTTCTTCGGTGACGTTGCAGGAATGTTTCGTGTCGGATTCAAAGACCCTAACACTAACCGAGGTGTTCAAGATATTCGGGTACAGCTCCAAGGTATAGGGATCTATACAATGGGATTGGTTCGTCTTGTGAAGTATATCAATGAGTGTATTTTAACCGAAATCACTGCGCCGTTATATTTCGTCACCCGTGCCGACCTCAATATCTTTTGCCAATACGATTTAGGAAGCGTTATCCAACCTGAACATATTGTGACCCGTAAACGAAAATTTAGCCGTATTATCGGAACGAAAAACCGTTATGAAACGCTCTACGTCGGTAAACCCCCCTCACGTCTGAGAGTTTATGACAAATTCCTCGAACTCGATAAAACCTCCGAGAAATTCTATTATATGAAACTCTATCTCGATCAATACGGCATCAAGATGAATGAACCATTATGGAACTTTGAGTTTGAATGTCACCGTGACTTTCTAAAGCAATATAACATCAGCACATTGGATGATTTACTTTCTAATGTTCAAACACTTTTTCATAAGTGCATGGAGCAAATCCGCTTAGTCGATATTTCGACAATCAGCGAAAAAGATATTGAAGCTAACCGTCTCCATAAAGCACCCACCCATGCACTGTGGGAATATCTCGATTCGTCCTATACGTTTAATGCTTCCGTGCAAAACACTATCCCCTTAGAGCGAATCGTTTATGCGCCCAAAGAACTCACCTCTAACGATTTTATTGAAGATTTCCGTGCATTGGTTCTAAAATACACCGAACACGCCGTTATAGTTAATCATGATGATCTTAGAGCGGTATTGCATGAAAGCCGTCTATGGTTGTCACCTAAAGCTAAACAAGCCGTTAAACCATTTATCCCTGTAGTACTTCAAACCAACGAACGAAACTATCTACTGACTCGTAACTTTATTGCTGTTCCGACACTGCCAAAGAGTTTGGAATACCAAACAGATTTACAACTGCAACAACTCGAAGAACTGCTCACCAAAGCACTCCATCAAGAGTTAGCCAAAAAGGATCAAGATATTGGATTAATTGTCAAACACACTCAAATTCTTAATACAGAAAAAGAGCGTCGCAGAGCAGGGCAAAAGGAGTTAGAACTATGGCAACAATAGATTTGATTACCAAAAGTGACATGATTGCATTTCAAAATAAAATCATTGATCAGCTTAAAGCTCTCATACAACCTGAAAAAGAGTTTGCAACGGAGGCTGAATTAATCAGCCTTTTTGCATTCAATAAATCAACATTGGCAAAAATGAGGATGAATAACGAAATTCCGTACTACAAATTCGGCGGGAAACTCTTTTATAAGATCGGTGAGGTGAATAAATTGATTGCGAGAAATCAGATTGGATAAAAAAGTTTTGCGAAAAGTTGGTCACCCATTTGGTCACCTAGTAAAGCTTAAAGTGGTTGAAAGTACGCTGTGGAGGTAGTTTTAAATGGTGACTCCAAGGGGATTTGAACCCCTGTGGCCAGGATGAAAACCTGAAATCCTAACCGTTAGATGATGGAGCCATTTAGAAAGTAGCAACTAATTGCGTGGCGTAATTATAGGAAAAAATAACTTAAAAAAAGCTAAACCCCATGGGAAGCCATAAGGGAATAGGGGGGTTGAAAATTAGTCGTTATAAAATGCACGCAATGCACGGATGATAACTGCATTTTTAGAGATACTCTCTGCTTTTGCATTGTCATCTACTAACTCATATACATCTAATGGTAGTGAAATTGAAAATGTTTTTGTTTCAATCTTTTTACGCTTAGAGATAAGAGATACGATATTGTGAAGCATTTCAAGAATTTTTTTGGTATCAATTGGCTTTTGGATAAAGCTGTTTACACCAACTTCGATTGATTCAGAGATTTTTTGAATATCATTACTTGCAGAAATAACGATAATAATCTGAGAAGGGTTGATCGAACGAATACGTCGAGCAAGTTCAATACCATCAATTTCAGGCATAATAATATCGACGAAGACGATATCTGGATTTGTTTTTTCATACATACTCAACGCTTCAGCACCATTGTAAGCAGAGGTTACTTCTGCAAAAAAGTTTTTGAAAGTAGAGCTGAGAAGATCATTGGCGACGACTTCGTCTTCAACGATCATTGCCGTTAGCTTTTTAGTTTGTTCAGTTAATTGAATTAAATCAACAGTTGACATGGTGAACTCCTTTGGTTGTTTTCAATGACATGTTAAAATATGTCATTGAATTAATATAGTGGCATTATATACATAAACTGTTATTAACAACATTAAGAAAATAAATTACATACCCTTGAATTGCTGAAGCCATTCCATATTATCTTTATTACAATTTTCTTGTTGTTTAAGTAGCGAATGAATGATCTGAAGCAACGTTGATCTATCCATGAATGCTAACATTGCTGGATTGATGATTGTCGGTTTTAGACCATCGTAGCGGTTGAGGAGATTTTGAATATCAATAATAAGCTGTTCTTTAGTAGATTCCATCGTAAAAGTCTATCCAAATTTAGGTAAATAATCATTTTGGTTAACATAATATATATTATATTGAAAGTAATTTTTACATGTTACTCAAATAGAAATGGTGTAATGAAAAAAACTTACTATCTCGCAAAGTTCACTTTACGAGATAGGTATATACAGAGTATTTCTTATTGAACCCACCCTGCTGAGACGATATTCATAATCGCTTGATTAGCCTGAATCGAATCGTTGTTACGGATATCAAGCCCCTCATCTTTTGTATAGGCGCTTATTTGTTGAACGATTCGCTCAAAGGCCGTATCACTAAGAAAACTCCCCTGAGCGTTCAGGTTCTCGCAATGAGTTGTATCAGAAGCTGTTACAAGCCATATATCCCCTGCGGCATAGGTTTTACCCTCTGCGGTCGTATAACTTGATTTCAATCCGATTAAATTACCGTTATCATTTTCGCGGCTTGTTTGCGACAAGAGACTGATCGATGCGATTTTGGCATCGGATAGAGAAGATATTTCTCCCTCGTCTACGAATCCGCTAAGGTTTGTATCGATCCACAAAGATAGCTCTTTGTAGAGTAAATCGCTGCTATTGATTTGGTTATCATGATTCTCGTCCAGTTCACGAAGTGCGGCATAGCCGTCTTGTGCTTTCGATCCGTTCGCCAGCGTCGTAGCGCTTCCGAAAAGTTCTCTTCCGTCATTAACCATTCCGTCTCGGTTAAGGTCATGCACCAAAAAGGCATCTATTCCATCACTCCACCCTACTTTGTCTGTATAACCGTCGGCATTGATATCAAATAGTATCCCCTGATCCATTGAAACGGTGTGTACTCCATCAAAGTTCATATCAAGCATAATAGGGGTCGTATAACTAAGCGTTGTGGTTGCACTCTCACCGCTTGAGATTTCGGTCGAGGTAACGCTTGCGCTAATACTCCCCAGCTCAGTTGCGCTTAATACCGTTGATGAGACAAGGAGAATATTTGTTTCTTCTCCTGAAACGACACTCATCGATACGGTACCGTTCGTGATTGTATACGGCTGA
>JAPLGM010000009.1 GCA_026390165.1 Campylobacterales bacterium
AGACGATTTCCCACCGCTAAATCGCGTCGGAATTTTTAGCGTTTCTTCCGAATACTCACCGTTGAGCCTTCCGAATCATTTCCGTCGCACCTTCCGAATGTTCACCGACGCGCTTTCCGGATGTTTCCGACGTCAGCAGTATAGTCAATCTCTTTAGTAGACGTAATACTCATATCAGAATATAACTCTCTGACTAGTTCACAGTCGTTATAGCACTTCCCACTCTTTGACTTCATCACGATAGGAATTGGCAAGGGATGTTTTACTCTCTATCGTCGCCTGAAGCCCCTCTATTTGGCTATATAGCTGCTCGATGCGTTGAGTTAAGATAGCGGCTTCATCTCGAAGGGCATTAGCACGTGCCGTAAACTCTCGTCGTTGATTGTCTGTAATGATACTTCGCATTTGGGGATCCATTGGGGACAATTCATGAGAAAAATAAATGCTTCCTTTATGATCCCTCTCCGCAAGAAGACGGGACTCAAGGGCAAGGTATTCATAATATTGGGCCTCAATGGTTTTAAGTTGCGATGATGCTTGGGTAGCATCAAGGATAATCACGGCATCCCCTTTTTTGACATGCGCTCCGTCACTTACGAGAATAGCGTGAACAATTCCCCCTTCCAAGTTTTGTATGACTTGATTATTAGAGGCAACGATCACTTTTCCAGAAGCAGGTATAGCACTCTCAAGTGGGGCGAGTGATGCCCAAATACCGAAAATGCCGACAAATCCTCCCAATACGATCCATCCCAGTTTATGATACCCTGTGTCGTTGGTTTGCGGGGTAGGGTTTTTGGGTGTTGATACTAATTCTCCCATGACATTTTGACTCATGATTGACCTCCTTGAGGATTTTGGATAGGGGTTTTAGGGGCGAGTGTAGCGAGAACTTCATCGCGCGTTCCAAAGAGTTGCAATGTCCCATCACGTATAAAGGCAATTTTATCAACAATACTCAATATTGCAGGACGATGGGTGATGAGGATGACAGTAGAACCCCGTTTTTTTAGTTCGAGAATGGCTCCCGTAAGGGCGTGTTCTCCAGCATCATCAAGATTGGAACCGGTCTGATTGGGGTGTCATACCCCTGTGGAAGTTGCAATATCATCTCATGTACCCCAGCAACTTGAGCTGCTTCGACCACCATTTCTGGTTTAGGATCTTCATATCGGGCGATATTCTCACTGATCGTTCCATCAAAAAGCTCAATATCTTGAGGTAAGTAACCAATATATTGCCCCAATACCTCTCGATCATAGTGGCTAAGCTCAGCACCGTCAATTCGTACTTTTCCATTTGCACACGGCCATACACCCAAGATTGCACGAGCCAATGACGATTTTCCAGCAGCACTCGGACCGATAATGGCAACCGTTTCTCCTGCTTTGATCGAGAGGCTAATGCCTCGAACGGAGGGGACTTTACTATCAGGAGGGAGGACAACAATATTTTCGACATCGATAAACCCTTTTGGTGTGGGTAGTGCTGTCGGTTTCTTGGTTACTTTGAACTCAGCGAGTAGGTTTTCCAAACGTCCGTAGGAGATTCGTGCGGAGCTAAATTGTTTCTATGTGCTGGTCATAAGATCAATCAGTGCGAGGGCACGTCCCAAGATAATAGAACCCGCTATCATCATACCGGGAGAAACTTCACCTTTGATAGCAAGATATCCTCCAATACCCAGTACGAGCGATTGCATCAACATACGGCTAATTTTAGAGGTGTTTGACCAAATTCCCACTTCATCACTGGCATTGGATTGTTCATTTAGAAAGGTAATATAACGACCATACCAACGTCGTCGAACATTTCCATGCATCCCCATCGCTTCGATAATTTCACTGTTTCGTAAGCTAGAATTGATGAATGATTGAGACGATTGATAATGGCGATTGGAATCTTCTAGCCCTTTTTTTGTCCGTTTTTCATTGATAAGGGTTAAACTTATCGAGACAATGACTGCAAATATGCCAAAATATCCAAAGATTGGATGAAATAAAAATAAGATTCCGATATAAATAGGCATCCACGGTGCATCGAAAAAAGCAAACAGTGGAGTTCCTGTAAGAAATTGCCGTATTTGTGTCAGATCACCCAACGGTTGCGCCGTCGCTTTTCCCGGATGACGGTTAGCAAGGGCAAACATTGCATCGAAGAGCCGATTGCTCATCTTCGAATCGATGGCATTCCCGACACGAATCAGGATACGTGAGCGGACAAATTCCAACATCCCCAATACAAAAAACATGACGACAACGATGATGGTAAGCATAATGAGCGTTTCTATACTGCGACTGGCAAGTACCCGATCATACAGTTGTAGCATATACAGTGTTGGTACAAGCATTAAAAGATTGACAAAAAGGGAAACAAATGCGGCGAAGTAAAAGGACCCTTTGAGAGTCTTAATGAGTGCGATCAACTCACCTTTTTCAGGCGATGAAGCTTTAGTGAACATAAGAACAATACTTTTATGTTTGATTTAATTATATGGCGAAATTTTAGCTGAATAAAAGTTAATAACTCCCCTTACACACTAGCACCACTTGAACTGTCTTAATTAGTATGATAATATCACTCCAAATACTCCAGTTACGTATGCTTCGTCAGCTCTGAAAATCAACTTTTGGTTAGTTTACAGAGTAACTTTCGGTGTTGTAAACTAGAGATTTAATCAAAAGTTTAGGTTATAGTATGCATTAATAATAAAAGCGGAGTGACATAATGGAATATGTGTTAAATATCAGTTTTTGTAAAATGATAACAGTGAAGCGTTAGGACAGACGATGGATAAGCTAAATGATGTGAAGAGAATGGAGAAAAAAATCGTATGAATAAATTACCAATTTCAGTATTGCTTGTCGAGAATGAGATAGATATTCTCGTACAGCTTTCTCTCCTCTTAAGTAGGCATGTAACGAAAGTCATTACTGCTACTAATGGACAAGAGGCGCTTGAAGCGTATCATAACTCCCCACCCGATATGATTATCAGTGATATTGATATGCCGATAATGAACGGTATCGAATTGCTCAAAAGGGTACGTGAGAAAGATGAGAATATTCCATTTATCCTCTCAAGTGGGCTGAAGAGTCTTGATATTTTAACCAAGGCTATTGAGTATAAGATCACCGCTTTTTTACCGAAACCAATTGATATTAAGAATCTAATTCGGCAACTTAAAGCAATCGCGGAGAAAAAACAATTTAGCGAAAGAAATCATATTTTAGAGCAGTACAAACAGGCAGTGGATATTTCGGCATTGGTATCTAAAACGGATACTGAAGGTATTATTACGTATGTCAATGATATGTTTGTGAACCTGAGCGGTTACACACGTGAAGAGTTGATAGGACACCCTCATAATATCATACGTGATCCATCCATGCCCTCGGAAGTTTTTAAAGAGATGTGGAAGACGATCAAGAATAAACAGATATGGCAAGGGATTATCCATAACCGTGCAAAAGATGGAAGTCACTACAGTGTTAAAAGTACGATCTCTCCAATAGTGAATAAATATGGGGAAATCATTGAGTTTATTTCGATTCGTGAAGATATTACCGAGATGAAACGAGCAAAAGAGGAGGCGGAGAATGCGGCAAAAATGAAAGGGGAATTTCTCGCCAATATGTCCCATGAAATCCGCACCCCTATGAACGGTATCCTTGGGTTTACATCGCTCTTAAATCAAACAACGCTTACGGAAAAACAGCGTCGTTATTTGGATGTTGTCACAGGAAGTACCGAATCGCTGATGAGTATCATCAATGATATTCTTGATTTTTCCAAACTTGAAAGTGGTAAGTTTGAGCTGGATATAACTCCGATCATCCCTTTTGTCGAGTTCGAGAAAATGGCAATGCTCTTTAGTGCCAAAATGGATGAGAAACAGATTATTTATGAACGATTGATTGATCCCACTATCCCTGAATGTATCGAAGCCGATCTTTTACGTTTACGTAAAATCCTCTCCAATCTCATCGGTAATGCCCTTAAATTTACCCCTGAGGGGGGGAATGTGACATTCTATATTAAGCTTCTCCGAAAAAATGGCAATAAAGTTGACCTTCGATTTGGCATTATGGATACAGGGATCGGGATTCCAAAAGAGAAGCAAGCTATTATTTTCGAACCTTTTTCTCAAGCAGATGGTTCCACTACAAGACAGTTTGGAGGGACAGGATTGGGGCTTTCAATTTGTACCCATCTCGTATCGCTGATGGGGGGAACTCTTGGTGTTAACAGTGAAGCAGGGAAAGGGTCTGAATTTTATTTTGATCTTACGTTCGCGGTGTGTAAGGGCGAACATACACTAGCATCGTATTTTGATCCCCTTAAAATCGTTATTATCACAGAAAAGAGCCGTCGTCCTTGCCAGCAGAAGGTTTTTGATTATTTACAGCAGCTGACTATCCCTTTTCGCACTATTGAGAGTGAAGAGATGGAAATTATCGATCCTGAGACTCTTTATATTCTTTTTTGTGAGGGGCAAGCGCAGTGGCTTCCCCGTATTGTTGAATCAAATACTCCTGTGATCGTTGCGTGTAGTAATTCATTGTATCCTTGCGTTGAGAGGGAAAACGTGATATGGATCAGTGATCTCAGTCGCAATCTCTCCTCTCTTTATAATGCCTTGTTGCGCATCTCCTCCTTTAGTATTAAAAAAAGCTGTCCCATAGTAGAGTATAGGAGAGATGAATTTAAGGGGAATGTTCTTGTTGTAGAGGATAATGCTGTTACTCAAATGCTGATTAAAGAGCTTTTAGGGCAGTTTAAAATCCAACTCGATCTTGTTAACAATGGTGCTGAAGCTCTTGAACAGCTCAAAAAAGAGAGCTATAATTTGATTTTGATGGATATTAATATGCCTGTAATGGGAGGAATCGAAGCGGTTCAGGTGATCAAAGCTAGGGGGATATTAGCCCCCGTCATTGCGTTGACCGCCAATGCGATGGAGGGTGATAAGGAGCGATTGTTGGGCTATGGATTTGATGGGTATCTTAGTAAGCCGATTGTTCTTAAAGAGCTTGAATCAACCCTCTTAAACTATTTATCAGCCGTAGGGAGAGGCACTCTCAATGGGAACATTTCAAGGGTAAATCTTGATGAGACGATATTGGATATGAATGTTCTTCGGACGAATCTTATGTTAAGTGATTCGATTATTCATCGACTCCTTAAATTATTTGTAAAAACGTGTGATGCCCCTTTGCAGAGTATGAAAGAAGCTGTTGAGGAGGGAGAGTATTCGAAACTTTTCGATTCCGCCCATTTACTTCGAGGATCAGCGAGTAATTTAAGATTAAATCCAATTAGCGAGTTGGCACACCAGATCGAAAAGTCTCACTCGAAGAGAGAAAATACCGATTACCGCACACTATTACGAAAGTTGACATTTATGATCGAACAGGTTAAAAAGGAGATTAAAGTGGTGGTAGAGGGGTAGTTACGAGGTAAGGGTAACTCTAATGTAACTTTAGCCGTGCATAATTGCTTAGAGAGATAAATGATGAAATAATCACTAAACGGGGGACCATATGTTAAACAGAAGCTTAATGGAATCGGCACTTGGGGAGATTGAAGTTCTTCGGAAATATTTGTTGGCAGCACGCGATGAGGTAGGGAGTGAACACCCACGCACTCAGAGTCTTTTGAATTTGAATCAATATATGTTGTTACGGAAAAAAGATCATACGCAGCTGCAAGAGAAACTTTTTCATCTCTCCCTCTCCTCATTGGGGCGTTCTTACGCCCATGTTGCGGCAAGTATTGATACTTTGTATGATCAGCTCGTTTCTTCGCTTGGCGGTGAGCAGATCAGTGCGGAGTTAATGGCAGAGTTTCATCATCTCTCTATATCCGATGCTATAACCATCGCATCGTATAATAGCCAAGCCCTTTTTGGTGGGAAAACGAGTTCCAAGTTAAGCCGACAAAGTACAGCTGTTATGGTGACGCTTCCCTCTCATGCTGCCCAAAACAGTGGAATATTGATTCATCAACTCGCTCACGCTGGTGTTAATGTCTTTCGTATCAATACGGCACATGATGATCAGCACGTGTGGAAAGAAATGGCAGATGTGATTCGCAGTATCAATACAGAGCGTAATGCAGCCGATAAGATAAAAATTTTTGTTGATTTAGCAGGTCCTAAGATACGAACAGGGGTGATTCAAGAAGTAGAGCATCCCATTGGGATGGGGAGCAAAAGCCAAGAGAAAGAGATTATTCTTCACTGTGGCGATGGGGAGACAAGAGGGGAGAGCTTAGACCCTTTTACATTAGAAAAAATTCCAGCGCAGATGATTGTGGATAAAAAGTTTTTCAAAAAAATTGCCAAAAGGGATGCCCTTCATATTAAGGATGTCAATCATAAAAAAGCGATGATTACAATCCGTGAGGTGAGGGGGGACTATGCTAAGGGCGTTATCCATAAGAAAATATTGATCAACAAAAAAACAAAATTGACCTTGAATCGCCATGACTCTAAGCCTCTTAATCTGCAAATACAAAAAGATCCGATTCGTTTGTTTATGGATGATTTACTCATTATTACTGAAAAAGAGGTCGAAGGGAAATCGGCACTTCTGGATGAGAATAAAAACGTACTCTCTCCTGCTATCATTGGGTGTAGTTTAAAAGGAACCCTTTCATCACTTAATATAGGGGAAAAAGTTTTTATTGACGATGGGAAGATCGGTTTGGAAGTTGTGGAAAATAATGTCGATTCGGTGACGTGTAAAGTCTTTATCTCCAAAGCAGGGGGGACACTACTCAAAGAGGAAAAAGGGATCAATTTCCCCAATACCTATATCAAAACTCCTGCACTTACCCCCAATGATAAAATGAATGCCCTTGCCGTGTTGGAATTTGCCGACAGTTTGAGCCTCTCCTTTTGTCAAAGTGGTGAGGATGTTCGTGATCTTCAACAGCTTTTACGAGAGAATAATCGATTGGACATAGGGATTATTACCAAAATAGAAACGCAACAAGCGGTGTCGAGTATGCCTGAAATTCTTAAACAGCTTCTCGAATGGGAAAAAAGCGGTGTGATGATCGCCCGCGGTGATTTAGCGATTGAAGTGGGATTTGAAAATTTGGCCTATATCCAAGAAGCATTACTCGATATTTGTGATGCAGCCCATATTCCTGTTATTTGGGCGACGCAAGTACTGGAGAGTATGATGAAAAATCATCTTCCTAGCCGTGCAGAAGTGACCGATGCGGCAATGTCGGGACGTGCTGAGTGTGTTATGCTCAACAAAGGGGCGTTTGCTATCGATACCATCGACGTCCTTAAACGGATTCTTCATGATATGCACTCCATCTCTAAAAAAAATCGGCAACTTTTGAAAAAAGAGACTCTTTGGAATTAATTTAATTGTGTTTTTTTTAAATTAAGAGTAGACTACCCTATTTCACAAAAATGGAGCAATATTATGACAGGAAATAAGACCATCACCGTTGACGGCAATGAAGCCGTTGCCCTCGTCGCCCATAAAATCAATGAAGTAATCGCCATCTATCCTATCACCCCCTCTTCGCCGATGGGGGAGTTTAGTGACCTCTACAGCTCAAAAGGGGAGAAGAATATTTTCGGAACCATCCCAGAAGTGTACGAGATGCAAAGCGAGGGGGGGGCTAGCGGTGCTGTTCACGGTGCCCTTCAAGCCGGAGCCCTTACGACGACGTTTACTGCTTCGCAAGGGTTGTTGCTTATGATCCCTAATATGTACAAAATCGCAGGGGAATTGACATCGACAGTATTTCATGTTGCGGCTCGCTCCCTTGCGGCACAGGGGCTTTCCATCTTCGGAGATCATCAAGACGTTATGGGGGTTCGTCAAACAGGATTTGCCCTCCTCGCCTCCAACTGCGTTCAAGAAGCACACGATTTTGCCCTCATCTCCCAAGCGGCAAGCTTGTCATCTCGTATTCCATTTTTACACTTCTTTGACGGATTTCGTACTTCTCATGAAGTGAGCCGTATTGAAGCGCTAAGCGATGATGACCTTAAAGGGATGATGAATGACGAATTGATTGCAGCGCATTGCCAACGGGGTTTAACCCCTGATCGCCCTGTCCTACGCGGTACCTCTCAAAATCCAGATGTTTATTTTCAAGGGAGAGAAAGTGTCAATAAATACTATGCGGCATTGCCCGCTATTTTGCAAGAGCAAATGGATCTCTTTAAAAAATTGACGGGGAGAGCTTATAAACTCTTCGATTATGTTGGTGCATTGGATGCCGAAAAAGTTATTGTATTGATGGGTTCAGGGGCAGAAGCGGTAGAGGAGAGTGTGGCGTATTTGAACGGACACGGTCATAAAGTGGGGATGGTTAAAGTGCGTCTCGCGTTACCGTTTGCGATTGAAGCATTTATTGATGCTCTCCCGAAAACCCTTAAATCAATAGCGGTATTGGATCGAACGAAAGAATCGGGAAGTGTAGGGGAACCTCTCTATCATGATGTTGTTACGGCATTATTTGAACATCGTGCATCGCTCCCCTTTGGGATGCCAACGATCATTGGTGGACGGTACGGCCTCTCTTCCAAAGAGTTTACCCCTGCAATGATTATAGGAATTTATGATGAACTTTCTAAAGATCTCCCTAAAAACCACTTTACCATCGGTATCGACGATGATGTCACCTTTACTTCACTTGAATATGATCATAATTTTATCCTCGAAAATCCAACTCAATTTCAGGCATTGTTTTATGGGTTGGGTTCGGATGGGACGGTTGGGGCGAATAAAAATACGATTAAAATTATCGGCACCGAAACCGATAACTACGCGCAAGGCTATTTCGTCTACGATTCGAAAAAATCGGGTTCCATGACCATCTCTCATCTCCGTTTTGGACGTGAACCGATCAAATCGACCTATCTGATACAAAAAGCTGATTTTATCGGGGTACATCAAGCCGTATTTCTCGAAAAACTGGATTTATTGGAGATTGCTAAAGAGGGGGCGGTGTTCTTGCTCAACACCCCTTACTCCAAAGATGAGGTGTGGAGCCATCTCCCCCGTGTCACACAAGAGAAAATTATTGAAAAAAAGATTAAGTTTTACGTCATTGACGGCTACAGTGTTGCTCAAAAAAGTAATATGGGACGACGGATCAATACTGTTATGCAGACGTGCTTTTTTGCCATTAGCGGTATTCTTGGGAGAGATGAAGCGATAGCCAAGATCAAAAAATCGATCCAAAAAAGCTACGGGGCGAAAGGTGATCTGATTGTACAGATGAATTTCGAGGCGGTGGATAATACCCTTGAAAATTTGTATGAAGTGAATGTGCCTGAAAAAGCGGATAGTGCCCAAGAACTCATCCCCGTCCTCAAAGGGGATTTGAGCCCCTTCATTGCTGAAGTGATCGGTAAAATCACCGCCTATAAAGGGGATGAACTCCGTGTCTCTCAAATTCCCGATGATGGAACATGGCCGACAGGGACAACTCAATATGAAAAACGGAACATTGGGCATGAGGTTCCTGTGTGGGATGCCGATACGTGTATTCAGTGCAATAAATGTGTCTCGGCATGTCCTCACTCGGTTATTCGATCGACAATTTTTGATCTCTCTTTTAGGGATAATGCACCACAAGGATTTAATTCCAAACTAGCAAAAGGGAAGAAATACAGCGAAAGCGATTATTTTAACATCTCTGTAGCGGTCGAAGATTGTACGGGATGTGCATTGTGTGTTGAAGTATGCCCCGCAAAAAATAAATCGCAAACCAATCTCAAAGCGATCAATATGGCTCCATTGGCTCCGATTAGAGAGACAGGGATTGAACAATGGGATTATTTTCTCTCGTTACCCAAAATGGATCGTTCACAACTTGACCATGATGATCTTAAAGAGTCCCAATTCCTTGAGCCGTTGTTTGAATTTAGCGGTGCGTGTCCTGGATGTGGAGAAACTCCCTATGTCAAACTTGCCTCTCAACTTTTTGGTGATCGGATGGTTATCGCCAACGCGACAGGGTGCAGTTCGATTTATGGGGGGAATCTCCCAACAACGCCGTGGAAGAAAAATGGTGAGGGGCGGGGGCCTGCGTGGTCGAATTCTCTCTTTGAGGATAATGCTGAATTTGGATTGGGCTTTCGCCTTGCCATCGATAACCATAACGAACGTGCAAAATCTTTACTTGAGAGTTTGAAAGGCTCTCTTGATGCGACATTAGTCGATGAGATCCTCAGTGCCATCCAACACGAAGAGAGTCAGATTGAGACACAGCGTATTCGTGTCGAGAGTCTCAAAAAGGCTCTTGGTTCCTTAGACAGTAATGAGGCGAAAAGTTTACTCGATATTGCCGATTATTTGGTGAAAAAATCGGTATGGATTATGGGGGGAGATGGCTGGGCGTATGACATCGGCTACGGCGGACTCGATCATGTTCTCGCCAGTGGTAAGAATGTTAATATTCTCGTTCTCGATACACAGGTTTACTCTAACACAGGGGGACAACAATCTAAAGCAACCTTTACAGGTGCCGTCGCGAAATTCGCAGCAGGGGGGAAAGCGGCGATGCCAAAAGATTTAGCTGCCATGGCGATCAACTACGAAAATGTTTATGTTGCCAAAGTCTCCATGGGGGCGAATGATAAAGCAACGGTTAAAGCATTTGTCGAAGCGGAACGGTACGATGGACCTTCGATTATTATCGCCTATTCCCATTGTGTTGCGCATGGGTATGATTTGAAATATGGGTTCGATCAGCAAAAGAGAGCTGTTGATAGTGGGCTATGGCCGATATTCCGTTTCAACCCTGAAAAAGTCAAAGAGGGTGAGAATCCATTGACCCTTGATTATAAAGGGCCTAAAATCGATGTAAAAGATTTTATGTACCGTGAAACGCGCTTTAAAATGGTCGAAAAAATGAACCCCATTTCGGCAGTTGCCTTTTTGGATACGGCTGCTCATACGGCGCAATCACTTTACAAACGGTACCAAAGTTTACACGAACACTATCAGCCTAAAAATGAGGAGGCATAACCATGGAACTTACAACGACTTTTTGCACATTAACACTTAAAAATCCTCTTATTGCCAGTGCGTCACCCCTGACGGGATCATTGGAGAGCATCCAAAAGCTTGAGGCTAACGGAATTGCCGCCGTGATACTGCACTCTCTTTTCGAAGAGGAGATCAACCACGAAATGCATAAAATTGATTACTTTTTACATGCCCATAGTAACTCGAATGCCGAAGCCTCCAGTTATCTCCCGACGGAACTTGATTTTGACAATCTCCAATCGGAGCATTACATTGAGGAGATTCGACGGATCAAAAAAGCGGTTTCGATCCCCGTGATTGCCAGTCTTAATGGTGTCTCGATAGGGGGGTGGGTGAAATACGCTACCAAACTTCAAGAAGCGGGAGCCGATGCGTTGGAACTCAACATCACCTATGTCCCTACTTCAATTGATATGGAGGGGGGTGTTGTCGAACAAATATATATTGATACCGTTACAATGGTACGACAACACATTACTATCCCCCTTAATATCAAAATGTCCTCCTCTTTCTCTAACCCTGCCAATATGGCAAAGCGATTTGTCGAAGCGGGGGCAGATGGGATAACGTTGTTCGATAACCCGACACGTGTTGATGTCGATCTTGAACTTCTCACAGCCTTGCAACGCGCAAATATAACAGGCTCTGCAAATGGGAGTGAAACACTCCGTTGGTGTGCGATTCTTTATAAAAAGCTTTCGTGTACTTTGTGTGCTAATACGGGGATTCATACGGGTGAAGATGTCCTCAAAGCGATAATGAGTGGGGCAGATGCGGTTGCACTGGCTTCGGTTCTCCTAATAAAAGGGGAGGGGGAGGTAAAAAATATTCTCAACGAGGTCACCGATTGGATGCAAGCGCATGAGTACACCTCAATTGAGCAGATGAAAGGGAGCATTTCACTACTTCATACCGATAACCCTGCCGCATACGAACGTAACTCTTATATGTATGCCTTACAGCACTACCGCCGTTAAAGCGGTGGTTAGTGTAGTTTCTTTGTGACTCCATAAAGAGTTTCACACTGTTCCCATCCCCCCTCTACTGTCTCAAACCAATTTAAAAACTTCGTTACATTTTCAGCTCTAAAAAGTGATCCGTGTTGCGGTGCAATGGTCGAAACTTCATGAACACGGACACAGTGTACCCATGCACGGCAAAAACGGTTTCCTGCCATATAACGTGCATGAAATCCTTCAAGATAGGGGCGGTGTTCGTCGAAATCATTGACATCTTTATTGAGATTCTGAGGAGAGGAAATGGCCGCGCCGATGTCCCCCGAAAAGAGAATTTT
Source organism: Campylobacterales bacterium (assembly GCA_026390165.1). GTDB lineage: Bacteria > Campylobacterota > Campylobacteria > Campylobacterales > Sulfurimonadaceae > Sulfuricurvum. The sequence goes on from JAPLGM010000009.1 coordinate 12,328, forward strand.
GGATCGGCTGTCATAGAGGGAAAAATTACCGGGTGAGTGAAGAAAATGGGCAGGGATAAATTGTAAAAAATCATTTTTGAATTTGATTCTTGCCCCATGATCTTCCAATGCGACGATTCGCCCCATATCCATCAATCCGTAATGTCCCATAAATCTAACCCATAATTGTGACATTACCAACTGTGCTGATGTGGCAACGCTCCATTGGCTAATGGAGCCTGCGACATCGGGGTCTTGGTGCGAAAAAAAGATGTATTTGAGTTTGGACGGGTCAATATGGCGTGATACTGCATCATAAAGCTCATCAAAAATCGCGCCACATCCGGGATCAATGAGAATTGCACTCTCATTTTGAAGTATCAAGTATTGGTTAACGGAGAGAGAGTAATCCTGATGCTCCTCATCTTCGAGAGCAAACATAATACATTTGTGGGATCCATCATCGTACAACAGTGTTTCGTTGTTCATAATTGCAATCCCTTAAATTCACGTATCAGTACCAATTGGCGTTTTGACACATAATCGATTAGAGTTTTTTTCCCTTGAGCGTGTAGGTCATAGATAAAAACCACCTCAAATCGGTGATTTACCTCGGCAATTCGGAACACTACCGCAGGGGTGTTGATAATGACGGGGCGCAATTCATTGGTGATTACCATATCAAGAATGACACTTTTATTGACCGTAAATCCTGAAGGAAGTAAAGATAACTGTATTCTCATCCCTTTAATGGAAACATCTGAAATCTTTAAATCACTCCCAAATTTACGCCCCTCATACAATATAGTAACTTGCATCGCTGCATCTGGGACTACTCGTATTGCGTCGCGACGTATGGGTGAAGTTTGCACCAATGTATAATTTATAAATTGAACGGTTTGATTGTCGAAATCAATCCGTTTTATCCCCTTGGCTTCAATAGTTAAGGGAAAAAGGTCAGATGTTAGATAAAACATCTCTGCCAATTGAATTGCTTTGAGTTGGATATAAGGAGTTTTAAGAGAAGCTTTTTGCTCTTCAACACTAATGATTAATCCATCGTTAGTGATAGTAAGCCCTTTATAGAAATTGTGTACCTTGATCTTCGCCCCACTGCGCAGCGCCATTTCAAGCAATCCTCGAACCATATTCTCATCTTTTATAAGACGTTCGTGCTCTAGTGCATTAGGATCATAAAGCTTGAGTAATCCCAATTCAGTAACATCATTAAAAGATAAAACAGAATAGCCCTCTTTTTCAGGGATAGTTTGAAAACTGAGTATAAAATGGTGCGATACATTATCGGTAGAGGCAATTTTGGTATTGAATAATCTACCGATATGGGTTGAAATCTCATCGAACCACTCTATTTCATCATGATTATACAAAAAACCGTTGTGTTTAAGTAATAGTTGTTCAAATGTGGCAAACTTTTTTTTCAACTCTTCAATAGTCGTAACCCCGAAAAAATCGAGACAGGGATGATTGGCCATTACAACGCTACGATTGTGCAGTAATAGCAATAAATTGTTTTGATAGTTAAAAATAGTATGAAGATTAGCATTAAATAGTTTTTGATGCAATGCCTCATCCAAAACCTTTACACACCGCTCTAGCGTTACGAGTATTTCATCAATTTTAAGAGGTTTTTTCAGATAATCAAACACTCCTAATTGTATGGAACGATGGAGAAAGGAAATTTCATCATACGCAGTAGTCACGATGATTTTTGTTTCAGGTTCGATTTTCAATATTGCCGCTACCATACTTAATCCGTCCATTTTAGGCATGGTGATATCGGTAATAACGATTTCTGGACGATGCTTTTCAAACAGTTTTAGTCCCTCTTCACCATCCAATGCGCTATAAAAGGTGTCGAAAAGTTTTTTAAACATAATAGTAGCTTGCGCATTTAACCCTTCATTATCTTCGACGTACAAAAGCGAATAAGGATGAAGTAAACTGCGTAAATGCTTAAGTGCGTTAGCATCCATCGCTAATCTCCATCTCTATTATTTTATTATGATAGTATCATTAATTCAATTATTTTTTAGCCAAAATCGATTAATTTTTAGGAAAAATAGTACAGAGTTTTCATCGATTCGTGTATCATATAGCTTGGGGATGTAATCGAATTAAATTTATGGGTAAATTACCCTAGGCCGATAATGATTCAATAAAGAGTTAAGCGGGTTTTCTCTATAATTATGGAAGGTACACAGGTGATAGCTTGAATGTAAATTCAAGAGGAAAGTCCGGGCTGCTGTAGGACACGGTTCCATCTAACGGATGGCCACGGTAACGTGAGGGACAGTGCAACAGAGAGTAAACCGCCAAAATTTCGGTTTTGGTAAGGGTGAAACGGCGGGGTAAGAGCCCACCAGTCTCATAGGCAACTATGAGAGCTATGTAAACCCAACCGCGCAGCAAGAAACAGATGGTTAGCGTCCTACATTGCTATTGTTTCGCTAGAAGCTGTGAGTGATCACAGCGGTAGATTAATTATCACTTTATCCAGAACCCGGCTTATGTGTACCTACTTCCCTTGTAAGCGCCTGTACGACGGGGTTTCAGAGCTTCCTAATTTCCGACTGTGACCATATTGTGTCAAATAAATCGAAATTTTTACCCAAATCAATCGTTTTTGAATCAATCACACTTGCATAATAGGATAGTGTAATTCTCGGTGACGAATGACCCAATAATCCTGCAAGTTCATTTATACTCACAATACTATTTTGTAGCATGATCGTTGCAAAGGTATGACGTGTCGAATATAATTTTCGTTTCTCCATGCCACACCGTTTGAGAAGATTCCACCATCTTTATAAAATGTTAGCATGAAACAACCGTGATATCTATTCAATAGAATTGACTTATACACATTTGCAAAATCACACAATGATGTTTATGGCAAAGACCACTGAGAAAGCAACCACATCCCTTCAAATAAAACAAACTGCACAACCAATATTACCCAAAACGTTTTTTGGTACTTTTGACTTTTATGACGGAAGAATTTTTGAGCAAATACCGCACCGACACTTCCGCCTATCATAGCAAGGATGAAAAGGGTTTTTTCACTAATACGTCTACGGTTGGTGTGGGCAAGAAATTTATCATAGCCAAATACCAAAAAAGTTACTAGATTAAAGAGTGTGAATAGGAGAATAAGTGCTTTCATACGTAGAACTTCGGATTAGAATGTATTAGGGCAGTTTTTTGATCTCGAGTTAATTTTTTGATTGCTTTTTCACGCTTTAAGGCAGAAGGCTTATCACCGCAATCCTCATGATAGATTAACTCCACAGGACGACGGCTTCGAGTATATTTCGCCCCTTTAGCCGAGGTGTTATGCTCATTGATACGTCGCTTAAGTTCTGTCGTAATACCAGTGTAGTAGGTATCGTCACTACATCGAAGAATGTAGATACTATAAGAGGACATAAGGATGGTATTCATAAGAGAAGTATAGCAGTAGAAGATGAAAGTTGTGACCCTAAAGCATAATAAAGCATAGCGTTTCAGTCACAGAAGTACCTCACCCTCCCCCTAAAATAGGGTGTAAAAAGTAACATGGATTATGTGCTACCTGCTTTTTTACGCCGCACTACTACCAAATCCAAACTCCACCCGAAAATCAGTTGCTTGAACGGTTGGGATGAGGTTGTTTTTTTCTTTGTGCAATTCAACGATTCCATAGCGTTCTAATGTTTTGAGAGTACGTGAAAGATTCGATTTTTTTCGACCTGTCAAAGATTCAAGCTCTGTTAAAGATTTCGGGTGTTTTTCATCAATTATTTTTAGAAGTTCTTGATTTTTGTTGCTAAGAATTTGAGCGAGTGACTTGATCGATTCAAACCATACTTTCGGTTCATCTACTTTGGGCTTGTATGCCCCTTTGGCAATGGCAATGGTACGTTGGATGTAATCGGTTTTATTCATAATTCCGACATATAAAATTTTAGATTTCATAATTTTTTCCTTATAAAGCATAGCGTTTCAGTCACAGTAGTGCTTCAAACCCCGTAAAATAGGGGGTTTGAGTAATACGGCTTATGTGTACCTACTTACCTTTTGGAATCTTCAATCCAAAGGTACTTCCCTCTCCGAGTTTACTCGAGACAAAAACCTCTCCGCCGAGCAGTTCTTCAACGATTTTTTTGGTCATATAGAGTCCAATCCCTGATCCGCCTGCTTGAACTTTGAGCTGAGAATCAAGCCTCTCGAACGGTTTAAAGAGTCTGCTCTTCTCGTCATCATCGAAACCTATTCCCGTATCGCTCACAGTAATTACAACATACTCTTTCTCCTCATAGGCACCCACTGTGATTAATCCGTTTTCTGTATACTTCACCGCGTTGCTTAAATAGTTCAATATAGACTGTTCAACTCTTCGTCTATCGCTGCAAAGTTCTATTGCGTGGTCAAGTTCAATCTGTAAAGAGAGATTTTTTTTCTTTATGCTCTCTTCTACCATTCTTGCAACTTCATCAACCAGCGCATTTAGTTCAAACTGCTCCGGCACTGCCTCGATGTGGCCTGCTTCGATCTTGGAGATATCGATAACATCTACGATCATACTGAGCAGATGTTTGGCAGCCCCATTGATACGCCCTAAATAATCTTTCTGTTTTTCCTCTATTTTACCGACCATTCCGGTTAAGATAAGTGTTGTGAAGCCGATGATAGCATTAAGCGGCGTGCGCAGTTCATGAGACATACTGGCGATAAACATCGATTTCATAGTGTCTAGCTCTTTTAGTCTCTCATTGGCAAGTCTTAGTTCTGATGTACGAGCATCAACTGTTTTTTCCAGAGTTTGACTATACTCTTGAAGTTGTTGTTGTTGATCTTCAATCTTATTTTTACTGTTTTGAAGGTCAACGATCTGTCTGTACTGTGTCAGAGCCGTACGCATTGTCGTATACAGTCTGTCCGTTGTAAGTTCTGTTTTTTCTTTGTAATCATTGATATCATAATTGTCAATGACAAAGCGCTCAGGCGCTTTTCCAGGCTGTCCGGTACGAATGATAATCCTTGTCAAAGGGTCCTTTAACTCTTTGCGCAAAAATTCAACTACATCAAATCCTGCATGGTCTGTTTCCATCACAATATCGAGTAAAATAACGGCGAAAGATTGCTTCTTCAGTATCTCTATCGCTTCTTTGGCACTATAGGCAGAAGTGATTGCAAGTGTTTTGCGTGAAAGTATAAAATCATTGAGTGCAAGTTTGGTAAAAGAATGAACCCCTGCGTCATCATCGACAACCAAAATATTCCATCTGTCCGTCTCGGTTTGTGAAGGAGCGTTTACCTCTTCTTCTGCGAATAACAATTCATCACTCACTTTTTTCCTTCCTATTTTTTACTCAAATATATCGTATATTTTTATATTCTATTCTAATAATACTCACCTTACGCATAGTTACGTTTTAATTTTTGACCCACTATTATAGAATAAATTTTGGTTTGTGTCCGTAAGGTGAGTTACTTCATCCGCCTTTTTTCATGGAATACTCACCTTTTTAATCTGCGTATATTGCAATAATATCTATAATTCAAAACAACTAAAACTACTAATCAAAACAATATCATATCTTAAGAAAACAGTGTTGCAGTGGCGGTCTTGTGTAATAGGTGTGTAATTGTTTTCTGACATGATAAAATAGCACAGTAAAAACCATAAAAAAAGGATTATCATGATTAGCAATATAGTTACAATGGGTGGGGTGAAAAGCCTTAAAGATATTGATGTAACGGGTAAAAGAGTTCTAATCCGTGTCGATTTTAATGTTCCGATGGATGCGCAATTTAATATTTCTGATGATAGCCGTATCCGAGCGGCTCTCCCTACGATCAACTATTGTATTGATCATAATGCTTGTTCCATTACATTGGTGAGTCATTTAGGTCGTCCAAAGGGGGGGTATGATGAGCGTTACACCCTTCGCCATATCCAAAAACGGCTGGAGCGTCTACTGCAAAAAAAAGTTGAGTTTATTGATGATTTTGAAGCGTCCAAAGAAGAAATTGCAAGCTGTTCGCTTGAAAGGGTTTTTCTTCTTGAAAATATCCGCTTTTATGCGGGGGAAAAGAAAAATGACCCTGAGTTTTGCAAACAGTTGGCTGAGCTGTGTGATGTCTATGTGAATGATGCCTTCGGGACATCTCATCGGAAGGATGCCTCGACCTACGGGATTGCCGATTTTGTCGAAACCAAAGTGGCTGGATTTTTGATGATGAGGGAGATCGAAGCATTTACCAAAGCGCTTGAAAAACCGATCCGTCCCATTGCACTGGTCGTAGGAGGGTCTAAAATCTCCTCCAAAATTACCCTCTTGACCTCGGTTATGCAAAAAATTGATAAGCTACTTATCGGTGGGGCAATGAGCAACACCTTTTTACAAGCACTCGGATATGAGATGAAAGCTTCATTGGTGGAAGTCGATTATGTTGATGTGGCAAAAAAGGTACTCGAAGAGGCAAAAGCCAATAACGTCAAGGTTTACTTACCTGTGGATGTCGTCATCACCGACTCGATAGAAAATCCGATAGATGTGCGAGTGACACCGGTACAAGATGTATTGGAGGGATTTCATGCCGTGGATATTGGCCCCGCAACACTCAAGCTTTTTTCCGAAGCCATCGAGCTCTCAAACACTATCATTTGGAACGGACCGATGGGGATTTATGAGATTAGCCAATTCTCAAAAGGAACCTATAAACTTGCTACCGTTATTGCAGAAAGTTATGCTTACAGTATCGTCGGTGGCGGAGATACAGCGGATGCCGTTGAGAGAGCGGGTGAAAAAGAGAAGTTCAGTTTTATCTCCACCGGCGGAGGTGCGAGCCTAGAGCTGTTGGAGGGGAAAGTTCTTCCCGGATTCGAAAAGCTTGATCGGAATTAGAGACGTAAAGAAATTCTTTCATATTTTGTTTTTAGTATAAGAAACTCTTTATGAAGAGCTTCGTACTCTTTTTTATAATCAATAATCTCTTCTGGAGATTTACTTTCAGGGGTGGAGAGGATATAGGTTACCTCTTTCTCCCCCTCTTTTTGAACGACCGTTTTAAGTTCACCATTCATTGTTTTTTTAATAACGGTATGGATACTGAGCCGCTTTTGTGCCGCGTATTTTGGAATGCCAATAAGCTCTTCCATAACTATTTAGTTACTTTTCTTCATGTATTCGGCAACCAAAACAATTTGTGTTCCGTTAATTTTTCCCTCAATAAACTTTGCGTCATCGGTAAGGTGGATATTTTTGACAATGGTTCCACGCTTGGCGGTAAATCCTGCCCCTTTAACGTCCAAATCTTTGATAAGGGTAACGGTGTCTCCTTGATTCAAGATCGTTCCATTGCTATCGCGGTGAACGACGCTTGCCTCACTTGCGTTGGATGCTACTTTTAACATTCCTGCATCGGCCCATGTTTTGACATCCTCTTCAAGATACATCATATCCAGTAAATCTTGAGCACCGAGTGCATTTAATAGGCGATAAGACATTACTTGTACAGCAGGCGTTGAACTCCACATGCTGTCATTAAGACATCGCCAGTGATCAGTATCAAGATTTTGCGGATTTTCGATTTGGTTTTGGCATGTAGGGCAGATATAGATGGATTGCTCTGCCGTCCCATCACTTGGGAGAACTTGATAAAGCCGAAGATCATCCGTTGAAGTACAAAGCTCACATTGATTATTGCTTCTTTGAATTAATGTTTCTTTTACGCTCATAATTATCCTTTTGAATTGATTGATCGTATTATCGCAAATTTTTGTTAAAAAGAGGGTAGGGTTCATCTATTGGAGGGCTCTATTGGTACTAAACTACTAAAATATTTGACGGTGATTTTGATCAGCTAGTATTAATTAAGTAAATGTTATAATAAAACAAAAAAGATTATAATACGTATGATAAGTATCTTCTTCCCTTTTGCTCATTTTGTCCTCTCTTTTTGTATTCTTCTTTTGAGTATTTCACCCCTTTTTGGATCGGATAAAATCCTCAAACTAGGGGTTTATGCTTTTCGTACCCCAGCAGAGATGGAGCAACGATTCCGTCCATTGGCGAAGTACCTTAGTGATAATTTAGAGGGATATGATGTCACGTTAAGGGTTCTTTCTCCCCGTGAAATGGAACATGCAATCGAAAAAAATGAACTCGATTTGGTCCTCACGAATCCAGTTCACTACATTGAGTTAAGTCAAAAGTTTCAAATGACGGGTGCTATTGCCACGATGGTTCCATTAGAGGGGGGGCTTCCGTCGTATAAGCTTGGAGGGACGATATTTGCCCTAAAATCGAGCGGATTTCATGGAGATCTTAAAGAACTCCAAGGAGAACGGTTCGCTGTATTCGGCCCCCATTCATTAGGGGGGTATTTGGCTTCGCTTTATGAGTTTAAAAAAGAGGGGATGGACTATAACGCTATTGGAAAAATTATTAGTACCTCTAAAAGTCACGATGACGTTGTCAAAACAGTGATGGAGGGGAGAGCTGATGTCGGTTTTATCCGTAGCGGCGTATTAGAATCAATGGAGAAGAAAGGGTTGATTGATTTAAGAAAAATTCAAATCCTCCATCCTCAACATCATCAAGGGTTTAACGTTGCCACCTCAACGGAAGCGTATCCCGAATGGCCATTTGTTGCAATGCCTCAAGTGGAGTCCGATGCTGCACGTCGATTATCGAGCCTTTTGCTTGGAATTGAGCCAAACGATCCCGTAGCACGCCAAGCAAAGATTTATGGCTTCTCGGTTCCTGCGGACTATAAGCCAGTGGAGCAGATGATGCGTGAATTGGAAGTATTCCCTTTTGATAAACATCAACCGCTTACGTTGATGAGAGTATGGAGAGAATATTCATGGCAAATCTCATCTGTGCTACTATTTACACTGATGGGAATCCTTTTCACCCTGCGACTCAATCGAATCAATGAACGGCTATTTAAAGAGGAGTTTGAACTCAAAAAGGTCAATATTTCTTTGCAGGAGTTCCAAGATGCATTGGAAAAAGAGAGGGCTTTCGTTCAGGGAATTTTAGATAGTGTAGAAAATATTGTGATGATTGCCCGTGCAGGGGCTGTTTTTCAGTTTAATAGCCGTTTTTATGAGACGTTTGCGTATGATAATTTGGATTCATTTTTAAAGAACCATAGCTCTATTTGTGAACTTTTTATCGCCAAAGAGGGGTTTCTATCAACTGAAAACGAGATGGAGCAGTGGTTTTCATCGGTTGTTGATGCCCCCGATCAATTGCATAAAGTGGCAATGAAAGACCGACATGGAGAAGAGAAAATCTTTTCAGTCAAAATAAGGGAGTTGTTATTTGATAAAGTAAAGTATATGATTGTCACTTTCAACGATATTACCCTAATTGAAGAGGCACGCCGCAGTGCTGAAGAATCCCAAAGAGCTAAAGCTGAATTTTTGGCGACTATGAGTCACGAAATCCGTACCCCGATGAATGGAATTTTAGGCTTTACGTCGCTTCTCGCACAAACCGCATTAACATCAACTCAGCAAAAATATCTCGATATTGTGAGTGCCTCGACGAATACGTTGCTAGGCGTTGTCAACGATATTCTCGATTTTTCTAAAATCGAAAGTGGCAGGTTGGAACTCGATCCCGTTGTTGTGGATCTAAAACAAGAGATGTTACTCCACTTCAGTTTTTATGAACCGATCGCGTCCCAAAAAGAGATTGAATATACTCTGAATTTACCTGAAAATATCCCTGTGTGCGTCAGTATAGATATGCTTAGACTCAAGCAAGTACTCAGTAACTTAATCGGTAATGCCCTTAAATTTACCCCTAATAAGGGGAGCGTATCTTTCGGATTAACTCTTATTAGACAAACAAATGAGAGTGCCGATATACGGTTCTTTATTACCGATACGGGAATTGGAATCTCTCTTGAAAAGCAGCAAAAAATCTTCGAAGCATTTGGACAAGCTGATAGCTCGACGACACGCGAATATGGCGGTACAGGATTAGGACTCTCCATTAGCGCCCAGCTGGTAGAATTATTTGGAAGTCAACTTGAAGTACATAGTATTTTAGGGCAGGGGAGCACATTTTATTTTACCCTCTCTGTACCACTGTGTGATTCTCATAGCCTCACCCTCTCGCATGAGCCATCCATACTCCTCCCATCGGATTCTATAAAAAATTACGGTTCTCTCTCGGTGCTGGTGGCAGAAGACCATGAGGTTAACCGTCTTTTGATGAGAACGCTTTTAGAAGAGGCAGGAGTCACATTCGATTTTGCTGAAAATGGAGAGATTGCCATCGCCATGGCTCAAAAGCATCCGTATGATATTATTTTTATGGATGTCAATATGCCTATTATGGATGGTATCAAAGCGACAGTATTTTTGCGAAAAATGGGGGTAAAGACACCAATTATTGCATTGACTGCCAATGTAATGGACGGGGATAGAGAATATTTTATCAATGTAGGGATGGATGATTATCTCTCCAAGCCGATTGACTTTAATGCTTTTAATCAACTTTTATCCCGATATTCTCTACCTAACGCTAAGATTGAGGTGGCAAATAAAATTCAAAATGACGAAGAAAATCCGACAGCTCTTTTAATATCAGAACTGAATTTAGACAAAGAAGTGGTTTCTCGATTATTCGCCCTTTTTGAGGAGAGTATGGTGCGTGAAATAGCTAATCTTACTCAGGCAATTCAGAATAAAAATTATTTTGAAATAGGGAAAGTTGCTCATAAGATCAGTGGAGCGGCAGCAAGTTTGTATTTACATCCGATTCACAAGATAGCCCAAGTTATAGAGAATATGGGAATGAGTAAAGAGGAAGAAGGGGATTACGACTCTCTTTTGGTAGAATTGAAATTAGAGATACAACATCATTTAGCAAGGGTAAAGGGTGGCAAATAATTTGATAGGGATTTCCCCCTGTTCCAAAGCAACAACGGCAATTGCATACTCGCCATCGTGAGTAATCGAGACAGAGATATCGGTGATATTAAAAGCCTGCTGTACACGCTGACTTAGCGCGACGAGAGGTGCCCCTTTGGGCGATTTTGAGAGAAATATATCGTGAAAACCGCACTCATGACCGATTCCACACCCAAGAGCTTTTGAGCACGCCTCTTTCGCTGCCCAAAATCCTGCGGCATTACGATGATTTTTGATAAGCTTAATCTCTTCCGTAGTGAGAAATTTTTTCAATCCTTGATCTCCAAAACGCTCAATAAAGCGTCTCATTCGATCGATTTTAATGAGGTCAATACCGATCATGGGAGATTATTGAACCACAAAATCAGTAAAGTAAATACCCTTAACTTTGCCATCATGAAGTCGAGTGTTAAGTTCTGCAACAATACCCTCTTTTAGTTTTTCTTTTCCCTGCAAAGTTGAAATTTCTTCTAATGATTTAGAGGATAGCTGACGAATGATGATATCACGAAAGATAGGCTTTTTCTCTTCCAGTTCAGGGCTAAGCTCCTCCCCCTCCATCTCCAATGTCATTTCAACTTTAAGATAACGCCGACCACTTTCAGAGAGGAGGTTAACCGTAAACGTCTCAAGTGGGAACATCAATCCAGCTTCCGTTCCCCCTTCTGCAGCATGATCCCCCTCCGCTGCTGGAGCCTCTTTAGCAGCCTCTTCTTTACTATCACCATGCGCTGATGTTTCTTTTTTCGCGCCAGCAGTTGCTTCCGCTTCAGAATTTCCTGACATCATCGCGACAACGACTCCGCCTATAACTAATATTAAAACTAAAACAACAATGATAATAATCAGTAACATATTCCCCGATTTTTTTTTCTCACCACCCTCTACTTCTTCTTCTTTTGGTTCTTTCGCTTTATCAGCCATCCGTTGCTCCTGTAATAATTAAACTATAATGATTATTGTACCTTTAAACCTTTGAAATTTTATCAGATTTATGTAAACTTAGAGGAGCAAAGAGGGGTTATAACTATGATAGAATTATTTTTTGGGTTGATTGGTCGTCCTTTTTTGGCTATTTTTGAGTCAATAGAGAGATTTGGTGTTTTTATCCTTTTTCAAATAGCCTTATTAAGGCTTTATCCCAGAGCTTTTAAAAGACCTAAGCTTCTTCTAACACAAATAGATATTATAGGGGTTGGATGTGTTGGTGTTGTGACCCTTACGGGAGTATTTACCGGGATGGTAGAGGCGATTCAGCTCTATGGTGGGTTTCATCAGTTTGGAATGGAGAGTTTCATCGGGTATACGATTTTTCTTTCAATCACAAAAGAGTTAGGTCCCGTTTTTGCATCCTTAATGCTCATCTCACGCTCAATTAGTGCAATGGCGGCGGAGCTTGGGACAATGCGTGTATCGGAGCAGATTGATGCTATTGATATTTTGGGGGTTGACTCAAAAGAGTATTTATTGGTTCCCCGTATTTTAGCGACGGTTATCTCCCTCCCTTTATTAGTCATTTGGTTTGACTTTGTCGCTGTCTCATCTGCCTATTTGATTTCAACGGGCGCATTGGGAATCAATCCTGTCGCTTACCAAGATACGGTTATGCGTTTGGGTGAGTTTAATGACATTATGACGGGTGTGATTAAAGCGGCGGTATTTGGATGGATTGTGAGTATGATTGGGAGTTATATCGGATTCCATACGAGTGGAGGGGCACGTGGTGTTGGACAATCTACCATTTATGCAGTAGTTTATTCGGCAGTAGCGATTTTCGTCACGAACTACTTTCTTTCATCGTTGTTTTTGTATTTGGATTGGTAGGAAAGATTAATTGATGTATTGTAATAAATAATAATATTTAACTAGTTAAAAATATTAAATTTTAGTTATATTTTATAATAGAATGATAGAATAGTTCAATAATAAATTGTAAGGAGGTGATGGTGGCTAATATATTAATTGTCGATGATTCAAGTTTAATTAGAAGTGTTGCTACATCAGCAGCAAAAGAGGCAGGACATAATCCTATCATTGCTACTAACGGTAAAGAGGGGTTAGATATGATAGCACTTCATCAAATTGACATTATTTTTTCGGATGTCAATATGCCGATTATGGGTGGACTTGAGATGGTTGAAAATATAAAAGCGAATCCCAACTACAAATTCATCCCTATTATTATGCTCACTACCGAGAGTGATGAAACATTAAAAGCAAAAGGGAAGGCGTTGGGCGTTAAGGCTTGGATGTTAAAACCTTTTAATAAAGAAAAATTCTTTACGGCACTTCAAAAACTACTTTAACAAAAGTGAGACAGTATGAATACGGTCGACTATGAAAAACTGACTATTTATGAAGTTGAGTCATTTCATAAAATTCTATTGCAGTGGTGTGCTAAAGCCCAAACGGTTTTAGTACTTGATTTTGAGCGTGTGCAAAAGATAGATATTGCCGCGATACAGCTTTTACTCTCAGCACAAAAAACGTGCCATAAAAAATCCTCTGAACTTATTTTGGAAAATTTATCATCATATTTACGCGAAACATTACGTGTAGCTGGTTGTGAAACGCTATTTAAAGGGTTAACATGACAGAAGAACTTCGACTTTTTTTAGAAGATAGTGATGAACAATTAGGCTTTATGGAAGCCTCCTTGGTAAATATGCAAGAGGAGGGGGTAAATGAAGAGGATATAGGGGCTTTGTTTCGAGCAATGCATACCATCAAAGGGACTGCCGGCATGTTTGGTTTTGATGATGTGGTAGCGTTTGCCCACATTGCAGAAAATTTGCTCTCTGAGGTGAGATCGTATAAAGTTCCATTAACACCTGAAATGATCAACCTCTTTTTACTGTGCAAAGATCACACCGAAACACTAATCGATACCGCAGTGGATCAAAAGCCTGTTAGTGATGAATTGCGAAAAGCCAATGATGACTTAGTGGCACAGCTTCTTACGTTTACCCCTGGCAGCTTCAAGGCTCACTCTCAGGGAGATAAAGACTCCGTAACCAATACATCAAGAGTAGAAATAGCGCAAGAGAAAAACCAAAATACCCTTTGGCATATCAGTCTTGGATTAAAACCAGACTTTTTTAATACGGGGATGGATGTCTTACATCTGATCTCTTTCTTAGACGGGTTGGGTACGGTTACTAAAAAAGCTATTTTTACCGAAAACATCCCCCTTTTAGAAAATTATAATCCTATCGAAGCGTATATCGGATTTGAAGTGCAACTGGATACTTTGAGTGATGAGGTGGCAATCGAAGAGGTGTTTGAATTTGTAGCTGATGATATCGAACTTCAGATATTTAATGTGACGGATAAAGAGGAACTTTTACGTTGGATTGAGAACGTGGAAAATAAGCAAAATAGGGTGAAATTTTTAATCTCTAATGGTTTTTTTGATAAAACTGATTTTGTAACTGTTCAAGAGGAGAGAGTGATCGCTCCTGTGGTTACCGCTTCTGCTCCTACAATAACCCCTGCTAAAATTCACGAAAAAATAGAGGAAATCTCTTTTGGACAAGATGAATCGAAATTAATTTCTAAAAAAGAGCCCCATAAAAGCTTCTCATTGCGCGTTGACTCCAGTAAGATAGACCAGCTTATCAATCAAATGTCTGAGATGGTTATCGCAAATGCCAAGATTGCACAACGGGCAGATAAGCTTGATGACACAGAACTCAGTGAATCGACAACGATTATGAGTGAAATGCTCGAAGAGGTACGATCGAGTGTTATGAATATCCGAATGGTACAAGTGGGAGACAGTTTTGCAAAATTCCGAAGAATCGTAGGGGATGTTGCCAAAAAACTGGGTAAAGAGATTGACTTTATTATTAAGGGGGGGGAAACTGAGCTTGACAAAATGGTTGTTGAGAAAATTTCTGATCCTATTATGCACATGCTCAGAAACTCGGTTGATCATGGTATTGAACTCCCTGCCCAGAGAAGAGCTATTGGAAAATCGGATAGCGGAACCGTTACCCTGAGTGCCTATCCCGATGCGGGGACGATCGTTATCAAAATAGTCGATGATGGTAAAGGGTTGGACAAAGAGAAAATTTTGGCTCAAGCTATAGCCAATGGAACTATCCCTCACAATCAAAATTTAACGGATAAGGAGATATTCAATCTTATTTTTGCCGCAGGCTTAACAACCGCAGATCAGGTCTCCGATATTTCAGGTCGTGGTGTGGGGATGGATGTTGTTAAACGAAATATTGAGGAGTTGCGCGGTACGGTTGAAATTGATTCCATAAAAGGGGAGGGTTCCACATTTACCATAAGACTACCGCTAACTTTAGCGATAATAGATGGCTTTTTAATTCAATCGGGAGATACCAAGTATATTATCCCCTTGGAAATGATACAAGAGTGTATAGAACTGAGTCCTGCCTACAAAAAGCAAATGAAGGGGAATCATTTTATTAATTTAAGAGATTCTATCTTACCACTTTTGGATATTCGTACCTATTTTGATGAGTCTGAAAGTAAGAGTCAACGTGAAAATGTGGTGGTTATCCGATACGGAGAGTACAAAATGGGTCTTCAGGTCGATGAGCTTTACGGCGAGTTTCAAACGGTCATAAAACCATTGGGTGAAGTATTTAGAAATGTCCCAGGGATTAGTGGCGGAACCGTTCTTGGCAGTGGCGAGATTGCCCTTATCTTTGATATTCCAAAATTAATGGAATATAAAATCAAAAACAGCTAGTTAAAAAAACACAACTAAAAAAGGACATACAATGGAAAGTGTCAACATAAATTTAAATTTAGCAGAATTCGGCATCAACGAATATGATGTTGCCAAATATATCCGCATGGGTCTTGATTGTGAAAAGAATCTTGCAGCTTTCAGTAAAGAGGCAGTAATCACGCTCAATGAGATTTCTAGCGGTAGTTTAGGTGCTAGAATTGATGTAGCACGATATGAGGGTGTATACAAAGAGGTGGCGAATTCTGTTAACAGTATTGCGGATATTTTTACAGGATTTATGAACAGTTTGCCGATCCCTGCTATCGCATTTGATAAAAATTTCACTATTAAATGGGGAAATACTTTAGCGGAGACCATTACCAAAAGCGGTAAGAATGGGATGATAGGGACGAAATGTTATAACCAATTTCATGCCGATGATTGTAACTCTGCAGCTTGTGCCTGTGATAAGGCGATGAGAACGGACAGTATGTGTGATCACGAGTGTCAGGCCAAACCGGTCGGTCTGACCCAAACATTGGATATCAAATATTTCGGTTTGCCGTTAAAAGACATGAATGGCTCTATCGTCGGTGCATTTGAATACATCCTAAATCAAACCGATGCCCAAGAGAAAGCCAGAGAAGTTGATAAAATTGTCTCCTACACCAACAATGAGATTAATACATTGCAAAACATTTTGGATAATGTGGCCAAAGGGGTATTAAATACCTACTACGTTCCGGTTCCAACACAAGATACTGCCTTGGTCGATGCCAACAAAACGTTTAGTGCGCTATCCGTCTATACAACCCGCACCATCGATAATCTCAAAAGCATGATTTCCAACTTTGAAATAGCCAGTACGGCAGTCACAGCCGGTGAACTATCAACCCGAGTGGATGGAAAAGGGCTGGAGGGTGGATACCAAATAATCGTAACAGCCGTTAATAACTTATTATCAGATGTTGAAGGGGCATTCCAAGAGGTAAATGTCAGTATGGAACGTCTCGTAGGCGGTAACTTTACCGATAAAATCACTAAAGAGTACAAAGGGGATTACGGCGTCAGTAAAAATGCGATCAATAACGTTGCCTCTAAAATGGGAACTGATGCTCTCGAACTTCGAAGCAGCCGCCGCAGGGGTACAAGCAGGTATCTTAACCTCACGGGTTAAATCCGAAACTCTTCCGGGCGGATACGCTGCGATTATCGGTGCTGTTAATAACTTCATCGGCGATGTTGAAGGGGCATTCCAAGAGGTAAATGTCAGTATGGAACGTCTCGTAGGCGGTAACTTTACCGATAAAATCACTAAAGAGTACAAAGGGGATTACGGCGTCAGTAAAAATGCGATCAATAACGTTGCTACCGATAAAATCACTAAAGAGTACAAAGGGGATTACGGCGTCAGTAAAAATGCGATCAATAACGTTGCCTCTAAAATGGAACTGATGCTCTTCAACTTCCAGACGGCAGGAGCAGCTGTTTCGGTTGGAGACTTGAAAATAGAAGTAAACAAAGAAGGTTTCGTTGGCGGATACCTCACCATTATCAATGCTGTCAATAGCTTACTGCGTGATGTGGATGGTGCATTTGCCGATACTATCAATGGCTTAAAAGAGTTAGAAAGTGGTAACTTAACCTATAGAATTATGAAAGAGTATAAAGGGGATTATGACGCAGTGAAGCAATCTGCAAATAATTTGGCTGCTCAGCTTGAAGATATGGTTTCTAAAATTAATGCTAGTGCAGCAGAGTTTACGATTGCTGCAGAAGGTGTCAGCTCTTCGTCTCAGGCCCTTTCTGCCGGTGCAACGCAGCAAGCAAGTTCTCTTGAAGAGACAAGTGCGGCACTTGAAGAGATGAGCGGAAGTGTTGCTGAATCGGCTAAAAATGCACAGCAAACCAATGAGATGGCAGAAGATGCAGCCAAAATGGCGATAGAGGGGGGTGCAGCGGTTACCAAAACCGTTGAAGCGATGCAGTCTATTAGTCAAAAAATCGGTATTATCGAAGATATCGTATATCAAACAAACCTCTTGGCACTCAATGCAGCGATTGAAGCAGCGCGGGCGGGGGAACATGGTAAGGGGTTTGCCGTTGTTGCAGCAGAGGTACGGAAATTGGCAAAACGCTCTCAGATTGCTGCTCAGGAGATTTCTGAAACGGCGAGTCAAAGCGTGAAAGTAAGTGAGCTTGCCGGTAGGTTGATTGGTGATGTTGTACCAAAAATTCAAAATACAGCAAAACTGGTGAAAGATATCGCGAATGCGGCAAAAGAGCAAGATGTCGGTATCAGTCAAATATCAACGGCTATGACACAGCTCGATCAAGTAACGCAAACAAACGCGGCATCGTCTCAAGAGATGGCAGCTGCTAGTGAAGAGCTTAGTTCACAAGCGAATAACTTAACACAAATGATGCAGTTCTTTAAGATTTCGGATACGAGAGGCGGAGGCACTGGTGGTTCTCAAAACACACTTGCACCAAGAAGAGGTACACAAGCACCAATAGCGGGTAAAGAGAAACATGCAGGCAGCGGGTTAGACTTACGAAATTTTGATCGTTATTAGGGATTACTATGAGTCATGAAGATGCGCATGAAAAGAGTGAAATAGGGCAAGACCAATACCTTCTATTTTATGTAGGGGGTGATGTCTACGCGATCAAAGCGTTAAGCACAAGTGAGATTGTCGAATACACAACGATCACCAAAGTCCCTTTAATGCCCTCTTTTGTCAAGGGGGTAACCAATATCAGAGGCAATATTGTCCCTGTTATCGATTTGCGGGATCGTTTTAATCTTGGTCAAACAGAAGTTCAAGCAAAAACATCAATTGTTGTTATTAATTATAAGACAGAGAATGAGACGACTCAGCTTGGTATTATAATTGATGAAGTGTATGAAGTAGATGATATAAATAGCGATCAAATCAAAGATTCTCCGGCATTTGGTGCAAAAATCGATAAAAAATTTATATCGCATATGGGTAAGTATCAGGGGGATTATATCGCTATTTTGGATACGCAGGCCATTTTGAATACGACTGAATTATCGAAGCTAGTAAAGGGGTGTGCATGAATGATTATGATGATGAGCTAGAAGATATTACGAAGTCGGGTTTTGATGATATTGAGGAAGATGAAGATGAACTGGATATTATAAAACTCGTGAGTACCAATGCTAATGATACGAGTCAATATCTTATCTTTGTGGGAAGCGACGACCAATATTATGCAAAAAATGTCTCTAAAATAGAAGAGTTGCTTGTTTATAAAGATTTGGATATGGTAAAAAATACAGGCGATGGACTCATCGTAGGTACTGCCGATATTCGCGGTAATATGACATCGATTGTCAACTTTGACAAGTGGTTTGGTAATAAAGTTTTGGATGACAAAGAGTATGAGTTGATTATTTTGGCTCATTATGGTGGACACAGAATGGGGATCGTCGTCAAAAGGGTAGAATATATTGTTAATATACCTGCTGAGACGATGTTTGACAACTCTGAAAACAATGATAAAACCTCTTTTATCACGAAAGTATTGGTTTCTGGAAAAGAAAAACTGTGCCTTATTTTTGATAGCGACAAATTGCTTTTAGATGTTTTTGATAAAATTGACAGCCAAAGTTTATCCCATACGAAAGAGTTGAAGGCTATTAAAAATACAAATAAGAAAATTATTTTTGCCGATGACAGCCGTTTTATCCGTAAAATGGTGCAAGAGCTTTTCGAATCGTTAAATGTCAGTTATGAAATTTATGAAAATGGGAAAGCCCTTATAGAGGGGATTAAAGATATTCCTGTGGATGATATCGGATTGTTTATAACCGATTTAGAGATGCCTATTATGGGGGGTAGAGATGTTATCCGAATTATTAGAGAAAACAGAAATTATGCTTCTATAAAAATCATTGTACACACCAATATGTCCAATGATAATATGGAAGATGAGTTGAAAAAAGCGGGTGCCAACGTTATAATTGGTAAGGTAAATATGCTTAAACTTGGTGAGGCGATTAAAGATTTGATTATTTAAGGTAATACATGGCAACCCCAATATTAGAAGATGCTGAATTCCATGTTTTTCAAAAACTTATCTTTAAAGAGGCGGGGATTGATCTCAATGACAGCAAAAAATTATTGGTGCAAAGCCGGTTATTAAAGCAGTTACTCACATATGGATTTGAAACGTATGCACAATATCTTCGTTTGGTACAGATCAACCAGCTTGAAAAAATCGAAATGGTGAATCTTTTAACGACAAACGAAACCTATTTCTTTCGAGAAATAGAGCATTTTGAATTTATACAAAAAGAGCTATTGCCTGTTTATCCTATTAAAACTAAATTTCGTGTTTGGAGTGCAGCGGCTTCTGTCGGGGCAGAGGCGTATAGCACGGCAATGCTTCTGGATACAATCCTCTTAAAAGCAAGCTGGGAAATTGTCGGTACGGATATAAATTCAGAGGTTATCAAAAAAGCAAGGGTAGGGCTTTACCCTGAAAGTTGGGTGGATAAAATTCCTTCCCATTTACGTAAAATGTACTGTTTGAAGGGGAGAGGTGAGAGTCAGGGGAAGTTTTTAATAGATCGATCCTTGATTCCTAATATGCGGTTTGAGCAAGCAAATTTACTAGAGTTATCCAATGATTTGGGAAAATTCGATTTAATATTTTTGCGCAATGTGCTGATCTATTTTGACAATGCGACGAAGCAAAAAGTAGTGGATGGTGTCATAGACCATCTTGTCCCTGGAGGGTATTTTTTTATTTCTCATACTGAAAATTTAAATATGATAAATACAAATAGACTTGAGCAGGTTAAAACAGCAATATATCGTAAAAAGGATAATCTTATTGAAAAAGAGTAATTTGAAAATTGTGGTTGTTTCAAGTAAGGGTGGAGTAGGGAAAAGCACTATTTCAATGCAATTGGTTGCCCCTTTTTTATACGAGCAAAGTAATAAAGAACCGGTTTCTTTTTATGAGTTTGATGATGAAAACAGTGACTGCCTAAGTTATGGGGACAGTAAGCTGACAAAAAGAAAAATAATGGAAGTCTCTTCCCCTATTTTACGGGAAGAGTTAACCGAGCTATTTGCAAAAGATGAAGCGGCCTGTATTGATATCGGTGGAAATAAAACAACCACCATTGTTTTGGATGCCCTTAATGAAAGTGGAATGATCCATTTTGTTGACTTGGTTATCATCCCCCTTTTAGACGGTGAGCAAGATGGGATTAATGCGGTCGTTGTTTATTCTATTTTAAAAGATATGAGACCCGATCTTAAATTTGTTTTTGTATTAAACAGAGCTAAAAATCACCGTTATATTGAGTATCAGTTTGATAATTTTTTTGGAGATGTGAGGGGGATCTTTCAGAATAACAACTCGGTCAAAAATTGCGTATTTGATAATCATGATGATAATTATATTGTGATGTTGGATGATGATATTATCAAGTACAGCAGACGATTCGGACTCACTATCTATGAAATAGCCCATCACAATCAAGATTTTATTGCATTGCTAAAATTAAATATGAGTACGTTTAGCCATGAACAAGAGATAAAGTTAATTAGTTTTAAAAATTACATTAAAAAAGCATCCGATACCTATTATGAGGATGTATTAAAATTGGGCTTTGATAAACTTAAATCTATTTTGGAGAGTACACATGATAACTAAACTACATAGCCACTATTTACAATTTCTAGCTCAAAATTGTAATATTTTATTGCTAAGCAATAAAAGCTACGAAGCCTTTAACAATGTACAAACTTTTTTTGCCAGCGGTTCCCAAAGAAATATGGAAGATGCTGAATTAGAGAATATTAATATTACGTTGATGGAGAATAAGTTTGATATTGTTCTTTTGGATACAACAGATAATGTAGTCCAAGCTAAACGATTTCATAAGGCTTTGTCTCTCTACAGCGATCGTATTGTTGTCCTCAGTATTATAAATGAGCATATTGACAATAATGTTATTGATTTAATAAAAATAAGCGACAATATCCTGTTTGATACGTTCACTTTCGAAGAGTTAAAAGACAAATTGGTTCAAATTTTAAGTGTTTTTTACACGATTATCTCAATCGGTCGTCGGGAAGTCAATTTAAAACTCGGTTCATCCAACGTCAATGTATTGGGCAGTTTTTTAGATTTTTATGAGGGGAGTTCTCTCTTTATTGTTGATGAACTTATTGAGCTCAATCAGCGATTAAAAGCGGGCGAATTATCGAAAGAATTGCTTACCGAGATAGGTCAAAAGATTTTAGAAATTGGGGAGATATTTTCAAAACACACCTTACTTATTGGGGTATCGCCAACTTTTAAAGATTTTGGGAACTTTCTAATAGAGTTAGATTTTTCTACCCTTAAACCTAGCGGATTAAAAGGGTTTGATTATTTAAGTGACATCATCAATGATTGTAACAAAAATTTAATGGATATGTTTGTGGATAGAATTTTTCAAGACATTCATCTTTTTGAATATTCATTGGAGAATAACATTGAGTTTATGAAAAATAAGTTATTTTCTGATGAAACTGAAGATAACAGTAAATTGGATTTTTTTTAATGATAAAAGTATTTGTAATTGATGACTCTGCGGTTGTACGAAGCGCTTTTAAAAGGATATTTGAAAAAGTAGCAGATATAGAGCTTATCGGTTCTGCCCCAAATCCGGTAGATGCTTTTAATATATTTAAAAAAGTTGGGTTGCCGGATGTTTTCATATTGGATATTGAGATGCCAAAAATGGACGGATTGGAGTTTTTACAACTGATTAATCAGCAAAAACCTGTTCCCGTTATTATTTGCTCTACTATGGTGGGAACTGGCAGCAGCGCGGCGGTAGATGCCCTTCGCATGGGTGCTGTTGATATTGTTCATAAACCAAACGTCAATTTAGGAAAGTTTTTTGATGATGCAACCGATGATTTTTTAGAGAAAGTGAGAGCCGCATCTCGGGCAAGAGTACATTTTAATTCTCATATTGCGACTAAAAAATATACGTTAGCTGATGATGAGTATGGTAAAAATTCGGCGCTCCCCGCATCCAAAAAAATAGTGGCTATCGGTTCATCTACGGGTGGAGTTCAGGTTATAGAAGAGATTGTCCGTTATTTAAAGCCAAATCATCCCGCCATTGTCATAACCCAGCATATGCCAGCCGGATTTACAAAATCGTTTGCCGAGAGACTCGATTTTCTAGCCCCGTATTCGGATATTAGAGAAGCTTCGGAGGGGGATAAACTATTGCCGGGGCGGATCTTGATCGCACCCGGAGATCTCCATATGGAGGTAAAAAAATCAGGTTTTAGCTATGAAGTTACACTAAAAGATTATCCGAGAGTCAGTTCCCATAAGCCCAGTGTTAATGTCCTTTTTGCTTCGATGGCAAAAGAGGTTGGCTCTCAAGGAGTAGGTATTATCTTAACGGGAATGGGGGAAGACGGGGCAGCTAAGCTTTTAAGTATGAGAGAAGCCGGTGCCACAACCTATGCGCAGGAGGAGAGTTCCTGTACCGTGTATGGAATGCCAAAAAAAGCGGTTGAATATGGTGCCGTTAAAATTTCTTTGTCTATATTTGAAATAGCCAATATGATCAATAATTTAAGGTAACACAATGAAAAATAATATTTTGCTATATACTGAAAATTCTTCTTTATTAATGGACCTTTTATCGGATGAGTTTAATATAAGTATAGCAAAATCAAAAGAAGAGATGCTTCATTTATTACAAGAGCACTCTTTTCAGCTTCTTATTATGTCCGGTGAATATATACTCAGAGGCGATACGTATGGGTACAAAAGCCTTCGTGATCATCCGATATTTCACGATATCCCAGTTATCGCGTATAAAGAAATTGTTAATGACAATTTACTCACAAAACTCTATTCACTTAATATTAAAGGGTATATCGAATATCACCCTACAAAAGAGAATTTACTAACTAGAATCAAGGATGTTTTACATAGGTCTAATCCCTATATAGGGATGCCAATAGACCGATTTATTAAAGCATTCATACGATATGAAGAAGCAATCAATGATGTCTCTAATGTCGTTTATTTGAGCAACTATCTTATTGCGCACTATACGCTAGATAATAAGAAAGCTCAAGATATTAAAAATTCTATTATTCTTTTAGCGATTGCATTTAAGAAGAATAAGCTGGATAAAATTATTTGTTTTCTCCGTGATATATCACTATCACCCTATTTAGAAAGAATAATGAACAATTATAAAAATCCTCTATCTATAGATGAGTATATTATAGTGATTTCGCTACAGTATGGAAATTTAGATTATAATGATAAATACAAAATTGATGTGAATAGTTTAAATGATGAGATGGTTGCTGTTGCCAAAGAAGCGATGCAAAAAAGGAAAATTTATATCTCCTGCAGTCACGATATCTATGCTTTTTGGGAACGATTAGATGAAGTGCTTAATACGTATTCTAAACTTTCATTAGAAAATTATCATCTCTATCTCCATTATATTTTTAAAATTTTATACAAAGCTTTGGTCAATTATGGGGCTTTGGAAGCAGAGTTTGATAATTTATTTGAAGATGTTTTAAAGGTTGTTATCATTCCAAAAGGGTGCACGGATGCTAAGATGGGCGCGTGTATTGACTCTTTTGAGATCGAAAATAATAATGTTTCTTTTGAAAAAGTAACGATCGATGCAAAAATAGCTCTTTTGATTAATTTAAATAAAGTTACGGATATCTTGCCGATCGCTCCTCCTAAGGAGAAAAAAATAGTTGATACCTCAATACTCCATTTAATGCACTATAAAGATGAATCAAAAATAAGTGCAGTTGATTTTTTAAAAGATTTTGAAATCGATAGTGATTTATTGGATGATTTGGCGGACAACGAAAGAGAAGCTAAAAGTTTTCTTTATTTTAAAGAAAGTTTAACGCAAGAGATGCTTGAATTGGTTTATAGAACATACATAAAGTATACCCGTTTGATTAACAGTACTATAGTATTTGAAAACTTAGCCTATTCCATAGGGGCTCTTGCCGAGGTGATTGCTAAAGTCGATCTAGAGTCTCTTGATGAACAGAATCAAAAAATCTTAAAAGAGCATGTTATCGGAATTATTGACGATCTTGGCTCTTGGAGAAAACATATATTTATCATGCAAGATACACCAGATATTCATTATTTAGACGCTTCGCTTTTAGATAACTGTTCAGAGATAGAAGCTCTGATAAACCCACAAGTAAAAGAGAGTCAAGCTGAGGAAGACGAGAGTGATTTGGAGTTTTTTTAATTAAAAAAATTCCAAATCTTCTTCCACTTCATTGGATTCAGTTTGGGCACTATTTTGCTCAAATGAGTTTTTTAGCTCTAAAATAGTGTTATATAAAGAGCTATCTAAGTAATGGATATCTTCAGTGGTTTGTGTAATAAATACGTGCTCTTTCCAGTTAATTAAATCATCAAGTATACTTTGCATTGCTGCTTTGATCATATATCCATTTGAATCAATATGCTCTTGCGATAACTCGTGTAAATACTTCGATGTCAATTCAACGGCATCGGCTAAATCAGAGAACTCAATAAGCCTAATGAGTTGATTTGCGTATAATTTAAATATAGCTGCTATCGTTTCCAGTGTTGAATGTTTTTGAGAATATTCGAACTCATACAGCTCGCTTTGTATATCAATCTCTAATTCGTTTAGCTCTTCGAGATCGTCTGCTATCGTGTCTCTAAGCGTTGTAATATAATTTGTGGCACTTATTTTATAGTTATGGGTGCGTCTTAACAGCATTTCATTTGTCTCAAGTGAAGTTTTTTCAAGAATTTTTTCAACTTTTTGTTTTTCTTCCTCGGGAGTAGTAAAAATATTTCTTGTTAAGAACTCTTCTAATATCTCTTTATTCGCTTTAAGTTTTTGTTTTTGATACTCAATCATACGAATTTGTTTTACTTGAATCGTTATATCATTCAGCACTATAATATAACCTATTCCATCTACCGTTGGAATTTTAATTTCATGTTTGCGAGGCATATAGAAGAATGGGGTATTTTCATTTTTGAAAATTATTCTTTGCTCATTATCCGTATTATCCCGAATTTTTTTAAATGATATTTTTTCTCCATTATTAGATAAAAATATGGATTCAATTCTAGCAATATCATCGCCTATGGCCACTTCGAGATTCTTTTTTAGTAACATTTCTGTTAGTAATTCATTTAGATAGACTATTTTTTGATTATTATCTACAACAAAAACAGGAGATGGCATACTTTGTAAAAAATATTGAGCTGTCTTTTTGACTGCTTTTGAGATTTTTTCATTTTGAAGTTTTATATGGTATTTTTTTGCATCTATTTTATTCTTTAGCTCTGAAAGCATATCGTATAGCGTAGTTATAACATTATCTTCATAAATAGGCTTAAGCATATAGTGGTTAACGCCATTACTGATTGCTCTAGTGAATTTATCAACATCAGTGAATCCAGAGATAATGCAAATGGGGATGTCACGAGATATTTCTCTGATTTTTTGTGTCATATCTAAGCCATCCATTCCAGGCATTTCGATATCGGTAAATACTATATCAATAGGTTTATTTTTAAAAATAGCTAGCCCTTCTAGGCCATTGTCAGCACTGTAAACAGTATGGAAAAACTGTTTGAATACTAATTTCATACTATCTCTAATATCTTTTTCGTCTTCAACATACAGTACTGTGAACTCTCTGCCAAGCTCTTTTAATTTTAATAGTATTTGCCCATCCATCTAAACTTCCTATGTGCAGTTCAAAATTTTCTTTTAGTTTGTCAATATAGCATATTAAACTAAAATTAAATATTTTACTAAATCCTTTACTTTCCAACTTCGTTAAGTGGACGAAATTGATACGTATCGGGATCATAATAGTCGATAGCTCCTGTTTCGATATCATAATACCACCCATGGATAAAGAGATTTTCTTCATCGGCGAGTTTTTTAACGTAGGGATAGGTGAGAAGATTTTCGATTTGAGTAATGATCGAGAGACGTTCGGTTGCACGGAGTAACTCTCTCTTATCGGCACTCTCCCCTAACGCGAGGGTTGCCATTGATTTGGCTTTTTCCCCTAATGTTAGCCATTTGGCAGTATGAATCATTGATGGGTTACATGAGGGCTTGTAAAGTGCTTCAATAGCACCGCAATGGGAATGACCGCATATAATAATTTCAGAGACTTCCAAGACTCCCACAGCATATTCAATACCTGCCGCAGTTGAGTGAAAATCTTCATCAAGCTTATAGGGGGCCACGAAATTTCCAACATTACGAACAACGAAAAGATCCCCTGGAGTCGATTGGACGATGAGATCAGGAATTACACGCGAATCAGAGCATCCAATAAATAGAGTTTTTGGACTTTGACCCTCTTTAGCAAGATTCAAGAGATACTCTTCATGTTTTTTAAAGTACGTTTGCTGAAACGTCTCATTCCCCTCTGCAAACTTTTTAAGTCGCTGGATATTTTGATTTAATGGCATTCTTTGATCCCTAAAGAGTTTAATATTTTTTCAAAAACAGCTCCCCCTTCACGGTCACAATCATCATGATATTCGATTGTAATCATCCGTTTATCTCCTGTAACAGCTCCACTGTAAATATTAGCCTCTATGGAGCACAGTGGCGTAGATTCCGCGATGGCTTTTTCGATTCGAAGGTGATCCTCTTCGGTTGAATAGGCAAGGGAGAGTTTCGAATAACGTTCTTCGGATTTGTGATCTGCGATAATGGAGCATTTTGGCATGATAAATTTCCTTAGGTTTAATGTACTTATTATAGCTACTTAGAGTTGAAACCACTCCAAAAGTTTACTGACTTCGTCAATCTCATAACATTTAAGGGCGGTTTTTTCAAGCGGCTTTTTGGGAACGAGTGCCTTGCTGATTTGCTGAGAGTGGGCCTCTTTGAGGCGCTGATCGAGTTGATACACTTCACGAATATCCCCTACAAGAGAGACTTCACCGATAAAGACGGTCTCTTTAGAAATGGCGCGATTACGAAAACTGCTGATAATAGCCGCTAATATTGCCAAATCAGCAGAGGTCTCGGTAATTTTAATCCCCCCTGTAATATTGACAAAAACATCATAGCTATTGAGGGGAATTTCGAGCTTACGTTCTAGCAGGGCTAAGAGCATATTAAGACGGTTATTATCAAACCCTGTCGCTTGACGTTTAGGATTGGGGGCGTGAGTATCGCTTACCAATGCTTGTACTTCGAGGACGATAGGGCGTGATCCCTCCATAATGACGGTAAGGGCGGAACCGCTTTGGGATTTATTACGGTTGAAAAAACGAGAAGAGAGGTCTTTTGCCGACATTAATCCTTCACTACGCATCTCAAATACCCCTATCTCGCTAGTAGGACCAAAACGGTTTTTAAATCCTCTTAAAATGCGAAGTTCATGACCGCTATCCCCTTCAAAATATAAAACGACATCCACCATGTGTTCCAACACACGGGGTCCCGCTATGGAACCCTCTTTCGTGATATGACCGATAAGAAAGATAGCGATGCGACGCTCTTTGGCAATGCGCATCAGCTCAAAAGTGATTTGGCGTACTTGTGTCACCGATCCGGGGGCGGATGCGATGGTTTCGGAATAAAGGGTTTGGATGGAGTCGATAATGATGCACTCGTAGCTTCGTTCATGGAGTTCGCTTAGCACTTGCTCAAGTCGTATTTCGGCGAGGAGATAGAGATTATCAACATTCGCCCCCAGACGATTCGCACGGAGTTTAATCTGCCCCTCACTCTCTTCACCGCTGACGTAGAGAACATTACGGTTTTGTTTCGCCAGATTTGAACCGATTTTGAGGAGGAGAGTTGATTTCCCCACCCCAGGGCTTCCTCCGATAAGGACAAGTGACCCCGGAACAATCCCACCGCCTAGAACCATATCGAGTTCCGCATCATCGCTGCTATAACGCTCTGTTGTCTCTTCTACTATTTTTGTGATCTCTTTGGCTTTGGAAGCAGCCGATGGGGATGAGGATGAGGTGAGTTTGACAATATCTTGTTGTTGCTCATTGAGCTCTATAAAGCTATCCCATCCACCGCAATTAGTACATTTTCCCATCCATTTTGGGGTGGTAAATCCGCAGTGTTGACATTCGAAGAGGGTTGTTTTTTTCTTGGCCATTGTTTATCTTTCGTATTCAAATATTTCTTGAAGTTTAAGGCAAATCTCTTCAGCAATATTTGACTCAATTGTGCCAATTTTTTTGAGAAGACGTTGTTTATCAACACTACGAATTTGATCCAGTAGAATTAGTCCCTCTTTATTATCAAGACTGATTTTAATTCGCATAGGAAAATTAAATCCTTTACTTGTTAGAGGTGCAACGATAACGGTACGCAAAAGATTCATTTCATTGGGAGAAATGATAACGCAGGGGCGTGTTTTTTGTATTTCACTGCCCAAGGTAGGATCGAGGGATACAAGCCAAATATCAAACCGTTTAATCACCACTCCCATCCCTCAAAGTCGAGGTCATTACCGAGAAAAGTTTCTTCTTCTAATGTTGGATTTTCAAGTAGTGCTTTTTTAATTTGTTCTTCCCATCCCTCACGCGGTTTTTTTTGGATGGGTTTGAGGAGAAGCCCTTGTGAGGTGACCTCAAATTCGAGAGAGGTGTTTTCTAAATGGGCTTGTTTAATGATTGCTTTTGGGATACGAACCCCTTGAGAGTTGCCGATTTTGATGAGCATGGTCATGGCGTACTCCTAATTAGTAATTATGTAATCATAAAGTAATTACATAGTGATGTCAATGGTAAATATTAATTATTTTTTTCTTCCCTAAAAATCGCATCTAAAATCCCATCCACAAACTCATATTTGTTAAAGGGGATCAAATGCTCAGGCTGTTCACCGACGCCGATATAAAGGATAGGGAGTTCAAGGGCGTAGGCGATACTAAATACAGACCCCCCCTTCGCTGTTCCATCGAGTTTTGTAATAATAATTCCATCGATACCGATCATCTCATTAAACGCTTTGGCTTGCGCAATAGCAGAACTCCCCTGTGTTCCATCAAGAACGAGAATTTTATGATGAGGTGCACCTGTATGGGCTCTATCACAGATACGGACAATTTTTTTGAGCTCATTTCCGAGATTGGTTTGGGTATGAAGTCGCCCCGCTGTATCAATGATCACCTGCTCAAATCCGCGTGCTTTGGCCGATTCGATAGTATCGTATGCTACCGCAGAGGGATCATGCCCTTGACGAGAGGAGACGATAGGAACTTCCAGTTTATCCGCCCAACGGGTAAGTTGTTCAATAGCGGCAGCACGGAAGGTATCAGCAGCTCCCAGTATTACTCTATCTCCATTGTTGAGATGGCGTTGTGCGAGTTTAGCAATCGTCGTTGTTTTCCCCGCACCATTGACACCTATAACAAGGGTGACCGTCGGTTTTTCGGGATTATCGGGGAGGGTGTTCTGAGCAAAACTCAGTGTTGCAAGAAGTTTGGAACGCAACTGTTCACGGGTAATCTCATTTTGGTACAACTCTCGCAAAATTATTTCGACAAGATCATATTCTACATCAGCTTCGAGGAGGATATACTCTAGCTCCTCTTTGGTGATTTTAACTTTTTTTTCAGGGATGATAGAGCTAATAGCCTCAAGTGTTTTTTGGAGCCCTTTTTTGATAAAACCAAACATACTTATTTTCCTAACGCTTGCGCAATGTCACTATCGATCATCTCTTCAGGGGTAGCGCCTACATAGTGGGTGATGTATTGACCATTTTTGTATAATATCATAAGGGGGATAGGAAAATTTTGCCCCACTCCGATGGTTGCAGCAATGGCGCGTGCGAGGTTTTGATTCTCGGCTTTGTTGGAAATGAGATAATTACCGCCATATTTTTGTTTGAATTTTTCAAGCTCATCATTCGAAACATCGTCTTCGATGGTGATTCCCATAACGATCAGTTTATCGCCATATTTTTTTTGAAGATTCCCCAAATGAAGCACTTCAGCACGGCATGGAGGACAATAGGTTGCGAAAATGTCGAATAAAACGACGTTCTCTTTTCCCGCATCAAGGGTAAAGTTGGCTCCCCGTTTCTCAACGTTGTACGATTTTCCGTTGGTATCAAGAAGTTTGAATGATGCGGTTGAAACCAATGTTTCATCAGTGGATTTGTCACTGCCGCATCCGCTAAAGAGGAGTGTAATAGAGATCAGAGGGATAAATAGAGTTGTAAAACGCATAGATAACCTTTGTAATTAGCTAGAATATGGGAATTATATCAAGTAAAGGTTTAGACGTGACCAAAAGTGATTTCCGCTGTGAGTGTTTGCAAAAACTTCGAAGTCTCCCCCCTTCGGGGAAAAGAGTTCGTGATGCCCGTGTCAATGAGCATCTCTTAAGCGTAATTCGTCATACACACGCAAAACGAATATTATTTTATTGGCCTTTTGGATTTGAAGCGGATATACGTAAAACTATTTTTAAATTGCGCTCTGAAAAGTTATTATACTTGCCTTTTATGGAGGGTGTCAGTTTCAAAATGGTACCATTAAGATTACCATTGGAGCGTAAAGCTTTTGGGATTTATGAGCCAAGGGTATCGACTATAAATATAAGATTAATTGATATAGCTATTGTCCCTGTTATAGGTGTAGATGGCGTGGGCGGTCGAATAGGTTTCGGCAAAGGTATGTATGATCGTTTTTTTCCCACACTAAAATCGAAACCGTTAACACTTTTCGTGCAGTCCAGTCGTTGTGTTTCACCGTTATTTTTATGTGACGAGTATGATATACGAGGCGATTTGCTAATCACACCAGATGGGGTGCATAGACTAAAGGATTTTTATGATAAACAGCCTTCTCGTAAGCGGTGGAGCAGCCACCCTAGGAGGGGTAGTCGGATTTTTAATTTCTAAAAAAATATCCTCTGCACATTTTGAGCTTTATACGGCGCAAGCCCGTGCAAAAGCTTCTGTTATCGAAGCGGAAGCACAAATTTTACTGGAGCGAGCAGCGTCTAGATCTCGCGAGATTGAAAAAGAGGCTCTTCTTAAATATGAGGATGCTTATAGTCGTGTCAAGGCTGATTTAAGCGACCAAGAGGCTAAAGTCCAGCAAATGGAACGTGACTTTGAGGCTTTTCGTCAAAGGGAATTGACTGTTATCCACTCTATGCGTAGTGCAGTTGATAACGCACGGCTCAATCTGGAACGTAATGGACGTGCATTAGAGAAATTAAAAGAAGAGTACCGTCAAAAAATAGAACAAGTTACCTCAGTCTTGGAGGGGCGCGCAGCCCTTTCAGCGCAAGAGGCTAAATTAATGTTACTGGAACAAGTGCGTCAAAATTCGAGGGGAGAATTGGCTCGATTAACACGCGAACTTGATGAACAAAGTAAAGATCAGCTTAAACGCAAAGCGGATTATATTCTGGCTCAAGCGACGTCCCGTTTTGCGGGAGAGTTTGCATCCGAACGGCTTATTAGTGTGATCCATTTGGAAAGTGATGAGCTTAAAGGGCGTATCATTGGGAAAGAGGGGCGCAATATCAAGTCGTTGGAGATGATTAGTGGTGTGGATATTATTATTGATGAAACTCCTAATACTATCCTAGTTAGTTCGTTCAATCTTTACCGTCGCGCCATTGCAACGAAAACAATTCAGCTTCTTGTCGAAGATGGGCGCATTCAACCCTCACGAATTGAAGAAATTTTTCAAAAAGTGAGTGATGATTTTGAAGAGGCGATTGTACGCGAAGGGGAGGAAATTGTTTTTGATCTTGGATTGGGAACAATGCACCCTGAGCTTTTACGGCTTATTGGACGGCTTCGTTATCGTGCGAGTTATGGTCAAAATGCGTTGGCGCATACTCTCGAAGTGGCTCATCTTGCAGGACTTATGGCACAAGAGATGGGGGGGGATGTACGGCTTGCGAAGCGAGCTGGAGTGTTGCATGACATTGGTAAATCCCTGACGCAAGAAGCTGCCGGTGGGAACCATGTCGATTTGGGTGTTGAAGTGTGTCGTCGTCTTGGTGAAGATCCTGTTGTTATTAATGCCATTTATGCGCACCATGGGCAAGAGGAAATTAAAAGTATTGAATGTGCGTGCGTATGTGCAGCCGATGCCCTTTCCGCAGCGCGTCCTGGTGCACGGCGTGAAGTATTGGAGAGTTTTTTACGTCGTGTGAGTGATATTGAAGAAATAGCCATGCAAAAATTCGGTGTTAAACAAGCTTACGCTATCAATGCAGGGCGCGAAGTACGGGTTATTGTCAATGCGCAAAGTATCAGTGATGATGAGAGTGCATTGTTGGCACGTGAAATTGCTGATGAAATTGGTCAAAAAGTGCAATTTCCTGGTGAAATAAAAGTGAATGTGATTCGTGAAAGCAGAGCAATAGAGTTTGCGCGTTAATAAGGATTGTATCCTTTTAGCGCTCTTGTGCAATATTTTCATGGCATTTCAAACCCATTTACTCTTAATGGTCACTTTGGGAATCATCGTATGGATCAAGGTGAATCAGAGGATGTACCGTATTATTAGGAAAAGAGTTTCGTAATCCCAATTCAATTTTATCCCCCACAAGATGAGCATCAAAAAGGGAGGTGCTCACACTAAAAACAGCGTGAACGCTGATATAAATATCAGAACCTGAACGGCGTGTGAGTAGATCATGATACGAAGTAATATCAGTTTCTTTATCCAAAATAGTAGTGATTTTTTCAATATTCTCTGGCTCAAGGGCAGCATCAAGGAGCATTAAGATACCTTCACAGATGATGGGATAAGCGGAGTAAATCATATATACTGCAATCCCAACTCCCAAAATTGGATCAATCAAAGTGTATTGGGTAAATGAGATAATTATAAGAGAGATTAAAACAGCACCATTGCTAAAAAGATCGGTTTTGTAGTGCAAGGCATCGGCAGAGATGACCATATTTCCTGTTTTTTTTGCAACAATACTCAGAAAAAGAACCAATCCAGCGGTAATAATCATCGACCCAACCATAACCGATATAGAGAAGTCGAGGTGTTCTATAGGAGTATTTTGCACCATTTTTGAGATGGCTTCATAGAGGATAAAAAGGGCGGAGAGGCTAATAATTGTCCCCTCAATAACAGCGGCAAGCGGTTCAAGTTTACGCCGTCCGAAATTAAACTTTTCATCAGGTTCTTTCTCCGAATTGTGAAGAGCAAAATAATTGAAAGAAGAAACAACCATATCAAGAAGGGAATCAACAGCAGAGGCCAATACGGCAACAGAACCGCTGAGAATACCAACAGTAAGCTTAAAGGCAACGAGGACAAGGGCAACACTTGTAGAGATTAGGGTGGCTTTTTTTTCAATACGCATGGGAGAATTTTACCGAAAGATTGTTAAAATGATCCCTTTTAGAGGAGTATTTTGTGGATTTACCTACTATTCGCCAAGAGCGTGAAAAATGGATGACGTGGAAAAATATTGCGCCACTACGAGAAGCAATAGGATTACTTCCGAACGTCAATGCAACACTTATACAAGGGGATACGGTAACACTCCGAAGTGAAGAGGTTGTTGATATTGTAGAGCTTGAAAGAACTGCTCGTCTCATGATGCCATGGCGGAAGGGCCCTTTTGATCTCTTCGAGCTTTTTATCGACACGGAGTGGAAGAGTGATCAAAAATATAATTTTCTCCGTCCCCATTTTAATCTACAGGGTAAAAAAGTAGCCGATATTGGATGTAATAATGGTTATTATATGTTCCGGTTTCTTGAGGATTCCCCTGCAAAAATTGTAGGATTCGATCCATCGGCACTTTTTAAATCGCAGTTTGATTTCATTAACCATTTTGTAAAAAGTGACATTGTGTATGAATTGTTAGGGGTGGAACATCTCCCGTTTTATGAAGAGAAGTTTGATATCATTTTTTGTCTTGGGGTTTTGTATCATCGTAGTGATCCTATAGCGATGCTTAAAGCTTTATATGCAGGACTTGAATCCGGTGGTGAACTTTATCTCGATACGTTTATTATTGAGGGTAAGGAGCCTTACGCATTATGTCCAAGTGGAAGTTATTCGAAGATTACGAATGTCTATTTTGTTCCTACGTTAAAAGCGTTGGAAAATTGGTGTATTCGTGCAGGGTTTAAAACATTTGAGGTGTTGGGGTCGGTCGTGACTACATCCGATGAGCAGCGAAAAACCGATTGGATTGAGTCTCAAAGTCTTGAAGACTTTCTCGATCCAAAGGATAGGTCTAAAACAGTAGAGGGGTATCCAGCACCTGTGCGCGGATATGTCCGACTTAAGAAGGGGTGAATATGGCAAAAGATAAGGTTCAAGACAGTATTGACGACAGCTTGCAGATGGTTAACAACCAACACAGCAGTTTAATGACGCATCTAAAAATTAATAGTGCTTTTAGTGGTGAAATTGTAAAGCTTGATCGTGGATACGCGAAAGTTGTTCTGGATACGAGTGAGGTGATGCAAGCCGATGATTTTGGATTAATCCATGGGGGCTTTATTTTTAGTGCAGCTGATTTTGCGGCTATGGCAGCTGTGAATGAACCTAATGTTGTTTTGGCCTCTTCGAACTGTCTGTTCTTAGCGCCTGTTCGACTGGGGGATAGCGTCGTTTTTGAAGCGACTGAGCATCAAAAAGAGGGACGCAAGCGTACCGTTAGTATTAAGGGATATGTACTTGATATCAAGGTCTTTGAAGGGGAGTTTAAAACCGTTATTACTGAACATCATATTCTTCGATTGGATCTTCTGAAAAATATTTAAGAAGGGGAGCCGTAGGCTATAGCCTATTGAGCCAATAGTTGACATTTTGCTGTTCATGAAAAAGGGTGGTTTTTTCTCCGTGCCCTGGATAAAGGGTTTTATCCTCATTTAATAACTTCATTTTTTCTAAACTTTTTTTCATGTCGGTGGGGCTTGAATAGGGAAAATCATATCGCCCTATGGAGTCTTTAAACAAAAAATCACCACTAAACATTACATCCCCAATTTCGATCATCGAACATCCAGGACAATGTCCAGGAAAATGGTGAAATCTTACCTCAATCCCTTCTAAAGTGTAGCATTGATCTCCATCCACTTGAACATCAGGGATTGATGGGGGGAGGTCAGGCATCCATGTACTATTGCTGAGGAGAAATACGTCCCCTTTTGGGGTATAAAGAGGAATTTTGAGCTTCTCTTTGAGTTCTTTATTGCTCCAAACATGATCGAAATGACCATGGGTGTTGAGAATGGCAATAGGGTGAGTGACATGTTCCATGACCCAGCTTGTTGCATCAACTCCGGGGTCGATAATTATCTCTTTACCTTCGATGCGGATAATATAACAGTTGGTTTGATAGGGTCCCATAGGGTGTTTTAAAATTTCCATCGTTTCACTTTGATTTTTAAAAGGGATATTTGAATTTAAAAGATTAAAATTGATTGTAGCTTAAGTATACGTTCCAAAGAGTGAGCTTTGGAACGGGAAAAATTTGAAGAACTGTAAGGTTTAGCTACAGTGTCCACCACCGCAACATGCTGAAACTTCAGCTACGTCTACGACAACAGGAGTTGATTCCCATACACCGTGTTTTGTACAATAACCGTGTGCAATAAGAGTTAATTTTTTACCCGTTGGAACGATGTTAAAGGTTACTTCTGCATGATTTTTTTCATTTCCAAGTGTTCCTGCAACAAAATCAGCACGTGCCAATAATGTTTCACCATTGTACAATGCAATGTTTGCGATGTAATGGTCGAAATCATCGGGGTGAGAGTATTCATTTCCCATTTTTACCGTAACGGCAAATTTCTCACCTTTTTTTGCTTCGTCAGCACACTGGATAAAAGGGGAGTGGCGATCAATATAATCTTTTTTTGATTCACGTTCTACAGTGTCGATATCGACGTAACGGTTGATAGTTGGCATGAAGTTCCTTTGTGTCTTTTTTGAATGAAGGTATTGTACACTTCCAAACTTTTAAACTTCCTCAGCTCCAATACTGTATTAGTGCCTTAATTTTTGACAAAGCAAGCGCTGTTTTCAAGGAGAGGTTAAAGTGAAAAACTTTTGGACATTGTCTCTCTTATTGCATCAAGTGATAGTGTTCCATCAATAAAGAGGTGGTTAGCAAGAACTCCTTGTTCGAGGAGCATATCAGAACCGTCTTTGTAGGGGAGTTTGGCTTTTTGTACTTCTCGTAAAAAAGGGGTTACTTTTCCATAAATAACATCGACGGCATAGGTAGCATTGGAGAGTAGTTTTGATAATAGGGAAGAGGGTAGGGGTAACTCTTCATCACATAAGCCTGCGGAGGTGGTGTTGATAATGAGCTCGTAGGTTGATAGTGGGAAGTTATCCCAACTGTAGGATAAAAACTCATTGGCTTTAAAATAGTCCAAACGATTTTCTGAACGATTTAAAATGGTAGGGATAATACCATTCTGACGTAAAACGGTTGCCAAGGCGCGTGCCGTCCCCCCAGCACCGATTATAAGTGCATTTGTGAGAGATCCAAAGCTTTGGAGTGCAGTCATAAATCCATCCGCATCGGTGTTGTAGCCGATCAAGCGCCCCTCTTCGAGAACGAGGGTATTGACAGCACCGATGTGTTGCGCCATCCCTCTCACTTCATCACATAAAGCGTAAGCAACTTCTTTGTGCGGGACAGTGACATTGGCTCCGCTAAGGGCTTTAGCATAAAAAACATCGCGCAACGATGCACCATCAACAAGATGGGTACGGGTGTAACAGGCATCTATTTGGTACGCTTTAAAAACGCTGTTGTGCATCAAGGGTGAGCGAGAGTGACTGACGGGATCCCCAAAAATGGTAAAGAGTTTCATTACAAGGGATCGATTAAATCATCAAGGGTGCTTGTAAGTGCCCCCAATTTATTGGTGACTTCGAGATATTCAAGTTCATGAATGGAATCGGCAACAATCCCTGCCCCTGCTTGGAGAATGATATGATCGGGTTTAATGAGGGCGGTACGGATGGTGATTGCACTGTCCATATTCCCATCAAAACCAAAATAGCCGATGGTACCGCTGTAAAATCCACGCTTAACCCCTTCGTAGAGAGCTATAAGCTCCATGGAGCGAATTTTAGGGGCTCCCGTCATCGTTCCTGCTGTAAAAGTAGCGGCAAGAAGGTCAAACATATCTTTATCTTCTCGCAAAGTAGCATGAACGTCAGAAACAATGTGCATAACGTGGGAATAGCGCTCAACGTGCATCATGTCTTCAACTCTAACCGTTCCTGTTTGGGCAACCCGTCCTACATCATTTCGTCCCAAGTCAATGAGCATTAGATGCTCCGCTAGCTCTTTTGGATCTGAGAGAAGCTCCTCTTCAAGCTCTAAATCCCGTTGTTTACTTCCTCCGCGTTTACGCGTTCCTGCGATAGGGCGCAAGAGGATATCCCCATCACTGAGCCTCACCATCACCTCAGGAGAACTCCCCACGATACTGAAATTTTCGTATTCCATAAGATACATATAGGGTGAGGGATTCTTGATTCGTAAAACACGATAGAAGCTAAAAGGGTCAACCTGTGCATAGCGAATATAACGGTTGGTCATTAAAATCTGAAAAACATCACCGCTTTTAATCATCTCTTTTGATTTATCGACCATCTCAAAAAAGTGCTCTTTCGTATGGATGAACCCTCCCCCCATATCCTCTTTAATCGGGAGAAGAGGCGAATAGTGATAAGAGGATTTAAGAAGAGTTTCTAGGGTGTTAAAATGGCTATTCATACTCTCCATTGCTGTAATAAGTGTAATAGTGGAGTTTTTATGGGAAACAACAAGGGTTAGTTTTGGAAGGATTAAATCCATATCGGGAACGTTCGTTTGATCTTCAAGGAGAGCCATAGAGCGTTCGAGAATAGGTTCAAACACCTGTACCATATCATATCCGATATAACCGATAAAACCATCAACATATCCAACCCCCAAAGAACGGGTCATTTCACGATGATACTCTTGATCGATGTTTTGGTAGTACTCTTTTAGAAAATCAAAGGGGGAGGCACTACTGACGTGACATTCTCCAGTGGCATCGGTATAAAGGGTCTCTTTTTGATTATAAGTGAGACGCTCCCGTGCACCGATGACAATAATGGTGTAATTTCCATCACTGTTTCCGGCACTTTCAAATAAAAAGCTAACCTCATTTTGAAAGTGTGTTTTGATTTTTTCATAAATCGCAATCGGTGCAAACTGATCGAGAGTAAAACGCCTAGAATAAATCATATTATCCCTTTGTTTTGAATGCTTTAGCTTCAATGTTTTGGCGAATGTTACCGATTGCATCTTGGACTGCTTTCTCACCTTGGAAAGGACCGACTAAAATTTTACTGGTTTCACCTGATTTTTGTGTTGTGTATTTCATTCCACTGGCGTTTAGACGATCAAAGAGCGCTTTATTTGGCTCTTTAGTGAAAGAGCCAACTTGAACATAAAAAGTTCCTCCACTATTACTTGTACTTGCGGTTGGTGCAGCTTTTGTTTCAGATTTTATCTCTGTTGCCTTCGTTGGTGTTGTCGCAACAGCTTTTACTTTTGGAGTAATAGTTGGCTGAACTACTTTTTTTACTTCTTGTGTCACGCTCTTGGCTTCTATCATTTTTACAGTAGGTTTTGCCACTTTAACCGGAACAGCCTCAGTAACAATTTTAGGAGTGATTGCTTTTTGAACAGGAACTTGTGCCACTGGAGAAGATTGAACCATTGTTTTGGTTACTGTTGTTGGCTCAGGTGCAGGTGTTGTTGACGCTCTAACAACGCTCTGGGACACGGGAGTATTTTGCAACGACTCCTCTTTTATTTTTTGAGCAACTTGACCTAAATCTTCTTCTTTTGCGGACTCATTTCCTTCTTGAATTACTTCAACCGGTTCAAAAAGAGGATCATTAATAATCTCTGTAGGAGCTGTTGGTGCAGGCGGTACAATTGCTTGGGGAGCTTTCTGAACTTCATTATTTTTCAAAGAGTTCATAACAACCAACACGATGATGAGGATAAGGGTTATCGTAGCGATAGCTAAAAGTAATTTTTTACTTCCTGCACTTGCGCCACCTTTATTTAAAATGATGTCATTGAGTTCGTTTTTTTCTTCCATTGTATTCTCCATAGTGTAGTAAAGATTTTAGATCAACCAAAATATTTGCCTCGATAGAGGCAAGCTTTAGTAGCCCAAGTGGCTAACGGAGCTATCGGGATTTTATTCCGATAGCGTCTATAGATGCTTTGACCATGAAGCACCACGCTCTTTAGCGTATACTTCGTATGGTAAGTTTAGAATGTTATATTCGCTTGGTAAATCATCAGCAGGAAACATTCTCCATTGTTTGGGCTGCTTGGCAGCGAGCTTCATCGACAGTGTTTTTCCCAACTGTATCGCCTCTTGAAGCGTTGTATGCCCTTTATGGATATACACATGCAAATGCCCTGGAGTTTTGGTCTCAAATGCGGTAAAGTTGATGAATCCCTCTTCTCTAAGCAATAACTGTGCCTTATGATAGAAGCGTTGTGTATCCGTACCATTATAGTCAATAACAATATTTTCAACTTTGTTAAATTGATTGATAAGGGAGTGAGCGATAGTAATCTGTTTTTTTAGATGCTGATCAATAAGAGATTGAGTGAGCATTTTCGGTATTTTTTCGTATTTATTAAAAAAAGTACGCCCTTTAAATTCAATCTTATTCACTACGGTATCATGCTTAATCCAGTAATGGTCGGAGACAATTTTAATTAGCTTCATATCCATTGATGTCATTGAAAATACTCCTAATATTTTTCCTCATGAAAAGAGGAAAGTGGGATAGATTAATAGGTAGATTGTGTGTAAATAATAAATCCGCGTGCTAAAATTTTGAGCTCTTCTTTAATTGAGGCTTGTTTTTCAGTATTCTCGATATCATCTAAAACATCAGCAATTTTGTTGGCAATGAGTTCGAACTCTTTCTCTTTCATTCCACGAGAGGTGAGGGCAGGGCTTCCAACACGAATACCCGATGTAACAAACGGTGAGCGTGTTTCACCTGGAACCGTATTTTTATTAACGGTGATCCCTGCACGTCCAAGGGCAGCATCTGCCTCTTTTCCACTAAATGGCTTATTCAAGAAGGATACAAGGACGAGATGATTATCGGTTCCGCCACTGACGATGTCATACCCTCGTTTCATCAATACATCGGCAAGAACGGCAGCATTTGCTTTGACTTGCTTCGCATATACTTTCCACTCAGGAGAGAGATTGAACTTGAATCAAAC
The DNA here is from genome assembly GCA_026390165.1 of Campylobacterales bacterium. Lineage (GTDB taxonomy): Bacteria > Campylobacterota > Campylobacteria > Campylobacterales > Sulfurimonadaceae > Sulfuricurvum. The sequence continues at coordinate 53,277 of JAPLGM010000009.1, forward strand.
TGCTTTTGCAGCGATAACGTGAACCAATGGTCCTCCTTGAAGTGCAGGGAAGATAGCCGAATTGATTTTTTTCGCAATGTCTTCATCGTTCGTCATAATCATACCACCGCGAGGCCCCGCAAGTGTTTTATGGGTTGTTGTTGTAACGATATGGGCGTGTGGGAATGGGTTAGGGTGCTCACCAGCACACACAAGACCTGCGATATGGGCGATGTCCGCAAATAAAAGTGCACCCACCGCATCGGCGATTTCACGAAATTTGGCAAAATCGATTTCACGAGCGTAGGCTGACGCACCACAAACGATAATTTTAGGCTGAACAATTTTTGCAATATCGAGAACGCGATCGTAGTTAATACGACCGTCTAGCTCAACCCCATACGAAAAGCTATGGTAGTTTTTACCCGAAAAACTTACTTTTGAACCGTGTGTTAAGTGTCCACCATGGCTGAGATCCATACCAAGAAGTTTATCTCCTGCTTGCAATAGTGCAGCATAGACAGCACCGTTAGCCGATGAACCTGAATGGGGTTGGACATTGGCAAAGTTACAGCCAAAAAGCTCACATGCTCGATCAATCGCCAGTTGTTCTACGCCATCCGCATATTCGCATCCGCCATAATAACGTTTGGCGGGATACCCTTCAGCATACTTGTTCGTAAAAACAGATCCCATCGCTTCCATTACGGCAGGGAGGGTGAAATTTTCAGAGGCAATCATCTCTAAATGGTCAGTTTGACGCTCCAACTCTTGTTCGCACAACGTGTAAATTTCGTTATCGTATTCTTTTAAAAAACTCATTCTTCGTCTCCATTGTTGATTTGGTTTTGGGGTTTCATAGCAGGGAAGAGTAAAACATCCCGGATCGAGTGTTGGTTGGTTAGCATCATGACAAGGCGATCAATTCCGATCCCTTGACCTGCTGTAGGTGCCATTCCATACGAGAGGGCAGTGACGAAATCTTCATCCATTTCATGGGCTTCATCATCACCTGATTCTTTGGCAGCCATTTGACCTTGAAAACGCTCCAGCTGATCGAGTGGATCGTTGAGTTCACTAAAGGCATTAGCAATTTCACGCCCCGCAATGAAGAGCTCGAAACGATCGGTGAGTTCAGGGCGTTCATTATTGCGACGCGCCAAGGGGGAAATCTCAACCGGATAATGGGTGATAAAGGTTGGATTAATCAGTTTGCCCTCGACGAATTCATCAAAAAGTTCCCCTTGAAGCTGACCAAGATTGAGGGTCGTTTTAGCTTCAAGTTTATGGGATCGAAGATACTCTAAAATTGCTTCTTTATCGTTAACAATTGCTTCAGGAACGCCACCGATGATACTAAGGCTTTTTACCAGTTCGATTTCAGTAAATTGGTCAAAATCGATTTCTAGTTCACCGTAAGGGAGACGTTTTGGGAGGTTAAGGTGGTCGAACAGATACTCGAAATACTCTTTAGTAATATCAATTAAATCTTTGTAGGTTTTATAGGCCCAGTAAAATTCGATGGAGGTAAATTCAGGATTATGCGTTGCATCCATCCCTTCATTACGGAAGTTACGGTTGATCTCAAATACCGCTTCAAATCCACCGACGATAAGACGTTTGAGGTAGAGTTCAGGAGCGATACGTAAATAACGGTCAATCCCCAGTGCATTGTGATGGGTCACAAACGGTTTAGCATTTGCACCGCCTGCGATGGGATGCATCATAGGGGTTTCAACTTCTAAGAACCCTTTATCTTCAAAGAAACGGCGGGTTAAGCTGATAACTTTTGAGCGAATATGAAATGTTTTTCGTACTTCAGAATTCATAATAAGATCAAGATAGCGTTGGCGATAGCGCATCTCTTTATCGGTAATTCCGTGAAATTTTTCGGGGAGAGGAGAGATTGCTTTGGTTAGTATTTTAAGTTCATTTGCATGGAGAGAGAGCTCGCCGTGCTGCGTGACAAACGGATAGCCACTCACTTCAATAATATCTCCTACTTCGATGAGTTTTTTAAAAACATCATTATAAAAATTTTCAGGAAGATTGTCACGTGCTACATAAATTTGAAGCATTCCACTTTCATCTTCAATTTTTAGAAAGCTCGCTTTTCCCATCAAACGATAAAGCTTAATACGTCCCGCTACGATATAGTGACGATTCTCATCCCGTTTTTCTTCTTTGTGGAGAAGATCTGAATTGACATTGTGAAACTTTTCAATCGTCGTATTTCGGTTGGAATCGTTGGTATAGGGATCTATCCCCATCTCACGAAGAGTGTTGGCTTTTTCGATCCGTTGTTGAACGTATAAATTATCAAATGTCACGGTAGATTTCCTTTGTTATTTCATTTTATTTTGGCATTCTTGGCAAATACCGTAAATTTGCATGGAGTGCTCTTGCATTAAGAAACCCAAATTTTCGGCAATCTTTTTTTGCTTAAGTTCAATTGCTTCATCGACAAATTCACTGATAGTGCCACACTGGGTGCAAATAATATGATCGTGATGATCCTTAGCCCCAAGTTCGTATTTTTTCCCCTGAGCACCAAAGGAGAGGGAGGTTACCATCGCTGAATCTTCTAGGAGGGAAAGGGTACGATAGACAGTAGCAATCCCTGTATTAAGATCAGGATGTTTTTCTTGAATACGATGATGCAGTGCTTCCGGAGTCAAATGTTCATCTGATTTGTAAAGCATCTCTAAAATAACTTCCCGCTGGATAGTGAATTTTAGACCATTAGTTTTTAATAATTGTTTGAAATCATTGAGAAGATTGGCATATTCAATAGTGCGTTCGGTAAAATCAGTTGATGCACCCATCCCTTAGTTCCTTTTTTCTTTATGTGGAACAGTTGATGTATTTTCTTCACTTTTATTGGTATCCATTAGTCCGGTCACCTCCGATGTCTCGATATGTAAAATGAAATTACCCGTTGCAAACATTGGCTCAAAAAAGATACTTTGTTTCATCTTTTCCCCAAAATTTTCACGTATTGCTGTCACACTAAAGAGAGCATAAATAATAATTGACATGATAAAGAAAAATTTACTTGCGCCAACACCAAAGCCAAGGAGAGCATCTAAGCTTCCTAACCCGCTAAGTGACGTCAACCGTTTAAATGTCGCCCCTAAAGCAACCATAAAGAGCCAAAAAATGGCGACTGTAAAAACAAAACCGACAAGATTGATAGCAGCTACTGTTTCGAAATGAAAGAGAACGTCATTGAGAAACTTACCGAGAGCCGCCCCGATATGAGAGGCAACAAATAGACCCCCAACAATCCCTACAAGTCCAAATAATTCTTTCCAAAAACCATTCATCAACCCCTTGAGACCTAATAATAAAACGATAGAACCTACGGCAACATCAAAGTAATTTAGATCCATTAGAACTCCACGAGACAGGCTATTTATAAAGTGGCGTAATTATACTTTCTAAAACCTAAATATAGCTTTTCTTATAATGCCAAATCTACAAAAATTAAATTAACTTAAATCTCGCTTCATTAGCTTGAAATTAAAGTTTTTCTTTCTTGTAGTATTCGGTGGTGAGTACGGATAGCTTTTAGAGCCTTTGAGCTCGTCTCCTAAATAGTACCCCTTCGAATAACCTATGACGTAGTTAAGAGTAGCCCATTCCAATACTAATCACCATTTAACAATGCCATATTTCAAACGCACCATTGAAAATAGCACTAAAGATTCACCCAAATCATAAGTTGTATCAATCATTTTTCGACCAATATTTTCAATCTTGTTTAGATGTAAA
>JAPLGM010000019.1 GCA_026390165.1 Campylobacterales bacterium
AGAAATGTCGTTCAAGTATTGAACTTGACCGTCACTCCTGCTTAGTTTTCAATGATCGCAAACTCAAACTTAACTCTTCTTTCGAAGCGTCTCATCGTTTGTGGAGGGGAATTATAGGGGAATTATAATGGAATGTCAAGGGGTGAGGGAAGAAAGTGCATAAAGTTTCGATAATGGTTATTTTGAACATATTATAAAGATTGACTTTTTTTAGAGCACTATTTCTCGTGAAACATCGACCATTACTCCGATATGACTCGTTCCACTTCCATGAACGACCCCTTGCATCGGCGAACAATCCCCGAAATCACGCCCATATCCAAGAAGAATATGTTGATGAGTGGGGACAATATTGTTGGTAGGGTCAAAATCAAACCACCCAAATCCTGGAATAAAAACGGAGAACCATGCATGTGAGGCATCGGCTCCAAATAGTTTTTCTTTCCCCTCTGGTGGAAAAGTTTCAAGATAGCCACTCATATAACGAGCGGATAGCCCCAAAGAGCGTAAGGCAGAAATCGCTAAATGAGCAAAATCTTGACATACCCCTTTGCGTTCTTTGAATACTCTTTCAATAGGGGTGCTGATATCACTAAATCCTGAAACAAACTGAAAATCGTGAAAAATACGTCCCATAAATTCTTCAACACTGTTATACAATGATTTTTTCGCCGAGAAGGAATGTAAAGCATACTCTCGTAAATCATGGTTGTTAAGGGGAATAAAACGGCTTGCTAGACAAAATTGCTTGGCATCAATAACATCGGGGGTGTTTTGTCGCAATGCACTCAAAACCTGTTCATACGTTAATACTTTTGAGAATTCTGCCAATGTGCGATGGTGTTCAATGGCATCCAAATCCATCACAACACATGATTTAGCGGTTACATTAAGATGATGATGTGATTTTCGTATGAGCAGGTGAGTGAGATGATTGCCGAAATAATCGTCATAACTTTCCATTTCTCCAACTAACGGGTCAGTTGTAAGTAAAAAATCAACCAAAGTTTGAGAGGGAGTATTTCGTGGCTTCAAACGAACCAAATTGTGACTAAAACTCACCCACTGCTGATAGGTGAATTGGGTATTATGATAAATATGGTACATCATGGCTACTCATCGTAATGGGAGAAATAGGTTTTAGAGAGTTCATCACTGGCAATAATCAATTTATCCGCAACGCTAGAGAGAAGTTTATCCATAGCTTCACGGATGAAAGTGCTTGTCCCTACGGCACATAGTTTCTCACTGTGACTTAAGCGTAACATCGAAAATGCCTCGAATAGAGGCTCTTCGTATCTATTTAAATAGAGGGTATGTTTAAATTTTGGCAATTTTGGCACTACCTTTAAAAGTTGATGGATTTCACTGATAAGCGATTTTGGAAAATGGATATTCAACAACAAAAATTCACTCACCTGTGGTAAAGTAATCGACGAACGGTAATGGGCACGGTAGGCATTTAAGCTCTCATTACTCCCTAAAAGTGTCTCTAGTATCTCATACTCATTAAACGGTTTATACACAGAAGTGAGCATGGCACGTGCCTTGGCAATTAAAAGCCCTGAACGCTCCAAACGTGCCCCTATATCGTACAAAATCAATCCTTGTTCTTCAAAAAGGCTCTCTTCAATAAGTGCTTTGTACGCCATCAATTGTACCAATAACGCATCCAAACCTGCAATCATTTTTCGTTGACTTGGCTGTGATTGACGACAAAAAATATTCCATTCACGCACGAGACGCTCTTGAATTCGCCACGCTTCAAAGGGTAAAAGATTACGCGTACTGGTCGATGCATTCAACAGCATACTCATCACTTGAGAGAGTGTACCTATGCGATTGGTATCCGTCATCACTGCCCATATCTCTTCAAGCGGATCCAAATTTTTCTCTCTTCCTAAAAATCCTGGATAGGTCATACTCAAATGTGTTAGCGCGTTACAGAGAATTTCTTGTGCTTGAGCATCACCAGATGTCTCATAACGAGTAGCATTAGCAAAACTTTTTAACGTTAAACGAACCATTCGGGCACTCATAACCACTCTCATTAGATAACGTCCCAACCAAAATAGATTTTCGGCACGGAGACTGGGGATATTTTCTAACGAATTTTCGGTCACGCTAGTGTTCATAAATACAGTTGTATCATTTATAGGGGATGATTGCATCATGCTTTGAGCCATCCCATCCATACTCTGAGTCATCGAATTGGAGTCGTTTAGAATCCATAAATCTTTACTACTTCCACCGCTTTGACCCGTGACAAATAAGGTTTCATCATTGCTTCCTACTCGAACTAACGCCCCTGGCATCACTTCATACTCATCATGGGTTGCAATCGCAAAAGAGCGGATAACTATTTTTCTAGGTTTTATCTCTCCCTCAATAAGCGTTGGAGCGGTTGCAAACTGCACCTCTGCTTGACCTACATAGCGGTATGGCTCTTCTAAAATCTTGGCATAGAGTGATTCTTGTTGTGCAATCGATAAGTTTTTACCTATATACGTTGAGGGTTCATTCCCTTGACGGTCAATTGTTTTAAGTATGAGCTTGGAGATATTCTCACGCACATACTCACGCTCTTTTTCCTGACCGCACCACCATGTGGCAATCTGGGGTAAAATAAGATCTTCGTTTAAAAAAAATTGTGCCAATCGAGGCATAAAGGGGTGAAGTCCAAGATTTTCTAAAATGCCTGAACCCAAAGGGTTTGCCATAGAAACCCCTTGTCGTCTAAGTACTTGTACTAACCCTGAAACACCCAGTCGTGATTCAGCGCGCAACTCCAACGGATCACAATAACTCTCATCAACACGACGAATAATCGCGTCAACACGACGGAGTCCTTTGAGACTTTTGAGCCATAAGGATCCCCCTTTTGCCAACAAATCCTCCCCTTGAACGAGCGTGAGTCCCAAAAAAGAGCTCAAGTAAGCGTGTTCGAAATAGGTTTCATTATGAGGTCCGGGAGTGAGGAAAACGTTAAGAGGATCGTGTTTACTCTTTCCACCAACTCCTAAGAACATCGATTTGAAATTTTCAAAAAAAGAGAAGAGACGCTGAACGTCAATATTGGTATACAACCCCTGCATGGCACTGTTCATCGTCAAACGGTTCTCTACCGCATATCCTAACCCTGATGGGGCTTGCGTCCGATCATGAATGACCCACATTTTCCCATCAGGACCTCGTGCTAAATCGACGGCTACTAACATCATAGGGTGATCTAAATGTCCAAATATTCCATGTACTTCTCGTAAAAAACCATTATGTCCATAAATGACTTCTGAGGGGACGATGTCCTCCTTTAGAATTCGCTGTTCCCCGTAAATATCTTTGAACAATAAATTAATGAGCTTAGCTCGCTGTTGAACCCCTGCTTCAATAGTTTTCCACTCACTGCTTGGCAATATCAGCGGTATCGGATCAAGCCGCCATGGTCGGCTCATTCCATTGGGATCATTGTAAACATTGTAGGTAACCCCGTTGTCTTCGAGTCGCCAGTCAATCTCTTGGCGTTTAACACCCAATTGGTCAGAACCTAATGTTTCAAGATTGATTTTTAGCTGTTTCCAGTGTTCTCTGACGTTCCCCTGGTCATCGAACATCTCATCGTATGACGACCCTTTATAATTTTCAAATATCATTAGGAGTTTGGGCTCCACTTACGACGTAAATCGAGGGTATGCGGATATTCCAGCGTACTGCTTAACTCTTGATAGTCGAATGTTTTTACTTTCTTATTTTTTGAAAAACCGCGTGACATTTCCCCTTTATCATCGGTTTCTTGCTCTTTGATTGGTACTTTAATCACGTCTACTTCTCCTTGGGTATGTCCGAATCCCCAATAACGGCTGAAACGGCGTGATTGGGCTTCTAAAGAATTGATAGGGAAGGTATCGTATGTTCTCCCCCCTGGATGAGAGACCGAATAGGTAAATCCCCCTAAAGAACGGCGGCTCCACGTATCGACAACATCAAATACAAGCGGTGTATCTACCCCAATCGTCGGATGGAGCGCCGACCATGGCTGCCATGCACGATAACGTACCCCTGCAACAAATTCACCCTCTACTCCCGTAGAACTCAGTGGCACTTTGACACCATTACAGGTCAATACGTGGCGTTCGCTTATAAAATCTTTGACTTTGACTTGTACCCGTTCTAACGACGAATCGACGTAACGGGCTGTCCCTTGGGAACTAGATTCTTCCCCCAAAACATGCCATGGTTCAATCCCTGCTCGTAATTCGCACTGAACCCCCGCGATGGTATCCATTCCATATAAAGGAAATCGAAACTCAAAAAACGGATCAAACCAATCCAGCTCGAAGCCGTACCCTTCGTTTTGTAAAAATTCCACCACATCACGAATATCGTCACGAACGTAATGTTCAATCAAAAATTTATCATGAAGCTGTGTCCCCCAACGGACAAGTTTATGCTTGTACGGTTTGTGCCAAAAAAGCGACACGAGGGTACGTACCAACAACATCTGCATAAGAGACATTTGGGAATGAGGAGGCATATCAAAGCCACGTAATTCTAAAATTCCCAATCGCCCCGTTGAAGAGTCAGGAGAGTAGAGTTTGTCGATACAAAACTCACTGCGATGAGTATTGCCCGTAATGTCGGTGAGCATGTGTCGGAATAAGCGGTCGGTGAGCCAAAAGGGAACTTCTTCTCCCTGCGGAATTTGTGAAAACGCAATTTCAAGCTCATAAATATTCTCAGCGCGTCCTTCATCAACGCGGGGAGCTTGAGAGGTTGGTCCGATGAAGGAGCCTGAAAAGAGGTACGACAAGCCTGGATGGTGCTGCCAAAAAGTGATAAGAGAGCGCAACAAATTGGGATTACGTAACAACGGGCTATCACTAGGGGTTATTCCTCCGATTGTGACGTGATTTCCACCCCCTGTCCCCGTGTGCTTCCCATCTTGCATAAATTTTTCCGTCCCTAAACGTGAAAAGTGCGCCTCTTTGTAGAGGGTTCCAATGACATCGTTGAGCTCTTCCCAACTTGAGGTCGGGTGAATATTGACCTCAATAACCCCCGGATCGGGAGTAACACGCATTTTTTCGATTCGTAAATCACTAGGAGCTTCATACCCCTCAATCATAATAGGCATATCCAATTGTGCTGCGGTTGTCTCAATGGAGGCAATCAAATCCAAAAAGGCTTCTGCTTCTTGAATCGGAGGGAGGAAAAGATAAAGTTTTTCTTCTCGTATTTCAGCACAGATGGCAGTACGGACAAAAGGCTCATAATCTGTACTTTTCTTCGTACTTTTAGTAATTTTTTTCGCACGCTCTTCTACTACTGTATGATACTCCCCAAGAGCGGGATATGTAGCAAATAAATCGGGTTCAAAACTCTGTTCCAACTCCACCTGAGGTTTCAGCGTCAGTGAATCAAGCGGCAAACGTAGTCCTATGGCGGATGTCCCCGATGCTAAAAACAAATGACCACGGCGGAACTCCCATTCAGACGTAATCCAACGAGTTCTCCCCCATCCTAATGGCAATACAAAACCTGTCGGAACATCCAATCCTCGGCTGAGCTGTTGTGCAAGGGCGCGTCGCTCTAGTGAGTCTTTGAGATTGGCTTTGAGCGGATCCACATCAATGGGGAGGATGGATTCTTGTAAAAGGGCGATAAGAGGATCTTCAAATGCCTCTTGGATATTCTCATCGCTAATCCCCAGATTGAGACTCAAACGTGATAAAAACTTTTTTGCATCGTCATTGGTATACTCGAACGTTTGATCCAATCCTGCCAAAAGATCAGGATTCTTCCACATAGGTTGACCATCTTTACGCCAAAAAATGGTAGACATCCATCGTGGCAACGGCTCTCCCGGATACCATTTCCCCTGTGCGTGGTGGAGCATCCCCCCTTTGCCAAAAGTTTTTAGAAGGCGACGGGCAAGAACATTGGCAAGCTGGCGCTTATGAGGACCATCGGCTTCAGTATTCCATTGAGGAGACTCTTGGTCATCAATCGAGACAAATGTTGGCTCCCCTCCCATTGTCATACGAACATCATTCGCAACTAGTTCTTTGTCCACCTCATAGCCCAATGCTTTGATTGCGTCCCACTGCTCTTCACGATACGGCTTCGTCACACGGGGAGATTCAAAGACTCGTGTGACGGTGTTTGAGTAGGTAAACTTAACTTCACACTTATCCATCCCCCCCTCTACGGGTGCGGCACTCTCAGGGCTTGGGGTACATGCGAGAGGAATATGTCCCTCCCCTGCGAACAATCCGCTTGTTGAATCAAGACCAATCCACCCTGCCCCTGGAATATAAACCTCTGTCCATGCGTGCAAATCGGTAAAATCTTCTGCCGGACCGCTAGGACCATCGAGCGATTTCACATCGGCCGCAAGTTGTACGAGATACCCCGAAACAAAACGGGCAGCAAGACCCAAATGACGAAACACTTGAACAAACAGCCATGCGAAGTCACGGCACGATCCCATTCTTGTTTTCAATGTCTCGGCACACGTTTGCACCCCCGGCTCCATACGGAGGGTATAGTTTAGATGCCCATTGAGTTTCATATTGAGCTCTACGAGAAAATTGTTAATGGGACGGGGGGTCAGATCAATGGAATTAATAAATTCGGTAAGGCGTCTCCCTTTTTCAGCAATTTTCAAATAAGGGGAGAGCTCTTTTCTGGTTGCCTTAGAATAACTAAAAGGGAAGTTTTCTGCACTCTCTTCAACAAAATAATCAAAAGGGTTAATACTTACAAGCTCTGCCAATACTTCAACATCAATCGAAAGTTCTGTCGTCTTTTCAGGAAAAACAACACGCGCGAGATAATTTCCAAAAGGATCTTGCTGCCAATTTATAAAATGATTATCGGGCTTTATTTTCAGCGAATACGCCTCAATCGGGGTACGACTATGAGGCGCTGGACGCAAGCGGATAATATGGGGAGAAAGATTAATTGGTTTATCAAAAGCATAGTGAGTTTTATGAGCGAGGACAACTTTGAGCGACATTGTGTTCCTTTGAGTCAGTTATTAGGGCAAGGATAGCATAGTTCTGAATAAAATAACGACCACAAAGGAAGAGAAGATGCCTCAAATTTCGTTTTTAGAAATAAGAGGCACATGAACATAAAGCAAATAAGCAGTACAAATGCTATAATAAGCCAAAAAGAGGCTTACATGATTTTTTCTCCCCCCCGAATTTTTAGCCTCATGGGCTTAGCTATTTTCGCAATACTCCTTTATTTACTCCCTCCCCCTTTGGGAATTAGCGACCAAGCATGGAGTCTCTTTACTATCTTTATTACGACAATCCTCTCTATCCTCTTTAATATCCTTCCCATTATCACAGCCTCCATCATCGCCCTCTCCATTAGTGTTCTCACGGGGGCAATGAATCCAAAAATAGCCTATTCAGGATTTTCAGAGAGTTTTATCCTCCTTATCGTTGCCGCTTTTTTGGTCTCTCATGCCGTCCATAAATCAGGTCTTGGCAAACGGCTCTCGTTACACATTATCCGTAAGTTTGGTTCTTCAACATTGGGATTGGGATACAGTATCGTTGCTACGGATCTACTCATTTCCCCAGCATTTCCTAGTAATACTGCCCGCTCAGGAGTTCTGTACCCGATAGTGTATGGATTGGCACACGATTGCGGTTCCAAAGTCGCTGATGGATCACGTCGCGTAGCGGGGGCGTATTTAATGATGACCTCTATGGCGGGACTTACGATCTCCTCAGGACTATGGCTAACCGCAATGGCGGTCAACCCTATCGGGGCAGGAATCGCCAAAACAATGGGGGTCAACATCACCTTTGGTTCATGGCTTCTCGCTTCCATCGTCCCAACATTGGTCGCCTTTATTGCCCTCCCCTATTTGCTTTACCGACTTTTTCCCCCCGAACACACCTTTACGCCCGACGCTCCTGCCCAAGCGATCAAGGCATTGGCAAAAATGGGCTCTATTAGTCGCAATGAGTGGATTACTGGGGGGGTGTTTTTCTCTATGCTTCTTTTGTGGTCACTTTCAGGAATCTTTCCCATCGATAAAACGGCGGTAGCCTTTGGGGGGCTTGGAATTTTGATGGCGACCCGTGTCTTTGGAATCGATGATTTTCGATCCCAAGGGGAGGCACTTAGCACTCTAATATGGTTTGCGATTTTATTCGCTATGAGTACAGAGCTTGCCCGTCTGGGGTTTATGGGCTCCCTTGCCCACAGTGCAAGCGGTTATTTGGTGGGGATGTCGTGGATGAGTGTTTATCTCCTCCTCACCCTTACCTACGTTTTTATCCACTATTTTTTCGTCTCTCAAAGTGCCCATCTTCTCGCCCTCTTCGGTCTCTTTCTCACCGTGGGGATTACCGCAGGAGTCCCTGGTGAGCTTATGGCAATGATGCTTCTCTTTGCCACCAATTTTAATGCCATGATCACCCCTCAAGGCTCATCCGCAAACGCTATATTTCTAAGCTCAGGATACATCACCGCCCGCGAAATTTATATCTATGGGGGAGCAGTCACCCTACTGAACCTCATCATCTTTTTAAGCCTAGGAACCCCATGGATACTGTTGATCACCCAATAAAAGAGCGTCCCCTTCGTAAACGATATATCTTAGTCGCCATTGGTCTCATCCTGCTAGTAATGTGGGGGATAGCGCATACTCTCCTTTTTACCCCTTTGGGTAATTGGTTAATCACCCCCATACTCCAAAACAAACTCACTTCAGCACTCCAGCACCCTATTACCATAAAAACGTTTACCCTCACTTCGGATAATTTTGAGCTCCTATTCGTCGATGAAGTGAACAATAGTGTGAATACCAAAGGCTCCTACACCCTCATTCCTCCTCATATCAATGCCCTTTATGATACCAACCTCTCAAATCTAGCAGGGATAAATACGACAAAATTTCCAACTGAGACAAACGGAACGATCCAAGGAGCCTATCATGATCTTCATTTTATAGGAGAAACACATATTTTTTCGGGACGTATCGACACCGATGCAACATTACACTTTCTCTCTCTAAACTCCGCACATCTCGTCATCCATAATCTCCCCTATCAACCCTTTATGGAAACGTTCGAATACCCCCACAATAGTGATACGGTACTTAATGGAGAACTGAATATCAGCGAAATAGAGAAGCGCGATATTACCGCCACGGGTCAACTCACTGCTACAACCCATCACTTTAAACCATCGCCACTCAAAGAGAATAATGAGAGCTTTGATTTTTGGTCGCTCCTTGCCGATAAGGAGGGGAAGATACACCCCTTCAGAATCAATGCCGATGTAAACCTATCTCTTGATGAACTAGGGATCATAGAACAATTCGCACACTACCCCCTACGCACCAAAGCAAACATTCATACTACACTACAAGGGACACAAAACCGTCTTAAACTCAACACCACTGCTTTTGCCGCAGGGGGGAAAATAGATGCGACCCTAACTCTCACTAAGCTGCGTCCAAAAATGGTTGATCTCACCCTAAAACACGCCGATGCCCGATCCCTCTTCAAACTTTTTTCCCTCCCAGCACCGATTACTGGAAATATTGATGGAGAGATAAATAGCGATTTTATAAATAGTACCATCGCACTGGAGATCCAAAAGGGGCATACCGTTCCCTCCGTTCTTAAACGCCAATATAAGATAACACAGCCCCTTATCGCATTTAATTCTTCGATCAAAGTGACTCTAAAACCAAAATTAATCCGTTACAGCGGAACTTTTAAATCCGATTTGAAGGATCTTCGCTTTGATGGTTCACCCCCTCATGACCAAATGCTTACAAATCTCTTACGTCAAATCAATCACAATAGAGATAAAGGGGAAATTTAACCCCTCTGCCTATAATCCTCCCATGAAAAATATTACCACAGCCCTTATGTATCACGACCGAACGAAACATCGACACGAACGTTATGCCGCAAGTTTGGGCTATATGGATTGGGCGACTCAACCTAATCCATTCCGCCGTTACGATAATGCCCCTCTTATCCCCCTCACCCACTCTGAGCATACACCCCACTATCATCTCCTTTTCCAACCTAATAGTCTCCCCGTTGCCCCCTTGTGTATCGAATCACTCTCTCAACTATTGCGCTATTCTCTGGGACTTGCTGCGTGGAAAAGCCAAGGGGGGTCACGATGGGCACTTCGTTGCAACGCTTCCAGCGGTAATTTGCAGCCAACCGAATGTTATCTCATTGCCCCTCGTATCGAGGGGTTAAGCCCAAAAAAGACATTGAGCCATTATGCCCCTAGAGAACACGCCCTTGAACTGTTGCACACTTATGATGATACCTCCAACGATGGGAGTTTTATGGTGGCCCTCTCTTCGATTATCTGGAGAGAAGCGTGGAAATACGGCGAACGTTCATGGCGCTATTGCCAACTTGATGCAGGACACGCCTATGGCGCGATTAAAACCTCTGCGGCAATGCTGGGATGGAAATGTGAGCTTGTGAGTGTTGAGACAAAAGAGATTGCGGCTCTTTGCGGACTTGATCAGCTTGAGCGATTTAATAGCAGCGAATATGAAAGTCCCGATATGTTGATTAAAATTGCAACTGGATCATTTCCCCTCCCCCATACGCCGAATCTATTGAGTCATGCCAACACCCTTAGCCCCTCTCACCACGAATGGCCTATTTTAGAAATTATCGACGACGCGACACAAGGGCTCTATCCCCTCACAGTATCCCTAAACTCTCCTCGTACAATACCGCCACCGACTAAAAGTGCAGGGGAGATTATCCTCAAACGGCGAAGTGCCCAAGCGATGGATGGATCCTCTATCACCCAAGAGCAGTTTCGCCAACTTCTCGATGCCTCAAAATTTTGTGATGAAACCAGCAGTGTTCACTTTATCCTATTCGTCCACCGCGTTGAGGGATTAGAAAGTGGGCTATATGCCTTTGTCCGTCAATTAGACGAGTTAGAATCACTTAAAAATACAATGGAAGAGAGTTTTCTGTGGAAAGCGTGTAACAATGGTCTTTACGTGTTACGCAGGGGTGATTACCGTGCTATAAGCCAACGTATTTCGTGCAACCAAGAGATTGCCAAAGAGGGGGCGTTTAGTTTTGCAATGCTCACCTCCTTTGCTTCTGCTTTGGAGAAATATGGAGCGATAGGGTATAAAAACCTCTATCATCAATGCGGTACGATCGGACAGATGCTCTATCTCGAAGCAACTTCGCTTGGTCTCAGCGCGACGGGGATCGGATGTTTTTTAGACGATGAGTTTCATTCCCTTCTGGGATTACGCGATCAGCAGTTTCAGTCCCTCTACCATTTTACGATTGGACGCGCTATCGTCGATATGCGTATTACTACGGAGAGCGGATATTGATTAGCGATTCTCCGCATCACTCAGCGTGAGACAAAGGATCACTTTTTTTCCCTGTTTCCCCAATAACTCTGCCGCTTCACTAAGGGTAGAGCCCGTCGTCACAATATCATCGACTAAAATCACCTCTTCCTCTTTAAACGGACTATAGATAAATTTTCGAGGATTTCCTATCCTCTCTTCGAGAGTTTTCCCCGCATATTTATACTCCTGCGTTGCCCTTATTTTTCCATAATAGGGGGTGATATTATGCGATTGGAGAGAGCGATTTAACACTGCTGTATGAGAATATCCACTTTTGGAGTTATCATCGATCCCCAACGATGCCACCTTATTTTTATACTGCCACTCTCGTGAAAAAACGCTCAAAGAGTTCTTTGCCAAAATTTTATAAATATAAAACCCTATATCGGTATGTTTTGTCAGAAGCAATGACTCGATAGCATCGTAGGGATAAAAAGAGTATACAGGGAGTGAGCCTAAAATGCTCCGCTTATGGAGACTTGGAGAGAGGAGATTTTTTTGACACGTGGTGCAGATATGCCAGAGAGTAAACCTCTCGCACATCAAACAACGCATTTTAGTCCATTTTCAAAACAGACATAAATGCCTCTTGTGGAAGCTGAACTCTTCCGATCGCTTTCATCCGTTTTTTACCCTCTTTTTGTTTATCGAGGAGTTTTCGTTTACGGGAAATATCCCCACCATAACATTTAGCAGTAACATTTTTACCCATAGACTTAACGGTCTCACGAGCAATAACACGATTTCCGATAGAGGCTTGGATGGCGACTTCAAAAAGCTGTCTTGGGACAATCTCTTTCATATTCTTCACCAACGCACGTCCTCTGAAATCAGCAGAAGTACGAGGGACAATGACGCTGAGGGCATCCACAACTTCCCCAGCAACACGCACATCAAGCTTGACAAGATCACCCTCCCGAAACTCGATCGGATCATAATCAAAACTGGCGTACCCTTTGGAAGTCGATTTGAGTTTATCATAAAAGTCCACAACAATCTCATTCATCGGCATTGAGTAAATCAACATAACCCGCGTCTCATTGAGATAATCCATCTTCTCTTGCATACCGCGCTTAGTCGTTAGCAATGTGATGACATTCCCCAAATAATCACTAGGGGTAATCACAGTAGCACGAACGTAAGGCTCTTCAATCCGCTCAATAAATTGCGGCTCAGGAAGTTCGCTAGGATTTTGTACCTCGATCATCGTTCCATCGGTTTTATACACTTTATAGATAACCGATGGAGCTGTAGCGATCAAATCAAGATTAAATTCACGCTCCAGCCGCTCTTTGATAACCTCCATATGAAGCATCCCCAAGAATCCGACACGAAATCCAAACCCAAGGGCAATCGACGTTTCAGGTTCATAACTTAAAGAGCTATCGTTAAGTCTAAGCTTATCAAGGGCATCACGCACCGCCTCAAACTCATCGGTATCAATAGGATAAAGTCCTGCGAAAACAAATGGCTTGGCAGGGGCGTACTCGGCTACAGGGTGCGCCGTTGGATTTTTTGCATCAGTGATGGTATCGCCTACGCGGATACTTCCGACATCTTTAACCCCAAGGACGACAATCCCTATCTCTCCCGCTTTGATCGTTTGCGTTTTTTTACGATGAAGAGGGTGTGGATACATAAGATCAAGGACTTGATGATTTTCATCGTTGTGCATGAGCTTAATCATCTGATTCATCTTAATCTCGCCATCAAAGACACGAACAAGTGCCATTGCCCCTTGATAGGCATCAAACCACGAATCATAAATAATCGCCTTGGTCGTCGCATTTTTATCACCCGATGGAGCAGGAATACGCTCAACAATCGCATCAATAAGCTCACGGATACCTACTCCCGTTTTTGCCGAAATCAACAACGCATCGGTCGCATCAATCCCGATGGTCGCTTCTATCTCTTCGGCAACACGCTCAGGCTCGGCAGAGGGGAGATCAATTTTATTAATAACGGGGATAAGGGTAAGATTATTCTCCATTGCCAAATAGACATTGGCAATCGTTTGTGCCTCCACCCCTTGCGCCGCATCAACGATCAGAAGTGCCCCATCGCTTGAAGCCAGTGATTTGGAGACTTCATAACTAAAATCGACGTGACCGGGAGTGTCAATTAGATTAAGCACATAATGTTTGCCATCTTTGACATAATCCAAACGGACACTTTGAGCTTTGATGGTAATCCCACGCTCTTGCTCGATGTCCATCGTGTCCATCATCTGCTTACCAAGCTCACGCTCCGTGACAGAGCCACACTCTTGAATAATCCGATCCGCGAGGGTACTCTTGCCGTGGTCGATGTGGGCGATGATTGAAAAGTTACGTATGTTATCCATTAGGTTCAGTACTCATTATGATTTAATTGATGAAATTATAGCAGAGAGTTGCTTAGGAGGGATGAGACCTAAATGATCTCAGTGACGTTCGTACCGTTTTCGCAATAATGCAGAGAGAATTGCGATACCCACAATGGCGGCACTGTATTCAGTGAGAACTCCGCGAAAATAGTATTCAATCCCCAAATAAACAAACATAGCGATGACAGGGGCTTCCCACATTACAACACTGAGAACAAATCCCCCTGCAACTGCCAAAATAACATTTGTTTCAAACCTTAAAATACCAAAACCAGCAACTATACCAGCAACAATACCAAGAAGAAATTGGGGGGACATTTTTAAGCTCCTATTATCACACAAATTTACTGTGCTTCTTCCTATTCACAAAGAATAGAAACAGGGGGGAAACACATCGTTAACTAAAGAGAGAATTGACACTCTCATTATGGTAAACACGTCGGATTACTTCAGCAAACAACGGAGCAACGCTAAGTACTTTAATTTTATCGCTTTGACCGCTCAGTACCAGCGTATTGGAAATAACCAGTTCGTCAAGTTCACCGTTGTTAAGATTTTCGTAAGCATTACCACTAAGAACACCATGGGTTGCACACGCCATTACCGATGTTGCACCACGCTTTTTGAGCGCTGAAGCTGCTTTAACCATTGTTCCAGCGGTATCAACCATATCGTCAATCATAATAATATCTTTACCAGCGACATCACCGATGATATTCATCACTTCCGATTCATTCGCTTTTTCGCGACGCTTATCGACGATAACCATCTCAAGCCCCAATTTTTCAGCGAAGTAACGAGCACGGGCAACCCCCCCAATATCAGGAGAGGCAATAACAGGGTTGGCAAGATTTTTAGCCCGAATATACTCTTCAAAAATAATTGCCCCATAGAGGTTATCAACTGGGATATCAAAGAATCCTTGAATTTGACCTGCATGCAAGTCGATTGTCACAACACGGTCAATCCCAGCGGTCTCAAACATATCAGCAACCAATTTCGCCGTAATAGGGACACGTGGAGCTGCTTTTCGATCTTGACGTGCGTATCCGAAATAAGGAACAACGGCGGTAATAGAACTCGCAGAACTACGACGAAGAGCATCCGTCATAATTAGCAACTCCATCAAATTGTCATTGCTGGGGGCACCTGTGCTTTGGATGATAAATACATCACGGCCACGAACACTCTCTGAGATTTGAACGTTAATCTCACCATCACTAAAACGTTTAATTTCCGCTTTTGAGAGGGGAACACCGAGAGTTTTGCACACTTCCATAGAAAATGCATTGCACGCTGAACCGCTAAAAATTTTGTATCCACGCATGGGTCATCCTAGTACCAAAATATAATTGCGAAAGTATAACAAGAACTCACTTAGCGGTTGCTAATAATAAAAATAAAAAATCTACGTACGATAATCGGCATTTATTTTGACGTACTCATGCCCCAAATCACATCCGTATGCGATAAATTCACCAGAACCTTGTCCAATATCACAATGGATCATAAAAGCTGGTTTTTGCATAACCGCCGCCGCAAACGGTTCAAGCTCAGCATTAAACAATAGCTCACCTTGACGATAGACACACACCTCATCAAACCAAATGCTCAGGGTTGCCTCATCGCACATCATACCGCTTGCCCCAACCGTTGATGCGATGCGCCCCCAGTTGGGATCTTCACCAAAAAGAGCCGTTTTGACAAGAAGTGAATTACTCAATGCTTTGGCAACAATTTCCGCCTCTATATCATTCAATGCACCCGTAATCTTATAGGTAACTAGTTTTGTTGCCCCCTCTCCATCACGCACCATCTCTTTGGCTAAAAAGAGCATTATCTTTTCCAACGCCTCTTTAAATGCTTTTGCCTCAAATACACCGCTTTTTCCGTTTGCCATGACCAACACGGTATCGTTTGTCGAGGTGTCCCCATCAACGCTCGCCGCATTAAATGTCGTATGGACACATTCGTCCAAAAGCGTTTGCATCGTCACTTTATCGACGGCAGCATCGGTTGTAATAAAACATAGCATTGTTGCCATCGCAGGGTTAATCATCCCTGCCCCCTTCGCCATTGCCCCAATACGAAACGATCTCCCATCTTCAAGAACGACCTCGTAGGCGATCCGTTTACTAAAGGTATCGGTTGTCATAATCGCTTCCGAAGCAGCCACCCCATCACGACGGTTAAGATCAAAATTCATCGCCCCTTGGACTATCTTCACTTTGGGAAGACGCACACCGATCACTCCAGTAGAACTCATCACGGGATTTTGAATCTGAGGAAACTGATTTTGAAGCGTATGCAATACTTCATTAATATCCTCTATCCCTGCTCTTCCTGTCATTGCATTTGCATTTTTGGCATTTATAAGGACAAAATTCCCTTCAAAATCACCTTGTTCACGAAAGTGTCGAATCGGGGCGGCGGTCATTTTATTGGTAGTAAAAACAGAGGCATTGACACAAAGAGCGTCCGAATAGATAAAAGCGAGATCTTTTGCTCCTTCTTTTTTCAGTCCAATAGCAATCCCATCGGCATAAAAACCTGATGCAGCACACACTCCACCCTCAACCATTGTTAATATAGCCATAAAAGTCTCCAAAAAATAAAGTGCACTATTATAAAGTTAAGAAGATTAAAACAAAAGTAGAGGAAGCTAAAAAGAATAAAATCGGGAAAGATCCCGAGATTGCGAAAGACTAGAGGGGGAAGGTTACGAATCTTTTTTAAGTGTACGAAGCTCAGAAGCAGCGATACGAAGTTTTTTCGTTGTACCATCTTCAAGGGTAACACGTACCGTACGAAGATTTGGCAAAAAACGACGTTTAGTTCTGTTCTTTGCGTGAGAAACATTGTTCCCGCTCATTGGGCCTTTACCGCTAATAGCACATTTTCTTGCCATTTTGGGGCTCCTTGCGTAAATTTAAGTTGCGCATTTTATCTCAATAAACCCAAAGTTTACCTTAAGCAATAGCCCCTCTTTCCCCTAAAGTTATCTTTAACGAACACCATACTACAATAAAAAAAAATATTGGATATTGTACCATTGTGATTACCCCTGAAGACGTAGCATTTTATATTAAGAACATTCCACCAGCTCCTAGTGTCGTGCGTCAAGCATTGAATTTTGTACGAGAGGGGGATCTTATTAAAGCTGCCAAATGCGCGCAAGAAGATCTCCCTTTGCGCCTTTATCTCAAAACATTGGTCAATCGCCCTATATACGGATTTAAAAATGAGGTCTCTGATATAGGACAGATTTTTGGGATTTTAGGGGTTGCTGCCACACAACAAGTTCTCTATAATTATCTCCTAAGTCTATTGACGCCCAAGAAATGGGAACTTTTCACCCTTACAAATCACCAGTTTTATGATTTACAAGCTTCTCTTAGTAAGCAATGGGAAAATATCCTTATTCATCTTAATATCAAGGATAAAGAGGTTTACAGTGCTATATCGCTTATTCCGGCTACGATAATTGTCTGTAATGCCCTCTTCGCCTCGAAAAAAAGGGAAGTGGAGCAACTGCGAAGCGTCAAAGCACTCGACTATAATACGATCTTAAAACGGCTAAGTGGCTACGATCTCTTTGATCTTGCTGCTGAGATTGGTCAGATGTGGGATATGAGCGATAAAACTATTGCTTTGATCCGTTCTGCTTCTGGAACCGTCAGTGATCTCGTAGGAGAGCAAAAAGTGCTAGCCCAATGGATACATCTCCTCCTTTTTTATGTGTTTTCACAAAGTACCTATGTCAGTGCGGGTCTCAATGAATTTATCGACTTTCAAATTGATTTTGTAGATGACATTTATGACTCTTTTTCTAGGGTGGTACAGCAATAATGAGAGCCGTAGTCAAAGGGCGTATTGGTATTTTCCATTTACAAGGGTTCCTTGATGGGAACAATGCCCCCTCATTTTTAACCCTCGACGATATAAAAGCGACCGAAGCACTCAATATTGATATGCTTTTGGTTTCACTGAAGAAAGTAATTTTTTTCAATAAAAATGGATTGGATGTTTTTGTAAAACTTCTGACTAGTATACGTAACAGCAAGCATATTACCGTTGGATTCTGCGATTATGACCACAAAAAATTTCAGGCGATCAACATCTTTTATAAGAATGAGATCGATTTTTCCCTCTTTAAAAGTGAGAAAATAGCAGAACTCTTTGTTTCCAGTAATAAAAGTGATCCAAAAACGCTCCTTTTATACAATGAGGATCCCTCCCAACGTTCTGCCATGGCGATCGAACTGTTTGATTACGGACATAATCCCATTATTGCCCAAAGCTTTGCTGAGTTTGAAACCAAAAAGAAAACACCCGATCTTTATTATGCCATTGTTGAAGATACCCAATTGGGGTATTTTGGGCAAAAAATAGCAACGCGAGTAACAGGTAATGCTATCATCTATACGGTTTCCAATTTCCTCGATGCAGAGATTGGAAATACTTTTAATATTGCTTACCACACCAATTCACTCAATGTTGGCTTCCGCCTCTTTATTTTCGACGCCTATAAAGTGGTCTCGATGAATATCCATGCCCTCAACTTTTTCACAAAACTCGCCAGTTCTGCGGCTGAATACAATGCCGCCATCTGCTTTGTCGGATTTAGCTTTGAGAAAACACCCGAAACATTTAAAAATGATCTTGAAGATGCAGGGATCATGTTCTTTAATACGATGGATGATATTCTCAAAAATAAAGAGCTATTGCAAGAGCTTGGCGGCGGTGGAGGAGCAACAGTCAAACAAAATCGTGTCCTTAATAAAGGACTGATTAATGAACTCTCCCATTTTATTGACGCCACCGTCTCTACCCTCAATATGATGACCAATGCTCAGGCAACAAAAAATTCCGTTAATATTCAATCCCTTACGATTGCCAATCCAGCCGATCAATTTGCCAGTTCTATCGGTTTTTACGGCGATATAGATGGACTTATTATCCTAATTTTCCCCAAAACAATTGCCAAAAAAGCGTGTGAACTTCTGATTGGAGAAGGGAATGTAACGGATGAAGAGATTCTCGATTCCCTTGCTGAATTTGTCAATATTATCGGAGGACGTGCCAAGGTACTTCTCTCTGAAAATAAACGACGTCTCGATATTACTCTGCCACGTACCTATTCTGATATGAATACCCTTATGGAAATAGCCCAAAACAAAAAAGGGGTCCAAGTGGATTTGAGTTTTGAAGGGCAAAATTTCATCTTCTTTTTGACGCGGTAATACTCTTCTCATTCTACATCTTGTTTGGATATGTTGTAAAGTATTGATGACAATTAGGGTACAATGTTTGTATGAAACATTCACCCCTAACGAAGTATTTTCTTTATCATATTCTTGATGCAGCTTTCTCGTTGCGTCAAGAATATGATGAAGAAAATTTGGAGCATCTTCATACTTTTCGTGTATCCCTGCGCCTTGTTCGGTCACTCTTTTTACTTTATATCCCTGATTCAACTCTTTTTCCGACACCCCTTAAAGCCTTTCTCAAAGCGACCAATCTTTTACGTGACTTGGATGTTCTCCTCCTCTCACTCCATCAAAAATCATCCCAAAAAATCGTCAAACAACTCATCTCTTTTCGAAATGAACGTTATAAGTCTCTTTTCACCAATGCATCAAAAATTCAAAATCTCAAAGCCCTTGATGAATTGTACGATTGTATCGCTAACCTTAATCCAATTTTTACAAATGACTATCTGATTCAAACAGCCGACAAACATTATGAGGAGAGTTTAAACGCGTATGTCACCCTTGCGCCATCTGCATCCCCAAAAGAGTTGCATAAACTGCGTATCCGTTTTAAAATATCCCGTTATGCCTTTGATTTTTTAAACGATAGCGGTTTGAAAAAGACCACTAAAAAACTTGAAGAGTCCAAAGAGTTGCAAGATAAACTAGGAGAGATACACGACCTCTATAATCAGGTAAAATTACTGAAAATACTTCAAAAAGAATCAAAAGGGCTTAAAAAGCTTATCGTAGCGCGAAAAAAAGAGTTTAAACGCTCAATAAACGCCCTTACGATGTCCAAAAGGTAGAAAATGAAGATAAATAAACTCTATTATAGTGCTGCTTTATTTTATTTAATAGCGCTGATTTCGTATATTTCATATCAATATATGCAGCAACGCTCTGAGTTGATCGAGCAGATTGATACGCGACTAATCGAGTGTGCTACATTAACGGATCAGTTTTTATCCCCCTCTCTCCATACTCCCAGTATGAACGCAAACACCCTTTCCCCCAAACAAGATGTGCAAAATCGGCTTAGGTTATCAAAATTTTCAGAAAGTATGCACGCTAAATACGTCTATTCGTTTATCCTCCAAAACGGCAAAATTTATTTTACCTCCAGCAGTGCGACACCCCAAGAACTCAAAACCGATCAAAATATCAGCTACTATTTTGATGAGTATACCGATGCTTCGCCCATACTCTATAATGCATTTAAAACCCGAAAAATGTGCTTTGACGAATCAACGGATCAATGGGGCCATTTTCGGTCGGTGTTTATACCGCATGTATCACCAACCGGACGATTCTATATCACGGGTGCCGATATAGAGATCAGTTATATCCAACAGCAGCTTCATGATTTGCTTATGTATTCGTTTGGCGAGGCACTCTTCTATATTTTGATATTGCTGCCGTTTTTTATCGCTTATCGTATCCAACAGCGCGCTATTCACGACGAACTTACTCAGCTGGTCAATGAACGGACGTTCGATTTGAGGGAACGTTCCGAAGCGGTTACCCTTTTGCTCGATAATGCCAACCAAGGATTCCTCTCATTTGGTATTTCATTAGCAGTTGAGAATGAATATTCCAAAAAATGTCTCACCATTTTTGACCGAAGTATCGAAGGTGAAAGAATCGGAAATCTTTTATATCCTAATGATCGTGATAAACAGGAGTTTTTCGAGCAAACGCTCATTGCCGTCTTCAAAGAAGAAGATCCTATCAAAGTCGAAGCCATTCTTTCACTGCTGCAACATGAGTTTGTGCTAAATCACAAAGCGATCCATGCACTTTATACTCTCATAGGTCCTACTCGGTTTATGGTTATTCTCACCGATATCACGGATAAGAAGAATTTGGAAAAAAATATAGAAAATGAGCATAACACCATGAAAATGGTCGTTTCCGCTATCAGTAATAGCGATGAGTTTTTTGAATTGTTGGAAGAATATCAGAATTTTTTAGAGCACCGAAATACGATAGTCAACAACGGTAAAACGCCTATATATAATCTTTCTGAGCTGTACCGTATCATTCATACGTACAAAGGGCTTTTTTCCCAAAAAGATTTTATTACGACCCCAAAAGGGCTTCATAAAGTCGAATCGAAACTCACTTCTTTGCTTGAAAGTAATACAATATCAAACGAAACACTTCAATTATTGATTGATAAAATCGATTTTGAGGGATGGTTAGCCAAAGATACCGAAATTGTGAGTCAAATATTGGGGAAAGAGTTTTTGGAAAAAAAATCGGGTATTTCGATGGATAATAGTATTTTTGAAAACTTGTATGAAAGAATTAAACAGCTGATTGATGCAAAGCCCGATGAGTGTCATGAACTTTTAGATCTATTGGACTTGATACAAAAACTTAAATACAAACCGATCCGTGAATATTTTGGTTCGTATCCAAAATATTCAGAGCAAATTGCCCACCGTCTTAATAAATCGCTTCGTCCGATGGAGATCATCAGCACTACCGATTATGTGGTAGGTGACGAGTTTAAACCCTTTGCAAAATCACTTATCCACATTATCCGAAATAGTGTCGATCACGGGATTGAAAGTCCCGATGAGAGGGTATTGATAGGCAAAGAGGAAGAGGGGGAGATCACCATTTCTATTAGGGAAGCGGGGGATTTTATCGAGATTGAAGTAGCCGATGACGGTCAGGGGATCGATATAGAAAAACTAAAAGAGCGGGCGATTGAAATGGGATTGAAAACAGCTTCGGATATTGAGCAAATGTCGGAGGATGAACTCTATAATCTGGTTTTCGAAAATTATCTTTCGACCAAAGACGAAGTGAATGATCTCTCAGGAAGAGGGGTAGGACTTGCATCGGTGCGTGCCGAAGCGGAAAAACTGGGTGGAGCATGCCGCATTTTATCCAAAGCAGGAGAGGGAAGCCGATTTGTGTTTACACTACCCAAGAAAACATTTAGGAAGGGGTCTAATGGAACAGGTACAATTACTTAAACCAGTTTTGTCTTCGATAGTTCGATACGCAGAGCATTTTTTAGTCGATGAGATGCAAATGAGTAGCCGTTTTGATGGAGAATACCGATCGGTTGAGAAAATATTTTTAAAAAAACATACGACAATGGTTTGGATCGGCGGGACATTGAATGTACTGTTTTATATGACGTATGACGATTTGCTGCTGGACAATCTTACCCATATGTTTGCATACGGTGAAATGGGGGTGGATGAGTTTCATACATTACGTGAAAGTGCAGCAGGTGAGATTGCCAATATTATTATTGGACACGCCATTGTCGATTTTCCCAATAAAGGAAAAGGGGTAACGCTCACCCCTCCCGTAACGATAGAAGACGCAAAATCAATTATCAAAACCCCTGCGACCCAAATCCTCACGGCATCACTCTTGACCCCATATGGCAATATAGAGCTAAACGTAATCGGTTCAACAAACGATAAAGGAGAATAGATGCTAAAAGTTTTAATAGTAGACGATTCACTCATTATACGACGCAATTTGAGTAAAATACTTGAGTCTGCAGGGCATAGAGTGATTGGAGAAGCCAAAGATGGCAAGGAAGCAATTGAATTGTATCGACACTATAAGCCTGATTTTGTGACAATGGATATTACGATGCCGGAGATGGATGGAATCATGGCCGTCAAAGAGATTAAAAGACTGGATAAGCAAGCGAAAATTATTATGATTACGTCACACGGACAAGAAGATATGGTGATCGGTGCAATACATTCGGGAGCAAGCGGCTATTTATTAAAGCCCATTCGAATAGAAAAACTACGCGAGTCAATACGGAAAGTATTTCCCAATATCACCGATGACACCAGTGCCGTTCAACAACAATTAGACGATGAAGAGATTGAAGAGATTGTGTTGCCGAAGATTGCAGGCGAATAAAAGCTATTACTTTGAGAAATCCTACTGAGTTATAGCCAAGATTAATCTTTTCGCCTTTTTAATCTCAACGGCAAGTCTCTTTAGATTTAAAACTTTATCGCTCTTTGCATATTTAAGAGTATGGTAAATATAGCTTATCTCTAAAAATGAGATATCCAGTTTTTCTTCCGCTCTTTTTAGAAATGCCTGCATGGTTTCATTCTCTTTTTTTACTAAATGAAACTCATGTAAAATCTTTAGAAGCTTGCTCATCTCACACATGATTTCATCTTTACATGGTGCGCTTTTAATGGTTATGTAGATTAAAAATGTTGCTAAAACAAGTCCGAGAAGTGACAAAATAAATTTCAAAAGATAGAGGGTGTCATTGAACAGCTTATCGAGTATTGCCATCTGCTTTAGTCTGTTGTAGTCGAGTATCCAACTCTCTATGATGTATTTTACGTACATGAAATTAAGGTTGATTTTCTGAAAAATTGTATTTTGAAATGTACCCTGATTTTGAGTGTTTTGTACTACATCTGAATTTTTTGACGCTGTAGCGGTTGGGTCAAATCTCACCCACCCCTTATCCTCCAAATAGAGTTCAACCCAAGCATGCGCATCCGATTGTTTCACTAAAAGATAGTTTTTAATCATATTTTCTTTACCTGATTTAAAACCGGTTACAACACGGGAGGGAATACCCAACATTCTTGCACTTTGAGCAAACGCAGATGCGAAATGGACGCAGTAGCCGTTTTTAGCCTCAAACAAAAATGAGTCGGTAAAATCTTCCAAGTCAATCCCTTTTGGTTTGAGCGTGTAGGAGAGATTCTGGTCTTTAAAAAACTGTAACAGCAGCATCGCTTTTTTAGAGTCTTTGGCATCTAACGCTTTTAACCATTTTAATGCTTCATACGTTTTTTCACTTTTTTGGTTGTCAACTTTAAGTGCATTTGAGAAATCTTTGGAGTACAACGTATACGAAAGCGCTGATTGCAGCGTGTACCTTTTTTTCTCATAAAGAGGCTGCTTTGATTCAAGGGTGTAATCATTATTCAGCTTTGTATGTTGTACCGCTTTTGTCGGTATATCAAGAGAATATATCCACGTCTCTCCATGCGGATAAAGTGTTATGTCGTAATTTATGAGATTTTTCCCCTCAACTAAACGATCAGCCGCTCTCGTTGTAAACCCTTTTTTCCACTCCAAGCCATCGTGAGTATAGAGGGTTGAACCTCTGAAATATAAGCTATTCTCAGATATATTTTCATCTTTGAATAAAACTTCCATAACAGGCTTATTTGACAATATTATCTCGTTGGATGAGACAATCATCTCCCCATCATAGCCACTGTTGCTGTAGTTGTCTGCACGAAATCCAAAATCGGCTTTTTCAAACGATATACGGGGGAAAAATAAAAATAAAATCACAACTGCCGGAAGTGAGAGTATAAAAAGTTGTGATGTTATTTTTAGTACATCAATCAGTTCTACCTCCATCCTGCTCCATATATTTAAAAGTACAAAAACAAAAAGTACAAAGATGGAGTACAAAAGCATACTTATTGATTCAAAAAAGAAAAAGCTCAGAAGCATTAAAAGTGCAGGAGATATTTTCAGATATATGTTCATCTCCCCCGTGAGTTTTTGCAAAGTAACCGCATAGATAAGCAATGAGCTGACCAAAGATACAAAAAACTGGATTCTTGAAAAATTTGAAAAATTGTAGTTGCTGAAAAAAGAGAGGGCAATGAGTATAAATCCAAGCGCCATAAGTAGGTATTTGTCTTTGTCAGATTTCTCTTTTTTGAATATAAAAATCATGGCTATACCCATGTACAAAATCATAAAAGATTTCATGACAAAAAGATGGGGGATTATCGAGAGTGTTATTGCTATGTCTAAAAGTCTCGAAGAGGACGGCGCCTTAATATGTAGCAATTGCTTCAAGTATTTCATTACTACTCATTTTCTTAGAATCAAGAATCTCACCATTTAGGTCTATAGTAAAATCAAAGCTCTGTTTTTCACACTCTATGACCCAAAGTGTGAGTTGTGACAGTTTCTCTTCATCGGTTCCATTTATCGTTTTAAAATCAAAATGGAGCTTTTTACTCTCATCTTCATAGATAAAGTTTTTACTCATTAAAGCGTCATGTTTTGCCAAAGAGGCCCAATGGATATAGGAGAGATTATCCCCTTGATTAAATTTCTTGATCCCCTCAAATTCATCAATCTCACCGTTGATGGCGTTGTTTTTATGGATAAATTTCAAGAGTGATACACCTGAGGGTTTGGCATAAACAACCACCTTTTTATCCATCTCAATAACCTTATATTTTAACTCATGAGGCAGAGGAAACAAAGAGGAAATTTTTATTTCTGACAGCTTTGTTTCACCTCTTTTGCCAAACTTCACTTCGACTGCAATGGTTTGGGTATTGTGAGGCTCTATTGATGTTATAGGTTGCGTCTGCTCGTACCATGTGACACTTATGTCGTATGCCGGATTATCCGATTCATTTATCACCAATAGCTTGTACGTTGAGGACGTATCCGCAAACAATCTCTCGTATGAGAGCAGTTTGACGTGAATGTAGTAAAGATTTAACATCCCAAAAATGGATGAGGATCCGGCAATAGCGACTAAGAAAAACATGACCAAAAATACAATATTGTAGTTGTGCATGTACGCTTGCAAAAAGAGGCTTACGATGGCGATGACCAGAAATACAAAGTACTTTGTAGGTCGGTTTTTTACCCCTTTAAGTATCGATATGTAGGTTTTGAATGATTTCATCGACTATCTCTTTAGCCATTTTTTTCTCCCCTCGTGATTGTAAACGATGGGAAGTTATATAGGGCAAAATTTCCAAAACATCTGTTGGGAGGACATAATCTCTAAAGGATATTAGCGCCCACGCTTTTGATATCTTTAAAAGTGTGATAGCCGCCCTTGTTGATAGACCTGTCATATACAATCCGCTCTCTCTTGTAAACTTCAAAATCTCCTGAATAATGTTAAGTATCTCTTCACTTACATGCACCTCTTCAAATTTCTTTTGCAGTAGTCTTATCTCATCGGCAGTCAGCGATTTTAGCTCACTTATGGAGTACTTTTTGTTGGAGGAGAGTATGTGTCTTTCCGCTTCAAACGTTGGATAACCAAGAGAAAAAGAGATGGCAAATCTATCGAGCTGCGAGGATGGAAGCATATAGGTTCCCACCTCCTCAAAGGGATTTTTAGTCGCTATAACAAAAAATGGTGAGGGAAGAGGAAAGGTTTTCCCATCAACACTCACTTGCTTCTCCTCCATAGCTTCTAAAAGTGCGCTCTGTGTTTTTGAGGAGGCACGGTTAATCTCATCGGCGAGTAAAAATTGGGAAAAAACGGGACCTTTTTTAAAAGTAAATGTCGCATCTTTGGTGTTGTAAAAATTAACCCCCGTAATATCTGAGGGTAAAAGATCATTGGTAAATTGAATCCTCGAATACTCCAACCCTATCACATGGGAGAGAGTTTTAGCAAGAGTCGTTTTTCCAACACCCGGCATATCTTCTATGAGCACATGTGAACCTGCCAAAAAAGTGGCAAGAGAAAGCTTCACCTGTTTCTCTTTCCCTACGATTAGCTTCTGAGTCTCATCTAAAACTTGTTTGATTACATCTTCAAAATTTTTCACGTCAACCCTTTTTGTATTGACAACGATTGATTATTATAACAATAATAAGCTTTCCAAAAAGCTAGTTCACTCTAGTTTATAACGGTTGCTTCTTAGAGGAATTACGTAACAGTTAAGAGTGAAACCTATTTGACTAAGCGTACGATATTAGGTACTATTGTAGAAAGGGTTCTTTATGACAAAAGTAATGACTGTAAGCCAAGCTAGAACAAACATCTATAAACTAATGGATGAAACAGCCCAAACGCATCAGCCAATTATGATTACCGGAAAAAGAAATAATGTCGTGGTGTTGTCCGAAGAAGATTGGAATGCAATAGAAGAGACTCTATTTCTTAATTCTATCCCGGGAATGGCAAATTCTATCAAAGAAGCTATGGACGCTCCAAATAGTGAGTTTAGTGAAGATATCCAATGGTGATCTATAAAGTCATCTATTCAAAACAAGCGTTAAAAGATGCAAAAAAACTTTCAGAAGCTTCTTTAGCTAAAAAAGCAAAAGAACTCATCGAACTTATTAAAATCAATCCATTTCAAAAACCGCCCCCTTATGAAAAACTTGTTGGAAATTTAAGCGGTTCATTTTCACGCCGAATAAATATCAAACATAGAATTGTCTATGAAGTCATTGAGAATGAAAAACTGGTAAGAGTGTCAAGAATGTGGACACATTACGGGGAGTAAGATAATTAGCCTCTAAAGAGACCACTCAATCTCTTTAATCCCCCACTCTCTTAAATACGCATTCGTTTGAGTAAATGGCTTGGAGCCAAAAAATCCTCGATACGATGAAAGCGGTGAAGGGTGAGGGGCTTTTAGGATCAAATGTTTCGTCCCATCAATCAACGCTGTTTTTTTCGCAGCCGGTGCACCCCAAAGGATAAATACAAGGTGTTCACATTGTGTACTAAGGGTTTTTATCACCGCATCGGTGAACTGTTCCCATCCCCGATTTTGATGAGACAATGGCTCGGCAGAACGGACGGTGAGGAGGGTATTGAGAAGTAAGACCCCCTGTTGTGCCCAGTGGGTTAAATCTCCACTTTGTGGAGTCTCACCCCCCGTATCTTCCACAAGTTCTTTAAAGATATTTTGGAGAGAGGGGGGAATTTTTGTCCCTTGTTGAACCGAAAAAGCAAGCCCATGCGATTGACCCTCGCCGTGATAAGGGTCTTGCCCCAAGATAACGACTTTTACGTTCTCAAAAGGGGTTAAATTAAACGCATTAAAGACATTATGAGGATGAGGGAAAAGAGTGTAGTTTTTCTCTTCATTAAGAAGAAAATTTTGCAGTTCTAAAAAATAGACTTTCGAGAACTCCTTTTTTAGAACCTTTCTCCAACTCGTATCAAGCGATTCTAGTAATAGCATTATTTTAAAAGATCATCTTCAAAAATGACCATTTCATAGATACTTCGGGTAGTGACGAGCGATTTTTCAGGTGGGACACTGGTGCTGCATCGCATCCGTGCAATCTCGGCGCGCAGTTCACTCATCTCTTGTTCCATCATTTCCATTTTTGTTTTAAGACGCATTACAACATCGACCCCTGCAAGGTTGACCCCCACTTCACGAGTGAGGCGTAAAATCGTTTTAATCTTTTCAATATCACGTTGAGAGTAGAGGCGTATCCGTCCATCTGAGCGTGAAGGGGAGACGAGGTTCTCCCGCTCATATTGGCGCAATGTTTGAGGATGAATATCGAGAATCTTCGCCACAATACTGATCATATAGACCGGTTCATCAAAATGGTGCATCGTTTACTCCTGTGGAAGGGATTTTTTCATCGCCTCAACCAAACTACCCTCAATTTTATCAACAGCAGGCAAGACGATATTCGCTTTAAGATACAAATCTCCACGAACATTAGTTTGACGGTTCATCACCCCCATCTCTTTAAGACGGAAACGTTGTCCATTTTTTGTGTTTTCAGGAACCTTCAGTGTCACCTCTTTCTCCAATGTTTGAACGGTCACTTTACCGCTGAACAGTGCTGCATACAAAGGGACATTAAACGTTTTGACAAGGGTATCCCCTTCCCGCTCATATTCTGTAGTGGGGGAAATTTCGATACGGAGATACAAATCACCTACTTGCTGTCCTTGACGTTTCCCTTTCCCGCGAACCCGAAGCTTTTCACCGCTTTTTATCCCTGCGGGGATTTTAATATCAAAACTTTCACCGCTCATATTGATAGCGTGCTTGCCACCCAAAACAGCCACGGCAAAAGGGATCGTGACGTTGGCATCAATATCGAGGTTCACCCCGCCACCGAAACCGCCGCCAAAACCTGCCTGACCGCCAAATCCTCCAAACCCGCCACGGCCACCACCGCCTTGACCAAACATACTGCGTAAAATCTCGTCAAGATCAACATTTCCCCCCTGCCCTTGGGCAAAGTCATGAAAGTTCTGACCCCCGAACATCGAATCCCCGTATTGGTCATATTTCGCCCGTTTCTCTTTGTCACTGAGCACTTCGTAGGCGGCATTGATCTCTTTGAACTTCTCTTCAGCCGAGGGATCTTTATTCACATCGGGATGATATTGACGTGCCAACTTGCGGTATGCTTTTTTAATCTCAGCTTCGTTCGCTGTTGGAGAAACTTCAAGGGTTGTATATAAACTTTTTGACATTTTCAAATCCTATTCAAATTCATTAATTTTCTTGTTTAAAAGTATAGCATATAAGTTGAGTCAAAATCAATCAAGGTTTAAAGCAGATGTGCGGGAAATTGGGAAGATGTGAGGTTTTAACCTTGCGCCACTATGACGCAAAGGTTTTTAGTGCAAAAAGTGACGAACACCCGTAAAGTACAATGACATACCGTGCTCATCCGCCGCCGCAATAACTTCTTCATCCCGCACTGAACCACCCGGTTGGATAACCGTTTTAACCCCAGCACCCGCTGCCGCGTCAATCGAATCACGAAATGGGAAAAAGGCTTCAGACGCTAACGCCGAACCGCTTACATCAAGACCCATCTCTTCTGCTTTACGCAAGGCACAACGTGCCGCATCGACGCGAGAGGTCATCCCCATACCGACCGCTACCATAGCTGAGTCTTTCACGTACACAACACAGTTTGATTTGGTCAAGGATGCAACTTTATAGGCGATCTCCGCATCTTTGAGTTCTGATTCACTCGCGGTATGTTTCGTCACTAATTTGGCATTTTTTACCTCATCGTCACCCACACGATCCGCATCTTGAAAGACAAATCCACCATCGATGTGTTTAAAGTCGACTGCATCACGGCTCAGAAGAATACGGTCACTTCCATATTCAAAAAGTTTAAGCCGTTTTTTGCTCTCAAACACTGCTTGCGCCTCTTCATCAATACGCCCCGCGATAACGACTTCCAAAAACATCTCATTCATTTTAAGGGCAAGCTCTTTGTTAACAACACCATTGACGGCAACAACACCACCAAATGCTGAAATAGGATCACATTTAAGTGCTTCCGTATAGGCATCCATCATATTTTCACGGATTGCAAATCCGCATGGATTACCATGTTTGACAATACAGATGGCATTCTCATCCCCGAAAGCTGCCGCGATTTTTACGGCACCGCTAATATCGGTCAGATTATTGAAGCTCGCTTCCCCTTTGAGGGTTTTGAAGTTTTGGCTGAAGAACGACTCAAACTCGTACAAGCCACCCTTTTGATGCGGGTTTTCGCCGTAACGGGTATCCATGACTTTGGATCCGACGATAAACTGCTTCTCACCCATACCGTTGTTAAAACGTTTGTTCATGTAGTTGGCAATCATACTGTCGTATGCAGCCGTATGCTCGTACGCTTTAATCATCAAACCACGACGGAACTCAACACTGTTTTCATCGTTTTGGATCGCATTGAGCACCACAGAATAATCACTCGGATTCGTCAAGATCAATACATCATTAAAATTTTTCGCCGCAGAACGCACCATTGCAGGACCTCCGATGTCGATATTTTCGATGATCTCTTCAAAATCGTCCGTACGCTCAATGGTTGCTTTGAACGGGTAAAGGTTGACACAGACAAGATCGATTTCAACAATGCCGTATTCCATCGCCGTATTGACATGAGAATCTAAATCGCGACGGAATAAAATACCGCCGTGAATGTACGGATTAAGAGTTTTTACGCGACCATCAAACATCTCAGGAAATCCTGTCACATCATCGATTTCGATCGCATCAACACCGGCATCACGCAACATCTTGTACGTTCCTCCCGTAGAGACAATTTCATAATCCAAACCGATGAGAGATTTGGCAAATTCTACGATATTACTTTTATCGCTAACGCTGAGGAGGGCACGTTTCATGAAGTTCCTTTGAGGGGTTATATCCCGTAAATTAGTGACGTAATTGTACCCAAGGGTCGTTTAGGGGAAGGTAAATTGTTACCAATCCAAATTGTAATCATTCTGTTTCGAAATTGTAATAAAACATATTTATACTACGGATAGATTAATTTCCAACTGAGTTAAAAAGGATATCCAATGGGATTGATGACAAAATTCAAACCTGAAGTGCTTGAAAATACCAGCGTAGAAGATAAAGTAAACTACTTGGTCAAACTAACCCAAATACTTGCCATTAGTGCCATAATCGCAGGTATCATCGGAATGCTCATCTCAAACTTTTCCATCCGTTCACTCAATGGAAATGCTCTTGAGCCACTAGGACACTTACGATTAATTAAAGAAGCGTATGAACAAAATGTCCTTGTGACCGCACGCGATATTGGAGAAGGAAAAGTAACGGACTATACAAAAGCGAACAATAGTTTAAATGCTGAAAAACAAAAAATAATTACTGAATGGAATGCCTACAAAAATGAGCTTCACACCCAAGAAGAAAAAGAGTTATTACCCGATACTGAAAAATATATACAGTTATCCGTCAAAAGTCTCGATAATCTGATCCAATTGGTCAAAGAAAAAAAGTTGATGGAGATCATATCGTGGACAACAGATGATGCTCCTTATACTATTGTAGAATTAACACCTATGTTAAATAAACTGATGCAAGTTCAAATCATCAATGCCCAAAATATCTATTCGACCACGCAAGTTCAATTTTTTGCAATCTTAGCTCTTATTTTACTCATCAGTATAACGGGTTCAATGTACGTAGCAAAAATGGTAAAACGGGTTGTTCACGATCTAACACAGCCTTTTGGTGAACTGTTATCGCAATCCAATGCATTAGCAAATCAAAAACTTGATGAACCGTTCGTTTGGAAACGTACCGATGAAATCGGGCAAGTTGGTAAAAGTTTTGAATACTCACGTCAAGCCCTTCATAATTCATTTCAACAAATTCAAGAAAATAATAAAGAATTAGAGCAAATCAACACAATGGTTCGAAGTAGTATTAATTATGCGAGTAGAATTCAACGCTCCTTTTTGCCAGAAGAAAATATACTCAACCAATTTTCAAAAGATTCTTTCGTTATCTGGAAACCTAAAGATGTTATTGGCGGCGATTGTTATTGGGTCGATAAAACCGATAAAGGATTCTTTGTTGCCATAATCGATTGTACAGGACACGGTGTCCCGGGTGCATTAATGACCTTTGTTGTTATTTCGATTCTTGACCGTTTACTCTCACAGCAACGCCATCTTGATGATCCAGCCGCCTTGTTGAGCCAAATGAATCGTCTCGTAAAAGAAACATTAGGACAATACGATGAAACAAGTGAATCCAATGACGGTATGGATGGAGCATTTTGCTATGTCAATCTTGAAAACAAGCAATTAACGTTTGCCGGTGCCAATACACCCCTTTTGTATATTGCGGATGGTCACTTGCACCACGTTAAACCCGATAAACACAGTATCGGATATGTTCACAGTGATTTGGATTTAACCTTCACCAATCAAACCCTAGCACTCGAAGAAGGGATGCGTTTTTATCTGACAACGGATGGGATTATTGACCAAATCGGCGGGAGTAAAAGGATCGCATTCGGTAAAAAGCGGCTCATGGAAACGATCTATGACAATCATACGAAACCGATGGACGAGCAGCAAGCCATTATTTTGGAAAAATATTACAACTACAAGGGAGACGAATCACAACGCGATGATAATACGATGATTGCATTTCAAATATAAATCCAAAAAAAAGGAAAAAGTCTATGACATTAAACGACTTTCGCACACTGAAAGAGATGATAGAAACTAAAAATGTAATTTTTTGCTATAACGGCTACTTGTCACAAGAGATCATTGTCGCCGTAAGCTCGATGATTAAAGGTAAATTGAGTGCTGATGCAACAAAAATGGGGATAAGCCAAAAAGTACTCTATATGTTCGTCGAACAAGCACAAAACATTACTCGCTATTCACCCGATCAAATACAAAATCCGGAAGAAGCCAGTATGAGCTATGGATCGGTTGCTATCGGAACAGAAGGGGATAAATTTTATATCATGTGTTCCAATCGAGTCGAAAAAACGAAAGTCCCTGCACTGAGAGAAAAGCTTGAAGCACTTTCGACTATGAGTCAAGAGGAATTGAAAGTGCTTTACAAAGAGAAGATGCGCTCAGAGGCTGATGAGGGGAGCAAAGGTGCCAGTATAGGATTTATAGAGATGGCCCGTAAATCAAGTGAACCTATCGAATTTGATTTTATTGAGAATGATGAAACTTTCGATTGTTTTACTCTCAAAGTCGTAATTTAACAACAATATAAAGGAAAAACCAATGACAACCATTCCAGCAACCGTAACAACGCCAAAAATTGTTTTGGATACCCATAATAATGTATACAGCTTTGAAGGAGAATCGTATCCTGAAGATGTTAATACCTTTTTTGATCCAATTATGCATCCGCTTAAAGCACATTTGAAAAATCAACAAGACAGCAATATACAATTTGATTTCTTTTTGACCTATTTTAACAGTGCGAGTACCAAAGTTTTTTTTAATCTTTTCTCAACTCTTGATGAAATTTCAGAATTCAATAATGTAACAGTAAACTGGAAACATCATGAAGAAGACGATACCGCAGAAGAGTTCGGTCAAGACTTTAAAGAAGAGATTGAGCACGTTCAATTTAATTTTATTGCCATCTAAAATCTTGACATCATAGTAGCTCTTATACTATGATGCTCCCATTAAAAGGAGTGCATAATGCAACAACTGAAATGACCTTTTCTCACCCCTTCCCCCCCATCATCGATAAAAATACTCGACTCCTTTTTTTAGGAAGTTTCCCCAGCATCGTATCCTTCGAACAATCGTTTTATTACGCCCATCCTCGTAACGCTTTTTGGTCGATACTGGAGGAAATTTTCGCTGTTACTCTCCAAACAAACGACGATAAAAAGAATTTTTGCCTCGAAAAAGGGATTGGATTATGGGATATGATTGCATCGTGTGAGCGGAGTAATTCAAGTGATACCAATCTCAAAAATTGTATCCCTAATGATTTTAAAAAATTACTGCACGAGTATCCGAATATCAAAGCACTTGCCTTTACCGGCAAAAAAGGATACGATCTGTTCCAAAAATATTTTAAAGAGTTAGAGATCGAAACGATATTACTCCCCTCTACATCACCTGCGCACGCGGCAATGACAAAAGCTCAAAAAAGCTCTCTTTACCGTGCATTTCTCGAAACAACAACTTTCCTTTAATAGTGATAGCTCAACGTCAAACGTCCAGAGCGCGGTTCACAAGGGTGCACCATATGATCCGTTACCGAAGTACTCTCAGTTGCCAACTTCGACTCATAGTAGTACTCAATATCGTACGTTTTTCGGTCAAAGAGATTATACACATCGACACTTAGGTCAAGATTTTTAGACAAATGACGCCCAATTTTGAGATTGACCAGTGTCGAGGGTTTGGATCGCACCGAGTTATCCTCAATAAGGGGGCGGCTTCCAAAATAGCGAACTCTCAATCCTCCGAAATAATCGTCATACTCCTTTACTCCCACTCCGATTGATACTGTTTTTTCAATCGCTTCAGGAACGTATGAACCACCTGCCAAAGAAGAATCTTTATACCGTGCGCGTGAGACTGCAACATCGGCATCTAAAATAAACAAAGGGGTCGGTGTCCAGTAGCTCGCCCACTCTATCCCGCTGCGCCGTGTTGGTCCCGTGGGTTCCGTCCCCCCCGTATCACCGGCGAAAACGAGTTCCGAATCACTGTCCATCATCCACAACGCCAGTGAAGTTTGAAGCTGATTGATCGCACGCGTTCGAACGCCAATCTCCCCCCCTTTGGTTCGTACCAACGGCGTTGCAGGATCAATTGCATGGGTTACACCGCGCGCATCATTGCTGTGAAAACCGTATCCTCCATTAACAAACAGCTCTGTATCCGCCCATGGACCGAAAATAAAACTGAGTTTTGGACTAGCGATAGAGGCTACTTTTACTGCTGAATCTGCCGTATTAACATCGTTTGTAACATCAAAACGAACCATATTTCCCCGAATCCCTGCAATCATCCGGACTTTTTCACTAAGGGTCAGTTCGTTTTGATAATAGAGAGCTGCATCGGTGACATTAACCCTATCGGAGGTTATCGTGTTGAATCGGATACGGTTTTGGGTGTTATACAATCCGACCCCTCGAATCGCATCATTACGCAGTTGAAATCCGTACGACTGAACGCTATTGACTCCCAATAACGTCCCAACCGATACCCGCCCGATATTCGCTCCCAGAAGAGTACGACCATCTTTTTGTTCAAACTGATCTCCTTGTATCGGATGATCAAGATAGTAGGTAAAATTAGAAAAAAGATCAAGTCCGTAATCGATTACGTATGCGTTCGCGCTCGTTGTCCCGTCATGATCGCGATGGGTATATTCTCCTGATAGACTATAGCGGTGGGTATTGCCTCCATCACTAGCATCCAGTGAACCGTATGTCCCGATAATCCCCCCCTCGATCGCACGAAGCGGAACATGGTTCGTGGCATCCCAAGCACCCTTGTATCCCATGGCGGTAATTTTGTAACTATCGCGCCCCTCCTCTTTGGCATAACTTACAACGCCGTTAAGTCGCTGGTACCCTTCTGGCTTTTCCCACGGACCGTCGTTATGAAAATACTCCAACGCATACAATAGTTTCCCCCCATTCACATCAAAAGAGTTGGCATTAAGTACTCGCTTCTGTCCAAAACTCCCTGCCGTAACACTGGCAATTGCCTCCGGAAGAGTATTCGCATAACGGATATGGGCACTGCCCGTCGAAGAAAAATCCCCCTCGGTCGCATAATAGGGTCCTTTTTTGTACGTTACGCTCGAAATGAGTTCGGGTATTAGGTAATTGAGATCGTTGTACCCCTGCCCGTGAGCATGAGTGGTGAGATTATTCGGCATCCCCTCCACCGTCGTATAAAAATCGGTACCGTGATCGAGACTGAACCCGCGTAAAAAATACTGATTGGCTTTGCCATCACCACTGTGCTGAGTAACGATAAGTCCCGGAACACTCTCCAACACCTCGGCAGGACGGAGAATCGGTCGATTGGCTAACTGCTGCGCCGTGAGCGTTCCCTCTGTCGCGGCATCGGTACTATTCGAAGATTCAGCCTCTCCTTGAACGGTTATCGGCAAGAGTGTCACATTATTGAGGCTCTGCTCCCCACCTGCGTACAATGACGAGGAGAGAATCAGTCCAATCATTACCCCATTTACGATTGGATATCTCATTCTTACCCCCTGAAAAGCATCAATATTACTTTTTTCCGTTACGCCATTATTTCTGAAGTTCTTTAAAATCATATTAACTGATTTTGCTTTATCTGATAAAAAACATTTTTTGATACAATTAGCAAAATAAAAAAAGGGGGATGATGAAACGTTTTAGACGGCTCTTTGCACTGCTGTTCATCCTCTCCCTCTTCGTAGGGGTCGTTCATCAGCTAAGCCATGCCCATCACGATGATTCGTGTGAAGTGTGTCTTCTCTCCCACTCCTCTGCATTAGCTAATGAACCCATTGTTTTAAGTACCGTTACCTCTACTTTCGAGCCCTTTGCATGTGCACCATTTACGCAACCTGCCCCACTCGCTATCCTAACAAGAAGCCGTTCCCCACCCCTCTCTTAAAATCTACCTATTATCAAAAAACAAACCATTACTATATTATTTAACCTTTTAGGATACTTTTATGAAAAAAACACTCTCCATTGTTGCGTGTGCAGCAATTTGTACCTTTGCCTCGGCGAATGATGTTCAGCTTGAAACTATTACGGTAGAGAGCTCTGAGGCTCCCCTCCTCCAACCCAAAGGGAGCCTCAAAGATTTGGTAGAAGCAACCGAAGTAATCACCAAAAAAGAGCTACAACAAAGCCAATCGGCAACACTTGCCGAAGCTATTGATAAACAAACAGGGGTGAGTGTCACCACAGGATGCTCCGTTTGTGGACTCAAACGGGTACAGATCAACGGGCTTAAGGGAGAGCATACGACCGTCCTCATCGACGGTATCCCTTTTAACTCTACCGTATCGAGTTTTTACGGAATGGATGCGATCGGTACGGCAGATATTGAGAGTATTGAGATTTCCCGTGGATCAGGAGCATCCCTCACCGCTCCCGAAGCGATCGGGGGGACGATTAACATCATCCCGCGTAAACCTCATGGTAACGGCATTGAAATCGACACCTCCATGGGAACATTGGGAACCAAAAACTACTCCCTCCTTGGTGAAGCCCTAAGTGCTGATAAAAAAACGGGGATTCTCCTCTCCGCCTCCTACCATGCCCAAGATCAAGTTGACAATGATCATAACGGTGTCAGTGAATCCCCAAGTCTGGAAAATCAATCTCTCTCTCTGATGGTCACCCATGAGTTTTCCAAATATGATTCGATGGAACTTAAAGCAGCCCATTTTACCTCCAATGTATTCGGGGGGACAATGGTTTCAGAGAGTGCTGCCATTGCCAAATATAATGCCAATGAACCCGAAAATCCTGCCTTTGTAAATGGAAATATCAGTAATAAACTCATCAGTACCCCCATGTCGGTATTGGAGCGGATCAATACGATCCGTGATGAGATCTATCTCAAAGAACGTCATACCCTAAATGATACGATGAACCTCCAAACAACCCTCGCGTATGCCCAACAAAAGCAAGATTCTCTCTATGAAGGGGCCGATTATGGCAATGTCGATAAAACTTATTTCGGTGATCTAAAAATCGATCATGCCCTCAATAACAACCATTTTCTCACCTATGGAACCGACGCTAAAATTGAAACGGCACGCTCTGCCTCTGAGGTCTATTATGTTCAGCAAGGGAGAGAAAAAGATGATTTTGATTACACTGCGTTGGGAATTTACGCTCAAGATGCGTGGATGATAGATGATAAAAATGAACTGACCCTCGCCGTTCGTGGCACCAAAATCACGACCGATTGGAGAGGCAAAACAACACAGGGGAATGAAATTGATAAAACGCTCCTCGTTCCCCGCCTCCATTATCGCCACAACCACACCACCGATCTCACCTCACGCTTCAGTGCAGGGATGGGATACCGTTCCCCCCTCACCTTTTTCGAATCGGAGCACGGTTTGCTCGATAGCGGATTTGCGATGGAGATTACCGCGTTAGAAAAATCCAAGGGGGTCAATTACTCTCTTGCCTACAAAGCTAATGGGCTCAGTCTAACCGCCTCTGCTGCCTATACCCAAGTCGAAAATCTTGCCTATATTGACGATGCAAGCGGTATCCCAACGCTTAAAAATCTCTCCCAAAATGTAACCGTCAAAAATGGGGATATTATAATCGGATATGCCCTTAGCGACGCACTCACCCTCTCTGGAAGCTATGAAATGTACCACTACGATGAGATGTATAAATCGCACCTCTCCCTAGCAAGCATCGAACAGCGCGCCCGTTTCAGTATTGATTATGACATTAATGGATGGGAGCTCTACACCGAAGCAACCTACGTAGGCGCACGTGATTTGGCACCCTACGGATATAGTGACCGCTATAATGATTTAGCCCTCACCTCACCCAAAAATACAACAGCACCCGCCTATACGACGGTTGATATAAAAGTATCCAAACAGCTGAATAAAAACTTCTCCCTCTATGCAGGAGCCAAGAATCTCTTTGACACGCTCCAAACCAATGTCGAATCTCCCCTCTTCTATGATGCAAACGGCGGATTTGATTCGGCTCATATTTGGGGACCACTACGCGGACGGATGGTGTATGCGGGGATGAAAGCGATATTTTAAGAGATTTCGAAGAAGTTACAGTAAAAAAGTGTTAGAGGATTGTCCCCAAAAGGGGACAAAAAGAAGTTATCCGCAAGAAGGGACATTTCCTGAATCATTACCATACATAAACAAGAAATCACGAAGATCTTGTGCTTTTTCTTTAAAGCCATCACTATTAAACGTTGCTTCTGCTTTTGTTCCTACGTGTGCTTTAATGATATTTGCGCCACCATTAGCAAACAACGCATCCCACTCATTTTGTGTATGCATAGCAGCACCTTTAGTACCGTTACCATGACACGTTTTACACGTTTTCAAATACGCTTTTTGCCCTTTTTTCTCATCCGCAGATGCAGACGCGCTCATCATTCCAACAGCAACAACCGCTGCAAGAAAAAGTGAAGTTGATTTCTTCATATACAATCCTTGTTTTTAATTAATCTAACATCATAGCTTATAAAGAATAAATGGACGATTAATCACTCCATTAGTTTCATTTTTTTATTCTTCGTCAGCCGTTTCTACCACTTCTTTCACTTTATTAGCACGAACTTCCAAACGAATTTTATCCTGACGTAATTTACGATATGCTTTGTATTGTGCTTTTTTCAGCTCTTCCCCCTCAAGGGCAACTTCCGCACCGATCTCTTCAGCTGTACACCCACCTTCATTCATCATCACCATTTTGAGCTCTTTTTTCGTCAGATGACGCTTAAGTGACGCATACAGTTCACGCTCATCTTCTTCAATTTCCACCGCAGCGCACTCATATAAGCCAACAAGCACTTCGCGAATTGTTTTTTCTGGATTGTAACGCAACCATAAAGAATTTTCTAACATTAAAACACCTTTGTAATAATTTGGGTGAGGTCTTTCGTGTCAATAATGACATTCGCCTCTTTTTTCAAAATAGGTTTCGCGCAAAAAGCGACTCTGACCCCTGCATGAGCAAACATTGAGCGATCATTTGCCCCATCTCCCACCGCCATTGTCTCCAAAGCTGTGATCCCAAAAAGTCCTTGCAAACGCTGTAACATGTCCCCTTTAGAGAAATCAAACATCATATCTCCACCGACAAGTCCCGTAAGTTTCCCATCTTTTTCATGTAATACATTGGAAAAATCGGCATCGTATCCAAGGATATCTTTGGCGTGAGCGGTTGCTGAACGAAATCCTCCACTAAAACAAACAACTTTTATTCCACGTTCTTTAAGTGCCGCAATCGTTTCGATAGCACCCTTCATATAAGGGAGATTATGACAAATCTTCTCTACTTTTGAAAATTCCAAACCTTTGAGCAAACCAACACGCTGTTGCAACGACTCAAAAAAATCGAGTTCCCCATTCATCGCCCGCTCAGTGATCGCCGATACTTCCTCGCCAATCCCCAAAGCCTCCGCAAAAAAGTCAATGGTTTCCCCGTCCATTAAGGTCGAATCA
Organism: Campylobacterales bacterium; assembly: GCA_026390165.1. Lineage (GTDB taxonomy): Bacteria > Campylobacterota > Campylobacteria > Campylobacterales > Sulfurimonadaceae > Sulfuricurvum. The sequence goes on from JAPLGM010000019.1 coordinate 40,231, forward strand.
AAATCAAATACTGCTAATTTAATCAAAACATGTTTCCTATTTGTTATAATGACGCAATTATATCCAAAGGCATCTTTTGTTTGAACCTTTTATCGATAAACTCCGTCATGGTACTTATATCACGCTCGAAACAACCCCGTCACGTTCCGCACAGTTTGCCCCTACTATTGAAAAAATCGCCGCTTTAGGGCTCGATAAACTCGTCGATGGATTTAGCACCACGGATAATCCTCTAGCCAAACTCAAATACAATGCTCTCTTCGCCGCTATGAAACTTCAAGATCGTTTTCATAAACCCGTATTGGCAACCATGAGTATGCGTGATCGCAACCGTATCGCCCTCCAAAGTGATCTTCTCGGAGCCAATGAAGCAAACGTCCGTGCTATCCTCGCCCTCACGGGCGACAGCGCCCACTACTCCGATCAACCGCACGCCAAAGGGGTTTTCGAGGGGAACAGCAAACTCCTCCTCGATATTATCACGACCCTGAACAACGGTACCGATATGGCGGAACAAAAACTACTCGCCCCAGTCAAAGATATCTATCCCTTCGCCGTGACCGATTCGTATGCAAAAAGTTCCGCTACACTGCAAAAGAAAATGTCTAAAAAAGTAGCGCACGGTGCTATAGGAATCATCTCTCAACCCGTGTATGATCTCGAGAACGCCCAAAAACTTCTCGAAATGATGGAGAGTGCCAATGCAGAACACAACGGAAACTGTATCCTCATTTTGGGCTATTTTCCAATCACTAAACTCCGCACCGCCCGATTTTTAGATGAAAATGTTCCGGGGATTTTTGTACCAAGTACATGGGTCGAAGCGCTCGAAGCGGCTTCACTCATCAGCCCAGAGGAAGAGTACCATGTCGGATTTGAACTTAGTAAAACTCTTTTCGAAGAGTTAAAAGCACTCCATCCAAAAATTCATATTATGACAGCGAATCAGTTTGAGCTTGCCAAAGCAATTTTGACCTAATTTCAGCCTCTTTTAGCTATAATCAACCCAATATACAACCACTTTTTTAGGACTATTATGATCGATTTAAAACTTCTCCAAAATAATTTTGATGCAACCGCAATCGCTCTTCAACGCAAAAAAGTAGACAGTGAGCTTATCACTGCCCTTAAAACTGCCAATGACCTCTTAAAAAATGCCAAATTGACCTACGAAAGTGCTCAAGCTGCCCAAAATGAACGGAGTCGCCTTTTTGGTCAATATAAAAAAGAGGGAAAAAGCACGGACGAGCTTAAAATCGAAGTCGATGCGGCAAAAGTCCAACTCGTCGAATTACTAGAGACTCAACGCAATGCCCAAGAGGCGTTGGAATCCCTTGCTATGCGTGTCCCCAATCTTCCCGATGAGAGTGTCCCCGATGGAGAAGATGAAAACGACAATATCGAGATCAAAAAAGTTCTCACCCCTCCAACCTTCAGCTTTACTCCCAAAGAGCATTGGGAACTTGCCGAAGCAAACGGTTGGATCGATTTTGAAAGAGGGGTAAAACTTGCCAAAAGCCGTTTTAGCGTCGTTAGCGGAATGGGGGCACGTTTAGAGCGGGCACTTATCAACTTTATGCTTGACTTCAACCGCGAACGTGGTTTTAATGAGGTAAGTGTCCCCATGCTTGTCAACCGTCGTGCACTAGAAGGGACAGGTCAACTTCCGAAGTTTGAAGACGATCTCTTCAAGGTAGATGGGGAAGAGCTATTTCTTATCCCTACCGCCGAAGTTCCCCTCACCAATCTCTATCAAGATGAAATTTTAAATGCTCAAGATTTACCGATTAAAATGACGGGGTATACGTCGTGCTTTCGTAAAGAGGCAGGTTCAGGCGGACGCGATGTGCGCGGGATGATCCGTCAACATCAATTTCATAAAGTGGAGCTTGTCAGTATTACAAGAGCCGATCAAAGCGACGCAATATTTGATGAGATGGTTGCATGCGCTTCGGATTTGCTCACGGCACTTGGATTGCCACACCGTCTTGTCACCCTCTGTACTGGCGATTTAGGATTTGGTGCTGCTAAAACAATCGATCTTGAAGTGTGGCTACCAGGGCAAAACAGCTATCGTGAAATCAGCTCCGTCTCCAGTACTCGTGATTTTCAAGCCCGCCGTGCAAAAATCCGTTACAAAGAAGAGGGTAAAAATAAATTTGTCCACACGCTCAATGGTTCAAGCTTGGCAGTTGGGCGAACAATGGTTGCACTGATGGAAAATTTCCAAAATGAAGATGGGACGATTACCATTCCTGATGTCTTGCAAAAATACCTCTCCTAAAGTAAAATAATCGAATGGCTGATGCGCAAGAAGAGATAATTGTCATTGAAGAGTCCGATGCCGCAGGAGTGGAAACCACCCCTGTAAATGAGGATGTCACCCAAGCCAATCCCCCTCCCAATAAAAAGAAAATAATATTGATTGCAGCAGGTGTAGCAACTCTATTATTAGCAGCGGGAGGAGTTGCCTACGCCCTCCTTTCCCACTCCGGTGATGAAGAAGTTTTTAAACAAGAAGAGCCTTTAATCGCCTCAAAAAATCCCAAAGAGCCAAAAATACAGCCCAGTCAATTGGAAAATATGATTGAGCGGGCGAACTATATGTATACCAACGGTAATCAAGCAGAAGCCTTGCAGCTGTTTGAAAAAATCGCCCTCTATTCGGAGTCTATCTCTCAATATAATCTGGGGGTTGCGCGGCTAAAAGAGAAAGAGTACACCGATGCACTTGAAAATTTCAAACACGCCATTGATCTGCGCGAAAACCGATGCGTTAGTGCCATCAACGCTGCGGTATGTTGTTTAAACCTAAAGCAACAACAAAATTTTGACCATTATATTAATCTAGCGCAAACCTATTTGAGTTCTGAAAGTACCTCTCCCATGTACTCCTATTATTATGCCTTGATCAATTACTACAAAGGAAATTATTTCGAAGCTCTTAGCGCCCTCAATCATCCGACGACGCACGAGTATCCAGTAGCCCAAGATAAAATAAAAGCTGCTGTCAATACTCTGTACGGCAATTACGATGCAGCTATTCAATCACTTGAGAATCAACAGCAAGAGAGTGACTCATTTTCACTTGGATTATTGTATGCCAATACGGGTGATTTCAACAAAGCACGTAAATATTTTAATAGTGCCTTACTCCAAAACACAAAGCCTATTCAAGAGACTCTCTCTTTGGCGTATGTCAATCTTATGCTGGGACAAAATCAAGAGGCTGGTTCTTTACTTAAGAAAGTAACCGAAACCTATCCTAACGATGTTTACACCCCCTATCCCATCAAAGTTTATCTAAAATCTATCCTTTTTGAGCCTGATACCGTACAAAAAGTATATCGGGCTTCAGATGACAAAATGCACACTCAAACCTACCCAAAAATTTTTGCTTTTACCCCCTATAAAATATTCAACGCCAATCAAACCATTAGCTATATCCGCAGAGGAAATGCGGATGTTAACATTGATGATATTGCGTCTGCAAAAAAATATTTTAAAGAAGGGGCACACGAATCAAATGTCGATTACGCTCTCTCACTCGCGGTTCAAGAAGCCCTCCACCTCCGTCTTAGAGATGCGAATACTCACCTTCAGAAGCTTGTATCAGCCCATCCAAAACACTCTATTCTTCAATATAATCTCGCCCTTACGTACGCGCAATTAGGAGACTATCCCAAAGCGTATACCTATTTTTTAAGTTCATACCATTTGGACGCCAACAATTACCTCTCCGGTATTTTTGCAATCATGACCTCTGAACTGATCTCCAAAGCTAATCCAAAATTAATTTCAATCCTAAAAGAGAACCTCGCACAAGAAGTTGAGAGTGAAGAGTTTGATCTCTACCGTACCCTTATCACTATCACTGAAAATAATTACCTCTCTTCAAGTCGTTGGTTGGATAACCGCTACAAAGATCGTCCACTTTATTTGATGATGAAAATAATCATTGCCCAAAAGCTAAATATGCGTGATAAAGCACAAAAAGCATCGGAAAAGCTTGTTGAAATGCAATCTAGCAACCTTCTCCCTCACCTACTCTATATTGATACCCATTACGATACTTTAACACCTAAAGCATATGCCCGCTCATCCATCAATTATCTTAAGAATAAAAATATAGGGTATGAAGATTTTTATTTTGGATCACAGATTTCTCGTGAACGGGGAGTCATGATGGCGGCAATTACGGGGGGACTTACACCACTGATTCAACAGCTAGAAGATAAACTACAAACAACAACAGAAGATCGTACCTATATTACAGCAGGGTTAGCGCTTGCCCATTTTTATAATCAAGACTTTGAAGAGTCTTACTCTCTTTACAATCAAGCAGTTGACACCTACAATCTCAAAGATGAACGAACTCTTTTTATGGCAGCATCCGCATCCATAGGATCTGAACATTACCAAAATGCAATAGCCTTACTCCAACTTTCAAAAATGACTAATCCGAGCTATCTCGAAAGCCGTTATGCCCTAGGACTTCTTTATATGCAGGTTCAGAATAATCTAGCAGCCGCCAATCAATTTATGAAAATGGGAAATGAAGGATTTCAATCACTCAATTTTGATTTTCGAATTGATACGGATAAACTTGCGACAGAGCCGCAACTTTATCACCCTATCCGTTAAATCGACCGATAATGCTCTCTCCCGCACGGAGATCATTGCCAGGGTGAATCATTAACTCAGCAGTGCTAGGGAGATAAAGAATCGTTCTCCCTTTTGCCAAAAAGCCATACCGGTTCCCCTCTTTAATTTTTTCTCCATCTTCTACTCCAAGTGCGATGGAAAAACAACTTTGAGCACTTGCATGCTCCAAATAAATATCATCACCACGAAGCGAACGAAATGAAAGAACTGCTTTCTCATTCAACATTTCAGCAAGGGGATCTTGTAATCCCAAAGAGACACCATGTCGAATACGGCACCCCTCAACGGTTCCATTATAGGGGGCCCGAAGCATAGATACATTCCACAAACCATTAAGGATAGTGATTTTTTTCATACCTTCATCATTAATGTTCGTATCCTCAATCGCAAGGACAACACCATCCACGCTGCTTAGAATACCCAAGGGATCAGCTGATGGCGAACTGCGTTCAGGATTTCGGAACAGAACCAAAAAAGCCATTAGAACTGCACCGGCGATAAACTGAAAAAAATGCAATCCTGTCATTGTAAAGAGAATAAAAAAAGTTGCCGCAAGGGCAATCGGTAACCACCCTTGACGAGAGAGGATAAATGTATCGTTTTGCATTATCATTATGAACTCCTAAGAAGGTTTGGCTATCTCTTTTTTGGGTGAAAGTCTCGTCTCAATCTTGATCACCAGAAATATTTTCTTTAGCGTAAAGTAATTCTACCATTTTTTCGATAGCATCCCGATACTCTTCAAGACGAATTTTAACCTCTTCATAACGCTCATTGAGGGTAGATTTAATATATGAGTCCATCCCCTCAGCCATTTTTTCGCTGTACTCTTTTGCTTGTGTCATACCGCCGCCCAAGAAGGTACTGCGCTGACGCTCTAACACCATAAGACCTGCTACATCACTCATACCGTACATTTGCACCATAGCTTTGAGAATATCGGTGGTTCGTTCCAAGTCGTTCGCTGCACCCGTACTAATCTCGCCGATAAAGACCTCTTCTGCCGCACGACCACCCAAAAGAACATCAATCTCCGCAATAAGCTCGTGTCGTTGCATCAGATATTTATTCTCTTCAGGAGTATTAAGGGTATACCCAAGCGCGGCAAGACCGCGAGGGACGATAGAAACTTTGGAGACCTTTTTAGCCCCCTTAGTTGTTTCTGCCAATAAGGCGTGGCCACATTCGTGATACGCAACAATCCGTTTCTCTTTCTCATCAATCCGCCGGCTTTTTTTCGAAAGTCCTGCGATTGCACGCTCAACCGCTTCACGCAAATCCGTCTGACGAACCGTCTTTTGACTTTTACGTCCAGCCAAAAGCGCCGCTTCATTGACGATATTTGCCAAATCTGCCCCGGCCAAACCAGCCGTTAGACGAGCAATCTCCTCAATATCTGTATCGCTGTCTTGCTTAACCCCTTTGATATGAACCTTCAAAATATCAATACGCCCTTGAAAATCGGGTTTATCCACCAATACTTGACGATCAAATCGCCCTGGACGAAGAAGTGCGGGATCAAGAATCTCAGGTCGGTTCGTTGCCGCTAAAATAATAATAGGGGTATCGGTACCAAAACCGTCCATCTCGGCAAGAAGCTGATTGAGAGTTTGTTCACGCTCATCATTCCCCCCCATCATTCCACCCGCAGCACGACTTTTTCCGATAGCATCAATCTCATCAATAAAGATGATAGAAGGGGCATCTTTTTTGGCTTGTTCAAACAAATCGCGAACACGTGCAGCACCTACCCCTACAAACATTTCAATAAAACTAGAACCTGATACCGAAAAGAAAGGGACTTCCGCTTCCCCTGCTACGGCTTTTGCTAGTAATGTTTTACCGGTTCCGGGGCTACCAACGAGCAAGACACCCTTTGGAATTTTTGCCCCAAGTTCCACATAACGATCCGGAGATTTCAAAAAATCAACAATCTCTCGAACCTCTTCTTTTGCCTCTTGTGCACCCGCAACGTCATCAAATTTTGTTTTTGGCTTTTCAGAATTAACGAGCTTTTTAGAGCTCCCCATCCCCAAAATTCCTCCACCCATACTTTTTTGCATACGCCCTGCGAAAAACATCCATATTGCGATAATGATGAGGAAAGGGAAAAGCCATCCAAACATATCGGTAAACCAATTGCTCTCACTAAAACCACCGTAATCAATCCCTTGTTTGTCTAACAAAGGGATCAGGGTATTGTCATCACGAACAATACGAGTCGTATACGCTATTTTACCATCACCGCTTATTGCTCTAATATAGGTTTGCCCAATTGCCACTTTTTCAACTTGCTTGTTCTCAATGAGCTTTTTAAGATCGGCATAACTCACCTCTTGAGTTCGCATTGCTGCTTGACCATTTACTTTTGACGTTAACTCATTTTCATTGCCAACAAATGCTTTAAAAAGCAAGATAACGACAATGGAAAAAATCGCAAACGTAATTAGAGGATTTTTATTAAAGAAATTGTCATTTTTATTCGGGGGAGTCGATTGTTCCGGTTGTGCCACAGCATCATTCCTTTTTGGTTAATATGAGCGTTACCCATTCATTTTCAACGATACGCTCACGCAGTTCATGCTCTTTATACGCACGTAAAACTTTCTCTTCATATTTATCCATTATCCCTGATAAAATAAGAGTTCCTTTTTCACGTAACCTTTTTTTCAGATCACTGGCAATAAAAACAAGAACATCCGCCACAATATTGGCTACGATAACATCATACTGCTCTTGTGTCTCGTTAATTGGGCCTTCCCATAAGCGTCGATACGATAAGCAATTTTGCTCTGCATTAACACGGGCGTTGTCAACAGAAAGAGGATCAGTATCACACGCATCAACAATAGCCCCTTTTAGAAGGGCCGCCATTGCAAGAATACCACTACCGCACCCAACATCCATCACTTCATTGCCCTCAGCAACAACGGTTGCAATGGCACGTAGACATGATGCAGTTGTCGGATGGTGTCCTGTACCAAATGCCAAAGCGGGATCAATTGCAATGTTGAGCATCCCCTCTTTGGGTGCTTCCCATGTTGGATGAATATAAAAGGGAGAGATCTCTATAGGGGTAATAGCACTTTGATACTGCGCAATCCAATCATCATTCTTCTCTTTTGTAAGGATCATATCAACATCAACAACTTGACCTAATGCCCGTTGTAGCGCTTCCGTAAACTGCTCAATCCCCCACATAATTGTCTCAAGGTCTTCCTCACTGCGGATAATAAATCCTTCATCAATCTCTTCAAAACCGACAGGAACGACATCGACCAAAAAATCGCTAAATAACTCTAAATGGGATGATGGTTTTACCACTAGCATATAATAATAATCTTGCATTAAGCTTCTGTACCCAAAACAGCTGCAAGCTTCTCTTTAAGAACTTGTGGAGTAAAAGGTTTGACGATGTAATTATTAACCCCTGCTTTAAGTGCAGTAATAACCTCCGCTTTTCCCCCTTCTGTTGTAACCATAATAATTGGCAAGTCATTGAAACGGGCATCTGCACGCACTTTTCTAACCAATTCAAGCCCATTCATTTCAGGCATATTCCAGTCAGTAATTAACATGCTAATATCAGTATTTTCATTCAGTACATTCCATCCTTGAATGCCATCTTCTCCTTCGAGTACATTCTCGTACCCAAGACGCGAAAGAGTATTTTTTATAATGCGACGCATTGTTGAGCTGTCATCTACCACTAATAATTTCAAAGCATATCCTTTGTAATCGATGTAATTTTTTTATTTTTGAAAAATTTCCCAATCATAGCTAAACGAACTTTGAGTAGAGTTTAAAAAAAAGATTTTAGATCAATATGACCCTCATAAAATGCTTTTCCGACAATTACACCCGAAATTTCACCCGTTGCAAGCAATTTTTCAATGTCTTCATTATCTTTAACCCCTCCACTGGCAATGGTTGGAATTTTACAAGCTCGTGCAATTTCAAGGGTAAACTCAACATTCACACCGCTAAGGGTTCCATCTCGCCCAACATCGGTACAGATAATCGCTTCAACCCCTGCATCAGCGAATTTGCGTGCCAAATCAGTCGCTCGCATCTGGCTCACCTCTCCCCATCCCTCTACCGCCACGAATCCATCAATGGCATCAATACCGACAACAATGGGGTACTTGCACGCCATAGCCTTAACAAATTCAGGATCACGCAGAGCAATGGAACCCAAGATAAGACGATCAATTCCCAAATCGAGATAACGTTGAATCGTTACCTCATCCCGTATACCGCCACCCAACTGAAGTTTAACATTACAATTCTCACGAATCAGACGAATTTGATCCAAATTTTTAGGTTCACCTGCAAAAGCACCGTTAAGATCAACCAAATGCACCCACTGCGCCCCCATCTCTTCAAACGTTTTCACCAACTCCCATGGGGTATCTGAGTACACTTTTGCACTCTCCATAAGTCCTTTAGTTAAACGAACCGCTTTGCCGTCTTTAAGATCAATTGCTGGAAAAATAGTCATATATACACCTTTTTTAGATATTTAAAATCTCCCACATTTACGTGGGTAGCTTTAGGGGATTACAAAGGACATATATGTCCTTGCCATCTAAATGGGCTTTGCTCATTTAGATGTTTAACATCAAAGTTTAATAAAATTTTTAAGTATAGCCAAACCATTTCGGTGGCTTTTTTCTGGATGAGGCTGAATTCCCATCACATTGTTATGTGCTACCGCGCTCGTAAAACGATACCCGTAAACACTCTCACCAATACTATCCGCTTCATCGCTGCAAATAGCATGATAGGAGTGGACAAAATAGAGATAGTGAGCTTCGTCGAGTCCTTCAAAAAGTGGATGATCTTTCGTGAACATTCGATTCCATCCCATATGAGGAACTTTGAGAGGGGTATGAAAACGGCTCGAATCAAATGCCACGACACGCCCTTTTATCAAACCAAGACCCTCACTAATCCCAAACTCTTCGCTCGACTCAAACAGCAGCTGCATCCCCAAACAAATACCTAAAAGATATTTTCCGCTCGCAGCATACTCTCTCACCGCTTCGTCCATCCCACCTTCTCGAAGATGCTCCATGGCGTCACCAAAAGCTCCGACCCCGGGCAGAATAAGCTTCTCATAATTCCCAAGCTTATGAGGATCCGATTCGACCACAACTTTTTCACCCAATAATTCAAAAGCATTTTTAACGCTTGCTAGATTTCCCATATTGTAATCAACAATTCCAATCATTCTAACTCCTTGACATGAGTAAAGCGTATGTAGACAGCCAATCCAATCATCAGCATAGAGACCCCACCGATAATATAAATTGCATTTATTAGCATTGCAGGTTCTGTCATCGCAAATTTAAAGACCAACATCAATGCTTCGATGGAGAGGGCAATAATAATAGAACCCAAAAAGCGTACCATTGTTTTATGGATACTCGATGCAGGATCTTTCTTAGAATGTCCTAGCACCTCCTCTTCGAAAAGTGTTTTGACCAAATCGAATATTGCCAACGAGAGGGTGAGTAAAATCGTTGATTCAAAAATATCTTTGATCTCAATTTTATCGTAGGCACCCATACCATACGCTAAAAACCCCTCTACCCCTTTGACAAAAAGGAGGAGTGCTACAAACGCCAATGCGACAGAAAAAAGGGCATAAATAATTCGGAAAAATTGCCCTGCATAACTCTCCGAAGCAAGGGGATGGGCGATTCGAACGACTTCGGTTAAGGGCATATCCAAACAAGCAACATAGACTATTTCTCCATGCTCATCAAAAATAGGTTCCGATGCGGTCACCGTCAGCTCATCATTAAGTAACGAGGGATACGGATCGGTAATCGTACAACGACGCTCACGCATTGCACGATAATAGTAGGCTCGTGTAGAGCGATTTTTACCAATATCCTCCTCGTTTTTTCCATTTTTAAGATAAGTTGCTCCCACTTGATTGCCAGCTGCATCAAGGAGATAAACGGCCTCTGCCCCTTGTAAATCCCCTTTTATTTTACGAAGACGTGATGTGATAGCTTCTACTGTAACTGAGGGGAGATGATTGGGGAGATTTTTTTGAAAGAGATAACAAAAATAAGCTCTTGCTTTGGGACGAATTTCAGAAAATTGCTGTATGTCTTGAATTACCATGTTACAGTCTCCCACATTTATATAATATTATATAAATGTATTATAACTTAGTTGCCCTTATGGAAATTTTTAGATTATTTACACAATTTTGGATACAATACCCCTATAATTTCGGTTATTCCTTTGGGGGCGACATGGCTTCGACTGGATCAAGAAGGTTTAGGTTGCATCGTCGGACTGAGCAATTCCGTTACACGGCTCACACTTGCTTAAACGCAAACAATACTAATTACCGTCCTGCTTACGCTGTAGCGTAAGTTTAACTAAACTTTAGGACTGCGCTACCTTCCTATGCTATAACTGGAAGGGCTTGGCGTATAACCCCTGTGATAGCTATATTCTTGGAATGTCTCGGACTTGAATGAGAATGCCGTAGCTTTGCTCGTTGTGTGAAGGCGTTTGAAACATAAACAACGAAACTAAGCATGTAGACGCCTTTACAATCTTGGTTTAGGACTCCGGTTCAATCCCGGACGCCTCCACCACGTTACTTTTTAACTTCCTCCAATACAGTCTAAATAACCTCTAAAACCTCCCTAAAATAGGCACTTTTCCCACTCATTACCCTACAATAGCGTCTAATACCATTCAATACAATCTATTTTCTTAATGTGGTTTTATATGTGGTTCTCATATAATGCTCATTAATGTGGTATTTTTAAGCCACATTAGAGAGAGGACAATATGGCAAATAAGAAAATAATACCCCTCACCGATACCGAGATCAAAACCGCCAAACCACGGGAAAAAGAGTACACCCTATCCGATGGGAACGGCTTACAGCTTGTAATCAAAACCGATGGTAGGAAAGTTTGGGAAGTACGTTATACAATCGACGGGAAAGCCAAACAAACCACAGCAGGAAGTTACCCGACCGTATCCCTCAAAGATGCAAGAAAAAAGCGTGACGAACTCAAAGCGAAAGTTTCCATAGGTGTTGACCCTATCCAAGAGAAAAAAGAGATCAAGGCAATAATCAAACTCGAAGAGGAGAAAGTCGAAGCGTTAGAAAATATGCAGTTTCACAAAATAGTCTATGAATGGCTATCCACTCTTAAAAGTGCCGAAGTAACCGCCACAAAAAGAAAGAGAGCGTTTGAGCGTGATATTTTCCCTCACTTTTGCAAGTATGACGAAAACCACATTATCACCTCATCAAAACAGTTTGGCGAAATCAAGCACGGCGAACTCTTGAAGATTATCACCGAAAAGGGGAAAGCTACCGCCGAAACCGCTAATCGTCTCTTTGTCGATTGTAACCGTTTGTGGACGTATGCAGTGAGTCACGAATACACCGATTTGAATATCACGTTACGGATTGATAAAAGCGTCGTACCCAAAGGGGAAAAAACAAACTATGCCAAAATTACCGATGAGAAAATATTAGGGGAGCTTTTGAGAGCCATTGACGGTTACAAAGGGGACGGAGGGGTAATTGTTAAGAATGTTTTGCGCTTTGTCTCCTTGCTACCTTTACGTGCCGATAACCTTTGTAAACTGAAATGGGATAGCGTGGACTTTGAGAAAGCGATTATCACGATACCACGATCAGAAATGAAAGTGAAAAATAAAAACCTCCCAGATTTTACCCTCCCTTTACCTCGTCAAGCAGTAGCAATTCTAAAAGAAATCCAAGAGGTTACAGGATGGGGGGCGTGGGTGTTTCACGGTTCAAGAAATATGAAAAACCACGTCAACAAGGTAAGTGCTAGCAGAGCATTAGGTCGGATGGGTTTCAATGATGAGGTAAACGGACGTAAGCAAACGCTTCACAGCTTTAGGGGTACGTTTGCAAGTTTGGCGCGAACATATCACAAAGAGCACGGGGCAACCTTTGAGACGATGGAAGCGGTACTCGATCATCAAGAGGGTAACAAGGTAGTGAGAGCCTACACACACAAAGCAGACTACACCGAACAGATGAGGGAGCTTTTGCAGTGGTGGGCGGATTATTTGGATGGGGTGAAAAAAGCTTTAAACTAAAAAGCTGTCAAATTAGACAGCTTTTTAATGTAGTCCAATATAACCCAATATACTGCAACAGGTACAATGGGTTATAAAAAAAGGTTTCAAATTAGAAACCTTTTTCAAGTATTTGAATGTAACCCAATATACTGCACGAATATTAAATAAGGGGTTACAAAAATGGAATATCTCAGATCAAAAGAAGCCTCCCAATACCTGAAAATTGGAAAAAGTACACTTTGGCTGTTTACAAAGCAAGGTAAAATTAAATCAATCAAACTTAGCGAACGTGTTACGGTGTGGAATAAAGCGGATATTGATGCTTTCATTGCTTCACGATCAACGGAGGGGGCTGTCAATGCCTAAGCAGTTTAATCCCTATCTATTTGAAAAATGCGTTGAAACTTGGGAAAAAATAGGACGGCAAACATACGAGAGAGACAAGAACAGTGTAGTGATTTACGTCGCACTATCTGAGTATCTCAAAACAATAGAGGCAGATATTTTGGGAGAACCTGAATATTTGGAAACTACAACGGATAAGAAAATCAAAAACCCAAATTACGGAATTATTGAAGCTATAAAAGCTGAAATCATAGACATAGACAAAGCCCTATATCTGAGTTTTTGGGATAAAAAAAATGAGCATAAACGAAGAGGACGGCGGTAATGGTACGGGATATTATCAGATAACGCCCCACGGCGAGATGGGCGGTTTAAACAATGCAAGACAATTATACCAAAATAGACAACCGTTTTATAGATGAGGTCATGCAGACGCTCAAAGGCAGTGAAATAGCGTGTTGTATGGCGATATTTAGAAAGACGAGCGGATGGGGGAAGAAGACCGCTCCAGTGTCAGTTGATGAAATCAGCAAGATAACGGGGATCACTAGACGGCATACGGTTTTAGATGCGCTTAACTCTTTGGCAGATAAAGGGATCATCAAAGCGACCAAGACCGCAGGAAAAACGACCGTTTACGGATTTTGTTACAACCTTAACCAAAACTTAGAAACCAGTGACGAAAAGCGCACCAGTGACATAGAAAACACTAGTGCGAAAAACGTCACTGGTACCAGTGACGGAAAGCGCACCAGTACCAGTGACGAAAACCGCACCAGTTCTTCTATATACAAAGAAAAAGAAAGAAAAAGAGAAAGAAAAAGAGAGAGAAAAAGAGAGAGAAAAAGAGAGAGATAAGGGGGAATTTTATCGACTTAATAAAAAGTTGATTGATAGACACATTCAAAACGTGATAGACAATAGCGGGAATATTCATAATGAGGTGGCATATCGTAAAACGATGATTAAACAATTCATCAAAGGAGATGAGGCGACAAGAATTGAATTTGAATCGTGGCTACCAACGTATCAGTGCGAAGAGTTACAAGCCAAGTATCAAATGAGAAATATTATCACTGTGACAGATCAGGGGAGATTTGAGGGAGAGCTCTTGAATGTTTGGATTGGAGAGAATGGTAAACCGTTATTCTCGATTAGGGAACCAAATAACTACGAAACCCGAAATTATAATTTCAATAGCATTGAGGGATTAGAGGAATTTTTAGAAAATGGAGGCAATGGATGAGTGAGAATACACGTAAAACGACCGCTAAAGAGGCTATAAGCGATATTATTGATGAGGTCAAGAGATCAGAGTGTTTGAGTGCAGAAAGAGCGTGTGAGCTAATTGTGAGGCTTGATGATGAAGTTATGGCAAGAGGATACCGCCCAGAGCTTGCCTACGGTGTCCTTTATGATTTAGCGGAGCATTTAGCAATGAATTTGCAAGATCAAGGGCAGTTAATAGGGAGCTAATAAAATGCCGTTTGATTCAAAACAATGGCAACGGGTGAAGTATCGCGGTGGATACCTAATCGGAATAAAGCAACACAAAGACGATACACGGCGTTTTATGTTTGAGGTAAACATTAAGACGATACGGCGGAGAATGTTCGCGGTGATAGATGCTAAGGGCGCAGAGAGGTATATTTTGGCTATGGATAAGTATGCAACATTCAAAGCGGACATAAGATCAGGATATTTTATCACGGGGGCTACTTTCGGAGAAATGTTCGCCCGAATGTTGGCAGTAAAAGACATTACGCAAAAATGGCGCAAAATGCAAGAATCAACCTACCGCAACCACATAGCCCCATATTTGGGAGATATGAACCTCCAAGATATACGACCTCATCACATAGACGCAGTAAAGGCGAAAGCAAATGGGAACGCTCCAGCGACGATCAAAGGTATTATAGCCATTGTAAAGGCTACGCACCGCCAAGCCCAAGAGGAAAAGATTATCAAAACGCTACCACTAGAACCACGGCATGATGTCAAGGTGATAGCGTCACAACAAAAAACCATAGTAACGGACGCAACGGGCAAGTTTAAAGCGGTTCACGATGCAATAGTTATGGAGTTTATACACGACCCAACTATAAAAGGTGTCTTTTTATTTGGATTAAATGGACGTAGAAAAGCGGAAGTATTGCGGATGAGGTGGGAACATATCGACTTCAATACAATGCAATACATTATCCCCTCTGAGCATTCAAAGATAAAGACTAATTTTTCCTTTTCACTCACGTGTGAAATAGCGGACACGTTGCAAAAGATCAAAGGTAAACGGCGTGGGCTGATATTCAAGAACCCCAACACAGGAAAAGAGTACAGCAATATTCAATCTCAAATAGAGCGTGTACGTAAGGTATCGGGGTGGGATGGCTTCACGTTTCACACAATGCGGAACCTTTTAACCTCTATGCTTCATAGTCAAGGCGTTAGTGCAAGTTACATGAGTAGCCAATTAGGGCATACAAATCCAAATACAGTATTGCAATACCTATCTATGGAAAGAGTGCAGCCAATCATAGAAACAGTGGTTAATGCGGTGATTCATGGAAGCAAAGGAGAGATCATCACAGCACAGTGATTTTCCTACAGCACAGCCACCGCAGGAACGATCAGCGAGAATAGCACAGATCGGTTTCTACAGCACAGGAGCGTCACCGCTCCAGTCTTGCATGAGTTTCACACACCACAGCGATTCTCTTACAGCATACGGATTGCACAAAAGTTGACGATAGATAGCACAGGAAGCTTTTTACAGCACAGGGATGACCACGAAGCAAAGGAGAGATCATCACAGCACAAAATTAAATCATATCAAAATAATTTAGTTGTTAAAATGGAATGATATAGCGTTTAAGGTTGTGTAAGGCTTTGAACGATACACAGAAAAGTGAAGAAAACGCCCACGGGTTCAGTGTTTCAGGCACGTTTTGAAATGGTCGGGGTACGGTAGGCATCAAAGGGATAAAAACAGCCATAAAAGCGGTTGCACCCTAAAGTTTTGTATTGCAACTATGCCGAAACTGAAACCAAAATCGAAACTAAGGCAAAACTTTAAAGAAAACCCTTTATTGATCGTTCATATTGAACGAAACCCCCACGGGTAGGGGGGGTCAAATCTCTACAACTCCAAAGCCTGTACACCGCCTGTCCTCCCATCTTTTTACAAAAACCGTTTCTAGGGGGGGTACCCTTAGTAACTCGAATTTCTTCGTCACTTTGTCGGTTTGTGGTGGAATTTGGCTTAAGGTTCAGAGCGTTTTTAATGTAAATCTATGGAGTAGCGTCATTTTTCCAAGGTCGGAAAATTTTTCCACAAACGGCGGAGGGTAACTTAAGACCCCAATAATATAGTGATTTATGGGTTTTTTACTTGGTTGACAATCCAAGTATGTCAATGGGGACACTCACGGGACAAAAATATCCTCTACATCCCCCGCACAGACGGACTTTGAAAAAAACAGTGGGACAGACGTGGGACACTAGTGGGACACGGTAAGAGACATTTACGGGGGTAAGCGCAAAATTGCGCCGAGCTAATCACAGCCCTCTCACCTCATCCACTCGTTGGGCGATAGTGTCAAAGGCTTCACGCTTCAAATAGTTCTCTATCCATGAGGGAACCCAATAGGGGACACCGCGCCCCTCAGTTCCCCAATTATTGACCGTGCCATATTCAGCACCTACCAATTCAGCGAAAACCTTTTTTGATAGTTTCGCTTTTTTCAAAGCCTCGTTAAATTCTTGACGATCCATTGATTTTTCCTTTTTACACTCAAATGATGGTGAATAATACCATAAACACTATCATAAGATTATAACTAGGTATTGACTTTAATAATCAAATGATGATAATATTCTACAATTTAAATCGGCAAACGATTACAAATATTAACAAAAGGAAGCAAAATGAAGAAAACCGAATTACTCCAAGAGATATTGGAATTAAAAGATGAGCTCACATACTTCAAAGATCAGGACAAAGAGATCAAAGGGTTAAAACGTACCGTATTGCTTTTGGAGCGACAGATAGCAACAATGAGCGACGCTAAAACGTTACTCGATGATAATCTGAAAACGCACAGAGCACGGGAAAAGATTGCTGGCAATCATAATGCGATTATGGACGCATTGTTTCACGTAAATAAAGGGTATAAACGCCTTTTTATCGACTTCATGCCATTGCTTGAAAAACTGCAAGAGGACGTTATCACCCTCTCAGATGAGTTCACAATACCCATTGATACCGAAAAATACCCACATTTTATAGATGGTAAAGACGCAAGGGTTAAAGCCTACGAAGAGCGCAAAAAAGCCAAGTTTGATTATCAAGTGGCACAGATAGAACGCAAGCCACCCGAAGAGATAGAAGAAGCACGCCGTAACCTTAACCGATTGATTGAGGAGGCATCAAAATGACCCCATCAGAAGCGATCAAAAAGAGCCATGAGAACACGATCAAGTTTAAAAAGCAGTTTGATGCGATCATTGCAAAGATTAAAGAGCAGAAAAGCTAAAGCAACCCACCTCACAGCCCCTACAAAGCCCAAACGGGTAACGGGGCGAACATTCCCCTCCCTTTGACGCTTTATATCCTCTCGCCTCATCCAAAAGAAAGCAATACAAACTAAAAAATAATATGGTACAATTCCAACGTATTCAAAAACGGGTAACCCTTTCCGTCTGATTAACGGATAGAAGAAATGGCGGTGGTAGAGATACCCCGCCTTTTTTTTTGGCTAATTTTTAGCAGGTAGGATGGGTGGGTATTCTTTGAAAGGAGGTTACTCTTTTTGAATTACAAAATCTTGATAGCATTTTTAATCTTGTTGGTATTCGTGCCAATCTTGCATTAATCAAAAACGGGGAGTAATCACCCCCGTGCTATCATCTTAAAATAATGAGTCACTTTGAGGCTAATGTGGTTTTTAATGTGGTTTATTTTTTTTGATACCTTTAAAACATCACAAAATAGGCATTTGTCAGTTGAGGACGCCCCACCAATAGTTCAAATTATTTCCCTTTTTCCATTCAACAATCAAGTCTAAAGTGAAGACTGAATACCTGCGTATTTGATCCACTCAAAAAAACTATAATTGCTTCAATAGAAATAAATAAAAATCAGTACGCGGATGGTAATTAGTCATTTTAAATGCAATGATGCAAAAATTATTGTTACTTTTAGATGGAGGTGATACCATGTCAACAACTTCAGTAAAATCTAACACAATCCGGCTTCATCGTGTGCTACGTGCACCACTCGAACGTGTCTATCGGGCTTTTTTGGATGCAGATGCGTTAGTAAAATGGATTCCGCCAAACGGCTTTACCTGTAAGGTACACCATATGGATGTAAAGGTCGGTGGCACCTATAAGATGTCATTTACAAACTTCACTACCGGCAAGATCGACTCTTTTGGCGGTGAGTATTTTGAATTGGTGCCAAATGAACGCATTCGCTACGTGGACAGGTTTGACGACCCGAATCTGCCCGGCGATATGCTTACGACAATCACCTTGAAGCAGGTGTCCGTCGGAACAGAATTAATCATAGTGCAAGAGGGGGTACCTGCCGTCATTCCAGAGGAGGCTTGCTATCTGGGTTGGCAAGAGTCGCTTGTTCTTCTAATAAAATTAGTCGAGGCGGAGATTTTGGACGAATAATAAGATTAAAACATCGTTTATTCTAATCATGCAACGATCAAAAAATAGGGAGGTATTCAATCTTCACTTAAAAATAAAACATAGAAAAATTGAGTCGAAGAAAAAGCTTTGATTATCTAGAAAATAGTATAGTAAGAGTTGAGAGACTACTATATAGGTGAAAACATTGAATGAGTGGTAGATTTTTGATCATTTCGGCTAAAATATTGGTATTAATGATTTGAGAGGAAAAAAGTTTGAATGGATGAATTTGTTTTGCCTCCTTTACCACCAAAGTTTGATTTTGATACTGTATGCTGACGTCGGAACATTCGGAAGGGTGAGTCGGAAATTATCCGGAAGGTTGAAGCGGTGTGAAACCGTCTGAGTGAGTATAGCACAGCCTTCCGAATATTTATACGAAATCATTAGTCAGCGCTTTGGATTTTCGCATA
>JAPLGM010000001.1 GCA_026390165.1 Campylobacterales bacterium
AAACGTCGTTACGCAACAGTAGGTGATGTTATCATCGCTTCTGTTAAAAAAGCGACTCCAACCGGTAAAGTAAAAAAAGGTCAAGTAGTAACAGCAGTTGTTGTTCGTACGAAAAAAGAGATTCACCGTGAAAACGGTTCTCTTATCCGTTTCGATGAAAATGCAGCCGTTATTCTTGATAAAAAACGTGAGCCTGTCGGAACACGTATTTTCGGACCTATCGGACGTGAAGTTCGTTACGCAGGTTTCATGAAAATCGTATCCCTTGCTCCAGAGGTTGTATGATGGCAAAATTTAATTTCAAAAAAGGCGACATTGTTGAAGTGATCGCCGGTGATGATAAGGGTACTAAGGCAGAATTGCTTCAAGTTATGCCTAAGAAAAACAAAGTAATCGTTAAGGGTGTTCGTGTTGCGAAAAAAGCGATCAAACCTACCGAGCAAAATCCACAAGGCGGATTCTTGAACAAAGAGATGCCTGTTGATGCATCCAATGTCCGTAAAGTATATTTGGCTCTTAAGCCTGAGCTTCAAGCAGCTCTTGGTATTGCCAATACTATGCAGACTCCGAAACTTGAAAAAGTGATCATCTCTGTTGGTTGTGGCTTTGCTATGAAAGACAACAAATTGATCCAAAGTATCCAAGATACGATCAGCAATATCGCGGGTCAACGTGCATCTGTTGTTGTTGCTCGTAAATCAGTTGCTGGATTTAAAGTACGTGAAGGGATGCCAGTTGGTGTAAAAGTTACACTACGCGGCGCTCAAATGTACGATTTCTTGGATAAACTAATTAGCGTATCTCTTCCTCGTCAAAAAGATTTCCGTGGTATTCCACGTAATGGTTTCGACGGTCGCGGAAACTACAACTTCGGTTTGACCGAGCAGTTGATTTTCCCCGAAGTTGATTATGATTCAATTATGCAAATCCACGGGATGAATATCACCGTAGTAACAAGCGCTACTGCTGACCGAGATGCTTTCAAGCTTCTTGAGATGGTGGGTATGCCGTTTGCAAAAGGAAGAGAATAATGGCTAAAAAGTCAATGATCGCTAAAGCGGCTCGCACACCAAAATATGCGGTTCGCGCGTACACTCGTTGTCAGATCTGTGGTCGTCCACACTCTGTTATCAGCGATTTCGGAATTTGTCGCATATGCTTTCGAAAGATGGCAAATGAAGGGTTACTCCCAGGCGTAAGAAAGTCAAGCTGGTAATCCCAGCTCGATACTGCTTACGATTTAGATAAGGAAAATAAATGATTAATGATTTGATCGCGGATTCGTTGACTCGTATCCGTAATGCTGCAATGCGTCGTTTGGATTCAACTACACTAATGCACTCTAAGACTGTAGAAGCTGTGGTTGCTATTTTGGCAGACAAAGGGTACGTTGAAAGTTTTAATGTTATTGAAAATGGCGTTAAAAAAACTATCAACGTAGTATTAAAGTATGATGTTAATGGTCGTACAGTAATTAATGAAGTAAAACGTATTTCTAAATCAGGACGACGTGTTTACAAAGGTGCAGGCGAGCTTAAACGTTTCAAAAACGGTTATGGTACGATCATTGTCAGCAGTTCAAAAGGGGTTCTTCCTAACGATAAAGCATTCGAGCTTGGCGTTGGCGGTGAAGTCCTTTGTACAATTTGGTAAGGGGATAAGATGTCACGTATTGGAAAACTTCCTGTTTCTATCCCAGCTGATATAACTGCAACTCTTGATAATGGAGTAATCACTTTTGTAAAAGGTGAAACGACTCATACTCTTGATACTCGTGGGAATTGTGGTGTAACACTTGAAGATAACACTTTGAGCTTTGCTACAAATTCTGACCAACGTGCGGATCGTGCTTTTTGGGGTACATACCGTGCATTGGCACAAAATATCATCGTTGGTTTAACAACTGGTTTTGAGAAAAAACTCGAAATCAATGGTGTTGGTTACCGTGCTGCTGTTGAAGGCGCTATTTTGAAATTGCAATTGGGCTTCAGCCATGATATTCTTTTTGATATCCCCGCTGGTGTTGCAATCGCAGTTGAGAAAAACGTTATCAGTATCAAAGGTAGTGATAAGCAACAAATCGGACAAATTGCAGCGGTTATTCGTTCATTCCGCCCGCCTGAGCCGTATAAAGGTAAGGGTGTTAAATACTCTGATGAGATTATCCGACGTAAAGCCGGTAAGACATCTAAGAAATAAGGAGCGATGATATGACAGCTAAAACACTTAAAATTAAAGCGGCAAAACGTTTACAACGTAAACGCCGTATTCGCTCTAAAATTTCGGGATGCGCGACATTGCCTCGTATCTCAGTATTTCGCTCTAACCGCTTTATCAGCGCACAAGCGATTAACGATGAGCAAGGGACGACTCTTGCAGCCGTACATTCAAAAACTTTGGGTCTTAAAGCCAATATGGAAGATGCTGCTAAAGCGGGCGCTGTATTTGCACAAACCCTAAAAGATGCTGGGATTAATGAAGTAACGTTTGATCGTAACGGATTTTTGTACCACGGTGTCATAAAAGCATTTGCCGAAGCACTTCGCGCGAATGAAATCAAGTTTTAAGGGCTGAATGATGAATCCTATTAATAGAGAAGAATTTTCAGAAGCGATCGTAAATATCGGTCGTGTAACCAAAGTTGTAAAAGGTGGACGACGTTTTCGTTTTACCGCACTTGTGGTTGTTGGTAACAAAAAAGGGACTGTCGGTTACGGTGTCGGTAAAGCCAAAGAGGTTCCTGATGCTATCCGTAAAGCAGTCGATGAAGCGTTCAAAAATCTCACAGTTGTGAAGATCAAAGGGACTACTATCGCTCACGATATCGAAGTAAAATACAACGCAAGTCGTATGTTGCTTAAACCAGCATCTGAAGGTACAGGGGTTATCGCCGGCGGCGCTGCTCGTCCTGTTCTTGAGCTTGCTGGAATCCAAGACATTCTTACGAAGTCTTTGGGTTCAAATAATCCAAACACCGTGGTTCGTGCAACAGTTGATGCACTTTCACGTATCAAAGGATAAGGTATGGCACTCGAAAATTTAACACCTGCAGCAGGGTCAACACACCCTACAAAACGTCTTGGACGTGGTGCCGGTAGCGGTACTGGTAAAACTTCAGGGAAAGGGCACAAGGGGCAAAAAGCTCGTGGAGGTTACAATGAAAAACGTAACTTTGAGGGTGGACAACAACCTCTTGCTCGCCGTTTGCCAAAAATTGGATTTACATCACGTGTTGTAAAACCAACGATCATCAATGTTGAAAAAACAAATGTAATCGCTGAACTTGAAGAGATTACTATGGAAACAATCCGTAGTGTACACCGTTTGAAAAAATCGGTTACACAAGTTAAACTCGTTGGCGCAACGGCCAAAGATTTAGCATCTAAAATCAAAGACGAAAACGTTACAACTACTGGTAAGTAATGAACCAGCAACTTGTAAACAAGATCTTAATAACGATCGGTTTTCTTTTTATCTTCCGTCTACTGGCCTACGTGCCGGTACCGGGTGTTGACACGGCAGTTATTGCTTCATTTTTTGATCAACATCAAGCAGACGCTTTAGGCCTTTTTAATATGTTTAGCGGTAACGCCGTAGAACGCCTCTCCATTATCTCTCTTGGTATTATGCCTTACATCACCGCCTCCATTATTATGGAATTATTAGCAGCCACTTTCCCTAACTTAGCGCAAATGAAAAAAGAGCGTGACGGTATGGTTAAATATATGCAAATTATCCGTTATGCTACCATCGTTATTACCATTGTTCAGGCAATCGGTGTGAGTGTTGGATTGCAAAGTATGACGGGTAAAGATGGTGCAAGTGCAATCTTGGTAGATCATTCAACCTTTATGTTACTTGCTGTCGTTTCTATGTTGGCAGGAACGATGTTGTTGATGTGGATTGGAGAACAAATTACCCAAAGCGGTATCGGTAATGGTGTTTCTTTAATCATCTTCGCTGGTATTGTTTCGGCGATCCCCAGTGCATTTTCTCAAGCAATTACAATGGTAAATACAGGTGCAATGAGCTTTATCTCGGTTTTGGGAATTGTTGCCTTAGTCATTGTGACGGTGTTGGTCATTATCTATGTCGAGCTGGGTGAGCGTCGTATTCCTGTCACCTATGCGAAAAAAACAATGCTTCAAAATCAAAACAAACGGGTTATGAACTATATCCCTGTCAAAGTGAATCTTTCAGGAGTTATTCCTGTTATCTTTGCATCGGCAATTTTGATGTTTCCGATGACGGTTTTATCAAGCAGTACGAATCCGACGATTCAAGCGATTGCGGATGTACTGAATCCAAATCACTATTTCTTTAACTTTTTGACCTTCGTATTTGTTGTATTTTTTGCATTCTTTTATGCGTCTATTGTATTTAATGCCAAAGATATTGCGGATAACTTAAAACGTCAAGGTGGATTTATCCCTGGTGTTCGCCCCGGCGAATCAACCAAAGCGTTTTTGAATGAGACGGCAGGACGTTTGACCATTACGGGTGCTATTTATCTCGGATTGATCGCGACGTTGCCGTGGGTTATTGTTAAAGCGATGGGAGTCCCTTTCTTCTTCGGAGGGACGGCAGTTCTGATCGTGGTACAAGTAGCCCTTGATACGATGCGTCGTGTTGAAGCACAAGTGTACACGAGCAAATACCAAACTCTTAGTGCGGTTGGTCTTTAAAAATGGCCATTGCACTACGTAAACATGAAGAGATAGCGAAACTTCGCTCTGCGAATAAAATCGTAGCGGGAACGTTGGAACTATTGAGAGCTCATGCAAAAGTGGGTGTCTCTTTAAAAGAGTTAGATGCAATGGGGGAGGAGTATATCCGTTCCCACAATGCTAAACCCTCTTTTAAAGGGCTCTACGGTTTCCCCAGTGCGGTATGCACCTCTCTCAATGACGTCATTATCCACGGTATCCCTACAGACTATATTCTTCAAGAAGGGGACATTGTCGGCTTCGATGTGGGAACGGAAAAGTCGGGTTATTTTGGAGATGCTGCTATTACGGTTGGTATTGGAGAAATATCGAAGGAAGATGAGGCATTGATCGCGTGTGCGAAAGATACCCTCTATCATGCCATTGAGATTATCAATGATCGTATGCGCTTTAAAGAACTCTCTCATGAGATGGAAAAATTCATCCTCTCACGCGGTTTTGTCCCCTTACGCAGTTTCTGTGGACACGGTATCGGTAAAAAACCGCATGAAGAGCCTGAAATCCCCAACTATCTTGAAGGGGATAATGCCAAGTCTGGACCAAAGATAAAAAACGGAATGGTTTTTTGTTTGGAACCGATGATTTGTCAAAAAGAGGGTGGATCCAAGATTCTGACCAATGGTTGGGATGTGGTGAGTACAGACGGGCTGCGAGGCTCTCATTACGAGCATACGGTTGCGATTATCAACGGTAGAGCTGAAATATTATCAATCGTATAAAGGAATTTTATGGCAAAAGATGATGTCATCGAAGTTGATGGAAAGATTGTTGAAGCACTACCGAACGCAACGTTTCGTGTGGAGCTTCCAAATGGGCATGTGATTTTATGTCACATCGCTGGTAAAATGCGTATGCACTATATCAAGATTCTACCGGGTGATACAGTTAAACTTGAACTTACCCCTTATAGTCTTGATAAAGGGCGTATTACATACCGTTACAAGTAAGTTCACTTTTGTCATCCTGTACTCGATACGGGATCCATATTTGAATTGGATTCCGTGTCGTGGCACGGAATGACGACAAACTACTTCACAAAACTACAGCAATAATCACTTACCGTTTTAACTTTTAAATGAAATGCACTGTTAGCAGGGACATCGAAACTTTGTGGTCCTACGATAGTGATCCACTCTTCTGACGCTGGGAGTAAAACCTCCATCTCACCCGACATAATCTCCATAATCTCTTTATCGCCTGTGTTAAATGTGTATTCACCTGGTAACATAATCCCCAGTGTTTTGAGTGTACCATCTTCGAAATGAAGGGTACGACTGGTAACTTTTCCATCGAAATAGATATTGGCTTTTTTATCTGCGGTGACGTTGCTGAATGATGACATAGGTATCCTTTAAAAAAATATGGTGTGATTATAGCTAATTGTCCGTTTTTTACGTTACAATGCCCGTGGTTGAGTCGAAAAATAGAGTGATTTAAATGAACATATTATTAGAAGAGTACTATCGTAACGACATCCATCAAAGTGGTTTTATTGAGCGTAAGGCATCACTGAATGAAGAGAGTGTATGGCTTTGTGGTATTGCCCAGTCGGGAAAAACGGCGCTGATTAAAAACTATTTGCTTTCCCATAAAAAATCAACCTATCTTTATCTTGATTGCCGTGATATTCGGCTAGAGATTCGTAAGCTTAATGAAATACTTGAACCGTTTTGTCGTGAGAATAAGATCAAGATATTGGCTCTTGACAATTATCGTGAGGAGATAAACCTTTTTGATATGGGGCAGATTATCCTCTCCTCTGAGTTTCAAAACCCCACTGATTTTGAGATGTTAACCCTTAATCTTCTTGATTTTGAAGAATTTCTCGCCTTTGAGCCAAAATATGATTCCACTGCCTTAAACCACTTCTTTTTGCTAGGTGGTTTTCCCGCAATGCAAAATGTTGTATTGGAAGATCGTCCCCTCTATCTCCAAAGAACGTTAAGTAATGCTCTCAATGAGATAGAACTTTCCCTCTTGATCCAAGCTACCAAGATGGTTACTCAGAAAGTTTCTGCTTATACTCTCTATGAGCGACTCAAAGAGGAGCGAAAGATTTCGAAAGACAAACTTTATGCCTGCTTTCGGTTGATGCTGGATAAACGGTATCTATATGGATGTGAAAAGTTTAACCACCCCAGTGCGATTAAAAAGCTTTATCTGTGCGACATCGCTATTAAGCATGCTCTAACCCTTCAAAAGCATTTTGGAAAAGTGTTTGAAAATCTAATCTTTTTGGAGCTTATTAAACATGAGATAGAGTGTTATTACGATGAGGGGATTGACTTTTATCTACCACAGAGAAATCAGATTATCTTGGCATCAGCGTTTGCGAATGAACATGCCCTCTTTAAAAAGGTAGAAGCGTTAGAAGGATTTATTATTATGTACCAAGTCAAAGAGATAGTTGTCGTGACGATGAATTTGGAAAGTACCCTCTCTCATCCGATTGCTCGAATAGAGCTGATCCCTTTTTCCCAATGGGCATTGGGAGAGGAGTAGTTAGAAGGTATACCCGAGACCGACAAACGGCCCTTTAAAGTTTGCATCTGCTTTTATATCAAAACGATTATCCAACTTTAATGCCTCATAGCGGTACCCTGCGTGCACTTGTAGACCTGCAACAATATCCAATGCTGCTTTAATCCGCGCGTCGGTAAATGAATCGCCACTAAAGCTGATGTATTTTACACTTCCCTCAACATTAAACCCTGTCCCTGGTACCATAACAGCTGCACCGACATATCCCATAGGGATAACGGCATTGAAAGTCTCTTCTGTGTTTCCCTTTGTTTTTCCACTAATAGTTTTTGCGGTAACTCCGATGTCAAGATCGACGATATTATCGAGAATTTCATAGTACGGGGTAACATCCAGCTGGTTCAAAGAAACATTATTATTTGATCCGCTAAACGTTACATCCGACGTGTAATCAAGACGGAGATTAGGGACAAGAGGGATAGGATGCTCTAAATAAGCTCCGATTTGATAACCCCTTTCGGTAGTGCCGTTAAAGGCAATGGCTGTATTATTGTATTTAAAATCCCCTGTTGCTGCTGGTGCCAAATAATCGGCTTCCACTCCAAACCCAAGTATCATTGCTGCTGATGCGTTGGCCGCCATTAGGCTCAACGCTAATAAAGCTGATTTTTTCATGAAGACTCCTTTTTTATGTATGATACCGAATTTCACGATAAAATACCCCATTATAAAGGAGAGGATATGCGATTTTGTGGTATTGATGAAGCGGGGCGGGGACCATTAGCGGGAGCACTCATGATAGCAGGGGTTATTCTCCATCAACCGATAGAAGGATTAAACGATTCAAAAAAGCTGAGTGAAAAAAAACGGGAGGCTCTTTTTGAGAGTATCATCACCCATTCAACCTATCACATTGCCCGTTTTGATTCGGACCAAATAGACACATTGGGACTCTCGGCATGTTTGGCGGCAGGATTACGGGAGATTATGGAGGTGATCGGTGAGGCGGAGTACCTTTATGATGGTAATTCGACATTTGGTGTGAGTGGACTCACAACGCTTGTCAAAGCCGATGCGACAGTTCCTGAAGTGAGTGCTGCCTCGATTCTTGCCAAAGTAACTCGGGATCGAGAGATGGTCAAGCTTGCGGTTCTTTATCCCGAATATGGCTTTGAGGGACATAAGGGGTACGGTACAGCGGCTCATGTCGAAGCGATCCGAAAATATGGCCATTGCCCACTTCATCGCAAAAGTTTTAAACTAAAATCATTGCAAACGTCGTTGTTTTAGAATCGCATCGGTATAATCACTTAAAAAAGGGATAGACACTATGGTATCACTCACCCATCTTGAAGCGGCACTGGCTGCTGTTGATGTTGAAGTTAAAGCGTTGCTGTATAACCAATCACTCTCATTGAGTGAAAAAGATGAAAAGATGTTGCCACTATTGCGTGAGAGCAAAGTTCTCAAACAAGCGCACGAAGATTTGTGCTATTTACGAGACAATCCGCCAAGTTCGCTGACGGGGTGTAAAGCAGGAAGCTATCGGGAGGAGTAATCCTCTTTATAGGCGATTAGCCACCGATTTACCGAAAAGATTTTGAGGTATTTAAATTAAGTAAGTATAGAATAGGTTAAAATAGCATATTATTTTTTATGACAAGAATGAAGAAGAAAGACTCCCCATCAGATACCTGCGGCACAAAGTAGGTCTAGGTGTGCTGCTGTATTCCTACCCTGACACGATGTCTAAGCATACCTTTGCACAGGTCTAATGAAGAGAATTCGCATTATGCCTACCTTTAGCTTATGATACAATTAGGGCAAGAGAGAAAATACGAATACGGGAGAGCTATTATGATCGATTTAGGTGTCGATGAGTGGACGCAAAGGGAGTATTTAACGGCCAAAAATATGTTAGAATCACGAGGGGTGAGTGTCGTATTGGTGGATACTATTCTCAATCCAATAGAGGGGGTGGAGACACTCCTTTTTAACCCTCCCCAGATGCGTGAATATCCACAAGGGAGCGTGTTCGTCTTTTATTGTTATAGCGGTAAAGGGACGCTTTCACGATTAGAGGAGTTTCGTAAAAAATTTCCTAACCATGTGTGTATTAGTTTACGAGGGGGGAGCGGGTATTGGCGCAAGAATTATCATTTATAACGCAGGCGTGTGAAGCGTTTTTCCTCTCTCTCAATGAAGAGCGTTATTACGATGCCCATGAGGATTTAGAGGCACTTTGGTTTCCCAGACGTTTTGAGGATGACGACGAGGTGAAGCTATGGAAAGGGTTTATCAATGCTGCGGTGTGTTTTGAATTAATCAAAAAAGGTCGTCAACAAGCATCCCAGACCGCATGGAAAACTTATTTAAAATATAGCCCCCTTTTAGAGAACCTTGTTACTCCTCATAAAGAACTATACGTTAGAATAAACGAACTTATTCAAAATCGGAGAATACAATGTCCCAATTCCTAGAAGCGATGGCGTTTCGTCACGCGTGCAAGCAGTTTAATAGTGAAAAACAAATCCCCAGTGAGCAGTTTGAGTCTATGCTAGAGGTAGCACGAACCTCCCCCTCGTCGTTTGGAATGGAGCCGTGGAGACTTATTATTGTCAGGGATCCGAAATTGCGCAAAGCCCTCAAATCCTCTTGCTGGAACCAAAGCCAGATCACAGAGTGTTCCGAACTTGTTATTTTCACCACCGACAATGATATTGTCCGAAGCGACTCTCCCTACGTGCGTAAAATGTTTGAGCGTCGGGGGATGAGCAGTGAAATAGTTGATGCCTATATGGGGGTTTATAAAAACTATCTCTCTCCTATAGAAGCGGATGAGGAACTGCTCGAAAATTGGACAGCAAAGCAGTGTTATATCCCCCTTGCCAATATGATGACATTTGCTGCGACCCTCGAAATCGACAGCTGTCCGATCGAGGGGTTTGACAAAGAGGGTGTTGAGGCTATTTTGGATCTCGATTATGGTCGAAGTGTGGCGGTGATCTGTGCCTTTGGGTATCGGGTAAACCCTCAAAGTGAACAAAAACGGCTTGAGTTAAAACAAATCGTTGAATACCGTTAAGAGTTGGCTTAATATGATAGTTCAAAAAATGGAGCATTATACCGATCTCATACTACAGTATAGTACAGAGTATGGATTAAAAATTTTGGGTGCAATTGCCATCTTTTTTATCGGAAAATGGATCGCCCGCAAAGCTATTTTTCTCATGGGCAAAGCCATGGAGAAAGCGCATGTCGATGCAACCCTCATCTCTTTTTCCAGTAATGTTGTTTATGTTGCCCTTATTCTCGCTATCGTCGTCGCGGCAACAAGTAATTTAGGGGTTAATACTTCCTCCTTTATTGCCATATTCGGAGCAGCTGGTTTGGGAATCGGACTTGCCCTTAAAGATACCCTTGCCAATGTCGGAGCAGCGGTGCTCATCATCTTTTTCCGCCCTTTTAAAGTGGGGGATTCGATCGAAGTCTCTGGAGTCATGGGGACGGTACACGCTATTAATCTCTTCTCTACCACCCTCACGACTGCTGATAATCGCTCTATTATTATCCCCAATGGGACGTTGGTTGCGGGAAACATCATCAATAATACGGGAAATAAAGAGCGTCGTATTGATATGACGTTTGATATTGACTATAAAAATGATCTCAAAGTGGCAAAAGAGCTGATTACGCACGTGCTTGAAGGACATCCAAAAGTTTTAAAAGAACCTATTTTTACGGTTGCTGTAGGGGCGTTGGCTCCGACCTCCGTTCAACTATATGTGCGTCCATGGGTGCTTACCGAAGAGTATTGGGAGGTCCGATTTGAACTGATTGAAGCGATAAAACTGGAATTCGATAAACACGGGATTAGCGTCCCTTTCCCACAAATGGTTACTCATGTGAAGCAGGATGGGTAGAAGTATACGTATTAAACGCTATGTTTGAACATAAAAGGTTATACAATAAAAATTAACAGTTTTATTTTTATATAGTTTAATAAAATTTTATGCTTAAAATCAATACAATAAGATGATCTTTATGATAGGAATTTAATATGAATACTTCAATTATCTTTTCAGTGGTAACTTTTTTGTTGTTGACAGGCTGCGGAGGAGGAGAAAGTGGAGCAGCACCGCTAGCAGCAATTCAAATTGCCAAACCTCTCTCTTCTGTCTGTGCTGGGGTATTTCCCGATGTCCTCTCCTCTGAGCATCTGATTCGGTTTGAAGAGACAGCTAAAATCGAAGGCTCAGGTGCAGATCTCAGAACCCCTATCCTCGAAGGGGCTCAAGGGAAGGCACTGTGTGAGAATAAGGAATGCAAGGCGGGTATTCCCGCTCCCAGTGCTTTAGCTATCTCTTCATTTGTAACAAGTTCACGGACAGAGATTCTCTCTGTTACCCAAAGCACGACGTTCACCGCTTCTGATCTTCCGAATATTATCGTTGGGGCAGATAATCTGACTCTTACATTTGACGCTCCTCAGGCTGATTATTGGAGCTTGGCTCTCCAAAAGATTGCATCGATCACCTTAAATGGAAGAAATACCCATTTGATTTTTAAAGGGGGGGACTATCAGGTTGGCTCCCTGTCAGTAGTGATTCCTGCTGGCAAACCATCGCTGCGTAGCACAACATCGATAACTGCTGAAGGTCCTGTCAAACTACTAATCCGTGATACCCTTTCACTAAAAGACTTATCTCTTCCCTCAGCCGATGCTGCACTTACAATCAATACCTCCTCATCACGAAAAGACATCCCAGATCCCTCCAAACTGCTGATCTATGTTGGCGGAGAGACAGTAGTTAAGATGACAGGAGGATATGAGATCAACGCACTGTTATACGGTTATAAATCGGTTAGTATTGATGGAGACAGCCGTAGTATTCTACGCGGTGCCGTTCACGCAAAGGGCGACCTGATTGTCGGAGACAGTAAACCGGGCGGGATGTCGGGGAAATTTATATATGATCTATCAAGTGTTGAAAAACTCTATAAAGATGTCGGGCAATGTTCAATCCTCCCTGATGATCCGGGTGACGCGGGGATGCAAACTCTAATAGGAATCGATGCAAACCGTAACGGAGTAAGAGACGATGTTGAGATTTACATCTTAACAAAGTACAGTAGTGAGAAGGAACAAAAAGCGTTGATTCAGTATGCGAAAGTATTACAAGCATCTAATTTTGTATCGACACAAGAACAAAATAAACCAGTGCTTGAATCTTCATGGAAAGCAATTAATTGTGTAGGCGCAACTATAGGAAGGCAAGATAATAAGAGTTATATTGCTATGGATGATATTGATGCAAAACATTTTAATACTGAAAACCGTCTTCTGCAACAGGATAGACTCTCTGATTTGGCTAAATACAGTGTTTTCCATGCGAAGAAATATGGAATTGACGCTTGTATTATCGATCCTGTAACATTGAGCGAATAGGAGGAAGTGATGAAGAAATTATTAATCATACTTTTCCTATCTTTAACGATAACAGCAAATATATGGGGGATTGATTATAACCATTGCCGAGCAATTGTCCATATTAATGGGATTACAACTTCTGCAATTGATGCACAAAAAAATTTAGATAAATTAATGTTTGTTTATCAGTCAGATACTGAAACCCTAGAATATTTTCTTGCCTATAACCCGACGAAAGGGTTTATCGGCGATGTGATTGATGTTATCAAGCAGAAACTTTCGGAAAATCCTACATTGATGATCGATGGAAAAAATCTTGATTTCGAGATGCTTGTGCGGGCGGTCGTCTATCATCAGCAAGAAAGCGTTGATAAACTGACAGCTAAGGGGGTGACGGTCACAACGGAGCTTGAAACGTTAACGAAAAAAGCTTATGCCCAGAGCATGAACGACGATCCTGATCTAGCTATTGTTAAACAGAATTTTGAAGCAGAGTTGGCAGCTACAGAGGCAGATATAGGCAATAAGATTAAATCGCTTGTCCTCGTACCCCACTCCCAAGGATCGATTTATGCCAATAAGATATATCAGCTTTTCGGCGCGACACTGCCTACCGCCCGTATCGTTGCCGTCGGGACACCCGCATCATTTGTTGCCGGAAACGGTGATTATGTTACTAGTTATGAGGACAGTGTAATCGGGGTTGTTAGAGCAGTAGCATCTGCCTTGCAGTCGAATGCGCACGGCTATCGTAGCGGAGATTTTATGGGGCATAATTTTATGTCAATCTACCTAAGTGCAGATGAGACTCGTATACAGATTGTCAATAAAATTACGGTAGCACTAAATACTTTACCGATATGCAATCCTCTTCTCCCAGGGCACAACTGTAGTGACTTCCTTCCTGAGGGTTTAACGGCGCCCGTCGGACGGCTTTATGATAATGTCAAAGGATGTGCCAGTAGTGATATTCCTGAGGGGTATATCACATTTTATCGCTATAACGGTACTAACGGATGTGTTCCAAACTATACGTTCGCCTATAAAAATGCAGAGATATATACCTGTCAAAGTTCATCAAATTTTACTATGATTGGATCGATGAAAGTCGATGATTTCTTTAAAATTGCAACCTATACAGGCAATACTACGGTTTGCGGTGGGACAAATAGTCATTGGATACGTTATGTACCGTAAAAATTTTAAAGATACAGTCAATTGAGTAAAATATCAGCAACAATTTGACAAATATGCCATTACAGTTCCCATCCCACACATGGTTACTTAGGGGTATACGCTCTAAACGCTATCCCAGCCCCAAGTGCAGCAATCGCTCCCCCAGCGAACAGATAGTCGGGGGTATACTGATACAACATACCAGCCCCCAATGCCCCCACAAAGCCCCCCAATCCGTAGGATATACCGAAGAAAAATTGCTGAGAGAGACGACGTGCACTATAGAGGGAGAATAGGGCACTAATTGCGGCGGTATGAAAAAGGGCAAAACTAAAGGCATGGAGGGTTTGGGATAGAAATAAAAGGGGTAGAGATGTGGGGAAAAGATCGACTATCAGCCAGCGTACTACGGTGACAAAGGCGGTAAGTTGAAGGATTTTCCATAGATTTCTTCGTAATAGAGGGCCTTGAAAATAAAACATCAAAATTTCGGCTACAACCCCAAACCCCCACAGCCAAACGGTTGACTCTAACGATATGCCATGATCGGTTGCGTAAATGGTAAAGAAGTTGTAAAACGGCCCGAAGCTCACCTGCATCAAGAAAAATCCGATCCACAGGGGAAGATGGGGCAAAGGGTTAAACGAACTCTCCTCTTCACCCTCAGATGGGTGTTTTTGGTGGTGCATTCCGATAACAGCCCCAAGAATCAACGTCCCTATCGCCATAGCAATCAAAAAACCGATTCCCACCTGAGGTGAGGTGAGCCATCGTACCAGTACTAGCGAGACGGCAATAAAGCCGATGGATCCAAAGAGACGGATTCTTCCGTAACGTTCCCGACCGATACGCTCTAGGGCAATTACTTCGACGTAAGGGAGGACAAGGGCAATACCGATACCAAAGAGGATGTTCACCCCCAACAACGCCAAAAAATGCTCCAGTGAGGGATAAAATCCCACTGCCCCTATCATCATCAATGAAAGTGCGGTATAAAAGGTTCGTTGATCGAGCTTGAATCCCCGTAAAAATAAAAAGGGAATCCCAAACCGAACCAGTGGAGCGCACGCAAGAATAACGCCTATCTCCATCGAATTCATTCCACTCATAGAGAGGATTTTAGGGACAAAAATAACATGGACTCCGATAAGGGCAAAATAGAAAAAATAGAAGAGGGCGACGAGAACGATCACGCTACAAGACGCGAATCACGGCCGTACCGCTGAGAAGATCGTGAAGGGTTCGTTTATCACGGCGTAGCAGACCGATAAAAAAGCCAACAAGGGTGATAAGGGAGATAAAATAGCCGATAAAACGGAGAATAAGTTTCCAATAAGGGGCATTTTGCAGGGTATGGGCATCGACGACGCGTGTATGTGCCATCTTTTTCCCTGGGGTTTGACCACTTTTATGCCACATCACGACCGTAACAGACATAAACAAGAGGAGCTGTGTCAGCGAACCAAGGGGATTAGGGGGATTTTTGAGTGCTTCTTTATTTTGCATAAGTACATCCATCCCCCCTGCTGTATGGGTTTGATCATAGCCGAAGAGAAAGATGATGATGAGGGAAATAGGTAATCCAATCATAAAAATATCGGTGATTAATCCTAGTGCACGTGACCAAAAAGGGGCGTAAGCAATTTTTTGAGGAGCGGATAGGGATATTTTTTTATTTTTTTTAAGGGTTCGATGTCGCATAGTGTAATTATAACGGGATTACTATTCATTTACTAAAAAGTTGCATAATTATGATATCCCAATTGGTCGCAGCAGCCAACGGGGAGTTTTCATTTTTTCGATACTCCTTAAGATCAAAGCGCTCAGGCTACTCCTCCTGAGCAACTTCCCCTTTAAAAGCTACCTTTTAATACCAAGTAATGTTTCCAAGAGGGTATCCGCCGTGGTGATTGTTTTGGCATTTGCTTGATATCCCCGTTGGATAACGATGAGATTCGTAAGCGATTTTGACAAATCGACGTTGGAACCTTCAAGTGCTGAGGATTGCATAAATCCGCGTCCTGCTGTTGCTGCTGTACCGATGATCGGGTCACCAGAGTTGGCCGATTGGAGAAAGACATTGCCCCCGTCATTCATAAGCCCCTCGTTGTTGGTAAACTTTGCCATTGAAATTTGTGCCAAACCAAAAGAGCGACCATTGGTGAATGATCCTATTAGAGTACCGCTTTGGTCGATTCGTATCCCGACCAAATCCCCCCCTGGATAACCATCTTGAGAGATACCGCTGGTCCCTGAGGGGTTATCGAAGCTGGTGATACCGTCAAATCCATTAATAGTACCAAAATTGAGGTTTACCGTTTGGTTGGGGGCTGATCCATTGTTGGCGGTATAGGTGATACTAGGGATGGTTGCATTCGAAAGTGCTCCCGTATTCGTAAAGCTGATACGCCCTGCATCAATATTAGTTAACTCATTAGGGTTTATAGAACCGCCGATGTTTCCTGGAGCAGGAACGCTAACCTCATACGTCCAAACGGTTCCGCCCGTTGAAGAGAGCTCGCTTTTACGGAAATTGAGTTGCAACGTGTGTTTGGTCCCCAAAGAGTCGAAGACATCTATGCTGGCCGCGTGGGTGGCCGCATTAAATGCTTGGCTCGTGCGTGTAATGGTTGAACCGGCGGTTAGCGTCCCTGATAGTGTTTGAAAGTTTTGAGTGAAACGGGTATTTTCGACAACACCCGGACCTGTGAGCCCTGTAACGGAAAGACGGAGGTCATATTCATCGCTACTGGAACTTCCTGGATTTTTGATTTCAAATTGCCCTAGGGCATTGGTATCTACGGTGATTTTACCATCTAAAATACCGTTCCCCGTAATGCTGCTTGACGCAGTGAATCCAGCCCCTGCACTAGCATTTTCCGTTACGGTAAATTGTCCATTTGCCGTAGCTGCTGCCGTAACTCCCAAGCCAGCACCCGTAACAGCAGCGGCAAGTCCTATTGCCACTTGTACACTTGTATCACCTGCAACAGAGGTATAGCTGACAGTGGTTCCGTTGATGGTTGCATTATATATCATTCCCACATCGATAGGTTTACTATCGGGTCCGGCATCAAACGTGCTGACTTGTGAAATTCCTGCGGCCGCAGCCGTTGTGATCGCACTGCCAAAAGGGGTAGAATTATGAGCATCTCCTACAAGATTGGCATCCAATTGCATTTGTGCCCGTAAATCTTCGGTTGTCGTAAATGTTCTTGCTGTTATTGACGGAGTGGGCTCACTCACCGGAACGGCACCGGAATTAGTAAACACGTATTGAAATGCCGTAATATCTTTGCCATTTGTCAACCCTGTTATAGCAGTATCGGAAACTACTGAGAGGTCAATATTTTTAGTGGAGGCCGCTGTCCCTCGTGTATTGTCATTGGTAAGGACTAGTATAGCAGGATTACTCGGATCAGCTGTTGCACTGACTCCCGTTGTAGCCGTATTGGCATTGATTTTTGCTGCGATAGCACTCGTCGCTTGTGTAGCTGTTTCGCCACCTGCAAAGGATACAGACATGTCGACGTTATTGAGGGTAAATGAGACAGTGCCACCGAGCGCTGATGGAGCGGCAATCGTATTGCGGAGTATAGATGGGGTATAGCTGGTCCAGTTGCCTTGACCGTTTTGAAGATTGAGTGAATTACCGCTGGCATCAAAAAGAACGTTGAAATTTTCAGGGCGGTCATCATCGGAAGTTGCCGGTAACCCATCAATTCCATTGGTATTTGCTTGGATTGTGTCTAGGGTATAAATAGGTTTAAATTGCGTTACCGTATCCCCTGCACTTAAATTTGCTTTGATGTCCACTTTACTTGTTGGACTAGCGGGTGTCGTTAGTCCAGGTGCGATCTGAATATTGGTGATTGGTGTCGTCGCATCGACGAGACCAGTCTTTTTGTCTCGTGTCCACCCTTGGACGATAAAGCCGTTGTTGTCAACGAAATTACCAGCAGCGTCAAATTTAAAGTCGCCCGAACGGCTGTATTTATAAGTGCTTCCCCCATCGCTGGAGACAACGAAAAACCCGTCCCCTTGAATTGCGACGTCGGTATTTTTATCGGTATTTTGGATAGAGCCTTGGGACATAATTTTTGTGACGGAATTGACGGTTGCTCCTAATCCGATTTGAACCGCATTTTTCCCTCCAAGTGCACCTTGAGGAGCTGTTGCGATTTGACTTGTTTGTGCCAATAAATCGGAGAAATTGGCGCGTGAATACTTATAACCGATGGTATTAACGTTGGCAATATTGTTAGATTCAACGTCCATTGCAATCTGATGCGATTGCAAACCGCTGACGCCAGAGTCGAGTGACTTCATCATAGCAAATCCTTTTTATTTATATAAATTAGAAATTATAAGCAAAAAATGATCCAACAATTAGCGGTGCATTTGCAGTGCTTTTTGGATCATCTCATCGACAGTCGTGATTGTTTTTGAATTAGCTTCATACGAACGTTGCATAACGATCATATCAGTTAATCCAACCGCTAAATCTACATTTGACCCTTCTAAATAACCGCTTCTGACCTCTGCCCCGCTAATCGCATTTCCCGATTTGTCGGTCCAAAACACGGGTTTCCCGCTGTTGTCACTTGCTGAGTAGTACGTCCCCCCCTCACTGGTTAAGCCTTGGTCATTTTGGAAATGGTATACCGCAACACGGCCGATAGCACTTTGACGACCGTTGGAAAAATCGGCAATGATCGTACCCTCAGAATTGATCTCGTATTTCGTCAGTGTTCCTCCTGATATACCGTCTGACATTGAAGAGCCGCTCACCCCAACTCCGTCGGTAGAGATAACACCGCTGTAGTTCGTCCCTAAATCGACCGAAACAGGTGTCCCATTGTTATTGACAGAGGGGATGTTAAAACTACTGAGTGCTCCGGACGTACTAAAAATTGCTTGACCGTTTTGAGTATCGTAGGTTTTAGTTCCGTCATTGGAAGTTACCGTAGCGACAACATCCCATGCAACTCCATCTGATGGTTGCGTTGCACTTTTGGTAAAGGTGAGCTTTAACGTATTTTTTTCGTTGGAGCTGCTAATAACATCGCTGCTGATTGTGCGCGATTCATCCGTTATTCCGAGATTGCCGGAAAAATGGGTTTGGGTTGTCGGTGTGACGGGATAGGCAAGCCGTGTTGGAAATTCTAACGTACTTTGTTTACTGACTCCTGCCAAGGGGACATCACTTGTCGGATTATTGAGAACATAAGCTCCGACAGCTGCGTTTGTTGTTTTATCCCCATAATCAAATTCTCCGTTATAGGCGAAATTGGTGAGCATTGTCCCTGTCACATATTGACCATCGCCTGTGGTAAGGCGTGCCGTAGAGGAGTTGACATCACCACTCACTTTTTGAGAGGTATCAAATACAAAACTGCCATCGCGAGTATAGGAGGTTTGATTGTTAGAGACAACCCCAAACCATCCATTCCCTTGTAAAGCGAGATCGTTAAATCGATCGCTTGCCATCAGTGACCCTTGCTTGAATTGAATACTCGCTGCTTGCAACCTCACCCCAACTCCTAGATCATCTGACGTGGGGGAAGAACCATTACTGCTAACGATTGCTTGCGTAAAAAGATCGGCAAATTCTGTCGTTGAACCTTTGTAGGCAGTTGTCGATACATTGGACAAATTATTTGTAAGAACGTCTATACCAGATTGATTGCTCAGAACTCCTGATATTCCCGCATAGTACCCCTGTGTCATAGGATTATCCTCCTGTTATCTCTTTGATAGTGCTGAAATCCACATAGCCAGAACCGAGTTTAGCATAGGTTGTGCCACTGTCAAATTTGATCGATTGAATCGGATAGACTCCGACGCGTGTTGTACCAGCGGTGCCGTCTATTTTTGTATAGGTGGATTCAGCGTAATAGGTTCCTGCCTCCAGCTTTGCCCCGGTATTATCAGTACCGTCCCAGCTGTATTGGGCAACTCCTGCATCGGTTGCTCCGATGGGCAGTGTCTTAAATACTTTACCATTAACATCCATAATATTAACATTACCACTTGCAGCCGCACTTGGAAAATACATTTCAAAATCAGTTGTTTTTCCAGCTGCTAAGGTGATCGCATTACTCCCCGTATCGGCGATTTTACCAATGGCGGCAATGCCGGCATATTGCGACGATGAGGAGAGTGAAGTTGCCAGTTTTGTAAGAGCAGTATTGGTGTTTGTGGCGGATTCCAACGTCGCGAGTTGGGAGGTTTGGGAAAGAATTTTTTCCGTATCCATCGGAGCGGTAGGATCTTGATACTTTAGTTCCACCATGAGAAGTTTCAAAAAGTCGTCTTTCCCTAAGACACTATTAGGGTTGGTTACACTTGATGGTGCTGTCGTGGTGGCTGTCGTGGACGTTAATGTATTTCCAAATGCGTCAATTGCCATAATAAACTCCTTAAATTACGCGTAATGCGGTAAGATGATTTCAAGAGCACTTAACTGCTCGCCACTCGATTCCAACTCGGAAAGTGATTTATACGCTTGAAAACGGTTTTGCTGTTGTTGTTGTTGCTGTGGATTAGGATTTTGAGATTGATTTTCCCCCCCCGACATAAAATTCATTGTGCTATTCATAACCCCTTGCGCTGTCAATTGAGTACGCAACTCCATGGCATTATGGGCAAGAAATGCAACACTGCTTGCATTGGCGGATTGAATGTTTACGTGAATATTATTACCTCGTTGAACAAGTGTTACTTCCACCTCTCCCAGCTTTTCAGGATTAAGCTTCATTGTAATACGTGTAAAAGGAGGCTTATAATTTTCTGCTGCCTCTTTGAGATCGGTGCTGAAATGACGTAAGCTTTGTACCGCCTCTTTAGATTTTACTTCAAGAGAACCCTCTGTATGTACTTGTGGAAGTTTGGGTGACTCTTCTCCGGATGGACTCTTCTCTTTGATTTTCTCTAATTTTTCTACGTCATTATTCCCTCGCAGCAATGTTCTCAAAACATCCGTAGAAGTAATTGTAGCTGTTTTTGGTATTTGTTTCAAAATTTCTTGTTCTGCCATCGTTGGCACTGCTTGCGTTGGAACCGGTTGAACGGGCACTGCTTGCGCTGGAACCGGTTGA
Organism: Campylobacterales bacterium; assembly: GCA_026390165.1. Taxonomy (GTDB): domain Bacteria; phylum Campylobacterota; class Campylobacteria; order Campylobacterales; family Sulfurimonadaceae; genus Sulfuricurvum. The sequence goes on from JAPLGM010000001.1 coordinate 20,916, forward strand.
ACGGGCACTGCCTGCGCTGGAACCGGTTGAACGGGCACTGCTTGCGCTGGAACCGGTTGAACGGGCACTGCTTGCGTTGGAACCGGTTGAACGGGCACTGCTTGCGTTGGAACCGGTTGAACTGGTACTGCTTGCGTTGGAACCGGTTGAACTGGTACTGCTTGCGCTGGAACCGGTTGAACGGGCACTGCTTGCGTTGGAACCGGTTGAACGGGCACTGCTTGCGTTGGAACCGGTTGAACTGGTACTGCTTGCGTTGGAACCGGTTGAACGGGCACTGCTTGCGCTGGAACCGGTTGAACTGACCCTGCTTGCGCTGGAACCGGTTGTACTGGTATATCGGCTGTTTTAGCTAGTTCTTTAAGCAATGATTGCAACGGTTGTACAGCCGCTTTGATTGGCATTGGCTCCGTTTGCATCCCTTTTGTTTGCGTTAAAAGTTGCGTCATCACGTCAAGGGTTTTTGGCGTTGCTGAGGTTTCTGTTTGCGGAGACTTTTTTAACTCGATCACACTTTTAGATAGCAATGATGCAGGCAGTTCCTTAGAGAGAGTTTTTGTTGAGTCGTCAAGGGTCGAGAGGGTGATACTACTCATATCTATCCCTATCTTGTTTGCCATTTCTACAAGTCCCATAAGCGTCTTAGGGAGTGCTTTTACGTCGATTTTATACTCAGGTGCTTTCGCGGTAATTTCGTTTTTTAGATACTCTTTCGCTTTTTGTATGAGGGTACGTACTTGGTCATTGCTCAACACGGTGACCATATCATTAGGGATCATTTTGGTTTCTTCATCACTTAACGGATCTTCAACTGTTTTTGTACTTAATGTAACCGTCTCGTTACTTTTAGGAGCTTTTGGATCAACCATAGCTCCGAAACTTTTTTCCCCTTTTACGGGAATATTAAGGGATGCTAACAATTGGGCAAACGTATCAGTCGTTTTAGCCGTTTTGTTTTTAACACCTCCCCCCAATAGATCAATAAGGGATGAAGGGGTTTTGTTCTCAGTACTTTTAACAACCATCATCGATCCTTTTTTGGAGACTAATTAGTGTTATAAAGCAAAAAACATTCCAAATGCTATTGTAATCACTTAAACCATCCTTAACTTTCTTTTCGATAGAATTCGCGAAAATATTATGCTTCCCACAAGGACATTCAATGCAAAAAATTCGTAACATCGCCGTCATCGCACACGTTGACCACGGTAAAACCACTTTAGTTGACGGATTGCTCAAGCAATCTGGAACGTATGGCAGCCACGAGCAAGTCAACGAAAGAGCAATGGACTCTAACGCCCTTGAGAAAGAGCGCGGGATTACCATTCTATCAAAGAATACCGCAATTCGCTACGGCGATCACAAAATCAACGTTATCGATACTCCGGGCCACGCCGATTTCGGTGGAGAAGTTGAGCGCGTATTGAAAATGGTTGACGGAGCATTGATTTTGGTCGATGCGTACGAGGGTGTTATGCCTCAAACCAAATTTGTTGTTAAAAAAATGTTAGCGCTTGGACTCAAGCCAATCGTTGTCATTAACAAAATCGACAAACCTTCCGCTGATCCTGAGCGCGTAGTCGACGAAGTATTTGACCTTTTCGTAGCAATGGACGCAACGGAAGATCAACTCGATTTCCCAATCATCTATGCAGCAGCGCGTGATGGTATGGCAAAACTAAACATGTCTGATCCTGATGGTGACTTCACATGTTTGTTCAACACTATCTTAGACAAAGTGCCTGAGCCTACCGGTGATGTTGAGAACCCAACACAATTACAAGTTTTCACATTGGACTACGATAATTATGTTGGTAAAATCGGTATTGCCCGTATTTTTAACGGACGCATTTCAAAAGGGGATAATATCCTCCTTGCAAAAGCAGACGGCGAAATGGTTAAGGGTAAAATCTCTAAACTTATCGGATTTATGGGCCTTAACCGTACAGAAATCCAAACGGCAGAAGCGGGCGACATCGTTGCCCTTGCAGGTATCGAAACCGTAGATGTTGGGGACACCATTTGTGATCCTAACAATCCTATGCCTTTGGATCCTATGCACGTTGAAGAGCCTACGTTGAACGTATTCTTCTCGGTTAATGATTCTCCACTTGCAGGTCAAGAAGGAAAACATATCACGTCAAACAAAATTCGTGAGCGTTTAGAAGCAGAAATGAACACCAACGTTGCAATGCGTTGTGAAGTCATCGGTGAGGGTAAATTCCAAGTTTCAGGACGTGGAGAACTTCAAATTACTATTCTTGCTGAAAATATGCGTCGTGAGGGCTTTGAGTTCGGTATCGGACGTCCGGAAGTTATCATACGTGAAATCGAAGGGGTCAAATGTGAGCCGTTCGAGCACCTCGTCGTAGATCTTCCTCAAGAGTTTGCAGGAAGCATCATCGAGCGTCTTGGTCGTCGTAAAGCAGAAATGACAGCGATGGTTCCAATGGGTGAGGGCTTTACACGTGTAGAGTTCGTTATCCCTGCGCGTGGACTTATTGGTTTCCGTGGACAATTCTTGACAGAAACCAAAGGAGAGGGTGTTATGAACCACTCATTCCTTGAATTCCGCCCATACACGGCAAGTGGTGTTGAGAGCCGTCAGTACGGAGCATTAACCTCTATGGAAGACGGTGTTACCTTGGCATTCTCCCTTGCAAACTTGCAAGAGCGTGGAGTATTGTTTGTTAATCCTCAAACAAAAGTATACAAAGGGATGATCGTTGGTGAGCATAGCCGAACCAATGACCTTGACGTTAACCCGATCAAAGGAAAAGCGCAATCAAACGTCCGTTCATCAGGAGCAGACGAAGCGATCAAACTCGTACCACCTCGTGATATGAACCTTGAGCGTGCATTGGAATGGATCGAAGATGATGAACTTCTTGAAGTAACTCCTCTTACTATCCGTATCCGTAAAAAATGGTTGGATCCAACCGATCGTAAACGTTACGCAAAAAAATAAGTAAGTGCGCTTTCGCGCTTACTTCCCCATCTCTTTTCCCGCAATCATTCCGCTAGCCCATGCAAAGTTGAAATCTTCTATTTGAACTCTTTCGCTATAATACCCCTAAAAATAATATTTATGAACCCGAATAATGGAGCAATTTTGTTAATGTAATCGCAAAAGCAAGAAATCGCATTTGCTCAAACCTAATTAGGAAAGAATATGACTAAAAATTTAACATCATCAACGGTAAGCAGACAAAATATTTTAAATAATCATTACGCAGTGGGAGAGATAGAATCTAATCTATCCCTAGGCGGTATTTTTTGGAGAGATGCGAATGTGTTTACTAAAGCGCAAGTAGCTAATTTACTAGCTATAGATGAGCGGACTATTGATAGATATTTAGAAAGTAATAAAGAAGAACTTCTTAAAAATGGATATAGAGTTTTAAAAGGCAAAGATCTAAAGGATTTTAAAGCTTATGTCGACGACATTGATGTCGTCGACATATCTAAAGCTCCGTCGTTAGGGGCGTTTTCTTTTAGAGCAGTACTCAACATTGCCATGCTCGTTACCGAAAGTGAAAAAGCAAAAGCCATAAGAAGTAAAATTTTAGATATTGTCATTGATGTAGTAGCGCAAAAAGCAGGCGGGCATACCAAATACATCAACCAAAGAGATGAAGAGTATTTATCTTCCTCCTATAAAGAACATAGCTATCGAAAAGAGTTTACCGATGCACTTGACGATTATCTTAATATGGGAAAATGGAAATACGGAGTTTATACCAATAAAATTTATAAAATTGTTTTTTTAGAAAATGCGGAAGAATATAAGAAAATCCTCAATCTTGCCGAAAAAGACAAAGCAAGAGAGACTATGTATGCTGAAGTTCTTAATGTGATTGCCAGTTTCGAGAATGGTTTGGCGGTTGAGATGAAGCAAGAGTATGAGCAATTAGGGAGAAAATTAACTGCATCTGAACTTGACAATCTCATCATAAAAGCATCTGAAAATCCTTATTTAATACCACACATAAATGATGCAAGAGTAAAAATGGCAAGCCGTGATTTATGCTTTAGGGATGTCCTTCATCATAAGCTAGAGAGCCATATTCAATCAGTGCCACAAGGTGATTTTGATAAATTTTTGGGCGAAACAAGTAAATCCTTGGAAGAGAGGCTATCTGACCCCGAAACACTAGCTGTTTTGAAACGGTTAAAAGATCGATGATAATACTTCAAATTTTCTACTTTGATACCAAACATGCTATTGCGGTTCATGACTGGATTATAGAAAATAGTGGCGGACTTCATGGGTATCGTGAGATAGGATTGCTTGATAGTGCGCTAGAACATATACAAAATGATATGTATTATCCGTCATTCGAGGAAAAGCTTAAACATTTAGTTTACGCCGTCAACAAATTTCATCCTTTTTCAGACGGAAATAAGCGCTCTAGCCTAACGCTCGGAGCTTATTTCTTGGAGCTTAATGGCTATGACTATTGTGTAAAAAAGTTTGTTCAAGAAATGGAAAATATCGTTGTTTGGCTAGCTGAGGGTAAAATCAAGGATGATCTATTACTCGACATTATAAAATCGATTATAGAAGAAGATGAGTATTCAGAGGAACTTAAATTCCGTATTTATGTAGCAGTAAGTGAATAGGAAAAAAAGGAAATATGCACCTTACTTCCCCATCTCTTTTCCCGCAATCAATCCGCTAGCCCACGCAAAATTAAAATTATAACCTCCACGTCGACCCACAATATCCAAAACTTCACCCGAAAAATAAAGCCCCTTGATAAGCTTTGATTCCATCGTTTTATTGCTTACTTCTGCCGTAGCCACACCGCCACCGCTTACCTCCGCATGTTTAAATCCATGGGTATCGGTAACCTCAAACTGCCAGTTTTGGAGGAGATGAGTCAGTTTTTGAATCTCTTTAGCGGTAACTTTAGAGACAATCGTGGAGCGTTCCATTCGAGCCTCTTCGAGGAGACAGGGGAGTGTTTTCGTCGGTAAAAGGGTAGAAAGGAGAGTTTCAAGTGTGTGGTGGGGGACAGAAACAAAAAGTTTTTCGAGCGTATCGCCTAGGGATTGGGAGTCAAAATGGGGAAGCAAGTTGATTGCAATCGTAACCCGTTGCTTTTTCATTAAAGCATACGATGCCATCTGGCTAATATCCAAAATCGCTAACCCCGAAATACCATAACTAGCAAAAAGAATATCCCCTTGAACTTTTAGTATCGATTTGGTATCAATGATAAGTGTCACCTCGGCAAATGTTTTTACCCCTGCCATTTTGGGAGGATGTTTGGAGTTGAGATGGAGTTGCACGAGTGAGGGATACGTGGGGATGATCGTGTGACTGAAACTTTTGGCAAAACTATACCCATCTCCTGTTGCTCCTAGTTGGGGTGCTGCTTCGGAGCCTGTGGCAATTAGCACTTTATCGTATGATTTCTTTTCTCCATCACAGACAACGATAAAAGCCTCTTTCTCTTTCGTGATTGAGGTCACTTTTTTTTCGGTGAAGATTTCCACCCCAGCTTCTGCAACGGCACTTTTAAATGCAATTAACACCGCTTTTGCTTCATTGGACAACGGATAACATCGTCCATCCTCTTTGACATCAAGGAGTAAACCAATCGAGTGACAAAACGTTTCAAATGCTGAAAAAGGGAGTTGTTGAAGGGGGTAGGTTGCAAAGTGTGGATTCTTCCCTGCATAATCAGCTACAGAGGCAGTTGTATTGATAATATTGCAACGACCATTGCCTGAGGCTAAAATCTTTTTTCCAACGCTGTTATTGTGCTCATAAATCGTAACATCCGCACCTTCTCTAGCTGCAATAATTGCCGCCATCATCCCACTTGCACCACCACCGATAATTGCTATTGTATTCATGAAGGAATTATAGCACCTATCCCTCCCTCCCATACAGCTCATTATAAAGTTTCATCGCGTACCGATCGGACAAACTCGCGATATAGTCACTGACAACACGATGCTGATTACGAAGTTCTAATTGATTATAGAAATAGGGGGGCAACATTTTTGGCTCTTCCATCAAGGCATTGAACACTCCGATAATCGCCTGCTTTCCTGCGAACATTTTACGGACAATATCTTTATGCTGATAAAGCGTTTGAAAGAGAATCTTTTTGAGTTTCTTGATTTGCGTTTCCAGTTCGGGTGCAAACCCGACAGGGATAGCCTCTTTGGAATCAATAACAGAAGCTAACACTTGTGTGTTATCGATTTTATCCCGTGAATATTCCAAGAGAGAGTAGACCAAATGGTTGATAAGATGGGAGCTAAAACGGTAGCGAAACATCTCATCTTCATCTTCACGTATCCCCTCAGCGACCACTTTTTGTAAAATTGTTTGAATCAGTTCGCTTGATTTGAGAGAGTCAAACGTGATCAGTCCCGACGCAACACCATCGTCAATATCATGTGTGATGTAAGCAATTTCATCCGCACGATCAACGATCATCGCCTCAATGCTGGGATGGGTATCGAGATCAAACGAATTACGAACTGTTAAGGGTAAAAATGACTTATTATAAGGATAGGAGTGTTTTAAAATTCCTTCAAGGGTCGCGTAGGTGAGGTTTAACCCCAAGAATGCTTTATAACGCTGTTCCAATAGTGTTACAACCCGAAAACTTTGAAAATTATGTTCAAATCCATGCTCAAAGCCTTTTTTTTTCAAACACTCATCAAGCGTATCCCCACCAATATGACCAAACGGAGTATGTCCCAAATCATGAGCAAGGGCAATCGATTCAGCAAGAGACTCTTGAAGTCCAAGATGAGAACAAATGGAGCGGGCGATCTGACTTACCTCAATACTGTGGGTGAGACGGGTACGAAAAAAGTCCCCTTGAGAGTTAAGAAACACCTGCGTTTTGTATTCAAGATGACGAAAACTTCCTGAATGGATAATTCGATCACGGTCACGGGCATAAGGGGAGCGGAAATCATCACTAACAGTAAAAAATCGTTGATCAGGACGCATAAAAAACCTTTATTATAGATGTTTTACACATATCATAGCCATTTTTGATACGTTTTAAGATATATTAGATACAATTACATTCTTCATTATCATGGACAGTTGGCCGAGTGGTCGAAGGCGCACGCCTGGAACGCGTGTATAGGGCAACCTATCTAGGGTTCGAACCCCTAACTGTCCGCCATCATACCCTTTAACCCCCTCTAATACAGTCTAAATAACCTCTCAAAACTCCATAAAATAGGCACTTTAACCCCTAATTACCCTCTAATAGCGTCTAATCCCATTTAATACAATCCACTTTCTTAATGTAGTTTTTTATGTAGTTTTGTAATAATGACCTCTAATGTAGTTAAAATAACCTACATTGCAAAAGGGATAATGTGGCTAATAAAAAAGTATCACCGCTTACCGATACCGAAATCAAGAACGCAAAACCAAAAGATAAAAAGTACACTCTATCCGATGGGAACGGCTTACAGCTCCTTATTAAACCCGATGGTAAGAAGATATGGGAGATACGCTACACCATTGACGGGAAACCAAAAGCTACTACAGCAGGAACCTACCCGACCGTATCCCTCAAGCAAGCAAGAGAAAAGCGTGACGAACTCAAAGTAAAAGTTTCCACAGGTGTTGACCCCATCCAAGAAAAAAAAGAGATCAAGGCAATTGTCAAACTTGAAGAGGAAAAAATCGAAGCGTTAGAAAATATGCAGTTTCATAAAATAGCCTATGAGTGGTTATCAACTCTCACAGTGGTGGAAGTTACCGCTATAAAAAAGAAGAGAGACTTTGAGCGTGATATTTTCCCCTATTTTTGCACGTATGACGAAAACCATAATCTCATCTCTTCCAAACAAATAGGGGAGATCACACACGGTGAGCTAATGAGAGCCATTACCCAAAAAGCGAAGACGACAGCCGACACCGCTAAACGTCTCTTTGCTGATTGTGTGAGGTTGTGGACGTATGCAGTGAGTCACGAATACGCCGACATCAACATCACCCACAAAATAGATAAAAGCGTTGTCCCTAAAACTGAAAAAAAGAACTTTGCAAAAATAACCGATGAGAAAATATTAGGGGAACTTTTGAGAGCCATTGAGGTTTACAAAGGAGACGGGGGAATAATCGTTAAAAATGTTTTACGCTTCGTGACGTTGCTACCTTTGAGAGCTGAAAATCTTTGTACTCTCAAATGGGAGAGTGTGAATTTTGAGAAAGCGATTATCACGATACCACGCTCAGAAATGAAAGTGAAAAATAAAAACTTATCCGATTTTATCCTCCCTCTCCCTCATCAAGCAGTATCTATTCTCAAAGAAATCCAAGCAATAACGGGATGGGGCGTGTGGGTATTTCACGGGGCTAGAAATAATAAAGTACACGTCAACAAAGAGTCTGGAAACAAAGCACTGCGCATAATGGGTTTTGTCGATGAGGTAAACGGACGTAAACAAACGTTACACAGCTTTAGGGGTACATTCCGATCATTGACCGAAACATACGCCACACAACACAAAGCGTCCTTTGAAGTAAGAGAGCGTTGCATAGATCATAACGAACGAAACGAAGCAGTAAGAGCCTACACCCACAAAGCCGATTACACCGAACAAATGAGGGAATTATTGCAATGGTGGGCGGATTATTTGGATGGGGTAAAAAAAGCATAAAAGCTATTTATACGTTTAAGTTTCGGACTTTAAAAAGAGCCATATACATCTAATAAACCCTAATTATAGGGGTTTATATTCAATTAGACTACATTATAATATTCAGCTATAATTATCTTCTTCATTTCACCATTTTATTACATAGGTTATTGAAACCAATTCACATGCAACGTAACAGAAATTAGATCAATATTTCAATGCCAAAAAAATTGGCGAAATATTCAGGCGTGGAATTTTCCACATACTGACTAATTGGCAAAAAAATGTAATTATGGTGAAGACCTATTTTCTAATATTTTGAGCCTTTATTTTTAGTCTAATGCGTTTAACACAACGCAATAGGAGTTAATACAATGGAAGAATTTAAACGAGTGGACGGAGTGTCCGATTATCTGAAAGTATCCCCCGCTACAGTTTGGCTATACAGCAAGCAGGGGAAAATCACCCCTATTAAATTATCACCACGTGTGACCGTATGGGCTAAATCTGATTTAGACGCATTTATCGAACGTGCAGTTATGGGGGTTGCGGTATGAAATGCAAAGATCAATTATTGCTCATCCTTGAATTACAAAATGAGATAGACGTAGCAAAGATACTCGATCATCAGGATGCTATCCCGACATTCACTATGATACAAAACCGTATCTTTACAGTACAAAGCGTTATCCCAAACGATAGTACGTTTTGCAAAATCCTCGATCATTTAGGGGGAGACATTCAAGCGATACAAGATGAGTTATGCAAGAACCTCAAATGGGATGGAATTCAGCTATGAGTACAACACACAAAGCGAAAATTCTCTCAACTATCATGCAATCAGGGGCAAAAACAGCGGCGAATTTTAATATCTCCAATGGGAACCAATACATGATCGAATTGGAAAAAGAGGGAATAATTTATAGCTACTGGATGCAAGACGGAAAAAAGCGTTTTAAGCTCAGAGATATTTTTAATCATACCAAGGCAAACGCATTTTTAAAAAAATATCGTGAGTCTCAACAAGATCAAGTGAAAGCACCCGATGATACCAAATAGGGATAATGAATAATCACTCCATTTCGGGGTGATGAAACTCTCAAAAACGCCTCTTAAGGTTCAAAAAAGTACACGGTATAATAGAGTCTAATACCATCTAAACGTTGGATGAGGTTAAGGAGTAAAAGAGATACCCAAAAATGAGCCTCTATCCACGGTGGGACTGGGTTTTGTTTGAGGTCGTGAAAATGCCGAAATAATGCACTTTAAGAAAACCCTCCCGTAGTGTACCCCTCTAAGAATTATAAAATCTAATATCAAGAGAAAAGAAAAAGTGGGTCGATTATGCGAAAAATACTCGAAGAGATAGAAAATTTCCTCAATGATTTTAACCAAGATCACGGGATAGATTTTGCAATCGACACCATCCGTATTCAATTCAATAAAGAACACAAATTGAAACATCTTCAAAAATTAGGTGCGTGGAATAAGATCACCCTATCCTCTAACATTTCCTCAAAGCTCAAAAAGAGACTCAAAGAGGATGAAATCACATCAGCCTATCAGCTCAACAAAGAGAATGTTTACTATTTCAATAGCAATATTGACCGCCCTCGTTACAACATAGCAGTAATGGTTATCTTCGGAATGAAACAATACACCTCAACACCTCCAAACAATGCCACCATCAAAAGCATTGTAAGCACTCTAAGAGACGTTTCAAGTATTGACGTATGTTACGACACGCCAACACCTCCAACGCTTGAAGAGCTATCAAAGCGGTTTAATCTCACTCACTTTAAAGATAGTGTGTACATCAACACACCCAACATTTCAATGATTGAGAAAATAATCGTCTACAACAAAGCAATCAAGAACGGGTTAATCGCTCCATTGTGGCGAATAGAGTTCACCATCTCGATACCAAACGTCAAAGTCTTAGCGATACCGCTCCACGATATGAAAGAGATCATAAACACCATCAGGGGGAACCAATGAACAGCAAACAGCGCAAAGCACTCGAAGCCAAAGCACAAAAGAAGATCAAGGCGATAATGAGACAATACCCATTATTCAAAGATACGGCGATCACGGTCACTTTTAAGCAATAAAGATACAACAACAAAAAAGACACACTTAAACCCCGTAATTACTGTACTTTATAAACGAAAGGACACACTTAAAAAGCAACAGCAGAATTCAACAGTAACCGAACAAGCAAAGCCCCTCTACGACGAGATTAAGACAAGTTTCCGAACAAGGAATTCAACACCTATAAAAGAAAAAACAACGGCAAGATTACGGCAAGGGTTTGAGACTTTTAACCCTAAGGGAGAACGGTGAGGTTACGGTTAGGGTCAAAAGAAAAAGGGAACACAAAAGGAAACACTAAAAGGGAACAGCAAAATATGGGCGATATTATGAACACAAAGCGAATGAGCAAAGCCCGTCCATGAGGAGATTATCAGAGATAGTGAATAGCCAAATGAACACGTTAATGGGCATATAAAAATCCGATAAAAGTCCGATAGAAAATTCACGAGTTATGGGAAACTCAAAACCCCATTATGACGGGATTAGTAAGGGTTTCGGGTAAAAAAATTCACACCTAAAAAGGAGAGCGAAATTTTCCGCCGTCCGATAATTCACCATTAAAGAGGAGACCGCCCCAAGTTTGGGGAGAGTGTAAAACATCAGAATTTTAATATCAGGATGATGCGCACAATTCCGTGCTTAAGTATTCCATAGAGATAAGCGGGGAAGGAATCACAAAATTGTTAATTGTAAAGAGCGAAGTCTTGATTTAACTCTCCCTCACAGCCCCTACAAAGCCCGAACGGGTAACGGGGCGAACATTCCCACCTTTTGACGCTTTATATCCTCTCACATCACCCAAAAGAAAGCAATACAATCTAAAAATAATATGGTACAATTTCGACGTATTCAAGATGCGACACTCTTTCCGTCTGATTAACGGATAGAAGAAACGGCGGTGGCTTAAGTGCCCCGCCTTTTTTTTTGGCTAATTTTTAGCAGGTAGTAATCACCCCCGTGCTATCATCTTCAAAATTAGAGTCACTTTGACGCTAATGTAGTTTTTAATGTAGTTTATTTTTTACTACACCTCTAAAACCTCACAAAACAGGGCTTAGATGGGAGACTAACTGCCGCCATCATACCCTTTAACCCCCTCTAATACAGTCTAATTAACCTCATTTGCCTCTTTGTGACATTATTTAGGCGAGAAAAAATGAATCTTATTCCTGCCCGACTCTTTGGCGGCATACATTGCCGTGTCGGCATTCTTGATTAAATCAACGGATGTACTTGCGTCGTCAGGGAATATGGCGATGCCAACGGATGCTCCTACATGGAGCACTTCACCGAGAATTTCCATAGGTTCATTGATCGAGCTGACAACACGGTTGGCGATATACGCAATTTCGTCTTTTTCTTTCGGATTGTTGAGGACGACTATAAACTCGTCGCCGCCTACGCGGGCCACGGTATCGGACTCCCGCACCAGAGCCAGGAGCCTTTTCGCCACTTCCTTTAACAGATCGTCTCCGACGTTGTGTCCAAAATGGTCGTTGACGAGTTTGAATCCGTCAAGGTCGATAAACATCAGTACCAAAGTGTACTGTTCACGATTGGAATTGATAAGTCTTTGGTTTATCCGATCCATCAGCAAGATACGATTCGGCAAGTCGGTCAAGGCATCGTGAAAAGCCAAATGCTTTATGTGTTCATCTTTACGCCAAAGAGTGGTAATGTCGCTGAATATCGATACATAGCGGACAGGTTCACCGTCCGCGTCGCGAACCATGCTGACGGTCATCCGCTGAAGGTAAAGATCTCCGTCTTTACGTCGGTTCCATATCTCTCCTCTCCACCGCCCCTTCGTTGCTATCTCCGTCCACATTGAAGCATAAAATGCCCGATCGTGCTGATTGGATTTAAGAATGTTGGGGTTATGTCCGATAGCCTCCTCCCCCGAATAGCCAGTTATCTCGGTGAAAGCTGGATTGACCGACAGAATGATCCCATTGGCATCAGTGATGAGGACACCATCGAGGGTGTTCTTAAAGACGCATGCGGCCAGTTCGAGTTTCGCCTCGGTTTCTTTGAGAAAGGTCACTTCGCTGGACTGAATCGCAAATCCTTTGACCGTACCATCGACATCGAAATGGGGGATATAGTGTCCGATGATATGACCTACGTTTCCATTAGCTTTGTTCAAAGTCCGTTCAAAACGCTGTTGTTCTCCGGCCAGAACTCGGTGAATATGCGGTTGATTCAGAGCAAACAGCTGCTCACCCACCAGATCCATAAACGTGATACCGATAATCTCCTCGGGCGACTTTCCGAACCACTCACGGTAGGCATTGTTGGCATAGCGGCAACGTAGGTTCCTGTCCCAATAGCCGATCATATTGGGTATATCATCAACGATGCTCCGGATGAATTGTTCGCGTTCGCTACTTATCTTCGATGCTGATTCGGCCTGCATGAGTCTCTTGTGCATACGCCGCATGGCTTCAACAAGGTAGGCAATAAAACCGGAGGTGATGGCAAAAATAGCCATTTCTAGAAGGTCAAAACGGTTCTCGATAAAAGGGTGTATAGAAAATAGAGGCCACAGAAATGCGACTGAAATACAGGCAAGCACGGTTGCCAGCAACCCGGTATAAAGTCCCGCATAAAGTGCAACGGCAATCACCGCAGGATAGAATGTTACCCATGCGAGCTCCGACCCTAACACTTGTAGCGGCCACACCCTCAAGCCGGCGGCCAAGCTTACCAGTACGAGTGCCGCGAGAAAATGTTGGAGGCCTTGTACGACCGTTGCTTTATTGAGCCACTGAGCTTGTTTCGTTGGGAGATTCATGTTTTATCTTTATACATAGTCTTTCAAGCTCCGATACGAGTCTATGGCAGCCATTTGGCTAACTGACATGCAGGTTTCAGCATGTCAGACTGTACTGCTATTCAAAAACGGATCAAGCGTTGAAAATATACTTATTTTTCTGACGTAGGGTTTAAATACCTGACCATTTTTTTTATTATATCGGAATTAATGGACTTCGATTAAAATTGTTGTGAAGTATTCGTCATCATCTTTGTTAAATGGATTTGCGGTTGCAACTATCTTTGAATAATACGACAAATATAATTTCATAATTGGGTTAAAATTTGCTAGTGTTGATTGTGAAGATAACAGATAATGGCGTTTAGTAGCCCATTCCGATACTAAGAACATTTATTGCTTATAGACCCTAAAAAGGCTAAAAATGACCAGAGATTTATTGACAATATTCCAAGAAGAGATATCAGAACAAGCACGAGAACAGGCAAGATCATATAGCTTACCAG
>JAPLGM010000004.1 GCA_026390165.1 Campylobacterales bacterium
TTGGATTTTATCCCCAAACAATACGAAGAGATACCCGAATTTAATGAAGCATTCTTAATAGCGACACGATACAAATGGAATAAAGAAGATATGAGAGTCTATGATTGGGTTGCTATGAAAGAGAGAGATGAAGAGAATGCGCTAAGAAAAGCTAGGGATACGGCTCTTGCTAAGGGGAGAGAAGAAGGACTGGCGCAGGGCATTGAGAAAGGTCGAGAAGAAGGGATGGAAAAAGGGATGGAAAAAGGGATGGAAAAAGGGATGGAAAAAGGGATGGAAAAAGGGATGGAAAAAGGGATGGAAAAAGGGATGGAAGTAAAGGCCATTGAAATTGCCCAAAAATCAATTTCTCAAAATCTTGATAATAAAACGATCTCTTTGATAACTGGACTTACGGAAGAGTGTATTGAGCGTTTACGGTAAAAAATTACATCCCTGTGAATGACTCTCCACTTTTTACAACTTTGTTGATCAGAGAAGCTGTGCTAAGAGAAACCTCTTAGCTTAGGATGGTTGCGGGATCGGTGATAACTCCCGTGATCGCCGATGCGGCAGCAACAGCAGAGTTCGCCAAATAAACTTTAGAGCTGCGTGAACCCATGCGTCCGACGAAATTGCGGTTGGTCGTAGCAATGGCAACTTCGTTATCGCCCAAGATTCCCATGTATCCGCCCAAACATGCACCACACGTAGGGTTAGAGACAACACCGCCCGCATCGATAATAATGTCGATGTAGCCCGCTTTGGTTGCTTCCCGTGCGATTCGCTGTGTCGCGGGGGTGACGATGAGGCGAACGTCGGGGTGGACCCGCTTGCCTTTGAGAATCTCAGCGGCGATTTTAAGATCTCCTAAACGGCCGTTCGTGCAACTGCCGATAAACGCTTGGTCAATTTTGATACCATCACTCACGGCTTGGCTAAGGCTGTGACCGTTGGATGGCAAAAATGGGTATGCGATAACGGGTTCGAGGTTTCCGACATCGATTTCAAGGATTTGGACGTACGTCGCATCGTTGTCTGAAGTGTGAATTTTCGGTTCACGTGCGAGAGGTTTATCGGCTAAAAATTCTGCTGTGATTGCATCATACGCGACGATACCACTTTTTGCCCCCGCTTCGATTGCCATGTTACACATACTGAAACGGTCATCCATACTAAGATATTGGATCGTACTTCCTGTAAACTCAAGGGTACGATAGAGGGCACCATCAACGCCGATAAGGCGGATAATTTCTAAGATAATATCTTTACCCGTCGTGTAGTGTCCCGGTTTTCCTGTGAGGACAACTTTGATACTTTCAGGAACTTTGAACCAGTTCCCCCCTGTAATCATGGCAAATGCCAAATCGGTTGAACCCATCCCTGTAGAGAAAGCTCCCAATGCTCCGTGAGTACACGTGTGGGAGTCAGCACCGATGATAACGTCACCCGGAACTACGAGCCCTTTTTCAGGAAGCAATGCGTGTTCAATCCCCATGTCTTTTTCATCGAAGAAGTGTTTCATTGCATATTTTTTCGCAAAATCACGGCTGATACGCGCTTGGTTGGCAGAGGCAATATCTTTGGCAGGGATGAAGTGATCAAGGACGATGGAGAACCCCTTTGGGTTGGCAAGTGCCGTCGCGCCTGAATCTTCGAATGCTTTGATCGAGATCGGAGTTGTAATGTCGTTTCCGATCACCATATCAATAGGACAGCGGATGATTTCACCTGCGTAGACGGGTCGACCGACGTGGTCGGAAAATATTTTTTCTGTAATGGTTTGGTGCATAAGAATACCTTCTAAAGGGGCTAAATAATGGCGCGATTATATCATAAAAGCCCCCTCTAATCGAGTTTAAATTCGAGGGTTAATTGCATCTCTTTGGGAAAAGATTCGGATAATTGATCGGGTATTTTAATACCGGATGCGGAAGCAACGGCAAGTTTGGCGGCATCATGGAAGATACTCTCCCCTTGATTGATCGTAATGTCATGGATAGCTCCCGTATTTTCGAGAACAAAATGGACATTCACTTCTCCCTCCATTCCGCGCCGCCGCGCAGAGGGGGGATACTGGAGCAGTTGCTTGATTTTGGTTCGCAACGATGCTTTAAAGGATTGCATTTCGTTCGTTAAATCGGCTTTTTGTACGGGTTTAGCGGGAACTTGAACGGGTGGTGCAACAGGTGCCGTAGAGGGTTTTACGGCGATAATGGGCGGTGTATTGGAAATGATCGGTGGTGCTATTTGCTGGGTGGAAGCTTGTAGCGTCGGCGTTGATACCGTTTTTTGGAGAGGAGAAATAGGAGAGGATAGAGGGTCTATGGGTGTGGCCAAAATAGGTTCCGGCGATTTTACAGGTACAGGACGTTTTGGTTGGACAGAGGGGGTGACCGCCGAAACCGCAGGGGAGAGCAAGGTGATATGTTTTATCGGGAGTACAAACGGCTGAAGGGGAGGATGTCTTGAAGTGAGCAGTAAAAGGGGAAAGAGTGCCATCAATGAGTGAAAAGCGAATGAAATTCCGAAGGCTTTGTTCATAACCGTATCCATCCTGTAAAAATAGCTATGCCGACACCTGCGAGGAGGATCGGGGCTATGTGCTGTAAAATATTCCGATACTGTGAGAGATGGTTGAGACTCTCTTTGAGAATGGCCGTGAGAACCACCGAAAAAAAGAGAAACCATAGTAGTGTCGCACCCAGACCGAAGGCCAAGCCATAGGCTATCGCCCATCCAACAGAAGTAGTTGTGGCACTGAGTGTCATCATGGTGACAACGGGCGCGCATATTGACATCGAGAGCAGCATTCCGGTCATAAATAGAGCGACGTTGCCCTGCGGAATAGTGGGTATAGAACTGCAACATGAGGCAGACGCTCTTAGTGAAAACCACAACCGTCCTGCGAGGATCAGGGTGACACTGCCAAGCATATATCCCATCGATGTTGTGTCACTGATAAGAGATTTCATCCTAGTTGCTCCGAGATAGGCGATGAGGGAGAGGAAAATATAGCCGCTGATACGCCCTAGACTGATCGGGAGTAAAACTTTCAAACTTTGTTGCCGTGTTGTGCTATTGGCTAAAAGGATCGGTGAGAGCAACGGCATACACGTGAGCATGCAGGCGGTCGCTCCGTAGGAGAGGGCGACGAGAAAGAGGGAGAGAAGTGTCATTGCCTCCATCGATTCACCCTTTCCAGCATTTATCGATTTTGGTCCGTTTTTTAAAGGAGACTTTGGATGAGGTGAGAATCGTAAAGGGACCGTATTTGACGTTCATCACCCCATCATGTGGACAAAATTCGACGCATCGTCCGCAAAGGGTACAATCGCTATGGGTGATGTTTTCATTTATCGCATGTTTTTGGATTTCAAAAATATCCATAGGGCAGGCTTTGACACAGCTTGAACAGCTGTCACAGTGTGAATTGCCGTTTTTAACGAGGCGTAAAAGACCGATTTTTTTGAACAGTGTCTGCATCGGGAGGATCGGACAGATACGGCAAAACGGCTGACGAACGAAGAGGGAAAGGGCAATCATCAATCCAAATAGTAAATCGGCGATAAGAGAGAGGGTAAAATAGCCCCACGAAGCCTGAGAGATATATACCTGTGACATATCTCCTGTCATTGCCGTTGTCATAATACGGCTAGGGCAGATGGAGCAGTAAGGATTTCCCCACTCATGTCCCAAAAATCCGATACCGGTTAAAAGGGGGAGCATTAAGACTAAAAAGAGAAAAATAAACCATTTGATCGGGCGGATTTTAGTGACCGTTTCGCGCGAAAGGCTCCCCAACTGGGTGAGTCCAAGTTTGGTGCCGATCATTGTGATCGTCTCTTGGAAAAATCCGAGGGGACAGAGCCACCCGCAAAACGCTTTGTTGAGGATAAGGATTAAAACAGCGACGGTTCCCATCGTAATCAGCGTCCCCATCAGTGCTTCCATTACCCCTGCATTTTGTGTAAAGAGGGTAGAAACACGGTGATCCATTTGATGCTGAAGCGGGATCAGGGCACAAAAATCTCCCCCGCTCTGATCATAAGCACATGAGAGGGCAGGGAGATTTTGGGTTAGTTTGTCCCCTGTATAAAAGGTGGTGAAAATCGTTGCACCGTAGACGAAAAAGACAAATGCGGTAAGTTGTATGACGCGACGAAGTGCTGTTACTGTGAGTAATTTATCCATGTTTGATCCCTTTTTTGGTGCGTCGATAGAGGAATATTCCCCCTAAAAATCCGATAAATATGGCACCGGCTCCGTAACTTTGCGATTGCCAATAATCGTTGGGGTTGAGTGAATAAGGCATAGTCAAACTGCTTTTATAAAGGTGTTCACCATCATGATGTTCCGTAGAAAGGAGGAATTCGGAAGGTTTATTTTCACTGCGTCCTACCTGAACGTTTTTAAAATCATTGGGGAGGGTGATTGAAAAGGCACCTGCTTGATCCGTTGTATAGGTTTGTGCTGGAGTGTCATGAGTCTCTAACGTAACGGTGGTATTGGCGAGCGGTTTTCCCTGAAAATGGAGAAGAAAACGGTACGCTTTTGTGGCGGTATATCGGTCATGTTCACGGTATAACGGGTCAGGGACGATCTCCAAATTTGTTTTAGGGAGTGCTGTAAGTTTAGTCGGAGAGACTTTACTCGGACGCCCTTGTTGGGATAGATAGCGAATAGCACTGTAGGTGCTGTTGGTATCATACCCCTTTGCCACCATTGCATAGTATCCCCCCATAGAGGGTTTTGGCAGCATTACGGTGTTGGCTTTAAAAGAGAGCGGCTTTTCGGAGAGGTCAGGGAGGATGAGGTGTGCCGAAGTGTTTCCCTCTAAATTCATGAGAGAGAACATGGTACTTTCCCCTTTCCCGTGACCGCCGTGTTTGGATGCACTCTTTTTCCCCGCATCGCATCCGTGTGGAGCCCAATAGACCACTCCATCACCATATCCCCAAAGGGTGGCGGCGGTGAGGAGTATTAAAACGGTTTTTTTCATCTTCTCTCCTTAAAATTTAACAGACAAGCCTGCCGTATAGACACGCCCCGGATTGACGGTTAATGAGAGATCTTCTTGATTATAGAGTTTGTTGTAATCGCGGTCATTGCTTGCACGAGCCGTATTAAAATAAAAGGTGTCAAAAACGTTATCGACACGGGCGAAAATATCGAACGTGTAATTCCTCCATTTCTCCGAGTGGCGGGCGAGGAGATTGACAACGCTGTACCCCGCCATTTCGAGCTGATTGAGCTCATCGGCGTAGTAGCTTGATTTTGCCGTTAGTTCGGCAGAGAACAAGGTCGAAGGGGTAATATTATAGTTTCCGATCACGTTAAGGGTATGGGCTGAGGTGCGGGGTATCTTTTTACCCCCTAAATCATAATGTACTTGGGTAAAACCGGCAGCATAAGGGTTACCCAGTCCCAGATAGAAATTATCGTATTGAGTGAAATAGGCATCAAGATAGGTATAGGCTACATCGAATGAGAATGTTTTTTGTGTATCACTTTTAAGGGAGAGTTCTGCCCCACGGCTACGCATTCCCCCAATATTTTCATACCGTTGCGGCGTGGCGGTTGATGCGGCGGCATACTGCCCGATAGAGGACATAATGAAATCTTTGCGATCAATGAAAAAGAGGTTCGCTTCGTAGGTGAGTAGGGTGTTAAGTGCCGGAAAATTGCCCCGTACCCCTACATCATAGTTAACGGCCTCTTCAGGTTTGAGATCAGGATTGCTGAGTGTTTTGGTGGTTGAGGTGGGGGCATTGTCTCCGACAAATAACTGCTCAATCGAGGGGGCACGAAATCCCGTGGAACGATTCATAAAGAGCGTCGTCGAATCGTTTAACGCATGGGTTAATCCGACGCGGTGAGAGTAAACATCAAAACTTTTTTGGGTTGGAAGATGGGTTTGCCGATCATCATTATCCAGTTGTATATGATCATACCGTCCGTTAAGGGTGAGGGTTGTTGCCTCATTAAGGGGTACTTTAACCTCCATATACGGAGCATAGAGCTGTTCGGTTGTTTTATTGTCTCCCGTCACTGTACCCGCTTTACTAAGGGGAGCTTTAGGAGAGGGGCTGGATTTGAAATCGACCAAATAGGAGGTTTTATTATCATAGAGATTGTTCCGCAAATCGGCCCCTAGCATATAGGCGATGCTTTTTCCTTCACTGCGGTATTCACTCTTAAGCCCGCGCTGTATTTGGTGGTAATCATTGAAGGTCGTATAGGCATTATCTGACGTGACAACTTTTCCGGTTGCGTCGTATTTTTGCGGCGCACTGACAAATTGCGTATCATCTCCGTATTGATAGAGATTGACAAGGAGATTGGAGTTGTTGCCGAAATCTTTCGCATAGGTGAGGAAGAGTTTGAGAAGTTCAACATCATAAAGGCGTGAATAGTCGCGCCCTCCGCCGTCTATACCCGTAGAGATACTTTTAGGATCATTCAATGCTTGCGTCATCCCCCCAACGGTTCCGTGCGTGTCTTTATTCCGTTGTGAGGCATCGATTCCGAAGGTCACGTCACTGCTATCATCGATGTAGTATTGCAATTTTCCATTAGCATAACGGGATAAATACGCGGAATCAGCCCAGTAGCCGTCACTCTTTCGCTCACTGATTTGTAATCGGGTGTTCAATGTTTTATTCGCAAATGACGTTTCCCCCAATAGTTTTTGGTATCCGAAACTGCCGAATTCTGAAGCAAGCATCGATTTATTGCTCGCCCCCTTTTTGGTCGTAATAATGACGGCTCCCGAGAGGGCATCATCCCCGAAAAGATACGATGCTCCCCCTTTGATTACTTTGATAGAGGCAATATTATCGAGGTCGATATTAACGGCTCCCGTCCGCTCAAATACGGGAACGCCGTCAATAACTACGGCAACTCCAGGTTTTTCCCCCATATAACGTTGATTTTCAACTCCACGAATATGAATTTTTAAGGTATCACCCGATTTTATTTCGGTCGTAATTCCCGGTATAGCTTGTAAAACTTGTTGAATATTTTCGATATGCGCTTCATCGACTTTTTGTCCCTCAATGGTTGCGGTGGAGGAGGTTTCGGTTCGTTTAGCATGAAAACGGTCATCAATCGTTGTGGAGTCAATACCGATGACGCCGAGATCTTCGGTCGCAAAGCATGCGCCTGCGATAAGGGTGGATAAAAGGATACTGTGGGTAATTCGACGTGGATTGGACATTTCACTTCCTTAAAAAACTGAATTAAGAGTGCGAGTATGAAGAAATAGTGTTACATTTGTGTTAAGTGTAGAAAATAATATTTTATTAATATTAAGGAGTGACGCTATAATATCGCCAAAAAAGGGACACAATGACAACCATCTGGCACAATCCGAAATGTTCAAAATCACGCGAAGCGTTAAAACTCCTTGAAGAGAGAGGGGAAGGGATAGAGGTGTTTAAATATCTCGAAACGGCTCCTTCACGAGAAGAAATCGTTACCCTTTTAGCCAAACTGGGACTTTCAGCACGGGAGCTGATGCGAACGAAAGAGGATTTGTATAAAGAGTTGGCGTTGGCAACGGTAGAGGAGGAGTCGGTGCTTATTGATTCGTTGGTGGAGCACCCAAAACTCATCGAACGCCCGATCCTCATTCAAGGCAATCGTGCCATCATCGGTCGTCCTGTGGAGAGGGTAATAGAGTTTTTAAGCTAATAGAGCTGTTTATCCTCTTTTGCCCCCCATTGGGCAAAGAGGGCTTTGCTCTTTTCACTCTCCAGAGGATGTAAATCGAGTGCTTGTTCGGGATTGCAAATCATGGTATAAAATTTTGTATCATCAAATCCCGCTCTTGTCGCATCTTCCCTCGTGCTTCCGTAATAGACCGTCGGTATCCGAGCCCAAAAAATAGCCCCCATGCACATAGGGCAGGGGTAACAGGTCGTGTAAAGAATACAGTCGGAGAGATCAAAACGTCCTAAGAGATGAGAGGCTTTGCGAATGGCATTTATCTCAGCATGAGCGGTGGGGTCGTTGGTTTTTAATACTTCGTTATGAGCACGTGCGATTACTTTTCCATCGCAGAGTATAACGGCACCAAAAGGACCTCCATCATTGTTCTCCATCCCTACAATTGCTTCTTTATAGGCGATATCCATCCATTGCGTTATCATTTCTGAGAGAGACACTCGGGTGCTAAAAGCTCAGGACGATACTCAAAGTGCATCGTGTCATAGTGGTACCATCGTCCTCCCCAAATAAAGCCGTGTTTTTCAAAGATGTGAACAATAGACATTGGCATTGTATTGCGGTAGCCGATGTGGGCTGTCTCTGATGGAGCCTCATCTTTCCAATATTGCGTTTTGGTGGGGGCGAGGTCGATAGCGATACCGAAACTGTGCATGGAGAGACGATCGGTATCTTTGATGACGCGATAGGCGTAGGTGGTTGCCCCCTCTGCCCAGATACGGTCACTTTTTGGCAGTTTGGCAATCTCTTGACCGATGGTGAAAAGTTTTTTATCAACTCCTCCGATTTTAGTGACGGGGAGTTTGATTTTCCCTTTTAGGGTTGCCCACTCTATTGTGACGAGATTTTTTTCGATTTCTTTTTGGTCTTTGCCATAGAGGGCTTGAAAAAAGGGTTGATAGCGAAGCCGTCCCGGATCGAAGAGATAGGGGGGAGGGGTATCGATCCCCCCTGCGTCATAGCGTTGGCTTAGCTGCATTTCCAGGTCGCCATTGTTGATCTTTTCGTCCCATGTCCCCTTGGCACTTTGGGTATGGTAGGGGAGAATAGTCCCATTTTTTAAGGTCACGGCTGTCTCATTGGCGGAGGTGATGAGACTTGGGTACCCTTGTATGTAACATTGAGGTGTTGCATAAAGTGATACTGCCAGCAACCCTAGAACTAATAATTTCATATCTTGCCCCTTGTAAAATGATTCTATCGAATACGCCATAAAAAATGGATTAAAACTCTCCCCCAGCGGTTTCATAAATCAAATAATTGAAGTATAATTACACACTTAAAAAAAAGTAAAATTTTTATAATAATTAATAGTAAACTTCACTAAGTGTAGGTGCCCTCATTATGTCCCATAAAACAACGTATACAAAAATTGCAGCAAAAATTATTTTTATGACGATGGTCGTTACTCTCTTTTTTGGTTTTTTCTACAGTGAGTATATGAAAAAAGATGCTATCTCAAAACTTGCCCATCAGGATGCCAAAAAAACCAGTGCGCTTGTTTTTGAAACTCTCTATTCTGCTATGCAACGAGGGTGGACGAAAGAGGACTTGAGAGAGATTATCAATAGGCTCAACCGTGTAGATAAAAATATGAAAGTCAATGTCTACCGAAGTGAGATTGTTGCCAACCGTTTTGGGGAGATAGCCAACGATAAAAGAGCCAGAGAGTCCAACGCCGATATTGCACGAGCGCTCAAAGGGAGCGAGGTTCTCAATATTTCAGAGGGCAATTTTATTGAGTATTATTATCCTGTTACCGCCAAAGAGAACTGTTTGAAATGTCATACCAATGCCCGTGCGGGGGATGTGCTTGGGGTGATTGATGTTTCGTACCCGATAGAGGATTTAAAAGTCTCTCTCAATGAGATGATTAACTTTTTCATCCTTTTTATTATTGTTTTTTCCCTGATCATTTATACGGCGATCTTTATAGAGCTCAATCAATATTTGATTAAACCGATTAAAAATTTTGCTAATGTCATTAAAAATATCACCTCTTCTCAAGATATGAAGAAACGAGTTGAGGTTAATGATAATATCGAAGAGATTGATTCGATCAAAGATGTTTTCAATAGTATGCTTGATTCGATTGAACATCAATTTTATTTTGACAGCTTGACCGGACTTGAAAACAGACGAAAGCTTACGGAAAAACTCGAAGAGGGAGAAAGTGCATTTTTGATGATTATCAATATTGATTCGTTTCAAGAGATCAATGATCTCTATGGAGATGAAACAGGGGATGTTATTTTAAAAGAGTTTGCCCTCTTTTTAAAAGAGATTATGCCAGAGAAAGAGGGGCTGTATCGCCTTCATTCGGATGAGTTCGCCCATTTTTGCACCCGAGGGATGGATTTGCATGACTTTAAGCTCTTCGTCTCCGTTTTATGTGAGAAAATTTCCAAAAAAAGTTTTAATATTGATGGTAAAAGTGAGGTAAGTTTGAGTGCCACCATTGGAATCTCTTATGGGACAGATTCGTTGCTTGCCAATGCCGATGTTGCTCTCAAACTGGCGAAAAAGTCTAAAAAGAACTTTTTGATTTATGATGAAACCATGTCAATGGCAAAAGAGTATGAGAAAAATTTTGATTGGACGAAGCGATTAAAAAAAGCAATCGAAGAGGATCGGATTGTCCCTGTTTTTCAGCCGATTGTGGAGACCAAAACGGGAACAATCGTCAAATATGAGG
This sequence comes from Campylobacterales bacterium, assembly GCA_026390165.1. Lineage (GTDB taxonomy): Bacteria > Campylobacterota > Campylobacteria > Campylobacterales > Sulfurimonadaceae > Sulfuricurvum. Next base: position 10,403 of record JAPLGM010000004.1, read on the forward strand.
CGCTAATACGAATGGTGGACGATAAAGGGTTGTATATTTCCCCCATCCACTTTTTGGAGCTTGCCAAAAAGAACAAGCTCTACCATCAGTTGACGAAAATCATGCTCGATAAAACGTTCAAAATATTCGAAAATTTGCCCTATATCGTCTCGGTTAATATTTCGGTGGAAGATATTTTAAACAAAGAGATGTACCAATTTATCCTTGCAAAATTAAAGGATAGCGGTATTGGTAAAAAAATAGTCTTTGAGATTATCGAGTCGGAGGGGATCGAAAATTTCTCCCTTATTTTAGAATTTATTGAGAGCGTGAAATACTACGGGGCAAAAATTTCAATCGATGATTTCGGGACGGGGTACTCCAACTTTGAGTATCTGATGAAACTCAAAGTTGATTATATCAAAATAGACGGTTCGATGATTAAGAATATTGACACCGATCAAAACTCTCAAATGATTACAAAAACGATTGTTAATTTTGCCAACAATATGAAGATCAAGACGGTTGCCGAGTTCGTCCACTCTAAAAATGTGGCGGATAAAGTGAAAGAGCTTGGGGTGGATTATTCGCAGGGGTATTATTTCGGAGCACCAAAAGCAACCATTGTATAATGGCTAAATAGGTAGAATAAAAAAAAGAGAACAAGAGGTATACGGATGTTTTTTCCTACGCTTGGAGCAATTGCGACGACGGATGTTGCGTTGGTTGATATTCATGAAACCATTCGTGACGCACTGACGATGATGCATCAGCATAATCATCGCAGTATTGTTGTCAAAAATGGGAGTGTCTATTATATTATTACGACGAAAGATATGATTGCCCTCAAGACGGACGGGATTGCATTCGATACCCCTTTATCACAGATCAAGCTTCGTGTTTTGCCGCTGATTGACAAAGAGAGTAATATTATCAGTGCGTTGAGTCTTGCCAGCCAAACGGATGAACATATCTGTGTTTGCAACGCCGATGGGAGCCTCTATGGATTGATTACCAACAGTGATATTATCTCCAGTGTTGATCCTCAGGTGATTATGGAGAGTTTACAGATCGGGACGATTTTTGATAAAAAATACGGTTTCAAAAGTTGCACGGCGGATATGAAAATGGATGAGATTCTCCCCTATATGAAAGATGCCCCCAATGATTGTATTATTGTTTTAGAAAATAATTTACCCATAGGTATTTTGACCTCCAAGGATCTGTTACGGCTTATATCGGAGTCCGAATCCAATTTGGGGAGTGTATCGGAGGTGATGTCCTCACCCATTGAAACCATGAATATGAAAGATTCTATCAGTGATGCCCTTGAATTTATTAAAGCACGTCATTATAAACGGATTGTGGCGGTGGATGATAGTGGGCATGTTGCTGGGATTGTAACACAGCAAGATTTGATCGCCCGCACCTATCTCAAATGGTCTCAGTTGGTGAATGAACATTTTCAAGAGTTTGAAGAGCTGACCAAAATTTTGCAACAGCGTAATCGTGATCTTACGATATGGGCAACGCAAGATGCTCTGACGGGACTGCATAACCGTCATATGTTCAGTGAGCTTTTTGATAAAGAGTTAGCGACGATGAAGCGGTACAAAACGAGAGTCTCCGTCATTATGATGGATTTGGACTATTTCAAACGGGTGAACGATAGGTTTGGGCATAACATCGGGGATTATGTTCTAAAAACGGTTGCCCAGATGGTGAAAAGTTCTGTTCGTGAGGCGGATTTATTGGCACGTTGGGGAGGGGAGGAGTTTGTATTGCTCTTCCCTAATTCAGGATGTGATGAAGCGTATATAGCGGCTGAAAAAATTCGTAAAGTTCTTGAATCGTTTCGTTTTGATGAGGTTGGGCAGATGACGTGCAGTCTGGGAATCACGGAAGTGGTGGAAGAGGATACGTTAGAGAGTGCTATTGAACGAGCGGACGCGGCATTGTACCGTGCCAAAGAATCGGGGCGAAATCAAACCATTACCTGTGAGGCGCGATTATGAAAATAGTAACACTAAAATCAATCCTCTCTGCGACAACGGTCTCATTAACCTCGCATAAATTGGTTTCGGATGCGTTGGGATTGATGGAAAAGCATGGGATTAGCTCTATTGTGATTGTAGACCATGATCATTGTCCCGTTGGGATTTTTACGGAACGGGATGCGCTGAGGATTGTTAGTGAAATGCTTGATATTACTACCTCCTTGCATGCGGTGATGACACCCAATCCATTTTGTGTAGTGGAGTCGATGCACCTTCACGATGCCTATAGAGTTATGGAAGAAAAAGGGTTTCGTCATTTAATCGTTGTTGATGAAGTGGGGTGCTTTAGGGGGGTTGTCAGTGAGGGGGACTTCTTGCGCCATATGGGGTTTGAAGATTTGACAAAATTTAAAATTGTTTCGGAAGCAATGAGTAATTCTCTCCTTATTGTTGAGACTACGATGTCATTGGTCGATGCGGCAACACTCATGAGTGAACGCAAATGCGATTATGCTGTCGTGATGGAAGGTTCTCATCCCGTGGGAATGATTACGGAGCGTGACATTGCGGGACGATGTGCTCATATTGGGGCACTGTGTGATGAGACGGTTGCCCAGTTGCTTCAAGTCAATATCCATTTTATCCATAAAGGGATTCCGTTGCATGAAGCGGCATCTCTGATGGAAGTGCATAGCGTTCATCAGCTTGTTGTGGTGGACTCTCATGGAAACTTGGTCGGATTGTTAACCCGCCACGATGTGCTTCATGCCGTTCACGGTGCCTATTTTGAATTTTTACTTCGGGTGATTGATCAAAAGAGTGCGGCGATTGACAAGATGACCGAGCGAAAAGAAGAGCTTACCAATGAAAAAAAAGCGGTTGAAAAAAATGAGCTGAAACTTCGGAAACTTTTGGAAGCACTTCCCGATGGGATGGCTCTGGTGGATAGTTCCACGATGAAAGCGGTGGAGTTCAATCATATTATACATGAACGGTTGGGGTACACCGCACAGGAGTTCGCGGAACTTACCATCTCCGATTATGAAATGATCGAGACACCCGAAGAGACGTACCGTCGCGGTGATGAAATCGCACACAAGGGGCGGGACAGTTTCGAGACGATTCATCGCGCCAAAGATGGGACTCTTTTCAATGTGTGGATTAATGTTGTTGCGATCGAGTTGGACGGAAGACCCCATTTGATTGCCGTGTATCGAGATATCGGTGAGCGCAAGCGGCACGAAGAACAGTTGGAAGCATTGGCCAATTATGATCCGTTAACAGGATTGGCAAATCGGACCTTTTTTTCATCGCATCTGCATCATTCGATTGAGAAGGCGAAACGGCATAAAGGACAAATCGGACTCCTTATGTTTGATTTGGATCGTTTCAAAGATATTAATGACAGTTTTGGGCATGGGGCGGGGGATGAGTTACTGCAACAAGTCGCGCAACGGTTTGAAACGAGATTACGGGAGGGCGATATTATTAGCCGTTTGGGGGGAGATGAATTTGGGGTTCTTTTGGACCATCTCAGCCATCCAGAAGAGGCAGGTCGGATTGCCAAAGAGATGATTGATGTAGTAAGTGCCCCGTATACGCTTATAAGCAGTGCGCAGGTGCATGTTGGAACGAGCGTGGGGATTGTCCTTTTCCCAGATCATGGGGACAATGCTTCTGAGTTACTTCAGCATGCGGATGCCGCACTGTACAAAGCAAAAGGGGAAGGGAGAGGGACGTATCGCTATTATAGTGATGAATTGACCGATTCGGCACGTCGTCGAATCGAGTGTGAAACCCAATTACGCCGTGCGGTTGCTCATCATGAATTTGAAGTCTATTATCAGCCGCAAGTTCATATTGCGACGGGGCGAATTATAGGAGCGGAAGCGTTGATTCGCTGGAATGATCCCGTACGGGGGTTGATCTCACCCGTAGAGTTTATCCCTCTCGCTGAAGAGACAGGCTTGATCGGGGTGATCGGTGAATGGGTGCTGAATGAGACGTGCCGACAGGGGAAAATCTGGCTGGATCAGGGACATCGGTTGACCCTTGCCGTCAATCTCTCTGCCCATCAGGTACGCCATCAAAACATTCCTGAAATGGTCAAAAATGCCCTTGGAGCAACAGGATATCCAGCGGATAAGCTTGAATTAGAGATTACTGAAAGTGCTCTAATGCAGCGTGAAGAGGAGACGGTGGCGATGCTGCATATTTTACGTGCACTGGGGATACGACTGGCAATTGATGATTTTGGTACAGGGTATTCGTCCCTTTCGTATTTGAAACGATTCCCGATCGATGTTCTAAAAATCGATAAAAGTTTTGTGGACGATCTCCCCTTTGATACCGATGATATGGCAATCGTCACGGCGATTATTGCGATGGGGAAGGCGTTAGGGTTTCAAATATTGGCGGAAGGGACGGAGAACATTGAGCAAATCGATTTTTTAAAAGAGAAAGGGTGCACGATGTACCAAGGGTATTATAAAAGCCGCCCCGTCCCCGCAGCGGAGTTTGAAAAACTCCTCTAGGGGCAAGTTTACTCGACCCGATTCCTCCCATTTTTTTTGGCGAGATAGAGTTTTGCATCGACTTCAGCGACATAGCGCGAAATGGTCTCTTTGAGGATACAATTTGTGCTGTCGGTATTAATGGCAATGACGCCGATACTGACCGTATAATGAAGCGGTGTTGTCTCAAACAGCACCTCTTGGGTTGCGGTATAGTCGCAAATTTTCTGGGCGATTTTGCGGGCATTGGTTTGGGATGTAGAGGGGAGGATAATGATAAACTCCTCTCCCCCGAAACGAAACATAAAATCAGATTTTCGTAAAACAGTGCGGAGAATTTCCGAAAAGTTTTGGATCACCTGATCGCCTGCCAGATGCCCGTAGGTGTCGTTGATCTTCTTGAAATAATCCAAATCGCACATCATGATAGAGCATTGTGTTTCGGTTGCTTTGGCAATTTCGATTTGAGTAGAGATGATTTTTTCAAACAATCGGCGCGTCAGCAGCCCTGTCAAGGGATCTTTGGAATACTCCTCGATCATCAGCATATCGTGGATGATAGCAATTTCGTTCCCAATTTCCAGAGAGATGTAGTTGATCCTCTGCATCAAATGGATCAAAGTTCGTGCCGTTTGAGTCCTGTTCTGGCACTGCAAAACGACATCCAAAGCAAGAGTGTGAAGGGACTCGTGAAGGCGATTGACCTCTTGAAAATTGGTGGAGGCAATGGAACGGATTGACATAGTGTGGAGCCATTTTCCAAAAGAACAGTTGCGGGGGTTCATCTCGGGGCTGGGATACTCATCCTCATAGTTTTCAATATAGTTAATCAGCTGAATCATCCATTCGATATGGTGTTGATAGTGGATCATCATATTTTTTTCGATCAAGTTCGTAATATGGGAGAGTCGCAGATGGTTCTTTGTTGCCAGACGGCGGAGAAATTTATGAAAATAGGCCTCAGTGATTTGCATTTCGAGTTCGTCAAAATAATGGTCGAGTTTTTTGATATTTTCCAAATCTTCCTCTTGGGAGAGGGTGCGTATGAGACTGCGATAAATGGTGAGAAGTTCGCTGTAAACGAACATAAAAGGGATATCATGGGTGACACAAAAGTAAACGAACTCCTCTGTTTTCTCTTGTGCTTCACTCTCATCGCGACATTCTAAAAGGGTAAGAAAAAGTTTCTTGTGCTCACTAATTGCGTCAGCGTACTCAAAACGATCCCCATCAATATACGTCTCAGGTTGAAAATCAAGATAAAAATTATCCATAGTTACTTGGATCTCAGGCAAATGATTTTCGGTTTTAAACATACGCACCCCCTCTTGATAAAAATCAAATCAAAAAGAGATTATGACACATACTAGCGAAAAAATTCAATCAGCCCCATAACGATCTCAATGAGGATCAGGATAATAATAATCCACTCCAAAAATTCACTTTGTTTGTGATTGAGGAGGTCCATTACGAGCATCACATCCTCTTTGATCTGAGAGAGTTTGGAGAGGGCGATTTCGTGACGGTCATAGAGTTCGAGGATCAGCGCCATTTGGTTATAGAGCGCTTCTGCTTGGGTATCATCCCACAAAATATTGGGCTTATCAAGGAGGAGGAGATTGCCCACCATATCGTGCCGCATCAACGCTAGTTGTTTGACAAATTTCAGCAAGGAGGGGCGACGGGTGATGGAGAAAGTGTGGATCGATTCAATGATTTGGCGATTTTTGGAGAATAGGGAATCGAGCTGTTTTTCGTACCGTTCCAATCCCACACTCTGAGAGACAGCGAGGGCAATGAGCTTGAGATTGAGGGTGGTGGGATTTTTGAGAAAAATAGCTTCGTTGGTGATGATAAAAGGGTCCGATTGATCGGGGTTGATTTCGATGGGATAATCTTGATAGATCAGCTGCTCTTCCTCCGTTGTAAGGGAGAGCCCCATCTTAGTGAGCGCTTGAAGAATGGTTGCTTTTTCATCTGCAATCAGAGTAAGAACGTCGAAGGGGGCAAGGACAATGTGTAAAAGTTCATTTTTCCCATAATAGCTGTTTTCGATCCCCTTTTCGAGGGATATATCAAGGGCATACTCAAGGGCAGATCGGTTGATCGGCTTGGAGAGATTCAACGAGAGGAGGTTCATGGTAGTCCTTTACTCCGATTTTTATTATTATACCCAATGCAAATTACAGCAGAGAAATAGGTTATTCTCTCCCAATAATATCAAAAATATTGACCCCGTCAGGAAGGCGTGTTGTCCCCTCTCGGAAGCTTCGGGTGTGGGCAATGAGCCGTTTGAAATGTTTGCGTAGATGATACGCATCGGGGACGTTGGGGCGGAACCAATCCCCTTTGGCACTAAAGAGCCAATCGATCCCTGTCTTGACATCAAGCACGGAGTAGCCTTGCGTGTCAATGAGAATTTTAATTTGTTTCGCCCAGCTCATCACATCAAACGGCTCTTTAAATTGGGGGTCGATGGAGGAGAGACGACGGATAAAATACTGCGCCATCTCAAACTCTGCTGATGTGGGTTTATTCTCTTCGAGTTGGGAAGGAGTGGCAATGGCGGGTGCTTTGGATGCCACCTCGCGCCGTACCCACTTCTCAAACTCCGCATGCCAATCAAACGAACGACGATTTTGAGAGCGTTGATGAAAGTTGAAATCATCGAAAACCTCTCGTCGTAGCCCCTCACGATCACACACCTCCAGTGCATAGCCGTGAAGCTCTTCGAAGGTCTCATTGGAGAGGTTGAGATAGTAGTTGCTGTCGCTGTATTGGGTCGCGACGAGAGCCGTTTCAGGGATACTAACAGAGGGTGCGATAGGTTCTAATCGGTAGAGGATCATTACCCCATCGGCTGTCTTTTCACGGGTTGTTTTCAGCATCTTTTTGACAACGAGGCTATCGAGTGCTTCGACCACTTCCCTGGAACTGTGGCGTAAAAGTTCAGCGAGAAACGAAGCACTCAACGCTTTGGATTGTCCTCCCCACACAAAAGAGTGACGGACGATAAGGGGAAGTAACGCACGCTCCAATAGAGTTAAATCATCACGGTCGATGAGAGAGGAGGGGATCACTATCATTTAGGTTTTCTCATCAAGGCACGTTTGGTGGGGGTGGCGATAGAGGGTTGTGTCTGTTGCCGTTGCCGCTCCAGTAACAGTAGCGCGTACTCGTGAGCAACTCGTCCCTCAAAAAGCCCCCGATCCAGCGAGACGTAATCATAAATCCACCGTTTCGTGAGGGTTCGGATTACCTCTATGTCGAGAGAGTCTAATAATGGCTCTGTCGAACTTGATTCTTTTATTGAGGTAAAACGGACGTTTTCAAACCGCTCTAGGGCACTTTGTTCACGGTTACGCTCATCGGTGATGCTGCGACGCAAGTCGTACATTAACGTATAAAGTTTTTCTCCCCGCATGTGGGCTTCGAGTTCGAGGGGGGATCGTTGTTCCTCCAGAAGCTCATGGGCAATCAACGAGATTTTTTCAATCCCCGTCTTGTAGGGAAAATCACGACTGGAGAGGCGACGGAGAAACTCACTGTAGCGATTGGTACTGATAGGGCGAATGAGTTCATCGATGTGAGAGCGCAAGAAAACGTCCTCGTCAATTTTGAAATAGTTCATCAGCGAGGTGACAAACTGAGTACGGATTTGATCATCGGTTGGGGTATATTTTTGCATTTGCGAAGTATAACATCTTCCTTATTCAAGGTGGAATAGAAAGTGTGGTAAGATGAGTGAAATAGAAAAGTAACAGGGAGTGTTTCTTTGCCGATAGATACCTTGACACTAAAAGAGCAGCTGAAGGAGCGTTTACGTTCGAATAATCCGGAATACCGGTATTACAAAACGATTTTTAATACTATCAGCGACATGATTGCCGTTACGGATGGGGAGGGTGTTTTTGATGCAAATATACCATTTTTGAATTTTTTTGCCCCTGTTATGGGGGAGAATTTAGAATCTTTTCGCTTTTGGGAACTTTTTGAAAAAATTGAGAAGTTTGGCTATGTCTACGATGGGTACCAAAACAAGCGGTGGTTTGAGACGATTTTGGAGGGGACGAAAAAGCATTATACTATTGGAGTGCAGATGGGGGGTGTTTTACATACATTTAACATCTCTCTCAGCCCCCTAGATGCATCAAATGCTATTTATATTGCTACACTAACGAACGTAACGGACATTATGTGCTATAAAACTACCCTTGAAGAGGGGATCAAAAGCAGTGTTGAGGATCGAGATAAAACGCACTTCTTACTTGCCCAATATGATAAAGCGATTGAAGCAGCAACCTTGGTATTTAAGTGCGATTTAAGAGGGACGATTACCTATGCCAATAGAGCGCTGAGTGAAATGATGCTGTATGGAAAGGGTGAATTAGTAGGGATCCATTTTTCGGTGTTACGAGGGAAAAGTATGAGCCATGAGAGCTATCGCCATATTTGGAAGAGGGTTCAAAGTGGCAAAATTTATAAAGGAACCTTGGAAATTGAGGATAAGCTGGGGGGATCCCATTACTTGGATGTCTCTTTTATCCCTATTCAAGATCATGAGAAAAAAATTGTTGAGTTCTTTTCCCTCTCGCATGAGATAACCGAAGTCGTGGAAGCAAAAAAGATGGCAGTTAAAACTCTCAAAGACAAAAATAAATTTTTCGATCAAGTCTCTCATGAGCTGCGTACCCCTTTAAATGCTATTATTAACTTTACCGACAGTGCATTGGAGAGTTTTGATGAAATTATTGACGATGCAGAGAGCCGCGAGCTGGTGCGAATGTACATTGAGCGTTCCCATAAGAATTCGTTGCATTTGTTGCAGCTGATTAATTCGTTGCTGGACATGGCGAAACTTCGCGCAGGAAAAGAGCAGTATCTCATGGATTCGACAGAGGTTATAACACTGGTACGAGAGGTGTATGAGAGCACCAGTGCCCTCAATACAAAAGAGGCGCTAGAGTATCTCCTTGAAGTTCCGCCAACTGCGGTGTATATTCAAAGCGATGAATTGAGGTTGCGCCAGATTATTACCAACCTCATCTCCAATGCGATCAAATTTACCGAATGGGGGTTCGTGCGGCTTTATGTGCATACCGTGGCGGATGAGTGTTGGATTGAAGTGGACGATAGTGGAATTGGGATTCCTGAAAATAAGCTTGACCATATTTTTGAGCCATTTGAACAAGTGGGTGTTCATGATATGGGGACAGGGTTAGGTCTTGGTATCGTCAGCGAATATGCAAAAGGGATGGGGATGACGCTCAAGGTAACGTCCGTATTCGGCGAGGGGAGCTGTTTTACCCTAAAAATTCCAATACTAAAAACTGAAGGGGAGAGTGTTGAATGGAAAAAATAAAGCTATTAATTGTTGATGATGTAGAAGATAATCGGTTGGTATTGCGGGCGATTTGTCGGAAACTCAAAGGGTTTGAGATTTATGAAGCCGTTGATGGTCATGATGCCGTTGATAAATGTCAGGCACTCCTTCCCCATATCATCCTCATGGACGTAATGATGCCGCGACTTGATGGATTTCAAGCCTCGAAGATCATTAAAGAGCGTTACCCGAAGACGATTATTATGGCGGTAACGGCTGTTATTGATCCGAAGATGGAAGAGAATATGGCAGCGATTGGGGTGGCAGCGTACATTCGTAAACCAATTGATAAAGAGTTGATACGCTTAAAGCTAGAAAGTTATGCGGGAGCCCTTTCGTTAGGGGGAAAAGAGAGGGAAAAAAGTAGCAATAACGCGATTGCTCTCAATCCATTTAACGAGGATATCCGTAGTTTTAAAACAATTTTTGAGATTCATAGTATGGATACGATTATGGATTTTGGGATGTGGCTGTTGATGAGGTTTGAGTGTGCCCGCACTAGAGTGTGTACCAATATTGACAGAGTTATTGAATTGTTGTACGAACTGCTTCGTCATGAGGTCAAAAGTGGAGCAAAGATAACGATTACGATTGAAGAGAATTTTGATGAGATGTTTATCCAAGCCCCTTTGCAAAAGCCCATTAAGCACGATGCGATGATTGATCATTTGATTCGTGTCTTGGGAAATGGGTGTTTGATTACAGAGAAGAGGGCAGCATTTCGTATTTCATTAGCCTCATTTGAGATGAACGACATCCACATCCATCATAAAAAAGAAGAGCCAATTGCGGTGATAGAGAATATACCCAAAGAGAACCGCACTTTGGGTGCAACAGAACATCAGGTACTGAGAGAGAGCTTTATTCACAAAGTAACGGCACCTGAATATGTTAAAAGTCTCGATGCCGATGCGTATGGGGAGATACATGATCTTTATGAAGCGCAGGGGGAGTGGACATCGTGGGAAAAAACACTATCGCTAGAGGGGAGTGAAGAAAATTTTTATAATTTTGCGAATGAAGTGCTCGGGGCGTATACCAATGCTATTAGTGCTTTGTATGAATTTTCAGGGCTCTCCTATGCCATTGTGTCTCTCTCGACACTCTTAAAAACACATGGTGATATTCTCGCAAACGATGACGTCAAACGTGCCAATGTCCTCATGTTTTTAGAGGGACTTAAGCATGATCTCACCTCATGGATACACCATATTTTTGAGATTCAAGATGCGTTGGATATCCACTACCTTGATGCCTCCTTTTTCAGTTCGTGCATGCAAATTGAATCGATACTAACCGGAACGGAAGTCGATTTGGGAAGTGATGAGGAGATGGAATTTTTTTGATAAATTCGCTAAAATACAGAGGGCATTTATAATGTGCCTAAACACAGGTAAAAAGGCTCCCATTGTTAACCATTAATGCTACCGTAATTCCCCACGGAGACGAAGATCTCGGGGACAATCTCCTCTACTACGACTATAATATCGACCACCTTTTATCCCTGCAAGCCAAAGGGCTTACAATGGAAGACGAAAGTTATGTAAGTGCCTTTAGGTCGTTCGAGGGGGAGGTGTATGAAAATTACATCTACGAAAAACTCCTCCGATTTGCGACGAATGAACCGAAAATTAAACAATTTATTATCAAAGGGCCCCACAAAAGCCGTACCCATGCCCAAAGCGATGCCCTCTCGGTGAGTTGGAAAGGGCAGATTATCTATCGTGCCCGCCACAAAGAGATCGGGGAGTTTGACGGGCTCCTTTTTACCGATAAAGAGCTCTATTTTATCGAGATGACCTTAGTGAAATCGGTAAGCAACCTCAAAAAACGGCTCCGCAAAAAACGGGCATTGCTGGAAGTATTATTTCCCCGCTATAACGTTCGCTCCATTTTAGTCCTCAACGAGGGGGCAACGGGGACAACAGAACTTCCGCCGTATGCGAGTGTTTGGTTTACTAAGCCCTACAGTGCTGCCCATTTGTTACAGCGTATGAGTACAAACTCACAACGTGCCCCTATGATCTGCGTTGAGAGTGATAAAATTGCCCACGCCCAAGAGATCCGAACATCATCCTTTAAATATTACGCGACGTTATCATGGATGGTCCGCTCGCTTCGTAATGGAGCATCCATTGATTGGGATTTTTTCCGTAAACCTGCGACCCAGCGGTATCATGATATTTATACCAAAATCTATATCGGGTATTTGGAGAGGGAGGATTTTCATACCCTCATCCCCTCCCTCTCTTTTGAAAATTCTCAGGCCACCCGTGCGGTAGTAGCGATCGAAAAGGATCACTCAGGGGGATATTTCCTCACCTATTTCCTCCGTCATTCGGGTAAAAAACTGGATAATGTTACGATAGTGGATGGAGTTGCAAAAGTGGCAAAAAAAGATCCTCTAGGAATCACCCTCACCGAGATGAATCATTTGGATAAGATGATGGATTCGAGTTTTGCTTTAACCCTCGATCAGCACCGTGACATTCACACCATGTTGAAGACGATTATTCATAAATAATCGTCTTCAACCCCCTTCCTTTCATCAAAAATTCATAATTTATGTGTATCATTTGTAACAAAGAGGTATAACCCTTAAAGGATATAGATGATAACTCCCCTCAAGGCGCTACGCAAAAATCGTTTTAAGACGGCACTTATTTTTATGAGTATGAGTGTCTCGATTTCGGCGATTTTTCTCATCAGCGCCATTTCGGGAGGGGTGGTGAGTATGTACAGCGCGATGCTCAAAACCGATGGAGATATTATTGTCACCCAAAAAGGGATTGCCGATACTTTTTTCAGTGACATTAACCGTTCCCAAATGGGTTCAATCGCAAAAATGGAGGGGGTCAAAGAGGTCACTGCCCTCATTTTTGGTGCCGCCCCCGTCGATCCTCTCCCTATTGTAGGAATCTATGGGGTGAGCGAGAACCGTTTTAAAAGCTATGCTCTAACGCAGGGGAGTTCTCCCCAAATGGGTGAAGTGATGTTGGGATCAAAAATCTACGAGACGCTCAAGCATCCCAAGACAATTTTGATTTCCAAAAAGAAGTTTGTGGTGAGCGGCGTGTTTAAAAGCAAAATCGGATTTGAAGATGGCGGTGTGGTGATGAATGTGGAGGATGGAGGGGCATTGTTTCATAAAAGTGCTTCGATTTTTCTCATTACCCTCAGCGATTTGGGGAAAAGCGATTCGCTGATAAAGAAGATCAATACCCTTCTCCCTGAGGGGGAGGCGAAAACAACCGACAGTTTTATCGATTCCTACAATCAGTTTAAGATCATCAAAACCAGTTCGGATGTAATCGGAGCAATGGCGTTTTTGATGGGAATTTTGGGGATTGTGAGTATGATGAGTATGGTGGTGAATGACCGTAAAGGGGAGTTTGGAATTATGCGCTCGATTGGACTCTCATCGAGAACGATTATTTTTAAACTTTTGAGCGAAACGTTGATTATCGCCGTATTGGCGTTTGCTGTGGCGTGGGGGGTATCGCAAGGGGTGCTGGAACTGATAGAGCATGCCGATAAATTCCAAGGGTATATCAATGGAGAGATCACGTTCACCTTGTTGTGCAATGTTTTTATTGTCTCGGTGACGATGGCGCTTTTGGGGACACTTCTCCCTGCCATTTATGCGGCGCGTATTGATCCGATGAGTTTGATTCAGCGAGGTGGTGCATGAACATCATCGGCAGTGCGTTAGAGCACTATTACGGACAGGAGTATATTTTACGCGGGATTGATATTGAGATTAAAGCAGGAAGTTTTACGGCGATTATCGGGGAGAGTGGGAGTGGAAAGACAACGTTGTTGTCGATTCTCTCCACCTTATTAAACCCGACACTCGGATCGGTAACGTTTGATGGAAAAACGATTGCAGAGGTGGGGAATATTGACACGTTTCGTCGCCATAACATCGGGTTTGTCTTTCAGTTTCATTATCTTATCTCGTATCTGACCCTCAGAGAAAACGTGGCACTGGCGGCATTGGATGAGACATTAATTGATCCGTTGATGGAGAGTTTGGGGATTGAGCGTTTGGGGGGGCGTTACAGTGATGAGGTCTCAGGTGGTGAGCGTCAACGCGCGGCGATTGCCCGCGCCCTTATCAACCGCCCCAAAATCGTTTTTGCCGATGAACCGACGGGGAATTTGGACAGTAAAAATGCCCTTGGGGTATATGAACTTTTTAAACGTTTTTCAGATGAGGGGACGGGATTCGTCGTCGCGTCTCACGATAAAAAGCTAGCAGAGTATGCCGATACAATTATCGAAATGGAGGATGGCATTGTTAAAAAAATTTATCAACGATGAGTTACCACTTCTCCTCTTTTGGCTCATTTTAGGACTTGTTGCAGGGCTTATTTATTCGCTGGAGTTGATTGGGGTGGATGAGTCGATGATGTTGCTCTCTCCACAACGGGCGCGATCGCTTCATATCTCACAGATGTTGTACGGATTCTTTCCCTTGATCCTTTCGCTTCTCCCTTTTGCCCTCTTTGAAAAAGAGGGGGTATTGACCCAAAATGCCCTTAAGAATCTGCGCCGTTATTTCGTCCTTTGGAACGTTTTTTTACTCTTTATGAGTGTTTCGATACTCTTTGGCAATATTCGAGGGTTACCGTTTTACGATTTTTCCTATCAACTCAATTTTATCCTCGCCTTTAGCGGTGTTTTTTATCTTATCGCACTCACGGATGCGTTGCGGTCGTATGAAAAACGCCCGTTATGGGTGAATGTCTCGTTATTGGTTGTGATCAGTGCCCCTATCGCCCTCATCGTCCTGATGAATCCGCAATACGGTCAGGTGGAACAAACCTTAGTCGGTCCTCACGGGGATAACACGCTGGGGATGAGTTTCGCCCTCATTCCCCTCTATTATTTGCTCATAAAACTCAGTGCTACGAAGCCATTTACTCCACGATGGAAAGGGCTTTGGATACTTCCACTGACCGGATACATCATCTCCCTAGTCATCCGTAACTTTTTCCATAGTTTGAGCTATAACGAGGAGTGGTTTTTTCAATATTTAACCCTCTTTTATCTCCCATTATTATGGAGATGGCTCCGTGATGCAGGGGTGACCTTTCGTACGAATGCGTATCTAATCCTTTCGATCATAGCCTTTATGTTTGTCAATATTGAGGGGAATATCCTTTTTATCCCCGAAATACGAGTACTGATTCATCGCAACGATTTGGTTGTCGGACACGCCCATATCGCGATGGGGCTTGGGGTAGCGTTTATGGCATTGGCACTTCTCCATCATTTTCTTCCACAGCTGTTCCGCCGTTTTTATGCCATTGTGTGGACGGGGGTGATGAGCTTAATGGCGCTGGTTCTTAGTGGTGCAGGCTTCATTGAAGCGGGGGTTATGAACAAAAATATTGATCTGTTTTTGGGATTACGGACGCTTTTGGGTGTGGTATTGCTTGTATTGGTGCTCAAAATTACCTACAATCGACTCCGGTTCCCTATTAATTCTCCCCTAAAATTCTACCATTTGAGCGGTTTTTTGAGTGATGCAGGGGGAGGATTGATCCTTATGCTTGCAGGAAACTGGCTTTTTAAATTGCTTGGATTTCATTTTAGCGGAACGTATGAGTATGTGGTATTCGCTTTTATGATCGGGACGGGGATGATTCACTGGGCAGGATTACACGGTGATGGTGAAGCCATGGGAAGCCTCAGTGCAACGATCCGTTTGATTGTCTCGGCGACGTTTGCATCGCTGTATATGGCAGGAACGTTGGACTCAATTGCCCTTCTCGTCGCCCTCTATGACGGAGGCTATGCTTTGATCTATTGGCTTATTTTACGAGGTGGGAGGTGAATTTTTTGGTACTTGTCCTTAGCTCTCAACTGCTGTACTATCTCCTTATTGCGCAGACAGGAGTCGTCGGAGCCTTTGATTCGCACATCTACGATCTTTATACCCTCCCCATTGGAGGCATGATCGGGACACTCTTAAGTGCGTATTGGCATCATCATACGATACAATTTGAGCTTTATTTTTTGTTTGGGATACAGATTATTATCTCATGGTTTTATCCTGACTACTCGTTGGGGATGTTATTCGTATTGGGATTTGTAGTCGGGTATACAACCCCATTATTACTCTATTTATTTGGCTCCCAAAGTCAATTTCAACTGGCATTAGGATTGGCAATTTCGTATGTAATAGGGACGGCATTGTATACCTACCCTTTTTCGATGCGTGGAAATATTGCACTTATTTTGCCCCTTATCTCGGTGGTGGCATTACGCTTTAGCCCTTTCATTCGCATCAAGCCTTCTGCGGTGAAAAAGCTTGATTGGCGTGTAATTGCGATGATGATGGGTTGGATTTTTGTTGATTCGGCACTTTTTGAAACCTTGAGCCGTTCAGGGGATAGGGATATTTGGAGCCACTACACGCTATTGATCCTCACCTCCCATTTGCTGGGGGTATATCTGGCCTATCGGTATAAAAAAAGCTTCACCTCTCAAGGGTGGATCATCTGGATTTTATTCATTCTCAGTTATATACTGTATTATTTTCATTACTCTTTGGTTTTGGCGATTGTCTATCCACTCGTTATTTCGTACTATAATGTTTTATTATTTCGTACCCTTGTTGAGATACGGGATATTCGTCTCATTGCCCTTGCCATGGTTGGGGTGGGTTGGATCGCCACGTCGGCTGCGAATGCGGTCGCGCTAACCCATCAATTATGGGTGGTAGTGGCGGTGTTAGGTTTATTTAGTTTCGCGTATCCATTTTATTTTAGGAGAGTGTCATGATAGGTAAATTAAGTTTAGTAGCGGTTGCATTGACCGCTTCCATGGTTGCAGGGAATCTCTCATTTGAGTCAGGGGTAATCAAAGCCCATACCGAAGTATTCGGTGACAAAACGATAGATCCAATGACTAAAAAAGCAACCTCCCATTTGTCGATGGAGTCTAACCCTTCAACGTTAAAAGGGACAATGGAGGTATCTGTTGGGGATCTTTTCAGCGATAATAAAAAGCGTGATGATCATATGCAAGAAGTGCTTGAATCGTCTAGTTTTCCTAAAACTACCTTTGATATCAAAGAGGTTGTTGCCAAAGGGGGCGAGCATTATACCCTCAAAGGGACGATGAATCTGCATGGTGTGACGAAACCGATCAGCTTTGAGGGGACGATTGCTGATGAGAGTGGTAAAATCCATATTAAAGCAACCAGTGCATTGAAAACGACCGATTTTGGGATCAAACCGATTACGATGATGTTTTTGACGGTACGCGATCAGGTTGATTTGAGTGTGGATGTTGTGTTAAAACGATAAATTTCCCCGATTCGGAGAATCTTAGCCGAAAAAGCTACCTCTTTTGTGGAGGTGAGCTTTTCAAACCACTCCAAAGGTTTGTTTCCTCTAGCGTATCCATTTTATTTTAGGAGAATGTCATGATGTTGAAATTAAGTTTGGCAGCCGTTGCATTGACCGCTGCTGTTTTTGCAGGAAATTTGTCGTTTGAATCGGGAGCTATCAAAGCCCATACGGAAATGGCTTTGGATAAGAAGATTGATCCGGTTGCCAAGAGGGCAACATCCCATTTATCTATGGAGTCCACTCCCTTGACATTAAAAGGGTCTATTGACGTATCGATGGCCGATCTGATTAGCGATAACAAAAAACGAGATGCTGATATGCAAGAGACTCTGGAGTCTTCTTTATTTCCTAAAGCGGTATTTGAGCTCAAAGAGGTTGTGGCCAAAGGGGAAGATAATTATCTTCTCAAAGGGACGATGAATCTGCACGGCGTGACCAAACCGATCAGTTTTGAGGGGAGAATTACCGAAGAGAGTTCACACGTGCGTATTCAAGCTTCCAGCGTTCTCAAGATGACTGATTTTGGGGTCAAACCGCCTAAATTACTATTTTTGAGCGTACGCGATCAGGTCGATTTGAGTGTTGATATTTCGTTGAAACGATAAATCTCTCCGATTCGGAGCACTTTCGCCGTAAAAGGGGGGGCTTTTTCGCTCACTAATCGCTCAAACCACTCCAAGGGTTCGTTCATCGGTTCATCGGAGAGGTTGAAGGTGCCGTAATGGATGGGGATAAGTGTTTTAGCCCCTAAATCGGTGCATGCCTGAATCGCTTCGGGAGGATTGGTGTGGTTGTGTTTCATGATTGCTTCGGGACGATAGGCTCCGATAGGTAAAAAGGCTTCGTCGATCTCGAATTTCTCTCCGATCTCTTTGAAATGCTCACCCATCGCGCTGTCCCCAGAGTGATAGATACCGTGATTGCTTTGTTGAATAACGTATCCTCCCCATAACGCTTTGTTGGTGTCAAAAGGGGTTCGTTTGCTCCAGTGTTTACTCGGGGTAAACGTAATCAAAAGCTCTCCGATCGCCACCTCCTCCCACCACCCCAGCTCAAAATACTTCTCACGGGAAATATGCCCCTTTAGATACCGCCAAAAACCTGCGGGGGCGACAATAATCGTCTCAGGATTCTTTCTGAGAAGTGCCAAAACGGAAGGTTTATCAAAATGGTCGTAATGGGCATGAGTGAGTAGGATTACATCGGCGTATAATTGCTCTACGGGTATGGGGAGAGGAGTATAACGGCGGTACATGGGAATATTCCCTACTATCGGATCAATAGCTATTGTTGTTTCTCCTAGATGTATCCACATACTTGCGTGCCCCAGCCAAAGGGCATACTCCCCTTTGGGGAGCGTATCGTGATACTCGGTCGTCATTGGAGTGTGGAGAGGATGAGGCGGAGTGAAACGTCTTGAAAGTTGCCATTTGAGTATCGTTATCAGAGAGAGGTTAGGTGAGGTGTAGGGGTCCATTAAAGAGATCTTTTTGGGAAATAATAGCACGCTTTTGGTAAAGAGCACGGGAGAATAATAGTGGGTTGCTTTATGGGCTAAAAAGGGGGTACAATCTTTAGGGCTATTTACTCGTATATTCTTGAATGGATCTCCATGTAGACCAACTATTTCTGTAAAATCTGCTACTTTTTAAGGGGTAGGTGCGTTGTTACAACAAATATTAGAGGGGCGTAGAATGATTAAGGAAAATTCAAAAACAGAGTTAGAGCAAATTTATACGCTTGAAATTGAAAATGCTAAGTATAAACAGACTCAAATTCAATTACGTGAAAGCGAAGAAAAATACAGACAATTGTTTGAGAATTCGCGTGATGCCTTGATGACTTTATCCCCTCCCTCATGGAAGTTTAGCAGTGCAAATAAAGCTGCCCTGCAATTATTTGGGATAGCAAGTGTAGCTGAATTCACGGCCCTTGGTCCATGGGATATTTCGCCACAGCAACAGCCGGATGGACGCTCTTCTACAGAAAAAGCGCAAGAGATGATTGAGACAGCGATGCGGGATGGTTCCAATTTTTTTGAATGGGAACATCAGACTATTGATGGGAAAGTTTTTCCTACAGATGTGTTGATTACACGCTTGGAATTGAGCGGACAAATACTGGCACAAGCCACGGTACGTGATATCACCAAACACAAACAGATGGAAATGCTACTCAAACAAGAGCGAGATTTTTCCAACCGGCTGATAGAAACTGCGCCGGTCATCATAATGGTACTAAGCCCGGAAGGTAAGATTGTCCGCTTCAATAACTACATGGAAATAATCTCAGGTTATTCTTTGAAAGAGGTGGAAGGAAAAGATTGGTTTGACACATTTCTTCCGGAAGATCAGAGAGAAAAAACAAAGAGGGTATTTCTCCACGCCATCGACGATATTCAAACGAATGGCAATGTGAATCCAATCCTTACAAAAGAGGGCAGTCAAAAACTGATTGAATGGTATGATAAGACACTGAAAAACGCAGAGGGCAATACCATTGGTCTTCTTTCCATAGGACTAGATGTTACCGACCGTAAGCAGGCGGAGGAAGCATTTCGTAAAAGCGAAGAGAAATTCCGCGCCCTCGTCGAGTCGACAAGCGACTGGATATGGGAAATCGATACGCATGGAAGCTATACCTATGTCAACCCTCAGATCGAAAAGCTGCTGGGATACCGCCCCGAAGAAGTATTGGGCAAGTCCCCTTTCGACTTTATACCTCCGGAAGAGGTTCAGCGCGTCATCGATATTTTCGTAGAACTTCTTGATAAGCGTGCGCCGATGATTACACTGAGGAACACCAATCGCTGCAAAGATGGCAGTCTGAAAGTTTTAGAGACGAGCGGGGTCCCTTTTTTCGACGAAAAAGGGGAGTTTGCTGGCTACCGGGGGATAGATCGTGACATCACTGAACGCATAAGAATGGAAGAAAAACTAAATCTCTTTCGCCTACTGTTAGATCACTCTAGTGACGCTATCGAAATAATAGAGCCTTCTACGATGCGTTTTTTGGATATCAATGAGACGGAATGCAAAACATTGGGCTACAGTAAAGAAGAGATGCTCTCCATGAGTGTTTTTGACATTGACCCGATGTTTGACGCTGAGGCAATGAAAGAGACGGAAAAGAAGCTTTTCCAAGAAGGAAAACTTCAATTAGAAGGTATGCATCGTCGTAAAGATGGGTCGCTATTCCCTGTGGAAGTCAGCGTGACACTTATCGAACATGACAAAACGTATATATTGAGCATTGCACGGGACATTACCGAACGTAAAATTGCAGAACAGGCGCTACGTGAGAGCGAGGAAAAATTTCACAGCATCACTGCCTCTGCTCAAGATGCAATTATTATGATGGATAATGGCGGAATAATATCGTATTGGAACGAAGCAGCTGAGAAAATATTCGGTTATTCTGAAAAAGAGGCCCTCGGGCAGATACTCCATACTTTTATTACACCACAGAGGTTTTTAGCAGCACACCTAATAGGCTTTGCACACTTTAAAGAAACAGGAGAAGGGCCGGTTGTCGGGAAAACACTCGAGCTTGTTGCCGTGAAAAAAGGGGGGATGGAATTTCCTATAGAACTTTCCCTCTCTGCCACCATGATCGGTGGTTTATGGAATGCGATCGGCATTATCCGCGACATCACCGATCGCAAAAAGATGGAGTCAGAACTAAAACGCAAAGATGAGATGATGATTGCACAGGCAAAACAGACGGCTATGGGGGATATGATCGCTATGATTGCCCATCAGTGGAGACAGCCTCTTACTATTATAAGCATGGGTGCCAACAATCTTCAAATAGCGGTTGAACTGGAAGAGGAGATAACCCTTGATTTACTGAAAGAATATTTAGAGACGCTTAATAAAGAGGTAGAAGAACTCGCTAAGACGATTGATAATTTTAGTAACTATTTCAGACCAAACCAATCAAAAGAGTATATAAAGATAGAAGAGGTGTTAAAGAGTACTCTTGATATTATCGGTATAAGTTTAGAGAATGAAAAAATTACACTGAACCTAAAAAACAGTAGCCAGAGCCCTATTTTTATTGTTAAGAGTTCATTGATACAGGTTTTACTCAATATTTTTAGCAATGCAAAAGAAGTATTAGTTGCCAACAAAGTCGAACACGCCAGCATCACTACACGTGTCAGTGAAACAAAAGAGGCAATCACACTCTCTATTTGTGACAATGGGGGGGGAATCCCTCCCTCTATTATGGGTAAAATAGGTCAGCCCTATTTTACGACAAAACAAGAGTTTAATGGTGTCGGGCTGGGTTTATATATCTCCCGTACAATTGTAGAAAAACATCTTTGTGGAACGCTTACGTGGCATAATGAAGACAAAGGTGCCTGTTTTGTGATTACTTTAAATACGCTACCACTGGAGCGTTGAAACAATGTATCCGTATAAAGGAGATGATATGCATATTAGAGCCAATTTAGTTGATATTATGTTACGGCAGATAAATCCTGTTGACGTTATCGTACGTGAGGGGAAGATTGTATCGATAACCCCTACGACGGAAGAGTGTTTTACCTACATTCTCCCCGGGTTTATTGATGCCCATATTCATATCGAGAGTTCGATGCTCATCCCTAGCGAATTTGCCCGTTTAGCCGTTTTACATGGCACAGTAGCAACGGTATCCGATCCTCATGAGATTGGTAATGTTCTTGGAGTAGAAGGGGTGGAGTTTATGCTTCATAATGGAGAGGAGAGTGATTTCAAATTTTATTTTGGGGCATCTCCTTGTGTTCCGGCAACCCCTTTTGAGACGAGCGGTGCACGCTTGGATTCTAAGGAGATTGAGACACTTCTGAACAATCCGAAAATTTACTTTTTGAGTGAGGTGATGAATTTCCCAGGGGTACTTGGAGGAGATGAAGAGCTTTTGAAAAAAATTGCGGTTGCGCACGCTTTGAACAAACCGATTGACGGCCATGCTCCAGGGCTTAGGGGAGAGGAGCTGACCCGTTATATCGCGGCAGGAATTACGACCGATCATGAGGCGTTTAGCTATGAGGAGGGGCGTGAAAAACTTCAAAAAGGGATGAAGATTCTCATACGTGAAGGGTCAGCGGCAAAAAATTTCAATCCCCTTCACCCACTCATCGATGAATTTTATGAGCAACTGATGTTTTGCAGTGATGACCGCCACCCTAATGACTTGTTGAGAGGGCATATCAATGAGCTGGTATGCCGTGCCCTTAAGCTGGGGCACGATTTGTTTCATGTTTTACAGATCGCCTGTATCAATCCCATTGTCCATTATGGATTGGATGTGGGGATGCTTCGTGTCGGAGATTCCGCCGATTTTATCGAAGTTGCCGATTTGGTTGATTTTAAGGGGTTAAAAACTGTCATCAATGGGAAAATTGTTGCTGAAAACGGCGTTTCTTTACTCTCTTCGATCAAGGTAAAACCCCTCAATAAATTTCATGCCCACCCCAAAACGGCCGCTGATTTTGCCGTAGCGTGTTGTGAGAAAACAGAAGTGATTGTAGCGTTGGATCATGAGTTGATTACCCATGAGATGAAAGAGCACCTTGCGTGTCATGACGGGGATGAGATTGGCGATATTGAGCGGGATCTATTAAAAATCGCCGTCATAAACCGTTATGAAGATCATCCCCCCTCCGTCGCTTTTGTCCACGGTTTTGGACTGAAAAAGGGGGCTGTTGCGTCAAGTGTTGCCCACGATTCCCATAATATTATTGCCGTAGGGTGCAGTGATGAGGAGATTGCGAGGGCTGTAAATCTCGTTATTGAATCCCGTGGCGGTGTCAGTGCCGTAGCGGGGGAGGAAAGCGACGTGATTGCGTTGGATATTGCTGGGATTATGAGTTCTCAGGATGCGTTTGAGGTTGCCCATCGTTATGAAAAATTAAGCAATTGGGTCAAAGAGGAGTTAGGTTCGACATTGAGCGAACCCTATATGACGTTATCCTTTATGGCACTGTTGGTAATCCCTGAGCTTAAACTCAGTGACAAGGGGCTTTTTGATGCCAACAATTTTCGTTTTATCCCTACTTGCAAGGCTTAATCTGTTTTTGCGAAGCATTGCTTTGCGAGGAGACTTTTACACCCACTCTACAACCTCTTTTATCCTCTTCCTCTCATCCCACTTCAGTTTCAGCAGTTCGGGTTCGTCTAAAAATTTACTTACATATCCGAGGGTGAGATACCCGACTAATTTATACTCGTTGGAAATCCCCAATATCTTTTTTACTTTTTTGGCTCTCAAAATACTGACCCAGCCCACCCCGACATTATGGGCTCTTGCCATCAACCATAAGTTTTGAATCGCACACACGACACTGTACTCCCCCATCTTTTTCTGAGTGGTTTGACCGAGGATGGTTTTGGTCGGTTTTTGGTAGAGTACCGCGATATTGAGAGGGGCTTCTTTGATCCCTTCCAATTTTAAAGAGGTGTAAATAGAGGTGGTTGGAAACATCTTGGCGGCTTTGGTGTTCTCTTTTCGAAATTCGTGATAAATTTCATCTCTCTTAAGGGGATCTTGGACGAGGATAAATTTCCATGGCTGAGAAAAACCGACCGATGGAGCCAAAATAGCGGCTTCCAGAATCTCTGTGAGAATGGCATCTTCTATTGGCTTATCGAGAAAATGGTGTCCTCTCACATCCCGCCGTGCCGATAGAATTTCTTTTAAAACTCCCTGTTCCTTCGTGTCAAACACTTTTTGATCTTTACAGAGGCTAATCATCGTTGTTTCCCTTTCAAAATCAAATAGATAAAAAACGGCCCCCCGACGAAGGAAGTGACGACCCCGATGGGGACTTCCGACACGGTTCCCAAATTCCGACCAATGAGATCACACGCAACCAAAAACACACCTCCGTAAAAAAAGACAGGGAGTATCAGTTTATCACTGCTTTTTTTACTCAAAAGTTTGATAACGTGAGGGATAACAAGCCCCACAAATCCAATGGGTCCTACGATGCTGACACTTACACCGACGCTTAGTGAGACGAAGAAAAGGAGGATTAAATTGACTTTCTTGATCTCCACCCCTTTCAAAAAAGCGTTTTCATAGGAGGTGAGGATGAGACGAAGTTCTTGTTTGTATCGCAGCACAACCGCCAACAGCCCCAACGCCGCAATCATCACGGGAGTGACATTATTGAAGCCGACAATATTCAAACTCCCCATCGTAAAGCGCAGTATTGAGTAGCTTTGCTGTAAATCGCTGATATAAAAGAGAACCATCAACGCAGCAGAGTAGAAGAAGGAGAGGGCTACCCCGATCAGCAAAAGTGCATTCGTCTGCATTGCCGTGAGGGTTCGGGCGAAAATAAAGAGGAGAAGCACCGTAGCAAATGCCCCTAAAAAGCTAAAAAACGGGGAGAGGGCAAGAAGGGATGTCGGTAAAAAGACGATAGCAAACGCGGTGGCAAGGGTTGCACCGCTAGAGATACCAAGGGTAAAAGGGGTGGTGAGGGCATTTCGAAATACCGCTTGAAAGACCAATCCCCCCAACGCCAAAATCGCACCGCTGGCAAAAGCAACAATGACACGGGGAAGGCGCAAATCCCAAAAGAGGAGATACTCCATTGCATCAGGATCGAGAATTTTACGAACATTCAGAGGGGTCTCTCCGATAAAGGGGGAAATTGCCAAAATGATGAGTGCCAAGAGTAACATAAAGAGCTTCATTGGTAATTCACCATAAAGAAATCCTCTACCCGTCGAATCGAATGGCCGAAGAGTCGGTTGAGATTTTCTTCTTCAAAAAAATGTTCACAACGTCCGTCATAAACAATAGCGCCATGTTGTAAGAAAATCACCCTAAAACCCAGTTTGAACGCCAAATTAAGATCATGGGTAATAACGATTTTGAAACGGTCGTCATTTTTTAACAGTTCAAAAATCTTGATTTTCTTGTCGCTGTCAAGATTGGCAGTGGGTTCGTCGAAAAGGGTGAGGGTTGCGTTGTGCAAAAGGGCACTGGCGCACAAAACCAATTGACTCTCACCGCTGCTGATGGCACTGCACGACTTATTTTTCAAGTGGTCAATCTCTAACCGTCGCAAAACATTCTCTATCTCTTCGTAGGGTGTCCCATTTAAGAGGCTGAGTTCCAAAAATTCGTGAACATCAATATACTCATCAAAAATTTCAAGTTTCGAGGGGACAAAATTGAGATATTTCGCCCGCTCTTTTGCGCATAGGTCGGAGACTTTTTTATCCTCAATCGTTATCGATTCGTTTTCCAATAGATGGACGATTGCCTGAGCAAGTGTCGTTTTACCCGCACCGTTGGAACCTAAAATCACGAGATTCTCATTTTCAAGGGTAAAGGAGATGTCGCGTAGGTAGTGGGTGGTGAGGTGGTTAATATTTAGGGTCAATTAGTACAACACTTTTTTTGAGTTTAAATATAAAAAGTTCGCTGTCTAACTCGGTTTCAAATAAATCCAAAATATCAGTTAAAAAGTCTTTCTTTTTCAAAGAACTTTTACTGAATCCACATAAAATATCCATCTCATTGAGTAAAGCTTTTTTAAACAACAATCCTTTATACAGAGGATAAATTCCTATAATCTTTTTTATATTTTTGTCACTTAGAGTGGCGTTTAAAAGATATTTTAGGATGAAGTAAAACTTCAGATTTATATTAAATTTGCTTTTTTCTATAATTAGTTTTCCAGCTTGCATTTCTTTCTTTCCTTGTGTAGTTAACGTTTCATAAATAATTCTCTATGATATTATGCAATGTATCTTCATGGTCGTGTTTCAGCATCATTCTAACAAGATAATCAATTTTATCTTCTATTTCAAGTTTAGAAATTAATTTATTTAAAAAATCAAAGCTACCATACTCAAGCTCGAAAAAATATAAATGAAGCTCTTGTTCCATACAGCCATTATAATCCAATAAACATTGCCCAAAATATTCAATTTTTTCATTAAGCGTTAACATATTTCTCCTAGTAAGTGATATTCTTTGGTTGTTTTAGACTGTATTATGCGTTCTTCAAACGTTAAATTTTTGATGGGGTTTTCAATGGTGAGAAAACTAGGAACATCATTCATATTTAACACGAGCGTCACAATATAGTCATTTTGATATTCTAATGCTTTTTTGTACTCATTTTCTGTAAGTCTAAATCTGCCTTTTTTCGCACGGATACCTTTTACTTCTGCTAAATAAGTAGAATTATTAACATTTACCTGAAAATCATATCCGTCACCAAATAGTCGAGCATCTTCCAAACTTCCAGTATTGAATTGATTAATGGTATTAAAATTATTCATAAAGTAAATTTCTGCTTCCAATCCAGTTTCTTGAAGTTTTTTAAATCTTGATTTAACGATTGGTTTCACGCTGATGGCAATATCTTCAACTGCATAATTTTCTTTCATGTAAAGCTTGACGATATTAGCATATCCTTTTACATCTTCAACCCCAAATAAATTATCTATCAAAATTTTTCTATGGATGTAAGTATCACCTTTTTGCCACCAACCTTTTCTTCCATTATCTGGAAAAAAATGGTCAAATAAATCCATTCTATTTTTTACCGTTCCTACTGTTTCCGCTATATTATTTAGTACACAATATTCATAAAAAGCTGTTTTTGTAGTAAATCCAAATTCTTTTATAAAATCATCACTAAATTTTGAAAGCCCATAACCGATGAGATTAAGAATTTCGTAATTTTGATGTTTATTTCCAGTTTTTTTCATACTTGTTTTATATCCCCTAAAGCTCTTTCAAATCCTAATTGTATTCCGCCAATACCTGCAAATAAATCAATTGCTTTAAGGCTATTTTCTTTTTTACTATCCATATTAAATAAGTTTCTTCCCATAATGTGTGTCATTATATTTCTCCCCATGGTAGATAAGAAGATAATACAAAAATTGTAATATTTATGCTAAAAATATGTCATTTTGCAATATTTTATAGCTACGAAATTTACTAAGCTTTCATAGTAAATTTTTTCTTATATTATACCCGTTCACTTCCCTCAAAACCCCACCAAAATCATCAATAAAATGGACAACCCTATCACTTGGAATCCCTGCGTATTCCCCCTCTTCGATAAAGATAGAGTGGGTTCGAGAAGCATTGATCGGAAGGTTGCGCCACGGCTTAAGAACCATTTCTCGTGTGATATGCCGCTCTTTCATCAAGGGGGCTAGAATAATCACAATATCAGGATTCATGGTGAGGATTTTTTCAAGATTGAGGACGGGTTGCCCTTTTCGGCTGCTTTGCAATGCGTTTTGATTCCCGCTGGCTTCGATAACTTCATCAAAATAGAGATTTTGCCCTGCCACATAGATCTCTTTGGAGAGGTCGGTGGGAGAGCCGATGACGATGAGAATCTTTTTATTTTTGACCACTCCTTTTACAGCCAATAGCGATTTATCTATTTTTTGGATTATAAGAGCTGCTTTAGCTTGGGCGTGCAACGGATTTGCTATGGCAGTAATCGCTTTTTTGATGGAGTCAATGGTGTCGATTTTGAACACCATCGTTTTGATCCCCAGTTGGGTCAATTTTTGGGTGAGAGGAAGATTGTTGTCTTGCATCACGACAAGATCGGGGGAGAGTGCCAAAATTTTCTCCAGCGAAGGGGAAAAGTATCCTCCCACTTTTGGTTTTTGGATCGCCTCTTTAGGAGTGGTACAATACTCAGTATTGGCGACTACCTTTTTTCCCGCATCCAGCGCGAAAAGGATCTCGTTGATAGCAGGGCTGAGGGCAATGATCCGCTCGTACCCAAATAACGGAATCGATAAGAGGAGGAGAAAAAACCATCTCAATAACATGCTTCCACCTTGTACACCCACAGCATACTTTTTTCATTCTTTAGAACATAATCTTCTGCCATTTTTTTGACAGAGTTTCCATCGATGAGATAGAACCATCCGAACTTTCCGACCTTTGATGTCACCCCGTCAATGGAACGGACAAAGGTGAATCTTCCCGTTTTGACAGTGACAATATCGCTTACTTGTTTGAGCAGTTCGAGGGCTGTTGACCCCTCGTTGTAGGTTGTCGTGACCACCTTATCGGGTGTACCATTGCCATAGAGAATAGTTACTTCAATATCGTTCGCCAACACACTCAAAGAGAGTGCGAAGAACCAAAGGAGAATTTTCATCAAAAGGAAGCTTTTAACCCTGCATAAAAGGCACGAGGGCTTGTTGCATAGCCATTGACTGTTTGGTAGTATTTATCGGTGATGTTATCCATCTTGCCGTAGAGACTGAATGTTTTGGAGAGCTCATAGTTAACGACGACATTGACAACGGTATATTTTCCTGTTTCTATCTTTGATGTCGTCCAATCCGCGTTATACTGAATATCAGCGCGTGTTCCGACATACTCTCCAAATAGCCCCAAATGGAGTTTATCTATACCGTAATAATCAACCCCAAATTTTAGATTCTCTTTGGCACGACGCAGTAAATCAATCCCATCTTTGTCTTTGGCACTGAGTTGGGTGTAGTTCAAAGAGAGAAGGGTTTTCTGGAATATCTCTTTTTTGTACTCCGCTTCGAAGCCTTTGAGGGTAGATGCCCCTTTGATATTATTGTATTTGTAGGTGTTCATATCAAAATCGATCATATCGTTAATGGTGTTATAAAAATAGGTCAATACGACCCCTTTATACCCTATTGAGGCATCAAAACTTTTGGTACTTTCAGGGGTTATATTGGTACTCCCGTAGGGACCATAGAGGTTGTAAATCGTCGGGACATTATACGCTGTTCCATAGTTCGATGAAACATACAGCTGTTTTTCGAAAGTGTGTTTTATCCCAATTTTTCCTGTCGTTTTATTATTAAACGCATCGTATTTATCCATGCGTACCGATTCAGTCAGGGTCGTTTTATCGTTAAAGGTATTGCTGTTGATGGCAAACAGTCCATTATTGGTGTATTTGTTGTTGAGACTATTGCGATGCTCAAAACTTTTCGTATCGGCTCCGATGAGGAGAAAATCACTTTTTTGATACGGGATTTTGGAGCTAACGCCGTACTCTGTGACAACACCATCAAACGCAGGGCTATAGCTATCTTGAGGATAACCTCTCTTAAACGAGGAGCGTTTTGCATAGAAATTTACTTCATTGAAGCTATCAATGTGATTAAAATTCAATGAGGAGAAAGTATCTTTCGTCGTACTGTTATAGATTCCGTTTGGATTGGCGTAGGGGTCGCCTTGGGTTTTTGCAGCGATTATCGTATGCGCTAGGTCAACTTTATTGGACTCGTTGAGGTTATATCCCGCTTTGAGTGAGGTGGTCGTATTTTTGTAACCATCATTTTCAAGTGATTTGAGATCAACCCCCTTGGGGGCTTGGGCACTAAAACCATTGGTATCGACGTGTGTTGAGCTTGCTTTGACGTAATATTTATCGGTAGCGTACGAGGCACTTGCACCATATTTATTGGTATTGAAACGTCCAACTTCACCGTTAAGGGTTCCGTGAAGTCCCAGTTGCACCCCTTTGGTGATGATGTTGATAACGCCGGCACTTGCATCGGCGCCCCAAACACCGCTTTGGGCCCCTTTGACGACTTCGATACGCTCAATATCGGTAATTATTAAATTCTCGAAGGGGGCACCGCTTAACCCTGTCGGGTCGTTGTAGCGGATACCATCGATAAGGACGAGAACCCTCTTGCTGTCGAATCCCCGTACATAGAGAGAGGTTGCTGTTCCCAGCCCCCCATTGCTCGTAAAGCTGATTCCCGAAAGGGAGTTCAATGCCTCTGTAACGGTCGTGTAGTGTTTTTCTTCCATCTCTTGTGCTGTGATGATATTGACATTTGCTGTCGTCTCTTTGAGAAATTGTTCTGTTTTGGTGGCAGTAACGACGAGGGGCTCTAAGGTGAGGCTATTGGCAGAAGCGACTAAAGTTGTGGCGGCAATGAGAGAGAGGGTTGTTTTTTTGAACATAAAAATCCTTGACGATAATAATAATTTTTGTGTGGGTCATTACGAATGCAATGAAATTAAAAATCAGTCGTTATTGGGAGGGGAGAGTGCTGCGAGGGTATAAACGGGACAAACAGGGCATATCCAATCAATACGGGTAATGTTTTGGAGAAGGCGGACTTCAGAGGCGTACGCTTGAATGGCAGCAAGAGAAAAATAGTTTCTACCAAACCCGCGAGGTGCATGCATACGTATTTGCCTTTAGAAAATGTGGCGAATTGTAGCGTAAATTAACACTGACTGACCCACACCCCCACATCAAGCGTTGAATCTGCCGTTCCTATGAATGATCCCGCTATTGGGGGGACGGCTTCTGGCAATCGTGCAACGGCTACGGCTATGTGATCGCTTCCGACAATTTTTCCGATAGTGGGATCAAACCCTTTCCATCCAGCACCGGGTAAGTAGACTTCAGCCCACGCATGGGTTGACCCGATTTCTGCCACCATGAGCGGCGCATAAAGATACCCGCTCACAAAGCGCGAAGCCAGTCCCAAGCATCGTACTGTTTCCATAAAGAGAAAGGCAAAATCACGGCATGATCCTGTACCACATTCGAGGGTCAAAATGGCACTTTGTACTCCTTGCTCTTCTCTGGCTCGATAGGCGAGGGTTCGATTAATGTACTCAGCTATCTGCCGCAGTAGTGTATAGGTCTGAATCTTTTCTCCAGGGTGCCAAAAATTTTCAATCCATTTATTGATAATACGAATCGTCTCATTATCAGGCAGTGCTCTATATTGGGAAAGTAAAATAGCCTCTTCATTTTGATAGGTAAAGGGATAAAGCAATGCGTAATCACTCACTAGAAAATCAAGTGGGAATTCATTGTATTGTTGAATAATTACTTCACTCTCTATAAATAGTTGACTTACCGA
The DNA here is from genome assembly GCA_026390165.1 of Campylobacterales bacterium. Lineage (GTDB taxonomy): Bacteria > Campylobacterota > Campylobacteria > Campylobacterales > Sulfurimonadaceae > Sulfuricurvum. Next base: position 41,516 of record JAPLGM010000004.1, read on the forward strand.
GAGGCTAAACGTGGCAATAGCGACCGAATTGCCCTCAACATCCCGATGCCAAAGGAGGGTGGCCTCGGGTGTGATTTTGAGGGAAAATGATTCAATACGCAGTTCATAGTCCTCTCTAGGGCGTAGCAGTAGGCTATGGGGAGAAAGCGTTATATTGGCAGAATAATTATAGTAAGTACGATGAATAATTTTATAGCGCTGCATGGTTTGTCCTGATAGTTTGATCTTGATCTATTTTCTTTACACTAATATGCTGAGAGGTTGGTTGTAATGCAGGTCCAAACTGGTTCGTAGCCACATACTTTAACTCCTTTGGCGGAGTAAATGGTATTAAAAACATAAATAAACTTTATAGCATCATAGTAGTACTATCTATATTTAATATAGTATAAACAGTTTAATTATAAATAGTTATTTTTTCTAAGTTATAAACCTATTTTAAATGTTTGAATTGTCTTAAGTTATATTTAAAGTACTTTTTACCTCTGGGCAAACCGCAAGTTCGAGGCTATCACCATATGCTTCAGATGATAAACGCCATTATGACGAAAGCCCCTGAGTTTAATTCGAGAGGATGAGAGTGTGATTGTCAATGCCTGTGAAGCAGCCCCCTATAGAGTTGCAACACATGTAGACAGACGTGCCAAATTTTGGATTAAGGCGCAACCGTATTCACTAGAACATATGCTTGCCAATGATGAGCTGGTCGAGAAGTTCGTAGGTGGAACGGTGTATCAAGCTTTTTTGAGTGCCAAAAGCTATCACCTTGTCTCTTTTTCGGTCCTTATGTAAAGCTTGATTTCGATCTTCATGGTCAAACGCCGGGGCTAACTTCAACCAATATTCCAATTAATACGAGAATAGCTACGGTACATGGATAGTGAATCCCTGTACCACGTAGAAATACTATTCCGTTTTAGCTTTGACCGATGTGGCACCGATGTCTAAAGAAGTCTCTGTGTGAAAGTTGAAATATTAACTTTTAAACTGACCCAGCTTGGTGTTGAGCTGTGTTGCTGATGTGTAGAGTTCATTTGCAATTTTGGAAATCTGTTGAATCTCCTCTTGGTTACTTTGAGAGAGATTCGACATTTGAGAAACATGCGTAATGATCGTATGGATTTTCGTTGCCATCACTTGGGAGGTTTCAACACTGCGACGACTGGCATCGACGTTGGATCGTAACGCACTAGATGCCGAATCAATTTTAGAATCAATTTCTATGCTCCGCTCGGCGAGACGTTCGATGTTTTTACTGTTAGCGCTCATCATATCGGATGAGTCAGAGATGGATTGAATAACAATAGAGATGGTAGAGTTGATTTCCGTAAGGCTTTTTTGTGTCCGTTCGGCAAGCTTGCGTACTTCATCGGCAACGACGGCAAATCCGCGACCGTGTTCCCCCGCCCGCGCCGCCTCGATGGCAGCGTTGAGCGCGAGAAGATTCGTCTGATCGGCAATATCGGAAATGATCCCTAGTACACCGCTCACACTGGAGGCATCTTGGGAAAGTTGGTTAAAGCGTTCGGCTAAATCATTGGACATTTGGGTCGTATGATGAACTTCACTAGTGATAACGTTGGCAATATCACGAACCTGCCCAAGTTCTTGTTCCGTTGATCGGCTATTTTCGAGTGTTGCCTTCGCCATAGCGACGCTCTCTTCCAGTGTTGTTCCGATTTCTGTAGCGGTTGTGTTGGTATTTTGAGCAATCAAATTGGTTTTTTCCGATTGTGCTGAAAGATTGGTAGCAGCAGAGTTTAACGCAGCAGTAGAACTTACTGCCGAACGGGTGATTTGTTTGGTATCATTAATCGTCGCTTGAATTTTCTCGATAAAGCTATTAAGGTACGCACTGGCGATTCCTATTTCGTCGTTTTTATTAAGAATAGGAAGTCGTTTCGTTAAATCGCCGTTTCCGTGTGCCAAATCGGAGGAGACTTGATCGAGCTCTTCGATGGGGTGGATGATACTACTACCGGTAAAATAATTAATTGCAATCAAGATAAGGGCTAAAAAACTTCCTAAAAAAGCGAACCATTTGAAGAAGCTGGATTGAAGAGCATCGAAATAATCGGCTTTGTTGATTCCGGGGATAACCCACATATCCCATGCTGGGATATAACGGTAAGCGGCGATTTTATCCTGATCCGTTGTTGCTGAGACATACTCATAAATCCCTCCACTTTTATCGGCACGGATATGATCGATATAATCGTGCCCTGCTTTGTTTTGCCCCTCATCTTTGGGGTGGATAGTCATTGTCCCAGCCGCATTGATGAAGTAAACGTAACCGCTTTGACCAACTTTGATACTTTTAATATCCTCTTTAAACCCATTGTCTTTGTAGGCATCGGGTTTGATTGACGCGATATAATTGACATTCTTTTCCAGCGCATCGGCAACGGTATTGAGATCACCAATCATAATAGCTTTGATTGATGAGGTCGCGAGGATGTATGCTACAATCACGCTTACCAGTATTGCCCCAACGGCGGCAACGAGATTAAAAATAAATTTCGACTTGATCGTACTGAAAATACCCATTGATAAACCGCCTATCTCTTAAGTTTTATTAGATATTCTAATCCTTTTTTGATAAGGTACTTCTGAAATAAGGAAATAACGATTTTATGAAACACTCTCACCTCTCCCAAATCATCAACTTTATGCAACCATTCCAACAAATTGAACGGGTTTACCGTGTGAGCGATACCCAAATCGTCATTGAATTTGATCGCCATACCGTATGGACATTTGATATGCGGCGTGATAATCCGATGATTTTCAGCGCCCCAACGACCAAGCGGACCAAAATTTATCAAGCCCCTTTTGATGTCCTCCTTGCCAAACGGCTGAACCGCTCCTCACTTCAATCAATCACGATGCACAACAACGATAAAATTCTCCGTATTGTCGTGAGTACAAGCGGTTCGTATAAGTCTGAAACGACCATTTTACAGTTCGAATTTACGGGAAAATATACCAATGTCATCCTTCTCGATAAAGATGAGATTGTTTTAGAAGCGTTGCGTCATATTGATGAGATGGTTTCTATTCGCAGTGTCCGCGTGGGGGAGATACTTACTAATCCACCACCGCCTACGTTTACCCCCGTCTTTTATCCCATCGAAGATGTCGAGACCTTTTTGTGCCACACTTACGATGAGTATGCTACCGCTGGGTTGGAGAGACTCAAAAAAGAAAAATTATCGTTAATTCTCAAGAGGAGACAACAGCTTCAAAAACACTTACGCGCACTCTTGGATGAAGATGCGTTGTTAGAAGAATCGAGCACAGCGCAACATTTCGGGCATCTAATTTTGGCGAATCTTCATACGATCAAAGGGTATGAAACATCATTAAAACTCAATGATTTTGATGGAACCCCCCTCGAAATAACGATACCCCCAGAATGTCATGACGGTGCGCGAATGGCTGAGACCTTCTTCAAACGATCTAAAAAGGGGAAGCAAAAAGCGTTGGGGCTGTTTCAAGAGAGAGAAAATCTCACAGAGAAGATACACCATTTGGAGCTTTTCGCCCATACGATCCGTGAAGCGCAAACCCCTGAGGAGATCACCCGTCTCTTCCCTGCTAAAGTTGCGGGGAGTAAAACAAAAGCCCATACGAAAGTTTCCGAGGGGATCGAAGAATTTTGGATAGAGGGTGTAAAAGTCTCCTTGGGGAAAAGTGAACGGGGAAATATCGAACTGTTACAGCGTGCCCGCGCCCGCGATATTTGGCTCCACCTAAAAGACCGCCCCTCAGCGCACGTTATCATTACCACCGATAAGCAACAACTCCCCCAAACTATCCTCGAAGCAGCGGCTAAACTATGTGTCGATTTTTCCGTATTTGAGAAAGGGACCTATTTGGTCGATTATACCCCCAGACGTGAAGTAAGAGTGCAAGAGGGGGCGAATGTCCTTTATACCAATTATAAAACGGTTAGCATCGAAAAAAAGTAGGGGGTATTTTTATGGCAGATATTGGTTCCATCGGGGGTGTTATTTATTCTAACCAGCAAATGGCAGGGGTAGCGAGTGAAAAAACAGCACTGTTAAACCGTTTTGACCTCCAATCTCTTGCTGCTGCAACGGCAGCCAACAACAAAAATGATGAACTCCAAGAGGTTCGCCCAGCGGAAGAGAATCACAGTGTGGACAGTGACCGTGAACACACGAAGGAACAGTCGCAACAAGAAGCGCGACGAGCTAAAAAGCAGAAAGAGCCCCCCCTTCCTGAAGAAGTTTCTAACCCGCTTCATCTGTTGGATGTTAAGGTGTAATGTTACCGCTCATGCAACGATTCTGAAAATGTTTTCGCGATCGGTTTGATCAAATAGGTGAGGACACTTCGCTCCCCCGTCGTAATATCAACTTGTGTCGTCATCCCGGGTGAGAGCACTATCTTTTTACCCGATTTGGTAATCATCTCATCAGGTTTGAGGGCAATCAACACCCGAAAATAAAACTTATCCCCCTGTGCTGTTTTTTCGCTCAACGTATCAGGACTGATATAGGCAACTTTCCCATGAAAAATACCATAAATAGAGTAGTCGTAGGCATCAAGTTTGACGGCGGCCAATTGACCTTTTTTTACGAATGAGAGATCAGCAGGGGCAAGTTTCGCTTCTACGATGAGGGTGTCATTAGAGGGAACCAGCTCCATAATCACATCTCCAGGACGAACACGTGCCCCTTGGGTCGTGAGAAGGATATTTTTGACGACGGCATTCATGGGGGAAGTGATACTGGTTCGCTCCAAGGTTACATCACGATCAGCTAACTCTTGCTCTTTGGTGGAGAGGTCCTCTTCAGCTTTGGTCATATCGGCTTGGGAGTCTTGGAAATATTTATTCTTTTTATTGGAGATTTGCCCTTTGAGATCGGCAATTTGTCGTTTGAGACGGATAATCTCCGTTGCTCCGATGTCCCCTGTCTTAAGGAGGGGGAGGTTGAGATCGAGTTCGTCTTGAGCGAGTTTAAGGGACTCATTAAGGGCGGAGACTTCATCATTCATCGCCTGCTGTCGTCGATGAAACAGTGCCGTTTGGTTCGCCATAAAATCGGGGTATTGATGGACGAGAGGGGGGAATATGAGAGGGTGCCCGAACACTTCCGCTTTGAGCCGTACAAGGGTTGCTTTCAGCGCTGCCACTTTGGCGATACTGTCATCATGGGCGGCTTGTGCTTGGGATTTTTCGAGGGTTGCTAGAATCTCCCCTTTTTTGATATTCTGCCCCTCTTTGACGTACACCTCTTGGATGACCCCATCATTGGCGGCTTGAATTTGCTGTGTTTTAGCTGCAGCGATCACTTGTCCCGTCGCGTGGGAGATTTGGTTCAGAGATGTCGAGGAGGCCCATAAAAAAAAGGGGACGAGAACCAAAAATAGGGTTCCGAAGATAATCGTCAGCGGATGTAGCCGTGAGAGTAAAGGAAGATTATTAGAAGTCACGATGGGGTTCCTTGTTGTACGGGTTGTTGGGGTGTGGAGAGTTTTTGAAGGACCGTATCGCGTGGTCCATCCATGGCAATCCCTTGTGGTGTCATAACGATAAGACGGCTGACCAGCCGCAATAAGGAGGGTTTATGGGTAACAAGAATAAGGGTGTCCGTAGGACGAATTAGTGTTACCAACAGTTCAATAAGCCGTCGTTCACTCCCTTCATCCATGCTTGCCGTTGGTTCATCCAGCAGCCAAACACTTGGTTGTGCAAGGACGAGGCGGGTGATGGCTATGAGCTGTTTTTGCCCCCCTGAGACACTCTCTCCACTCTCAGGAACGGCACTGTCAAGTCCGTGAGGCAAGGAGCTGACCAGTTGCATCAGCCCTGTTTTTTTACACGCATCGGTAATTTGCTCATCGCTAATCCCCACCATTCCTAACGTAAGATTGTCCCGAAGGGTTCCAGAGAAGAGTTTGGTGGATTGAGGGAGATATCCGATACTCTTGGCAATCCATTCACGAGAGAGGTGTTGTAAATCAAGTCCATCGAGAAATATTTTCCCCTCTTTTGGGGCGTAGAGCCCAGCTAGAAGTTTCAGTAACGTCGATTTACCCGAACCGATCACCCCTAAAATCCCCACTTTATTCCCTGCGGGGATAAGAAGCGATGGAAGGGACAGGGTAGGGGTATTCTCTTGATATTCAAAAATAAGATTTTGAAGGGTATAGGCAGGATGTACACTGCTTGGGGAGAGAGGTCTCTCAATGGTATGGTTGTCACTGCGCAGGGCAAAGACATTCTCCAAATCTTTGATTGAAATTTTAGCACGCCCCCATTGGACGAAGAGGTTGGGGATCATCGCAATAGGGGCGAGGACACGCCCTGAGAGGATAGTAATGGCGATCAATCCCCCCATCGTAAGGTCACTACTGGTGCTGACGATATACGCCCCCATGGCAACAAGGGCAATATAGCTAAGCTGTTGAAAAAAGGCGGAGAGGTAGCCGGAGAGTTCACTGTAATGACGAATCGCAATATCATCATCAATGGAGTCTTTGGTAAGGGCGTTCCATCGGTTGAGGGAGTTCCATCCTGCTCCTGAGGCTTTGATACTCTCTGCCCCGTTGACCGTTTCGACGAGGAGTCCTAGCTTTTTGTGCGATGCCATGGACGACGAGGCAGAGAGGGCATCGATTTTATGACGGAACATACTTCCCACCAGTACCGAGATAACCAAAAAGCCAACAACTATCATCCCCATCTTTGTCCCACCAACGAAGAGTATAACAACTAAAAAGAGGAGAGAAAAAGGGAAGTCGATCAAGATGTACATCGCCGCTGAAGAGATAAAGGTGCGTACGGAGTTGTAGCTTTGAAGCTGTCCCGAGAGGGTTCCGATACTGTGGGGCATACTGTCAAGGCGGATTTTAAGTAATCGTTGAAAAATAGTGTGGGAATACGCCATATCCATATTTTTAGAGGCATGATCCAAGATGGAGGAACGGGATACCTTTACGAGCATCTCCAAGAATATCGCAATAAATACCCCGACGCTTAAGGCAATAAGAGTAGAAGTCCCCTGAGTAGGGATAACACGGTCGTACACTTGCATACTGTAAAACGAGGTTCCAAGGGCGAGGAGGTTGATCGTAAAGGAGGCAATCGCCGCATAAATAAGGGAACTTTTTTGCTCCAATGCCACTTTTTTGAACATCTCTTTGGCAGTGGAAAACTTCCCTGCATGTTTGCCAGGACGCAGAGGGCGAAAGAGCGTCCCATCCGGGAATTTCTCACGTCCCTCTACGATATTAGCACTCTCGGTTGTCCACTTTCCATCCGACTCGTGGGCGAATAGTATCCCAACTTCTCCATCAGGGGCAAGGGAGAGCATGGGGAGCATAACGGCAGAAGGGGCTTTTTGCCACGGAGTGCGTTCGAGTCCAAAGGCGTGAAGTACCTCATTATAAAATGCTTTATTCGGTGTTTTTGCTTCCAACGCGGCTTTCGTATGAGGTGGGAGATGACGCCCTGAGATTTTGAGAAGGAGACTCTCTTCTAAGAGCCATTTGGTTTTAGGGATACTCATTGTTGTTTTCCTAGCGGTGCGATGAGTTCACCTGTTTTGAGTTTAAGACGGTATGTTGAAACAGTGGCAGTAGCGAGAAGATCTTCCAAATTGATCCTGTTTTGGGTCACCTCTTTGGAAGAGTTAACCAGATCAAGCCATTGCCGTTTTCCTGCGAGAAAAAGGCGGGTATACGATTCCAGTACCTTTTGGGAGGCGTCGATGGAGAGGTTCGTCCCCTGTACCCGATCAAGGGCAGAGCGATGATCATCAATGTCCCGCAACAAACTTTGGGTCAGCTCTTGTTCTAGGGTGAGTTTGTTGAATTTCAGCTGTTGGATAGTCGCTTCCGAGGCTTCTATCCCTGAGATGGAGGATAGTCCGGCTCCTGGATTCATCTGTGCTGAGAGATAAACGATTGAGTTTTCGGCTCCATAGTTCGTATAAACTGACCCTTTTTGGTACTCCGCCCTTAAGGAAACAGTCGGCCACAATGCTGCTTTTGCTTTGTTCTTTTCATACTCAGCAGTTTGAATTTGAATGGCAGCTTTTAATACACTGGGATGGGTCTTGAGCATTTGTGAAATCATCTCATCCGTAGAGAGTTGTGTATCAGGAGCGGGGTTGCGATCGGCATCAAGGGAGCATGAAATATCAGGCTCTGATGTGATAAGGCGCAGCTGTGAACAAGCTGTTTTTTCCGCTATTTTTGCAATGGTGAGATCGGTATTTATTTGAGCTAAACGTGATTTGATGAGCTCTTCATCGGCAAGGGAGGAGACCCCTGCTTCGATACGACGATTGAGCATACCGTTGAAATCATCGAGCTGTTTTTGCCCCTTGGTAAGGGCATGCACCCGCCCCCGTGCTTGGGTAAGATTTTGAACCGTTTGGAGGAGACTGTCGATGAGGGTATAGGCATTTTCATCCAATGCCACTTCCGATTCATGCTGTTTAGAGACGCTGATATTATAGGTCGCATCGATTCTCCCCCCTGCCCATAATGGTTGTTCAAGACGAGCTAAGGTACTGCTATTTTTCCCTCCCCCTACATCAATCGACGGAGTGGGGTAATAGCCCCATTTCGCCCCATCCACACCACTTTTGGAAGCTTTGATCTGCATACGCGATGCCCCTAGCTTTGGATGGGTTTCGAGGATGCGGGTTATGAGTGGATCGAGGGTGGAGAGGTTCGCATCACTGGAAGCGCACCACAGGGTTGATGTGAGTGTCAATAAAAAAGGGAGTAATAATTTCAAATAGGCAACTTTCATTGAATGGATTATGACTTATGAGCTGTAACTCTACACATAAGTATATTAAAAAGAAATAATATCTGTGAAGAGTAAAATTAAGTTTTATTTTAAGTAATATAACGTAATAATAATGCAAACTGGGTTTTATAATTAAATCTAGTATGAATTCCAATTTATTAAAAGGGTGGTTGCCAATGTTAAAAATGACTGTAAACGGAAAAGTGGTTGAAGGGTCGAAAGTTGTAATTCAAAATGGGGATAAAATTATTATCACCGATATGAGTACAGGGCAATCACCCATAAAAATGATTACCAAACATGTTAATAAAAGTCTTCAGATTTTTGAAGAGGGGGTCGCGGAACCTTCATTGGTTTTAGACGATTACTATGCACAAGGGGTATCGGCACAACTGTCAGGTATTGATGCCAGTGGTGGATATGTCGATTATTCGGTAGCAAGTGATACGGGGTCGATGGAACTTTTAACTACTGAGCCTGTTGTTGCCGCAAGTACAACAGCAACTGCTGCCTCTACAGGGCTCTCCACGATGGAAATGGCAGGTATTGGACTGGGAGTGATAGCCGTAGGTGGAGGAATTGCCCTTGCCGCTGGCGGTGGTGGTAGCGATACTAAAGATACAGTAGCACCTGCAGCACCGACGCTTGTTCTGGCGACAGATTCGGGAGCGAGCACTACGGATGGAATCACCAACGTCGCGACGGTAAATGTGGCTGGTTTAGAAAGTGGAGCGACGTGGCAATACAGCTCAGATAATGGTGTGACATGGATAACGGGAACAGGGACAAGTTTCACCGCGACAAGTGGCGAGCATACCTACCTCGTTCGTCAGACGGATACAGCTGGTAATGTCAGCACTATAAGTACTGCAGTGAATATTACGGTAGATACGACAGCTCCAACTCCCGTATCAATGAGCGCATCTGGAACAACTGTATCCGTTGTGTTTAGTGAAGCTATGGACACTCTTCATCTCCCTTCCAATGCTTTTGAAATTCTTGTAAATAATGTTTCTAGCGCCGTGTCGGGTATATCCGTTACTGGCAATACCGTCACTTTAACACTTGCTTCTGCATTGAGTACAGGGGACAGTGTTCAGATCCGTTATTCTGATCCGACCGTGAGTGTAGATGATATAAATGCCGTTCAAGACAGTGCTGGCAATGATGCCGCTTCATTCTTATCGGGTATTGTTGCCGATGGGTATGTTCGCAGTGCCGAAGTGTGGGTCGATGTTGATGGAGACGGAAACGTTAATCCCGACAAAGATTATTTTGTAGGGCTAACGAACAGTGACGGGAATTACTTTATTCCCGATTCTGCACCATCGGGGACGATTATTGCGATGGGTGGGGTCAATATCGATTCTGGTATCCCTAATACCATGGTGCTTAAAGCCCCAGAGGGTTCTAGCGTTATTAATCCATTGACGACCTTGGTTGAAGCAACGATACAGGATTCAAAAACAACCTCAACTCCCTTAACGGTAGCAGAAGCATCAGCCAAAGTTGTTACGGCATTGGGACTAACAACGGGAACGGACTTAACCACCTACGATCCTCTTATAGCCGTAAATAGCAGTGATCCTACAGAAAAAGCAAATGCGGTTGCTTCTCAAAAAGCGGCAGCAACTATTGCGACGATTATAACCCTCGCTGCTAATGCATCAGCGGATGCGACAGCGGCAACCAATACGATTATTAGCAATATGGTGACGGAGATCAAAACGTCCACGATAGATCTAACAAATACCACTGTTATGATGAGTGGTGTAGCTGTTGATTCAGCTGTAACTGCTGAGATTGATAGCGCTTCCACTGCGATTGCCTCAGCACTGACAATAACTGCAATTACTACCGCTCAATCTGAAGCTCTTGACACCATCGCCCCTGGAGCATCGACCCTTACCGCCGCAACAGCGACCAACGACATAACCCCTACTGTCCATGTCAATCTTGATGTCACCTCCACAAATGGAAAAGCTGTGGTTGCAGGCGATACAGTGATTTTAAAAGCTGATGGTGTTCAAGTAGGAACAACAACTCTCACCGCAGCCAATATCGTAGCGGGATATGTCAATATTAATACTTCAGATTTATCCGATGGGAGCCATAGCCTTAGTGGAGTGGTTGTGGATCATGCTGGTAATAGTGGAGATTCTTATCCTGTTAAAAATATTACAATTGATACCAGCGTTCCAATAGCTACGATTACGATGTCTGATACGGCACTAACTATTGGTGAGACCTCTACGGTTACTGTTAAATTCTCCGAAGCAGTAACGGGCTTTTCTAATGCTGATGTCACCGTAGCCAACGGAACACTCTCTACCTTAGCCTCTACCGATAACATCACATGGACAGGTACCTTTACTCCAACAGCAAATATTACAGATGCCACCAATCTTATTCGATTGGCAAACAGCTATACCGATAGCGTGGGCAATCCGGGAACAGTTGCTACGAGTGGTAACTATACGATCAATACAACTACGATAAATGTTGATATGATAGCCCCAACGGCAACTATCACAATGTCCGACACAGCATTGAAAATGGGTGAGACTTCGATGGTAACCGTTACATTCTCTGAGGCAGTAACAGGCTTTAGCAATGACGATGTCACCGTCGCTAATGGAACACTGGGGACATTAACCTCTACGGATAATATTACATGGACGGCAACCTTTACTCCGGCCGCCAACGTGGAAGATACGACCAATGTTGTCACCCTCGCGTCAACCTATACCGATATTACAGGTAATATAGGGGCAACGGAGAGTAGCGTCAATTATACGATCGATACCAAAGCCCCTGTTTTCTCTTCAAGTGAAATAGCAACAGCAATCAATGAAAACAGCGGAGTAAATCAAGTGGTTTATACGGCTATGGCTGATGACATTTCTGTGATTACCTACGCTCTTAAGCCATTATCGGGAGATGTAGCACTCTTTACTATTGATTCAGCAACAGGGGCCGTAACCTTAATCGATAATCCAGATTATGAAACAAAATCAAATTACAGTTTTACTGTTATTGCAACTGATACAGAAGGTAATGCCAGTGAGCAAGTAGTATCGTTAGCTATTAATAATATTAATGAGGCGCCTACTGTATCAGCCCCTATTATTCTTACTGATGTAGCCGAAGATAGCGGAGCTATCACCATTACTGCTGAACAGCTCTTAGCCAATGCTAACGATATAAATGGCGATATCCTCACTGTAGCGAACCTTAGTGCAACTTCCGGAATCCTTGTGGATAACATGGATGGAACATGGAGTCTCACACCGGATGCCAATTATAACGGAGAGATTACCCTTAACTATGACGTTACAGATGGAATGGAAACCGTAGCGACAACGGCTACGCAAGTGGTGATTGCAGTCAATGACGCACCGACAGTAAGTGAACAAATTAGTAATGTTGGGTTGATTCAAAATGATTCATTTGTATTAGATACGAGTAATAAATTTGAAGACATTGATAGTAATACATTAACTTACTCTGTAACAGGATTGCCTACAGGGTTAACCCTTGATCCTATAACAGGAGTTATTAGTGGGAGTGTAAATGATCAGTCAGTAGCTGTATTTGATTTAGGTTTATTTGAACCAAGTTCAACAGAAGGTTCAGCACTCAAAATGGTTGTAAAGACAACTGAAGCCAACCAAACTGTTGAGATAAATTGGCAGTTTCTCTCCGGTGACTATATGCCATATAATGATTTCGCTTTTATGGTCATTGATAATGGTATCGTGAAGAAAATTGCAAGTGTAGAATCAACTGGTAGTAATCATGATATAGGCACATTTATTTCTGGAGAAGCTCACGTTGAATCTGTAATATTTGAAGAGGCAGGAATGCATACGATTGTTTTTGGTATGCTAGATTACGCAGACGGTGTATGGACATCAGCAATTGATATTACTGGTTTATCCATTACCCCAGAATATGTAAATACAATTGGAGAGGTAACTTCTACGGAAAGTGGATGGAGACTTCAAACAAATGGTGCTTCACGAGATGATATAAGCCAATTTGTCGGAGGGGTGGGTGTACACACGGTTACTGTTACTGCAACAGATGAAGATGGTAATAATGTGTCTCAAACATTTACAATCTTGATTTCTAATACAAATGAAGCTCCGACGAGTAGTAGTATTGAAACTCAACACGTCAATGAAAATTCTCCTTTTGTATTAGATACTTCTTTAGCATTTCAAGATATTGATTCGGGGGATGTTTTAATTTACTCAGCATCCGGTATACCGGCAGGCTTTAGTATAGATGCTGTCACAGGGGTTATTAGTGGAACTCCTACTAATTCAGAAGTCGGTGATTATACTGTAATTGTAACGGCAACAGATTTATTTGGGCTTAGTGCTTCGTCTTCATTTACCTTGAATGTAATAAATGTAAATAACGCCCCCGTCGTATCAGCCCCCGTTGCCCTTACTGATGTTCTCGAAGACAGCGGTTCAATCCTCATTACGGCAGAGCAGCTGTTGGCAAACGCCAGTGATATAGACGGAGATACGCTTAGTGTAGCCAATCTTAGTGCATCCGCCGGAACCCTTGTGGATAACATGGATGGAACATGGAGTCTCACACCAGACACTAACTACACGGGAGAGATTACCCTTAGCTATGAGGTTAGTGACGGTACAGAAATGGTAGCCGCAAGTGCACTACAAATGGTTACTTCGGGGAATCATGCACCGGAGTATATAGGTACAGGATCTGTCTTAAATGGATTTGAAGATACACCAATGGTTGTAGTAACAGAGGCTATGTTACTTGATAATTTTGTAGATATAGACGGTGATTCTCTTTCTATCGCTAATCTTAGTGTTTCAAGCGGAACATTGACTGAGAATAGTGGTTCATGGACGTATACCCCTGAAGCAAACTATTCAGGGGCAGTAACACTTTCCTACACTGTCAGCGATGGTGTTGAGATGGTGAGTCATAATCTTGATATGAATATTGCACCTGTCGATGATCATCCAGTGTCATCTGATGCAGATGTTATTGTTGCTGAGGATACAACAGTGACAGGCGCTCTTCCTCCACTCTTTGACATTGAAGGGGATGGTGCAGTGTATGTGAAAGGGATCGATCCTGCACATGGAGTTGTTACTGTTATGGAAGATGGCTCCTTCACATATACGCCGAATGAGGATTATAACGGACCGGATAACTTTACCTTTACAGTAACTGAAACTACAGGTGCTATTTCCAATAAACTGGATTATGTATTTGTAATGGATGATACAGGGTCCATGGGTGGAACCATTGATAGTGTTAAAACAAATGTATCAAATTTTGTATCACAACTTGTCGCAAGTGGAATTGATGCACAATTTGGATTTGTTCGATATGGGGAAAATTCTGAAGGTGCGGCAACATTCTCAGGCTTTTACAATGCGACAACTGTCGATGATTTCCAAACAGCTTTGGGGACAGTATATGCGCATGGTGGCGCTGATGCTCCTGAATCAGGATTAGAGGCACTTATGCTGGTACAAGATGAAACGCAAGTTGGGTTTCGGTCTGATGCATTAAAGCATGTTGTTGTACTGACAGATATTACCTTTAAAGATGCAGCGACAGGATTTGACTATTATAGCGGACCCGCATTGTATACAATGGATCAAGTCATTACAGAATTACGAAATGATGGAATTATTGTGGATGTCGCTGGGACAACAAGTGACTATCCTGATGATGCAGGTCAACTCCCATCGATTCAATACGCACAAATTACAGGTGCAACGGGTGGAACTGTGTCTGATGTCTATGATCCAACTTTTTATAGTGAAGGTTTTAATGTATTTAGCCATTACTATACCGTTAGTGTTGATGTAACTCCAGTCAATGATGCCCCCGCAGTAAGCGCCCCTGTTGCTCTTACTGATATAGCGGCAAATAGCAGTTTAGTCCTCATTACGGCAGAGCAGCTGTTGGCAAACGCCAGTGATGTAGACGGAGATACCCTCACTGTAGCCAATCTTAGTGCATCTGCCGGAACCCTTGTGGATAACATGGATGGAACATGGAGTCTCACACCAGACACCAACTACACTGGAGAGATCACCCTTAGCTATGAGGTTAGTGACGGTACAGAAATGGTAGCTGCAAGTGCACTACAAATGGTTACTTCGGTTACTTTTGTTGATATAGCCGAAGACAGCGGTTCTGTCCTCATTACTGCAGAGCAGCTGTTGGCAAATGCAAGTAATGTAAATGGTGACACCCTCACCGTAGTCAATCTTAGCGCATCAGCAGGAACCCTTGTGGATAACATGGATGGTACGTGGATACTCAGACCGGACACCAATTATAATGGAGAGATCACCCTTAGCTATGAAATTAGTGATGGGATAGAACTAGTAGCTGTTACAGCTATTCAAATGGTTACTCCAGTCAATGACGCCCCCGTTGTAAGCGCCCCTATTGCTCTTGTTGATATAGAGAAAAATAGCGGTTCAGTCCTCATTACGGCAGAGCAGCTGTTGGCAAATGCAAGTGATGTAGACGGAGATGCTCTTAGTGTAGCCAATCTTAGTGCATCCGCCGGAACCCTTGTGGATAACATGGATGGAACATGGAGTCTCACACCAGACACCAACTACACGGGAGAGATCACCCTTAGCTATGAGGTTAGTGACGGTACAGAAATGGTAGCTGCAAGCGCTATTCAAATGGTGATTTCTATAGTAATAAGTGCCCCGGTTATCCTTACCGATGTAGCCGAAGACAGTGGGTCAATTCTCATTACCGTAGAGCAACTCTTAGCAAATGCAAGTGATATAAACGGTGATATCCTTACCGTAGCCAACCTTACTACCACTGCCGGAACCCTTGTGGATAATATGAATGGAACATGGAGTCTCACACCGGACACCAACTATAACGGAGAGATTCTCCTTAATTATAGCGTTAGTGACGGGATGCAAGTGGTAGATACGAGTGCACTACAACTGGTTACTCCTGTGAATGATGCCCCCGTAGTAAGCGCCCCTGTTGTTCTTGCTGATTTAGTGGAAAACAGCGGTTCTGTCCTCATTACGGCAGAGCAGCTGTTGGCAAACGCCAGTGATGTAGAGGGTGACACCCTCATCGTAGCCAACCTTAGTGCATCCGCCGGAACCCTTGTGGATAACATGGATGGAACATGGAGTCTCACACCGGACACCAACTACACGGGAGAGATCACCCTTAGCTATGAGGTTAGTGACGGTACAGAAATGGTAGCTGCAAGTGCACTACAAGTGGTGACTTCTATAGTAATAGGGGCCCCTGTTATCCTTACCGATGTAGCCGAAGACAGCGGTTCAATCCTTATTACCGCAGAGCAACTCTTAGCAAATGCAAGTGATGTAAACGGGGACCCTCTCACCGTAACCAACCTTAGTACAACTGCCGGAACCCTTGTGGATAACATGGATGGAACATGGAGCCTCATACCGGATACCAACTATAACGGAGAGATGCTCCTTAATTATAGCGTTAGTGACGGGACGCAAGTGGTAGCTACGAGTGCACTACAAGTGGTTACTCCTGTGAATGATGCACCGGTTTTCGGCTCTTCTAATGATGCCGTGAATATCTTAGAGAATGGGACAGGGGCTGTCTATCAAGCAGATGCGTCTGATGTCGATGGTGATACTCTAAGCTATACTCTTTCCGGTACGGATGCGGAGGATTTTAATATCAATGCCCAGACAGGAGCAATCAGTTTCAAATTCATTCCAGATTATGAGACACCTAAAGACGCAAACAGTGATAATCAATACGACATTGTCGTTCAAGCCGTTGATCAACAGGTAGCAGTGGCAGAACAGACAGTCTCTATCGGGGTGGACGATGTATTAGAAGGTGCAATTTATGCAGTTTCCGTAGGAACAGTAAACGTATCAGTAGCTTCTGGTAATAGCCTTATCAACACGCTTGGAGGTTCAAGCGGTTTTGGTAATGACTACTTGTATCGGAACGATGATGGTTCGACAGGGCTAGTTGATATCACATCGGTATTCCCTGATGGTGTTACGATAGGAGACCATACCTACACTAGCTTTTATATCAATAACAACGGGAATGTCACGTTTGCTTCTTCTCAATATACCTACACACCCTACGTTATTACCGGGACAACGAGTAATCCTATTATCGCCCCTTTCTTCGCTGACGTTGATACACGAGGGGGTGTGGTGACACCTACCGAGGGGGGAACTTCAACCGGATCAAATCTTGTATGGTGGTCTATGTCTCCGGATCAATCGGCGATTTATATTACATGGGATGACGTTGGATATTATGGCTCCCATACCGATAAGCTGAATGCATTTCAATTGGTGATCTATAATACGGGAAACAGCTCGATGGCAATGGAAATGCGATACGAAGATATGAACTGGGTAACGGGTGACGCAAGCGGGGGAAGTTATGGGTTAGGCGGTACGGTAGCGCGTGCCGGATGGAGTTTAGGTGATGGTGTGCATTATGCGGAATTGAGCCAATCTGGAGTTCAAGATCAGATGCTGTCACTTGAGGCGCAAAGTAATATTAACCATGCAGGGGTCTTTTTGTTCAGTGTTAACGAAGGGGCTGTTTCATCGTATTTGACAGCACTTTTACCAGAGGGAGGAAATGTCGGAATAAGCAGTTCAACATTGACGGTGATTGATGGACAGCATCCTGCAGATGATATAATATTTACCGTAACGGCGATTCCTCAACACGGAACTCTTCTCTTGCAGACAACAGGAGGCGTGGTAAATATGAGTATTGGCGATACATTTATGCAAAGTGATATTAATGCCGGTTATTTGACCTATCAGCATGACGGTTCTGAGAACTTTACGGACAATTTTAGTTATCACGTAGAGAATGCGATTGAATCGCTGAATGATACCTTTACGTTTAACATAACACCGGTGAACTATGCCCCCGTCATTACAGCTCCCATCATACTTAATGCTGTAGCCGAAGACAGCGGTTCAATCCTCATCACCGCAGAGCATCTGTTGGCAAATGCAAGTGATGCAGACGGGGACACCCTCACCGTAGCTAATCTCACTGCAACTGCTGGAACACTAGTCGATAACATGAATGGGACGTGGAGCCTCACAGCGGATGCTAACTATAACGGAGAGATCACTCTTAGCTATGGGGTTACGGATGGAATTGAAACGGTAGCTACAAGTGCACTACAAATGGTTACTCCTGTGAATGATGCCCCAGTAGTAAGTGCTTCTGTTATCTTTACTGAAGTAGCCGAAGACGGTAGTTTAGCCCTCATTACGACAGAGAAACTCTTAGAAAACGCAAGTGATGCCGACGGTGATACGCTCACTGTAGCCAACCTTAGTGCATCAGCAGGAACCCTAGTAGATAATATGGATGGTACGTGGAGCTTCACACCGGATGCCGGCTATACCGGAGAGATCACCCTTAGCTATGATATTAGTGATGGAATTGAGAGTGTAGCGACAACAGCGATAATTGATTACACTCATTTATTAACTATTATCGATGGTACGACTGGAGATGATGTTCTCTACTCCAGTTCAGTCGTTACAGTAATAATGAATGGGAAAGAGGGGAATGATTCTCTTTCCGTCGATAATTCCAAAACTGTAACCCTTGATGGAGGAGTCGGAAACGATACTCTCAATGCCTCTTTTTACAATGGGGGGTATACGCAAACAGGGGACACAAGTATCAACTACCAACTCAATGGCGGTACGGAGGATGATACCCTTAATGCGAATGGTTATGCGTATAGCGGATATGGGATGGTGAATCTAGCCCTCGATGGGGGAATCGGTAACGATACCCTTACTGTAAGTGAAAATTATAGCTCTTGGTATTACAACTACGGCGCAATCAAACAAGCAACCCTAAGCGGCGGTGATGGAGATGATAGACTCACTGCGTCAGGGGTACTCGAACTCACCCTTAGCGGAGGAGCTGGAAGCGATACGTTTGCCTTAACTACAACGCAAGTTCATACACAGCTCGCCTCATTGCAGTTTTCTACCCAAGTAGCGACTGAGGCAAACGGTTGGGATTCTGGACTTGTCACCGTCGATGGACGTGCGATGGAGATTACTGACTTCACCGCAGGCGTGGGTGGAGATGTATTGGATATCAATGACTTGTTGTTAAATGGGTCAACAGGATTTGACGGAACGAATCCATTTGCATCAGGATATTTGAGCTTTGTTCAATCAGGTGCGGATACGTTGGTGCAGTTTGATGCTGATGGAAGTGCAGGAAGTGCTAATACATTGAGCACTATTGCAACATTGAAAAACACAACAGCAACAGAAGTGACCTCGGATAACTTCGCTCCGAACTATCCACTCGATGGAAGTGCGATAGCGGGAGAGAGCATTGTCGGTACTGATAATAATGATAATATTGTAGGAACATACGGCGCAGATACCATTACAGGATTAGCGGGTAACGATACTATCGACGGCAGTTACGGCAACGACACGATTGATGGAGGGGACGGCAGTGATAGTATCACCGGAAACCTCGGTAACGATACGATGTACGGGGGAGCAGGAGACGATTATATCTACGATAATCAAGATGCAAGTAGTATGGATGGAGGAGAAGGTAATGATACCCTTCAAGCGTACGCAGCTAACAGTAACCAAACCTTACTAGGGGGAGTTGGATCAGACTACTTGTATGCACAAGGACAAAGCATTCTTCTCAACGGCGGTGATGACAATGATTATCTCGCTGCAAGCGGTTCGGTTGAGGGGACACTCTTGGGCGGAAGCGGTGATGATTCTCTCCAAACCGATTCAGTCGTTACAGTAATAATGAATGGGGAAGAGGGGAATGATTCTCTTTACGTCAATAATTCTAAAACTGCAACCCTTGATGGTGGAGCAGGAGCTGATATGGTTAATGCTTATTTCAATAACGGTTCTTTCATGAATACGGGTGATACAAGTATCAACTACCAACTCAATGGCGGTACGGAGGATGATACCCTTAATGCGAATGGTTATGCGTATAGCGGCTATGGAATGGTGAAACTAGCTCTCGATGGGGGAATCGGTAACGATACCCTTACTGTAAGTGAAAATTATAGCTCTTGGTATTACAACTACGGTGCGATCAAACAAGCAACCCTAAGTGGCGGAGAGGGAGATGATAGACTCACGGCTTCAGGGGTACTAGAACTTACCCTTAACGGAGGAACAGGAAGCGATACGTTTGCCTTAACTACAACGCAAGTTCATACACAGCTCGCCTCATTGCAGTTTTCTACCCAAGTAGCGACTGAGGCAAACGGTTGGGATTCTGGACTTGTCACTGTCGATGGAAGAGCAATGGAGATTACTGACTTCACCGTAGGTGTGGGTGGAGATGTATTGGATATCAATGACTTGTTGTTAAATGGGTCAACAGGATTTGACGGAACGAATCCATTTGCTTCAGGACACCTAAGCCTCGTACAATCAGGAGCGGATACGTTGGTGCAGTTTGATGCTGATGGAAGTGCAGGAAGTGCTAATACATTGAGCACTATTGCAACGTTGAAAAATGTTGAGGCTACTCAAATTGTGGAAAATAATTTTGATCAACTGTACACTAATATAACACCAGCTGTTTTATAGGAATAGGTGTTATAACCTTTATTTTTTCCCCACTCTCCCCTCAAAGGAGGGGGCTCTTTTCAAAGATACTTTTTCGTGAAATAATTAAACCTTAAGTGGAAAATGGTGATAATCAGGCACTTACAAGAATTTTTATTCTACATTAAAGGTCTCTTCCAATGTTAAAAACAGCAGTAATCGGAAAAACAATCAACGGGGCAACACAAATTACTCGCATAATGGCAATTAGCGGAGATAAAATTATTTTGGTCGATGCAACAACAGGCCAGTCACCGAAAAAAGTGATAACGAAAATAGTGGATAAAGACCTTCATGTTTTTGCCGATGGGGCAACGGAGCCCTCCGTGATTGTTAGCGATTATGCGTTGTATGATCAAACCATTCAAATCTCAGGACTTGGTTCGGGTGGTGAATATGTGAACTACGGAGTGACGACCACCGATACGATGGAACTGGGAGCCATCAGTGCTGTACCTGCTACTTCATCTGCCCCTTTTATGTCTACTAGTGCATGGTGGGGTGTTGGAATTCTTGCTGTTGCTGGTGGAGTTGCTGCTGCCGCAGGTGGCGGTGGAAGTAGTGGCAGTAGTACCCCTGTCACAGCTACAACACACACGGCTTCGTTGGTAGATAGTGTTGTTAGTGGGGTTTCCTATACGACGAGTAGTGGTCTTAGCGGTGTTACTGATGTAAATGGCTCATTCAGTTACAAAGCGGGTGATATTGTCACATTCAAAGTGGGCAATGCGACGATCGGCACATTCAATACCTCCAATATGAATTCAGATGGTATCGTTATGCCGCAAGATATTGTGGGGGTAGCTAGAACCGACACTACGAACACCGCCGTCGTCAATATCGCGCAGTTTTTACAGTCACTGGATAGTAACAATAACCCAGCGGATGGGATTGTTATAAATTCAACTACGGCTTCGTCGATAGGCACGGTTTCAGTACAAACGGCTACCGATACTGAGTTTACAACAGCGGGTGTTACGACGTTGGTTGCAGGAGCGACAGCAACTAACAATCTTAATCTTGTTGTAAATGATACTACCCATCCCACCGCAGCTATCACCCTTTCGGATACTGTGCTCAATAGTGGGGAAACAGCTACAGTTACAATTATTTTCTCTGAAGCGGTCGTAGGCTTTAGCAATGCGGATGTTACGGTTGCGAATGGAACCCTCAGCATATTATCGAGTCTGGACAATATTACGTGGACAGCTACTTTAACACCGACAGCAAATATTACCAGTACGGCTAATAGTATTAGTATAGCAAATACTTATTCTGATGTGGCGGGGAATATGGGGACGACAGCGACAAGTGCAAATTATACCGTTAGTACCACCATAGCCCCGCCTCCCCCTCCTTCTCTCATTATTACCGATGATGAAAACGCCGTGGGTAATATTGCTGGCGGAACCATCACCTATACTTTCACGTTTAGCGATAGTGTTACTGGTTTTATTGCTGATGATATAGTCGTAACGGGTGGAACTAAAGGGACGTTTAGCGGGAGCGCTGCCGTTTATACTTTGGATATAACTCCGATAGCAGGGGTTGAGGGGAATGTAACGGTTAGCGTAGCTTCTGGTGTAGCAATGGGTAGTTCAGGCAGTCAAAACAGTGTAGCTATAGCTACTCCTCAAGCGGTAGATATGAAAGCTCCAACAGCAACAATAGTACTTTCCGATACCGCTATCAAAGTAGGTGAGAGTTCAACCGTTACCATTATATTTTCAGAAGCTCCTGTAGGATTTAGCGAGCAAGACTTGAGTGTTGCCAATGGAACCCTTTCAGGAGGTGCCTTTGATGTTAGCGGTAAAATTTATACAGCGACCTTTACCCCGACAGTCAACATCGAAAGCACTACGAATCTTATTACCCTAGCAAGTACCTATACGGATGTAGCAGAAAATACAGGGGCAGTGGCAACAAGTTTGAACTATACAGTGGATGTAAAAGAACCGATTCTTACCATTACGAATGATGAGACATCGAATACGGCGAATATTGCGGGGGGAGATATTACCTATACCTTTACCTTTAGTGAAGCGGTTAGCGGATTTATTGCTTCGGATATAACGGTTGTAAACGGTACAGCAAAAACCTTTACCAAAGTATCGGATAGTGTGTATACCTTAGGGGTAACGCCACAAGCCGGAGCTACGGGAGATATGAGTGTCACCGTTGCAGCATCGGCGTATAGTGATGTTGCGGGTAACACTAATACGGTGACGACCCAATCGATTCAAGTGATCGATATGCAAGCACCGACGGCAACGATTACGATGGGTGATAATGCACTTAAAGCAGGCGATACATCAACGGTTACAATAGCTTTCTCGGAAGTGGTAAAAGATTTTACAAGTGCTGACATTACCGCACCAACCGGGACATTAGGGGCATTCACCACAGCAGATAATAAAACATGGGTAGCGACCTTTACCCCAACCGTCAATATGGATAATACCAGTAACGCAATTACCCTTGCCGATACTTATACCGATAGTAACCTCAATGTCGGTACGATAACCGTTAGTAATTACACCGTAGATACAAAAGCCCCTACGGCTACGATTACAATATCCGATTCTGCGCTTAAAGCAGGCGATACATCAACGGTAACGATTACTTTCTCTGAAGCGGTGACAAACTTTGCTAATGCAGACGTTGTGGCACCAAATGGGACATTAACGGCATTTACTAGTAATGATAATATTACATGGACAGCGACCTTTACCCCGACAACAAATATTGAAAATACAGCCAATGTCGTCACCCTTGCGAACACCTACACCGATGTTGCAGGCAATGGAGGGACAACCACGACAAGCAGTAACTATGCAGTCGATACAAACACACCAACAGCTACGATTACAATGTCGGATTCAGCATTAAAAGCAGGAGATACTTCTCTTGTAACCGTTAAATTCAGCGAAGCCGTTGCAGGATTTGATAAAAATGATGTCACAGTTCAAAACGGAACAGTAGGTGCATTTACATCTTCTGATAATATCACGTGGACGGCTGCCTTTGCTCCGGACAGTAATATTGATAATACTACTAACACAATTACCCTTGCTGCAACCTATACTGATGGTGCAGGGAATACAGGCTTAACTGCTTCGAGCGCTAACTATGCAGTAGATACTAAAGCGCCGAGCGTGCTTACGCTTAACTTTCTAACAGCTAACGATACTGGATTAAGCAATACAGATAAGATTACAAGCACTCCAATCATGAATATTTCAGGCACCGAATTAGGGGCAACATGGCAGTATAGTCTTAACGGCGGTAGCATATGGACTGATGGAAGTGGTAGTACTTTCAATCTCTCTGACAACACCTCATATGCGATTGGTACAATACAAATTCGTCAAACAGATGCGGCAGGAAACGTCAGTAATGCTACAAGCAACACGGAAGTAATCACCGCTGATACTGCTGGACCAAAACTCACAATTACGGATGATGAACCGATGGTTACCACCAATATGGACGGTAGTAACACGGATGGTACTACTGATGCGAACGGTGCTGATGTTCTCTATACCTTTAAATTTGATGAAGTAGTCAAAGACTTTAGTGTTAACGACATTGTTGTAACCATGCAAAAAACAGACGGAACGGTTGATTACACCTACACAGCTGCTAGCGATCCGAGCGGTTCAATTTTTAAAACATTTACCGCTTCGCCTGATGGGATGACCTATACCCTTAGCGTTACGCCAAAAGTAGGGTATGAGGGAAATATGGCTGTAAGTGTTTTACCTTCACTCTATCATGATGTCGCGGGTAATATCGGAACGGTTGCTTCAGCCGCTTCAGTCCAAGCGGTAGATATGTTAGCTCCAGTGCTCAACGATACAGTATATGATGGAACTAGTGACTGGACGTACGATATTGCTAATCGAAAAATCATTTTCACATTAGATTCCCAGCTCCAAGCGGTCAGTATGGCAACCCCTGATAATTTTGTTGTCGAGCTCAATACGAAACCTGTCGCCGTTAAAGCGGTTGAAATGTTGGGGAATCAAGTAACTCTAATTATGTCAGAGGATTTTACCGCTACCGAGAGTGTTCGAGTTACCTATAAAGACGCTACCGGGAATATGAGTGCTGCTATCCAAGACTTGGCAGGGAATGATGCTACTTCATTTACCTATCTCAAGCCCGATGTTACTCCTCCTACCGTGCTTGATATACATTTCAATAATTCGGGATTAAGTATCGGGCAAAGCACGTTGGTAACCATTACATTTTCGGAAGAGGTTTCTGATGTATTGGTCAGTTTTCAAAACGGAACTTTAAGTGCTCTTGCGCCAAGTGCCAATGCTGCTATTTGGACAGCTACGTTTACCGCAAGCGCTGATGTGGAAGATTTGAGCAGCGTATTCACTACGGTTAGTTATCACGATTTAAATAAATTGGCAAATACAAGTCCAACACCTTATACATACGCCGTGGATACACACTCCCCTGGAGTTTCAATCAGTGATGATGAATTTGGCGTAGGCAATATTGCAGGTGGAACTATTACCTATACCTTTACTTTTACTGAGGCAGTTCGTGGGTTTACCGTAGGAGATGTAACAGTGGCAGGTGGTCAAAAAGCTACATCATTTGCTTCAGGTGTTGATGGTGATTCTGTTTATACTCTTATCGTAACACCAAATGTTGGGTTTGAAGGAAATGTAACTGTTGATGTTGCAGGAGGAAAAGTTTTTGATACTTTTAGCAATCCAAATATAGCAGCAGACCAATCCATCCAAGCCGTAGATATGCTAGCCCTCGCTAAACCAACGATTACTCTCAAAACTGATAGCGGTTTTGATACAGCTGATGGAATAACGAATGTAAATGGTATTACAGTAACAGCTGATGCGTCTGTAGCACGTTGGGAATACAGTTTAAATGGCGGTACTTCATGGACTACTGGAAGCGGAACAAACTTTAATATAGCAACTAACCACGCTTACGTGACAGGGGATATACAAGTTCATCAAATCGATACAGCGGGTAATACTAGTGCAGTAGAGAGTAATACGGATACGATTATTATCGATAAAACGGCTCCTCGCATTGCTACGACTACTCCAATTACAGTTGATGGGACGACAGGAACCATTACGATTACTATGGATTCAGTGCTTAATCCTAATGACATTGCAAAAGAAAATTTTCTTGTTAACATAAATGGAACAACTCAAACGATTAGTGCGGCAAGCATTGATGGCTCTAATGTTCTCTTATATGTTCCATCTTTTGCTTCAAGCGCAAGTGTAAAAATCTCTTACGCAGATGTATCTGCTGGGGATGCTTTCCCATCGCTCAAAGATTTGGCAGGAAATAATGCCGTATCTTTTACAAAAATAGTGAATGACACTGCTGGTGCTCCTACGGCAATGATTATCTTGTCTGATGTGGCACTAAAAATAGGCGATACCGCGACAGTGACAATAGCGTTTAGTGAGGCGGTACAAAATTTTAGTAATGCAGACGTAACGGTTGAAGGCGGAACTCTCGGTACGCTCATTACTTCCGACAACATTACATGGACAGCTACTTTCACTCCGACAGCAGATCTCGAAAGCACCGTAAATGTTATTACTCTTGCTGATACATACACGGATACAACAGGGGTTACAGGTACAACCGCGACAAGTCTTAACTATACTATAGATACCCATGCCCCGACTGTTACTATCACCAATGATCAGCTATCTCCGACAGCAAATATCGCAGGTGGAACTATTACATATACGTTTACGTTTGATGAAATTGTTACTGGGTTTACGGCGTCAGATATTACGGTAGTAGGTGGTGTTAAAGGGGCATTAAGTGGAAGTGGTATGACATATACACTAGATATAACTCCGACTGCAGGATTTGAGGGAAATATTACAGTTGATATTGCAGGAGCAAAAGCGTTCGATGCAGCAGGAAATGCTAACACCGTTGCAACACAATCCATTCAAGCGGTGGATATGAAAGCCCCAACCCTAGCTATTACGGATGATGAGGCTGCCACAACAGCAAATATCGCGGGTGGCGACATCACCTATACCTTCACATTTAGTGAAAATGTTGTCGGATTTACAGCAGATGACATCGCAGTGACCAATGGAATCAAAGGAATATTTAGCGGTAGCGGTTCATCCTATACCCTTGTGGTTTCACCAATAACGGGTTCGACAGCGCCTATTACGATTGATGTTCCTGGGGTAAATCAGGTTGATATTAGTGGCAATACGGGCACAAATATGACCGCTATTCAAGCGGTTGATATGAGTGCCCCGACAGCAACAGTTACTATGTCAGACTCAGCACTTAAAATCGGGGATACGTCAACAGTAACGATTGCTTTCTCTGAAGCAGTAGTGGGCTTTAGTAATGCAGATGTGACTACATTAAACGGTACACTAGGTACGTTTACAACTGCCAATAGTGGTATTACGTGGACAGCGACATTTACCCCTACCGCAAATATTGCAAATACTGTAAATAGTATTACCCTTGCCGATAGCTATACGGATGTTAATCTCAATACAGGGACAGCGGCTTCAAGTGATAATTATACCATAGACACCATCGCTCCAACGGTCACGATTACCAACGATCAAGTGGGGACAGCGAACATTGCCGGAGGAGATATTCTCTACACCTTTACCTTTAGTGAAGCAGTAACTGGATTTACAGTTCTTGATGTTGCGGTTGTAGGTGGAAACAAAGCAGCAGCATTGGTACAAACTTCTGCCACTACATATACTTTACTTGTTACACCAACAGGAACCGGTAATCTAACCGTTAATATTGCAGATGGTACTACTACCGGTATCGCCGATACGGCAGGGAATCTAAGTATTGCGGCATTCCAATCAACCCAAGCCGTCGATATTCTTCCTCCGACGGTGACAAGTGTCAAGTTGTATGATTCAACAGATACTGTGACGACTTCCTTAACAATCGGACAAACAGCTACCGTAAAAATTGTATTCAGCGAAGCCGTAACCAACTTTGACAACACCGATGTTTCCCTTGCAGGGGCAAAAGGGACATTAGGAACATTGACAAGTGCTGATAATATCACATGGACGGGTCTCTTTACCCCTACGGCGAGTACGAGTGATGCTTCTAATATTATTCAGGTATTAAATACGTACACCGATGTGGCGACTAATAATGGAACAGTGGGTGTTAGTGGTAATTTCGCGATTGATACCCGTCCAAGCCCGGTTGCTGCACCGACATTTCATCTTACATCGGATACGAGCAGTGGAGCCAACAATACGGATGGTATTACAAAAACAAACGGCGTAACCGTGACGTTAGCGGTAGGCATCACCAACTGGGAATACAGCCTTGATGGCGGAACAACATGGACAACTGGGACAACCGTAGCTGGCGTCAGTAGTTTCAATCTTGTAGAGAATACTTCCTATGCTGCGGGTCAAATCGAAGTGCGCCAAACAGATACGGATGGGAACATAAGCACCATCGCTTCCAATACACAAACAACGATAGTGGATACGATTGCGGCTATCCCAATCATCTCTGCTGTTGCTACTAACGATGTGGTCGATGCATCTGAAAATGCCAATTTAGTCATTTCCGGTACGGGTGAAGCAGGTGCCACAGTGACATTAGCCGTGACGAATCAAACAGCTATCGTTGATGCTTCTGGAACTTGGAATATTGTAGTTCTTGATCCTGCCACGTCATTTGCGCAAGGTTCCGAAACATTATCCGTAACGCAAACGGATGTAGCGGGTAATGTCAGCTTGGCAGGCACTCGTGATATTTTCATTGATACGATAAGACCAATACTCGATTCATTGATAGATGTAAAAGCCAATATAGGCTCTGATTCTATTGCATTAACGTTTAATGAAAATTTAGCACCGGTTGATTTTGCAAGTGCAGATAGCTTTATTGTGGAAATCAATGGAATAGTTTATGATTCTGATAGTGCTATTAAATCCAGAGATCTTATATCTGCTGTTGCTACGACGGATAAAATAGTTACTTTGATCTTTGATACAAACATCCATAATATCAATTTTGGGGATACGATTCGTGTTGGATACATAGGAGCAACAGGAGGTTCTACGACCGCTATTCAAGATTTGATTGGAAACGATGCCCCTTCGTTTGGATACGTAACGGCAACCGTCGAAAATACAGATACTCCACCTGTGCTTACGAACATGATTGCCAATGGTTCCAGTCTTAGTTTGACATTTAACGAAGCATTAAATGCGTCAACTACTAATTTACCAGCAATAACCGATTTTACCGTGAAAGTAAACGGTGTAGTGGATGCCGTAAGTGCTGTTTCGATTACAGGGTCCAATGTTGCGTTGACATTAGCTACAGCGTATGCTAATAATGATTTAGTAGAAGTTACGTATAGAGATAATATAAGTACTACTAATGCAATACAAGATTTAATAGGCAACGATGCGCTCTCATTTACCTATACATCAACGGCGGATACTGTATCCCCAAAAGCAACCATTACTATGAGTGATTATGCACTGACAGTAGGAGAAACATCTACCGTAACGATTGCCTTTGACGAAGCGGTCAAAAATTTCAGTTTGGCAGATTTAACCGCACCCAATGGTACATTAGGCGCGCTAACCACCACCGATAATATCACATGGACAACGACATTTACCCCAACGACAAATGTAACAGCAACAGTACAAACGATTGATTTGGCAGCAACGTATAATGATATTGTGGGGAATGCAGGAACAGTCAAAAGTAGTGCAAACTACACAATTGACACACAAGCACCGCATCTTCTCGGTAGCTCAGCTAATGTGACTACTCATGAAGTGACCTTTAACTTTGATAAAGCATTAGATCCCGTTAACTTTGCTCCAATTAGTATGTTTACAGCAACAGATGGTATAACGAAAGATCCTAATGATGCTACTAAATATGTTAATTATACAATTTCCAATGTTGCGATCCTTAATGATACAACAGGTGGTCACGCTACTGTCACGATTGATCCATCAATTCTGTCAACAGCTAATACGATATGGACACTCGTCTATAATGATGCCCCAGGTAATGATACACAAGCACTTCAAGATATTTATGGGAGCGATGTCAGTTCGTTTACACAAGCTTTAAAAATAGGCACACCCTCTTTAACAACTATGATTGCCAGCGATAGTGCCGATACCATCGTGATGACCTTTAGTGAAAATTTAGATACGGCTAACTTGCCGGCATTATCAGATCTACTTATCAATGTCAATACAGTTGACATAGCAGGTGCGATAGCTTCTATCACGGCTTCAGGAACCGATTTAACATTGCATATGAATGCAGGACAATTTGTTAGTAGTGACACAGTCAAAGTAACCTATAGTGATCCAACAGCAAATAACGATATTTTGGCAATTCAAGATTTAAATGGTAATGATGCATTATCGTTCACCAATACGGTAAATGCCGTTCTCTAATTCTTTCTCCCATCCCCGTTTCCCAAGTGGGAGAAGCCCCCAAGCGGAGGCTCTTTCCTGCCCTTTTGGTGAATGTAGAGCATTCAATGCACAGCCTAACCAAATGATACCACTCTGGTTATACTTCCTTTATTAAAACCTCTTCACGTGTGAAAAAATCCTCTACGGCAAAAACTTAATCGCAGCAATAATAATACCGCCGACACTCACAGTGGTCGCAAATGACCATATCATAAAACGATCCATCCGCGTCGTGATTGCATCAAAACGTTTATCAACCTGCTCAAAACGTTTGTCCACTTGTTCAAAGCGTTTATCCATATCTTTTCGTAAATCGATCATTTCGGTTCGTAAATCTTGGTCGAGATGGACAAAATGATTGGTTTGCGCTTTGAGAACGAGAACAATCATCTCATCACTTGAAAGAGCTTTCCCCTCACCCATCTTGATAACGATTTCTTGTGATTTTATGTCAAGCCACTGTTCAAAAATATTATCATCAAACATCGTTACCCTTTTTGAAATATGTTTGATGATTATATCAAAAATTAGTAGGAGTTACATTTCTTCATTCATATCCAAAAATAAAATGCTATAATCGCACTATTTAAACACCCCATTCAGGAAGAGTGATGCAACCATCCAAAAACGCCTTACAAACTCGTATCATTACCGCTGTTTTCCTAGGATTAGGTGTTTTGACGATTGGGCTCATTAATAACTTTTGGTTGATTTGGCTCACTCTTGGAGCCATCTATATGCTCGCGTTCCATGAGTCTACTCGACTTTTTGGGATTAACAACAATTCGCTGTACGCGTATGCGGCGATTTTGTGGATCATTGCGGCGGTTTATCCCTACAGTGAAGATTTACTGATTGTTTCGGGATTGATTTTCGTGGGGGCGGTAGCGTATACCCAAAATATCCCATTTCGAAACTTTTTACCCTTCGTCTACCCCACCGCAGGGATGCTCTATCTCCTAAGCCTTTATCAAGAGTATGGGATAACGTCATTATTGTGGTTGTTGGTTGTCGTGGCTTCCGCAGACATTGGAGCCTATTTTGTCGGTAAAAGCATTGGGCATACCCCTTTTAGTATCTCTTCTCCATCTAAAACGAGGGAAGGGGTTTATGGAGGCATTGCCGTCGCCACAGTAGCTGGGTTTTTTATCGGTATAGGGATTGTCGAAAGTATATCTCAAGCGATTATTATCTCGATGGCAGTTGCTGTATCCGCAGTATTTGGTGATCTATTTGAGAGTTATCTTAAACGTTCCGCAGGGGTAAAAGACAGTGGCAATATTCTCCCTGGGCACGGGGGGATACTGGATCGAATTGATGGGTATCTTTTTGGCTCTATCGTGATGCTCATCCTCTTACGGGGTCTGGCTTGATCCTTCTTGGATCGACGGGCTCTATAGGGGTGAATGCCCTCCTTGTAGCAGAACGTTTTAATCTCTCTGTTGATACCCTTGTTGCAGGGAATAATATTGATCTTCTTAATCACCAAATCCAGAAATTCTCTCCCAAACATGTTGTTGTCCGAAATGCTCATGATGTCGCTCGTGTTCATCATCCTCATGTCACATCAGGTGAGAAGGCTATTTTAGAGGCGATTGAAAATTCAGCGTCCGATTTTGTGGTTAATGCCCTTGTTGGATTCGCAGGATTTCGCCCCACCCTTAAAGCGTTGGAGTGTAGCAAACGGATTGCACTTGCCAACAAAGAATCGCTTGTTGTTGGGGGGGCATTTGTCGATACCTCCCGTATTATCCCCATTGACAGTGAACATTTTGGATTGTGGTATCTGAATCAAACATCGCGTCCTATCTCTCGTATGGTTATCACGGCAAGCGGTGGAGCCTTTCGCGATTGGGCGTTAGCAGACGTTGCCAATGCGACCCTCTCCGATGCTCTGAAACATCCTAACTGGTCAATGGGGCAGAAGATCACTATAGACAGTGCCTCGATGATGAACAAACTTTTTGAACTCCTCGAAGCACGTTGGCTTTTCGGGGAGGGGGAATACGATGCCCTTATCGAAACCCGTTCCCTCATCCACGCCCTTATCGATTACACCGATGGCTCTACCACCGCCCATTTCGCCCACGCCGATATGAAGCTTCCCATTGCCTACGCGTTGATGGGAGAGGTGAACGAACCTCTATTGGAACGTGTCGATTTGATCCGTGTCGGTTCTTTGGAATTTCGAGAGATTCAAAAAGAACGGTATCCTTTGTGGGAGCTAAAAGCTGACCTTCTGGCTAATCCACAACGCGGAGTGATCGTCAATGCTGCCAATGAAATCGCTATCGAACGGTTTGTGCAAGGCGAGATTAGTTTTGGTGCCTTATCGACTCTTATTTTAAAAACATATAGCCATTTTTCACAAACACCTCATTGCGTGGAAGAACTATTTTCTATCGACGAAGAGGTTAGAGCCTATACGCGGGTATTAACGTGTTAAAAGTCTTAATCCTACACGGGTGGGGTGGTTCCGACAATCCTCATTGGCAGGCATGGCTTGCAAGCGAAGTAGTAAAAGAGTATGGGATGGTTGCTTTTCCTCTTTTGGACAACCCTCACTTCCCGAGTAAGAATCGATGGATGAAGCAAGTCAAAGCGCTCTTGGAAGATGTGAATCCTGATGTTGTTATTTGTCACTCTCTTGGATGTACATTGTGGCTTCATTTGTGTAATGAAGGGGAGATCGCTCCCGTTAAACGGCTTCTGTTGGTCGCTCCTCCACGGTTGAGTTGTGAAATTGAAATTCTTAAAACTTTTTTCCCTATTTCAACTCCCGAAAACTTGTTTGCGAAAGAGGCAATGATGGTTACCTCAGATAATGACCCCTATATGTCTCAAGAAGAGGCACAAGCACTTCAAAAATCACTAGGGATTGAGATGAAAGTATTAGAAAACGCAGGGCACATTAATGATGCGTCAGGATACGGCGAATGGCCATGGGTCAAAGAGTGGGTGGGGAAATGATCCTAAGTATCGAAAGTTCATGTGACGATAGCTCTATTGCTATCACCGAGATTGCAACCAAAAAACTGCTCTACCATAAAAAAATCTCCCAAGAACTGGAACATTCCAAATACGGTGGAGTTGTCCCAGAACTGGCAAGCCGTCTCCACGCCATTGCCCTCCCTGCGATTTTAACCGAATGTGAGCCGTGGTTTAATTCGCTTAAAGCCATTGCGGTGACGAATGCCCCAGGGCTTGGGGTAACGCTGATGGAGG
The DNA here is from genome assembly GCA_026390165.1 of Campylobacterales bacterium. Taxonomy (GTDB): domain Bacteria; phylum Campylobacterota; class Campylobacteria; order Campylobacterales; family Sulfurimonadaceae; genus Sulfuricurvum. Next base: position 74,698 of record JAPLGM010000004.1, read on the forward strand.
GGGTTGTGATGGCGAAAGCGTTAAGTATTTCCCTCAATATCCCTATCTTGCCGATCAATCATCTCAAAGGGCACATCTATTCCCTCTTTATAGAGAAAGAAGCTCTCTTGCCTCTTACCGTGCTGTTAGTTTCAGGCGGGCATACTCAACTTATTGAAGTCACTTCCTACGACACAATGGAGACAGTAGCAACGACGATGGATGATAGCTACGGGGAGAGTTTCGATAAAGTTGCTAAGATGTTGGGGCTAGGGTATCCGGGAGGGCCTGTCATTGAAAAACTCGCTCTAAGCGGTGACGCTTCTAAGTTCTCCTTTACCGTCCCCCTCTCCCAATCCCCTCTTATCGCCTTTAGCTATTCAGGGCTTAAGAATAATGTCCGTTTGTCTACATTAGAGGCATCTCCTGAAGATTATCCCAATATTGCGGCAGCATTCCAAAAAACAGCGACAGAGCATCTCATTCAAAAACTTAAAAAATATTTCAAAACCAAGCCGCCGAAACGATTTGCTATCGTTGGGGGGGCAAGTGCCAATCTTCATTTACGTGGGCAAGTCGAGCAACTACTTTTAGCACATAAAGCTCAGTTACTGGTTGCACCATTAGAGTATTGTTCCGATAATGCAGCGATGATCGGACGATGTGCGCTGGAGGCTTACGATCAAAAAGCATTTGTTGCTTATCGTGATATTTCCATCCAGCCCCGTTGTAAACTGTGATATAGCTTAAACTAAAATATATATTTTAGAATTCAGAGTAAAATTGTCCGATTTTTGTACAATTCTCATTATAAATAAAAATAGGAGCCCCAAATGGCAACAACAAAATTCAAAGGTACCGACGTAGAACTTTTAGGCAATGAAGTAAATGTTGGTGATAAAGCACCTGCAATTACCGTAGTAAATTCAGCTGGACTTGCTGATGTTACTGTAGGTGGCGCAACAGGTAAAAAACAACTTATCATTGTTGTCCCTTCATTGGATACAGGGGTATGTGCTACTGAAACACGTAACTTCAATGCAAAAGCAGCAGGTCTATCCGACGTGACAGTAACTATCGTATCTCTTGACCTTCCATTCGCTGCTGGCCGTTTTTGCCAAGCTGAAGGTATTGATAACCTAACCGTATGTTCTGACTTCCGTAACAAAGAATTTGCAAATGCTTATGGCGTATTGCTTGGTGGTTCTGTTCTTGCAGGTGTGACTTGTCGCGCAATCTTCGCGGTTGATGCAGATGGTATCGTTACGTACAAAGAGATCGTTCCTGAAATCACTGAAGAGCCTAACTACGACGCTGCTTTGGCTGCTGTAGCATAATTTCTTCGCTCGTCATTCCCGACTAGATCGGGAATTTAGCTCTTCTCTTGTAAAACTCTTTTAAGCCACTACTTACAAACGGCAGTGATCCCTTTCTCATTTTTAGCTACATTACAAACATGATGACCATCCAGTGTCAACGTTGCTCGCGCAAAGGTTCCATGATAATCAATCCGTATTTTTTTGTAGGGGGAACCATTAAGATCTTTTTCAAAAGGTTCAAAGTTTTTTGTATGTTTAAAATCAATCACGAGACTCTCAGGCTCTGTTAGATTAAAAGTTCGAAGCATCTGCTCTTTGGTAAAGAAACTGATATGATTCCCTGAATTGATAATTTGAATAAAGTCTTGTTTCGTATGTGAAGAGGTTTTGGGCTCTTCTATTGGGATTTTGTATGCTCCTGATTGCGATAAAACGAGAGGAGAACGCCAATCGATACTTTGGTCTATTTCAAGTTTACGGGTCTCAAAACTCCCATCAAGGTTTTGAAAGGTAAATGTTACCTCTTTGAGGATTCGAGATTGATCGGGGAAATTATAGGTCATTGAGGTGAGGGGTGGCTTATGTTCTGTCCGATTATTGCTAATGGGAAAATTTTTATTTTCGGTCATAGGAAAAAAAGGATTTTCTCGTGCACACACAGACGAGATGAGCAGTGTTGAAAGTAAAAGTATTATTCTCACGGTACGACTACTCCACGCTTCGCTGTTTGGGCATCCGCATCCAATTCTTTTAATTCAAAATATTGTTTTTGAAGAGACGCATTTTCATTTTTGAGACGCTCAATATCATCAATTAAAAAATTTTGGTACTCTTCGAGATGGATGAGTACCAAAATGGAGTTATTTCCGAAAATAAGGACACCCAAATAGAAGAGCATCCCCCCGACAAGTCCCGATACGAGAAGAAATTTGGACGTAGAGAGACCAAAACGACGTTCGCTAAAGCTTTGATACACATTGCTTGAGTCGATTATTTGGTCATGCTCTTCATAATTCATTATTGAAACAAGGCACTTCCGAGGTATTCACCGTACATTACTTCATTTTCGATTTCAAGAAGACGATTGTATTTAGCCGTACGTTCACCACGAGCGGTTGAACCCGTTTTAATCTCACCACAGTTAAGTGCTACTGCAAAATCAGCGATAAACGCATCTTCACTCTCTCCTGAACGGTGAGACATAACACATTTATAGCCATTACGTTGTGCGAGGCGAACGGTGAGCATCGTTTCAGAAACCGAACCGATTTGGTTGGGTTTGATAAGGATAGCATTCGCAATCCCTTTCGCAATCCCTTCTGCCAAAATATTGACATTGGTAACGAACAGGTCATCCCCAACGATTTGGATTTTATTGCCCAGTTTTTCGGTCATAATTTTCCAACCAGCCCAATCATCTTCGCTCAGTCCATCTTCGATAGAGACGATAGGGTACTTAGAGCAAAGATCAACATAGTAATCAACCAATTGCTCAGAGGTGACAACTCTGTTTTCAGAATCCAGTTTATAACCCCCTTCTGTTACTAATTCAGAAGCTGCAACATCAAGAGCGATACCTATTTGTTCCCCCGCTTTGTAGCCCGCTTTCTCGATCGCTTCCATAAGGATTTGGATCGGTTCTTCGTTGGAGGCCAAATCAGGGGCAAAGCCACCCTCATCCCCGAGTGCCGTGTTAGCACCGCGATCTTTAAGAATTTTTTTGAGAGTATGATACACTTCAGCCGATGCACGTAACCCTTCGCTAAACTCTTCAAAGCCAACAGGCATAATCATATACTCTTGAAAATCGACACTGTTATCTGCATGCGATCCGCCATTGATGATGTTCAGCATCGGTACAGGGATAACCATTGCATTGGCACCACCGAGATAGCGATATAATGGAATTCTTAAACTTTTAGCGGCTGCACGTGCTACTGCCATGGAGACACCTAAAACGGCATTTGCGCCCAAATTACCGTAATTTTCGGTTCCATCAAGTTCTTTCATAACCGCATCGACCATCGCTTGATTAAATGGACTTAATCCCATAACGGCATCAGCAATTTCGTTATTAACATGCCCAACGGCTTTAAGAACCCCTTTGCCCATATAGCGTGCATCGCCATCACGTAACTCTAACGCTTCACGTTTACCTGTACTTGCACCACTTGGGACAATTGCACTCTCACATGTTCCATCACTTAACTTTACCGTTGCTTTTACCGTAGGATTCCCGCGAGAATCCATTACTTCAATCGCACTTACTTCATCAATAAAAATCATTCGTCCACCTCGTTCATTTCAGATTCACCCATTACCATAAGGTTATTGACCCCCATGGCGGATTTTATTTTTTCTTCTATTTTTTTTGCCAATTCTGGCTCATCTTTAAATTTTTGCTTGACGTTTTCACGCCCTTGCCCTAGCTTCGTGTCCTCGAAACTAAACCACGCTCCACTTTTGTCAATGATGTCAAGTTTGACACCGTAATCGACGAGTTCACCCTCTTTGGAGATTCCCTCACCGAACATAATATCAAATTCTGCTTGACGAAACGGTGGTGCTACCTTATTTTTAATCACTTTTGCTTTGACACGGTTACCAATTTGACTCTCCCCTTGCTTAAGGGTAGCGATTTTACGAATATCGATACGAACCGATGCGTAGAATTTAAGGGCATTCCCCCCTGTAGTCGTCTCGGGTGAACCGTATCCCATCGTTCCGATTTTCATACGGATTTGGTTAATGAAGATAATCGTACAGTTCATTTTGTGTAAAACACCCGTAAGTTTACGCAATGCTTTGGACATCAAACGTGCTTGAACCCCTACTTGTTGATCTCCCATCTCCCCTTCGATTTCCACTTTAGGGGTAAGGGCTGCTACGGAGTCGATAACGATCAAATCGACGGCACCACTGCGGGCAATGGTCTCAACGATATCAAGGGCTTGTTCGCCATAGTCGGGCTGGGAAACAAGGAGGTTTTCAACATCCACACCCAAGTTTTTGGCATAGCCCACATCCAATGCATGTTCCGCATCGATAAAGGCACAAATAGACCCTTTTCGTTGTGCTTCAGCAATAATATGAAGAGTGAGGGTTGTTTTTCCTGAACTCTCCGGTCCATAAATCTCAACCACACGCCCTTCCGGAACACCACCAATACCCAGTGCCAAATCAAGCCCAAGTGAACCGGTGCTAATAGAACCTATTGGTTCGATAACCTTGTCACCAAGACGCATTAACGTCCCTTTGCCAAATGTTTTGTCGATTTGTTTCATTGCCAGTTCGAGTGACTTGAGTTTGTTTGGATCTACCATTGTCGTGTTCTCCTAAATAGGGTTAAAATATAAAATTAGACAATAATATGACAACTCGAAATAATTTATTAAAAATATGACAAATTGCAATACAATATATTCATTCGAATATTTATGACGATATTTTAGCGTTATTTCGTTAAAATTTATAATGATTTAATCAATTTAGAGGAACTTATACGTGAAAAAAATGCTAATTGCCCACTCTCCCGATGCGGATGATATTTTTATGTACTATGCCATCAAATTTGGATGGGTGGGACGGCAGAATACTGTTTTTGACAATATTGCCCTTGATATAGAGACCCTCAACACTGAAGCCCTCAAGGGGACGTACGATATTAGTGCTATTAGTTTCGGTCTCTATCCCCATATTCGCGATGATTATGCTCTTCTTCGGACAGCAGTCAGTTTCGGAAGTGGCTATGGCCCTAAGCTTATTCGTAAAAAAGAGACGGTACTAAAGCGTCGTTTCAAGGTTGCCCTTAGTGGAAAATTCACCACGAATGCTCTCCTCTTTCGCATCGCTTATCCTGAGGCTAAAATTGTATATATGAATTTTTTAGAGATTGAGCAGGCTGTTTTGGAGGGTATCGTGGATGCTGGGGTTCTTATCCATGAGTCTATTTTGGGGTATGATCCTTCGTTGGTCGTTGAACGGGAGGTGTGGGATATATGGTGTGAACTCAGTGGAGGAGCGTTACCTCTTCCCTTGGGGGGGATGGCAATACGTCGTTCTTTGCCTCTCACAACGGCGATAGAGTATGAAAACACTCTTACGAAAGCAGTGCAAGTAGCACGCGATCATAAAGAGCTCCTCTCAAAAATGTTGATGGAGCGCTCCCTCGTACGTATCGATGCACAAACTCTTGAAAAATATTTAGAACTTTATGCTAACGACGACTCCATTACTCTAAACGATCATCCATTCGAAGCAATCAATAAACTTTTTGAGTTGGGGCATAAACATAACTTTTTTGATGCCACCCTCAATGCAAAAGATTTTTGTATTCCCCATGAATATACATCTTTGAGAAATGCTTAAATTATGTTGCAAGAAGAATTAGTAGGATTGGGAATCGAAACCTTTAAAATTGCGTTGGTGCTAGCATTACCTTCCCTTTTGGTAGGGATGTTTTTAGGATTAGCGGTGAGTATTTTTCAAGCAACGACCCAAATTAATGAAGCAACGCTTAGTTTTATCCCTAAGGTCATCGGCATTATTATCGTTATTGTGTTAACGATGCCATGGATGATGAATGAGATGCAAGATTTCACTATTCGGATGTTTAATATGATCCCGACGTTTATGCAATAACGATAATTCTTGACCCCGGTCAATCGTTCTTAGTATCACAAACGGTATACTCTCGAAAAAGAAGGAGAGATACTATGCTTTTGGAATTTATGAGAGACGATCATCGCGCATGTGATCACCTCTATACGGAGGCTGAGAATGCCCTTGCTGACAAAAAAGTTGATGAAGCCAAAAAACTCTTTGGTGCATTTTACCGCGCTACCAACCACCATTTCGATATGGAAGAGAAAGAGCTTTTTATCACGTTTGAAAAACGGACGGGGATGATGGGGGGACCTACGCAGATGATGCGTTATGAGCACCAACAATTACGCGCCCTTTTGGAATCAATGCTCCGATCTTTGAATGAAGAGAAATATGATGACTTTTTCGGGCAAGGGGAGTCGATGATGATTATGCTTCAGCAGCACAATATGAAAGAGGAGCAAATGCTTTATCCGATGATTGACCGTGCCCTTAGCGGGGATGCAGAATTAATGATACAAAGATTGAAGGATATGCCCCAATGAGTACGTTGGATGTACAGGAATTCGATCACCCTGTGCCATTGGAGATGACGATCGATGCGTTTAAAAAACTAACGGGGAGTGAAGTCCTTTTAATGATTCACCGTCGTGAGCCGATTCCCCTCTTTGAGATAATTACTAAAAATGGTGGCTTCTATCGCTCGATGCAGGTGAATGAAAATCTCTGGCATATTTTTATCACCCGTGATCCCACCCTTGATTTGGGGGAATGCCGTGTTTAACGGGCTCTCTCTCGATCAAGCACCACCCATTTCAGTAGTGCTTCGCTTTTTTCTTACCCTCCCTGTTTTCGGATTGATCCTCAGCCTTTTTATGATTTTTTTTCCCATCGAAATTCTCACCCCTAATCATCCCTTTTCCCTTGCTGGTATCCATCTCCTTTTTTTGGGGATGATTAGCATGGGGATGATCGGAGCACTGTTTCAGATGCAAAGTGTTTTAGGGGGTGCACCCATCCCCTCACCGCTGGGAAACTCTATTATTATTCACACACTTTTAAGCGCGGGGATTCTTGCATTAGCGGGTGCCTTTATTTTGCAACTCCCCGAACTTTTTATTATTGCGGCTGTCTTGTTGGGGAGTGGCATCGTCTACTTCGCCCAAATTCTCCTCCCCTTACTCCTTGGAAAAATGGGCCACGACACTCTCAAAGGGATGCGCTTCGCCCTTTTTTCTCTCCTCATTACCGCGATACTTGGGGTTGTTATGGCAAGCTCTTACGCCAATGGAAATTTTGAAAATACCCACGCAGCGATCAAAGCCTCTCACTACTCAATAGGTCTTATCGGCTGGGTTGCGGCACTCATCATCTATGTTGCTTTTCAAGTCGTGGAGATGTTTTATGTGACGACCCCGTATAGCGATTGGTGCAAAAACAATGTCAAACGGATTCTTGGAATCTCCCTTCTTCTCAAAGTGATTTGGCTCTTCACTGCATTGCAATTTCCATGGGTGTTTGATATTTTTATTGCATTGTTACTGGTAGGATTTGTGATAACAACGGTGAAACGGTTACGCAGTCGCAAACGACGTGTGAGTGATGTGAGTATCTGGTTTTGGATGATGGGGATGGGGTTGTTGATGATTTCACTGCTCTCGTATGGTGCTTTGATGGTGCGTCATTATGAGCCCTTAGAAGCGATGAGTCTGATTGCATTTGCCCTCTTTGCTCTCTCGATCATTTTGGGGATGATGGGGAAAATTGTCCCTTTCTTGGTATGGTTTCACCTCAATGCCGCAGGATATATGGAGACCCCCATTATGTCGAATATTATCCCCGCTAAACGACTCAAAATGAGCTTTTTGCTTTTTGGATTCACCGCTTTGACGGCTCTTCTCTCCCCTTTTTTCCCATTGCTTTTAATCGCTTCGGGTCTTAGTGGGGTCGTATTATTTTCGTTATTGCTTTTTAATCTGGTAGCCGCCGCGAAACTCTATCGCAACGTTCTTGCGACGGGGACGAGATTTACCTTTGAGCCTTAATCTCGGCTCATAATCTTTTTTATTTCGCGATAAAACTGAGACAGTAATAAATTCCAGCACTCAGTAATGCGGTTACCGGTAAGGTGAAAAGCCATGAGAGTAAAATAGTTTTCACCATACTTTTCTGCACGCCGCCTTCGGGCTCTGCAACCATCGATCCGGCAACAGCACTGGATACGATATGCGTTGTGCTGACCGGAGCATGGGCAAAGTTTGCTAATAGAATAGTTACCATTGCCATCGCTTGTGCCACGGTCGCTTGCATATAGTTAATCGGTTGAGATCCAATTTTCTCACCGATGGTAAGGACAATTCTTTTATAACCAATCATCGTTCCAATACTAAGGGCAAGCGCAACAGCAATAATGACCCATGTAGGAACGTATTCGGTTGCTGAGAGCATGGTCTTTCGTTGCGCTGCTATGTAATCGGATTTATCCTTGTCCATTATCAGATAGGTTTTTTCGACTTGACCAAAAAAGTTATCCGAACATAAAATAGCGGTATGAACACGCCAACTATCTTGCGGTGAAAGTTGTGAATACGATTTAAGTCCATTAAGTTTGGTAGCAATAAGAGAAGTTGTTTCGTACACTTGGTTAACGTTACACTCTGCAATCGTATTTTTTGTTTTAAGGGCGCTGATTAGGTGTTTTTCACTCACAAGCTTATTGAGGGTTTCATTGTTCTCAGCATAAAAGTTTGCCAAATTTACAGCACTGTCTCGTGTTTGCTTGATTTTATATTCGTGAGAATTCATATCGAGCGCGTAATAGGTCGGCAATATCCCGATTAGGATAATCATGATAAGACCGATCCCTTTTTGACCATCATTCGAACCGTGCGCGAAACTTACCCCTGCACCCGTGGCAATGATCCCCATGCGCATCCAAAAGTTCGGACGCTTTCTTTTCGACTCGTTATCAGGTGTTTTGAAAAATTTTGGATTATGCACAAATTTTCTCGTTGCCTTCATGAGTAAATAGGCAAAACCAAATCCCAAAAGAGGAGAAAGAGCCAATGCTGTCAATACACCGTACAAGGCTTTCCAGTTGACGCTTTGTGAAAACTCAAACCCGTGCATAACACCAAACACGGTGCTGACTCCGATCAGTGATCCGATCAGCGAATGGGAACTGGAAACGGGTAAACCGAAATACCATGTCCCAAAATTCCAGATAACGGCGGAAAGTAGCAGGGAATAAATCATCACCAATGTCGCATTCTGATTGGATGCGACCATAATATCCAGTGGCAATAAATGGACAATGACGTATGCAACGCCGATACCCCCCATAATAACACCCACAAAGTTCATAATCCCCGACATGAGGACAGAATATTCGGCTTTCATGGAGTTGGTATAAATGATCATTGCCACCGAATTTGCAGTATCGTGAAAACCGTTAATCATTTCATAAAAGAGGGCGATACCTAACGATATAAGTAATAAACTAAGGGTGAGAGTGTTGACATTATTCAATGCTTCCCAAATGACAGACATGACGTTATCCTAAGATTGAAATATGAGATTACGAAACCATTACAAAACGGTTACGAGATTATTACACAATTATGCCAAGAGTCTCTTTTAACTGACTTTACACACGTAAGGTGCGTAAACTCAGTTAATCATAAAACCGAATTGTATTTCGCCCCGCTTCTTTCGCTGCATACATTGCTACATCGGCATGTTGAAAAAGCTTCTCTTCACTCTCCTCATCTGCTTTGAAAACCAACACACCAATGCTTGCGGTGCAGTGATGCTCAATAGTTGAAGCTTGATCACTGCTTATTTTAAAAGAGTAGATAGCGGACAAAGCAGAGAGGATTTTCTGCGCTATGACAGTTACCTCGCTTGTCGACTTTTCTTTCTCTTCATTTAACTCATGTATTATCACTGCAAATTCATCACCGCCGACGCGTGCTACTGTATCAATCTCCCGCACACAAGATTTGAGCCTATGGGCTGCCTCAATGAGTAGTAAATCACCGGCAGAGTGGCCATGCGTATCATTGAGCGGTTTGAAATTATCCAAATCAAGATAGATGAGTGCTGAGTGCTTTTTACTTCGTTTACTGCTCGATATAGCTTGGTTAAGTCGGTCGTGAAGAAGACGGCGATTGGCTAATTTGGTAAGGGGGTCATAAAATGCCAACTCACGTATTTTGTCTTGCATCTCTTTGCGCTCAGTAATATCTCTGCTAATACCGTGATAACCGATAATATTCCGATTCTCATCAAACTCTGGTTTTGAGACAATTTCTCCCCATATCAAAGTACCATTTTTACATTTATGCTGTATCTCAAGTATTGAATAATCCTCATAAATTCCTTGTTTCTCATCCTCTTCTCTTTGATGGATTCTCTCCATAGCAGTTGCAATCCCCTCATCGGTAAAAAGCTCAAAAATATGGTGACCAATCAACTCATCAGGTCGAAAACCTATTATTCGTTCAACCGACGGGCTTATATAGGTAAAATGAAAATGTTTATCTGCTTTCCAGATTACATCTACCATATCCTCGGTGAGATTACGGTAGAGTGCTTCGCTGTTTCGAAGTTTCTCTTCTGCACTTTTACGATAGCTAATCTCGCGTCGTAATCTATAAACCCAATAGCCTATAATGAGGAATATCAGTGCAATAGCTAAGCCATATTTGATGAGGGTCTCACTCTTTATCCCCTGCTCAATATGCAACCAACGGTTGAACAGTGCATCCGTCTCCTCTTTGGGAATGGTCGCCATCGCTTTCGTTAAAATAAGAGCCAACGGTTCATTCCCTTTTGTAAGACCAAAACTCTGATGGCTTATATACTCTGTTTGACCGGAAAAACGCAAGGTATTAAAATTGTTTGTCTTGATTGAATAGTCTGCAACATTAGCATCCCCGACGTAGGCATCTGCCACGCCATCCACCACCATTTTGAGTGCCTCTTTAGTAGTGGATGCGGGTACAAGGATGATTTTAGGATAGTTTTTTTTCATCAACTCCTCCATAAAATACCCTTTTTCGACCGATACCCGTTTGTTGGAGAGTTGTTTCAAACTGCCGATGAAAGTCGCTTTCCCATTATCAATAATGATAGTCTGGGTATCTCGATAGGGTTCGCTAAAGGTAAGATATTCTGAACGTTCAGGCGTTTTAACAATACTGGTTATCATATCCAACTCACCACTTTTTGCCATATTGAGGAGTTGAATCCATGATTTGTTTTGTACTATTTCAAAGTGCAAACCCAGTGTTTTTTCAAGTCGGTGCATATAATCGACCACTATGCCAATATGATTGCCATCTTTGTCAATCCATTCGTATGGAGCGTACTCTGGATCCATCCCCACTTTTAGGGTAGGGTGCTGTGAGAGCCATTTTTCTTCGTTTTCAGTGAGGTGCAATTGCGCTGATTGATTAGTGATGGGTTGTGCAAACAACTGCATTACAAAAAAGATAAATAAGAGAAAAGAAAAGCGAATAAGTGGCAGGATAAAATTTTTATTGAGTAGGTTCACCTATCTATCCTCTTTTTAGTATTGTACAACTATTTTTTGAATACACGCGTTAATATTCATTCAATACAGTAAATAAAAATTAAGATATGATAATATGGAAATACGTAAAGTGGTAACTAATAATGCACTGTTTTATAAGAGAAAGATGGGCAAAATCACCCAAATTTCCCCGTGATATACTCTTGGGTTAATTTTTCTTTTGGAGTGACGAATAACTCTTCCGTATAGCCAAGTTCGATCAAATCCCCGAGATACATAAACCCTGTGTAGTCACTAACCCGCGCCGCTTGTTGCATGTTATGGGTAACGATAATGATAGAGACACGCTCTTTGAGTTCGATAACGAGTTTCTCAATTCCCTGAGTCGAGATGGGGTCAAGGGCGGAGGTGGGTTCATCGAAGAGTAATACTTCAGGCTCAACTGCGATGGCCCGGGCAATACATAAACGCTGTTGTTGACCACCTGAAAGACCGTTTGCATCGTGTTTTAGACGATCACTTACCTCTTTCCAAATGGCAGCGTCTTTGAGTGCTTTTTCAACACGCCCATCGAGTTCAGATTTATTTTTGATCCCCTGAAGTCGCATACCGTAGGCAACATTATCGTAAATCGACATTGGAAAGGCTGTTGGTTTTTGAAAAATCATCCCGATACGGGTACGTAGATGAATTAGATCCTCTTTCGGATCGAGGATATTGCGTCCGTCAAATTCGATTTCCCCCTCGTATTTATTCCCCGGATAGAGATCGTGCATACGGTTGAATGAACGCAATAGAGTCGTTTTACCGCATCCTGATGGTCCGATAAGTGCCGTAATCGAATTTTTAGCGATCGGCATTGTAATCTTTTTGAGACTTGGAGCCGATGCCCCTTTATAGGTGAAATCAAAATTTCGTACTTGGAGGGCACACTCTTCTTTAATATCAATAATACTTGCCATTGGTTATTTCCCTTTTTTTCTCGTTAATAAAATCAATCGTCCCGCAATATTGAGACCCAAAATAAACATAGAGAGGATAAAGGCTGCCGCCCATCCCAGCTGTTGCCAATCCTCATAGGGACTGGTCGCATAGTTAAACATCGTCACGGTCAATGATGGCATAGCCTGATTCAAATCAGTGGTGAAAAAGTTATCGTTGAAGGAGGTAAAGAGTAGTGGTGCTGTCTCTCCAGCAACACGTGCAACACCAAGTAATACCCCTGTCAAAATCCCTGCTTTTGCTCCACGATACACGACACTGAGGATAACTTTGTACTTAGGCGCACCCAGTGCAAAAGCGGCTTCACGCAATGTTCCGGGGACAAGTTGAAGCATATCGTCGGTCGTACGCAAGATGATTGGGATCATTATGATTCCCAATGCAATTGCCCCTGCCCACGCACTGAAATGTCCCATCGGTAAAACAACAATGGCATAGACAAATGCACCAATAACGATGGAGGGGGCGGACATCATAATATCACTAATGTCACGGATAGTATTGGCAAGTTTGGAATTTTTGCCGTATTCACTCAAATATGTCCCCGCCAAGATCCCAAAAGGGACACCGACACCCGTTGCCATCCCCACAAGGATCAATTGACCTACGAGGGCGTGCTTAAGCCCACTATCCTCGTAACCCGGAGGAGCACCTTCGTAGATAAAGATATTCCAGTTAAGGGCACTTAAGCCTTTCATCACCAAAACACCCAAAATCCAAAACAAAAAAGCCAACGCAATAAGGGCACTTAGGGTTGAAAAAATCAATGCCAGTTTATTGATAAAAATCCGTTTTTGTACGGCAGTCATTAGGCTCTCCTTGCTTTACGTAAAAAGTAAAATTTAGCAATAGCGATCACCACAAAACTCATGATAAGAAGGGTAAGTGCCAGACCAAACAAGCTTGAAAAATACAAGGATGTATCGGCTTCCGTAAACTCATTAGCAAGGGTAACAGGGATAGAGGTTGTTGGACTGAGTATCGAAGTAGGGACTTTGTGAACATTCCCCATAACAAACGTCACCGCCATTGTTTCACCGATTGCACGCCCTAGAGCCAAGATAAGGGAACCGATAATACCCGCCTTCGCGTAGGGGATAATAACATCTTTGATAACGTCCCATTGGGTACCGCCCAATGCGTAGGCAGACTCTTTAAGAATATCAGGAGTGGTATTCATCGCATCGCGCGTAACTGCTGCCATAAAGGGGAGAATCATAATTGCCAAAACAATCCCTGCGGCAAGAAGACCAATCCCCATACCGCCAGTGAAATCACGCAAAATAGGGACAAAATAAAAGAGTCCCCACATTCCGTAAATAACAGAGGGGATAGCGGCGAGAAGCTCAACGCTCACCCCGAAGAACCCTTTAATCTTATCGTGTGCGATTTCACTAAGGAAAATAGCAACACCAATAGCAACAGGAATAGCGAGAATCATCGCCAAAAAGGTAGAGGCAACTGAACCGAAAATCGCTGCATACGCCCCGAATTTATCAACGTTAGGAGCCCACTCGTCTTTGGTAATGAAATCCAATCCAAATGTCTGCATCGCTTCCATCGATTGATTGAACAATACGACAAATATCCATGCGACGATCAAGAGGATCAAAAATGCACTGATACGCGTCAGATTTTGAAAGATTTTATCGATCATGCCAAGCCTTACCTAAAAATTTTTAGCAATTTTAGTACAGGATGATTACAACTGCGTTACGGAGTAGTATTTGGAATGCTTTTGAGGTACATGTTCAGCCACTTCATTGCCTCTTCATGGGTGTTAAAAATACCATCAAGCTGTGCCGTATAGGCAGTATCGAGAACCATTTTAAACGCGCGCGAGGGTGAGCATCCCAACGCGATAAGATCACGACCCAAAAGAAGAGGTGAGGGGGGAGCGTGTAAAACGCCTAGCGTATTTGCACAGTTAAAAAGCCACTCTCCTGCATCAAAACAGTTCGGTCTCTCCCCGACAAAATCACGCCCATAAAAATCAGCTTGTGCTACACGGATCAAATCATCGAGGTGAACATGGGTAGAGAGGTGACGCACGGCACTATCACTGGCATTGGTTTTAAAAAGTTTACGGATCGCTCCGTGATAACCTACAAGAGGAAGAATGCGATCTATCAACTCTTTCTCGTTGGTAATCCTCTCCAAAAATTTTTTGGCAATTGTCACCCCTGCCTCCGCGTGCTTTGGGGCGTTGAGAACACCAGCACAAATGATAGTTGTGTGAGGTTTGCCGACATCGTGTAAGAGGATTGCAAAGAGGAGAATCAAATCCTGTTTTTTATCCCCCGTTTTTTGTTTCGCCATTGTATCCAGTGCCATGAGTGTATGAATCCAGACGTTCCCCTCAGGGTGAGAAAAATTGTCTTGAGGAGTTTTTTCCAGATCGATGAGTTCTTTAAAAAAAGCAAGACCTCCCATCTCTTTGAGCAATTCAAATCCAAGAGAGGGTTTGGGGGCGAGGAGTAACAATTTTTTTATCTCCTCGAAAATTCGTTCTTTTGGAAGTTCTTCGAGCGCACCGTTGGCAATCATCTCACGACATAACAGTAATAAATTTTTATCACACGAGAGGTCGTACCGTGCGGCGAATTGTACTGCACGCAAAACACGCAACGGGTCATCCCCAAAGGTTGCTTTATTAACATAGCAGAGGCGTTTAGCTTCTAAATCTTTTATCCCTTCGTAGGGATCTAAGAAGCTACGTGTGAGGGGATCATATCCAATGGCATTAATCGTAAAATCGCGACGACGGGCGGCGGTAGTAAAATCGAGATCATTTTGCCAGTGTATCTCAAACCCCTTGTGGCCAAAACCTTGTTTGGATTCGATACGGGGAGGAGAAAAATCGAGATTATATCCCGCGTAAGAAAGTTTAAGAACCCCGAAGCTTTTACCGACGAGATTGACTTTCCCAAACTCCCCCAAAATACGTTCGAGGTGGTCGATGGAGGGTACACCGTAGAGTTCAATGTCAATATCGGTAGAGGGGAGACAAAGGAGACTGTCGCGTACATATCCCCCCACGATAATGGCTTTGATCCCGTAGCCGTTCAACCGTCCTAACAACTGTTCGATAGAGGGGTGTAGAGAGATCACCACTAAGATTTCTTTGTAGACTCGATAAGTGTATTCAGCGAAAACCCAAATTTGGAACCCACTCCAAGGGTAGAATGGATAGTGAGAGTCGTTCCGTGAAGACGGAGGATATAACTCACGATAGAAAGACCCAATCCCATTGAGTTGTCCCAACGGTTTTTTTGGACACGGTAGAATTTATGGGTGATTTTTTCGAGGTCATCGGGGGCAATACCGATCCCCTTGTCCGTGACATTAAGTGTATTCTCTGTGAGTTTCAATTTCACCTCCTCTTCGGAGTATTTAAGAGCATTGTCGATCAGATTGGTAATGACCATCTCTATCATTGTTTTATCGGCATAAACCGTTTTGTGAAATGTCTCAAAGAGAATTCTTCGGTTTGAGTATTTGCTTTGTAAACCACAAACAATATCTGCACACACCTCTCCCAGATCAAAATGGGTTGGCTTGGTGGAGAGATCATTGTTCTCAAGCTTGACCGAGAGGGTAAGGCGGTCGAGCATTAGGGTTATTTTACGGGTATTGGAGAGAATTTTTTCTAAAAACTTATCCCGTATTTTAGCATCAATTTTGGGATCATCATGGAGCGTTTCGGCGTATCCCATAATCGCGGCAATCGGGTTCTTAAACTCATGGCTGATGGCGGAGAGGATATCATTTTGTTGTTTGTTAATGAGTCTCAATCGGGCGGTATATTTGCGCTTTTGTTTGTCTCGATTACGCAGTTTCTTGACCAAATTTTTGAGCAAGAGGGAGAGATATAAAAACTCTTGAAAATATTGCGGTTTATGGATAGCTTGGTAATTTTTTTCCGCAATTGCATTGAGATACTGTGTAATCTGTCCAATATCATGACGTGTCTTTTTTGATATTTTGTAGGCGATAATGAGGGCAATAAAGATAAAAATGACAAAAGAGGCAAGAAGCCTAAACCATAATTCATAAAAGTGATGCATCACCCCACCCAATCCTGTAGAGAGACGAAAATAGAGCACTTTATGGGGAAGGGTAATCTTTTGGGCGACGTAGATAAAATCGGTTTTGAGTGTTTTAGAATAGCGTACTACCATCCCGTATGGTTGGGTCATCGATGCCATAATTTCGATACGCCCCGAATGATTTTCCATCATCCGTTTATTCGCATTCGTTTCGGCGATTACTGTCCCGTTCTCATCGATGATCGTAACCCGAAAGTCACTTTTTTCTGCGATGGAGCGTGCCAAGGCATCGTAGTCGTGTGCTGTTGTGATTTGGGGAATGAGAAGATTGATCGTTTGAAGAAGACGCTGTTCATTATCCTTAATCACCATCGATTTGAGGGTATAAAAACTGATAAGGGAGGCAATCAAAAGTGAGGCAATAAAAAGCCCCAAAATATTGAGAAAAAAGACTTGATGAATTCTTAACACAGTGTATAACCGATTCCCCGCACGGTTTTTATATACTCTTTGGACTTATCGGGGTCGATTTTCTCTTTGAGACGGTTGATAGCAACATTGACGGTGCGATCTTGGTATACTTCATCCCCGCCCCAAACACTTTCGAGAAGGGTGTCCCGATCTAAAACTACGTTTTGATTGGAGATAAGGGTGTAGAGAAGATCAAACTCCAGCTTGGTAAGCTCAACGGGGTCAGCATCGATGAAAACGGTGCGAGCAGGGAGATTTAAACTAATATCCCGATAGACAACCATGCCGCTATCGGATACTTTTTTCGTCCGTCTTAGAATCGCTTTCACACGCAATGCGAGCTCTTTCATACTGAACGGTTTGGTGAGATAATCATCCCCTCCGCGCTCAAACCCCTCTTCAATATCGCTGTCTTTGTCTTTTGCACTGATAAAGATGACGGGAGTTTGTATCCCTCGCTGGCGCAACGATGCGATAAACTCAGACCCCTCAGCACCAGGGAGATTGCGATCCATAAGGATCAAATCAACGTGCTCTTCTTGGAGTACTTTGGTAACTCGTTTGGTATTGAGGAACCCTATCGTTTCATACCCCTCACGGGAAAGATTGAATTCGATGAGTTCGAGGATATCCACTTCATCTTCGACGATTAATATCAATGCATCCAATGCCAAGCTCCTGTGCCTCAATTGTAGATTCGTATCTCGCCGCCTTTTTGGGCATACAGTAAAAGGGCAGCGATATTAACGGTGCGATCACCTGTCCGCTCAAGTTTACGAAGTGTCCCCAAAATCTTGACATACTCGACAGAGAGCTCTCCCGAAACAATAATATTATTGAGAAGCTCTTTTTCCATAATAGAGAAAATATCATCATTCTTGGACTCTTCAACCATCACTTTGCGGTAAAGCTCTTCGGTATCACACTCATCCATTGCGTTCAAACACGCAAAAATGTATTGTAGCGCATTCAGAGTAGTTTTATGCAACTGGATGATACTCGGAATGAGAATTGTAAGATCACACCCTCTCACGCAGTGCTCTTGGAGCCGTCGATTGTATTTTTTTACCGCATCACCGATCCGATCGAGTTCATTGGTCATCTTCAAAAATGCGACCAGTTGACGGAGTTCTTCGGCTTCAGGGCCAAACAGTGCAAATGTTTTGATAATTTCGTTATCAATCGTATTCGCTTCACTTTGAAGATTTTTCAAATACGTTTTAGAGAGATCGTAATGAGAATCATCATTTTTTTCAAATCCCTTTAATGTCTCTTCACTGGCAAGGATAATATCACTTACCAATGAACTAAGCATTGATCGAATTGCATTCATTTTATTTTCATAGCGAGGGAGCATTTGTTTACCTTATATAGGAATAATAAAAGGATTATAAGAGGTTTAGATAACGAGAAGGTTACAAACCCCATTTTTTTCTTGTAACCTCACCGTTACCTGAACGTTTTAAACTTTCACACTTTAAATATTTCAAATAAGGGTTTCACTTATGTTCAAAAACATCACCAAAGGTTTAGTGATAGCAGCAGTAGCAGCGACATCAATGATTGCAGCGGATAAAATCAACGGCGCAGGGGCAACCTTTCCAGCCCCTTGTTATTATGATTGGGCATATAACTACCAAAAAGGGACTCATGTCCGTGTGAACTACCAATCCATCGGTTCAGGCGGCGGTATCAAACAAATTTCTGAACGTATTGTCGATTTCGGTGCTACGGATGCTCCTTTGACACCTAAAGAGCTTGATGCAGCGAAATTGAATCAATTTCCAGCAGTTATCGGTTCTATCGTTGTTGCTCACAATATCCCAGGGGTTGCAGATGAAAAACTTAAACTCAAAAATAGTGTTGTAGCGGACATCTTTGCAGGGAAAATCACAATGTGGAATGATGCAGCAATTATGGCTGACAATGCGGGTGTTAACCTTCCTGCTGAAAAAATCATCGTTGCTCACCGTTCAGACGGATCAGGAACAACATACGTATTTACCGACTATTTGAGCGATGCATCTAAAATGTGGAAAAGCAAATTCGGTGTCGGTAAAGCGATCGGTTGGGCGACAGGTGTCGGCGGAAAAGGGAATGAGGGGGTAACGAATCTTATCAAACAGACTCCATACTCTATCGGCTACATCGAAAATGCGTACAAAGAGAAAAATCACCTCTCAGCCGCAACCTTGCAAACGGCAAGTGGTAAATGGATCACCGCAACAACTGCGAACTTCCAAAATGCGGTTAAACAAGCAAAATGGTCTAAAAAAGATCACTTTTACAGCTCACTTGTCCTTCAAGAAGGGAATGCCTATCCTATCGTAGCGGCAACTTTTATCTTGCTTCCTCGTGAAAAAGCGGATGTCAATGCTGAAGTTATCAAATTCTTTGATTACTCATTCCGTAACGGGGATGCAGCGGCGGTAAAGCTAGGTTATATTCCATTGCCCGTTGAAACAACAAACTTGGTACGTGAGTACTGGGCAGGTAAATAAGTTTTACTTTCCATTGGCGGGACTAAAGTCCCACCTCCAAGTAAAACTTAATCGGAAATGGGACTTTAGTCCCGTTCTTTTTATGTAGCCACCTCTAAGCATATTTCGATGTTTTTAGAGGTGTCTTAATACGACCCACATTTCTTCTTTCTCCTTCTTCTAAAGCTTGATAGCCCGTCCTTGCGTATGCGTTCGGGCTTTTTTTTTCTCCTATTATTTATTCATTCTCCTTATCGTAACCATTTTGTAATCGTAACATTAAGGTAATCTTGTTTTTCTACAATACCGTTATTAAAAATCAGGAGTGATAACCAATGAACAAATTAGCTTTATCTGCCCTTGCTGCGGCGATGATGTCTGGCGTAGTTTACGCGGATACAATGACACTATTTAGTGATCCAAAGACAGGTCAAGTATTTACTACTCCTGCTGCTGATCGTGTAGAGATGGGCGATTTCATTGATGCAAAAACCGTTGATATGGCAGACCGTGACCAAGAATCAAAATTTTCTGAATATCTTGATGGTCAAAAAAAGTTTGCAAAAGTAAAATCAAAAGCAAAAACACTTGAATTTAGCGGTACCCATTACTTTGGTTTGACATCTGTCAGCCCTGAAAGAACTGGAGCTAGTGTTGATAATTCTATGGGCTTTGAACTTCGCCGTAACTACGTTCAAGTAAAAGCATTTATCAATGATAAAGACTTTTTCCGCGTAACCATGGATACAACAAAAGAGATTGGTTCAGGTACAAGTTATGCCAATATGTACGCAAAATATGCTTACCTTTACTTGGATAAAGTCCTTCCATACACGGGGGTAGAGATCGGTATTGCTCACCGTCCATGGATCGACTATGAGGAGCATAACTCATGGCATTACCGTTCAATCAATAAAGTTGCCATTGAGCAAAAAACCAATGCAACCGATAGCGGTCCGGATTTGATTAACTCGGCTGACCTTGGTTTCAATTTGAAAACTAAAATGGAAAACTTCTCCTCTGAAATCGGTATGTTCAACGGCGAGGGCTATCATGCTGACAAATTAGCAGCGAACCAAGAAAACAGCAAAGATCTTTCACTTGAGTGGCGTTTGACAGCTCATATTTTGGGTGATGGTACAAAATTGGGTAAAAACGATCGAACAAAAGCTACATACGCTAACCTTTCTACCTATGGTTTAATGTCTAAAAACCATAAAGATAATGGTGTGGCTGTAGATGATGCAACTGAATACGATCGTTCTATCTACGGAGTTCACGCCGTTTATAACCAACCAGCATTCTTGATTGCGGCACAATATTATATTGCAAAAGATGAAGCACAAAATACTGTAGTAACAGATGGTAAAGAATACAAAGGGTGGTCAGTGAATGCTGAAGTACGCCCAGCAACGGATTGGACTATCATCGGACGTTATGATGTCAGTGATATTGACAAAGTGGCTAAAGGGACAGGGCTTAAAACAAAAAGCCAAGATATGAAACAAACACTTTTGGGTGTAGCGTATAAAATGAATAAAAACGTAACGTTTATCGCATCAGGCAAACATATTACTGATGCTACAGAAACTGCAGTAGCAGCAACTTTGGATGCTGTAAAAGAGAAAAATGTTTATATGTTAACAACCGAAGTTAAATGGTAATTTAGATTGGATTCCGTGTTGTAGCACGGAATCCAAAAAAGTGTGGATCCCGTATCGAGTACGGGATGACGATAACAATTCCTGCAATGACGATAATATGCTACAATCTCCCCTTATTTAACCCAAAGTGATTTTATGGATAAAACAACCCCTCTTTTTGTTATGGGAACTTTACTCGTTATCTTAATACTTCTCGTTGGACTCTATGTATGGATCGGACGTTCCAAAAGAAAGATTGTACCTGAGATTATTGTCCCTGTAACGTTTGAATCCCTCCAAGCCATTATCCATCATCCCAGCTCAACGAATAGGGAGCTTAATCATGCGGTAAATACTATTATTGAACGATTTATTGACGTTGGAAGTGGAAACCGCGGATTTGAGAAGTATGCTTCATTACTGAAAAAATTGTGTACCCATCCCCATACCGATTCAAAGATTATTTTACAGTTTGAAAAAGCGCTAAGAGTCGCGAATCCACGTTATAAAGAAGAGGTTGAGAAAGCTCTCAGCCTCGGACTGGCTGAGAGAGATAAGAGGTAGATTAGAGTTTTACTTCGACTTTGGAAGAGGCACGAAGTGATTCTGTCGTTTTTGTCATTTGGGCTTTGAATTTTTCCATTTTGACAAACTGCATAATCTCTAGCTTTGCTTTATCGTAGGGGACTGTCTTGCCGTTTTGTTGCATTTTTGCTTTGTTCGCATCGTAAAATGCTTTGGTCTCTTTATCACTGACAGTGATTTTCCCCATTTGTTGTTTCATCCACATATCAACGGCAAGATCATCGCGCAAAGCGGCATAAGCAAGTTTGAATTGTGGGGTGTTCTGAATCCCGCTTTTAACCACTTCCTCTTTGATGAGGGTCTGATTGATGAGCTGATCGACAATTTGACGCTTCATTTTTGGATCAAGCTTATCAAATGTCATTCCAGGAATCGCTTTGGACATAAAAGCACTTGCATCATTGGAGGTGATCGCTTGACCACCAACGATGGCAAGAGTAACAGGAGCAGCAAGTGCAAAGGTAACAGCAGTCGCTAAAATAAGGGGGATACGGTGCATAAAATTCCTTTTAGTGTAAAAAAGTATTGTAACAAAAAAACGGTTTAATAAGGCAAGCTCCTCAGAGAGGATTGAGCTCTTTTTTCATATTTTTAGGGAGATGGGCGAAGGGATATTTGGGATCAACTCTCTCTTCATTGCCATCTTTGATAATAACTTCCAGTGTCATTTCACTGCGATCAAAATTAACAAGGGTATAAACCTTATCATCTTCCATATAGGATAAACGTCGCCCTTGCAAATTCATAAACGCTCTTTTCTTCGGTCTATATCCCATAAATTCCGTTCTCCTTGATGGTTATTTTTTTCGCGTCACTAAGTTTCGTCAACGCTGCTTTAAAATTCTTCTTGCTCAGCCCAAATTTCTTTTGGATTTGTTCGGCGTCGCTTTTATAGTTGTAGGGGAGCATTCCTCCATTGTCAGTCATCATTTTTAGAATCTTCTCACTCGCATCATTGGCTTTTTCTTTTCCAACTTTTTGGAGAGTAAGATCAAGTTTCCCATCATCACGGCGCAGTTTCACAAAGCCGCTTTTGATTTGTCCCGAACGAATCGTCTCAAAAACCTCATTCGCATAAATCATCCCCTCATAACGATCATCTACAATCGCCTTGTACCCCATAGGCGTTTTAGCGATAATCATAAAAGTGACGGGGGTGTTAGGATAAAAAGTTTTCGGTGCATCGATCAGTGCCGCACTGATTTTCTCGGTTCCTACAAGACGGTTCGTCTGTTCATCCAAGATAACACGGACAATACGCTTCTCACCCACCTTGAAGGGGACTTTTTGCATCACGCGTGGAATAAAAAGGTCTTTGGGCAATCCCCAATTGACAAACGCCCCGATAGCCGTAGTATCAACAACTTCGACGAAAGCCAGTTGATTGACCATCGCCTTTGGTAGCACCGTCGAAGCAACAGGGCGATCTTCACTGTCCGTATAGACAAATACGTCAATCGTATCGCCGACGTGCATAGTAGGGGTCACGTACTGGTTGGGCAATAAAACATCGCTCCCATCCAACGAGCGCAAAAAAAGCCCCGGAGTTGTATCTCTGTCGATAGTGAGGATATTTATTTCCCCGATTTTTAGTGTTTCATTCATAGAGCGTATTATAGCGTGTTTAGGTCGCTCGTTATTAACGACTTTTGCTCATCTGAACTCATACACCACCGCGTCGGGATAATCTTAACCTCTGCACTTTCTTCAAACTCCTCTACAGACGCATCTACCATCATAAAGGCATTGGCACGGGACAATGGCAATATCATCCCCGGTCCAAATTTCTCACTGGGGGTAAATTTCTCCCCATCAAACCATCCGGGGATAAGGGAACGTTTCCCTTTTTTCATTTTAAAAGAGGTGCTTATTTTGGTTGTAATGGTAGAGAGATATTTATCTCGCTGACCACTGAGTGCCAGTATCGTACTTTGACCAAAAAGTTCAAAACACAGTGCTGCTGCGAGTGGATTACCGGGAAGATTGAGGATGAGGGTAGTGCCTATTTTTCCAAAGGTCGTTGGTTTTCCTGGTTTGATGTCAACACTTTCGAAAAGTGTTTCCATTCCTAATGTCCGAAATGCCTCTTTGGTATAGTCCGCATCTCCGACACTTACCCCCCCTGACGTGATAATAAAATCAGCATCCAATGCACTGCGAATATGATTTTGGATACTCTCTAGGGTATCTTCAGCGGTTCCGGTAAAGATCACATCACATCCGAGTTCTTGGGCACGTGCTGCAAAGGTTGGGGTATTGGTGTTATAAAGCTGATGGGTACCGATGGATTCAAAGTGCATTTTAAGTTCATTTCCTGACGCGAAGAGGGCAACTTTCGGGATACGAAATGTGTGTACGTGGGTGCGCCCTTGAGAGGCTAAGAGGGTGATGTGATGGGCATACAATTTTGTCCCCTCTGCTAGTAGTAAATCTCCCGATTGAATGTCTTCCCCTTTAAGGCGAATATGCTGAGTGGCTTTAATAAAAGAGGGAAGGGTTACTTTCTCGTTCTGGTATGTTACCTCCTCAATGGGGACAATAGCCTCACATCTAGAGGGAATTTTGGCTCCCGTCATGATACGGATACATTGATCTTCGACCATACGAATATCTTCTTTGTCTCCCGCAAAAATCGTACACGATTGGGGGAGTGTTTTACCCGCATCGCTTAGAAAAACCGCATATCCATCCATTGCCGAGTTGTCGAATGGGGGGAGCGAATGTTTGGCGATAATCTCTTGCGCCAAAACGCGCCCTAATGCATTTTCGATAGGGATAATTTCACTTCCGAGAGGGTTTCCTTGCGTGTATATAAGGGCTAACGCCTCTTCAACGGATACTGCCATAACCAAACCTCCAGCCATATTTTGAATCATTATAGACAAAATAGGGTAAAATCTCCTTTATGGAAGCACTATATACAATGGGATTAGAAATCCACACGTTCGGGGTTATTGTGTTGATGGGGGTGGTGATGTTTAATATAGTCATGCTTGCCTTGAGTCATCATCTGATTCGTTATGCTAAACGGATGCGGATTATTATGCCGATTTCTGCGTCATTGATCGCGTTGATCCTCCTTACGGGCTCAATTATGATGGCAGCAAAACATTTGCATTTTACGTTAGCCAATGATGCAATGATTATTATTGGGGTTGTTATGATTGTTTTAGAGGCCAAACGGTATAAAACTCTCAAACGACGTACCGATATTACCCAAGAGGGGGCATTTTCTCTTTACAAACAAAAAGCATTTCGTCTGTTGGGGATTGAAGCTGTATTGCTTGTTGTTCTGAGCCTTTGGATGATGGGATGAAATTTGCCCTTCATCCTCACGCGGGATTAGATGAACTGGTTGTTTCAGGGGAAGAGTATAAATATCTAATAAAAGTGCGCCGCCATGGTGTAGGTGATGTGATTGTATTTCGACATCGAGATAATTTGCATCAAGAATATTCGTATATTCTTGAACACACAGATGGGCGCAACGGCTATTTTAGATTGGAAAGTTCTCGCGAATCACTGTGCGAAGCACCCAAAAAATTGCATATCGGATGGTGTATTGTTGATCCGAAAACGATTGAAAAAACACTTCCCATGCTGATGGAGCTTGGTGTTGCTCAGATCACATTGATCCATTGTAAGCGGTCTCAACGTAATTTTCGATTTGATTTTGACCGTTTTAACCGTATTATGGAGAGTGCGATGATGCAATGCGGACGAACCTCTTTTATAGAATTTTCTGAAACTCCTGATCTGAGCACATTTTTAAATGCAAATCCTGAAGCCGTTGTTCTCGATTTTGGCGGGGAAGCGTTAAATCGTAATGAGGAATTTGAGACGGTCGTTATCGGATGTGAAGGGGGCTTTGATGAGAACGAACGGAAACTTTTTGAGAACTATCGCTTACGTCATTTTAATTTACCGATGATTTTGCGCTCTGAGACGGCGGTTGTGGCGATAGCGTCACAGAATTTGTAAATAAAGAAAATTTTCGCTATAATCCGCGTCCAACAATCCGTCCCCAGGTATGGATGTAAAACTAAAACCGATTGACGTACAACGCCGTCACTCACAAGGTAGAATTATGAAAAAAGATCTTCACCCTAACGTCGTAGAGTGCGCAGTAAGTTGCGCTTGTGGTAATGCTTTTACTACTACTAGTATAAAAGAGACCATCCGTGTCGATATTTGTAATGAATGTCATCCATTCTATACGGGTTCTGAGCGCCAAATGGATACTGCTGGACGTATTGATAAATTCAAAAAACGTTACGCATTAAATTCGTAATTTGAACCCTTGCCTCTTCGGGGGCAGAAATCGAGCACACTAATGCTAAGCCTCGTCCCCACTCCTATCGGAAATATTTCTGATATCTCACTCCGTTCTCTTGAAGTTCTTTCTACTGCCGATGTCATCCTTTGTGAAGATACCCGTGTTACCAAAAAGTTGATCCATTTACTTAAAGAACGGCACGGTTTAACGACCAATGAACCCCAATTTTTTAGCCTCCATTCCCACAATGAAGAGCAATTCGTCTCCAAACTCACCAAAGATTTTTTTGATCCCAATGTTGTTTACGTCAGCGATGCAGGGATGCCAGGGATTAGTGATCCAGGGCAGATGCTTGTCCGTTATTGTTTGGATAATGGTGTTGCTTATGACATCCTTCCGGGGGCAAATGCTGTCTTGAGTGCCTTTGTTGCCAGTGGCTTTTGTGAGACAAAAATGCTCTTTTTCGGATTTATACCGCACAAAGGGAATGATCGCTCCGCTGCTCTTCAAGAGGCCCTCTTTAACGGATACACAACCGTTTTGTATGAGTCTCCGAAGCGTTTGGATAAACTCCTCTCCGAGATTGCCATTGTTGCCCCTTTGCGTCGTGTATTTTTAGCCAAAGAGATTACGAAAAAATTTCAACGCTTTTATCATGGGACAGCTTCAGAGTTGTTGTTAGAGATGGAAAAAGAGATACGGGGAGAGTGGGTTGCTGTGATTGAAGCCTCTCCTAATCAGGGGGGAAATGTGAGTGAAGCGGATATTTTAGAGCTTGACATTCCGAAAAAAGCGGCCTCCAAACTCATTGCTAAAATTACAGGGGAAAACCCAAAAGAGTGTTACACCCGTCTTTTGAAATTATAAAATGGGCTCACTGCCGAAGTGAACTTAGCGTTAGCGTAGCCAATCGGAATTTTATTCCGATGGCGTCTATAAAAGATAAAAGGAAAAAATTATGCTTATTTACGGAAAACAACCGGTATTTTACGCCATTGAACGTCACAAAGATCGTATTAAAACCCTTTATCTCGCCAAAGAGGTTGATAAAAAAGAGTACGGGCTTCTTATGAAAATGGGATTTGAGGTGAAGCGTATTCCTGAAAATGCGGCACAATCGATGGTAAAAGGGGGAAATCACCAAGGGTACATCGCGGAGATTTCTCAAATAGTCCCTTATGCTTCTCCTTTTTTGAAAAAATGTGGGTTTATCGTCGTTTTAAGCTCTATTACCGATATGGGGAATATGGGTTCATTGGTACGCAGTGCGTATGCTCTTGGAGTCGAAGCACTCGTTATTACAGGGATAAGAGAACCAAATTTGGAAAGCTTAATTCGAACGAGCAGTGGTGCGGCATTAGATTTACCGATTGTCGTGATTCATAATATTTATGATGTGATGCATGAGCTTAAACAATCTGGATTTACCCTTTATGGTGCAACGCTGGAGGGTAAAAATGTACGCGAGATGAGTTTTGACTCTAAGCGTGCGCTGTTTTTAGGCAGTGAGGGTGAGGGGCTGAGCGGTCGTGTTGAAAAAGGGCTTGATCATGGTGTATCAATTGAAATGGCACACGATTTTGATTCACTGAATGTAGGTGTTGCTGGGGCAATTTTGATGGAGCGGATGCGATGAGTTCTATTCAGACCTTCGAAGATTTACAAAACTTAGGGGTCGATTCGCTTTATGAGCATACCCATATTACTCGGTATCAAATCGAACTGCTTTTGAATAAATCGTTTGATAAGCTTAGTCGAGTTCAGTTTATGGGATTTGTCTCCATCTTAGAGCGTGAATACAGCGTAGATCTCTCTTCTTTGAAGGAGGAATATGATGTACAAAATCCGATACTCCCTATTTTTGATTCGGTAACTCCTTCGGAAGTTTTACAAGCACCCTCTACGTCTCGTTCGAAATGGATAGTAGGTGGAATTGGAGCGATAGCTCTTCTTCTGGTTATTGCTTCAATGACGCAAGGGGAACTTAGTAGCGCACCTAAAGAAGAGGTGCTAAAACTCAATACACCTCCATTTGAGATAGTAAAAAGTAATACGTCAGCTGAGAAAAATATTACAGTAGAGATCAATGCAACTGAGATAAACCTCAGTGAAAGTAACACAACGAGTAGTGTAGCTACAGTGATTCCAGCGGAAGATAACACTACTATTGTTTCGGATGTTCAAGGGGTTGATTTTGGGCATGCGTTGAGTATTCAACCCTCCTCAAAAGTATGGGTGGGGATGATGGATTTAGCCACAGGCGAAAAAAACCAACGAAAAACAAGTAAGCCTATTGTCATTGATACGACTAAAAACTGGCTCTTTATATTTGGACATGGAAGGCTTCATATTGTCACATCTGAGGGGAGTAGAACGCTAAAAGAGAGAAATGTGGTGTGGTTTTCGTATGAAAATGGCGTTCTTAAACAGTTAAGTCGCGAGCAGTTTGAAGAAAAAAACCATGGAAGTAGATGGTAGTGAAACCTTTTTTTCTCCTTTTGAGTTTATTTTTAACATTGAAAGCTGCAGAAAATAAAAGTGAGTTATATCTTCATATTCTAAACGGAGGGGTTGTCTCGACCAAGATCATTGTGAGTGCATTAAATACGATGGGCGAGAGGGTTAATCTCTCTCGTTATAAGAATGATGTTCAAAGTATTGAGATGGAGATGACCCTTAGTGGTCGAAAAGCTTTTGACCCCAAATATTTTAGGGAGCTTTTAGGCGAATCTGGGGTCGTTTTGACGAAGGGCTCTGTGAAAAACAAGAGTTGGAGTTTTGAGATAGATGCTACTACAGCCGTATGGAATATCCCCTCTATTACCCTCGACGAAGGGGCTCAGTTAGAAAAATCAACACTCCCTTTTTGGTATAAAGTGGAGAGCATCAAAGAAATTTCGGTCGAGCCTCCCTACAGTGGACATTGGTGTCCTGATATAGCAGCGATGGATGCGAATATGAATGTTTTAGGCTTACTTCGAATCTTTACCGCTCGTGATCAAATGAAGTTTTCATTACCAGAGGGGAGCACCTATTTAAAAGTCTCCTCTACGAATGGGATGAAGTTACTCAAAGAGGGGATGTGGATAGAAGGGATTAATGGACGGTAACGGAATAAAAATTTCTATAAGCTTTTAAGCAGATGAAAAGTGTTAGAATGGCGCAATTTTTTAATGGCAGGTATGAACCATGTTTGATGAAATCCAATTTGATCGGATCAAACGACTCCCAAAATACGTTTTTGCGGAAGTTAATGAGCTTAAAATGGCTCGTAGACGTGCAGGTGCAGACGTTATCGATTTCAGTATGGGTAATCCAGATGGTGATACCCCTGAACATATTCGCAAAAAACTGATAGAATCAGCGCAAAAAACTAAAACACATGGCTATTCAGCATCCAAAGGGATTCCCAAGCTCCGTGGAGCGATTTGTGATTGGTATAAGCGTCGTTACGATGTTGATCTTGATCCTGAAACAGAAGCGGTAGCTACGATGGGTTCTAAAGAGGGATATGCCCATTTGGCATACGCTATTACCAATCCAGGGGATGTTGCCGTTGTCCCTGATCCAACGTATCCCATTCACTCGTATGCGTTTATTTTAGCGGGGGGGAATGTTCAAAAAATGGAACTCCCTTTTGATGAAGATTATAAAGTAAATGAGGATCTCTTTTTTGAACGGCTTGAAACTGCCTTTCATATATCGTTTCCTAAACCGAAATACGTTGTGGTCAACTTTCCCCACAATCCGACAACGGCAACGGTAACCCCTGATTTTTATACCCGTATTGTTGCAATGGCGAAACGTGAACGTTTTTACATCATTAGTGATATTGCATATGGTGATTTGACTTTTGATGGCTATAAAACTCCATCTATTATGTCCGTTCCAGGGGCAAAAGATGTGGCGGTTGAGAGTTTTACCCTCTCAAAAAGCTACAATATGGCTGGATGGCGCGTTGGCTTTTTTGTTGGAAACCCTAAGCTTATTGGAGCACTTCAAAAGATTAAAAGCTGGTTGGATTATGGGATGTTTACCCCGATTCAAGTGGCGGCTACTATTGCCCTTAATGGGGATCAAAGTTGCGTACAAGAGATTACTGATAAGTACGACCATCGTCAAGATGTATTGATTGAGGCGTTTAACCGTTCAGGGTGGCCAGTGCGTCGTAACCAAGCCTCTATGTTTGTATGGGCACGTATCCCTGAGTGCGCCCGTCATTTGGGAAGTCTAGAATTTTCCAAGCGTCTTCTCGTCGAAGCCAATGTAGCTGTTGCTCCGGGGATTGGATTTGGGGAGTATGGAGATGAATATGTCCGTATCGCCTTGATCGAAAATGACAAACGTATCCGTCAAGCTGCCAAAAATATCAAAAACTTTTTGCAACAGTTTGAATGTAAGGGTGCTTGAGTGATTCATGTTGGTGTAATCGGAGCTGGAACGGTTGGACGCGCCGTTATTGAGATTTTAAGAGAAAATGGGGCTATTATATCTGCTCGTGCTGGCGAAACAATCGTAGTAAAAAGTGCGGTAGTGCGCAATCTTGAAAAAGCAAGTGATTTGGAACTGCCCATCTCACAAGATCCTTACGATATCCTCAATGATCCTGAAATAGATATCGTCGTTGAGCTTATGGGAGGGGTTGATCTCCCATTTGAACTGCTTAAAGTAGCCCTTAAGAATGGGAAAGCGGTTGTGACGGCAAATAAAGCGTTATTAGCCTACCATCGATATGAACTGCAAGAGATTGCTGGGGAAATACCATTTGAATTTGAAGCAAGCGTAGCGGGTGGAATACCCATTATTAATGCATTGCGGGATGGGCTCTCTGCGAATCATATTCTCTCTATTATGGGGATTATGAATGGTACGTGTAACTTTATGCTGACCAAAATGATGAAGGAAGGGGTTGCCTTTGATACAGTTCTTTCAGAAGCACAATCGCTTGGTTATGCTGAAGCAGATCCGACGTTCGATATTGGAGGGTTTGACGCGGCGCATAAATTGCTCATCCTTGCATCCATCGCGTACGGTATTGATGCTAAGCCTGAAGAGATTTTGATCGAAGGGATTGAGGGAGTTACTCAAGCTGACATCGCATTTGCGAAAGAGTTTGGGTACACCATCAAACTACTGGGCATTGCCAAGCGTGATGGGGACGAAGTGGAACTTCGTGTTCACGCTGCTTTAGTAAAAAATGAAGCGATGATCGCGAAAATCGATGGGGTAATGAATGGTATTAGCGTTGTTGGTGATCGTGTCGGTGAAACATTATATTATGGACCTGGGGCTGGAGGCAATGCAACAGCAAGCGCTGTTGTAGCCAATATTATTGATATTGTTCGCTCTGGAAAACGCTCCCCAATGCTTGGGTTTAACCATCCACTCGAAGAGGGACTACGCCTTAAAAACCGTGATGATATTCAGTCGAAGTATTATTTACGGTTGCGTATTTCTGATAAACCGGGGATTTTGGCGAAAATCACCCAGCTTTTTGCCGATCATGCTATCTCAATTGAGGCCGTCATTCAGCGTCCAAGCGAGACGGAATGCGCTCATTTATTGGTTGCTACTCATGAAGCATCTGAAAAAGCAATTCGGGACTTGATGGGTCAGCTTGAGAGGTTGGATGCTGTCTTAGAATCTCCTTATATGATAAGGATTGTATAACGACAATCCTTATCATTTGATGGTACACAAAAGGAATACATCCTTTTTGTTACGCTAGCCACTTGGGCTAAAGCTTTCCTTTTCAAGGTAGAAATACTCTCTTATCAGCGTTAATAAAACTTTAACGTATCATCGTGTACAATACGCCTCCACTTTACCCTCTCGGACAAAACGGTTGAATGTTTTTAACTGCGTAGGCGTAGTTACAAGTATTGGTATACATACCGGTGTACCTACAAGAGGGTAAGGGATTTAAACATTCGGAGCTTGACAATGAAAGTTCGTTCTTCAGTGAAGAAAATGTGCGACGATTGTAAAATCGTTAAGCGCAAAGGGATCGTTCGCGTAATCTGCAAAACCCCAAAACATAAACAAAGACAAGGATAAACATGGCACGTATTGCTGGTGTGGACCTACCTAAGAAAAAACGTCTTGAGTATGCATTAACTTATATCTATGGTATCGGTTTACATACATCACGCAAGATTTTGGATGCTACAGGGCTTGATTATAACAAGCGTGTATATGAGCTTAGTGAAGACGATGCTGCGACTCTTGCAAAAGAGATTCGTGCGAGTAACATCGTCGTAGAGGGTGACCTCCGTAAGCAAGTTGCTATGGATATTAAAGCGTTGATGGATCTTGGTTCTTACCGTGGTCTTCGTCATCGTAAAGGTCTCCCATGCCGTGGTCAAAAAACCAAAACCAATGCTCGTACCCGTAAAGGTAAGAAGAAAACTGTCGGCTCAGCCACAAGATAAGGGATTAGCGTATGGCAAAAAGAAAAGCAACCCGTAAAAAAGTAATTAAAAAGAATATTGCTAAGGGTATCGTACATATCCTTGCATCATTTAATAATACACTTGTAACCGTAACGGACGAGATGGGTAACATGATCGCATGGAGCTCAGCTGGTTCACTCGGTTTCAAAGGGTCAAAAAAATCGACTCCTTTTGCTGCTCAACAAGCAGTAGAAGATGCGATGGGTAAAGCAATGGTCCACGGTATTAAAGAAGTGGGAATCAAGGTTCAAGGTCCAGGTTCTGGTCGTGAAACTGCAGTTAAAAGTGTTGGTGCTATCGAGGGTCTTCGTGTTTCATTTATGAAAGACGTTACTCCACTACCTCACAATGGATGTCGTGCGCCTAAGCGCCGACGTGTGTAAGGAGCTTACTTATGGCAAGATATAGAGGACCCGTAGAAAAAATCGAAAGACGATTTGGTGTTAGCCTTGGATTAAAAGGTGAGCGTCGTTTAGCTGGTAAAAGTGCTCTTGACAAGCGTCCTTATGGACCTGGTCAGCACGGTCAGCGTCGTACAAAAATTTCTGAGTACGGTACACAGCTTCGTGAAAAACAAAAAGCGAAGTTCATGTACGGTTTGAGCGAAAAACAAATGCACTCTTTGTTTGATGAAGCGAAACGTCGTCAAGGCAATACAGGTACAAACTTAATTATGTTACTTGAGCAACGTCTTGACAATGTCGTTTACCGTATGGGATTTGCAACGACTCGTCGTTTTGCACGTCAATTGGTAAATCACTGTCACGTACTCGTTGATGGTAAGCGTGTTGATATCCCTTCTTACCGTGTTAAACCGGGACAAAAGATTGAGATTAACGAAAAAAGCAAAAAGAATAACCAAGTTGTTCGTGCAATGGAATTGACTAACCAAACAGGTCTTGCTTCATGGGTTGATATTGATCAAGCAAAAGTTTTTGGTATCTTTACACGTCTTCCAGAGCGTGAAGAGGTAGTTATTCCTGTTGAAGAGCGTCTAATCGTTGAGCTTTACTCGAAATAATCAATAAAGAAAGGGCACTCAGCATGAAAAAAATTAAAACTTCTCCGCTTCTCCCAAAAGAGTTTGTGGTTGAACAAATTAGCGCGAATGAAGCAAATATTATTGCATATCCATTTGAAACTGGATATGCAATTTCGATTGCACACCCTATTCGTCGTTTTTTGTTGAGCAGCTCAGTAGGGTTTGCCCCCATCGGGATTAAAATCGAGGGTGCAAAGCATGAGTTTGACTCAGTGCGCGGTATGCTTGAAGACATTTCAGATTTCATTATCAATCTCAAAGGGATCCGTTTTAAGTTAAAAAACGATCTTAAAGAGAAAGAAATTGCCTACACTTTTGCAGGCCCTTGCGAAATTCATGGTAGTGATTTGGAAAATGATGATGTTGAAATCGTTACCCCTCATGGATTTTTGGCAACGTTAAATGAAGATGCAACGCTTAATTTTACGATCAAAATCTATCAAGGTATCGGATACGTACCAAGTGAAGAGATTCGTGATATGTTAGAAGATGGTTATATTGCTCTGGATGCGTATTTTACACCAGTTCGTCGTGCGACGTACGCTATAGACAATGTTTTGGTTGAAGACAACCCAAATTTTGAAAAAGTGACTATCAATATCCTGACTGATGGACAGATCTCTCCTGTCGATGCATTCAAAAATGCTCTTGACGTGATGTATGCTCAAATGGCTGTTTTTAATAGTGAAGTAAGCATTAAATCTGCCAATACTGTCGTTGAACGCAACGATGAGCATCCTGAATTGAAACGTTTGGGTGCACGCATTGAGGAATTAGGTTTGAGTGCACGCAGTTTTAACTGCTTGGATCGCTCAAACATCAAATACGTTGGTGAAATTGTTTTAATGAGCCAAAATGATTTGAAAGAAGTTAAAAACCTTGGTAAAAAATCGTTTGAAGAGATTTTAGAAAAAATCACGGAATTCGGTTATGCTGTTGGGCAAGAACTCGCGGATGATTTAGTCATTGCGATCAAAAAGAAAATCGAAGCTGAATAAGCTTTAAACCATCATAGGAATATTTTATGAGACATCGCCACGGATACCGTAAGTTAGGTCGAACAAGCGCACATCGTGAAGCTTTGTTGACCAATCTTAGCATATCATTATTTGAACATGGTAAAATTGAGACAACGTTGATTAAAGCAAAAGAACTTCGTTCATTTGCTGAAAAACTAATTACAACTGCACGTGTGGGAGATGCGAACTCGCATCGCTCTATCTTTGCAGTTTTACAAAATAAAGAGGCAACAAAAAACCTTCTAGGTGTTGTTGCTCCTAAATATACGGAACGTAATGGCGGTTATACCCGTATTATTAAAACACGTATTCGTCGCGGTGATGCTACTCACATGGCAACTATTGAACTCGTATAACGAGTTCAACACCTTTCACCCCCTTAAAAAGAACTTCATCTAAAAACTATCATCATCGTATTACTCCTTGTTTAGTCCAAATTTCTTATAGTGTCACAATGAATTCGCAGTAAAAAAAGGGTAAATAATATGATTCCATTCACAGACGAAGAGTTGATGCAGCCGGTGCGTCAGGTAATTGATAAAGTTCGCCCTTCATTGGCGCTTGATGGTGGTGATATTACTTTTTTAACGGTTAAAAATGGAACAGTGTATGTCCAGTTACAAGGTGCATGCGTCGGATGCGGAAGTAGCGGGAATACACTTAAGTATGGTGTTGAGAGACAGTTACGTATGGATATTCATCCAGAGCTTACTGTTGTTAATGTACCGCATGGTATGGAAAATCAGATCGATATCTTATAAATTACGTTATGATGCGGATAGAATCTCGAAGAGAAAGAGGGGGAAAAATGAAAATAGTATCGAAAGCCCTCCATACAGCAAATCAACATTTTATGGCAGGTCGATATCAAGAAGCATTACGGGAATATTCCCTTATTTTAAGAGAGAACCCTTTATTGAAAGAGGCCTATAATGGTGCCATTTTGTCTGATATGGCAATGAGTGGAGAGAGTGGGGCAGAAGCATTGTTTGATTACTACGCTATTTTAAAAAGTGAAGATGCACAGCAAGCTGATACCGTTATTTCAGAAATTTTAGAGACGATGGATGGGACATTGGAACAATTAGCTGGTTTGTTTAATGAGGGTATGATACAACGGCTTGATTATGTCGACGGTATTTTATACAATGAGTTTAAAGAACTTGTGATAAGTGAAAATGATTTTAAGCGTATTTTTGAAAATATTATGTTTTCAACGCGTGTCATCATTACCGAAAAAGAAGATTTTGTAGATTTTCTCGATAATTTAATTGACAATGGATACAAAGAGATGGCGCTTAGTTATCTCGAAAGTGCATTGGGGGTTTATCCTAACGACACCCAACTTCGTAAGCTACTTCGCAGGTTAGCAAAAGGAAAACGACTTGAAAATTGAGATCCAAGGGCAAACGTATCGTACTATTTCAGAAAATTCGGCTGAATGTGATTCATTATCTGCTTTTTTAGTGACAAAGCAAAATGAAAAATTTAAAGAGGATGCTCTCAATCGTGGGGTAACAACCTTATTGACCCCAAGTGAGTGCTGGGATCTCTTTGGACTTAATCGTATTAAAGTTATTGGTATTACGGGGACTAACGGTAAAACGACAACGGCAAGTGCAATTTATTCGATTCTCCTTGATTTAGGGTATAAGTGTGCCATGCAGGGGACTCGTGGGTTTTTTATGAATGATGAGAGTGCGGAGGGGAAAACGCTTACGACCCCTACGGTACTTAATACTTATCGTCATATTGTCCAAGCGATTCAAGCAGGGTGTGAATATTTCATTATGGAAGTGAGCTCCCATGCGATTGAGCAAGAGCGGATTGCGGGGATAAAGTTTGATCTTAAGATTTTGACCAATATTACCCAAGATCATCTCGATTATCATGAGAGTATCGAAGAGTATATTCGGATTAAGAATCTCTTCTTTGCTGATGACGCTAAGAAATTGATTAATAAAGATGAGCCCAAGGCAGAGTTTAACGTTAAAAATACCTTTACATACGGGGTCGAAAATCCAGCGACCTATAAGATTCTCGCCTATTCACTTAATAATGGGATTGGTGGAGTTTTAAAACATTTTGAGGAGCATGTCACCTTTGCAACCTCATTGCATGGCTTCTTTAACCTCTATAACATTATTGCAGCGATGGCAGCCGTCCATTTAGTGAGTGGGGAGTCGTTAGAGAAAATCAGTGAAGTTATTGAAAATTTCGGTGGGGTCAGTGGACGGATGGAGGTGGTGAGTGAATCCCCCCTTGTTATCGTCGATTTTGCTCACACTCCTGATGGGATGGAACAGGTTCTTACTGCACTTAAAGAAAAAGAGGTACTTGTTGTCTTTGGTGCGGGCGGTGATCGTGATCGCTCAAAGAGACCTCTGATGGGGAGAGTCGCTGCGATGTACGCTAAAAAAGTATACGTTACGAGTGATAATCCCCGTTTTGAAGATCCCGATACGATTATTGAAGAGATTCTCTCTGGTATCGATGATAAGACAAAAGTTGTTGTTGATGTAAACCGACGAAATGCAATCTCTCAAGCCCTTCATGATAGAGCTGGGGATGAAGTTGTCCTTATCTTAGGTAAAGGGGATGAAACTTCCCAAATTATTTATGATCAATATTTCCCTTTTGATGATCGGATT
Organism: Campylobacterales bacterium; assembly: GCA_026390165.1. Taxonomy (GTDB): domain Bacteria; phylum Campylobacterota; class Campylobacteria; order Campylobacterales; family Sulfurimonadaceae; genus Sulfuricurvum. The sequence goes on from JAPLGM010000004.1 coordinate 111,807, forward strand.
GTTGCCCGGGAGATTTTAGAACAACTTTAAATTTTTCCTTAAATAAGGGAATTTTTGAGACGTGTTAATGTGTATGGTGTGAATTTCGGTATAATTGCACCACTATTTTATGGCTATTAAAGCCTCAATTTTTAAGGAGAGTGCGATGGGTGTTCCACAACCAGCGTTTTATATTTTTAAGTGTGAGCAAAGCTCGCCTCCGGGTATGCCAAAACCAAGTTGTGTTAATCCACAAACGCAAGATCTATTTCAACATTTGGCACAGACATTGATGCAAAAAGGGATTATTGGAACCGTTCAACCTATCCGTACGGGATGTATGAACCGTTGTAATGTAGGACCTATTATGCTTGTAGAGCCGGGTCACGTTATGTACTCAGGATTGACCAAAGAGAAGATTACTGAGATTATTGATCGTCATATTATTGGTGGTGAAGTGGTTGCAGAGTATGTTATCCCCTCAGAACTTTGGGATATAGCCATTAGTCCCGAGGCAATGATGAAGCAGATGGGACGCTGAACCGATGTTAATCGAAATGCTCTACAGTAAAATTCATCGTGCAACCGTTACCGATGCCAATCTCAATTATGTAGGCTCCATCACTATTGATGAAGAGTTATTGGAAGCCTCTAAAATGCGAGTGGGTCAAAAAGTGGAAATCCTTAACATCAATAATGGAGAGCGTTTTTCAACCTATATTATCTTAGGTGAGCGGGGGCAACGAGATATCTGTCTCAACGGTGCCGCTGCGCGTAAAGTACACAAAGGGGATAAAATTATTATTGTTGCCTATGCAACCTATAATGATGAAGAGCGTGAAACGTATAAACCGACGGTTGTGTTGCTTGATGATGATAACGCTATTACCGATATAATCGAAAAGATATAAACCTTACTATGGAACAATTTGAGGCGTATTTATTGGCGCATTTGCCATCTGCACCCAGTTTTCATCCTTACTACGAAGCTTCATTGTGCCAAATGCTCAAAGGTGGTGGAAAGCGGTTCCGCCCTGCATTGCTTCTTGGAGTTGTTAAAGCTTATAATCCTCTTTTGGAACAAAGTGCATACAGCGCTGCTTTAGCACTGGAGCTTCTTCATACCTATTCCCTGATTCACGATGATTTACCAGCGATGGACAATGCTGCTTTACGGCGTGGTATTCCCACCCTCCACAAAACCTATAATGAGGTTACAGCGATTTTGGCGGGAGATGCCCTAAATACCTATGCATTTGAGGTACTCTCTAATGCCCCGTTTTGTGCGATGGTCATCGTCAAGCTTGTTCGAGAGCTCTCCTCAAATGGTGGGTTAAATGGAATGGTATTAGGGCAGGCAATCGATTGTCATTTTGAGAATACGCCATTAAATTTGGATCAAGTTAAAATACTTCATATTCACAAAACAGGCAAGCTTATTGCGGCATCATTAAAAATGGGAGCAATTATTGTGGGGCGTGATGATATTGCTCAAGAGCTGTATGATTTTGGGATAGATTTAGGATTACTATTTCAAATCCAGGATGATATTCTCGATGTAACGCACGACTCTGTAAGTGCAGGGAAAACGACTAATAATGATGAAGCTAAAAATAGTTTCGTTACCTTGCTGGGATTAGAAAATACAATCGTTGAAGCTGAGCTATTGGCTCAAAAGTTAACGCTTCAAATGGAAAGTTTTGATAAGAATTTACGACGTGAACTCTCTCCAACCCTTAGCTATTATATTAACCGACATAAGGAATAAACAATGAGCAATGCAATGCGCCAAAAAATGGCAAATACAATTCGATTTTTAGCGACCGATATGGTTCAGCAAGCCAATTCGGGTCATCCAGGTGCACCGATGGGGTTGGCAGATATTGCTGTCGTCCTCTCTGAATATATGGTGCATAACCCCAAAAATCCACAATGGCTTAATCGTGATCGTTTGGTATTCTCAGGGGGACATGGCACAGGCTTGATTTACTCTCTCTATCACCTTTGGGGATATGGGTTGGAAATTGATGATTTAAAACAGTTTCGCCAGATGGGGTCTCTTACCCCAGGGCATCCTGAATATGGTCATACGGCGGGGATTGAGATTACAACAGGTCCTCTTGGGCAAGGGATTGCCAATGCCGTTGGGTTTGCTATGGCATCCCAATATGTTGGTCACAAGGTGAATTCTGAGACGGCAAGCTTGATCGATCACAGTGTTTATTGTTTATGCGGTGATGGGGATCTTGAAGAGGGGATCAGTTATGAGGCGTGCTCGATTGCTGGGCATATGGGTCTTGATAATTTAGTTCTTATTTATGATTCAAACTGTATCACTATTGAAGGGTCAACAGAACTAAGTTTGAGTGAAAATATCCGTGACCGTTTTGAGTCTCAAAACTGGGCCGTTCTCGAAATTGATGGACATAATTTCGACGAAATTGACAGCGCTTTTACCCAAGCCAAAACGATTAAACGCCCTGTCCTTATTATTGCCAATACCGTTATTGCTAAAGGGGGCGGTAAAATGGAAGGGTCTCACCATGCGCATGGTGCCCCTTTAGGTCATGACGTCATTAAAACAGCGAAAATTGAGGCAGGATTTGATCCGGAAGCAACGTTTGCCGTCTCTGCTGATGTATTAGAGCGTTTCCGATGTGCGATTGAAAAAGGGGACTTGGCAGAGCGAGAGTGGAATCACCGTCTCAAAGAGTTGCCGTTGATGGAGCAAAACGAAGCGTATGAGCAACTGTTGAACCCTGATTTTAGTCGTATCCAATGGCCGACATTTGAAAAAGCCGATGCAACACGCAATACGAACGGAATTATTCTCAATGCGATTGCCAAAGCGATTCCCGGATTCTTGGGGGGGTCAGCCGATTTAGGACCATCCAATAAAACGGAACTCGTAGAGATGGGAGATTTTCCAAAGGGAAAAAATATCCATTTCGGGATTCGTGAACACGCGATGGCATCCATTACCAATGCAATGGCATTGTACGGACCAATAATGCCCTTTAGTGCAACTTTTTTTGTTTTCAGTGACTATCTTAAACCTGCAGCTCGTATTGCAGCATTGAGCGGCATTCAACAGTTCTTTATCTGGACACATGACAGTATTGGTGTGGGGGAAGATGGGCCGACCCATCAACCGATTGAACATTTGAGCCAATTTCGTGCATTGCCGAACTTTTATGTCTACCGTCCAGCCGATGGGGCTGAAAATGTCAAGTGTTGGCAAAAAGCGTTGACGATGAAAACTTCGCCGAGTGCCTTTGTCTGTTCTCGTCAAAATCTTCCTATATTATCCAATCCATTAAAGGGTGATGTAGACAATGGTGGTTATTTGCTTGAAGAGCGTCCTAATGCAACCGTAACCTTGATGGCTTCAGGTTCTGAGGTCTCTCTCGCATTAGAGACAGCGAAAGAGTTAGAAAGACGTGGTGTCATGGCAAATGTCGTCAGTGTTCCGTGTTTTGATCTCCTTTTGGAAGAAACTCAAAGCTATATTGACTCTATTATCAAGCCAGAATCCCAAAAAGTAGCGATTGAAGCGGCACGTGGATTAGAGTGGTACCGATTTGCTGATACTGTAATTGCAATGGATAGTTTTGGGGCAAGTGCGCCGGCTGATTTATTGTTCAAACATTTCGGATTTAGTGCCGAAGCGATTGCGTCTAAAATTTGATGAACGATTCAGCAGAGTACCTAAAGAAAAAAGCTTTTTTTGATTCGCTAATTACGTTATATGGGCGTAATGTGGCGGTGGAGATATTGAAAGATGAGTCAGTAAAGATTCATAAACTTCATCTCTCTAAAAGTAATCGCAGCGATGAGACAATGGATGAGATTCTCTCTTTGGCGCAAATGCGCGGTGTGGAGATTAAATACCATACTAAAGATGCCCTTTCCCGAATTTCGAAAAACAGTGCGCAAGATCAGGGGGTAGCTCTCGATGTTGAAGCGCAAAATTATCGAAATGCTCAATCTATAGAGTCTGACTTCCCTAATGGTTTTCGTCTATTGGCTCTCGATGGAATTAATAACCCCCAAAATTTAGGGATGATTGTCCGCTCAGCGGCGGCGAGTACGATTGATGGGATAATTTTACCAAAGAAAAACAGCACTAAGCTCTCCCCTTTGGTCATGAAAGCCAGTGCGGGGACGCTCTTTAAAATCCCCATTTATTATTGTGAGACATTAAGTGATGTTTTACCACTTAAAAACAGTAGTGTGATTACCCTCTCCTCCCATGCAGAGGATGATATTTACAGGTTAAAAATTCCAAGCCGTGCTATTTTTGTATTGGGGAATGAGTCCGAAGGGGTGAGTCGTGAGATAGAAGTATTATCGACACTTTCTGTATCTATCCCGATGCAACGGGGTGTAGAATCTCTCAATGTGGCAATTACAGCAGGAATTGTCTCCTTTTTGCCGTGAAGTTTCACAGAGCCTATATTGAAATAACTAACATCTGCGGGTTAGCCTGCAGTTTTTGTCCCCCCAAAGAACAGCCAACCTCTACTATGACTCTTGACTTCTTTGAATCGACGTTGCTTCAGCTACAAGGGTACACTACTGAAATCGCTCTTCATGTCATGGGGGATCCGATGGTGCTCTCTAACTTAACCGATTATTTGGATAGTGCGGCAAAATACAATTTTAAAGTGATGATTACGACAAGTGGGTTTTATCTCGATGAAGGTCGACGACAAACCCTTTTTCACCCTTCGCTTCGGCAAGTGAATATTTCTCTTAATAGTTTTAATAAAAACAGTGTATCTCGTACATTTGAAGCTTACATAGATCCTATTTTAGCCCTATGCGATGAAAAGCTTGCCAATCATAGTGATTTCTTTATTAATCTACGGTTATGGAATTTGGATGAAGCACAGAGTGCATTGGCATTTAATGAGAAACTTTTTAAGATATTAGAAAAGCATTTTTCACTAGATTCCATTATGGAAATGATTAGCGGTGATCGTCAATCGATTCGTCTAGCCTCTAAAATTCTTCTTCACTTAGAACAAACGTTTGAGTGGCCAAGTTTACAAAATCCACTTTTAGGGGATGGTTATTGTCATGGATTGAGTAAACAAATTGCTATTCTTGCTGATGGACGTGTCGTTCCCTGTTGTTTGGACGGTGATGGGATCATAGAACTTGGTAACCTTCATGTGACAAATTTGGGTAAAATTCTCTCATCTAAACGGGCACTTGAGATAACACAAGGGTTTGCGCACGCAATAGCACACGAAGAGCTGTGCCAAAAATGCAGTTATAAAGATCGATTTTCGAAAGGAGGTATATAAAATGATCAAATGTTTTGTTAAAAATGAAAATGCAATTGCATTGATTGATACTATGTCGGAACTTGATGGAGATAATATTGAAAAAGTGATCTGGATCGATATGTTAATGCCGACCTACGATGAAATTGTTTTTATTGAAAATACCTTTGATATTAAATTCCCGACCAAACAAGAGACTGAAGAGATTGAAATCAGTTCGCGTTATTGGGAAGAGAGTGATCGTATTGAAATAAATACTTTTTTCTTGGTTAATACCAATCAAAATTCCCATAATGAGACCGTATCCTTTATCCTCTATAAAAATTTATTAATTTCCATCCGCTATACTGCACTTTATGCTTTCGATGAGTTTAATCGTAAATTTTTTGCAGCACCCAAACAATTTGAGAGTGGCTATGATATTTTTGGTCAATTGATTGATATTCGTATTGATGCGGATGCAGATATTATTGAGCGACTCTCACGGGACATTACCCGTCTTCGTAAGCACGTTTTTACCGACCATACAAATGATGATGAAGAGATATTGGAACGGATCTCCTCTTTGGAAGATTTGAATATGCAGCTTCGAGAGAATCTCAACGATAAACAGCGTATCTTGAGCTCTTTTTTGAAATCAACAAAATACAAGAATGCGCTAAAAACGGATGTCGCTATTATGCTTAAAGATATCAAGTCGTTGATTGATTATACCGATTTCAATTTTGAGCGGCTGGAATATCTCCAAAATATTTTTGTTGGTTTATTGAGTATTGAGCAAAACAAAGTGATTAAAATGTTTACGATTATGAACGTTATTTTCTTGCCTCCGACGTTGATCGCCAGTATTTATGGAATGAATTTTGATTTTATGCCTGAAGTGCATTGGCATTTTGGCTATTTGATTTCAATATTTTTAATGATAGGATCATCCATTTTCCCCCTCTATCTCTTTAAGCGTAAAGGGTGGATTTAAGGTATGGGTGCACATACTAACGTACTAAATTAGTTAAAACATAAAGGATAAACAGTTGGACAGGCGAATTCGCTATTTTATTGAAGATTATTGGGATATTTTTATAGGGTTATGTTCTATTGGACTTGCTTTTTTCGCTCACTATCAGGGTGATGGGATGCTGGCAACCATTTTAGCGGCTATAGGTATTGCCTCACTCTCTCTGACGGTTGCTGAAGTAGCGGATATTCTCTCGGAGCGTCTTCATGAACCGTACGGGAGCTTTGTATTAACTTTCAGTGCTGTTGTGGTTGAAATAATTCTACTTTATGTAATTTTACTTGAAGTCCGCCATTCACCTGAAGTATTGGAGACAGTTAAGGGGGGAATTATCTCTGCTGTTATTGTTGATTTAAACGTTTTATTAGGACTTTCAGTTTTTCTTGGAGGGCTTGCTTTCTCGCAACAGCAACATAATAAAGAGACATCAAGTGCCTATAGTACCGTTTTATTTGTTGCTTCATCAGCTCTATTAGTACCAGGATTACTGAGTCATACAGAGCATGGGAGTGAGGCGTTAACACATGTGAGCCATTTGATTGCAGGGGTATTACTCTTTTTTTATCTTATTATTTTCATTTTTCAAACCCGTACCCATACCCACTTTTTTAAAGCAACAGCACGAAGCCGTTTTTTTCGTCTTAAACGTAAGCTTGCCGAAGAAGAAGGGGAAATTGACGAAAACGATTCAAGTGATTATGTTTTTGAACATCTCCCTACAGCAATCAATTTTATCTCGATTTTTGGTTTGATTGGAATGATTGCTTTTGGTGCAGAAATTTTTGCAGGAGAAGGGGTTAAGATTGCCAAAGAGTATGGGCTGTCATCGGGACTAGCAGGGCTTGTGATTGCAATTATCAGTGTCTCCCCAGAGATATTTACAGCAGTTCGTGCGGCACGAAACGATCAAATTCAGCGGGTGGTCAATATCGCCATGGGAGCATCTACCGTATCAATTATCTTAACCGTTCCGATTTTGATGATGTTAGCCTATTATTCAGGAATAAATCTCACGCTCGATTTTAACCCACTGCAGATTGGGGCACTGTTGCTTACAATTATTTTAGTGTGGAAAACGACGGAAGAGGGAGAAACAAACTACTTTGAGGGGGCCTCTCATTTGATGTTCTTTATTAGTTATGCTATTATCGCAGCGTATTACTGATGATGAAAATACTTTTTGCCCCCAGTGAGGGAAAACGAACAGGAGGGAATTACCCACCTATAAATTCCACCAGTCTAATTTTCCCTGAACTTTATAGGAAACGTCTTGAAGTGATTAGACGCTACGAAGCATTAGTTCAACAGGGGAGCGATGAAGAGTTAAAAAAACTTTTTGGACTTAAAGATATTCGAGAATTTGAACGCTATAAAATACCCTTTGAATCTGCTCCTACAATGAAAGCGATAGAGCGTTATGATGGGGTAGCATACAATTATCTAAAGTATGAGACATTGAGTCAGACCGCCCAAGAATATATCGATACACATGTTATTCTCTTCTCCAATCTTTTTGGCCCCATTGCTGCAGGTGACACTCTCCCCGATTACAAACTCAAACAAGGTTCTTCGATTGAAAAATTGGCTCTAGAAAAATATTATAAAGAATATTTTTCAAATTCACTTGATAATCTGAATGAAAATAAGGAGCTATTGGATCTGCGAGCAGGGTTCTATGATAAATTTTATACCCCAAAAAATTCCATTACAACCTTGAAATTCCTCAAAGAAGGGAAAGTCGTGAGCCATTGGGCAAAAGCATACCGTGGAGTTGTATTACGTGCACTTGCAACCCATAAAACTGCCTCAATTAGGGAGTTGTTAGCCCTATCTATTGAGGGATTAAGTGTTACTGATATAGTGGAAACAAAGAAGAAAAAGGAAGTTATTTACAAAATTGTGTAATTTCTTTTGAATAACCCTTGACATATCAAAAAAAAAAGACTATAATTTCGGCTCCATTTCACCAATGCCGGCATAGCTCAGTTGGCTAGAGCAGCTGATTTGTAATCAGCAGGCCCGGGGTTCAAGTCCTCGTGCCGGCACCATTGAATGAAATCGGAATGAATACCTTTTGTCAGTGTTAGACCAGATACGGCCGTGGTGAGATACTCAAGTGGCCAACGAGGGCAGACTGTAAATCTGCTGATTTTTATCTTCGAAGGTTCGAATCCTTCTCTCACCACCATTATGCGGGAATAGCTCAGTTGGCTAGAGCGTCAGCCTTCCAAGCTGAATGTCGCGAGTTCGAGTCTCGTTTCCCGCTCCACTGGGAGCTGAAGTACACATTTCATAATTACTACTTCATCATTACCTTAAAACGTAAAATAGTTTTTAAGCTTCCAATTGCAAATTTATCATTGTTTATATGCTTACGTGGCTCAGGGGTAGAGCACTTCCTTGGTAAGGAAGAGGTCGGCGGTTCAAATCCGCTCGTGAGCTCCAGTAATATTCTTGTAATTTTTTGAAAGCTTGAAAGCTATTTCAGCTGTTTTTAGGTATAATTCCATTTTAGTTTACAATATTAAGTCGGAGGACACAATGGCAAAAGAAAAGTTTGCGCGTACTAAACCACACTGCAACATCGGTACAATCGGTCACGTTGACCATGGTAAAACTACGTTGACAGCAGCAATTACAGCGGTTCTTGCTACTAAAACGGGTGCGAAATTTATGGACTACGATCAAATTGATAATGCTCCAGAAGAGCGTGAGCGCGGTATTACAATCGCTACATCACACGTAGAGTACGAAACTGAAAATCGTCACTATGCACACGTTGACTGTCCTGGACACGCCGACTATGTTAAAAACATGATTACTGGTGCTGCTCAAATGGACGGAGCGATTCTTGTTGTTTCTGCAGCGGATGGCCCAATGCCACAAACACGTGAGCATATCCTTCTTTCTCGCCAAGTAGGTGTTCCATATATCGTTGTTTTCATGAATAAAGAAGATATGGTTGATGATGAAGAACTTCTTGAATTAGTAGAGATGGAAATTCGTGAACTTCTCGATATGTACGAGTTCCCAGGTGATGACACTCCTATCGTTGCTGGGTCTGCATTACGTGCACTTGAAGAAGCAAAAGCTGGTAATCTTGGTCCATGGGCTGATAAAATCATCAAATTGATGGATGAGGTGGATCGTTATATCCCTCAACCAATTCGTGAAACGGATAAAGATTTCTTGATGCCAGTTGAAGACGTTTTCTCAATCTCAGGACGTGGTACGGTTGTAACTGGTCGTATTGAGCGTGGTACTATCAAAATCGGTGAAGTAATCGAGATCGTTGGTATTCGTGATACACAAACAACTACTGTAACTGGTGTTGAAATGTTCCGTAAAGAGATGGAAATGGGTGAAGCAGGCGATAACTGTGGAATCTTGCTTCGTGGAACTAAAAAAGAAGATGTTGAACGTGGTCAAGTTCTTTGTAAGCCTAAATCAATCAACCCTCATACAAAATTTGAGGCTGAGATTTATGTATTGAGCAAAGAAGAGGGTGGTCGTCATACTCCATTCTTTAATGGTTACCGTCCACAATTTTATGTTCGTACTACTGACTGTACAGGTGCTATCACCTTGCAAGAAGGTACTGAAATGGTTATGCCTGGTGATAACGTAAAAATTATTGCTGAATTGATCCATCCGATTGCGATGGAAGAGGGTACTCGCTTCGCTATCCGTGAAGGTGGACGTACTGTAGGTGCTGGGGTTGTTTCTAAAATCCTTGCATAATTTTCCCCAACCTTAGGGTTGGATTAAAAGGGTAAATATGCGCGAAAATATCCATTTAGCATGTGAAAAGTGTACACGTCGTAACTATCACACTACTAAAAATAAAAAAACACACACTGAGAAATTCTCAATGAAAAAGTTTTGTAAATTTTGTCGTGAGCACACGACTCATAAAGAAGCAAAACTTTAAGTCGTTTCCCCTCGGGGATTCTATTATAGTTATAGGTCAGTAGCTCCAATGGTAGAGCGCCGGATTCCAAATCCGATGGTTGCGGGTTCGAATCCCCCCTGGCCTGCCACCCATTTTTAACTAATGGTGCTCTCGGGCTTTATTGGTTCGAAATGTCCTAAGGATACCTAATGAAGAACAGTGTTAGTAGTGCTTTTCACCAAGCAAAATTAGAGCTTGCAAAAGTTATTTTCCCCACTAAACCGCAGGTTAAACAAGCGTTTGTTGCAGTTATGATCGTGGTAACGTTTATGGTCTTGTTCTTGGCATTGGTTGATTTCATTATGTCTTCTACCGTTTCGGCAATTTTGAGTTAAGGAAAAAGAATGGCACACCGTTGGTACTCAATTCAAACATACGCTGGTAGTGAGCGTAGTGTTAAAGCTGCTATCGAAAACATTATTGCTGAAAATCATCTTGAAGATGTTATTACGGAAGTAATTGTACCGACAGAAGATGTTATTGAAGTGAAAAATGGAAAGAAAAAAATTACTGAGCGTTCTCTTTACTCAGGATATGTTTTTGCTAATATTGATTTATCGATTGATTTGCAACACCGTATTCAATCCTTGCCTCGCGTAGCAGGATTTATTGGTGAAGCAAATAAGCCAACCCCTTTAAGCGATAATGACATTGCTGTTATTTTGGATCGTGTAACCAATCGTTCAGCTCCGAAACCTAAAGTCTTTTTTGACAGCGGTGAAATGGTTCGTATTGTAGATGGACCTTTCGCGAATTTTACAGGTACGGTTGATGAGTATGATCTTGAGCATGGAACATTAAAACTCAATGTCTCTATCTTTGGGCGTAGTACACCAGTTGATATTGCATACACGCAAGTTGAAAAAATTATTTAATCTCAAAAAAGGAAGCACAAATGGCAAAAAAAATTACGGGCTACATCAAGCTACAAGTTAATGCTGGAGCGGCTAACCCAGCTCCTCCAGTTGGACCTGCACTCGGTCAACGTGGTGTTAATATCATGGAGTTTTGTAAAGCATTTAACGAGCGTACAAAAGATAAAGCAGGTTTTAAACTCCCGGTAGTTATTACTGTATATGCGGATAAAACATTCTCTTTTATCACTAAGCAACCACCTGCATCAGCTCTCATCATGAGAGCAGCCGGCCTTAAAAAAGGGACTGATAATCCGATGAAAAATAAAGTGGGTAAAATCACGAAAGATCAGTTAATGGAAATTGTTAAGCAAAAAATGCAAGACATGAATACTGATTGTATTGAAGCTGCTGCAGCTACAATCGCTGGTTCAGCACGTTCAATGGGTGTTGATATTATTGACTAAATTTATCTCTTAGGGGATAGTTTGGTATGCTCTTCGACCGCAAAGAGTCTAAACTCTGCGGCAGATTCTATTATTGGAGAATTACAATGGCTGGAAAACGTTATAAAGAATTAAGTGGAAAAATTGATATGGCAAAAAGCTACTCAGTAGCAGATGCTTCTGCATTTTTGCAAGAGTTGAAATCAGCAAAATTTGACGAAACAGTTGAAATTGCTTTAAATCTTGGTGTTGACCCACGTCATGCTGACCAAATGATCCGTGGCGCGGTTGTGCTTCCTCACGGTACGGGTAAAGTGGTTCGTGTGGCTGTTTTTGCTAAAGGTGCTAAAGCTGACGAAGCAAAAGCTGCAGGTGCTGATATCGTTGGTACTGACGATTTGGTTGAGCAAATCAAAGCAGGGAATATTAACTTCGATATCGTTGTTGCAGCTCCTGATTGTATGGGTCTTGTTGGTCAAGTAGGTCGTATTCTTGGACCAAAAGGGATGATGCCGAATCCTAAAACAGGAACGGTAACTGCTGACATCGCAAAAGCTGTAAGCAATGTTAAAGGCGGACAAGTAAATTTCCGTGTTGACAAAAAAGGAAATATTCACGCTGGTATTGGTAAAGTAAGTTTTGATACTGATAAAATTGCTGAAAACATCAAAGCATTTGTTGGTGCTATTAATCGTGCGAAGCCATCAACAGCAAAAGGTCGTTATATCAAAAATGCAGCACTTTCATTAACAATGAGTCCTGCAATTAAATTTGATATTCAAGAGCTTCTTGATATTCGAAACTAATTTTTGTAAATACTTTATCTTATGGGCTGAAGAGAGTAGGGGACGAAAGTCTTAATCGGGTTTATCCGCCCCGCTTGAAGTTACTGTCTGGAAAGGAGAAATAATGAATAAAACACAAAAATCTGAGATTGTTAACACATTAACAGAAGCATTCAAGTCTGCAAATGCTGTTGTTATGTGTGATTATCGTGGTCTTACTGTCGGTAACCTCGAATCTCTCCGTAAAATTGCACGTGAAAAAGATACGAAAGTTCAAGTAGTTAAAAATACTCTTGCAACAATCGCTCTTAATAATGCGGGTATGTCTGGTATTGATATCGTTGATACTAACATTTTTATTTGGGGTGAAGATGCTATTGCTGCAGCGAAAACTGTTGTTGAGTTTGCGAAGGCGAATGATAAATTCTCTCTTCGTACAGCATACATCGATGGTCAAGCAGCGGACGAAGCAAAAGTTCGTGCGTTTGCAACACTACCAGGACGTGAAGAGTTGCTTGGAATGCTCGCATCTGTTTGGATGGGACCAGTTCGCAACTTTACAATCGGACTCGATGCTCTTAAACGTAAGCGTGAAGAAGAAGCTGCAGCGTAATTGCTGTAGGGAAAAATTGCAGATTTTATTATCGGCATAAAAAATTAAAAAATCATAGGAGAACTATTATGGCTGTTACAAAAGAAGACGTTCTTGAGTTTATCTCAAACCTTTCTGTCCTTGAGCTTTCTGAGCTTGTAAAAGAATTCGAAGAAAAATTCGGAGTATCTGCTCAACCTGTAGCAGTTGCTGGCGGTGCTGCAGCTGTTGTTGAAGTAGAAGAAAAAACTGAATTTGATGTTATCTTGAAAGACGCTGGTGAGAAAAAAATCAACGTTATTAAAGTAGTACGTGCACTTACAGGTCTTGGTCTTAAAGAGGCTAAAGATGCTGTTGATAATGCTCCAACAACGATCAAAGAAGGCGTTGGCAAAGATGTTGCTGAAGCTGCTAAAAAAGATCTTGAAGAAGCTGGTGCTGCGGTCGAAATCAAATAATTATTTGAACTTTGGAGGCACTTGCCTCCACAAAGTACGGGCGCTTTTCCGAATTGATTTTTTCATTTCGGAAGAGTGCCCATCCGTCGTTATAGGGTTGGGAAAGCTCAACTTTTAGACTTTACATTTTTTATCCCTATTCTGGGATCACACATTTCGATTGAGGTAGCCTAATGTTAAATACTCTTCACTCTGGAAACCGCTTGCGCGTTGATTTCGCGAAAACCCCACAACAAATTGAAGTTCCAAATCTTTTACAACTTCAACAAAATTCGTACGAATCGTTTTTGATGTTGGATCAAAAAGATCGTTCTAAAAGTGGTATTGAGCGTGTTTTTCAATCTGTTTTCCCTATCCACGATACTCAAAATCGTCTCTCTCTTGAATACTTAGGATCCGAAGTCGGTCGTCCAAAGTACACGGTTCGCGAATGTATGGAGCGTGGCTTAACGTACTCCGTTTCATTGCGTATGAAAACACGTCTTATGATCTGGGACCGTGATGAAAACACCAAAGAAAAAATGGGTGTTAAGGATATTAAAGAACAAACAATTTTTATCCGTGATATTCCTCTAATGACCGAGCGTACATCATTTGTTATTAATGGTGTTGAGCGTGTTGTCGTCAATCAGCTTCACCGTAGTCCAGGGGTAATTTTTAAAGAAGAAGAGTCTACAACTGCTGGTAGTAAAATGATCTTTACGGGTCAAATTATTCCTGACCGTGGTTCATGGCTCTACTTTGAGTATGATCCAAAAGATATTCTTTATATGCGTATTAATAAGCGCCGTAAAGTGCCAGTAACCATTATGTTCCGTGCTTTGGGATACAGCAAGCAAGATATTCTAAAAATATTTTATCCACTTCAAAAAATCCGAGTAGATAATAATAAATATTTGCTTGACTTTGACCATGAACATTTTGATGGTCGTTTATCGTATGATTTGGTTGATCCTGATGGTAAACTTCTTGTTGCTGCGGGTAAACGCCTCTCTTCCAAAAAAGCAGACAAAATGCTCGCAGAGGGTGTTAAAGCGATTCAATACCCTATTGAAATATTGATTGAACGCCATTTGGCAGAGCCTATTATTGACGCATCTACGGGCGAAGTTATGTTTGATACAATGACTCAATTGGATGAAACTAAGCTTAAAAAAATGATCGATGCGGGGATTACTGAATTTGTAATCGCGAATGACCTTGCAGAGGGACACGATAGCTCAGTAATTAATGCGTTTATAGCAGATGTTGATTCATTAAAATTATTGAAACAAACCGAAGATATTGAAGACGAAAATGATTTAGCGGCAATTCGTATCTATAAAGTAATGCGTCCTGGTGAACCTGTTACGAAAGATGCGGCAAAAGTTTTTGTTAATCAACTTTTCTTTGATCCAGAGCGTTACGATTTGACGCGCGTTGGTCGTATGAAAATGAATCATAAGTTAGGGCTTAATGTTCCTGAATATGTGACTGTTTTGACCAATGAAGATATTATTAATACCGTTAAATATGTGATTAAAGTAAAAAATGGTCAAGGGCATATAGATGACCGTGACCATCTTGGTAATCGACGTATCCGTTCTATCGGTGAATTGCTAGGAAACGAGCTTCATAACGGTCTTGTCAAAATGCAAAAAGCGATTAAAGACAAACTCTCTACCATGAGTGGACCAACGGCAGAATTGATGCCACACGATTTGGTTAACTCAAAAATGATCACATCGACAATCATGGAGTTTTTCAGTGGTGGACAGTTGTCACAATTTATGGACCAAACGAATCCATTGTCAGAAGTGACCCATAAACGTCGTCTCTCTGCACTTGGAGAAGGTGGTCTTGTCAAAGAGCGTGCTGGATTTGAAGTGCGTGACGTTCACCCGACTCACTATGGTCGTATCTGTCCGATTGAGACTCCAGAGGGGCAAAATATTGGTTTGATCAATACGTTGGCAACCTATTCTAAAGTGAACGAGCACGGCTTTATCGAAGCTCCCTATAATGTGGTTAAAGAGGGTGTGGTAACACGTGAAGTTGTTTACTTGACAGCGACACAAGAAGAGGGTAAAACCATTGCCGCTGCCTCATCACGTCTGGGTGAGAATGGTATTTTTCTTGATGATTTGGTTGAGATTCGTAAAGATGGCGAAATTATGCTTAAATCACCAAAAGAGTGTGAACTTCGCGATTTGACTCCCCATATGGTTGTCGGTGTTGCGGCAAGTTTGATCCCTTTCTTGGAACACGATGATGCGAACCGTGCCCTTATGGGATCGAATATGCAACGTCAAGCGGTTCCTTTACTTCGTCCACAAGCGCCGATGGTTGGAACTGGAGTTGAAAAACTGGTTGCCCGTGATTCATGGGAGTGTGCAAAAGCAGATCGTGGTGGTATCGTTGAGAAAGTCGATAGTAAACACATTTATGTAATGGGTGAAGATGATGAGGGGACGTTTATTGATTACTATCCTTTGCAAAAAAATCTTCGTACCAACCAAAACACCACCTTTATGCAGCGTCCGATTGTAAAAGAAGGTCAAGCGGTTGCGAAAGGGCAAATTATTGCTGATGGTCCGAATATGGATCAAGGTGAATTGGCTCTTGGGATAAATGCTCTTGTTGCGTTTATGCCGTGGAATGGATATAACTTCGAAGATGCGATCGTTATGTCAGAGCGTATGATTCGTGAAGATGCTTTCACCTCCGTTCATATTTATGAAAAAGAGGCAGAAGCACGAGAACTTAAGCATGGCGTTGAAGAGATTACTCGTGATATCCCTAATGTGCGCGATGATGAATTAGCTCACCTCGATGATAGTGGTATCGTTAAAATTGGTACCTATGTTAAAGGGGGGATGATCCTTGTTGGTAAAGTTTCTCCTAAAGGGGAAGTAAAACCAACTCCTGAGGAGCGTCTATTACGGGCAATTTTTGGAGAAAAAGCAGGTCACGTTGTTAATAAATCCCTTTATTGTGCTGCTAGTATGGAAGGGGTTATCGTTGATGTTAAAGTATTCACGAAAAAGGGGTACGATAAAGATCCGCGTACTCTTGAACTTGAAAAAGCAGAGCGTGATGAACTAGAGCGGGAACATTATGACCGTCTTCTAATGATCGACAAAGAGGAGATGCTTCGTATCTCCTCTATCTTAACGAAACACCCTCTCCAAAGTGCTGTAACCGTCAATGGACGTGAGTATAATGCAGGTGATTTTGTGAATGGTGACGATCTTAAAGAGGTAAACCGTTTTGCGATGAATACCATTGTTAAAGCCTATACAGATGGGATTCAAGAGAAATACAACCAAACGAAAAACCATTTCCAAAAAGAGAAGAAAAAATTCCGTGATGAACACGAAGAGAAACTCTCTATCTTGGAAAAAGATGATATCCTCCCTAATGGTGTTGTGAAATACGTCAAAGTTTATATTGCAACCAAACGTAAGCTCAAAGTTGGGGATAAAATGGCGGGTCGTCACGGGAACAAAGGTATCGTTTCGATTATTGTTCCTCAAGTTGATATGCCGTATATGGCAAATGGACGTACGGTTGATGTTTGTTTGAATCCGCTTGGGGTTCCATCACGTATGAACGTTGGTCAAATTTTGGAAATGCACTTGGGAATGGTTGGGCGTGAGCTTGGATTCCAGCTTCAAGAGATTTTTGAAGCAAAACGTAAAGAGTTTATCAGTGAACTTCGTACGAAAATGGTCTCCTTTTCTGATGTTGCAGGTCTTATGAATGCTGCAGTTACCATTGGTGCAATGGATGATATGACCTTATTGGGATACGCACAAGATTGGTCCAACGGGGTTAAATTTGCTACCCCTATTTTCGAAGGCGTTACAGAAGCAGAGTTCGGTAAACTTTTTGAGTTGGCGAAACTTGACAATGATGGAAAAATGGAGCTTTACGACGGTAAAACAGGTGAGAAGCTAAAAGAGCGTGTTAATGTAGGTTACATGTACATCTTGAAACTTCATCACTTGGTTGATGAAAAAGTGCATGCACGTTCAACCGGACCTTACTCTCTTGTTACTCAACAACCAGTCGGCGGTAAAGCACTCTTCGGCGGACAACGTTTCGGAGAGATGGAAGTATGGGCGCTTGAAGCATACGGTGCTTCTGCTGTTCTTAAAGAGATGTTGACGATTAAATCAGATGACGTAGATGGACGTGTTCGCGCCTATAAAGCGATTACAAAAGGTGAAAGCGTTCCACCATCTGGTATTCCTGAAACATTATTTGTATTGACCAAAGAGCTTCAAGCGTTGGCGCTCGATATTGAGATTTTTGACGAGGTGGATGACAATGAGTAAATTAGTACCAATCGCAGTAACGGATGATAATCGTCCTACAGACATTAAACAAATACAATTTCGCCTTGCGTCTCCTGAGAGAATCCTCTCATGGAGTCATGGTGAAGTAAAAAAACCGGAAACAATCAACTACCGTACCCTTAAGCCAGAGCGTGACGGATTGTTTTGTGCGAAAATTTTCGGACCGGTTCGTGATTACGAATGTTTGTGCGGCAAATACAAAAAAATGCGCTACAAAGGTGTTGTGTGCGAAAAATGTGGGGTAGAAGTTACCTCCTCTAAAGTTCGTCGTAACCGTATGGGGCATATTGATCTTGTAACCCCTGTTGCCCATATTTGGTATGTCAGCTCACTTCCTAGCCGTATTGGTACCTTGCTTGGTGTGAAGATGAAAGATCTTGAGCGCGTATTGTACTATGAAGCATACATTGTTAAAACAGGTGGAGAAGCATGTTATGACGGTGGGCAAACATCACCTGTTCTTAAGTACGATGTTCTTAATGAAGAGCAGTACCGTACCCTTGTACAACGTTATGGCGAGAGCGGTTTCTCTGCAGAAATGGGAGGACAAGCGGTTCGCGATCTTTTGGATGAACTTGATCTTGTTGACCTCTTTTCGGCATTGAAAGAAGATGTCCAAAAAACCAATTCCGAAGCAAAACGTAAAACGATTGTTAAACGTCTTAAAGTTATTGAGTCATTTTTAAATTCTGGAAATAACCCTGCGTGGATGATGCTCACAGCACTCCCTGTATTGCCTCCAGAACTTCGCCCATTGGTAAGCTTGGATGGCGGTAAATTTGCGGTATCGGATGTCAATGACCTCTATCGCCGTGTTATTAACCGTAACCAGCGTCTAAAACGTCTGATTGAACTTGAAGCACCAGAAATTATTGTTCGCAATGAAAAACGTATGCTTCAAGAAGCTGTTGATGCATTGTTTGACAATGGTCGTCGTGCGAATGCGGTTAAGGGTGCAAATAAACGCCCTCTTAAATCACTTTCTGAAATTATTAAAGGGAAGCAAGGGCGTTTCCGTCAAAATCTTCTCGGTAAACGTGTTGACTTTTCAGGACGTTCCGTTATCGTTGTTGGACCAACATTGCGTATGGATCAATGCGGATTGCCAAAATTGATGGCATTAGAACTTTTCAAACCTCATTTGATTGCAAAACTCGAAGATAAAGGGTACGCAACGACCGTGAAAGCGGCGAAAAAAATGATCGATGAAAAAACCAATGAAGTGTGGGAGTGTTTGGCTGAGATCGTTGATGGGTATCCTATCATGCTTAACCGTGCACCGACACTTCACAAACTTTCGATCCAAGCGTTTCACCCGAAACTAATTGATGGTAAAGCGATTCAATTGCACCCGCTTGTTTGTGCGGCGTTCAATGCAGACTTTGATGGTGACCAAATGGCGGTTCACGTACCACTAGGTGCTGAAGCGATTGCTGAGTGTAAAGTATTGATGCTCTCTTCTATGAACATCTTGCTTCCAGCGTCAGGTAAAGCGATTGCAACACCATCACAAGATATGGTTTTGGGTCTCTATTATCTCTCATTGGGAAAAAATGATGTGAAGGGGTCGAATAAACTTTTCAGTAACGTTGATGAAGTTATGATTGCCCTAGAGCATAAAGCCCTTGATTTACACGCTAAAGTACGTACCCGTGTTGATGGACGTATGATTCACACGACGGCAGGGAAGATGATTCTAAAATCAATCCTTCCTGATTTCGTTCCAGTAGAACTTTGGAACGTGACGATGAAAAAGAAAAATATCAATGCGATCGTTGACTATGTCAATAAGCATGGTGGTATTGCGATTACAGCTGGATTCTTGGATGATTTGAAAAACCTTGGTTTCAAATACGCTACGGCATCGGGTGTCTCTATCTCTATTGCCGATATTATTATCCCTGAGATGAAGGCGGCTTTGATTGTTTCGTCTAAAAATCGTGTTAAAGAGATTCAAAAACAGTTTGAAGCGGGTTTATTGACAGAGCAAGAGCGTTATAATAAGATTATTGACGTTTGGACCGATACAAACAGTACTGTTGCGGCTGGGATGATGGAACTCGTAGAGAGTGATAAAGATGGATTCAACTCGATCTTTATGATGGCGGATTCTGGAGCGCGGGGTTCTGCAGCACAAATTCGTCAGCTTGCTGGTATGCGTGGACTTATGGCGAAACCCGATGGTTCGATTATCGAAACACCGATTATTTCGAACTTTAAAGAGGGTCTTAACGTCCTTGAGTACTTTATTTCGACTCACGGAGCTCGTAAAGGTCTTGCGGATACGGCACTTAAAACAGCGAATGCTGGGTATTTGACTCGTAAACTCGTTGACGTTGCTCAAAACGTGAAAATCGTCGAGCACGATTGTGGTACCCATGAAGGGATTGAACTTACGGATATCTCTGTGGGTAATGAGCTCATCGAACCATTAGAAGATCGTATTTATGGACGTGTTTTAGCGGAAGATGCAATTGATCCTATCACCAATGAGATCCTTTTCTCTGAGGGGACATTGATCGATGAGATCAAGGCCTCTAAGGTAACTGAAGCAGGGATCAAAGCGGTGCATATTCGTACTCCTACGACGTGTAAATCTGTAGGTGGGGTATGTGCATTGTGTTATGGACTTAACTTGGGTTCAGGTGGCATCGTTCGTAAAGGGGAAGCTGTTGGTATTATTGCGGCTCAGTCGATTGGTGAACCAGGGACACAATTGACCCTTCGTACATTCCACGTTGGGGGAACCGCATCAAGTACACGTGAAGAGCGTCAAGTTGTTGTTACTAAAGAGGGATTCATCCGTTATTACAACATGAAAACCTACCTCTCTAAAGAGGGGAAACAAGTCGTTGCAAATCGTCGTAATGCCGCTATTTTATTGGTTGAACCAAAAATTAAAGCGCCGTTTACAGGGACGTTTGAAATGCAAACCATTCATGATGAAATCATTGTGAGTATTAAAGGTGAGTCTCAAACAATGCGTTATACTCTTCGTAAAAACGAAGTAGCTAAACCAAATGAGCTCGCAGGGGTTAGTGGTAAAATCGATGGAAAGTTCTATCTTCCGTACGAAAATGGTGCTATTGTAAAAGAAGATGAATCTATTGTTGAGACGATTAAAGATGGTTGGAATGTACCCAATCGTATTCCATACGCTTCTGAAATTTTAGTCAAAGATGGTGCACCAATCAGCCAAAAGATTTTTGCCAAAGAGAAAGGGGTTGTTAAATATTACCTTCTTAAAGGGGATTTCCTTGAGCGTCACCATGAGATTACCAAAGGTTACAGTGTTGAAGTTAAAGGGCTTTTTGCCGTCGTTGCAGACGGTGAGGATCGTGAAGCGATTCGTCACTATATCGCTCGTGGTTCTGTCATCGAAGTCAATGATAATGAAGCGGTAAAATTCGATACACTCTTGGCAAAAGCACAAAAAGAAGAGTCGATTGTGATTGCTGAATGGGATCCATATTCGAATCCTATCATCTCCGAAACGAATGGTGTTATCACATTTGAAGACATTATTCCAGGGGTTACTGCGTCAGAACAGTTTGATGAATTGACGGGGAAGACTCGTTTGATGATCAATGAATATATCGCCCCTGAATTTAAACCAGCTATCGTATTGGCAGCAAATGACGGGACAATTATTCGCTATTCAGTTGATCCTAAAACAGCGATTTTTGCTCAAGATAGAGCTGAAGTAAAAGTGGCAGATATTTTGGCACGTACACCAAAGGCACTTCAAAAATCACGCGATATTACTGGGGGTCTTCCTCGTGTATCTGAACTTTTTGAAGCACGTAAACCAAAAGAGATCGCATTGATTGCTGAACTTGATGGTGTGGTAAGCTTCGGTAAACCGCTTCGTGGTAAAGAGCGTATCTTAATCACCTCTGTCAATGGCATGGTGAAAGAGTATTTTGTTGACAAAAATCTTACCGCATTGGTTCACACGGGTGAATTTGTTCACTCAGGTGAGCGTCTAACCGATGGGGTTATGAGTTCTCATGAAATTCTAAGAATTTTGGGTGTAAAAGCGCTTTATCACTATTTGGTCAGTGAAGTTCAGCAAGTGTATCGTCGTCAAGGGGTTAATATTGCGGATAAACACATTGAAGTTATCTTTACTCAAATGTTGCGTCAAGTTAAAATTATTCGTTCAGGCGATACGAAATTTATTGAAGGTGATGTTGCTTCTAAAGTACAATTCAAGATTGAGAATGAAAAAATTCTTCGTCTTGGCGGTCAACCAGCTATCGCTGAACCGTATCTCGTTGGGATTACCCGTGCTGCAGTTAGTGCTGATTCTATCATCTCAGCTGCATCATTCCAAGACACAACAAAAGTCTTGACCGAAGCGGCTGTTGCCGCTAAAATCGATGACTTGACTGATCTTAAAGAGAACGTCATTATCGGTCGTACCATTCCTGTTGGAACGGGTATCTATAAAGACCAAACGATTATGTTCGGAGAGTAAAATCTCCTTCGTATACTCCTCTTATCTCCATGTCAAACATGGAGATAGAGTTCTAAACTAAATCTTCTTTCTCTCTTTCCTAAAGCGGTAGATCAATAAAATAAGCTAATCCATAATAAATACTATAGATTCCATAAATTAAAATTGCTATAGCTGCAATGCGGTTCATACTTTGACGAAAGGCAATTTCTCGCATAAAATTCACCGACTGACCCAGCGCCAGAAGGGTGGGGACAGTTGCAAGCCCAAAAGCTGCCATAATGAGCCCCCCATCGAGTATTGAGGCGGAAGATGCCGCTTTTGCTGCGAAGAAAAAAACAAATCCGCAAGGGAAAAAACCGTTCATCATTCCAAGTGCCATAAAGCTTCGGATACTTTTACTTTTAATGAGGCGCGAAAAAAGAAGTTTAAAAAGTTTGAAGTTTGAAAATGAGTGTTCCAAGGCATGGAGTAGTTTGGAAAGACCCAGCATACTCAGTGCCGTGATAATCATTAACACCCCTGCAAAAATAAACAGTGCTCCATGGGTCTCCATTGTGACGGTAAAAAGAGAGCCTAATCCCCCAAAGGCCATCCCCAGTAGGACGTATGAGCTAACACGACCGATATTGTACGCTCCGTGTCGAAGGAGCTGATCCATACGACTCATGGAGGGATCGATTTTGGTTGAGCTGTAGGCAACAATGAATCCTCCACACATGCCGATACAGTGACCAAAACTCCCTGCAAATGCAATGGATATAATGACCCACCAATCAATACTGCTCATACTTACCCCTTTTTCAAAATAGTTACATTGTAAATAAATTTTGTTACAAAAGTATTAAGACTTAATACTTTTGTAACACTAATATGCAACAATAGCATAGAATAACTAAAAGGTAAAAAATGAGAAAAATTCTACTAATAGCCATTGCTATGGCATCAATCGCAAGTGCTGATCAGTTGGCTAATCTTAAGATAGAGGGGATGATGTGTCCCGCGTGTGTCAAAAATGTTAAAAGTGCTTTGAGTGAGGTTAAGGGGGTAAAAGAGTCTGCTATTTATCTCAAAGAGGGGAAAGCGGAGGTTAAAGTTGCGGATGGTACCTCTTCTGAATCATTATGCGATGCGGTTAAAAAAGCGGGGTATGGGTGTAAAACAGCGAAATAATCAGTGAAGAGGGCTCCAGCTAGGGTTCTCATTTTCTTCGGGTCGTCCTTGCAGCTCCAAGAGAGGTGAGTATGTTGCTTTGTACTCCAAACTTTGGCACCCTTGGACGTAATAGCCCAAATAAATCCATTTGAGCCCCAACCGTTTTGCGAGGGCGATTTGTTCAAGGAGGGTATACTTTCCCAAAGATAAGTGTGTATAGTGGGGATCATAATAGCAATAGAGCGAGGATATCCCCTCCTCTAAAATATCGATCAAATCGACGGCGACAAGTTTATCTCTCTCGAAATAAAGCACTTCATACCCAAAATCTCCATGACCGTTGACGAATGAGGCACGATAGTGTTTCGGATCTATTTTGGGGGCATCCCAGTCTCTTGTATGGTGTTTATAGGCGTGATAACGGTAAAAAAGTTCCAGATGCTCACCGCTCATATTTGGGTGGCGTATATAGGTGGTGAGATGGGAATTTTTACGCACTATCCGTCGCTCTGATTTGCTGAATAGATAGTTTTCAACATCAATTTTGAGGCTTTCACATGCGGTACAGTTACTACAGACGGGACGAAAGTACATTTGACCAAAGCGTCTCCATCCTCGGAGGATTAACGCTTCACATTGCTTATTGGTAGAGTTTTGAATGACTTTATAGTGAATGGTTTGGGAGTTTCCAGCGATATAAGAGCACGGCTCATTGAGCGTACACTCTTTTAAAACGGTGTTATTCGTCGTCATCTTTGCGGTTTAGGGCAATAAGAACCCCCTCGATCATTTCGTCAATATCACCATCGAGAATCGTACTGATATTAGAGTAGGGGATTCCTGAACGGGTGTCTTTCACCTGCTGATACGGTGCTAGGACATAAGAACGGATTTGATGCCCCCATCCATTCTCACTTTTTTCAACTCCATCGACGGCGGCTTTTTGTTTGGCAAGCTCCATCTCATAGATACGGGATTTGAGCATTTTAAAGGCGGTTGCTTTGTTTTTATGCTGACTTCGGTCATTTTGACACTGCACGACAATCCCCGTCGGGATATGGGTGATACGGATTGCCGATTCAGTTTTATTGACGTGTTGACCACCTGCACCGGATGCACGGTAGGTATCAATACGGATATCACGGTCTTCGATTTCCACTTCAATATCATCATCAAGCTCAGGAGAGACAAGGACGGAGGTAAAACTGGTATGACGTTTGGCAGCAGAATCATACGGACTGATACGGACAAGTCGGTGGATACCGTTCTCGTTTTTCAGATAACCGTAAACATTGACCCCTTTGATAAGGATGGCGGCATCTTTGATCCCTGCCTCTTCTCCTGATTGGTAATCGAGCATTTCGACGGTGAAATCATGACGCTCTGCCCAACGGGTATACATCCGCAACAGCATAGAAGCCCAATCTTGTGACTCCGTACCGCCCGCTCCCGGATGGATGGTGACGATAGCATTATGGGCATCGTGCTCACCTGAGAGGAGCACTTCCACTTCCATTTGCTTAATCTTGTTTTCCAGTTCCCCTGCATCGGTGAAGAGGGATTCGATGGTCTCTTCATCCCCCTCTTCTTTTGCCATCTCGTAGAGATCAACGGCATCCCCGAGGGTATTAAAGGTTTTAGAGTATTTGGCAAGCTTTCGCTCTAGCTGTGTTTTTTCTTTTTGAACGACACCTGCGTAGGTCACATCACTCCAAAATCCATCGGAGTTTTCGAGTGCGGTAATTTCATCAAGGCGTGTTTGTATCTCATTCGGACGGACAACATCCGTAACGTTTTGCATTTTAATCGTCAATGTTTTAAGTAATTCAGTATATTCGTAGTGATCCACTATTTTTCCTGTGGTTATATTATAATTGCAATTATAGTATAGATCACCTAGATAAAGGTTAAAACGATGAGGATTGCACGTACCGTAAAAGAGTTACGGGAAATTTTGGATTGTGAATCAGTAAGAATTGGATTTGTTCCGACAATGGGAGCCTTGCATATCGGTCATCGTTCTCTTATTGAAGCGGCACGCCGTGAAAATGAGATAGTCGTCGTCTCCATTTATGTGAATCCGACCCAATTTTTAGCAGGGGAAGATTTGAGCAAATACCCCCGCCGCGAGGAGGCTGATTTCAAAATTTGTGAACTGAGCGGTGTGGATGTACTCTTTTATCCCGAATCGATGTATGAAACGGATGAAGTGAGTGTATGTGCTCCGACAATCCGTGGTTATATTCTTGAAGGGGCATCTCGTCCTGGACATTTTGACGGGATGCTTACGGTGGTGCTGAAACTTCTTAATGCCGTCCGCCCTGCTAAAGTTTATTTCGGTAAGAAAGATGCTCAACAGCTCTCACTGATTACACAAATGGTGCGCAATTTCACTATGAATATTGAGATTGTTCCGATGGAGACAGTGAGGGAAAAAGATGGGCTAGCCCTCAGCAGCCGTAATGTTTATTTGGACAGTGCACAGCGTCAAGATGCTCTCAAACTCTCTGCTTCTCTCAAAGAGGCGACCAAAATGGTGATGCAAGGGAATTATAAAAGTAGTGATATTCAAAAGGCTATGCTGGCAATTTTAGAGCCTTTGGAGGTTGAATACGTCGCCATCGTCAACCGCGCGTTTGAATCCATTTCGGAGGTCGTAATCGGTGATACCATTGTATTGGTTGCCGCACGAGTAGGGGTGACACGGCTGATTGATAATGTTTGGATGTGAAACAAGGGAGACGTTCTCTCTGCTATTTTTTCATTTTAAACCTTCCTTAAAATAAGCTATATTTAATCACTAATCGGGTAGAATTTCGCGTTTATTAGTCCCCTATGGGTGGATCTAAGATTCTACTGGAACATTTCAAAACAAGGAGATTGTATGCCAACAATCAACCAGCTTATTCGTAAAGAGCGACAAGCGGTCGTGAAAAAATCAAAATCACCCGCTTTGGTGTCATGCCCACAACGTCGTGGTGTATGTACTCGTGTATATACTACAACCCCTAAAAAACCTAACTCGGCTCTTCGTAAAGTTGCTAAAGTTCGTTTGACTTCAGGGTTTGAAGTTATTAGTTATATCGGTGGTGAGGGTCACAACTTGCAAGAGCACTCGATCGTTCTCGTTCGTGGTGGTCGTGTAAAAGATTTACCAGGGGTAAAATATCACATCGTACGTGGTGCTCTTGATACTGCTGGTGTTAAAGACCGTAAAGTATCTCGTTCTAAATACGGAACGAAAAAAGCTAAGGTTAAGAAATAATCATCTAGCCTGACAAGATTCGGTTTTTGATGACCGATTTTTGAGTAAATTTTAAAAATTGAAGGAAACATTATGAGAAGAAGAAAAGCGCCCGTCCGCGAAATAAAAATTGAAGGAAACATTATGAGAAGAAGAAAAGCGCCCGTCCGCGAAATTATGCCTGACCCCGTTCACGGCTCTAAAATCTTGACGAAGTTCATTAACAAGCTTATGTGGGATGGCAAAAAAAGCACCGCAGAAAAAATTATGTACAGTGCTCTTGACATTATGAGTTCACGTGGTGAAAAAACTGGTATCGAAGTGTTTAACGCAGCGATTGATAATATCAAGCCAGTAATCGAAGTAAAAAGCCGCCGTGTGGGTGGAGCGACCTACCAAGTTCCAGTAGAAGTACGCCCTGTTCGTCAGCTTTCATTGGCTATTCGTTGGTTGACCGATGCAGCACGCAAACGTAACGAACGTACTATGGCTGAGCGTTTGGCGAATGAATTGATGGATGCCGCTAACGATAAAGGCTCATCATTCAAACGTAAAGAAGATACTTACCGTATGGCTGAAGCGAACAAAGCGTTTGCTCACTATCGCTGGTAATAGTCACCTGTAATCTTTTGATAACCCAATCGGGTTATCATTCTCCCCATTAAAACTACTTTTTAAGGCTATTATCATGGCAAGATCCCACAAACTAGAAGACGTTAGAAATATCGGTATCGCGGCGCACATTGACGCGGGTAAAACAACCACAACAGAACGTATTTTGTTCTACACGGGTGTTTCACACAAAATCGGTGAGGTTCACGAAGGTGCTGCCACTATGGACTGGATGGAGCAAGAGCAAGAGCGTGGTATCACGATCACTTCTGCTGCAACGACATGTGAATGGCGTGATACTCAAATCAATATCATTGACACTCCGGGCCACGTTGACTTCACGATTGAAGTTGAGCGTTCTATGCGTGTACTTGATGGTGCAGTTGCAGTATTTTGTGCCGTTGGTGGGGTTCAACCACAATCAGAAACCGTATGGCGTCAAGCAAACCGTTATGGCGTTCCTCGTATGGTTTTCGTTAACAAAATGGACCGTACCGGTGCTGATTTTTATAACGTTGAAGAACAAATTCGTGCGCGTCTTAAAGCAAATCCAATTGCTATTCAACTTCCAATTGGTGCTGAAGATGGTTTCAAAGGGATTGTTGATCTTATTAAGATGAAAGCTATCCTTTGGGATGAAGATGCTGCGATGGGTTCTAGTTACCATGAGGAAGAAATTCCTGCGGATATGGTTGAACTTGCCGATAAATACCGTGCACAAATGATGGAAGCGGCTGCTGAGGGCGACGATACTTTGATGGAGAAATTCTTCGAAGAGGGTGAACTTAGCAATGAAGAAATTATGCGCGGGATCAAAGCTGGATGTCTTAAAATGGAAATTATTCCTATGACATGTGGTACGGCGTTTAAAAACAAAGGGGTTCAAACTCTTTTGGATGCAGTAATTGATTATCTCCCATCTCCTCTTGAAGTTGCGGCTATCAAAGGGACAATGGAAGATGATGAAGAGGTTGAAGTAGCCGTTGAATCAACTGACGATGCCCCTTTCGCTGGTCTTGCGTTCAAAATTATGACGGATCCATTCGTTGGACAACTTACTTTCGTACGTGTGTACCGTGGTGTTCTTGAATCAGGTACCTATGCTTACAATACCATCAAAGGTAAAAAAGAGCGTATCGGACGTATCGTAAAAATGCACGCGAACAAACGTGAGGAGATCAAATCTCTTTATGCTGGTGAAATCGGTGCAGTTGTTGGTCTTAAAGATACAACAACCGGAGATACTCTTTGTGACGAGCGTGAGCGTTTAGTTCTCGAGCGTATGCACTTCCCTGAGCCGGTTATCTCGGTTGCGGTTGAGCCAAAAACTAAACCTGACCAAGAAAAAATGGGTATCGCACTTGCTAAACTTGCAGCTGAAGATCCTTCTTTCCGTGTTCATACGGATGAAGAAACAGGTCAAACGATCATCTCAGGAATGGGTGAGCTTCACCTAGAAATTCTTGTTGACCGTATGTTCCGTGAGTTCAAAGTTGAAGCAGAAGTTGGTGCTCCACAAGTTGCTTACCGTGAGTCAATTCGTGCGGAAGTAAAACAAGAGTACAAATACGCAAAACAATCAGGTGGACGCGGACAATTCGGTCACGTTTATTTGATCGTTAAGCCAGGTGAGCCAGGTACTGGTTATACCTTTAACAATGACATCAAAGGTGGGGTTATTCCAAAAGAGTATATTCCTGCTGTTGAAAAAGGGTGTAAAGAAGCAATGGCTAAAGGTGTCTTGGCAGGTTATCCTATCGAAGATATCGAAGTTACATTGTATGACGGTTCATACCACGAGGTTGACTCCTCTGAAATGGCGTTTAAACTCGCTGCATCTATGGGATTCAAAGAGGCTTGCCGTAAAGCAAACCCTGCAATCCTTGAGCCTATGATGAAAGTTGAAGTAGAAGTACCTGAAAACTTCATGGGTGACGTTATCGGTGACCTTAACCGTCGTCGTGGACAAGTTAACAATATGGGTGACCGTTCAGGTAACAAGATTGTTGATGCGTTCGTTCCACTTTCTGAAATGTTCGGTTACTCAACGGATCTTCGTTCAGCAACTCAAGGACGTGCAAGTTATTCTATGGAATTCGATCACTATGCTGAAGTTCCACGTAACGTTGCCGAAGAGATTATCAAAAAGCGTAACAGCTAAATTTATCCCTCTTTTGATACCCTTTGGGGTATCTCCTTCTTTCGTCTATTAACCTCCTATTTTTTACCTGCTATTTTATCAGTCGTCCATTCAAGTAGTAAGTGCAACACATGAGTAAACTACAGAATAAGATTTCGTAATTGTATTAAAGAACACTTCAGCAGGCATTTTATATCACAATATTTTTCTTGGTCTATTATTGAGTTTATTTTGAACATTAACAATCTGTTTATCAGTTATATCTTGAAATTTTTCAAAAAGAAGGGTCAAATCGCCATCAAATTTTTTACTTAAATTTGATGGTGGGAGATTTTATTGAGATGAAGTAGCGGTAACACTATACGCTTTTTGACCGTTAATAGTGTCTTGTAGTTCTTTAGTTTGCTCTAAATGACCCCGCATTTCCATTACAACCGCCGTTGCTGCGACACGGTAATCTTGAGGACTTGGATCAGCTGGTGCCATGGCTGCTGCCACGATTTGACGAGCTTTACGGATAGTCTCATCGGGATTCTTTCCTTCAGATGTATCAATAGGCACCTCTCCGGCAGTAGCGTACATTTTCCCATCCGGTCCTTTGGTATAACTAAAATTTGCCCCACCACTGACAACGCCACCTCCTGCACCAATATGTGCTGCCTCATGAGCACGTACTTTAGTATCAGTAGAGACAAGCTTCGAAATCAGCAATGGATAGGAAGGTGATTTCTCAGGAATTGAGGGCTTTTTTGATTGATTGTCAGGAGAAGAGTAGTGATACAGTGTGGGTGCTACGTGTATGTTCATTTTGATCTCTCGACTTAATAAAACCTGATTTCATAAGAGAGGACAGGATATAAACCGCTATAGGCTATGCCACTTGTATAGCCAGCACCTAATTTTAAATAATGGGTGTTTTTAACATTTACTTGGTAGGCTAATGATCCATACAGTATCGACCCGATCCCGATACCTAGCGTACCGGTGATCCCATCTCCTTGATAATTATCGTAATAATTTAGACCAACCGCCACAAGTGAGGGGAGCCCAAAAGTATAATAACGATAAAAAGAATCGTTGATCTTGGTTTGAACGGTGTATCCTACTATATCAACGCCGTTGGGGTCCATGAACCCTCCATGAAACGATGTTGTTATCTCTTCGGAGATGGCGGTATTGGCAAAGAATGAAAATATGATGCAGAGTGCAAAAATGTTTTTCAAACTTATTGTATTTTCTTTCATAATTTGATCCTTTCTTGTCTCTCGTTAACGAGGAGAATTCAAGTATCACTTTCTGCTTATAATAGTCTTATCTAATTGTACCATTTAGGAATAAAATGAACACTAATGATATTTTATTATTTCACCTGTCACTCTGCTATAGATTCATATCGGGCTCCCTCACTTAAGAGGGCACTTTTATAAAGTCTTACACAGGGTTCGAGTATACCAATAGGATGAGGGGAGGGCATTTTGAGTCGATTGAAAAACAGATCATTCTTTGCAATCTTTTTAACCCTCATCAACGTGACATGGGGAGTGAGAAAAGCATTTTCAAGATCGAATAAAGGTTGAAGTCGTTGATAGAGAAGTTGTAGTGTAGGATTCACCGAAGTTGCGATGAATACGTGGCTCTTAGTGAAATAATCAAATCTGCTCAATTGGGATAGCTCAAAAGAGAAATCAAAATCGGAGAGCTTTTCGAGGAGTACCTCTGGCTCAAACCGTTCTCCTAAAAAGGCGATTGTGACGTGAAGCGTCTCCTCATCTCTCCACCTACCTTCCAAAAGAGGGTGGAAATCTTTTTGGATTTCTTTGTAGTCGTGTAGACGGATGGGAACGGCAAGAAAGAGGCGATTCATAATAACCTCTGATATACGGTTTTGTGTTTATAAATCATAACACATATTTATTCTGGTATTTATTATCCATAGTCAATTTTGCTGTTTTTTCAGTATTATTCGAGGATTAATGCGTCGTATAGACCCTAATCAGGGCAAATATAATGAAAAGGGGAAGAGATGGGAGAAAGAAGCATTGAAATCATTTCATGGAACGTTAACGGTATCCGCGCTGTTGAAGAAAAGAGGGCATTTGATTGGATACAGACGCGTCAACCTCATATCCTTTGTCTTCAAGAGATCAAAGCCCTTCCAGAACAAATACCTGAGAACCTTTTCTCAAATCGCTATCCAAATATTACCATTAACAGTGCTCTCAAAAAAGGGTATTCAGGGACTCTTATCGCAAGTGAACTTGAACCCCTATACATAGATATCCGAAGTGACATTGACAGCTTGAATGAAGGGCGGATTGTTGAACATCATTACGGCAATATCGTCCTCTTTAATGTCTATTTCCCCAATGGGCAAAAAGATGAAGATCGGCTTGTCTACAAACTGGAGTTTTATGACCGATTCTTAGAGTATTGTCAAAACCTCCGAAGTGAAGGGAAAAAGATTATTATCTGTGGCGATGTTAACACAGCACATCGTCCGATTGATCTGAAGAATCCTAAATCTAACGAAAAGACCTCAGGATTCTTACCCATAGAGCGTGCATGGATCGATAAACTGCTGGATCATGGATATATCGATACCTTTCGTCATATCCATGGGGACAAAGAGAATGAGTACAGCTGGTGGTCGTACCGCTTTAGCGCACGTTCCAAAAACGTTGGCTGGAGAATTGACTATTTTTTTATCTCGGACGATTTGGCTGACTCACTAGAAGATGCATTTATTCTCCAAGAGATTACAGGATCGGATCACTGCCCAGTTGGGATACGCTTGAAGTTTACATGATTCAATATTCCTCTACAGACCGCCTAGCGAAGCTTTTCATTACAAAATATTTTGACTGTTCATTTACGAAGCGCATGTAGAATATCTGTTATATCTTTAATAGCCGAGAGGATTTTTTACAATGAATGTACCTAATATCACTCCTAAAATTTTATTAGCCTCTGCACTACTTAGTTCCGGATTATTGGGGGCATCTCCTGTAATTGGTAATAGAATAATTCAAAGAGAAAATGTACAGGCAGTACAAGATCAGATAGTACCACGAATTGATTCACAACTTTGTAATCAACAATTTGTGTGCAGTAAAACCGGCATTATTGTTAAATTTTTACCCAATGCCGAAGCTCTCTTTATCGCTCCAAACGAAGAGTTGACCCTTAAGGCTGATTATACTGTTCATTTTAACCAACACATTGCACTTAATGTCTATGAAAATCCTTCCAAAAATTTCGATTTGATGATGAACAATGTTACCCTTTACTCGGATGGTTTTACAGCAAGTGTTAATCGAGAAGATAGATATTTTCAAAAGGTATAATGGAATTTACTTTATATGTGGCGAAGTCGCATAGTAAACGTATTTTTGAGAAGAAGGGTAGTCGAAGATGTCCATAAAAAAGCTCATCATACGGATTGCACCAATAGTGTCGCTTCTGACAATACTCTTTTCACTGGTGCGCATTTACCAAATTGAGGACATCAGTATGTATCCTGCCTTGATGGACGGAGACTACGTGATTGTTGAGAATGTTAGCGCCGGAATTCATGTACCCTCATTCTTTGGCTATATCAATGCACATTTGTATGATCATCCCACAGGGATCAAACGCGGGGATATACTCGTATTTAAACATCCACTCGATGAAAGGCTCTACATCAAACGCTGTGCGGCATTACCGGGAGATAGTGTCATGCAATGGAACAAAATTTTCTATCTACAGATTGGATCGGATGAAAACCTGACGCGTCGCTATGCGATGAAGTACTCTTTGAAAATAGCAACGGTTGAGGGGCAACTATAGTGACGCCTTGAATCACGAAGCATTGCTCAGTTAGTTCTTCGACTAACTGCTTGTAATCATTAGTAGTTTTGGTATCAATTTAATGATGAAAATTGATGCCCGCAAGATTGACAGCTATACCGTTCTTTTTTACGTCTATATTTTTACAATTTAGGCAACTTTTACTGCTTTTTTAAAATCAGTGTTCTGTTGTTGTGGTTTTATTCATAGCCGCAGCTGCTACCGCTCTCGGATCAGGGGTGAGATAATGCTGCTCAATCATCATATCCACGATCCCTTTGAAGACAGGGACGGCGGTGATGGAGGCAAAATAGACGGTGCGTGGATTAATGACGGTGATTCCGATAGTATAAGTGTGTTTTTTGTCATTCGCAAATCCGACAAAAGAGGTATGATAACTGTTGACGTAGGCACCATTCCGGGCAATATGGGCAGTTCCTGTTTTCCCTCCTACTTCAAGTCCAGGGGTTATTGCCCCTACTCCTGTCCCCACATTGACTGTTTTAATCAAAATTTGTTTCATCCGTTGGGCAGTGGCGGGGGAAATGACTTGAATAGGTTCTTGTACTTGCATGGGCATTGAGCGGCCATTATCATCAATGAGAGAATCGACGACCATAGGATTGACAATTTTTCCCCCATTGTTAAAAACATTATAGGCTTTAAGAATTTGCATCTCATTAGCACGCATCCCGTACCCGTAGGAGGTAATTGCTTTATAAAGATAATTGTTAAGTTGACCAGCACTGGGGATGGAACCCCGTTTTTCGTAAGGTAAATCAATGCCGCTAAAATGGGTAAATCCAAAGCGGCTTAGTCCCTCGGTAAACTCGGTTCCATTGAACTTTTGGGCAAGCTGTGCCATACCAATATTGGAAGAGTGGACAATAACGTCTTCGGCGCTAATGATACTAAATGGATGTTCATCGACAATCGTTTTACGTCCCATCGTATAGCGCCCATTATGTCCGTTAACCATATCGTAGGGGTTGATGAGGTGACGATCCAGTAGGAGGGAGAAAATAATGGGTTTGATAACAGAACCTGGTTCATAGCTGTACTCAATTGCATTCGTATTAAGAGAAGGATAATCAGATTTAGTAATATGGCTGGGGTCAAAACGGTTTGAACTTGCCAGTGTAAGTATTTTCCCCGTTTTGGATTCCATAACAGTAGCTATAATTTCATCGGCTTGAAGTTGCTCTTTGATTCGATCGGTGATTGCTTCCGCGCGGGCTTGAAGGGCAATTGGGATGTTGAGTTTGAGGTTAAAGCCATTGATTTGAGGCTTAATCGAGCTTTGTTTATTGAGAATAAGATAACCGTTAACATCGCGCATTGCCCGTTGGCTCTTATTTTGCTGAGGATTGAGTTCTTCATCGAAGAATTTCTCAAGCCCTTTAATTCCATAAATACGGGTATATCCATCCTCTTCCATTTTGCGTGGATAACCAATAAGGGGAGCAAGGAGGTCTTTATAGGGGTATTCACGTGCTTCACCACTCTCGATGATATTAAGCCCCTGCAAGATCCGTTGGTGATTGGGAAGTTCGTATTCGATAAAAACTTTCAATTTCCGAAGCTCAAATGCGAGGGTTTTGAGATACATGGCCTCTTTGGGACCTACATGATAGCTCAGTGTCACGGAACCGCGCCGCGTATGCAGGCGCTGTCGAATCTCTTTGGGGTCAATTCCACTGTAAATGCTAAAAAGTTGGACAAAGAGCTCCTCTTTTTCAGGATCAATATTACGGGTATTGACAACTACTTTATAGAGTTTTTGGGTGGTGGCAATGTGAAAACCATCGGCACTGATGATACTTCCTCGTTGCGCTTTGGAATTTTCTTCCGAATAGATAGAGGGGATGTCGCGCTCATGAACGGCAGTATAAAACATAACAGCGAGAAAAACAATAAAACCAAAGGTGAGGAAAAGAAATAAAATAAGGATTCGGTGAGATTTGGGAGAATGCTGCATAAAAAAGGAGACCCGTTACATTTGTGTACGGGTGATTTCTTTATACGCGCTGAGAGCTTTGTTGCGTACTTCGAGCATCAGTTTCATACTGACTTCCGCTTTACCGATGGCGAGAGCGGCTTGATGGAGATCTTTGACCGACCCTGTAGCAATATCATTCATTGCTTGGTCGCTTTGGACTTGCATTGTATTAACATCTCCAAGAGCATTTTTGAGCTCCTGGGCAAAATCAACACCACTGTTTCCCGCATTGCTCGTACTTTTTGCTTTGAACAAATCAGCAGTTGAAAAAGGTTTGATTGCTTGAATATCAGCCATAGTTTAGAATTCCTTTTAGGATTGCAAGATGCTGATTGCAGCATTTGCTATAGTTTTGGCACTTTCGAATGCTGCTACATTGGCTTGGTACGATCGTGTTGCTTCCACTAAATCGGCCATTTCGATAACAGGATTAATATTAGGATAGGCAACATATCCTTTGGTATCAGCATCGGGATGCGACGGATCGTATTTCATATTTGGAGCTTTATCGTCACGGGTGATTTTATCGACAACGACGCTCATAATGGCAGGGTTAGGTTTCAACCCTGCTAACCCCTCTTTGAGCGGATCGGAGTACCCCAATTGATTGGTGCTTCGTTCCAGTGCTTGATTGTAGATACTATTAAAATCAATCGCTTTAAAAATAACCTCTTGGCGACGATAAGGTCCCCCTTCGGCGGTTCGGGTAGTTTGGGCATTGGCAATATTCGAACTGATGGTATTGACACGAACCCGCTGTGCCGATAAACCATAACCGCTTATATCAAAACTATTAAGAAATGCCATAATGAATCCTTACGAGGTTTTAGCTGAGGCGTCAATAACGCTTTTAAATATATCACCATTTTTCTTCATAGCAGCGACGAGAGCCGTGTACATCATAGAGTTCTTTGCCATTTCGCTGCTTTCAACATCCAAATCGACACTGTTGCCATCATTGCGCGCCATGTGCCCATCCCGAAAAAAGGTAGTCCCTTTTGTTTGGTTGGTGGTATCCAAACCGCTTAAATGGGCGCTGCTTGTTTGGCTCATCTGGAGCGTCGCGTCTTTGGCTCCATAAAGTTCAGCACTCTTTTGTGCCAACGCCTCTTCAAAACGGATATCACGAGGACGATAATTGGGGGTATCAACATTGGCAATATTACTGGCTATCATATCTTGACGTGCAGCACGGTAGTTCAGTGCTGCTTCGGCTATGTTATCTGAGAGAGATTTCATAATACTCATCAACCCAATCCCCCTTTTTTCGTATCTTTTATTGAGAAAGCAAAATCTATTCCGCTTTTGTTTTATCGACTCTTTAATGGTCACTTGCTATACTGTTGTAAAATTATACACTATAAGTAAAATCTAATGCCTGATAAAAAATTATTTCTTTTGACGACTGCCTTGATTACGATAGGGATTATTTGTTCGTATACCCTTTCGGCGTATACCGTTATCCTTTTTGAATACAACAATTTTCACTTTGTGGGGCGTGAATTGTTTATTGCTTTTGTCTCGATTATGTTGATGTGGATTATTTCACAACTCAATCCCGATATATGGCTTCATCGCTTGGGATTGACCCTCTTTTGGGGCAGTATTGTTTTAATGCTTATTATGCCTTTTTTACCATCATTTTTAGTCAGTGAAGTGGGTGGGGCAAAGCGGTGGATTAAGATTGTCGGTTTTTCCCTCGCCCCCGTAGAGTTCTTCAAAATCGGATTTGTCTATTTCCTTGCGTGGAGTTTTTCCCGAAAACTAGGACACCACGGCGGTATGGGACTATTTCAGGAGTTTAAACGATTTGCCCCGTATGCGGGGCTGTTTGTAATGGTGATGTTTTTGATTGCGATTGTTCAAAATGATTTGGGGCAGGTGGTTGTCCTCTCCCTTACGTTAGCGATTATGCTCTTTTTTGCAGGGAGTAGTTTACGCTTTTTCTTCAGTCTTATTATGGGGGCAGTAGGGTTCTTTCTCCTTTTTATTGCCATGGCACCTCACCGAATGGGTCGGATCCTCTCATGGTGGGCATCGGCACAAAGTACGATTCTTGCTTTTTTCCCCGAATCGATTGCGCAACATTTACGCATTGCCAACGGTGAGGAGGCGTATCAAATCGGTCACTCGATGAATGCCATTCACAATGGGGGCGTTTGGGGGACAGGGTTGGGAAATGGAACCTTTAAACTTGGATTCTTGAGTGAGGTGCATACCGACTTTGTCCTTGCAGGGATTGCCGAGGAATTTGGATTTATTGGGGTCTTATTTGTAACATTTTTGTTTATTGCCCTTTTGCACCGCCTCTTTAAAATTGCTAATCGTTCCGTAGAGGATATTGATTATCTCTTTAGTTTGGGGGTGGGGCTTCTTATTACTTTTGCGTTTATGATTAATGCGTACGGGATTAGCGGACTTACCCCCATCAAAGGGATTTCAGTCCCTTTCTTGAGTTATGGGGGTTCATCGATGTTGGCATCGAGTATAGGAATAGGGATGGTGCTGATGTTATCCAAGAAAATAAAATATGAACCAGGGGATAAAAAATGAACATAATTTTTACGGGCGGCGGCACTGGAGGGCATCTTGTTATCGCATTGTCATTAGCCGAAGCAGCCCTTTCTCGTGGACATAAGGTTATTTTTATTGGTTCCACCTCCGGGCAGGATCGACAATGGTTCGGTAACAGTACTATTTTTGAGAAGAGTCATTTTTTAGAGACGACGGGGGTTGTCAATAAAAAGGGATTAGGGAAAGCAGTCGCACTGTGGAAAATCTTTAAAGCGGTACTGGCATCACGCTCTATTCTCAAAGAGTTTCACGCGGATGTCGTTGTAAGTGTGGGTGGATTTTCTGCCGCACCTGCTGCTATTGCTTCGCTCATTACCCGTATTCCTCTCTATATTCATGAACAAAATGCAGTGACAGGGAAGCTAAATACACTCTTACGCCCGTACAGTGCAGGATTTTACAGTTCATACGAAGAGGGGGAGAACCATTGTGACTATCCTGTCAATGAGGTCTATTTTCAGAATACTCGACCCCGTTACAGTGTCGATACGGTGATTTTCTTGGGCGGTTCTCAGGGGGCGAGATTTATCAATGATTTGGCGTTGGACATCGCTCCATGGTTGGAGGAGAAGGGAATTAGTATCATTCATCAATGCGGAGCTGCGGAGGAAGAGCGGGTTCGCCACGCCTATCATCTGTTGGGGATTGATGCTGAGGTGGTTGGATTTACGACAAAGATTGCTGCTTTGATTGAAAAAAGTGACTTTGCCATAAGTCGTTCAGGGGCGAGTACCTTGTGGGAACTGTGTGCAGCGCGTGTCCCTGCATTTTTTATCCCTTATCCCAGTGCAGCAGGGGATCATCAGTATCATAATGCCCGTTATATTATTGATCATAATGCGGGGTGGTGTGAGCGTCAAGGGGAAGGGTTGGTTCAAAAGCTTAAAGAGGCGATAATGAGCGATATTATGGTCAAAAGTGAAGCGTTAGAAAAGCTTATATCTTCAAATGGGGCGACGAAAATTATTCAAAAGATTGAGAGCCGTTTTAAATTACAATCTTAACTTCCCTTTTGGTTATAATTAGGTTACTTATTACACACAGCAAGGGTAATACCCTATAGGGCACGAGAACCCCTTTGGGGTGAGAAGAGAAATGTCAAGGAGTCATCACATGAAAAATATGTCTACGGGCAAATACCGCCCTTATCCTCAAGTTGATTTGCCAAACCGTATTTGGCCGTCCAAAACTATCACCCATGCCCCTATCTGGTGCAGTGTCGATTTACGCGACGGAAACCAAGCGTTGATCACCCCGATGAATTTGGATCAAAAACTCTCTCTCTTCACCCTCTTGCTGAAACTCGGATTTAAAAATATCGAGGTGGGATTCCCCTCCGCATCCAAAGTGGAATTTGACTTTTTGCGCACTTTGGTCGAGCAAAAACTGATTCCTGATGATGTGACGGTACAAGTCCTCGTCCAAGCGCGCGAACATTTGATCGATAAAACATTTGAAGCGTTGGCAGGGGTTAAAAAAGCGATTGTCCATTTGTACAACTCCACCTCCGTGGCACAGCGTAAAATCGTAT
The DNA here is from genome assembly GCA_026390165.1 of Campylobacterales bacterium. Taxonomy (GTDB): domain Bacteria; phylum Campylobacterota; class Campylobacteria; order Campylobacterales; family Sulfurimonadaceae; genus Sulfuricurvum. The sequence continues at coordinate 151,061 of JAPLGM010000004.1, forward strand.
TTGGTAAAGAGCAGGATGAGATTATCGCCTTGGCTCTTGAAGGGGTAGATATGGTCAAAGCGCGCGCTGCTAAACACGACGGTGAGATTATGCTCGAGTACTCTCCTGAGAGTTTTACGGGGACGGAACTCGAATTTGCCGCTCGTATCTGTAACGCCGTAACGGATCGTTGGGAAATCAGCGCAACACGAAAAGTGGTGATCAACCTTCCCGCAACGGTCGAGATGGCGACACCAAACGTTTATGCCGATCAGATCGAGTGGATGAGTCGACATTTGACCAACCGTGAACATGTGTTGATCTCGACCCATACCCACAATGACCGTGGAACCTCGGTCGCGGCGACGGAATTGGCGTTGCTGGCAGGAGCGGATCGTGTCGAGGGGACGTTGCTCTCTAACGGCGAGCGTACCGGAAACGTCGATATTATCACGTTGGCATTGAATATGTACACCCAAGGGGTTGATCCGGAACTTGATTTCAGCGATTTGGAGACGGTGGTGCGCGTTGTCGAAGAGTGTACCGATATGAAAACCCATGAGCGTCACCCGTATGTGGGTGAACTCGTTTACACGGCGTTTTCAGGTTCTCACCAAGACGCGATCAACAAAGGGTTGGCGTATCAACGTGCCAAAGATGATGCGTTTTGGGAAGTGCCGTACCTCCCTATCGATCCGCAGGATGTGGGGCGTAACTACGAGGGGATTATCCGTATCAACTCCCAATCGGGCAAAGGGGGTGTAGCGTACGTCCTCGAAGATAAATTCGGCTATTCGTTGCCGAAGAAAATGCACCCTGAAATCGGAACCATCGTTCAGCGCGTTACGGACGAAGCGGGACGCGAACTTTCAAGCGAAGAGATTTTGGATATTTTCGAGAAAACCTATTTCGGGGAGCCGCACGATATCGAGTTTGTTGATTACTCGGTAATCTCGGAGAGTGCCAAAGAACACTCGGCGAAATGTGTATTGGAATACACCCATAACGGCAAAGTAATCCGAAGCGAAGGGCAGGGGAACGGTCCGATCGATGCGTGTAAAAATGCGTTGATGGTGGAATATTCCCACAATTTTAAAATCCTCTCGTACTCTGAGCACTCACGCGGAGAGCTTTCCAGTGCCGAAGCGGTCGCGTATATCGAGATTCAGACGGAAAGTTTGGAGAAGTTTTTCGGGGTAGGGTGTGATAATGATATTACCGTTGCGTCGATCAAAGCGATGTTTAGTGCATTGAATAGAGCGTTTTCGTAACTTCTTCCGTCATTCCGTGCCACGACACGGAATCCATCCCCGTTCGTGGTGAGCTCGTTGAACCATGAATGCCTTTCGACATACCCTATAGGGCACAAGTGCTCAGTGCGAACGGAAAATATTTTATTTCTATTTTTTGTGCTATAATTTTTTCGTTGTTATCACTTTTCATACGTTCAATGGAGTGGCATTATTAAGGTCGAGGGATTAATTACCCTTTGACCTTTTTTTTTGTCCTCTTTCTCAATTTTTTCTCCTAATTTCTTTCTTTAAACCCATCTTCGCTATAATCGCTCAATTTTATCCCTAAGTGAGAATACCCATGATGGATGTCCGCGAAGCTTTTTTAGCCTTTTTTGAATCAAAAAACCACACCCGAGTTGCCAGTTCTCCTCTTGTCCCTGATGATGCAACGTTGTTGTTTACCAATGCTGGTATGGTTCCGTTCAAGTCTATTTTTACAGGTGATATTCCTATCCCAAGCAATCCAAGAGCAACCAGTTCACAAACCTGTTTACGTGCTGGGGGGAAGCATAACGATTTGGAAAACGTCGGTCATACGGCACGCCACCATACGTTTTTTGAGATGTTGGGGAACTTTAGTTTCGGTGATTATTTTAAAGAAGAGGCGATTGCCTACGCATGGGAGTTTATTACGTCAGTGATGAAACTTCCTGTTGAAAAACTGTGGGTAACGGTTCATGAAAGCGACGATGAGGCGGAAGAGATATGGAAAAAACATATTTCAGCCGATCGTATTATGCGTTTAGGGGACAAAGATAATTTTTGGCAAATGGGTGACACGGGTCCGTGTGGTCCGTGTTCGGAGATTTTCGTCGATCAGGGTGCGGAACATTTCAATGGACCCGAAGATTATATGGGGGGAGATGGGGATCGTTTCTTAGAAATTTGGAATCTCGTCTTTATGCAGTATGAGCGTAATGCTCAAGGTGAGTTAAAACCGCTCCCAAAACCCTCTATCGATACGGGGATGGGATTGGAGCGTGCGGTTGCCGTCCTTGAAGGGGTTCATAGCAACTATGACTCATCCTTATTTATGCCGATTATCCATAAAGTGGAAGCCCTTATCGGTAAACCGTATCGTTATGCAAGCGGTGCATCGTACCGTGTTATTGCCGATCATATCCGTACGGTGACATTTCTTTTAGCACAAGGGACGAACTTCTCGAATGAAGGGCGTGGGTATGTTCTTCGTCGAATCTTGCGCCGTGCAGTGCGTCATGGGTACCTCCTTGGATTTACGAAACCATTTATGTATGAGATTGCCGATACGGTAGCGGAGCTTATGGGGAAACAATATCCCTATATTGTTGAAAAACTCACGATTTTAAAAGAGCAAATCATGCTCGAAGAGGAGCGTTTCTTTAAAACGATCGCATCGGGTATTGAACTCTTTAATGAAGAGCTGAAAAATACCAAAGAGATCTTTAGCGGTGAAGTGGCGTTCAAACTTTATGATACGTTTGGATTCCCCCTCGATCTTACCGAAGATATGCTCAAAGAGAAAAATCTCGCACTTGATACCGATACGTTTGAAACATTAATGAAAGAACAGCGAGTCCGTGCAAAAGCAGCATGGAAAGGGTCGGGAGATGCAGCTGTCGATGGCGATTTTAAAACCCTTTTGGAAACCTTTGGAATCAACACCTTTATCGGCTACACGACGATGAAAGCTCCTGTCAAAATTCAAGCCCTTCTGGGTGAAAATTTCGAGCGGGTGGAGCAGCTTCACGCACTTCAAAAAGGGTGGGTACTTCTCGAAGAGACCCCTTTTTATGCCGAGAGTGGCGGACAGGCTGGTGATATTGGTGTGTTAGACAATAAAGCAACGATCACTGATACGAAAAAATTCCACGGATTAAATCTTTCCCATATTCAGACAAAAGAAACCCTTACTGTTGGCGAAACCATTGAAGCCATTGTCGATGTATCACGGCATGAGATTGCCAAACACCACTCGGCAACCCATTTGCTCCACGCGGCATTGTATGAATTATTAGGGGAGCATATTTCCCAAGCAGGTTCATTGGTCGAGCATAATCGTCTCCGTTTTGACTTTTCACACCCAAAAGCGATGACCTCAGAGGAAGTGGCACTGACAGAAGAGCGTGTCAACTACCATATCCTCCATGCACTTAGCGGTATTACCCAAGAGCTGAGCATCGATGAAGCGAAGAAAAGCGGTGCCAAAGCGCAGTTCGGGGAAAAATATGGCGATATCGTTCGGGTTGTCAATTTCGGAACGGCATCGGTTGAGTTTTGCGGTGGTGTCCACGTTGATAATACAGCTTCCATCGGGACATTTATTATCGTAAAAGAGAGCGGTGTCAGTGCAGGGGTACGACGTATTGAAGCCGTATGTGGAAATGCCGCTTATAATCATTTTAAAGCCAATCGCCATCTTCTCGAAGAGCTAGAAGTATCGGTCAAAAACCGTGATATATTAGCAGGAGTAGAGCGTCTTAAAGAGCAAGTAAAAACCCTTAAAACCGAAATAACTACCCTCTCATCGGCTTCGAAAGAAGAGCTTACTGTTACAATGATGGGCAACACTGCCGTTGTTGTTGCTGAACTTTCCGTGGGGGATATCAAAGAGCGTATTGATGAACTTAAAAATACGCACGAGTCACTTTGTGTAATGTTGTTCCAAGTTAAAGACGATAAAGTTCTACTTGCCAGCGGGGTCAAAAACTCCTCCGTAAAAGCGGGAGATTGGGTCAAAGCAATCGCCCCTATCGTCGGTGGCGGTGGCGGAGGACGACCAGACTTCGCCCAAGCAGGTGGAAAAGATCCCTCTAAAATAAATGAAGCGTTAGGGGAAGCTCTGGCGTATATCACCAAGGAACTTAATTAATGAAAGATTTTATGGTTCAACTTTTTGCTGATTATCGTACACCGATAGTTTTTTTACACGTACTGAGTGCTGTTGTTTGGGTCGGAGGGATGATTGCCATCCGTTTTGCCGTTCATCAATCGTGCGCGATGATTGCCGATCCAAAAATGAGAATGGAGCGGGCAGTTCATACTTTGAGAAGATTGTTTACGATTGTATTGCCTTTTGTGATTGTCCTGATTGTCACGGCAGTTATTATGGCAGTAGGTCTTGGATTTCGTGCAGCGGCGTTGGATGAAATGGGAAATGTGATCGATGCGAATGCGATGAATTTGTACAAAATCGTCCATCTCAAAGAGGCAATTTGGTTGGTGATGGCGATCAATCTTGGTGCCATGATGTTTCGACGCAATCAAGCCCAAAAAGCACTTGCTAACAATGATCTAGGGCGTGCTAAGTCAATGCTTGAAGTGATTAGCAAATATATGGTTCCTTTGAATATTGTTCTTGGGGTTATTGCTATTTTTATCGGTGTGTTTTTACGTAACGCATATTGATGCTCCGTCTTTGTTCCTCCTCCATCACCCGCGCTGAACTTCTTCGCACAGCGGGTATCCCCTTTTTCCAAGAGTCCATCGATTTCGATGAAGACTCTATTGTTTCTTCTTGTCCTAAAAATTTTGTTTACCAAGCCACGCTCGGAAAATACCGTGTCAACTATGAAAAATTTGGATGCACTGATTTTCCTTTACTTGTAGCGGATACAGTCGTTACGGCGCAAGATAAAATCTTGCGAAAAGCCAAAGATGAAGCGGATGCGCGCGCTATTTTAGCAACACAAAGCGGCTGTGAAGTGACTATTCTCACCTGTATGATTTACAAAACACCTCGTTTAGAACTTCTCGATATTTCTTCTACCCACTATTTTTTCAATCCATTTGATCCCGATGATATTGATCGCTACATCGCAAGCGGTGAGTGGCGCGGAAAAGCGGGGGCGTGTATGGTAGAGGGGTTTTGTAAACCGTATATTCGTGAAACGAGAGGTTTTGAGAGTACGGCGATGGGGCTTTGTGTGGAAGTGCTTAAACCTTTTCTTTAAAAAATAAAATGTCAATTGTAGCCGTTTTGTGCTACAATTATAAAAATATAAAGGAGTTACTATGGCGATGGAAGCAACTATTAGAGCTCGATGCGATGCAGATTTAAAGAACGCGGCAGAAGCAATATTTAAAGAGCTTGGTATTTCTACGTCCCAAGCGATTAATATGTTTTTAGCTAAAGTTAAAAGAGAAAAAGGTATCCCTTTTGAACTAAAAATTCCTAATGAACTAACGGCGAATGCAATGGAAGAAGCTCGAAGAGGGATTAATATGGAATCCATTACGTTAGATGAGCTGAAGGGTGAATTTGAAAGTATGAGACATGCTAAGCGTTGAGCGACATAAGCAATTTATAAAAGATAGTGCGAGTATTAAATTAAGCGAAAAGCATTTTTCAAAATTTGTCGTTTATTTGGCTAAATTGATACAAAACGAATGTTTACCCGCAGAAGCACACAATCATGAGCTCGATGGAGATTGGAAAGGTTTTTTGGAGTTTCATATTAGTGGTGATTTACTGATAATTTATAGAATTGATGACAAGATACTTAAACTTATTAGGATGGGATCACATTCTCAATTGTTTGGGTGATAAAAAATGAATAATCTTTACGTACATAATGTTCCTTTGCCTCATCAATCATATGAGACGCGAGGATTCCTCGTTCCCAAGCTCCAGCTTGGGAATGCATACTAAAGCTAACGAGACAATAACAAACAATGGGTAGAAGCAGATATAAAATAGTCGAACCAATGCACCCACATTTTATTACGTGTACCATATTGCATTGGATACCGATATTCACACGAATGGAAACCGTTCAAATTGTATTGGATAGTCTCAAATATCTACAAAAGAGTGATAACTTAAAAATCTATGCGTATGTTATCTTGGAAAACCATCTTCATTTAATAGCAAGTAGTGACGATATTTCCAAATCAATGCAAAAGTTCAAATCATTCACAGCTAAAGAAATTTTGTATTATCTACAAAAACAAAATGCGAAAACAATACTCGATCAATTGGCATTTTATAAAAAAGCTCACAAAATAGAAACATCTTATCAATTATGGCAAGAAGGAATACAGCCAAAATGTATTCAAAATGAAGCTATGATGATTGAGAGGGTAAACTATATCCATCAAAATCCTCTTAAGAGGGGATATGTGGATGAGGCTAAACACTGGAGATACAGCAGCGCGAGAGATTATGAAGAGATTGAAGGATTGTTGGAGGTTGAACGGTTATGGTAAATAGTAGCATTAGTATGCATTCCCAAGCTGGAGCTTGGGAACGAGGGCAAATACTTAAGCATGAGCGAGCAGAGTATGGCAAAGAGATTGTCAACTCATTGAGTAGACAATTGGTGAATATGTATGGGAATGGATATTCTGCAAAAAATCTCAGACATATGATGAAATTTTTGGTAATATTGAAATTGTCTCTACACTATCGAGACAATTGTCATGGTCTTATTTTAAAGAATTTATCTACCTGCAAGACAAACTAAAAATAGAGTTTTACACCCAAATGTGTAAGCTTGATCATTGAGCGGTTTCTATTAGGAAAGGGGGATCAAAGGGTAAAACCCCTCGCCCTTAGTTACCGCTCCATTGATTACACAGACAGTTTTGTTCGCAATAAAATTATAGCATATAAAAGTACAAAAAAATACGAAGAGAACCTATGAATAACAATCCCTACACCAACGAACTAAAAGCCCTAAAACGTTCAGGACGTTACCGTGAACGCCATCTGATCGATGAAAATCTGATCGATATGGCCTCCAACGATTATCTAGGTTTGGCACATAACGAAGAGTTACATCGTAAGGCGTGCGAGACGTTAAAAAACTACGGTTATCACGCTCCAAAATCCTCTATGCTGGTTAATGGCTATCACCCTATCCATCAAAATTTTGAACGTGCGTTATGTGAGGCTAACGGTTTTGAAGCGGGAATTGTGATGGGGAGCGGATTTAATGCCAATATCGGTTTGATGGAAGCGTTGGTGCGTAAGGGCGATTTGTTGCTTATGGACGAAGAGTATCATGCAAGCGGTGTTTTGGGTGCGAAGATGGCTGAGGGGCGTGTTGAATTTTTTGCCCATAATGATCCTATTGCACTTGAGTATGCACTCCAAAATGCACCTGAGAAGCGGATTGTTGTTGCTGTTGAGGGGATCTACTCTATGGGTGGCGATTTACTGTGCCGAGAGATTTTAGAGGTATGTGAACGGTATGAGGTTATCGTAATTTTGGATGAAGCCCACAGCAGTGGGGTGATCGGTGAGCGGTTGATGGGGATTCTGGATTATTATGCCATTGCCCCTACTCCGCTCATGATAAAAATGGGGACACTCGGTAAAGCGTATGGGAGTTTCGGGGCGTATGTTCTCAGCTCTGCTCATATATCGGAGTATCTTATTAACCGTGCTAAAAATGTTATTTATGCCACCGCCCCCTCTCTTTATGATACGGCATTAGCCCATCATTCACTACTGTATATTCACAAAAACGTTATACCGCTAAAAGAACAAATCCAAAAGCGTCAACGACTCATCAAAGAGATATTAGGGCTAGATGTCGGGGGATTGATCGTCCCCATCGAGATCGGGGATAATCGTGAAGTTATGGCGTTGCAACAATCGCTTAAAGAGGAGATAGGAGTGCATATTGGTTCCATTCGTCAACCGACCGTGAAAAGGGCGATACTGCGTCTCATAGCACGGACGGATATACCGATAGAGACTTTAGAGAAGGTGTGTAAACGTTTTAGTCACATTAGGGTAAAATAAGGGTGATGAAACCTATCACTATTGATCGGCTGAGAATTAATCATCTCAATAATGTATTGGTGGATGTGGCGTTTGAGATTCATACTTCTCTTGCTTTGGTGGGTCAAAGCGGAAGCGGTAAATCGCTTATTCTCAAAACATTGTTAGGGCTTACCGATAAAGCACTTGAAGTAACGTTGGAAAAACAGTGCGGTTTTGAGTGGATCCGTGGGAAAAGCGTTGCCTTGGTTCCTCAAAATCCTTTTACGGCACTTTCGCCCCTGACGAAAATCGCTGATCAAATGTTTTTGGAGCGTGCACGTTGTGAAGAGATATTTGGATGGTTGGGACTGGGTGTTGATCTTTTGAACCGCTATCCGAGTGAACTTTCAGGTGGGCAGTTGCAACGGGTCGTTGTTGCCATGGCGTTGAGTTTTGAACCATCATTGCTACTGTTGGATGAACCGACAACAGCATTGGACCCGCACGCCAAAAAGGTGATGATTGAGTTGCTTCGAACCTTACAAGCCAAGATGGGATTCTCGCTTCTTTTCGTGACGCACGATATGGGTGTAGCAGCAGAGTTATGCGAGGATATTTGCGTTCTTAAAGAGGGGTATATCGTCGAAGAGGGTAAAATGGCACATGTTTTAGCCAATCCAAAAAATGGGTATACACGTCAACTCATCGATGCCGATTTTAAAACAAGAGATTTTAGAGTTTAAAACGAGGATAAAAAATGAAGAAAAGATTATGGATTTTATTGGGTCTTGTTATATTGATACCTGTAGGATATTTGGGGTACATTATTTACAGTTTTGAATACGAAACCCAACGGCTTATCAACTATAAACCCCGTTTGACGACTGAAGTATATGATCGTAACGGGGAGAAAATTGCCAATCTTTTTAGCGATGAGCACCGTTATTATGTCTCGTTTGAAAATATCCCCCCACGTCTTATTGAAGCGTTGCTGGCGATTGAAGATACCACCTTTTTTGAGCATCATGGGGTAAATCCTGATGCGATTATGCGTGCCATCATTAAAGACGTATCGGCAGGTAAGCTCAAAGAGGGGGCGAGTACGATTACGCAGCAGCTCGTTAAAAATGCCCTCTTAACGCGGGATAAGAACTTTACCCGTAAATTTAAAGAGGTACTTTATGCCATTCGCATCGAGCAACAACTCACTAAAGAACAAATTTTAGAGCGTTATTTGAATGAGATTTATTTGGGTCACGGTTATTATGGAGTTAAAACCGCCGCTGATGGTTATTTTCATAAACCCCTCAAAGAGTTAACCCTTAAAGAGATGGCGATGTTGGTCGGTTTGCCCAAAGGGCCTAACTTTTATGCACCGACAAAAAATTATGAGCTCTCTCTCGGACGTGCGAATCGTATTCTCGAACGGATGATGGAATTAGGATGGATTGATCAAGAGACGTATGATAAAGCAACACAGGAACGTCCGAAAGTCTATAACGATACGTTGACTAAAAACTCTGGTCCCTATATTATCGATGAAGTGATGCGTCAACTGGGCGATTCCTTCCCCGACATTCGCAGCGGCGGATATAAAATTTACACGACTATCGATATGAGGCTTCAAGAATCGGGTTATAAAGCACTTCAATCGGGGCGAAACGATATTTTAAAACGGGCAGAGGAAGTAGGGGAGTTGGATGATACGATGAAAAGTCAGCTCAATGGCGCCTTGATGAGTATGGATCCCAATACGGGGGAAGTGTTGGCGATGGTAGGGGGGTATGATTATACAGTGAGCCCCTATAATCGTGTAACCCAAGCGAAGCGTCAACCCGGTTCCGCGTTTAAGCCCTTCATCTATCAAGTGGCATTGGACAGCGGTATGTCACCGGCCTCTTTGGTTCCTGATATTCCCCGTACTTATACGTATGAAGACAAGGGAGAAATGAAAGAATGGAAGCCCAAAAATTATAAAAACGATTACAAAGGGATGGTGACGATCCGTAATGCCCTCACCTATTCACGTAACTTGGCGACGATCAATATGGTCAGTGATATGGGGTATGATAAAATTGTACAAGGGTTACGCAGTTATGGAATCACTGAAACGCTCCCCCCTGGACTTTCGATTGCTTTGGGGACAATGCTGATCTCTCCTTATAGTTTGGCAAAATACTACACGATGTTTCCCACAGGGGGGGTTCTTACGAATCCTATTTTAATACGTCAAGTAATTACTCCCAAAGGGGAGACGTTCCGTTATGAAAACAAACGTCGCCAAGTCGATACAAAAGAGCAAACCTATCTGATGACCTCCATCCTCCAAGATGTTGTCTCTCACGGGACAGGAACGGCTGCACGGGTGGCAGGTGTCGAAGTTGCGGGTAAAACAGGAACGACCAATAAAAATATCGATGCGTGGTTCGTTGGTTATACGCCAGCCGTTGAGACCGTTGTGTGGTTTGGGAATGATAACAATACCCCAATGCGCCACAGTGAAACCGGTGGACGGGCAGCAGGACAGGTATTCCGTTATTTTACGGAGGATTTGATGCGGATTTATCCCAATACGAAGCGCTACTTTGATCGCCCTGCAGGGGTTTACAGAGAGAGAAAGAAAGCAGATGGCAATGCAACAGAAGAGTTTACCGATACATCTGCTGCACCCGATGCAATGCAAGAGCAAGTGCCTGTGACGGAAGAGAAGCTGGTATTTTAAAAGCTACGTTCGCCCTGAGCGTGTTGAAGGGTATGTTCATGGTTCGACAGGCTCACCACGAACGGCTACGAAAAAGAGTTATTTTCTCTTTGTCGCTTGTGACAAATAAAACCACACACTTACGCCGATAACGACTAATGAAGCAGGGGCAAGATACGGTTTATCTGAAATCATCTTGAACCCCTCCACAATCGCCCCCCCGAAAAGATAACTTCCCCCTCCGACAACAACCGCCCAGATAAATGCTCCGAGCGCATTGTAAAGGCTGAATTTCCAAAAATCGTATTTACTCAAGCCAACAGCGATGGGAATAAGTGTTTTGAGCCCGTAGAGGAACTTTTTGATGACAATAATCCATACCCCGCGACGTTTGAGGATGAGATGGGAAAAAGCAAGTTTGCGCTTGTGTTTTGCGAAATACTCTAGCATCTCCCGCTTATGGTAGCGTGCCATATAAAAGAGCAAGCCATCCCCGATAAAATTGGCAATAAACGCAATGGTAATCGAGAGGGTTAAATCCATTTTCCCCATAAAACTAAGAACTCCAGCTCCAATAAGGGCGACCATTCCCCCTCCAAGAGAGTAGAGAAATACGACGAGGTAGCCGTACGTTGAGAGGTTGTTTAACATATCTTGCATTTATAATTTCCTTATTTTTGCTATTTCATCACGTAATCGTGCTGCTTCTTCAAACTCTAGCTTTTTCGCCGCCTCTTTCATCTTCAGACTCAGCTCATCGACCAGTTTTTTCCGCTCCGCTGCTGGGAGTGTTTTCGCTTTTTTAGAGCGGTTGTAGAGATCGCCGACATCTTCAACTTTGAGATTCTCATCAAGAGAGCGTTTGGTCGTTGTCGGGGTGATACCGTGTTCGCGATTGAACGCCTCTTGTTTTTCACGCCGTACATCCGTCTTGGCAATGGCACGCTCCATAGAACCTGTAATTTTGTTTGCATAGAGAATGACGCGCCCATGCTCATTACGAGCTGCGCGTCCAATGGTTTGGATAAGAGCGGTTTCGGAACGTAAAAACCCCTCTTTATCCGCATCTAAAATCGCTACCAAACTCACTTCCGGTAAATCAAGCCCTTCTCGAAGGAGATTGATCCCAATAAGGACATCGAAATCCCCAACACGAAGACCACGAATGATCTGATTGCGCTCAATGGTATCAATCTCGGAGTGCATATACTGCACTTTTATCCCCAAGTCGGCGAGATATTTCGTGAGGGCTTCCGCCATTTTTTTGGTGAGTACCGTTACAAGAATCCGATCCCCCAATGCAACCGTTTTTTTAATCTCATCGTGTAAATCTTCGACTTGATTGGTAGAGGGTTTGATGAGGATGGGGGGATCAAGTAGCCCCGTAGGTCGGATGATTTGTTGTGCCACAGTAGAACTTAACTCCAGTTCTTGCATCGCAGGGGTTGCCGAGACGAAAAGATAATGGGGTGCTTTATGGAGGTACTCATCGATCATAAGGGGGCGATTGTCCAATGCGCTTGGGAGCCTGAAACCGTAATCAACCAATACCTCTTTACGACTCCGATCTGCTGCAAACATCCCTCGAAATTGGGGGAGACTGACGTGCGATTCATCAACGATAATGAGATACTTATCGTGATGGAGGGAAAAATAATCCAGTAGCGTATAGGGAGCTTCCCCCGCTTTTTTGTCGGTCAATAGCCGTGAATAGTTTTCGATCCCCTTGCACATCCCCGTCGCTTGCAACATCTCCAGATCAAATTCACACCGCTGTCGCAGACGTTGAGCTTCGAGTATCTTCCCTTGCGCTTCAAGCTCCTGTAGCCGTTCCCCTAACTCATCTTCGATACGTTTGATAGCACGAGAGAGTTTTTCGTGACCCACGGCAAATTGACTGGTGGCATAGATAGTAACGGTCTCCACTTTTTCGGTCACTGTGTTGCTAAGGGGTTCAAAAAAAGTCATCCGCTCCACTTCATCCCCGAAAAACTCGATCCGCACCGCCTGATCCTGCCAATAGGGGGGATAAATGTCGATCACTTCCCCGTTGACGCGAAAATGCCCCCCGTCAAAATAAGTATCATTACGGGCATACCCCATCTCGACAAGACGCAACAGCAATTTCTTTTGATTGATCTCATCCCCAACGGCGACGATTTGCACCATCTTCTCATACTCTTCAGGATCACCCAACCCGTAGTTAGCAGAGACGGAGGCAATAACGATCACATCATCGTAACTGAGAAGATTGGCAGAAGCAGAGAGGCGTAAACGCTCCAACTCATCGTTAATAGAGCTGTCTTTTTCGATGAACAAATCTTGACGAGGGATGTAGGCTTCGGGCTGATAATAATCGTAGTAGCTCACAAAATACTCAACATGATTATCAGGAAAAAAGGAACGAAATTCACTGTAGAGTTGTGCCGCCAAGGTTTTATTATGGGTCATGATAATGGTGGGGAGTTGAACGCTCTCGATCACCTTTGCCATGGTAAACGTTTTACCGCTACCTGTGACCCCCTCTAAGGCAACGTAACGCTCTCCATTTTTGATACCAGAGGCTAGTGCTTCGATTGCAACGGGCTGATCACCGGCAGCTTGATACGGGGTATGAACTTTAAAAATTGGCAATGGGTGAACCCTCTAAGAAATATTCGTAATTATAGCGGAATTGCTGTTTTTCATAGGGGATGACTGCCTATAGGCTGCGTGCTTAAGGTGAGGTTTTGGATGGGGTTTTTGAGAAAAAGTATTTTTATTTGAATTTTAAAGTAATGAAAAAACAAGAGACTGAATTATCGTTTTTTCATTATACCTAATGTCTAACCTTTTTTCGTATTTTTGTCATTGCGTTTTTCTTTTAAAGTTTTTGTTGGTGCTTTTTTAACTGCTTTTTTTGAATCTTGACCTTTTGCCATAATATCCCCTTTATTTGGATTTGTTAATCATATAATCGTTCCCACATAGTATACGACTTATACTTAAAAACAGTGCCAATACGTTCATTATAAGTTATATTCTAGCATGAAACAACCGTGCAAATTTGGTAAGATAAGGGGATAATGACAAAAAGGAATGGCTGGAAATTCATCTATCAATTTCATTTTGGGGCTAAAGCACTCTCTCCATCAAATAGGCAATGATAGGCAATGTTACCAATGAAACAATAATACCATATCCTACCAAGGCTGCACTAAGCTCAGGGGCAAATCCCGCCGCTATTGCCAAAGCCCCCGCTGTAATCATCGAAGGCATTCCCGATTCCAAAACAGCTGTTTTCAATGCAAGGGGATCAGTTCCCATCGCAAACAAAATTCCAAATGCGATAAACGGCATAATTACGAGCTTCAAGACCAAAGAGTGGGTCAATAAAGTGTAATCAACCTCTCCTCCAAATTTCATTGAGTATCCAACCGAAACGAGTGCCAAGGGTACGAGTGTCGATGAAAGTAATTCCAAATACGGTTGTGCGATCGAAGGTGTCTCCCCAAATACAAGGGCAAATACAAGAAAAATAAACGGCGGAAAAAAGAGAAGTTTTTTCATAATCAGCCGTTTATGAAACATCCCTGTCTCATAGCGTGCGATCACCGCCGCACCGTAGAACGATAAAATCAAAAACGTTCCGAACTGATCATACATCAAAACATACGGTATCGCCTCTTCGCCCAAAAGGGTATGAACGATAGGTATCCCAACAAAGGAGGTATTCCCCAGCGGCATAACAAGCAACAGTGCGGCTCTGGTCTGGGGAGGATGATTGCGGGTCATGAGGATAACCATCGCAATCACTATCGGAAGTAGCAGCCATGGAACCAAAATAACCCCAAGGGCTGAAACATCAAAATGGATCTTCGGGATCTGAATCAATACCGTAGCAGGAAGCGAAACATAGATTACAAAGAAATTGAGGCTCTTGGCAAAATCAACAGGGGCGGGAGCTTTTTGAAGTACAATACCAATCATTAATAACGCAAGAATAAAAATAAACTGCTCCAAAAACTATTCCTCTAAATTATTTAACACCACTGAAAAACCAATTTTTATCAAGACAATTATCTAAAGCAAAAGCAGTGAAACGGTAATTTTTTGACTATTTCATACCAAGTACTATAGCCACCATCGTATCAACATCATCCATCCTTACTCGTTGTCCTCTTTATGCGCAGTAATAAATTCATCTACCAAGAGCGTGAGTGACTCAAGGGTGTTTTTATAAGGGTCACTATACCCTTCTATAAACTGGCTATCTAAATAGGTATAAGCGAAAGTCCCTATCTTGCCTTTACGCTTTGTTATGACCTCTTCTCCAATACCCACTTCCATATGAATGGCTTGCGTCCCTTCTATTTCTAAAGCATTGATTTTTACGACAAAGATAGGGGCATCCGTTTCTCCCAAGACAAAACCTCTCTTTTTTAGCTTTTCTGTGACCATGCTCTTTAGTATGCCTTCTTGATCCTGACTCATAAAATCGGTCTGATTCGAGAAGTAAAGATTTAATGAATGGACATTATCAAGTGTGTAAAGCGAGGCAGAAAAAAGCGAACTTGAGAGTAAAAGCGCTAAAAATAACTTTCTCATTATTTTTTCTCTGACGTATAGAGGCTTAGAGCATCATTCATATTTTTTGTAAACTCGTCAGGTTTCATATAGGCGACTGTTTTTGCTAGGATTTTCTGCTCTTTAGGCTCAATAAAAAATACTGCAGGAATTACGGGAGTCAGAAATTCTTTGGGATACTCTCCTTTATCCTTGTATTTGTCGATGACAATACCCACAAAGCTTTCATTGGCTTTTGCCATAACAGCAGGCTCCTTGAGCGACTTTCTTTCAAACTTTTTACACCAAGGACAATAATCGGCTACAACGATTAGCATGACTATCTTCTTTTGCTCTTTGGCAGTTTTAATAGCCATTTCATAGTTTCGTAAATAATTTACTTCAGTAGCAAACTCATCGATTTGAGCTGCATAGATAAAGTTAAACAGGGTGAGTAGAGCTATTAAAATTTTCATTTTATTCCTTTATTTGAGAGCCACTTGCAAATTTAAGCCCCAAATCTCCCTAATGAAGTATTTTGGACGTTAAAATCGGCAAAATAGTACTCTGCGTTAGTTTCTATAATAGTAGTCGAATTATAGCGAAAATGGTGTTTTTCATAGGGGAGGACCACGGCTGATTCGTTCTGGTACAAAATATTCCTCATGTCTACTCCTGTTTAAATTGAAAAACAGTGTAGTAAAATTTGAGAAAATACCCTTCCTGAAACGAATATAAAATCGCGTTTCATCCAACAAAACTGGCCGGATCAGCTCCGTTTTTAGTGGTCGGATGTCTCCGTTTTTTGCAATCTGCGATTGATATCATGAACAAACTTTACGAACAAGGTATCCGTATGTCAATTGATGACTTCGCTACCGGCTATTCTTCTCTAAGCTATCTGAAACAGTTCAAAGTATACAAACTAAAAATTGATCAATCTTTTATCCGTGATATCTCCGTTGATCCTGACGACCGCGCTATCGTAAGCGCCATTATCGATATGGCGCATAACCTAGGATTGCAAACAATTGCTGAGGGTGTAGAGACTGCCGAGCAGTTAGCCTTTTTACGTCTTCATGGATGTAATGAAGTTCAAGGATATTATTTCAGTAAACCACTTCCCTCAGTGGAATTTAAACAGTTTGTAGAAACCATGAATGCGTTTGTCTTATAGTAGAATGAGTTGATTTCATAGAAAATATACCTATAGATGTTTGATATAAATAAAAAGTGTTACAATACTAAAAATGAAGGAGCAGTAGATGAAACAGATACTATCTATTACAGCAGTAGTGGCGTGTTTGAGCGGAGTTCTTGGTGCAGCAAACTTTAGCATTTCGGGGTCGGATCAAGGAATTGATGGCTTTAGCCTCTCTATTGGCAATTATTATGGTGTACCGCAACAAGAAATCATGGTGATTGAACGTTCGGTTCCGCGTGATGAGATGAGTGTGGTCTATTATTTGTCTCGTCAATCCCATCATGATGCCCGTTTTATTACCAATATGCGTTCGCGGGGAATGAGTTGGTGGGATATTACTCATCGTCTTGGTCTTGATCCTCGTTCTGTGTATATGGTTGAGAGACATAGTCATCGTTTGAGAGATGCTGAGATTGTTGATCGTGTTAACGTCCGTTTCTTGTCTGAGTATCATCATATTAGCCCAGATGAGGTGAGGGGTCGACGACGCGGTGGAGAGGATTACAACCGAATCAATGAGCATTATCAAGGGAAACAAGATCGTCACCAATATCGTGAAGAACGAAGAGACGATCAGCATGGTAACCGAGGCTCACATGAGGGTAAAGAAAATAGGGGAGATCGATAATATACCACTCACCTTCACCGAAATTATGTTAGAATTGTAGTTATTACATTCATACCTAAGGTTCATCATGAATTCAGACATTACCCCTATGGAGCGTTTAGCTGCTCTTACGACTCAGTTGGTTGACAAGCACGTTGCTACGGCAAACGAGCTAAAAGAACTTAAAGAAGAACTCTCTGCTCTTCGTGAAACTCTTAAAAATAAGGATGATGAGATTGCCAAAATGGGCGATGAGTTGTTGGAAAAAGATATTGAGATTGAAGAGATTGTCTCTAAGCTTGAAAGCTTGTTAGGGTAATCGTGAACGTCAAAGTCTCTCTTACTCTCAATACCAGACGGTATGATATTGACGTTGAAGAGGACTTTTCCCGTTTTTTAAAAATGAAAATGGAGGAAGATTTTGAGGTGGATGGAAATAACGACCTTAAATTACTCCTTGAAGCGTATGTTCGTACCAATTTTTCTCTCTATACCCAAGAGAAACAAATCAAAAAGCTCATAGAAACACTTCAAAAGTAGGAGTTTAACGGCTCCTCTCTACGTCTATCCCAATAACTGCATCATATTTTGTTGAAGCATGGTGTTTTGATGCGCCATTGTGATTTGAGTCATATCAAGCTTTAGATTACTTTGTTGAAAATCTTTGACCGCATTCGCCATATCGGTATCGGCTATTTGGCTTTTGGCCGCGGAGGTTGTTGTGATTTGATTTAAAAGGGTATTGGTTGAACCAATAAGGGCATTCGTCGTTGAGCTAATAGTAGAACCTGCTTGCGCCAAAGAGTCTTGATACGATTGAAGAGAATCTTGATTCGTAATCGAAAGAGAAGAGGGTGAAAGAGTCGGAATGGATGTGGATATACTCCCATCTCCTAAGGTTAAGGTGCTTCCAAATAATGAGTTTCCATTAAAAGTACTGCTATTGATACTTTGTTGCATTGACTGAGCTGTTTTGGTAAATTCGCCCTGTAACTCTTGCTTTTGGGAATCATTGAGAGAGGCACTGTTGTAACGGACACTTAGATCATTCAGCGTTTGAGTTTGATCACTCAGGGAGTTTAATGTCCCTCCCGCTATTTGCATCATCGAAATACCGTCATTGCTATTCATCAGCTCTTGCGACATCGTAGAGACTTGATTTTGCAGTGTGTCCGCGATGGAACGGGAAGCGCTGTCTTGCATCCCAATCTCTATAGCGGTAGCAATTTTTTCGAGCGTTTTATCACGTTTGGAGGATTCAATACCCACTTGCGGAAGCGGGTTGAACGATGTATCGAGTTTCATGGAGACCCCTTTTTGATACGATTAAATGCCAATAGGATAACACTAGATTGTTTAAAAATTAATAAGTACTCCGTTATAATTTTGAAAAAGTATTGGATAAGGTTGTAGTATGATAAAAGTAGCAGCAATACAAATGCAAATGGGTGAGAATAAAGGGGAAAATTGTGCAAAAGCGGAAGCCATGGTGCGTGAAGCGGCGCATAATGGGGCGAATATCATTCTGATTCCGGAACTGTTCGAGGGAGTCTATTTTTGTAAGGATATGGATCAAAAATACTTTCAATGGGCGCAACCGCTAGAAAACAACCCCCTTATAGAGCAATTTAGTGCCATTGCCAAAGAGTTTGGGGTTGTATTGCCCATTAGCTATTTTGAGCGGGATGGTGACCGTTATTTCAATTCTCTTGTAATGATTGATGCGGACGGTACCGTGATGGAAAACTATCGTAAAACGCATATTCCCGATGGTCCGGGGTACGAGGAGAAGTTTTATTTTGAACCGGGAGATACGGGATTTAAAGTATGGGAAACTGCTTATGGGAATATCGGGGTAGGAATTTGCTGGGATCAGTGGTTCCCTGAGACGGCCCGTTGTCTCACTCTGATGGGGGCAGATATGATTTTTTATCCGACCGCTATTGGCAGTGAACCTGAAATCGGGGTTGATTCGGCGTCGCATTGGCAGCGGGTACAGATGGGACACAGTGCCGCGAATATTATCCCTGTTATCGCTGCTAACCGTATCGGCGAAGAGGTAGGGGAGAGTTGTACCCTGACGTTTTACGGCTCTTCGTTTATCACCGATCATACGGGGGAAAAAGTCGCCGAAGCATCACGTGACAAAGAGGAGATTCTCTATAGCGAGTTTGATCCTGTTGTGATTCGAGAACACCGTCACTATTGGGGATTGGTACGTGATCGCCGTCCTGAGTGCTACGGAAAAATTACAGAATAGATTTTCTAAAAAGTCCGTCAGCGTATAATAATAGTTGGTACTCTTTTTGCTTTATTCATTTCAATATCATCGTAAGAGGGGGTTTCGTGAGAGTCGTTTTGCGCAATAATGCTATTTTTGTTCAAGGTGATTCCACGACCCTTCACGAGCCGTGGATGGAAGAATTTTTTGATCATCATATCCACAATACCCTTTTCTTAGATAACGGGGTTTTAGTGTTGAATAATGAGGGCTTAATGAAACAAAAAGAAGAGTTTCTCGATACGTTGAGTGATGTTTATACCCGTGAGAATGATTTGACAGGTTCTTTTTATCGTCGATCACTGCGTAAATGTAAAAGTGCTGCCGTACGGATTGAAGTACCGTATAAGAAATCAGAAAAAGTAGATATTGAACTGTTCGCATTTGGCCCGAATCGGGTTAAAGTCACTTTTTTGACCCCAAATATATGGGTAATGCGTTATTTAAAACAACAACTCTCTTCCTTGGTCACTAACAGTACCTCTACTCAGCTTTATATCGATGTGAGTACCATGGCGGGTAAGACACGCTTGGAAAAAGCCCTTAATCGACGTGAAGTGCTCCATTATCAAATCAATTACACCTACGACGATGATTTTATGCGCAAGCTTTACGGGCAGTTTCACGGGTTTGGATTTAAAAATGATGAACTGGATAAAATGATCCGTTATCACGCTATTTTCGAGATTCCGATGGGGTCAAAAGCGAATGATTTGAAAAAACGGTATCGACAGCTTGCCAAGCGGTATCATCCTGATCGTGTTCAGACCAAGAGCCCTGAAATAGTTAATAAGTACACCGAGAAATTTCAGCTTCTCCAAGAGGCCTATTGCGCATTGCAAGCAGCGAGCTAATCTTTATTTTTAAAGAGAGTCACGTGCTAGGGCTATCTTTTTGAGTGTTTCGTTCACCATGATGGCATACGCCGCTAGTGTATCACGATACTCTTGAATCAGCGGTGCACCATTTTCGAGCTCTTCCACAACCCCTATCATCCGCTGTAAAAAATCGCGATGCTGGGCACATTCCTGACATACGGTATTATTAACACACATCCCTTCGTTCATGACAATATAGGCGGCTTGAGTTGCATCACTGAGTTGTCCAAAATCAAGAGTATCCGTTGATTCCATCTCCTCTAAGAGGGAATGGATTTTTTGAAATTTTGCATAGGTATCATTAATAATATTGATCATTGTTTTCTCCTGTTTATAAAATAAGTTTTGGTTATTATAACAAGTTTTTAAAAAATAAAGAGAGAAATGGAGCAATTTGATACAATACTAAAAAGTGTTTTGGAGATAAATAATGGAATATCGCACTATTGGGCGCAGCGGTCTACGTGTATCGCCGATTTGTCTGGGGACAATGACATTCGGTAGTCAGTGTGATGAAAAAAATGCGTTTAAAATTATGGACAAAGCATACGATTCTGGGGTCAATTTCTTCGATACGGCAGAGCTTTATCCTGTTCCGCCAAGCTTCGAACTCTCAGGACTTACCGAGGAGATGGTTGGGCGATGGCTTAAAACCAAACCGCGTGATAGTTTAATATTGGCATCCAAAGTAGCAGGGGCAGCATCAGGGTGGTTTGTCCCCCCCATTCGTCACGGGCTTACGGCGTGTGATCGTTTTCATATCGAACGGGCTATCGAGGGATCGCTCAAACGTCTCGGGACTGATTATATTGATCTATATCAGATGCACTGGCCCGATCCTATCGTTCCCATCGAAGAGACGATGCGGGCATTTGATTCACTGGTGCAAAGCGGTAAAGTACGTTATATCGGAACGTCCAATGATACGGCACGCGGTACGATGAAATCGTTGATGGTGAGCAAATATGAGAAATTAGCCCGTTTTGAGTCGATACAAAACAACTTTTCATTGCTTAACCGTCGCGATTTGACTGAAATCGGTGCGTTATGTCATGAGGAGAAAATCTCACTGCTCCCTTATTCGCCTCTTGGCGGTGGAGTGTTGAGTGGAAAATACAATCAATCCACCGTTGCACAAGGACGTTTTAGCGATTATGTAAACTCTACAAACAAACGTCAACGACTCATGGCAGCACGTTTTTTAAATGACAAAACCCTTGCCTCGACCCAAGAATATCTCCGTATCGCTCACGAGGCAGGATTAAACCCTGTAACGATGGCGATTGCGTGGAGCAAGCAGTTCGATTTTGTCGCCTCCACGATTATCGGGGCAACAACTCCAGAGCAATTGGATGCAAGTTTAGCGGCAATAGATCTGACCCTTAGCGATGAAATACTCCAAAAATTGGACGCAGTTCATGCCAAAATTCTCTATCCTATGGGTTAGTCTTCTCCTCTTTTTGATGGGGGGATGTACGACAAAACAATATACAATAAGTGAACCTAAACTCATTACGATCAAAAGCCCCAAACTCAAATTTTCCGATATGGGCTACATTCGTTATGCAGATGATGCCGTAGAGGTTGAACTTTTTACGGCAGGAGTTGCCGTAGAGAAGATTTCCATCGATCGTAATGTCTGTGTGAGTGCGGGATGTATGAGAGAAGAGGCGTTTAATCGTGATTATCTCTATGAGGGGTATCCCAGTGATACGATGCGTCGTATTTTGCAAAATGCCCCTATATTCGATGGAAACAATACAAGTGAATCGTGTGGAGGGATGAAAACCCAATATATTCGAAATGAGACAATGGACATCGTATATCAACGCAAAACGGGTGAGATCTATTTCAAAGATCGGATGAATGGATTGATGATAAAGATTAGGGATGTTCAGGAGAGTAATGGGACGGAGTGAATCGAATTGTGCTAAAATTGCACAATAAAGAAAAAAGAGGTGTATTTATGAGCGATAAACTTAAAGCACTTATATTTGGTTTTACCAATGCTTTTACTCCGATTGATTATTCACAAATGAATAAATTAGGGGATATTTCGAATAAAATTGATCGTAAAATGACTACACATAGGAAATTTACCCGTGACAAAATTGACGAAATCACAGCGCAAAGCAATCAATCAAAAAGCTTCAGAACTGCATCTTACTGAGAAAAACAGCTTAACTCTTCAGCAAAATAATTATCATTTAGGGGCATCAGAGATAGATGCTCTTCATAGTATGCAAAATCATTATCCTGCACTCGTCGATAAAATTATCGGACTTAGACAACAAGAACTTGATCTACAACATGAGATTATTTCTATTGAAAAGAATGAACAAAATATGCGTGAAAAAGAGGCTCCATACATCCGTATTTATGCTTTTCTCGGTCAGTTTATGGCGTATTCAATAGGAGTATTTACCCTTGTAGGTGGAGCATATTTTGCAAGAGAAGGAAATACTACTGTCGCAGCACTATTTTTGACCTCGACAGTGGGTATTGCATTCGCCCAATTTTTCAAATTTAAAAATAAAAATGAGGTTAGTGAATAGTGAAGAAGGGTAAAAATGGCTGAAATTAAAATTGAAAGAATTAGTGATAGGGAAATTAAAATCGATATACCTAAAGATTTAGAAAATAGTAAAATAGGTGAAAAATTTGTCACTGAGTATTTTAATGCTCAGCAAAAAATCATAGTTGAACAAGCAAAAGCAATGCAATTAAGGCATCAAAATAATTGTGATTTAGAAAAGCAAAAAATAAGATATCGCTATTGGTTCTTTGGTATTTTTTTGAGTGTAATTTTTCTGATTATTAAAGTCAAAATCGGATGAATATTAATTTGATACAATGCCCAAAGTGGATAAATGATACACAGGGTTTAAAAAGCTTTTTTACTCAATTGTCTCAATGCAGTGGACAAAAAGTATCGCTTATTTTTGAAAATAATGTTTTTGAAGAAAGAATCCAAAATTTCAAATCTTTTTTTGAAGAGTATGATTGTAAATTTGAAACTATTTCTTTTGAAAAGGTAACTTTTCAACAATATGTTCGTTTTGATAATTTTCAATGCCAAAGACTTGAATTCAATAATGTGAATTTTGAAAAAGGTGGTGGAATTAAAAGTCGAGATAAGCAGAATTGTTTAAATATTGATACTTTTGTATTTAGACCATTTCAGTTAGACAGTGATTTTGTTATTGATTTGGGAAATTATGCCAACAGAGATGGATTTTTAGAAACTGAAGAAATTGGACGGATACGTTCGATAAAGTTTGAAAATCATAAGGATGGTAATGGTCAAATTTATTTTGTAGGGATAAATAAACAAACGGAAGAAGCAGACTTTCGTAATAAAATCTTAGATAAAGTTTCGTTTCAAAATTGTGACCTTTCGAATTGTTTTTTTCTCAATGCCAAAGTAGATAAAGCAGAGTTTAGAAATTGTATTTTTCCAGAGATTAAGAATCATAAATATGTAAATATGTTAGATGAAAAATGGAATCGAAGAATACTTCCATTTTTAATATTTATGATTATTGGTTTAACTCTTTTTTTTAGCAATTTATTGCTTTTTGATAGTTTATTGCCTACAGAAGAATCAATTATTGCAATTCTTTTTTATATAATGTTGTTTGTTGCTATTCCATACGTTTTTATTGCCTTATTTAGTTTAAATGCTTTTTTTCATCCCTTTGAATACCTTTTTGGTGGTATTTTTAAAAATACTAATGTGATGGCTCTTAATAAAATCAAAAATTTTCATTATCATTTTGGCTGTAAAGATGAAAGTCTGATAAACGATGAGTTAATCCAGTTTTCGTATAAATCTAAAAAAGATCAAGATTATATGAGAGAAAGAGAAAAAATTCAGGGGTCTTATTTTAGTTTGATAGAACTATATAAACAGCTCAAAGAAAATTTTGCTAAGAACGATTTTCAGACAGCTGGAAATTTCTTTTATGCTCAGCGTTATATAGAAATGATTTCTAGTACGGATAAAAAAAGTTGGATTGAATCGTGGGTATTAAATACGCATTATTTTGTAAATGGTTTTGGTGAGCGATTTATACGTCCTTTGGTGCTACTAATAGCAACAGTTGTTTTATTCGCATGGATTCCAAGTTTAATTATCCCGTTATATTTTCAGCCAGACTGGTTGAAAACGTATTTCTTGAGACCATTTGAAATAAATAAAGATTACGTTGCTACAAGTAGCACCCCTCTATTTTTATTAAAGAGCTATGATGAGAATAAATCACTTCCTATCGTGATAGATATTAATCAAAGTAAACTTGTTCAAGTTGAGAATAAGGGCAAACAAGGGTTTTATTTAGATAAAAAACTGGATAGTAATCTCTCAACTAATTTTTATGTGCCAAGGTTGAAAAATCATTGGCATACTGAATTTTATTATTCATTAAGCCATTTCAACCTTCCTTTTCTGTCAGAAAATAAACAATGGTTTCAGGAAGTTTCACAAAGAGCAGTTTTTTGGGGATGGGTAGAAAGAAGTTTATTATGGCTTTTTAGTGGTGCATTTGTATTGGCACTTTTACATCGAATTAAACGTTAAATAAAAGTACAAGAGAAGTCAACAATTATATTCAATAAAAACTATACAAGGAAAAAATAATGTCTAAATACGTCGGTGCACACGTCTCAGCTAGCGGAGGAGTTTTTAACGCCCCTCTTAATGCTATGAAAATAGGGGCGAAAGCGTTTGCTCTCTTTACGAAAAACCAAAAACAGTGGGCGGCAAAGCCTCTCGAAGATGAGACGATAGGGCTTTTCAAGGATAATCTTGCCAAAAGCGGGATACAACCGTGTCATATTCTCCCCCACGATTCGTATTTGATCAATTTGGGACATCCCGAAGAGGAGAAGCGACAAAAATCGTTGGAGGCGTTTATTGATGAGTTGCAACGATGTTCTCAGCTGGGACTGGATCGGCTCAATTTTCACCCCGGTAGTTATCTCAAACAAATCACCGAAGAAGAGTGTATCGACCGTATCGCTATGAGTATGAATGAGGCGATCAAGATGGTTGAGGGGGTAAATCTCACCATCGAAAATACGGCGGGGCAGGGGTCTAATCTCGGATGGAAGTTTGAACAGATTGCGGCAATTATTGAGCGGATAGAGGATAAATCACGTGTTGGGGTATGTATCGATACGTGTCATATGTTTACGGCGGGGTATGATATTCGTACCCGTGAGGCGTATGAGTCAACATGGAAAGAATTCGATACAATAATAGGGTTTAACTATCTCAAAGGGATGCACATTAACGATTCCAAACCTGATCTTGGGAGCCACGTCGATCGGCACGATTCGTTGGGTAAGGGGAAAATCGGGCTGGATGCGTTTCGTTTTCTGATGAATGATCCTCGTATGGATAATATTCCACTCGTTTTAGAGACGATTGATGAGACGATTTGGGCGCAGGAGATAGAGCTTTTATATTCAATGCAGGAGTAGAAGATGAAAATGATTTTGATTTCGGCGGTTGCATCGGCAACACTTATGGCGGGGGGATACGCTATTCCTGAGAGTTCGGTCAATGCGACGGCACTTGGTGCAGCCTATATTGCTAATGCCCATGGAGCCGATGCCGCGTACTATAATCCTGCGGCGATGGTGTACAACGACGATGTCCAATTGCTGGAAGTGGATACGACTTATATTGGGTTGAGTGCGATTGATTTTTCAGGGACAACGGGCAGTTACAGTTCTAAAAAAGAGAATTTTTTGGTTCCGTCGCTTCATTATACCTCTAAAAAATTGGGGGATAATGGGGCGCGTGTTGGATTTAGTATCGTCACTCCTGCTGGATTGTCGAAGCGATGGGATAGTGCCGTTGCCAAAGCAAGTGCCCAAGAGTTTACTCTTCAAGTGATTGAATTTAATCCCTCTATTGCGATCCCTATTACTAATGCGGTCAGTATGGGGGTTGGTTTTCGGGTGATTTCGAGCAGTGGAGTGGTAAAAGCGAGTAGAACAGGGGTCTATTCACAAGATATGACTGGAGATGCTGTCAATTATGGGTATAACCTTGCCGTTAATTATCATCTTGCCTCTAATATATCCTTAGCAGCAACCTATCGATCCAAAGTGAATTTAAATGTGGAAGGGAATGCCAATTTGGCGTATACGGGAGTTTTACCTACCGTGCCATTGCCTGCTTTCAGTGGCAATTATAATGCTTCTGTGACTACTCCGATTCCCGCTACATTAAATCTAGCGTGCGCCTATACGTTTGATACGGGGACAACGGTTGAAGCAGTGTATCAGCGAACCTATTGGTCCGCGTATAAAACACTCAATTTTGATTTTACCCACCCTTATGCGGAAGGTTTTTTTGGTGGAGTTAAACCTAAAAACTGGGAAAACACTAACACCTACCGTCTAGGGCTTACCCAAAAATATGAGCGTTGGGTAGCGATGGCGGGGGTTGCAGTCGATAAAACACCTGTTCCTACTGCAACGTTAGGGTATGAACTTCCTGATTCCGATGCCCTTATTGCTTCTCTTGGTGGACGTTACCAAATCGATAAAGTATGGAATATCGGACTTGCTGGCTTGGTGGATATGAAAGATTCCCGTTATGTGAAAAATAATACAATTGACGGCACATTCTCACATGCCCGCGCCTATCTCGTCACAGCGGGAATCGAGTATCGCTTTTGATCTTTAGAGTGCCATAGGCAACGTTTTAAAACGAATATTTAAACAACAAGGAAACCATTGAAATATTTAATCGACTTTTTAGACAATAAAACCATTGAAAAAACGCATATTTTTGGACAGCTCAAATGTACCGTTGACGAGGCAAAAATCTTGCAACTCTTAACCCGTAAGTTTTTAGAGTCCCAAGAGGATGTCCCCGTATCGGAACTGTTACAAGAGATTTATGGGGCGGAGAATTATGAGTATTTGAGCCATTTTGGGGAGATTAAAACCCTTTTGGAACTGGGATGGATGACCCACCACTCGTTTACCCCGATCAAAATCAGTGAGCTCTCTTCTCTGGAACTTTTTAATACCCCTGTTGCTTTGACGTCACTTTTTATGAAGCTTCTCGAAGAGGGGTCGTTGGAGATGACGCTCCCTGAGATCAAACCGTATGCCGACCATTTAGAATATCTACAAGATCAGTTTTTCCGTATTGAGCTTTACCAAAAGATGTCCGTCGTCCGTCACAGTGGAAATGATCACTCGATGGGGGTAAACCGATTTCAAAGCAAACTGGACTTATTGGAAAAGCGTATTGATGAGAGGATTGCACAAACGTCTCAGGATGTTGTATTGGATCGTTTTTTCAAACAAAAAAAGCTGGAGCCAAAAGAGCAGGTAATTTTTTTGGCACTTCTTAAAGAGGAATACAGTGCTACCGAGGGGAATCTACGTGAGATGAATACCCTCATTGATTTGATAAGCTTTGATGATTATGAGCGGATCAAGAATCGTGCCCTTCTCGAAGATGGTGCACGTTTGATCAACGATGATGTGATCGATTATGAGGAGATGCTCAACCCTTTTGGGGGAATCAGTCGTGCCTTTTACATCGTCGATGAGGTGCTTCAGAGTATTATGCACCCCCAAAAAAAGAAAAAAGCAAGCAAGCTCAAACTCGATATGCTCATTAAAGAGCAGGAGATTTTCGAACTGATTGAACCGGTTACCTCATTAGAGAGTGTTGTTCTTAACGTTTCAACTGAGAAAACACTCCAAAATCTTATGCGTCAGTTGGATAAAGAGGTCATTTCGCGTCTTCATCAATGGGGGGTGAAGGACAAAAAAGCGGGGATTGATGCACGGATTATCTTTTACGGCCCTCCGGGGACGGGGAAAACCCTTACGGCACATTCGCTCTCCCGTTCGCTCAAGCGTCAGGTGTTAAGTTTTGATTGTTCTAAAATCCTCTCCATGTACATCGGGGAATCCGAAAAGAATGTACGCAAAATCTTCGATACTTACGCCGATTTGACCCGTCAGACGAAAACAGAACCGATTTTACTCCTTAATGAAGCCGATCAATTTTTGGCATCACGCTCTGCTGGGGTAGGCTCTTCCGCCGATCAAATGCACAACCAGATGCAAAATATTTTTTTAGAACAAATCGAAAAATTCCAAGGGATTTTGATCGCCACGACGAACTTACTTGAAAATATTGATAAAGCCTTTTCACGCCGATTTAACTATAAAATTGAGTTCAAAAAACCAGATCAAAAACAGCGATTAGAGCTGTGGAAAATGATGCTTCCCAAAAATGCCCCGTATGAGAGTGGGTTTGATGTGAGTAAACTTGGTTCCCATCCATTAACAGGGGGACAAATTAATCTTATTGTTAAAAATACAGCGTATAATGTTGCTGCCCGTGATAATGCTGTTTTTATGTTGAGTGATTTTGAAGATGAAATAAGCAAAGAGAAACAGGGAAATTTTGACAGCGAAAAATCGGTAGGATTTTTGAATCGGTAGGTAAAATTATGAACTACATTGAATTTTTAGGTACCAGTGGAACACGAACTCCGACAGAGGGGACGACGTGTTTACGCGTTAGTCACCATTGTGTTATTGATGCGGGTAATCTCATCGGTGGGTTAGGGCATCAGCTCTTGGATATTGAGCATATCTTTTTGAGCCACTCTCATCTTGACCACATTGTTGATATACCGTTTGTTGCCGATTTATTTGTGACTGAAAAACATACTCCCTTAAAAATTTATGGTTTAAAAGAGACATTAGAAGATTTACACCACTTTATTTTTAATCATCGTATCTGGCCAAATTTTGAAGAGATTGATTTACTCGAGTATGCCGCTAAAACGATTGAACTGATCGAAATATCGCTGGATACACCGTATTGTATAGATGATATCACACTAACTCCTTTTAAAACAAATCATACGGATGGCAGTTGCGGTTATGTGATTAAACACGAGAACCATAGCCTTTTATTTACTTCTGACACCTATAAATGTCCTAAAATATGGGAACTTATTGATAGCGATGAAACGATACACACCCTCGTTATCGATGTATCATTCCCTTCCGCATACCAAACACTTGCCCATGACAGCAAACATTTAACACCGCAATTATTAGCCGAAGAGATAGCTCTCTGTCGCCGCAAAGATTTTAAGATCTTTCCGATGCACTTCAAGGCTCAGTTTAAAAGTACGATCATCCAAGAGCTCGAAATACTTGGTGTTTTAAAAAATCGTGGGCATGTTCTTGAAATTTTTTCACGACTGGCTTTTGATCCTCTCGAAGCGTTACCCCCTTCACTCAAAGAGAAATCGATTATCTCTAAAATCATTGCAATTGGGACAGCTCTTTCGGCGGAAAAAAATATTGAAACGCTTTTAGAGATGATTATTGTCCAAACGAAACAGCTTACAGGTGCAGATGGGGGAACCCTTTATCTCTACCATCCCTTAACCCACCAGCTCGAATTCAAAGTAATCCAAAATGATTCTTTGAATATTCAAATGGGGGGGACGGGCGAAAAAATCGCATGGAAGCCGTTGGACCTTTTCGATGAGGATAATAACCCCAATCGTCATATGGTCGCTGTCCTTTGTGCCCTTGATGGAATCACTATTAATATTCCTGATGTCTATACCTCTACACAGTATGATTTTAATGGGACGATGAAGTTTGACCAACAAACAGGGTATCACTCCGAATCGATGCTTGTGCTTCCCTTGAAAGATCATGAAGATAATCTGATCGGTGTATTGCAGCTCATCAATAAAAAAGACCAGTTTGGAAAGACGATCCCTTTTGAGTCGCATGATGAAGAACTTGCCCTCTCTTTAGGCTCTCAAGCAGCGGTTACTTTGACAAAACAACGGTTAATTAATGATTTGGAACTTCTGTTGGAATCATTTTTAAATACCATCAACGTCGCCATCGAAGAAAAATCACCCTACACAGCAGGTCATATCGACCGTATGGTGCAACTCTCCCTTATGATTGCTCGGGCAATGAGTGATGATGATCTCTTCCCTGATATCCATTATGATGAGGATCAGCTCAAAGAGATTAAATTTTCGGCTTTGATGCACGACATTGGTAAAATCACGACCCCTGAACAGGTTATCGATAAATCGACTAAATTGGAGAGTATTTATGATCGGATTGAAGAGATCAAGCTCAAATATGAGATTCTCAAACGAGATGCGTATATTTCGTTTTTAAGCGCATCTCCTCAATCCGAAGAGCGCTATAAGGAGGAGATTGCATTACTGGATACAGAGTACCTCTTTTTAATTAATGCGAACAAAGGGGGTGAGTTTTTTAGTGATGAAAATATTTATCGTATTCGAGAAATTGCTAAACGCACCTTTATCCTCAATAATGAAGAACAGCCTCTTCTTAGTGAAGATGAAGTGAACAATTTAATCGTTCAAAAAGGGACATTGACGGAGGGTCAGCGCCATATTATTAACAATCATGCGGCTGTTAGTCTGCGGATGCTAAAAGAACTCCCATTCCCCAAAAAACTAGAACGGGTTGCTGAAATCGCAGGAGGTCATCATGAAAAGATCAATGGAAAGGGGTATCCTCTTGGGCTCAAAGGGGATCAGTTAAGTATAGAAGCGCGGATTTTAGCGATTGCCGATATTTTCGAGGCTCTCTCCGCATCTGATCGCCCGTATAAAAAAGCCAAAAAGCTCTCTGAATCGATGCAAATTCTCTATTTTATGGCAAAAGATGAAGATGTGGATCGCCGTATTTTTCGTTTTTTTTACGAGAGTGGTCTTTATTTACGCTATGCCTATACTTTTCTTAAACCGGAAAATATTGACGACGTTCATATCACATTCGATTTTTAAGGAGATTTAGTATGATGTATCCTTTACGGTTTATTGCGTGCTCTTTGTTACTTGGTTCTTTTCTTTATGCACAACCTCTTTCTCTGGAGGATGCTGTTTCGTACGAAAAGGCAAAAAAACTCTACATCGAGCAATCATATGATGAAGCGTATGCTCTCCTTTCTTCCCTTTATCTTAATGCCCTTGATGATGTTGAACTTAATTTTTATTTGGGACGAAGTGCTTACGAACTCAAAGAGTATCCTTCTGCATTGGCGGCGTTTGAACGGGTCACTTTTTTGGATCCCAATAATTTCGAAAACCAAATTGAATTGGCTCGGACACAATACAAACTTGGGTTGTACGATGAGGCGAAAACGAATTTTGAAGCGATTCGTAAAGCACCTGAACTGACAGAAAATATGAAAAAAACAATTGACTATTATCTGGGTTCCATCGCCAAGCAACAACAGCGAAACTTTCTCTTTCTTACTACACGGGGGGGATTGCTCTACGATTCCAATGTCAATTTCGGTTCTTCTGATGAGACCTACACTCTCCCCACCTATGGAACCTTTCCCGCATCCCCAATACGTAGTGATATGGCGCACGAAGAGACTGCAGGGTTGACTCACCTTTATGATATAGGGGAGCGGGGAGGTGTTGTACTTCGCAACCGATTGAGTTTGTACAATCGTAGCTACTTCGATGAAACCGATTACAATATGATGCTCTTATCGTATTATCCAGCCCTCTCATTAAATACGAAACGTTCTTTGTATGAACTCATCGGTGGGATCAATCGTTTTTACTTAGGGGATAAGAATTTTTATACGGGTTACAGTCTTAACCCCAAATGGAACTATTTTTACACCCCCAATTTTCGTCAAATTCTCTCGTGTAAAGTGGCGCAGAAGAACCATTTTGAATTTTCTGATTTGGATAGTCATGCGGTTGAACTCTCTACGGGATGGGAATTTTCTCCCAGCTCTACTCATGTACTGCGAACGGATTTTGTTGCTTCACGTCAAATCAAAGAGAGAGGGGATCGTGCCGATGTCAGTTACCATGAATATATTGCAAGTTTTCTCTACACCTATCAGCTTCATCCTCGAATGATTTTTCAGTTTAATGCCAATGCCAAACAACGGCTGTACGAGGATTACGATCCCCTTTTCTTAAAGCATCGAGAAGATGTGACAGGGTACGGCTCTTTTAATATGGTTCAACGTCTAAACGATGTGGTCTCATTTCAAGAGACAGCCGGTTATACCCATACCGATTCGACGGTTCCCATCTACAGCTATGACAAGTATACCCTCTCGCTGAGTGTATCAGGTCGATTTTAGGAGAGTGCTATGGTCCATTTAATTGCCCTTGTTTTTATCCTCTTTTTAAGTTCTTCAGGGTGGGGAAGCGTTGCCAAAATTACCGCCTTAAGCGGATCAGCTTCGATTGAGCGTTTATCGAAACTCTCTCCTGCTACCCTTGGGATTGCCCTTGAAGCCAATGATGTGGTGAGTACCGATGAAAATTCAAAAGTACAAATCACCTTCAAGGACAGTACCGTTATCACCGTTGGGAAGAAAAGCCGTTTTTCCATCGATGAGTATTTGTTTGACAGTGGTGATGGCTCTAGCGCCAAATTTAATGTTCTTGCAGGGACGATACGGGTGATGAGTGGCAAAATCGGTCAAATTGCCCCCGAAAAATTTACCGTTAAAACCAAAACAGCAACGATTGGGATTCGGGGAACCAATTTCACGGTCGATATGGAATCCGACGGCATCCTTTCGATTTTTTGTTTGCAAGGGGTAGTCGATGTATCTGATCGTAATAATAATACCGCTAGTGTTCCAGCAGGATCGTATATCCCTTTTAGTGCAGAGGGGATTATGGGGTCATTACGTGAATTTGTCACCGAAGATTTGAGAGTTTTCTTAGAGAAGAGTTTCTATATTCCGGAGCTTGTGGATAGATTGAAAAAGAATCTTACCCTTCCCGCACTTGCTAATAATTTAGAAAAAACATTTCATATTTCTACTATTTTTAGCTATACCTTTGATGAGACAGCTCCCCCCCTCATTGCCGCTGAAAAGAGTGGTGGGATACTCAATTGGGATGAGTCCTTCGATCAAGGAAATCAAGAAAATATGCAGGATATTCTGACCGATTCGGCGATGAGCATGACGACGAATATTCTCCTTGATCAAGAGTTACAACCCAATATCCGTCCCTAATGCGACTCACCTATCGACTCACCCAATTTTTTCTCTTTGTGGTGGTGAGTGCGGCGATCACCTACGCCTATCTTTTTTTACCCGCTTCCTACCAAAGTCTCGACGACAGAATTCGGGATTTTCTTTTTATCGCACGGGGCACTGTACCCGCTTCTCAAGAAGTAGTTATTGTTGATATTGATGAAAAAAGCCTTCATGAAATTGGTCAATGGCCGTGGGAACGCTCCATCATTGCAACAATGCTTCAAAATCTCACCGCAGCAAAAGCGGGGATTATCGGACTTGACATGGTCTTTTCCGAGGAGGACAAAACGTCCCCCCACCGTTTCAGTGAGCAATTTCATCTTCATCGCTCTTTACCGAACTACGATACCATCTTGGCACAAACCGTTCACGATACTCCGACGATTTTAGGGTATATTTTCAATTTTGATCGTAGTTATAAGGTATCCTCGTCTAGTGTTCCCAATATTCCCGCTATTTTTATAGAAAAAAATATCCCCCCTACCCAGTATCTCCTTGAGCCCAAGGGGATACTCACCAATATCCCCTCACTCCAAAACAGTTCCTATTCGAGCGGATTTATCAACAACGTCCCTGATGCGACAGGAAGCATCCGAAGTGTCCCCCTTATAATGCGGTATGGTGATGCCCTTTACCCCTCTTTGGCGTTTGAAATGTTCCGTATCGCCCTCAATGCGCATAAAGTCACGATTAATTACTCTCCTCTCGGACTTGTCTCTTTACGTACAGGTGATATGGAAATTCCCACCGATCGTAATGGACGCCTTTATCTCAACCATCGTGGTCCAGGGAAAACGTTTCGCTATATTAGTGCCTCTGATATCGTCAATAACACGTTTGATAAACGTGCAGTAGAGGGAAAATTTGTCCTCGTAGGGACATCGGCATACGGATTGATGGATTTGCGCTCCAACCCCTTTGATAACATTATTCCCGGTATCGAGATTCAAGCTACGGTTATCGACAATCTCCTCAATCACGATATGCTACAACACCCCCAATGGAGTGAAGTTGCTGAGATTTCCCTCATTATTTTTCTCTCATTTATCGTTTTTTACCCACTCACCCGTTTGAGTCCTCTTGTGTTGATCGTGGGATACGTGATTCTTTTCTGGGGACTTCTTTATCTCAATTATTATCTCCTTTTTACCCACCATATTATCATCAATCTTTTTTTTATCCTCGTGACCCTCTCGGTATCGATCCTCTCTGTTTTGGGGATGAACTTTGTTTTTGAACATCGCCAAAAAGAACAGGTGAAGAAAAAATTTGCCCAAAAAGTCTCCAAGCAAGTGATGGACGATTTGCTCTCTTCCGATATAGATGACGCCCTTAGTACCCGTGAAGTCGAAGTAACCATCTTTTTTTCCGATATTCGCTCCTTTACCACTATCTCCGAACAGCTTGGCTCTCCCCAAAAGCTCGTCTCCTTTCTCAACGAATATATGACGACGATGGCAACTTCCATTATTGAGTCCCACGGGACAATTGATAAATTTATTGGGGATGCGATCATGGCATACTGGAACGCCCCCAATCATGTTGAGCACCATGCCGATAGGGCGGTAGAATCAGCATTGCATCAATTATCGTTACGGGAAAGGCTCAATGATAAATTTTACACCAAGTTTGGCGTTCGTCTTGATTTCGGGATCGGGCTTAACTCAGGGATCGTCACAGTAGGGGATATTGGTTCTACAGGGCGATCCGATTATACGGTGGTAGGTGATGCCGTCAACCTTGCCTCTCGCCTTGAAGGGTTATGTAAACATTATCACGTACGTCTTATTATCTCAGAATTTACGTATCAACGGTTGCAATCAACGTATGTGATTCGTGAACTCGATACCGTGCGAGTCAAAGGTAAATCTCTCCCAATACGGATCTATGAAGTCATTGCAATAGGAACTCCTACCCAAGAGATGCAACGTCAACTCAATGAATTCCACCGTGCATTACAGCTTTATTATGGCGGAAAATTTACCGAAGCGATTGAAGCATTCACTCTCTTGAAATCTTCTTATGCTGAGTTGCTTTATGATATTTATATTGAGCGTTCACGGTATTTATTATCGCTAAATTTAGAGCATTTCGATGGGGTTTATGATTTTATAGAGAAGTAAAATCGTGTATATGTGTGCGTGATCAGAGCTTGATGGTATGATCGAAGAGGGAGATATGTCTGAAAGTGATTAGGTGTTCATTTAAGTATAATAGCATACTAATAGTAGTAAAATACTACCCTTAAATTAGTATATAAAAGTAAAGGTTTTTTTATGATAAATATAATTCTATGCGGTGGAAGCGGGACTCGTTTATGGCCTATTAGTCGAACGCTTATGCCAAAACAATTTGTAAAACTTTTTGATGATAAATCACTTTTTCAATTGACAGTTGAGAGAAATAATTCTATTTGTAATAAACAATTTATTGTTTCCAATACAGAGCAATATTTTTTAGCATTAGACCAGCTTGGAGAACTACATAAAACTACAGATAAGTACCTTTTAGAGCCTATCGGACGCAATACAGCCCCTGCAATTGCGCTAGCTTGTATGGAGCTTGACCCGCAAGAAATTGTTCTTATTACCCCCAGCGATCATCTTATCAAAGATCAGGATGCCTATTTACAAGTCGTTACCCGAGCTAAAGAACTTGCTTCTCAAGATTACTTAGTAACATTTGGAATTACCCCTGCATTTGCTGAAACGGGATTTGGATATATCGAATCAGATGGGGACGAGGTGATATCTTTTAAAGAAAAACCTGATGTTATTACAGCTCAAGAGTATGTAAATGCGGGTAATTACTATTGGAACTCAGGAATGTTTTGTTTCAAAGCAGGCGTTTTTTTAGATGAACTCCAAAAGTATTCTCCGAAAATTTATGATAGTTGTAAAATCGCATTGGCAAAGGCAGATACTAACGGGTTGACGAGAATCAAACACGAAGATATGATTGCTATTCCAGAAGACAGTATTGATTATGCTGTGATGGAAAAAAGCGATCGTGTCAAAGTAGTTGCAAGCAATATTGGATGGAGTGATGTGGGGAGTTTTGATGCTCTTTATGAGGAACTACCAAAAGATGCTAACGGCAATACGTCATGTGATAATCATATTAGCATTGATAGTAAAAATAATCTTATTTTGTGTGATGGTCGCAAGATTGCTACGGTAGATGTCGAAGATCTCATTATTGTTGATACGGGTGATGCTCTGCTTGTGTCTAAAAAAGGGTCATCTCAAAAAGTAAAAAAAGTTGTAGCAGAACTTAAAAACCGTAAGAGTGAAATGCACAACATTCATCTCACAGCGCATAGACCATGGGGAACCTATACTATTTTAGAAGACACTCCAGGATATAAAATTAAACGGATTGTTGTTCAACCGGGTCAACGCCTAAGTTTGCAAAAACATTTTCACCGTAGTGAGCACTGGATCGTTGTCAGTGGTACAGCAACAGTAACAGTAGGAGAACATAGTATGCTCATTCGTCCCAATGAAAGCACCTATATCAAAATGGGAGAGATACATCGCTTAACGAATGAGGGAAAAATACCTGTAGTACTGATTGAAGCACAAGTGGGTGAGTATACAGGTGAGGACGACATAGTTCGTATTACTGATGATTATAATCGAGGGTAACTTTTGGCATTAACATTAAACTGGATTAAAAAATACCGTCTTTTTAGTGCTACAGTTGTAGCACCGACATTGATTGCATCCATCTATTATGGAATGATTGCCTCTGATATTTATATTAGTGAATCACAGTTTGTCGTTCGTGCACCGGATAAACCGACGGTTTCAGGTCTGGGAGCGATGTTGCAAAGCACAGGACTAAGCAGTGCGCATGATGATGTTTATACGGTGCGTGATTATATTCTCTCTCGTGATGCCCTAACTTCATTGGATCAAAATCTCAGCTATCATAAGCTTTATGGTGATTCAAAATCAGATATATTTAGCCGTTTCAATGGTTTTGGACTCGATGACAGTTTTGAAGCATTGTATAAATATTATCAAAAATATATCGGAATATCGATTGATTCTCAATCCTCCATTTTGACCTTAAGTGTACAGGCTTTTGATGCCAATGAAGCCAAAAAAATCAATGAGTATCTATTGTCGATCAGTGAACAACTGGTTAATCGCCTCAATGAACGCGGTCGTACGGATATGATCGGATTTGCGGAGGATGAAGTAGCGCGTGCGATGGTGCGTGCGAAAACAGCGTCTATGGCCGTTTCGACATACCGTGATGCCAAATCAGTTTTTGATCCGGAAAAACAGTCAGCACTTCAGCTCCAACTGGTATCAAAAATTCAAGATGAATTGATCGCAACACGTGCTCAGCTCTCCCAGATGATCAGCCTCTCTCCTGAAAATCCACAAGTGGAATTGTTGCAAAACAAAATCGCAAACTTGACATCTCAAATTGCATCTGAAACAGCTAAAGTTACAGGAAGCAATAGTTCTTTGGCACAAAAATCATCCAAATATGAACAGCTAATTCTTGAGCGTGATTTTGCAGGTAAACAGCTTGCAGCAGCTCTTGCATCGCTGGAGAGTGCACGAAATGAAGCATTACGTCAGCACCTCTATTTAGAGCGTATTAGTCAGGCAAATACACCGGATATTGCACTTGAACCGCGACGCATTAGAAGTATTTTAACGGTATTTATACTTGGTTTGATTGTTTGGGGAATTTTATCGATGCTGTTAGCAGGTATTCGTGAGCATAATGATTAAACGAGCCTCTTTGGGCCGATCATTCCGTATACAATTACGTGTGATTGGTGCACTTTTGATGCGCGAGATTATCACCCGCTATGGGCGTCACAATATTGGATTTTTGTGGCTTTTTGCAGAGCCGATGATGTTTACACTTGGGGTAACAGCTCTGTGGATGATGGCAGATGCAACGCATGGTTCAAATCTCCCGATTACTGCATTTGCGTTGACAGGATACAGTTCTGTTTTGGTGTGGCGTAATACTGTTGGTCGTACGACGGCTGCGATCATGCCGAATCTAAGTCTTATGTATCATCGCAATGTTCGGGTTATCGATATTTTTGCTTCTAGGATTATATTGGAGATTGTTGGTGCAGGGGCATCGTTTGTTATTTTAACCCTATTTTTTCTCGGAATCGAATGGATTATTCCTCCTCACGATATTTTAAAAGTCATTTTTGGTTGGGCAATGTTAGCGTGGTTTGGTGCTGGATTGGCACTGTTTCTTGGAGCATTAAGTGAACGATCAGAGGTGATTGAAAAGCTTTGGCATCCAATCTCTTACTTACTTTTTCCGCTCTCAGGTGCTGCTTTTATGGTGGAATGGTTGCCGCAGCAGGCGCAAAATGTGGTTTTGTATCTGCCTATGGTTCACGGTGTTGAGATTTTGCGGGAGGGCTTTTTTGGCAGCGCGGTACATGCTCATTATGATATGGGATATATGGCAGTTTGTAATCTTTGTTTGACACTTTTTGGTTTTGCGATGGAACGAGATATTAGTCGTCGTGTGGAACCTGAATGATAAAATTAGAAAATATTGTCAAAAAGTATCATACTCGTGCAGGGTCACGTACTGTTCTCGATCATATTAATTTAGAGGTTAAGCGTGGTGAGAAGGTTGGTATTTTAGGACGTAACGGTGCTGGAAAATCGACGCTAATCCGTTTGATGAGTGGTGCAGAGCTTCCGACATCAGGGCATATTTATCGTGGTATGCGCCTTTCATGGCCGCTTGCCTTTGGAGGAGCCTTTCAGGGAAGCTTGACAGGTATTGATAATTTGAAATTTATTTGCCGCGTATATGGTGCGGATTATCGGGATAAGATTGCATTTGTTGAAGAATTTTCAGAACTCGGGCAGTATCTACGCGAACCGATCAAAAAATATTCAGCAGGAATGCGGGCACGACTTGCCTTTGCTATATCAATGTCGATTGAATTTGATTGTTTTCTTATTGATGAGATTGTAGCTGTTGGGGATAGCCGATTTCATGAAAAATGCAATATTGAGCTTTTTGAAAAACGACGAGATAGATCTATGATTTTGGTTTCTCATGATCCAGGATATATTCGAGAACATTGTGATCATGCAGCTGTCCTTATTGCTGGGAAACTTTATAGTTTTGATCATATTGATGAAGCATTTGAATTTTATGACAAGAGTATTGCCTTATGATTTCTAAACTAAAATTAAGTACACGTTCTCTTTCCTCGCAGCGCATGACTCTTTTAAAGCAGATGAGAAAAAATCGTCCACAGATTTCAATTCAATCCAAGCAGCTTCTAGTCGATGTGTCAGCTATTATCCAAGAGGATGCGCATACAGGAATTCAGCGTGTAGTACGGGCGTTATTGGTACAATTATTTGCTAATCCACCCGAGGGTTATCACGTCCTACCTGTCTTTTGTACTCGCGAACATGGTTATCGTTATGCTGATAGCGTATTTGTCCATAAATTTACTTCGTATGATAATAATAATAAAATGCCCATAGCTGATGTTGTTGTAAATAATAAAGATATTTTTTTTGGTCTTGATCTGGTAGCACGTTTTTTACCCTTGCATAAAAAGCAACTTTTGAACTGGAAACTACAAGGAGTGAAACTTCATATCCTTGTGTACGACATGTTACCCCATTTGCATCCCGAGTGGTTCACTTCACGATCTGTAAAAAATTTTCATCGGTGGCTTCGTACCATTTCTGTCTATAGCGATCAACTTATTTGCATATCAAATTCAGTGAAAAATGAGTTAAGAGAGTGGCTTTGTAATCAAAACTTTAGTATTCATACCCCTCGAATCGTTACCATACCCCTTGGCTGCGAGATAGCATCCAGTATGCCAAGCTCAGGGATGGATGATCAAATAGCAGGCATACTGGAGAGCTTAAAAAAACAAAAGTTTATTCTTATGGTCGGGACGATTGAACCGCGCAAGGGATATGATGATGCACTAAAAGCTATGAAAACTTTTTGGGACACTGGAGAAGATATTGCATTGGTTATTGTCGGAAAGACAGGGTGGAAAACAGTTAAATTACAAGAGAGACTCCTTTCTCATCCACAGCAAGGTTTTAAGCTGTTTTGGCTAAAAAATGTAAGTGATCAGGTACTCCAAAAATTGTATGAAATGGCAAATGTGGTATTAGTAACATCGTATGGTGAAGGATTTGGATTACCAATTGTAGAAGCGATCTATTATGCTAAACCATTGCTAGTGAGAGATATTCCTGTGTTTCGGGAAGTCGTGTATGGTTATAAAAATATTGAGTATTTTAGTGACGACAATATGCTTGTAAGTAAATTGAAAAGTCAGCTTCAAAATCCTCAAAAAAATTTAGAGAGTGAATTTCATGGGTCAACATGGTATGAGAGTGTTTTACGGTTAAATGCTTTATTCCTGACAAATCAACAAAAAAGTAGTTTTAATGGGTAGCATTAACTCTTATGCTCAGAATTTTGAAGATGTGATGCTTTGGCGGGCATTAGGTCATATTCCGAATGGTTTTTATATTGATGTTGGCGCATGGTCACCTGATACTGATTCTGTTACTCGATTATTTTATGAGAAAGGTTGGAGAGGTATTAATATTGAACCAAATCCTAAGTTTCACAAACAATATTTACATAAAAGAGCTGAAGATATTAATCTTAATGTAGCTGTTAGTGATGAAATAGGAACAGCTGAAATATATTTTGTATCGAATCCTGGTCTTTCATCTTTGGATAAATCAATCGCTGAGGGGCATGTTGCTTCAGGTTGGACAGCTAAACCATCACTAGTAAATGTTACAACACTTTCAAAAATTTGTGAAACTTTTTCTGAGAATCAGGCAATACACTTTTTAAAAGTTGATGTTGAGGGATTTGAGAAAAATGTTTTTCTTGGTAATGATTGGAAAAAATATCGTCCATGGATTATAGTAGCTGAAGCAACGCTTCCAATGACTCAGGTTGAAAATTATGAAGAGTGGGAGTATATTCTTTTAGATGCAAATTATCTTTTTGTTTATGCCGACGGTTTGAACCGTTTTTATCTCGCAGAAGAGCACAAAGAGCTTTTAAAATTTTTTAAATATCCGCCGAATGTATTTGACAATTTTTCCATTAAAAAAGATGTTCAAAATACTCTAATTTATAATTCTAATACTGTTTATTGTGAGTTGAATAATGGTTTTCATATCATAGAACCATGGGGTGTTTGGTGTTCAGGTAAATTGGCATCGATGTCCATTGGAATTCGAGAAAATCAAAACTATCCCATACTGATTAATTTAAAAATAGCATTGAAAATATTTGCACCATTGTTGGAATATTCTCCTCTAATAAAAATTTCGCAACAAGAGTCCATTCTAGCGTATGTTTTATTCAGATCTACAACGCAAGAATTGAATGAATTGTCTTTAATTATCCATTGCGAGAATGAAGAGTCTGATTTAATATTTGAAATAACGAATGAAGGTTCACCGATGGATTTTGGAAGTGTAGATAATCGTATTTTGAGTTTCGGAATGACTATCTTGTCAGCAGAAATTGTTAAAGATGATGAAATGGGTAATCATCTACAAAAAAATCCACATATTATAGGGATTTTATCATGACAAGCAATGATATTAGTTTAGAAATATTGCAACAACTCAATCAAGAATTTGCAATAAAAGAGGCTGATTTTTATTCTACAATCAAAAATCTCCATCAGCATGAAGATCAGCTAAACGCCGAAATAGAGAGCTTGAAGGTAGAATTAATTGGTAGAAATGAGAATACTCAAACGAAAATAGCAGAAATTACTCATTTACAATCTTTAATTGCAGAACTCGAACAAGAAAAAGTTGCATTTCAGAATACGTATAATGAGCAATTAAACGTTTATCGTGAAAGTATGAATGAGTATAAAGAAGAATTAGAGGCTCAAATTAATACGATTGGTACCGAACTCAAAACACAGACCGAACGCTCAACAGAGTATTTGACTTCATTGGGACAAAGAGAGAAAGAGTTTGCACGTGAACTGGCAAAACTTAGAGAAAGTGGTGATCTACAACGTCAGAGTATCGAGACGCAATACAAAGAGGTGATTGCCGAACTTTCGAATGAGTATAAAACCCGTGAATCAAATTTGGCTTCTCAAATAGAGAATATTCGTACCGAACTCAAAAGACAAACCGAACGCTCAACAGAGTATTTGACTGCATTGGGACAAAGAGAGAAAGAGTTTGCAAGTGAACTTGTAAAACTCATAGAAAGTGGCGATCTACAACGTCAGAGTATCGAGACTCAATACAAAGAGGTGATTGCCGAACTTTCGAATGAGTATAAAACCCGTGAATCAAATTTGGCTTCTCAAATAGAGAATATTCGTACCGAACTCAAAACACAAACTGAACGCTCAACAGAGTATTTGACTGCATTGGGACAGAGAGAAAAAGAGTTTGCACGTGAATTAAAACAGATAGTGGATGAAAAACATACTACAGAGTTAAAAAACAGTGATTTGTCTCATCTATTAACGGCAGCGCAACTATTAGAGTCACAATTAAAGGGTGAATTGGCTATGCGTCAGCAGATACTATCTGATTTATCCGTAGAACTTAAAAAACTACAAGGGAGCTTCACGTGGCGGATAACAGCTCCGCTACGTGCCGTGGCTAAACTGTTTATATCCTCCCCTTCTGATTCCGAAGAAGTATCAATATCTTCAGTGAGTACTTCCTCTATAGAGAGTAATTTAGCAATAGCAGATTCATCTTTGAATACTACGATGATCGAAGAATCTAAAATAACCCAGTCTGAGCACCCTATAATCCATATAAAGGAGACATTTATGTCATCATCCCCAATCGTAGCTGCGACATCACTCGATGAATTACTCGCTTATCATGACGCCGATTTTATTCACTGTGCGTATATTACTTTGCTCGGACGCGTGCCTGATCCTGAGGGGAACCGTTATTATCTTGGACGTATACGTGCTGGTCGTGCAAAGATTGAAATTATTGATCAGATCGCATCATCTTCAGAAGCAAAAGAACTAAGTGTTAGTATCTTAGGATTGCAACAAGCACTGGGACGATACCGGTGGGAAAAAATACCTATTATTGGATCGGTGATACGAAGCATAACGCGTCATGATGAAATTTCTTGTCAGATACGTCAAATAGAAAATAATATTTATCTTCTTGGGAAAGATACGTGTAAACGTTTTGATAGAATAGAAAAAAATATTGCAATAGTTGCTAGTGAAAGTATTAAGATAGATAATGAACCTGATGAACTAAACCATTTATCATCCCATGCTCGAGAAATTTATTTTCAGCTAAAAGCGGCTGCATTAAAACAAGAATTTGGGGGTACAAAGTAATGCGTATTGTTATTGATTTACAAGCAGCGCAGGGTAGAAGTCGTTTCCGTGGTATTGGCCGGTATAGTATTTCACTTGCAAAAGCTATGGTACGTAACCGTGGCGATCATGAGATAATTATTGCTCTCAAT
Source organism: Campylobacterales bacterium (assembly GCA_026390165.1). Lineage (GTDB taxonomy): Bacteria > Campylobacterota > Campylobacteria > Campylobacterales > Sulfurimonadaceae > Sulfuricurvum. Next base: position 194,841 of record JAPLGM010000004.1, read on the forward strand.
GGTCTTCTCCCAGAAAGCATCGAATTTATACGTGCAGAATTTGACGGATTATTGCCTCAGAGTAATATTGTAATATGGCAGGCTATTGCTCCTCTTTATCCTGCTGGTGATAATCCAGCCCATAGTTTGAACAAGCAAGTATCAGAATTACTCAGGAATAATTTTTTAGCTAGTTTACAACCAGATATTGTACATATAACTAATCTTATGGATGGTTGGGATGAAGATGTCGTAACGAGTGTGAATGAAGAAAATAAAAGTTTTTTAACAGCGGTTACATTCTATGACGTGATACCATTAATGAATCCTCAGACATATTTAGTAGATCCTGCTGTATCACGTTATTATCACGAAAAAATAAATAATTTAAAGCGTGCAGATATTTTATTAGCCATTTCAAAATCATCATCTGAAGAAGCGATTGATTATCTTGAAGTTAACCATTTAAAAGTATTTAATATTATGTCGGCAACTGAAGATTATTTTCAGCCTCTCTATCTCTCTAATACAACTGAGCAATTGATTCATCAAAAATTTGGATTAATACATCCTTTCATAATGTATTCTGGTGCGACGGATGAACGTAAAAACCATTTACGGTTGATTAAAGCCTTTTCTTTATTACCCATAGATGTGAGAAAAAGTCATCAGCTTATCTTAGTTGGGCATTTACCGAATGAACATAGAGAAAAGTTTGAAATGTATATTAAACTATGTGGACTTCAAAAAAGTGATGTTCTAATTACTGGTCGTGTTAGTGATGATGAAATGGTACAGCTGTACAATTTATGCAAACTATTTGTTTTTCCTTCATGGCATGAGGGGTTTGGTCTTCCTGCACTAGAAGCGATGGCTTGCGGTGCAGCAGTAATAGGCTCAAATACATCGAGTATTCCTGAAGTAATTGGGCGAGTGGATGCACTGTTTGATCCTTTTGACGAACAGTCTATTATGCTAAAAATTTTAGAAGTACTGAATAATGATAAATTACGAGCCGATCTTGCTTCTCATGGTCTACGCCAAGCAAGAAAATTTTCATGGGATGAAAGTGCTAGACGAGCATTAAAAGCTTTCGAGGATTCTTATGCGGTACATAAGCCAACAATTAGAGAAGAAAGTTCAAAGCAAATTATCACGTCAAAGCTTATTGAAAAAATTATAAAACTTGAGAATAAATTAATTAATGAAATTGATTTGAAAAAACTAGCTGGAGTGATTGCGCATAATCATCCTAAAAACAGTGAAAAGCAGTTATTCATTGATGTGTCTGAACTTGCCCATCGAGATAGTAAAACAGGTATTCAACGTGTTGTTCGTAGTATTGTGGCAGAATTAATAGCTAATCCTCCGGCTGGATATAGAGTTGAACCTGTTTATGTTATTGAACATATAACAAACTATTATTGTTACGCACGAAAATTTAAACAGAATTTTTCTGGTGATTATACGGAGTTAGCTGAAGATACACCTATAGAGCTAGCCAATGGTGATATTTTTATAGGATTAGATTTACAGCATCACGTTGTTATGCAGCAAGAACCTTTTTACAGATACATGAAACAAATGGGCGTCCAAGTACATTTTGTAATATATGATTTATTACCGGTTCTATTGCCAGATGTATTTCCAAAAGGTACAGCTGATATACATGGTAAATGGTTGAGCGTATTGGCGCAGGCCGATGGAGTCTTATGTATTTCTCGAGCGGTTGCTGATGAGATGCTTGAATGGTTGAATGTATTTGGTCCTGAGCGAGTAAGACCATTAAATATAGGATGGTTTCATCTGGGAGCAGATGTTTCTGGCTCTGTACCGAGTAAAGGGCTTCCTGATAACGCCAAAAGTGTTTTTATAGCATTATCTAAGCGACCAACTTTTGTAATGGTAGGTACAATTGAACCACGTAAAGGGCAGATGCAGACTTTATTGGCGTGTGAACAGCTTTGGGCTCAAGGGATAGATATTAATTTGGTCATCGTTGGTAAAAATGGATGGAATGTTGATCTCTTACTTGAAATGCTTCGCAACCATTCAGAACTGGGTAAACGATTGTTTTGGTTAGCAGGCGTTAGTGATGAGTACCTTGAAAAGGTGTATGCTTCTTCTTCATGTTTAATAGGTGCTTCTGAGGGTGAGGGATTTGGATTACCACTCATTGAAGCTGCTCAATATAAAATTCCAATGATACTTCGGGATATTCCGGTTTTTAGAGAAGTAGCAGGTGAATTTGCTTATTACTTTAAAAACGATAAGAATCCAGCAGTTTTAGCAACTAGTATCAAAGAATGGATGTTATTGAATGAAAAAAACAATCAGCCTAAATCTGACTTGATGCCTTGGATAACTTGGAAACAAAGTACAGAAGATTTATTGAATATAGTGTTGAAGAATCAATGGTATAGCAATTGGAAGCCAGATAATATATATCGTTTTTGGGGCGGTGACAACCGTTTAGGCACCCAAGTTGGAAAACGTACCGGTAAAAATATTGAATCGATAGGTGAAGCAGGTTATCTAATTTTCGGTCCATATATCACTATGCCAGTAGGCAACTACAATATCACTATCAAGGGTACTTCTCATGTCATTAGTAGTGCGCGAATGGATGTTGCGGTTAATGGAGGTTCTGTAATCCTTGGAGAATCTCCTTTGGGTGAAGCAGATAGTGATGGTTGTATGATATCGTTACCAATCCTACTGAATAAGGAATGCAATGATCTTGAAGTCAGGATATGGGTCAGTGCGGAGTCTGATATAAAGATTAGTGAAATCGAAATTATTCCAGAGTCTGCTGTAGAAATTAAAGATATTACGGAAGATATCGGAAACATGGATAATACAGACATGGCAGTTGAGAGTGCAGAAGTTATTGCCCTTGAATCTGAAATTAGCCCGATATCCACAAACGCAAATAAAACTAAACAATCAAAACGTAATAAAAGACGGTAATAAAGAACAACATAAGGATTTGGCTAGTAAATGAAATCACTACACATCAATCACCCTTTGTGTAAAGCAACTATATTAGAACAAGGTGCGCAACTCATCGATTTTCAGCCGACAGGTGAGGCTCCGCTTCTATGGTCTGCTGAACTCTCAACTTACTGTGAGGGGAAGCCGTTTCGTGGGGGTATCCCGATCTGCTGGCCGTGGTTTGGCAAAGGTCAAATACCTTCACACGGATTTGCTCGAATCATGCCGTGGGAGCTGGAGAGTCGAGACGAGTGTGAGGATGGGGTGAGATTACGTTGGATTTTACGTGACAGTGATGCAACACGTGCGATTTGGCCCCATTCGTTTGCGCTTACTCTCGATATGCATTTGAGTTCGAAATGTACAATGACGCTGCAAATAGATGCACCCATAGAGACGACGGGGGCATTACACACCTATTTATTTACCGATGATGTCGGAATAATACAAATAGAGGGTTTGGGAGATCAATACATCGATGCACTCGATGATGGAAAAATAGTCAAAACGGATGAAAAAATTCTGATAATTAAGGGAAATGTTGATAGAATTTATACGCATAGCTTAGGAAATAATTTATTAATTGGTCGAGATAAAATACTTCAAGTAACACATTATAATTATAGTGATATTGTTGTTTGGAATCCTTGGAGTGAAGGTGTAATGCGACTAAGCGATATGGCAGAAAATGATTATCAGAAGATGATATGTGTCGAGACGGCTAGAATTTTAAAGCCATTTGGTAAGCGAGACACTTTAGGTCTTGTAATTTGTAAATTAAAATAAAAAAGGGTGCTTATGAAAAAAGCGATAGTAACAGGAATCACTGGACAAGATGGAGCCTATTTGGCAGAGTTATTACTTGAAAAAGGGTATGAAGTATATGGGACGTATCGCCGTACGGCATCGGTAAACTTTTGGCGTATTGAAGAGTTAGGGATTGAAAAAAACCCTAATTTACATCTGATTGAGTACGATTTGACCGATGCCTCCAACAGTATTCGTATGGTTTCAGAGATTCAACCGGATGAAATTTATAATCTTGCTGCGCAAAGTTTTGTTGGGGTCTCTTTTGATCAGCCTCTTGCAACGGCGCATATTACAGGTTTAGGCTGTGTTCATTTACTCGAAGCAATCCGTATTGTCAACCCTAAAATCCGTTTTTATCAAGCATCAACATCAGAAATGTTTGGTGAAGTGCAAGCGATTCCACAAATTGAGAGTACACCGTTTTATCCACGCAGTCCGTATGGTGTTGCGAAGCTTTATGCTCACTGGATGGTCATTAATTATCGTGAGAGTTATAACATCTTTGGGTGTAGCGGTATCTTGTTTAACCATGAATCACCACTTCGTGGACGTGAGTTTGTTACCCGTAAAATTACCGATAGTGTTGCTAAAATCAAATTGGGTAAACTTGATGTGTTAGAATTGGGTAACATGGATGCTAAACGTGACTGGGGATTTGCAAAAGAGTACGTTGAAGGGATGTACTTGATGCTCCAAGCCGATAAACCTGACACGTTTGTGCTTGCAACTAATCGCACAGAAACGGTACGTGATTTTGTTACTATGGCATTTAAGGCGGGAGGGATCGAACTTGCATTTAGCGGAACGGCAGAAAATGAGATCGCGACCGATGTTGCAACAGGTAAAGTTCTTGTTCGTGTCAATCCTAAATTTTATCGCCCTGCAGAAGTAGAACTTCTCATTGGGAATCCTGCAAAAGCCAAAGAAGTGCTAGGATGGGAACCAAAAACAACGCTTGAAGAGCTATGTGCTATGATGGTAAAAGAAGACTTGAGACGTAATGAAACCGGCTTCTCATTCTAAACGACTGTTCATAACTGGCATTACAGGCTTTACGGGAAAATTTCTTGCTGAGCACTTTAGTGCTCAGGGGTATGATGTTTTTGGGACAGTGATTAGTGATTCAAAGGATCCAAATCATTTTAAATGTGATTTACGTGATCGAGAAGCGATTAAGTCCGTCATCGAAAATGTACAGCCTACCCATATCCTTCACATGGCGGCGATTTCATTTGTAGGTGAAGCGAATGCGTCGATGATCTATGATGTCAATGTTATCGGTACATGTAATTTACTCGATGCTCTGTTAGTCATGAAGGATGTTCCAAAAAAAGTTATTTTAGCCAGTAGTGCAACGGTATATGGTGATCAAGGGTGTGAGGTTTTGGATGAGTCGATGTGTCCAAAACCTGTAAATCATTATGGATGCAGTAAATATGCTATGGAACAAATGGCATCTAATTATCGATCACGTCTTCCTCTGATCATTACCCGACCGTTTAATTATACGGGTCCGGGTCAGGAGAGCCATTTTTTGATCCCCAAAATCGTGAGCCATTATCGCGAGGGGAAAAAAGAAATCGAATTGGGAAATTTGCATGTTGAGCGGGAGTTTAATGATATTCATGACGTTTGTGCGATGTATTCTATGCTCTTAGAGAGTGATGCAGCCGCAGAAACAGTCAATCTTTGCAGCGGACGAGGAATCGCTTTGCTGGATGTCATCAAAATGATGGATGAGATTGCTGGATATAAGATTGAGGTATCGGTCAATCCTGCTTTTGTTCGTCCTAATGAGATAAAACGATTAGTTGGATGTTCTGAAAGAGTCGCAACTTTGATTGGACATAGAGAGCCAATACCTTTTCGAGATACACTGCAATCGATGTACCGTACTCCTTGATGAAAATCACTCTCGAAGCTTCTCCCATACTCCATACCCTCACGGGTATCGGTCGCTATACTTGGGAACTTGCTACGCGATTATCCTATCACCCTGAAATTGATGATGTTGCTTTGTATGTACGAAATGAAATTGTGTGTGATGCTGAAGCAGTCATGAAAATGGGGCAGGAAAAAAAGCAGTATCCGTTGTGGTCAAAACCGATACGATTGACAAAACGGTTTTTAAAACGTCGTCATGCATATAATCGATGTCACCATTCGCTGGTACATGGACCAAATTATTTTCTTCCGTCATGTGCTGAGAGCGGCATTATCACTGTCCATGATCTTTCTATTTATCGTTATCCCCAAACGCATCCGTTAGAACGTATTGCACAATTTGAAAAGAATTTTGATGCAACTCTCAGGCGTGCAAGCCATATTATTACCGATTCGGAAGCGATGCGTAGAGAGATTATTAATTTTTTTGGTTGGTCAGATGAACGTATTTCTGTTATAGGGCTGGGGGTAGCCCCTGAATTTAAGCCACGAGATTTTGATAATCAGTTTTTTTTAAATCGATATGGACTAATCGCTGATGGGTATACTCTGTGTGTTTCAACGATCGAACCGCGAAAAAATATTGATAAACTTTTATCAGCCTACCGAATACTTCCTCAAAATTTGCGCAATCGATTTCCTCTCGTTATCATAGGTGGAATAGGATGGCATGCGGAGCCGATTGTAGAACAAATAGAAGTAGGCGTGCGAGAGGGATGGGTCATTCGCCCCGGATTTGTTCCTGAACACGATCTATTGCTATTTTATTCCCATGCGAGATTGTTTGTTTATCCTTCTGCGTATGAAGGATTTGGACTTCCGGTTGTTGAAGCGATGGCGAGCGGTGTCCCTGTCATTATTTCCAATCGTACCAGTTTACCGGAAGTAGCTCAGGGAGCGGGAATCGTAATCGAACCGGATGACCAAACAGAATTTGTTATGGCTCTACAACGAGGTTTGGATGATGAAATATGGCGTGCAAAAGCAAAGAGTAATGGGATAGAAGCTGCTAGAAACTATACATGGGAAAAATGCGTTAATGAAACCGTTAATGTCTACCAAAAAATTGACAAACAAAGGTAAAGTAAATGATAGATGAAAATTTTTCCAATAGTACAATATCTGTGCTGATGCAACAAAGTGGTGTTGCTTTTGGAACCAGCGGTGCAAGAGGGTTAGTGAGCGCAATGACAGATAAGGTCTGTTTTGCTTATACGGTGGGATTTTTACAATATCTTACGGAACGCGGTGAATTTTTTTCAGGACAGAAAGTAGCGGTTGCCGGAGATTTGCGTCCAAGTTCAGAACGTATTAAGAGAGCTTGTTTAGCAGCAATACAGTATTGTGGCGGAATTGCTGTTGATTGCGGTGAAGTGCCAACACCTGCTTTGTGTTATTATGCTTATGGGTTGGGTATCCCCTCGATGATGGTGACGGGAAGTCACATCCCCGACGATCGTAACGGAATTAAGTTTAATCGCGCGCATGGAGAGTTTCTGAAAATAGATGAAATGATGATGCGTGAAGAAAGGGTAAAAATTCCTGAAAATTTCTTTGATACTGAAGGGATGCTTTGTGTAGGTATCGCTGATTATGACTGTATGGATGTCTCTGATTTATATATCGCTCGCTATGTTGATTTTTTTGGTTCTGAAGCTTTAAGAGGGGTGCGATTAGGTGTTTATGAACATTCGGCTGTCGGACGCGATATTGTTATACGGATTCTTAGTGGCTTGAATGCTGATGTCGTGAGACTTGGAAGATCCGATGTCTTTATACCGGTAGACACAGAAGCCGTGAGAGAAGAAGATGTGATATTAGCTAAAAATTGGGCAAATGAGAACGACTTATATGCTATTTTAACGACGGACGGAGATTCGGATAGACCGTTATTGGCTGATGAAAAAGGGGAGTGGATACGAGGCGATGTTTTGGGTATCGTAGCCGCGCAATTTTTGTCTGCTCAAGGTGTTGTTACTCCCATTAGCAGTAATACTGCATTAGAACGAGCTGGCTTTGCTACCGTGACGAAACGAACACGTATAGGCTCTCCTTTTGTTATTTCTGCGATGACGGAACTCTCTGAAAGTGGTCAAAAACCTATCGTAGGATATGAAGCCAACGGCGGATTTTTATTGAATGATGATATTACTAACAAAGATGAAATTTTGTCAGCATTACCAACGCGCGATGCTGTTTTGCCTATGCTATGCGCTGTAATTGCTTCGCGACAGCAGGGTAAGCTTTCTGAATTTATGAAAAACTTACCGCAACGTTACACATTAAGTGATCGCATCAAAGAGATGCCGACATCAATCAGTGAATCTCAATTGGAGATGTTCAATAGTTCGGAAGGGATGAGCGTTGCTGAGAATATTTTTGGAAATATTTGCGGTAAAAGTAATTTGATTGACCACACTGATGGAGTCAGAATCAGTTTTGATTCAGAAGAAATTATCCATTTGCGTCCTTCGGGGAATGCTCCAGAATTACGAGTCTATGTTGAAGCTGCTTCGATTGAGCGTGCGAATACAATTTTACATGAAACAATGAAGATCGTCTTAACATGGAAATCACGTTAAAAGGGTATTATTCTCAATATCCTGAGTGGTAAAAGTTAGTTAGAATATCGAAGTTAATTTGAATGAAAGAAGAATTATGAATTTGAAAGAGATTTCCCTACTCTCTGGAGTGGTTAGTGTTTTATTATTAACAGGATGTGCAAGTACGACTTCCTATCTCTCATCAAGTGGACCTAGCACGTCAAAGGTGAATGAGGTGAATGAAACCAACAGTGCCGTCCAGATTGTCGATGTCGATGATAAAGTAGCGCGCCGTTTATTAAATAGCAACAAGCAAGCACAATTTTCTGAAGCATTTACGGAAAAAATAAGTTCAAATTATACGGTTGGGGCAGGGGATGCACTGGAAGTATCAATTTGGGAAGCACCTCCTGCAACTCTTTTTGGTTCAGGACTTTCGGATATTAAATCAGGTGGAGCTACAAGTAAAGTAAGTACATTACCTGAGCAGATTATTCAAAGCAATGGCATGGTGAATATCCCTTTTGCAGGACAAGTGAGTGCAGCTGGAAAAACACTGCATGAAATCGAAAGTGAAATCATAAAGCGTCTTCATGGTAAGGCGAATCAGCCTCAAGTTTTGGTGCGCCTTACACGTAATACTTCAGCTAATGTTACTATAGTTGGGGAAGTGGGAGCGAGTGTCCGTATGCCGCTAAGTCCAAGAGGGGAAAAGCTTCTTGATGCCCTTGCAGCTTCGGGTGGAGTACGGCAACCCGTCAATAAAATGACGATGCAAGTGACGCGTGGGGATGTGGTTCGTTCTATGCCCCTTGAACGTGTTATCTTAGATCCAAAACAAAACATTGTTTTACAACCGGGGGATGTTATTACGGCAATGTATCAACCTCTTAGTTTCACAGTACTGGGTGCTACGGGTAAAAATGAAGAGCAAAATTTTGAGGCACAAGGAATATCATTAGCTCAGGCATTAGCGCGTGCCGGAGGATTACAAGATGCTCGTGCAGATGCTCAGGGAGTATTTATTTTTCGTTTTGAAGATCCAGACGCTGTCGAATGGAAGTCAAAACCTAATATGACGCCGGATGGTAAAGTCCCTGTCATTTATCGAGTGGATTTGAAAAATCCAGCTACTTTTTTCGTTGCGCAGGGTTTTCCGATACGCAACAAAGATGTTTTGTATGTGTCCAATGCGCCAGCAGCAGAGATGCAAAAGTTTCTTAATATCTTGACCTCCGCTATCTTTACGGTTACGGCACCTATGAGTTCAGGATTGATTAAATAGCGATGATTATGGATGTAACACGCCTCGTAGGCAGATTCTTTAAAAGAAAGCTACCTACTGGGATTGATAGGGTATGTCTAGCTTACGTGGAGCGTTATGGGGACAAAAGCTGTGCTTTGATACGCATAGGAGACAAATATCATATTGTAGGTAAATCTATTTCACAAGAAATTTTCACTCTGCTTTTATGCCCTGAAAATGCTAAACACACTCATATGATTTGGTTGCTACTACGTTCATTTTTTACATTAAACTCTTCCCCTACAAGAGGAAAAATAATGTTTAATATTGGACATATGGGGTTAGATAGAGAAGAGTATCCACATGTTATTAAGAAAATGGAGGTTAAACCTATTTTTATGGTGCATGATCTTATCCCGATTCACTATCCAGAATATGGGCGTGTAGGTGAGAAAGAACGGCATATAAGAAGGATAAATTGTGTATTGGATACGGCAACAGCCATTGTCACAAATTCTCAAGCAACACTGAATGAGTTAAGAGTATATTCTGATGCTCAGAATAAGCCAACCCCATACGCCATTGCAGCTCTTTTAGGTACCCTTGTTTTAACGAAGGAACAATGCAATGCACCTCTTAAGGTTCCATATTTTGTAATATTAGGGACAATTGAAGGACGTAAAAATCATTTATTATTATTGAATATTTGGCGAAATTTGGTAGATACTCTCGGTGATGAAACTCCAATATTGGTCATTATTGGACAGCGTGGTTGGGAGTGTGAAAATGTTATTGATCTTCTAGATAGATGTGACAAATTAAAAAATTATGTCATTGAAATTCCTCGATGTTCGGATGAGATGTTATCTGCCTATCTACACCACACGTGTGCGCTTCTTTTCCCTTCTTTTGTTGAGGGTTATGGGATGCCATTAGCAGAAGCACTAAGTATTGGAGTCCCTGTCCTTGCGAGTGATTTGGGAGTCTTTCGAGAGATTGCTGGAGATATACCCGAGTATATTGATTCGTTAGATGGAAAAAGATGGAAAGAGATGATCATTGAATACGCACGTTCAAATTCATCTAAACGTCAGGATCAAATAGAACGGATCAAAAAACTTGAATTGCCAACGTGGGAGTATCATTTTAATCAAGTGGATAATTTGATTACTTTAATGGTTAGTAAATGAATTATTTTTTCGGATTTTCCTACTGGAAACACCCTCTTATTGAACCTTTTTTTGATAAGCAATCGGTTTTTATTAATCCATTTTTTAAACGTGAATACTTGAAAAAAGCACTTCAGAAAGGGATGAATAATAAAAGTTCAATTTATATTTGGGGTAAAAAAGAGTTTCCAGAAGTTGAACAGTATGCCCATGATCACGCTATTGCCCTCTTTCGTGTTGAAGATGGATTTATCCGATCGGTAGGGTTAGGTTCCGACCTGACACAACCATATTCTCTTGTTGTGGATTCGAGGGGGATCTATTTTGATCCAACGGCAGAAAGCGATTTGGAGCATATTCTCCAAAATCATCTTTTTTCGAAAGCTGAAATTGGACGTGCTAGAGATATTCGACATTATCTAATTGAAAAAAAGATCTCGAAATATAATCTTTATAGCAATGTAGAGTTGGCTTTACCAAAAGATAAAAAAATTATTATTGTTCCAGGGCAAGTGGAAGATGATGCGTCAATTTTGTATGGGGCGAACGGGATGAGCAATTTGAAGCTGCTACAACAAACGAGAATAAATCGTCCGGATGCGTATATCGTCTATAAACCACATCCTGATGTTCTCGTCGGTAATCGAGTAGGAGCTGTTATTGAAAGCGATGCGCTTAGTTATTGTGACCGCATTGTTACGGAAGTGGGTATTGACAGCGTCTTGGCTTGCGCTGATGAAGTTCACACGATGACCTCACTGGTAGGATTTGAGGCAATGATGCGAGGGATTAAAGTGGTTACCTACGGAGTACCGTTTTATGCAGGGTGGGGATTGAGTGAAGATTCCCATAGGTGTGAGCGACGGAGCCGAATATTGAATATCGATGAACTTGTTGCTGGGGCGTATTTACTCTATCCTCGTTATATTCATCCTGAAACGAAAATGCAGTGTGAGATTGAAGAGGTAGTGAACGTATTTGAGCGAGAACGTAGCGTATACCGTAACTCGATTACACAAAAAGTTCGTAACTGGATGAGCCGAAAGTCACAGCAAATTTACCGTATAATACGAGATTAAATTAAATATAAAGAGTTTTTTCGATGGTAAAAGAGGGGATAGAATCGTTTAAAGGGAAGCAGGTTCTTTTATTGCAAGGTGCTGTAGGTCCTTTTTTTAAACATCTGGCTCTTGATTTGCAACATGTTGGTGCAACTGTTCATAAAATAAATTTTAATGGAGGAGATTGGTTCTTTTCCTCCAAGGGCGCTGTAAATTTCAGAGGTACATTTGAAGAGTGGCCTCAATTTTTTACATATTTTATTGAAAAAAATCAAATTGAAATGATTATGCTATTTGGTGATTGCCGTAAGTATCATCGAATCGCACATGCTATAGCCGATAAAAAAGGGATAGATATTGGTGTGTTTGAGGAAGGATATATCCGTCCTGATTACATTACATTTGAAAGATTTGGAGTCAATGGACATTCTCAAATACCGCGTGATCCAATATTTTACCAATCTTTATTGGATGATGAGTTTACGGTAGTTGGAACGGTTCCTGTTGGACGTACCTTTCGCTATGCGGCATGGTGGGCGACACTCTATTATTTTTACAGTGCCCTATTGTATCCACTGTTTCGACACTATTCGCACCACCGTCCGCTAAACCCTTTTGAGGGGCTCTATTGGATCCGCTCTGTATGGCGAAAACAGTGGTATCGATACAAAGAGTCTGGAATGCAAAATAATTTAATTACAACCTATACAAAACAATATTTTTTGGTTCCCTTGCAAATATCAACGGATGCTCAGATCGTTGATCATTCTGATTTTGAATCCGTGGAACACTTTCTTGAAAAAGTGATTACTTCGTTTGCTGTGCATGCGCCAAAAGAGACGTGGCTCGTGATCAAGCATCACCCTTTGGATCGTGGTTATAACGATTATAGTGCCTTTATTCATAGATTGGCACAGCATCATGATATTATGAAAAGAGTCCATTATATTCATGATCAACATCTTCCGACATTGTTGGAGCATGCACGGGGTGCTATTATGATTAATTCAACTGTTGGACTTTCAGCAATTCATCACAATACCCCTTTAAAAGTGTGTGGAACTGCTATTTATGATTTAGAAGGGTTGACCTATCAAGGTTCATTAAATCAGTTTTGGAATGAATCGGATAACTTTAAATGTGATCGTGAATTACATAAACGCTTTAATGGATACGTTATCAATTACAAACAAATCAATGGAAGTTTTTATCGTAAGCTGAAAAGTTCTGATTTAAAATGTGGTATTTTTTGGTCTTTATCCACGTCAAATCTATAAAAGTCGTTTGATACTAAAAAATTTTGCAAAATAATGAATCATTACTCTTCTTTGAGAGAAGGACTAAATTTTATCTTGTTACAGTTTGTAACTAATATAGCTTCTTTTGGTAGAAAAAATAAATCTCCTATGTTAAGAAAGGTAACAGAAGGTAAATAAGTTTCTGAAATAAGGGGGTTGTTTAATTCTCTTTTTGTTATAGTGCAATAATTGTTTATTTCTCGCATATACCAATGCGGATTTACCATTAATACGATAAAGGTCGGACTCATGGAGCACTATAACGTAGCAAATCCTTATTTTGGGGTATTTGTCCTGTTTGTACTTACGTTTGGGGCATTTTATGCGACAACGGTACTTGCACGCTTAGCCAGCCGCGCATTGGCGGCTAAAGACACGGAAAAAATAAAACTTTCCCCGTATGAGTGCGGACCTGAGGTGAGTAAACAGCCTAACCGTATCTCAACGCAGTTTTATCTGTTTGCGTTGTTATTTTTATTGTTTGATGTCGAGATCGTCTTTATGTTCCCATGGGCGATTGACTTTAAATTACTCGGATGGTTTGGTTTCGCGGAGATGATGATGTTCATCGTGTTACTGGCTATCGGGTTTATTTACGCTTGGAAGAAAGGAGCCCTCGAATGGCACAACATCAAGTAAACTATCTAAAAGACGGCGGTCTTCCTGTCGCCCTTACGACAATTGATAAAGTTGTTAATTGGGGTCGTTCTAACTCTCTGTGGGCATTAACGTACGGGTTGGCATGTTGCGGTATTGAGATGATGGCTTCAGGGGCGTCACGCTATGACTTCGACCGTTTTGGTACAATTTTCCGAGCTTCTCCGCGTCAGGCTGAGCTTATGGTGGTTGCAGGGACGTTGACGAAAAAGCATGCGGAGTTTATCCGCCGTTTGTATGACCAGATGGCAGAACCAAAATGGGTTATCTCGATGGGTTCATGTGCCAATACGGGGGGGATGTTTAACACCTACGCAACCGTTCAGGGAGTTGATCGTGTTATCCCTGTTGACTTATATCTTCCAGGGTGTGCACCTCGTCCTGAAACGTTGCAATATGGGGTTTTAATGCTTCAACAAAAGATTCGTCGTGAGAGTGCATCTCGTGCTCAAAAACCAAAAAGGTTGATGTAATGAGAGCTTATACTCCTAAAGACAACGTACAAAAAAAACCGTATTACACCGATCGTTATTGGGTTGCTCCCCAAGTGGCGAAACATGATGTAAGCAGTGATGCTGTTTTCACCGACGATTTAGAAGCGATCAAAGCACAGTTTGACGTTTTGGAAGCGTATATCCAAGTGGATCAAATGGTCGTTATTATCAATGCGGCAGATAATTTTGGTGTGATCGAAATGCTCAAAAATGAGCGTGCTTACAATCAGCTTTCTGAAATGTCGGCTATTGATTGGCTAGCAGATGAGGGAAAATTTGAAATTTTCTACCAAATGTTGAGTATGAGCAAACGTAAGCGTCTTCGCATTAAATGCAAAATTGACGAAAAAGAGTCGATTCAAAGCGTTGAAAAATTGTTCCGCAGTGCCGACTGGTCGGAGCGTGAAATGTACGATATGTTCGGTGTGATAGTCAATAATCACCCGTTTATGAAACGTATTTTGATGCCGGATGATTGGGAAGGGTTTCCATTACGCAAAACGTATCCTCTTCAAGGGGATGAGTTTGCGGCATGGTACGAGGTTGATAAAATCTTCGGTAAAGAGGCGCGCGAGATTATCGGACCTGAAAATCGTGATCCTGCACGAATTGACCGTTACGATACAGAACGTTTTGCACGTCTTGGGCATGAAGTACCTCGTGGAACTGATATTAGCAATGGTGAGCCTGATACTCCGCTTGTCTATCAAGAGTCTGAGGGTGTATTTATGATCGAAAAATTTGATGCAGAGAAAAGTGTTGTGATCTCTGATCGCGACCGTTAAGGAGCTATGAATGCAACAACCCAATCGTCTTAGACCCTTTTTTGAAAACATCACGTTTGATCGTGCCGATAATGAAATGATCCTTAACTTTGGGCCTCAACACCCCTCGGCTCACGGGCAATTACGTCTGATGTTGCACATGCAGCAAGAGCAAATCACCAAAGCGCATCCGGACATCGGGTATCTTCACCGTGGTATGGAGAAGATGGCGGAGAATATGATTTACAACGAGTTTATGCCGACAACCGATCGTATGGACTACATCGCATCCAGCTCAAACAACTACGGTTTTGCCCTTGCTGTCGAGCGTTTGATTGGTCTTGAAGTACCGCGTCGTGCGAAAGTCATTCGTATGATGTTGCTCGAAACCAACCGTCTTATGTCCCACCTCTTTTGGTTGGCAACGACGGCGTTGGACATTGGAGCTATGACGGTATTCTTGTTTGCATTCCGTGAGCGTGAATATTTGATGGATTTGATCGAAGATTACTGCGGTGCGCGTCTGACTCATTCAGCTGTTCGTATCGGTGGGGTTCCACTGGATTTGCCGGATAATTTTATCGCCGATTTGCGTAAATTTTTGGACAAATTGCCTGAAAATATTAAAGACTACGAAGACCTTCTCGATAGCAACCGTATTTGGTTGATGCGTATGGAAAATGTGGGAGTTATCTCTGAAGAGATGGCACTTAGTTGGGGATGTTCAGGGGTAATGCTCCGCGCATCGGGTGTTGAGTGGGATATTCGTAAAGAAGAGCCGTACGAGTTGTACGACGAAGTAGAGTTCAATGTTCCTGTTTCTGACAAAGGGGATAACTACGCCCGATATAAGCTTTATATGGCAGAGATGCGCGAGTCGGCAAAAATCTTGTATCAAGTGATTGATATGTATGCGGGAACCCAGCCTGCTTTAATGGCACATGCCCCACAATATATCTCTGCACCTAAGCTTGATATTATGACGCAAAACTATTCGTTGATGCAGCATTTCGTCCTTGTGACACAAGGGATGCGTCCACCTGTAGGTGAAGTTTATATCCCGACCGAATCACCAAAAGGGGAACTTGGGTATTACATCAATAGCCAAGGTGGAGCGTACCCGTACCGTCTTAAACTTCGCGCGCCGTCGTTTTGGCACACGGGTATTTTGACCGATTTATTGCCGGGGCATTATATCCCCGACGTAGTATCTATCATCGGGACGACTAATATCGTCTTCGGTGAAGTTGACCGCTAAGAGGAGCACTTATGAAACGTTACGACCTTCGTCACCTAAAAGGTGCTTTTTATGACCGTATGGCTGAAATTTTAAAAGAGGAGAGCGACCCGAAAGAGGTTGTAATCTTCTTGTTTGAAATTGGCGATTTTACCCCTGTTCAAGGCTCTGCTGACTTAGTAAAATCAAGCGGATTTGAGCTTGTAAATTCATTGAAATTTAATGAAGTCGACTGGACCATCGTGGTCAAGCGTAAGGATTAAAAGTGAGTAAAGTCTATTTCTCCACATGGCGTGGTGAGCAGATCAACAACATGGGTAAACCTGAATCCCAGTGGGAAAAATCAGCGTACAATCTCCCCGAAGAGTACAATGAACATTCTCACGCAAAAGCGTTTATCGGATGGGATGGTTTGGCACTGTTTAATCCCGATGTGGATGTTGTACGTCTGGCTACTGAATATGCGGCGCAATATCAGGTTTATTCTGAAGCATGTGGTCGTTGTGCGCCAGGGCGATGGGGTGGACGTATTTTGTATGATCTACTTGATAAAATTGCGCGTGGTGAGGGGGCTGCATCGGATATGGATCATCTCAAAGAGGTCTCCAAAACGATGCAAGAAACCTCCAAATGTGAGATTGGTAAAACGGTTCCGACTCCGCTTTTGGATTTGATGACCCATTTTGAGCATGAATTTATGGCATGTATCACGGAGCAAAAAGCTTCTAAGCATTATCATCTGGAAGATACGAGTTATATCGCCAAGATTACGGCGCCGTGTATGGATGCGTGTCCTGCACACGTTGACATTCCCGCGTATATTGAGGGTGTTCGTGATTTGCGTTTTGATGACTCTCTGATGGCAACCCGTCAAACGATGCCATTAGCCCATACGTGTGGTCGTGTTTGTCCTCACCCGTGTGAGACAGAGTGTCGCCGTACGAATCTTGATGAGCCGATTTCGATCATGGAACTCAAACGTTTGGGTGCCGATTATGAGACCGATCACGGGTTTGGATTCTTCCATCCAGTAGAGAAAAAGGCTTCAATTGGTAAAAAAGTAGCCGTTATCGGTTCTGGTCCTGCGGGACTTACGGGAGCATACTACCTCGCTCTTGACGGAATCGACGTTGATGTCTACGAAGAGCTCCCTGTCCTTGGCGGTGAAGTTGCCGTCGGTGTCCCTGAATACCGTATGCCCATTGATAAGTATAATCAAGACATCGAAGCCGTACGCGATCTTGGGGTGAACTTTATTACCAATACCAAAGTAACTGCCGATATGATGCGTCAATATGAGAACGATTATGATGCGATTTTGGTGGCAACGGGGACACGTATCTCGAAAAAAGTCTATTGTGATAATGAACGTCCTGCCATTCAAGGGTATTGGGGTGCAATTGACTTTTTAGATAAGGTCAATCTGCAAGTGAAGTACGATATTATGGTTCCGAAAGAGGATCAAGTACGCCATATGCTTCCTTCCAATTTTGTTGATTTAACAGGCAAAACACTGGTCTGTGTTGGTGGTGGATTTACGTCGATGGACGTAGTACGATGTGCGATTCGTGCAAACGCTAAAAAAGTCGTTATGTTGTACCGTCGTGATGAAAAAACGATTATCAAAAATACGACATACGAAGAGTATCATGAAGCCGTTGAAGAGGGGGTTGAGTTTATCTTCCACTCCGCGGTTGCCGCCATGTACGATGAGAATGATGTACTCAAATCGCTTACCGTTGATCGTTATGAATTGGTTCCTGATCCTAATGGGGGACGGGCAACGTTGGAAAAAATTGAGGGGGCAAGCTTTGAGATGGCGTGTGATTATCTCATCCCTGCTGTTTCTCAAAGTGCCGATTTGAAATTGATACCCGAAGAATGGGAGATTGAACGTACCTCATGGGCGACAATCAAAACAAACGGAAAAGATTACATGACCTCACGCAAAGGGATTTTTGCAGCAGGGGATTGTGAATACGGTCCGATGACGATTGTTAATGCCGTTGGTCAAGCCAAGCGGGCGGCGTCAGTGATGGCACGTTATGTGGTTAATGGTGAGATTACTTTAGTGGATGATGAGATTATGGAAGATCACTTGCGTAAACTCAAAGTCTATGACAAAAAAGAGAAAATCACCGGCTGGCTCCCAGGGTTACCGCGTCAACACAGTGAAGTGCTCACCGTGGAAGAGCGTCGTGATAACAATCGTGAAGTCAAATACGGCTTTACCCAAGAAGAGGCAATGTCTGAGGCAGAGCGTTGTATGCGTTGTTATTACATTGCAATGGTTGCACACTAATGGAGGGCGGGATGATAGAATTTACGATAAATAACCAACCCGTTACAGCACTCAAGGGTGAGACGATTCTTCAAGTAGCACGTAAAACAGGATTTTATATTCCTACGATGTGTTATATTGAAAAAACAAAACCGTGTGCATCGTGTCGGTTGTGTGTTGTTGAAGCGGACAGTGTCGATGGATTGATTCTCAGTTGTCAAACTCCACCAACGCAAGGGTTGGCTGTCACGATCGATTCAGATCGTTTGCAACAAGAACGTACTAATATTATGCGTCTTTACGATGTCAACCATCCTTTGGAATGTGGCGTATGCGATAAATCGGGTGCGTGTGACCTCCAAAACAAAACATTAGAATTTGGTATATCGGCACAACACTTCAGTGCTAAAGACCAAAATCGAAAAATAGAGCATTGGGGATTGATTAATTACGACCCTTCTTTGTGTATTTTATGTGAAAAATGTGTTCATGTTTGTAATGAGATTATTGGCGATGATGCGATTACCCTCCAGTTCGGAGGATACAAATCGGCGGTTGTCCCTAAAAACAGTGAGAAGCTTGACTGTACCTTTTGCGGTGAGTGTATCGCCGTGTGTCCTGTTGGAGCATTGGTGAGTTCACAATTTCAATACAGTGCGAATGCTTGGGAGTTAACCCAAATTCCTGCGACATGTGCTCATTGTTCTGCTGGTTGTTCCTTGACGTATGAAGTTAAACACACCTCGAATTCTAATGGAGCAAAACCAAAAATTTACCGTGTTACGAATAATTTTGAGGTGGCAACGTTGTGCGGTGCAGGACGTTTTGGATTTGATTTTGACATTCAAGCTTCCAAAGATAATGAACTTTTTGAAAAAGCGGTTGCTTCTTTTAAAAATGCGAAAGCAATCCGTTTTAGCTCTCTTATCACCAATGAAGAGGCAATGATTTTACAGCGTCTCAAAGCGAAAATGGGGATTAAGCTTTTTAATGAAGAGGCAAGAGGGTACCAATCGTTTATGAGTGCTTACAGTTCCGTGAGCGGAAAAAGTGCGTTTAGCGGTTCATTGGACGCGATAGCTCAAAGCGACGGAATCATTGTATTGGGGGGACGTGTCAGCGCCGATAATCCAGCAGTTCGTTACGCGATGACGACAGCTGCACGCCATAATGGTGCCCGTGTGGTCTATATGCACCCACTTGAAGATGCTTTACTTCAAAATGTTATTACCCAAATGGTGCGATATGAAGCAGGTTCGGAAGAGGGGGTTGTAGCGATGCTTGCCCAAACTCTTTTGAAGAATTGCGATATCAGCGATGAGACAAAAGGATTCTTGGATTCGTTGGATGATGGCTACTTGTGCGCGGAGTCCAATGTTGGGGATGAAGAGTTTGATCGTATCGCAGCCTCGTTACGTCGTGCTAAACGTAAAACGTTGATTATCGGTTCGGATGTATTACATCATAAGCGTGCAGCTAATATTGCAAGATTGTGTGGATTGATTGAAAAATACAGTGATTATTCTCTTGTAATTATCCCTCAAAACGTTAATACTGTAGGGGTGTCACTTATCTGTGATTTGGATCAGGATGAAAAAATATCTGATGTTGTCGGCTATAATGCAAAAGGTGACTTTATCGTCGGTTCATTGGGTGAGTATGATATGGCGCTTCCTTCTCTTAACCAACAAGAGGGGACGTTCGTTAGTCTTAACTATCAATTGCTAAGTACGAATGTAGCAGTTGCATTTGAGGGATATTGTCTAAACGATATTACAACTTCTTTAGGGGTAAAAGCAGAAAATACTATTGATTATACGGTTCAATTGCCTACAGAAAAAGGGTTTAAAGCGGTAGAATTTGATGCTTTAGGAAACTTTTACGGTCCATTGGGTGAAGATAATCGCGGTTATCAATTGGAAACGATGGATTGTACAATAGATGGTGTGTTAGAAGAGATTGAGGATTTACCAGAGTTTAACGGAACAGTTGTCTATTATTCTAACCCTGTGAATCAATTTAACGGTTACACAGCACGTACCTCACAATTAGAGCACGATACGTCCCTTCGTGGATCGGCACAGTTTGCCGCTGCGGCACGTCTTAGTGGTGGTGAACGCATTCAAATCGAGGGGGCCAATACTGTTCGAACCTTCATTCTCGATGAAAGTTTGAAGGGGACAATTGCCTTAGTTCCGACATTCGATACCTCTTTTGGCGGATTGCCTGAGACGTATCGTTTTGAAAAAATTAAACTTATAAAGGTGGGGAGTTAAATCATGAATGAAATAACGATAACCATAGACGGCAAAGAGGTTCAAACGCAAGAGGGTGAATTTATCCTCAATGCGGCGCGGGCCAATGGGATATTTATCCCTGCTATCTGTTATCTGACACGTTGCTCGCCAACATTGGCATGCCGTATTTGTCTCGTAGAAGCGGATGGTAAACAAGTTTATGCGTGTAATGCAAAAGCAAAGCAGGGGATGAATATCACGAGCACAACTGCTACGATTGAAACAGAAAAACGTGCCATTATGGAAGTATATGATGTAAATCATCCTCTTGAGTGCGGCGTGTGTGATCAATCGGGAGAGTGTGAATTACAAAATTACACCCTTGAAGTGGGCGTTGATAAACAAACCTATTCGATTGCTGATACCCATAAACCGGCACAAAATTGGGGACTTATCCATTATGACCCTGCCTTGTGTATCATGTGTGAGCGTTGTATTACCGTGTGTAAAGATATGATCGGTGATGCAGCCCTTTCAACGGTTGCTCGCGGTGGTGAAAATATTGAAGCAGCATTTAAAGAGTCGATGCCAAAAGATGCCTATGCAATGTGGAATAAGCTCAATAAATCGCTTATCGCCCCCAATGCAGGGACAACGCTTGATTGTACTAACTGCGGTGAGTGTACGGCTGTCTGCCCTGTCGGTGCGTTGGTAAGTAGTGATTATCAATACAGTTCTAATGCGTGGGAACATACCCAAATTCCTGCAACGTGTGCCCACTGTAGCGCAGGATGTCAAATCAGTTATGATATTAAACATACCGATATTACGAACCCTGAGGCGAAGATTTATCGTGTCAAAAACGAGTGGAATTACGTCTCATTATGTGGTGCAGGACGTTATGGATACGATTTTGAAAATCGAAACGTAACAAAAGATCCGAAAGCATTCGATGCCGCTTTACGTGCCTTTAAAAATGCCGATACCATTCGTTTCACTTCGACAATTACCAATGAAGAGGCTATGATTTTACAACGTCTCAAAGAGAAGTTTGGGTATAAACTGATCAACGAAGAAGCACGAGACTTTAAAAACTTTTTGAGTAACTACAGCACCATTACGGGAGAATCTCTCTATCATGGGACTCTCAAAGAGGTTCATGAGGCAGATTTCGTTGTTTCTATCGGTACGGCACTGAAAACGGACAACCCCAATGCCCGCTTTGCGATGAACAATGCATTATCGATGAACAAAGGGGCAGGTCTTTATTTCCATCCGATCAATGATCCTGTTATTGCTGATATGTCAAAAAATGTGACGCAATTCAATCATGCACCTTTGATGGAAGAGGCTGCATTGTATTTGATCCTTGATCTTTTTGCAGATAAGACAGCAATCCCATCAAGTATTACGGAGTATTTAGCAACATTTCACTCCATGAAAACCATTACCGTCGAAGAGACAGTTGATGAAAAAGTGACCGAAACCGTCATCAAAAAAGTTCTTAATGAAGAGAGCGGACTTGAAGAAGAGGTGAGTGAGCAAGTCACGAAAACTGTGAAGAAAAAAGTCTCCAAAGAGGTAGAGGTGGATGAAAACCGTCTATTAGAGCTTTTGAGTGCTCCCAAAGGGTTCAAAGAGACATTGACCAAGTATTTGGCAAAAAAATCGACTTTTGCACTCATGGTTGGTCCCGATTTGTATAGCCACCCTAATGCGGCCAACTGTGCTCGTTTGGTAGGGCTTATCGAGAAATACACGGCGTTTAGTGTAACGATGATACCCAATCTTGCCAATACATTAGGGGTTGCCCTAGTATGTGACGTGGATGAGGCTGCTGGAGCGTTTACTATAGGTTATAATACGACAGGAAATTTCACACTTAGCGCACTTGGTGGCGGTGATTTGGATATGCCGGCATTGAATCAGCAAGAGGGGACATTAGTCAGTATTGATAAGCGTGTCAATCCGACCAATGTGGCACTACCGTATAGTGGATATGTATTGAATGATATTGCGTCGGCTCTTGGTGTCAGTGCTTCGTTAACGGTTGATTACACGTCACAACTTCCTATAAACGCAGGATTTAAAGCGGTGGAATTTGATACGTTGCCCAACCATTATACCAATGCAGGTGAAGAGGTGCGTGGATACGTACTCAAATCGCAACGTAGTGATGTAAATGGGGATGAAGGGATTCAGCCATTTGCTGAAAATAATGCTTTAGAGGGTTCTCTTGTCTATCTAGCGAATCCCGTTTTACAGTTTAGTCCGTTTACTGCCGCATCCCATCAATTACGTGAAGAGGGTGGGTTGTACGTATCAACGGACTTTATGAACAGTAATGCGTTAAATACAGGGGATAGTGTACGGGTAAAAACAGCTCACGGTGAGATGGTGCTTCCGATCATTCATGATTCAAAAATAAATGGAGATATACCCTATCTTCCGATGTTTGATTCCAAAATTAATTCTAGTGCATTGTTTGGCGATTATCGCTTTACGACTGTATCTATTCAAAAGGTGTAAAGCATGGATATGGCATTTATCATCGAAACGATTATAAAAATCGTTGTCATTTTATTGGTGTTCTCGGCACTTGCAGGACTGGGTACGTATTTTGAGCGTAAAGTATTGGCGTTTATGCAGCGTCGTCTTGGGCCCATGCACGTAGGTCCTTTTGGACTGCTCCAAGTTGCTGCGGATGGGATCAAGCTTTTCACAAAAGAGGATATTATCCCTCAAAATGTTGTGAAGCCGATCTTTAAAATTGCTCCCGTCATTACAGCAGCAACGGCATTTATGGCGGCGGCAGCGATTCCATTTTGGCCTGAGTTTAGTGCCTTTGGATACAAAGTTCACCCGATTGTGGCTGATATTAACGTTGGTATCCTCTATGTATTAGGGATAATGGCAGTGGGGCTTTATGGACCACTTCTGGGAGGGATGGCATCTGCGAATAAATTTTCGTTGATATCAGCGGCGCGTAGTGCAGCAGTATTTATCTCCTACGAGGTAATAAGTGGTCTTGCATTGCTTGCCCCTTTGATGATGGTCGGGTCATTGTCTTTAATTGACATTAACAACTACCAAGCAGGGGGAATTGGGAATTGGATCGTATGGTCACAGCCCGTTGCCTTTATTCTTTTTTGGATTGCAGCGTTTGCTGAGACAGGACGTACTCCGTTTCATCTTATTGCGAACGACCATGAAATTATTGATGGATTTGGTACGGAATATTCAGGTATGCGATGGGGTCTTTTCTTCATCGGTGAGTATGCCAATATGTTCTTTATTTCGTTTGTAATCGCCATCATTTTCTTGGGCGGTTTTGGTGATGGATCGATTGCAGGGGCATTTCAATTGCTTCTAAAAGTTTCATTTTTCTTCTTCTTTTTCCTTTGGACACGTGCAGCTTGGCCAGATGTACGACCTGACCAATTGATGTGGTTGTGTTGGAAAGTGTTGATGCCTCTAGCCGTGGTCAATATTGTGATCACCGGTCTTGTGATGATGTTTTAAGGAGGGATGGATGCAGCATAATGAACCATTGAATGATCGTAATGTAAGTGAGCAAAGTCCGTATTTTTACGTTGATATTGAAGCGTATCCAACGACAGGTTGGGATAAGTTTAAGCAAGTTATTAAAAGAAGCTTCAAAGGGGAGCTTTTTGTTGGTTTGTGGGTAGTCATGCGTGAGATGATCAAATTTGATATCCACACCGTTCAATACCCTAAAGAGAAACTTCCCATTGGGCCTCGCTACCGTGCTGTGCATAAGCTATTGCGTTTATGGGAATCAGGATATGAACGGTGTATCGGGTGTGGATTGTGTGAAAAAATCTGTATCTCTGATTGTATCCGTATGGACACAAAAATCGATGAGAACAGCCGTAAAGAGGTGACGGAGTACAGTATCAATCTTGGTCGCTGTATTTTTTGCGGATATTGTGCCGAAGTGTGTCCTGAACTGGCAATTGTTCACGGACAGCGTTATGAGAACGGTTCGGAACAACGGGCTCATTTCGTCATCAAAGACGATATGCTCACACCACTTGATTGGTTAACATCAGGTCAGCAAGCAGAGTTCCCAGGTTTTGGTGCCATTACCCCAAATGAGAGCGTTACTAAAACGCCTCTCGCGTATTAAGGAGGAGAAAATATGTTTGAAGCAGTCGCTTTTTATCTGTTTGCGGCACTCACAATCGTAATGTTTACCATTACGGTGATGACATCCCAAGCATTGTACGCATTGACCGCCATGGCGGCAGGGATGATTTTTATCTCAGCATTTTTCTTTATTTTGGGTGCAGACTTTTTGGGTGCTATCCAAATTATTGTTTATACGGGTGCTGTTATGGCATTGTACGCATTTGGAATGATGTTTTTTGACACGACACGTAACGTGATAGAAAAACGTAATAATCCCCGTTTTGTCGTTATTCTTGGAGGATTGGCAGCAGTTTTGGTTGTTCTTATCGTCCTCGCCCCCATTGTTACAACGGACTTAAATGCCCATTATCCTATTGACACTAGCGTTGGAAATTCACAAGCAATTGGAATGGTTTTATTTACGAAGTATCTCGTCCCTTTTGAAGTGGCAGCCGTTATGTTACTTGTTGCGATGATTGCAGGGATTGTTTTGGCAGGTAAAAAAATGGATAAATCATTGACGCTGATGGCGGATGAAGAGATTGCCTTGATGCACGCATTATCTCACGATACTACAGAGGAAAAGGGGGGTCACTGATGGAATTAACACTGAACCATTATTTGGTGCTTTCAGCGGTATTATTTGCAATCGGTTTGATTGGGGTAATGCGCCGCAAGAACTTGTTGATGCTCTTTTTTGCAACGGAAATTTTGCTTAATGCTGTCAACGTCGGTATGGCGGCAATTTCCCATTATCGCGGTGATTATACAGGGCAAATGTTTGCATTCTTTATTATCGCGATTGCTGCATCGGAAGTTGCGGTGGGTTTGGGTCTCCTTATTGTTTGGTACAAACGTACTGGCAAGATTGATCTTGATCAAATGACATCGATGAGAGGATAGAAGCAGATGGAAATTTATTTATACACGGCACTTTTTTCTCCGTTGGTAGGATCGTTGATTACGGCACTTTTTGGGGCATCACGAAAAACCTATTTTACAGGTATTCTCGCATCTGGACTTCTTTTTGCCTCTTTTGTGAGCAGTCTAATTTTGCTCACCTACGTGATGGCGGGTCATACTGTCCACGTTGAGATGATGACATGGATAGCTACGGGAGATTTGTATATTCCCTTTGGTTTTGTTGTCGATCAAGTTAGTGTTACGATGATGATGGTTGTTACAACGGTCTCTACCGTGGTTCATATCTACTCTATCGGATATATGTCTCACGACAAAGGGTTTAATCGCTTTTTCTCTTACCTCTCCGCGTTCGTATTCTCAATGATGGTACTCGTTATGAGTGACAACTTTTTGGGTCTCTTTATCGGATGGGAAGGGGTTGGTCTATGTTCATGGCTCCTTATTGGTTTTTGGTATCATAAAGAATCGGCAACATGGGCAGCGAACGAAGCGTTTATTATGAACCGTATTGCGGACTTAGCGATGTTGATCGGTATCTTTATGATCTATTGGAATCTCGGTTCATTGCAATATGATGTTGTGTTTGCCCATATTTCATCTCTCCCAATGCCTATTATTACATGGATTGGTATTTTCCTCTTTATCGGTGCAATGGGTAAATCGGCACAGTTTCCTCTCCACACATGGCTTGCTGATGCGATGGAAGGACCTACCCCTGTTTCGGCATTGATCCATGCTGCGACAATGGTTACGGCGGGTGTTTATCTCGTTGTCCGTGCCAATCCAATCTATAGCGAAATTCCTGATGTGGGTAATGCAATTGCATCATTGGGTGCATTTGTCGCGATGTTCGCCGCAACAATGGCATTGGTAAATCGTGATATGAAACGAATTATCGCCTATTCAACCCTTTCACAACTGGGTTATATGTTTGTAGCAGCTGGTTTGGGTGCCTATTGGGTAGCCTTGTTCCACCTTATGGCACACGCATTTTTCAAAGCTCTTTTATTCCTCGGAGCGGGTAACGTAATGCACGCTATGCACGATGAACTTGATCCATTTAAAATGGGTGGTTTGAAAACGTCGATGAAATGGACATGGATTCTTATGACATTGGCATCGGTCGCGTTAGCAGGTATCTATCCATTGGCAGGTTTTTTCTCGAAAGATCTCATCTTAGAGGTAGCATTTGTTGAACAACACTATATTCTTTATACGGTATTGTTATTGACAGCAGGTATGACAGCATTTTATTCTTTCCGTCTGGTTGCATTGATCTTCCATGGCGATAAACGCCATTTGGAGCATGGGATTCATCCTCATGAAGCGTATACCTTTATGTTGTATGCAATGGCACCATTGGCAATTCTTGCGGTGATTGCGGGTATGGTTTTCAAAACTCCGTATTATCAAATGGTAACTCAGCTTCTACCAGCAGTTCAATACCACATCCATAACCACACGACGTTTTGGATTATGACGATTGGTACGCAACTGTTTGTTATCTTAGCGATTGCCTACGCGTACAAAAAATATGCGAAAGCGGTTAAAGTGGATAAAAAAGTCGAATCAGGCTTTTTCTATCAATTGCTTTATAATCAATACTACATTCCAAAAATCTATGATGAAGTATTCTCAAAACCGTATTTGCAGCTCTCTAAATTGGCATGGAAACAGATTGATCTAAGAATCGTCGATGCTACAGTGGATGGAATTGCCAATATTATTTATCAAACGGGTGAAAAAACACATACGATGCAAGATGGTAATCTCTCAAGCATGTTGCGTTGGATGGTTATAGGTGTAGTGGTTTTATTGGTACTTGCTGTGGCGTTTACTGCGGGTTATAACGCAGTTAACCTACGGGCAATGTAAGGAGATGTTGATGCAAGAACATATTTTATCGATTTTGATTTTTTTCCCGGCGTTGGCAGCAATGCTCGGATTTGTAGTGCATAAGGATAGTGCAAAGGCATACGGTATTACCGTTGCTGGTATTGAGTTTTTCCTTTCGTTATGGTTGTGGCATATCTATGATCCGATGACATCGGGGATGCAATTTATGGAGATGGCACCGCTTGTCTCTGCCTTTGGTATTAATTATATGGTGGGGATTGACGGCATTTCTCTCTTTATTATTATCCTATCGGCTTTTTTTACTTTAATAGGGATTCTCTCACTGACCGAAACACGTCGCGTTAAAGATCTTATCCTCACGTTGCTTTTTTTAGAGATGACGATGATCGGGGTTTTCTCAGCATTGGATGCGATTGTTTTCTATGTTTTTTGGGAGCTCTCTTTGGTTCCGATGCTTTATATTATTGGTGCGTGGGGCGGACCGCTTCGCATTTATGCGTCCGTTAAATTTTTCCTCTATACCTTTACAGGATCGTTGGTGATGTTAGTAGGGATGCTCTTTATGGCGTATTTCTATTATCAAGCAACCGGTCAATGGAGTTTTTCACTTCTTGAGTGGTATCGTTTGATTTTACCTGTCAATTACCAAATGTGGTTGTTCGCCGCTTTCTTCTTAGGTTTTGCGATCAAAGTTCCGATGTTTCCCTTTCACACGTGGCTCCCCTACGCACACGGTCAAGCACCGACTATCGGTTCGGTTATTTTGGCAGCTATTTTGCTTAAAATGGGTACTTATGCGTTTGTCCGTTTTTCATTACCACTTTTCCCCGATGCAACGGTCGCATTTATGTTCCCGATTGCTATATTGGCGATTATTATGATTATCTATGGAGCGATGGTTGCCTACGCCCAAGAGGATATCAAACAAGTGGTTGCGTATAGTTCGATTTCACATATGGGTGTCATTATTCTTGGAACATTTGCCCTTAACGTTGAAGGGATCAGTGGTTCCGTCTTTTTGATGATTGCTCACGGGGTTGTCTCAGGGGCGTTGTTCTTATTGGTTGGGGTGATCTATGATCGTCGCCATACGAAGTTGATGTCGGAGTTCGGGGGTCTTGCATCCGTAATGCCACGCTATGCGACTATTTTTGGTATTATGATGATGGCTTCTGTCGGATTGCCATTGACCATTAATTTCGTTGGGGAGTTTTTAAGTCTCCTTGGCTTTTACAAACAGTCACACTCCTATACCCTTGTAGCGGGTACAGCTATTATTGTGGGGGCTATCTATATGTTGAGCGCCTACAAAAAAGCCTTCTTTGGTCCTGTTACGAAAGAAGAGAATAAACACCTTAAAGATCTTAATAAAACGGAGCTTTATGGATTGGTTCCTCTCGTTGTTATCGCGATTTGGTTGGGTGTCTACCCAAAACCGGTATTAGAACCGATTAATAACAGTGTTGAAGCGATTGTTCAGCTTATGCACGACAAAGCGCAAACACCTGAAGCCCAAAAACGTATCCCAAATCTTGCCAAGACGGGCACGATGAATTCCGTTCAGGAGGCACACTAATGTTAGAGCCTGTTACTGTTTCCTTAGCGTCGCTTAATATTACGACGCTCGCCCCTATGGTGATTGCCATTATTGGGGCATTGGTTATTTTGTCGATAGATTTGTTCAAAGGGGGGCTTCATAAGTCTCTGTATGTTATGGTGAGCTTGCTCTTTTTGTTACTTGACTTGGGAGCTATTGTCGATTTTGGCAATCTTTTCCTCCGAAATGGTACCATTTTGGGGATGTTTGATGTGATGCTTATTGATGGTTTGGCAATTTTGGCACAAATCATTATCGTAGCGGGTTCAATGCTTTTTATCCCATTGGCATTGACTTCAAAACGGTTCCATGAATACAATTATCCAGAATATTTCGCCCTTTTCTTGTTTATGATTGCAGGGTTCCAGTTTATGGTTTCCACAGATAATTTGATTATGGTTTTTATCGGATTGGAGATGGCTTCATTAGCACTCTATACCCTTATTGCGTTGCACAACCGATCAAAATCGTTTGAAGCAGCAGTGAAGTACTTCACTATGGGTGCCTTAGCAGCTGGATTTTTTGCCTTTGGATCAATGATACTTTACGCGATTACGGGTTCGGTTGAAATTAACCAAATCGCTTTGGCACTCGCCAAAGATGAGTATACAAATATAGGTTATGTTCTTCTGGGTGTTACCTTTTTATTGGCAGCCTTCGGATTTAAACTCTCTATGGTCCCTTTTCATACATGGACACCTGATGTCTATGAAGGTTCCTCTGCGGCACTTGCAGGCTATATGTCAATCGTACCGAAAATCGCAGGTTTTGTCGTTGCAATGCGCTTGTTTGAATTCTTGGTTCATAGTGGTGTCGTATGGCTTCAAGTCATTTTATACGTTGTCGTGGTGGTTACGATGACCGCATCCAATATTTGGGCGTTGGTACAAAGCGATGTGAAGCGGATGTTGGCATACAGCTCAATCTCTCATGCCGGTTTTGTTATGGCAGCTATCTTGATTGGGTCTACTCAATCCAATACAGGACTGTTTTTATATTGGGCTCTTTTTAGCTTTACAAACTTGGGTGCTTTTTCTATGTTATGGGTTAACCGTCAGAAAAATCTCGTACCAGGACAAAGTTCTGACCATCCGTATGAGAAATTTTCAGGGTTGGTTCGTACGATGCCAATGGCAGCCGTTGTGATGGCATTGTTTATGCTCTCTCTTGCTGGCGTTCCCCCTTTTGCCCTTTTCTGGGGTAAAATGTACCTGATTGGTTCAGCAGTTTCTGGTGGTTACACGGTACTTGCCCTTATTATGGCATTGAACTCTGCTATTGCGGCATATTACTATCTTAAACTAATTGTTTTCATGTTTATGAAAGAGCCACTTCCTGCGTATGGAAGAAAATATTTGATGAATGCCTCTCTTTCACTTAAAACGATTATTGGTATTGCCGCCGTCAGTGCAATATTTGGTGTTTTTGCTGTGAATCCACTTCTAAAAGTAATCACATTATTCGTGTATAATAGCGGTTATTAAAATATTTACGCGGAGGCTGAATGATACGCTCTCTTTTGCTTTTCATTTGGCTCCCTCTTTGCGCTTTGGATCTCTCTATCCAAAGCGGAAGAGAAGATTCTCAAGGGTACAGTGTTTTACATCTACGGGAGACGAAACCCTTTAAATGCACCACGTCACATAACGATTTCAATGAGATTGTTTCGATTGAATGCAAGATCCCTAATCTCCGTCCACTCCCTCCTATTACCAGTGCCTATTTTACCATTGGACAAACATCAACTACTTTGACAATCACTCCAAAAAAGAGAATTGCCCTTTTT
This sequence comes from Campylobacterales bacterium, assembly GCA_026390165.1. GTDB lineage: Bacteria > Campylobacterota > Campylobacteria > Campylobacterales > Sulfurimonadaceae > Sulfuricurvum. The sequence continues at coordinate 225,871 of JAPLGM010000004.1, forward strand.
CCTATAGGATTTGATTTACATCAAGATATCCACGTCTATATTTCAGATGAGACTCCTGTTAACCACTGGACCATAGTGGGTTACGAAACAAAAATACCGATGCTGAAAGAGAGACCATTAGCTCCTCATGGACTGAACTTGCCGATTAAAATAGCAAAAGAGAGTTATCCCTTTGTAGGCTGGATTGATCTAAAAGGGAATCCAATAACCATGAAGAGTACGCAAGATGTGACAGAGTATGTAGAGCTTAAAAAAGCATACAGCGCTAAAGATTACAAACAAGTCCTCTCTATTGCAAGTGCAACACTCAAAAAGCATCCCAACTCTATTTTTAATAATGAGTTTATCCTCTATCAAATGAGAGCACTCCATTATCTTGGACGGTATGAGGAGCTTATACCCCTCTCAAAACAGTTTATTCGTCTTTATTCAAATGATTCCAATATTGCTGAGGTATTGGCGTATACAGCTGATGCCTACAGCCAGTTAGGACAAAATAGCGATTCTGATTATTTTTATGATCGTCTCTTTAGTGAATATGCTGATGACCCTTTTGCCGCACAGGGGATGTTTTTTAAAGCACAACAGTTACAAACGATGTTAGAGTCTAAAAAGGCGGCCAAATATTATCGAGAGGCACTCTTTCGAACCAAGGATGTTAATTTAGCATCCGCAAGTGCATTTGAGTTAGCACGACTGGAGATGGGGGCGAATCATCTTCCAAAAGTAAAAGAGTACCTTGAGAAAATAGCGCACGTCAATCCCAATTACTTTGTTGAGATAAAAGATAAATCTATGGAGATGATCGGGTTACTTAAGGAGCATAAAGATTTTCTGACTGCGGCAATGATTACCAAAATTTTGATGGCGAAGGCTCTCCCTAAATCAGACGAGCACCAACCATTATTGAAAAACTTAGGACTTTTATATGCGAGCGGGGGGGAGAAAGAAAAAGCACTTGATGCGTTTAATGAGTATCTCAAACTTTACCCTCAGGGTGATTCGGTCGATGAAATCCAACGTGCCAAAGATGGGCTATTTTTTGAAAAAGAGGAACCCAAGGGAGAGAGTGGGATAAAAAAATATAATGATTTGATCGAACGGTATGGCAGCGATTCTATTGGGCATAAAGCCTTGTATAAAAAAGAGCAGCTCCTCTTTAAAGAGAAAAAGTATGATGCAATTCTAAAAATGGAAAATGATTTGTATCAGCTTGATACGACTGCCTATCCAGAGGTTAATACTATTATTACTCAAAGTGCCGTTGAAATAACCAAGCAAAAACTTCAAGCATTAAAATGTTCAGAAGCGCTATCGATGCAAAAAATGTATAAAATTAAACTTCCCGTACAGTGGGATGGATTGACGTTTGATTGTGCCTTGCAGATGGGTAATTTCCCTGTTGCCCAAACGATGGTGACCAAACATCTAAAATCCAAAAATATTGGAGAGTTACAGCTGTGGCTGTCGCGCGCGGTAAAGACAAATTTCGCTCAGGGCAAATACAAAGAGGCAACCCAAGCGGGGAAAGAACTGATTGATTTGTTGGAAGCGCAAAAGAATCCTCCGCTCAATGACATCTATCGACTGATGTTTGACACGGCACAACGTAGTGGGGATGGTGAGGGGATGGTACGTTATATCAAAGGGTGTGAAAGTCTATTTGGCGTTGATTTCAAAGACATTGAGCGCTATACGCAGATGGTTGCCTTGGGGGTAAAGCGCAAAGATGATGTGATGATCCAAAGTTATTCCCAAAAAGTGATAACCTTGCAAGAGCGAACCAAAACGTACACACAGTCCCCTTTTATCGAGTTTACCCTCGTCCAATCGTTGATGAATCGGGATAAAAATAAAGAGGCAGTAAATGTTCTCAAAAGTTTAAATTCCCGTAACCTTAACAATGAAAAGAGGGCGCGCCAACACTATCTCATGGGTTCATTACTTATGAAACTTGGGCGAAACAGTGAAGCTAAGATCGCATTTAATACTAGTATCAAAGCCGATAAAAATTCGGCGTGGGGGAAACTGGCTAAGGATGCCTTAGGATTGTTATAGCTATCGTAGTCAACTCTTTCACTCCCCCTCTCGTATGAAGCACGAACTGATTATTATTAAAAGTTTGCTGACGCTTTGCCAGCTGTGATGTGTGGGTCGAGATCTCTTCTAAAAGTTTTTGTTTTGTTATTTTCCCATCCAAAAATTCCAGTGTCTCGATGATTCCAATGGCTTTCATACTGTTGGGGGCTCTTCCATAGAGGCGCTCTAGTTCCGCCACTTCATCGATAATCCCCTGTGAAACCATTTTTTGAGTACGTAATCGTATTCGCTCTCGTAAAATAGATCGATCAATATCAATGGAGAGAATAGGGCAGTTATGTATGATGGGTTGGGGGGGATGGTCGTGAAACCATTGCGATGGAGGGGTCGAGGTTTGAAGAGTGAGATGGAGCATTTTTTCGATTCGATAGGTATCACTCGGGGTTATTTTTGACATCGTTAGGGGATCAATTTCGGATAAAAAGTGATGTGCTTCTCCTAAATCGTGCAACATTAGAGCCGTTTGAGAGCGTACCTCTTTTGAAATTTCAGGAAGTGTTGAGAGCCCTTCAATCATACTTTTAAGATAAAAACTGCTTCCACCTACAATGATAAGATTCTTACCGTGTTGTGTTGCGATAGATTGGGCACGATGATACTCGTTGATAAAGGTAAAAACGTTGGCATTCTCATTGGGGGCTAAGGTATTGATACCAAAATGATCTATGGTTAATAGCTCTTCGGGTGAGGGTTTTGCAGAAGCAATATTAATCTCACGGTAGATGCTGAGTGAATCAATAGAGAGGATAAGGGCATTATGCTCTACAGCAAGTGCTAAGGCTAAATCACTTTTACCTGATGCGGTGGGTCCGATGATGGCTAGTTGTTTCATGAAGGACATTATATCTCAAAGTGTAATTACGATAAAATAAAAGATAATGATACAAAAAAGGTCCCGTGTGAAGAGAATAGCCAAACGTTTACGAGATTTTAATGAGCTGGTGATGTTTCAACACGCTATTTTTTCGCTCCCTTTTATTTTTATTGCGATGATTGTAGCGGCGCATGGGTGGTTTGGCTTTGAGCTTTTGGGATTAGGAGCTGTAGCAGCAATCAGCGCACGCAATACAGCGATGGGATTTAACCGTTATGTAGATCGCGTTTATGATGCTCACAATCCCCGTACGGCAAACCGCCCTAGTGTTGATGGACGGCTTACGGGAGGCGCAATCGCTATTTTTACCCTTCTCAATGGGTTGATATTTATCGGTGTGGCATATTTTGTAAATCCTTTAGCTTTTTACGTCAGCGTCCCTGTCTTGCTTGTTCTTTTAAGTTACTCCTATTTTAAACGTTTTAGTTCGATGGCGCATATTATTTTGGGACTATCGCTGGGGTTGGCGCCAATGGCAGGCTCTATTGCAGTGAGTGAAACAATTCCATTATGGACACTGTTTCTCTCCTTTGGGGTGATGTTTTGGGTTGCAGGATTTGATCTCCTCTATTCACTGCAAGATATGGAGTTTGATAAAAGCAATGGGCTTCACTCAATCCCCTCACAGTATGGGAGTGAGGTGACCCTTCGAATCTCTTTGATGTTTCATGTGTTTACGATACTTTTATGGGAACTTTTCGTCCTTGAAGCCTCTTTAGGATGGATGGCACAGTTTGGTATTTTATTATCTATGCTTATGTTAAGTTATGAACATTATTTGGTACGACGTGATTTCACCAAGATTGATCGTGCTTTTTTTACGGTCAATGGATATTTAGGATTTGTATTTTTTGGATGCATAATTTTAGATGAGGTGATGAGATGAGGGATATTCGGCTGATAGAGGCTCCTTTAACGATTACTTTTGAGGATACGCACATAAGAGAGCGTGACTTTGAGCGTGACTTTGGGACACGAAGTGAAACGGATGATGACGCGATAGGTCAATGGCTACGATCGGCAAAGGCAAAAGGGGATACAAGTGAGAGCGATCCTGTCGTATTGCACATGATTGTAGAGTTGTACCGTAAAATGGATCGGTTAGAACATTTGATATTGGGAAATGCACCGACACGAATAGTATTGGCTCATCATGGGGAGGTTGAGAAGATTGGATTGGAGCATTTCGAACTCTCTGAAGCTCTATTGGATATTTCGAACCATTACTATGGACGATTAGAGCTTCCTATCCATCCCAGACGTGAGGTTTCATTTTATTTTGAAGCTCTTTCCCCAACATTGGGAAAAATTATTCGGATGCACCCAAAGGATGAGAGCGAATGGGGTGTCTATATGCGCGCTCGTGAACGTATGATGATACGACAGCTAAAGGGATATTAATGAGTTTCGAGATTGCAGCGATATTTATTGCCCTTTCCGTCTTAGTCTTGGGGATTATTTATTATACGATTACGAAAGAGAATGAAACCAATACAAAACTCCACTCCATTGCCAAAGCAGTTGAAGAACTCCATCGTGAACTGTATAAAATAGACAAACGTCTGAGCGCTGAGATGGAAATTATAGGATCACTGCAAGAGTCCGCCCCCACTGTTTCCCGTGCTATGCACGAACAAGCCGATCACGATATCAACCGAATGTCCGTTCCCATTATGGAAGCTTTAGGACATATAGAGGGGACGTTTAGCGCTTACAAAGATAAAACAGAGAATCGTTTACGTTATTTGGAAGAGCGGATACGCAATCTATCCCTTCCTAGCTCAATTAGTGGATTGGACGATGACAAGGTGATCGGACGGTATAACCAAGGGCTTGAAGTAGATGCTATCGCCAAAGAGCTTCGCTTATCTAAAGCAGAGGTTGAGTTTGTATTAAAAATTAATCAGTTGAGATAAGGGTGTATTTTTACTCCATAGCCCTTTTAGGCTCTCCTCTCGAACCGCTTACTTATCATTCAGATACTATTTTATGTAAAGGCACTAAGGTTTCGGTGGCACTTTCCAATCGTGAGATGGAAGGGGTGATTCTTCTTGAAGTAGAAAAGCCTGAATTTAAAACCAGTTCTATTCTCGCACTCTTACCGTTGTGTACGGCAAGTATGCATTCCCAAGCTGGAGCGTGGGAACAAGGAGAAGTGCAGAATGAGAGAATATTTATCTATTCAGAAATTCAAATTCAAATAGCCTCTTTTATGTCCGAATATTATGGGTGTTCCCTTGGGGAGGCATTAAATTTATTTGTCCCTTTTCTCCAACGCGTTCCCACTCTCCTAAGTGGTAACGAAGATGCTGATAAACAGTTGCATTCCCACTCAGGAGAGTGGGAACGAGAGCAGCACACTGCTATAAATATCGCCCTCTCTCCCATTCAAATCCAAGCACTCGATTTTATCCATTCCCATCCCGTTTCCCTCCTTTTCGGAGACACAGGTGCAGGAAAAAGTGAGATATATATGAAACGGATGGATGAGATTTTAAGTGAGGGGAAGCGGTGTTTGCTGCTTCTCCCAGAAATCTCTCTCACGCCTCAAATGGAACACCGTTTTAAAACCCATTTCGGAGAGATGTTTGTCCTGTGGCACTCCAAAATGACGACGAAACAAAAAAAGGGGACATTGGAAAAAATTGTCGATGGGAGTGCTCGGATTATTGCGGGTCCCCGTTCGGCACTTTTTTTGCCGATAGAAGATTTGGGGCTGATTGTTGTGGATGAGGAGCATGACGAGAGCTATAAATCTTCCTCACGTCCCCGTTACAATGCACGGGATATGGCGATCTATACGGGAAAATTGTTAAACATACCCGTTATATTGGGGAGTGCTACCCCCAGTCTCTCCAGTTATGCCAAGATCCCTTTTTTCCGTCTTCGTGGGGGATATTACACCTCTAAACGGACGTTTGTTTTTGAACCCTCCATCGAGGCACTCACCCCGTTTATTGATGAGGCGATAGAGGATAATTTTAGAGGAGGGCATCAGGGGATTGTTTTTATCCCTACCCGGGCCAATTTTAAAACGATGCTGTGTGATAGTTGCGGCTATGTTATCGAGTGTCCGTTTTGCAGTGTCGGGATGTCGTTACATAAAAATTCCCGCGCCCTCAAATGTCATTACTGCAACTACACCGAAGTACTCCCTCGTCTTTGTCCGAAATGTCAAAGTGGGCGTTTAAGTACGTCACGACTAGGGACGGCGGAGGCGGTGGAACATTTCCAAAAGCGCTTTAGTGAACTAAAAATACAACAGTTTGATCGTGATGTGATTACGACCCAAAACAAGCTCACCAAAGTACTCAAAGCGTTTAATAATCGTGAAATTGATCTATTGGTGGGGACTCAAATGCTCTCAAAGGGGCATGATTATCACGATATTGCCCTTGCGGTAGTGATGGGAATTGATAATGTATTGGCGCAAGGAGATTACCGTGCACGGGAGAAGGCCTTATCGCTTCTCATCCAAATCGCAGGACGAAGCGGACGAAAAAATGACTCCACTGTTATCGTACAGAGTTTTAACGAACATTTTTTTCGACCGTTTTTAGAGGATTATGAGAGTTTTTTAAAAGAGGAATTGACCATTCGTAAAGGGTACTATCCCCCCCATAAAAAACTGGCTCGTTTGTTGTTTGCTCATAAGAATGGGATCAAGGCGAAAAGTGAAATGGAGAAAACCGTCGAGATTCTGACAACTCTCTCTATCGTGGAAATTATCGGCGCAGGTGTATCACCTATTGAGAGAATTGCCGATAAATACCGATTCCAGATACTCTTGCGCAGTGATAAAAGTACCGATTTAATCCGTGCCATAAGACGCGTTAAAACACCACTGTGTGAAATTGATATGGATCCCATAGAGTTTACGTAAAATTAACATCCAACAAGCTACAATGATTTTATGATTACACGATACCCCACCAAAAAAATATATGTCGGAAATGTTGCCATCGGAGGAGATGCCCCTATCTCTGTCCAGTCGATGACCTATTCACGCACAGCTGATGTTGCTGCAACGGTTGAGCAGATCAATCGTCTCCATTTTGCAGGGTGTGACATCGTTCGTGTTGCCGTCCCTGACGAAGAGGATGCACTGGCCCTTAAAGCGATCAAAGAACAAATTTCTCTCCCCCTCGTCGCCGACATCCATTTTAATTACAAACTAGCACTTATTGCGGCAGAAGTGGTCGATTGTATCCGTTTTAACCCCGGAAATATCGGTGAAAAATCCCGTATCCGCGAGATTGTTAAGGCGTGTCAAGAGCGTCATATCCCCATCCGTATCGGTGTGAATGCAGGGAGTTTGGAAAAAGAGTTCGAACAGCGTTATGGACAAAGTGCCCAGGGGATGGTTGCATCTGCTGAGTACAATATCAAGTTTCTTGAAGATCTTGGATTTACCGATATTAAAGTCTCTCTCAAGGCTAGCGACGTACAGCGTACCGTTGAAGCCTATCGGATGTTACGACCGAAAAATAACTATCCGTTTCATTTGGGTGTGACGGAAGCGGGGACGATTTTTCACGCGACGATCAAAAGTGCTATCGGTCTTGGGGCATTATTGCTTGATGGTATCGGCGATACGATGCGCGTCTCTATTACTGGGGAGCTTGAAGAGGAGATCAAAGTGGGGCGGGCTATCCTCAAAGATAGTGGCGTGGCAAAAGAGGGGGTGAATATCATCTCCTGTCCGACGTGCGGACGAATAGAAGCCGATTTGGTCACTGCGGTAGCCGTGATCGAAGAGCGGACGAAGCACATCAAAAAACCGCTCGATTTATCGGTGATGGGGTGTGTCGTTAATGCCATCGGAGAAGCGAAGCATGCCGATGTTGCCATTGCGTATGGCAAAGGGTCAGGTCTCGTGATGGTGAAGGGGGAAGTTGTGGCGCGGTTAAGCGAGGATGCCCTTGTGGATCGTTTCGTAGAGGAAGTTGAAAAAATGGCGGCAGTAGAAGATTGATGGAGGAGTCGTTATATAATTTAGCGTTCGAGCGTTCTGTCCTTAGTTCTATTATCTTCGACCCTGCACAGTTCGATGAGTTTGAAGCGGTACTCAATGCGGAAGATTTTTATCTCGCAGCCCACCAAGAGATTTATCGTGCAATGCTCTCCCTCTCCCACCGTGATCTCCCTATCGATGAAGAGTTCATCAAGAAAGAGTTGAGTGGAAAACAAAAGTTTGATGAGAGGGTTTTGGTCGAAATCCTTACGGCAAATCCTATTTCAAATACCACGGCCTACGTCCAAGAGATCAAAGATAAGGCAATTAAGCGTCATCTTCTTACCCTCACCACAGAAATCAAGCGGGTCACACTCGAAGAGAATTTAAACGGCAATGATGTTGTCGATTTGGTCGAAAGAAAGCTCTATGAGATTACCCAAAATTCCCAATCGATCGATTTTAAAGATGCTGTGAAAATAACCGATGATACGATGGCATACATCGAAGAGATGCGTGAGCGTGGCGATGCGATTTTGGTCGGTGTCGATACGGGGTATGCAGAACTCAATAAGATGACGACTGGATTTGGCAAAGGGGATTTGGTTATTGTGGCGGCTAGACCTGCAATGGGAAAAACTTCTTTTGCCCTCAATATGGTGCAAAATCTCATCGAAAAAGGGAAAGGGGTCGCATTTTTTTCTCTAGAAATGCCTGCTGAACAGCTGATGTTGAGACTACTGAGTGTTCAGACATCGATACAGCTTCAGCGTCTTCGTGTTGGAGACATGAATCCAGAGGAGTACAAACGGCTTAACGATGCAGTGGATAAAATGCGCCACTCTAAACTCTTCGTAGACGATCACGGTTCGGTTAATATCCATCAGCTGAGATCCAAACTTCGTAAGCTCAAAAGCCGACACCCTGAAATTGAACTGGCAGTCATCGATTACCTCCAAATCATGAACGGTACGGGGGGGAAAGATCGTCACCTTGAAGTGAGTGAAATTTCACGGGGGCTGAAAATGCTCGCCCGTGAACTCGAAATCCCCATCGTTGCCCTCTCCCAGCTCAATCGTAGTCTCGAGTCACGCTCCGATAAGCGTCCGATGCTCAGTGATATTCGAGAGTCGGGTTCGATTGAGCAAGATGCCGATATTATCCTTTTTGTCTATCGTAATGATGTCTATCTTTACAAAGAGGAAAAAGAGCGGGAAAAAGAGGCGATTGCGGCAGGAAAAGAGTTTATCTCCAAGTACGTCGAAAAAGAGGAGGAAGAGGCGGAGATTATTATTGGCAAACAGCGTAATGGTCCGACTGGGCACGTGAAACTGGTCTTTCAGAAGAAATTCACCCGCTTTGTTGATAAACCGACCTTTGGTGCGGCGCAGATTGTCTATGAGAGTATCGATATGAAAAGTGCCACGATGAATCTGGATGATGGTATGGGCTCGGGAAATGTTTCAATGCCCATCATTTAATTTTAAACGCCAAAGGAATAAAATCCCTTTGGCTACGCTAGCCGCTATGGCTACTAAAGCTTGCCTCTGACGAGGCAGATTTTTACCGAAAAAAGGGCTTTGATGGCAAAACTTGAGCGTATAGATCTTTTTGATCGACGTAGCGGTTCTTTTTTTGTCCTTTTTCTTCTCGTTATCGCTTCCCTCTCCCTTGGCTACGAATATTTCCAATTTACGAAACTAAAAACCTTCGATGATCCGCTCGTACGTGTTGAAGTGGTGGCTCAAGAGATCAAACTTATTCGAGAACAACCAAAAACATCAATGAAGCTACGATTAGAAAACGGTTCGCTGTGCCGATGCGTGATGAGCCCTTATTTGAGAGATTTGCGTGGGCGTGAGCTTTTGGTAGAGCTTCAGGTGAAAAAGGTCACTTTTTTGGATTTTCTCAAAGGGTTTCGTGCAAAATGTGAAATTTATGAGGTCTATCCCCCTTTGAGCCTCAAAGAGAAGTGGTATCGTAATATCGCTTCAGGACATGAAAATCAACGGATGAAAGAGCTTTACGGTGGATTGTTCGTGGCTACTCCTATGTCTCAAGATTTTCAGGAGCTTATAGGGGCGATGGGGCTAAGTCCTGCCCTCTCTATCAGCGGATACCATTTCGGGATTTTGAGTATTATTGCCTATTTTTTACTTCGTCGTCCCTATCGGTGGTTACACAATCGTTACTTTCCCTATCGACACGGCAATCGGGATCTCTCTTTGGTCGTTATCGGGCTACTTTTTAGTTATTTGGTGATTTTGGAGTTTAATCCTGCGATGGTGCGGTCGTTTGGGATGATCATGGTGGGGTATTGGCTTTATGATCGGGGAATTAAAATCATCTCGGTTCAAACCTTGCTCATCGCGGTGGGACTTCTTCTTGCGTTCTTTCCACGCCTTTTTTTCTCGTTATCGTTTTGGTTCTCGACGTTTGGGGTATTCTCTATCTTTGTTTTCGTTCGCTATTATGGCCAGTGGAAGCCGTGGCAGATCTTTTTGGCTCTCAACTTTTGGTGCTATACTGTGATGCTCCCTATTTCCTTGGCGATTTTCGGAACATTCGGGTGGTGGCATATTGGTTCTATCCCCCTCTCTCTCCTCTTTAATATTTATTATCCTACGGTATTGGCACTTCACTCTTTCACGCCGTGGGGGGATCTTTTTGACCCCTATTTATTGAAGATGTTTGAGATGGGGGATATGCACCCTGTATTTATCCCTGTGTGGATGGGGATTGCAAGCGTTGTTTTGGCGATTATGGCAATGCGGTGGCAATGGGCATTTTGGAGTTTAGGTGCTCTTGGTCTGGGTACGTTGCTGGGCGCGGTGTATCAAATAGCATAGTTTCATCCCGTAAATGACGATAATCCACGAAACATAAATCCATAAAAAGAAGAAGATAAGGGCAGAGAATGAGCCGTACATTGTTGCGTAGGTTTTGTTATAAAAGACATACTGGACAAAACTGTTTTTCGCCACTCCCCACACAAGGGCAACAACAAATGAGCTGATTGCGGCTGCTTTGGGGGAGACATTCGCATTGACGGCAATTTTATAGATCAAAAAGAAAATCCCCCATAGGAGTAAAAAAGGGAAGATAGAGAGGGCGTTAAGGGCGAATCCGGTGATTGTGGCTTGGAGATACGCTTTGAGACTCATGGAAACGATAAGGATGATGGGAGTAAGGGTGATCAAGGTCCAATAGGTCGTAATGGAGTCCCAAACTGCTCGCTTAGGCGTTTTGAAAATTTTCTGGACGATATATTCGAAGTTTTGAAAAAAGAGCAAGGAGGAGATAATCATGGTGCTAAACCCAATTACCCCAAGTTGCACCGAATTTTTGGAAAATGATTCAAAATACTCGGCAATGGCTGCCGTCTGAACGGGCATAATATTGTCAAAAATAAACATCTGAATTTTCGTATATTGCTCTTGGAAAACAGGAACATTGGCGATAAGACTCAGCGATATGATCAGCAGTGGGACGACGGTAAAAATCGTATAAAAGCTGAGGCTAGAGGCATACACGGTAATGTCTTGATCAAACATCATCAAGACAAAATGTCTCCCTTGTCGCCAGATCGCTTTTAATCGTCTCAATTATAGAAGTCCCATTTTGGCAGGATTGAGGATATTGTTAGGATCGAATGCCCGTTTGATGGATTGAAAGAGTGCCATCTCTTCAGAGGTAAACGCCATCGACATATAGGGGGCTTTTGCCAGTCCTATCCCATGCTCACCGCTGAGGGTTCCCCCCAAATCAATGGTCGCTTGGAAGACTTCACGAATCGCTTCGTAGCCAATTTTTACCTGTTCTGGGTCTTTTCCATCGATCATGACATTGGTGTGGACATTACCATCCCCTGTGTGACCGAAGCAGGGGATATTAATATTATATTTAAGGGCAATGGCATTAAATTTCTCTAACAGCTCAGGTAATGCCGAACGGGGAACCGTAACATCTTCATTGATTTTTTTGGAACCATAGACGGAGAGAGATTGACTCGCATTACGTCGCGCAAACCACAAATCAGATGCTTCTTGTTTATTTTGAGCGATTTTAAAGTCACTGCATCCGTTTTCACGGAATACTTTTGCGATGATCCCCAGTTGGAAATCCAAATCATCTTCAAGATTTCCATCGACATCGGTGACGAGGATGGCCCCTGCTTCGATCGGCAACCCTTTATGATACACTTGCTCAACCGCACGAATGGTGAGATTATCCAAAAACTCCATAGCAACAGGCGTGACACCGCTTGCCATCGTTTTGTAGACCGCTTCCATAGCGACACTTACCGTTGGGAAAATTCCCATCGCAGTTTTGGTCATTTTAGGCTTCGAGAGGAGTTTTAGGGTCACTTCCGTTGTAACGGCAAGGGTTCCCTCTGAAGCGATAAGAATTCCTGTAATGTTATATCCTGCCACGTCTTTAATGGTGCGTTTACCCGCTTTAATAATATCGCCATTGGGGAGAACGGCACGCATCGCCATGACATAATCTTTGGTAATGCCATATTTTGCCGCACGCATCCCCCCGGCATTTTCATTGACATTGCCACCGATTGTCGAATACTCTTGGCTTGCAGGATCGGGAGGATAAAATAGACCTACCTCCTCTACCGCCTTTTGAAGCTCCATATTGACGACTCCCGGTTGGACGATGGCAACCATATTTTGCATATCGATCTCTAAAATTTTGTTCATGTGTTTTTCAAATGCCAAAACAATGCCGCCACTGCTAGGGAGTGCTCCGCCGGTAAAACCACTTCCTGCCCCACGAGGGACAATGACGATACGGTGTTCATTACAATATTTCAAAATATCACTCACATCCTGCTCGTGACGGGGGAACAAAACGGCATCGGGTTGAAATTTTTCACGAGTTGCATCATAGCTGTAGGCGATGAGGTGCGCTTTATCGCTGTAAAGATTCTCTTTTCCCACTAAGGTCGTAAAAAAATCAAGTGCTGATGAGGGTAGCATTACTGCTCCTTTAGTTCAAAATGGTGTAATAGTGCACTTTTTTCACCAAATTTAGCTTTGAAAAGTTCATATAACTCTCTGTTTTTTGGGTTGTTTAAGGCGATTTGTTCCAGATAATAGGGTTCATAACTTTTTAGTTTCGAACTTCCCTCTCCCCACCATCCGGCGCGAATGGTTGCAACACGGGTGAAAAATGGGGTCATAGAAGTATTGATATCGGCAGAGGAGGGGGCTATTTGAAGGAGAGCAAAATTTTTACAATCGAGGGTAAAGAGGGTATCACTGCTTTGAATCGTGAGAAGTCCAATGGAGTTGGCAGTACAAAAATTATGAAAATCTTTTACTAATGGAGTCGGATGCCCCTCGTAGGAGAGATAGGTGGCATAGAGATCAGGATGAACCCATTCGACATTGGGAAGAGTTTTGGTCACTTTGACATAGGTATCATCATTGGGGGCAATGAGCAATCCGCGATTGTAATCGTAAGCAATGACCACTTCGTCGGATATTTTTGGATCCCATTTTCCACTTGGGAGGGTGTTTTGTTTCAGTCCATCGTAGTTACCAAAAGAGAGAGTTGCACGGTGTGTTGAAGGGTTGACGTGTTCAACACGGGCGTTGGCGATGATGGAGCTATGAGTAGTATCAAAATGACGAACAACAAAGCCACTCATCCCCTCTTTTGCTTGGGGAGCATCTATTGTTCCGCCTTGTTCTTGTACTTCAAGTAGGGGAGAAGAGATGGGGGATGCCTCAAGCACCGCTATACAGATGAGAGAAAAAAACCAAATGCGCATCATGGTAACCTTTGTCAAACGAAATGAGGACGATTATAGCAAAGAGAGACTTTGTAAACAGTTTTTTTGATATTATTTAAGACTCTTTTTACGAAAAATGGGTGCTTAAGGATGTGAATGGGTCGATTAATTTGGTTGCTGTTGTTACCCATTCTTGCATTTTCATCGTATGTTCAGCCCTTTAAATGGAAAGATGGGGAGAGTTTTCTCACCTTTTTAGAGCGGTCAAAACTTCCCCTTTCCCTCTATTATACTATGGATAATGACGATCAAAAGATGACCGAAGATATCCCCTATAACGCCAATTGCCAGATGCTCGTTAGCTCGAAAAATACGATTCAGCAAATTATTATTCCTGTCAATGATGAACTTCAGCTACAAATTTATTATACCCTTCAAAAACGGTACGCTGTGCAGGTGATTCCCATTGTGAGTGAAACCTATAAAGAGATCCTTTATACCCAGATTACCAGTGCCCCGTACGATGATATTCTCCGCTCTACAGGGTCTAAAAATCTCGCGGCTACATTTGTCCGGATGTTCAAAGGGAGGGTGAATTTTAAAAAAGATCTAAAAAATGGTGATCCTTTGGTGATGGTCTACGATCAGCAATACCGGTTAGGAAAACCGTTTTCAATGCCTGAAGTCTCGGGGGCGATGATTCAAATCGGAGGGAAACGGTATGCCCTTTATCGGCACAAAGATGGGAATTTTTACGATGAGAAAGGGGCGCAATTCGAGAAATTGCTTTTTATGACCCCTATACGAAATTCCCGTATTACTTCTCTTTTTACGAAGCGGCGTTATCACCCTGTATTGCACCGCTATCGTGCCCATGTAGGGGTTGATTATGGAGCGCGTCCGGGTACACCTGTATTGTCTACGGGTGAGGGAAAGGTGAGTTTTGTCGGGACGTCGCGAGGATATGGAAATACAATCAAAATTCATCATGTCAGCGGTCATACAAGTCTTTATGCCCATCTCAAAGGGTTTAAATCTGGGCTGCATATTGGTTCGGTGGTAAAACAAAGCGATCTTATCGGGTATGTGGGTTCCACAGGGCTCTCCTCGGGTCCTCATCTTCATTTTGGGATGTACGTCGGGGTAACACCGATTGATCCTCTCAGTGTAATGACGAAGAAAACGGAAGGGTTTAGTGGGAAAGAGCATACTGCTTTTATGGCGATTCGTAGCAAACTGGATCGAATTTTTGATAAAGAGTTATTGACGAAGCCTCTCAAACGGAAGGGACTTGATTTCGCAAATGTTTATTATGTGGATAAAGATTCATTTAAACCGAAGATGTTCTAACCCTCTCTCATTGTGAGGGATTAGAATTTATAACCTAGGGTTGCGTAAAAATTACGTCCCGGTTCATTAAGAACGAGGGGTGCTGTCCCTGAAGAAGTAATCAGCTGATTACCGATGTAGCTGTTATTGAGAGCATACGTGCGGTTGAAGAAGTTATTAATTCCGGTACTGAGTGAAAACCCTTTCCCTAGTTCTGCCCCATATTTTAGATTTAAGAGGGCATAGCCGGCAATCTCTTTTTCACCGTTATTGGAATCGATCGTTTGATGGCTTGCTGCGATCCATTCTGCCATAGCGTAATGAGCCGTGTCATCAAACACCAATGCCGCGCGCCCTTTGAGCGGGGGAATTTCGGCGAGATTCTTATTGGTTTGGGTAGCGCTTAGTTGTGAAGGATCTTTTTTGCTCCCTTTTTGATATGCAGCACCTGCTTCGAGACGCCATTCATTTCCAAGGAGATAATCACCATGCAGATCCACTCCGACAATGGTTGCATCGATGTTAGCCCATGTACTGGTTGTAGTGCTTGTTTGATACGCGTAAATAAAATCTTTTAAGTCACTGTAAAATGCTGTCCCTTTGAGATGAAAATTCCCAGAGGTGTGTTCTGCCCCCACATCAATCTCGCGGTTTTTGGTTTCGTTGAGGTTGGTGTTACCACTGGCAACCCAGTAAAGCTCTTTGGCATCGGGGACACGAATAGATTGCCCCGCACCCAAAAATACATTGGTGTGAGCGGTGTAGTTGTATTTTGCGAGGAGGTTGGCACTAACATCGTTGTAGCTACGATCTTTCATATTGGTGAGAAATGTTTTATTGAGAGCCAACGGATCTGCTGCGGCTAATCCTTGATTAGGATTAATGGTCGTATCATCATAACGGACTCCACTGCTTATTTCATAGTTACCGATTGTTTTGAGTCCTTTGGCATAGAGGGCGATATTTTTTGTATCGACATCAGGAAGCATAATATTTAGAGCTGGATTAGATGCAGGTCCTTTTGTCCCATTCCAATTACGTAAGCTCGTATCGACTCCGACGGCTACTTTTGCTCCTGAGAGGGTGAGAGTGTTTTCTACGGAAGCTCCTTGAATCGTTGCCTCGACGGGAGCAACCATAACAGGTTTCCCTACCATTCCGATACGGAAGTCTGTCCCCATAACATGCTTGACCTTGGAGTGATACCCCTCAATTTTCAACTCATCTGAGAAACGGGATAGATTGAAAAATTGATATTTTCCTTTAAACATATCGGTATCATCGATTTGAGCATCCATCGGATAACGGGGATAGAGAACATTATCGGCACGATCTCCGAAATAGCTCAGGGTTAGCTTTTGGTTATCACCGATTTTCCCGACGATTTTTGCCCAATAATTGTTACGATCATACGCACTCATGTTTTTATTGGCAGGCTTGAATGCTTGAGAATTGGTAGGTGAACCAAGAAGATGGCTTGTTTGTTCCGTAAGGGTTCGACCATTACCATCTTTGTATTGCCCCGATGTTTCACGGCTAAACCCAACTTGGGCTTGTACCGCATCATTCCCCCCCTCTAGTGTTGTAGAGAGTTTACGATAATCAAAACTTCCCAGTGTCGCGGAGACTTCTCCGTGAACCCCTTTTTGAGGATCTTTGGTGACGACATTGATTTTACCGCCAAGGCTCCCAAATTTCGTCACGTCAAATGGTCCCTCTTGAACTTCAACACTTTTGATTTGGCTGGAAGAGACGTGCATAGAAGGGGGATCCATACGGTTAGGACACGCACCGCATACTTTGGCATCATCAATGGTTATATTGAGGTTATCTTTTCGAAACCCGCGTAAAATAATATCATTCCCTACACCGCTATTACGAACGAGGGTGATTTCAGGGAGGGTATTAGAGAGCATTTCACCCAAATCGCTTTGACGAGAGAATTTAACCATCTCATCGGCAGAGACACTTTGTGCATCGGTTTTTGAACTATCCGCTTCAACGGTAATTTTTTGAATGGTAACAGGTTCAGAGGCGAGGGCGAGTGTCGCAGCCAATGAAAGGAGAATAGCACTCTTCATACATTTATTCCTTAAGAAAATATGAATAAATTATAGAAGAGAAGTGTTACATTAGTGTTAAGTTTGTATAATTCACCTCATGAAATTAAATATCAAACAAATACTCCTCATGGTTACTCTCTTGGCTGCTTCGGGCTATTTCCTCTTTAGTGGCTTTTCGATGTTATTCCACCCGTAACCCCACCTCTTCAGGAAACTGCATCGTCACACAGTGAAGTGAGCCGTGCTGACGAATAAGTACCGAACAGTCGATGGGGACAATATCACGCCCACGAAATGCACGTTCACAGATGGCAATGGCTTGGGTATCATGGGGATCGTTATAGACAGGTAGCAATACGGCATCATTGATAATGAGAAAATTTGCATACGTTGCAGGGAGCCGCTCATCATCATAAAAATGTCCCTCTGTCATCGGTAGGGCAATAAGTTTAAACGGTTCACCATCAAGATTGCGCAGTGCGTGCAACTCCTCTTCCATCTTTTTGAGTGCGTCGTAGTGTTCATCATTTTTATCATCACATTTGACATACATAATAGTATTGGTATCGATGAAACGCGCCAAAGTATCGATATGACTGTCAGTATCATCTCCTGCCAAATAACCGTGATTGAGCCATAAAATTTGCTCTACACCGAACTCTTTTTTTAAAACTGCTTCGGTTTGTTCTTTGGAGAGATGAGGATTACGATTGGGGTTGAGGAGACACTCGGCGGTGGTAAGAAGCGAACCCATACCATTGGATTCTACGCCGCCCCCTTCTAAAATGAGATCAATTTTTTTCATTGGGGCACCATAGACGTGAGCAATAGCTCCACTCAGTGCATTATCCCGTGACGCATCAAATTTACCGCCCCAACCTGTAAAGGTAAAGTCTAGTAGTAACGCTTCATCCTCTTCCTCATCAATTATGGAAAGGGGACTGCAATCGCGCGCCCATGTATCGTCACTTTGATAGGGGACGAAAATAAGATTCTTATGCGAGGTAAAATAGCTTTTGACCACGTTAACATCATCACAGATGAGTAGGCACGGCTGATAGCGGGCAACGGCATTCGCAATATTGACAAAACAGTGGCGTGCTTCTTCGAGATAGGGTACCCAATCGCTTTGGGGGTGAGGAAATATGAGCTGGACAAAACTTTGGGGTTCAAATTCGGCAGGGAAATAACGCATTAACTGACCTTAGAATATAATATCAAAATGGGAACACTTAAACTTAGCCGTGAGGCATTCATTTATAATCTCGACATTATCGCACATCAAGTCGGTGGAAAAGATAAAATTGCCGTTGTTTTAAAAGACAATGCGTATGGGCATGGAGCAGTCTTGATCGCCAAAGCAGCGCAAGAGTATGGGATCAAACACGCGGTGGTGAGGTTAGAGCGTGAAGCGGTGGAGGTTGAACCGTTTTTTGAGACAATATTAATTCTTGCAGATTTTCCCGCTACGATGATGTTTCGTACGAATCCTAAATTTCACTACGTTCTCAACTCCCTCCACTTAATCGATAGATTCCCACGAGGGACGAAAGTCGAACTCAAAGTCGATACGGGGATGCACCGTAATGGAATAGCACCCGATGAGTTGGAGATTGCATTTGAGGCAATGGCGAAAAGCGGATTGGAGTGTGTTGGGGTGATGAGTCACTTTCGAAGTGCTGATACCCTTAGTTCTGAGTGGTTTTGGCAACGGAAGAACTTTGAGGAAGTAAAAAGAAATGCTTCCACACTTGCTTTTAAATATGGGTGGAAGCCTCGCTTTCATATTGCCAACTCCGCAGGGGCATTTCGAGGAGTCTCCAATGAGATGGTGCGGGTTGGAATCGCCCTCTATGGGTGTTTGGAGATGGATAAAACACTCCCTCAACCTGATCTTAAACCTCTCCTCTCGTTGTGGGGGAAGAAGATCTCTACACGGATTTTGCGAGCAGGGGAGAGGGTTGGTTATAACGGGACGTATGAAGCAGTCGTCGATGAGGTGATCTCCACGTACGATTTGGGATACGCCAACGGGCTTGACCGCCTCGCCTCCAATCGCTATATGACCCCTGAAAGGGTTGCCTTACGGGGACGGATCTCGATGGACTGTGCTGCATTTTCGAGTGATGTGGAAGAGTTGCTTATTTTTGATAATGCCAATGAATACGCAAGAGCAGTAGGAACTATCGGTTATGAGATTTTGGTGTGTCTCGATAAAGATTTAAAACGGATCTGGTATTAAGAGGTAATTTTCACAATTGCCTCACCGAAAATAGCCCCATCAAGTCTCATTTCAATGAGTTCTTCGAGACTCTCTTCATCGTCACAATATCCTAATACTTTCGTATCAAAGAGATAATGTTCTGCCACTTTCTGAATCTCTGAACTATTTTCAGCATTGACGATAAGGTAGGTAGCATGGAGGTTTTCACCCAAAACCGCTTCGACGACTGTCGTTACATAGAGGGCAAAACGGATTGAATTGAGATGTAAATGGGTGATTATATCAAGGTTTTGTTCTTCAAAAACGAGGGCAATAACCGCGTTAGAGGGGGTATGGATAATCGCATCAATCGATTCAACGTGATAAAAGCGCTCTGATGGGATGAGGGGGTGACCAAATAAAATCATTTTTTATCCTTGTTTGTTAAACATTCAGAGCAACAGTAATATTTGCCGCCGCTCATTAACGCCTCTTTCGCTTGGACATAGGTGCCGCACGTTGCACACGGGATCATCGCCTCCTCGAGTGAGAGATCATTTTCAGGTGCTTTGAGAGACTTCTTTTTGGCAAAAAAAACATAATAAATACCGACAATAAACCCGATAAAAAGTAAAAATTTCATGATTTACGACTCAATTAGGAGATAGTGACGATGATGTTTTTCGATGATCTGATAGTTCAACGATTCGTCTATTTCATCATACACTTTTTCCCCTTTATAGAAGAGCAAGAGAGTTCCCTCTTCTCGAAAAGGTTCGGAAAGTTTTAACAACATTTGAGTATCGGTAACGGCGCGCGACGTGATAAAATCAAACGATTGAGGGGGAAGTTGCTCCACCTTTACCGCTTTTACCTCCACATTGGTAAGCCCCAAATCGGCTTTGACAAACTGCAAAAAACTGGCACGTTTCGCAAGAGGTTCAACGAGGGTGAAATGGGTGTCAGGGAGGGCAAATGCCAAAATCATCCCCGGAAACCCAGCCCCTGTTCCAATGTCCATCCCCTTCTTAAAGGGGGGGAGAAAAGAGATAGGTGCCACTGCATCGACGATAAATTCATCAATTTGCCCCGCAGTTTTTGCCCCTGTAAGGTTATGGATTTTATTCCATTTCAGTAGCAATGTCTTATACTCTTCAACTTTTTCAAAAAACGTATCGGGAACGTTAATATTTTGGGCTTGAAGTAACGTTTTGAGTGATGCCAAAGGAATTCCTCTTTCAAATAATTAAACCAATAGTACCAAAAAAATCCTTAGGTAATACGCGATCAATCAGCTCTCTTTTTGGATTTATTTCTCGATTCTTCAAAGGCGTAATAAAGGGTTGTGTAAAAAGTATTAACATCGAGGGGTTTACCGATATGTCCATCCATCCCCGAGTGACTGATTTTATGAATATCTTTTTCAAAGGTATTGCCTGTAACGGCTATAATAGAGATAAAATCTTTTTTAGGATCTTGGCGTATCCATTTTGTTGCTTCAAACCCATCCATTATGGGCATTTGTATATCCATTAAAATGACTTTAATAGTAGAATTTTGTTCAACCATCTCAATCGCCTCTTTCCCATTTGAAGCGGTGATGACTGTGATGTTAGTACCTGCGAGCAGACCTTTAACAATGGAACAGTTAATTTCATTGTCTTCTGCTAAGAGTAATGTCTCTCCACTAAATTGTTTTAATTTTTCTTTGAACTTTTGACCATTATTTTGCACTTGTTTTTCTTGATCCAAGTGACCATACGCTAACAAGATTGTGTTGAAAATACGGAGTTGATTGTAAGGTTTTGCAAGGATTATCCCCCCTCTTCTTTTAAAATCATCTCCCATCCATACTAGTTTGAGATCCTCATTTTTGACCCGATTTTGAAGCTCTTTTTTAAATTCTCCCGATAATATCATATTGGTATCGATAAAGAGTATATCAAGAAAATGATTTTTTAACACCGCCAGTGCATCAGCAGGATTAGTGACTATTTTTACCTCATAATGAAAATATTCCAATCCCCGTTTTAAGACTTCGGCACTGATTAAATTTGTTTCCAGTATTAATCCATTTTTGGACATCAAGTCCGTTGTTGGAAGACGATAACGACGTTTTTCGTACGCAGAATCCGAATAAAAGTGTAGTTCAAATGAAAAAGTACTCCCTTGGTTTGGAGTACTTTCTACGTGAATACTTCCCCCCATTAAGGAGATAAGATTTTTGCAGATGATGAGCCCTAGTCCTGTTCCCCCATATTTACGTGTAATGGTTGCATCCGCTTGGACGTAAGGGGTGAATAATTGTTTCAATGATTCCGGTTTGATTCCAATACCTGTATCGATTATTGCAAAATGAATTTTTACATCCAAAGAGGTAATTTGCTCTGCCCGAAGACGTAGAATGACATTCCCCGTATCGGTAAATTTGATGGCATTATTGAGTAAATTTACCATTATTTGGAATAGTCTCAAAGGATCCCCGATGAGTTTGTTCGGGACACTTTTGTCAATGTCAAAAATCAGTGCAAGGTTTTTCTCATTTGCTTTTTGACTAATAATATTGGAGATATTGTCGAGCACCGTATTGAGGTTAAAAGGGATCTTTTCAATGATTATTTTACCCGCTTCAATTTTTGAATGATCTAAAATATCATTGACAAGGGTGAGTAAAATGGTGGAAGCATCTTTGATTTTAGTGAGTTGAGAGCGTTGCCTGAGTGTCAAGTCAGATTCCAAGAGAAGGTGATTTATCCCCATTATTGCATTGATGGGGGCGCGAATGTCGTGATTCATCATCGCAATGAACTCATTTTTGGCTTGCATGACATTTTGAATTTCTTCTTTTTCTCTCGAAAGGAGTTGATTACGGTTTTTTAGAGCTTTAAGTACCCGTTCTCTCCACACAAGATAGCCTATGAAAGCTGCTAATATTGATAAAATTAGCCATTTTTCATACCTTGGCCGTGATGTTTGCGATACGGTTGTCTTTTTTGGAGGGGTGAAAATAGGCTGAGGCGCTTTCGAAACAGTGAGCTGTTGATTAATAGCCGAGAAATCTTTGCGATGCTTTATTAAAAGAAGTTCAATATCATCGGCAACTCCACGACTAATAAAAGCATTTGGATAAAAAGGGGCGATGTTATCTAAAATAATTTGGGCATCGTTGTGATTCGAGAAAGGTTCGATAGCAATTATTTGGGTTTTACCTGACTTTCGAACATGAACGATTAGATTCTTCTCCTTAGTATAGGTAAATAGGGGCATGTCTGGATTGGCTATCTCATGCTCGTAGACGTACTGTGCTTTACTTTTCGTTTTATGGGTCTCAATAACAATTTTATAATTATCACTCAGGGCAAAAAGGGTCGTCAAGAGAGTAAAAAAGATAACCGTTAGTCGCATAAAACCCCATCGTGATAAAATTTAAAGGATATGACCCATACACTCTTTTTTGGTTTTTAAATATCCTTCATTATAAGGGTTCGAATCAATAATTACGGGGATACGCTCCACAATCTCAACATCCAACCCCTCTACGACGGAAACTTTAGCCGGATTGTTCGTTAAAAGTTTGATTTTTGTAAGTCCAAAATCATTAAAAATTTCCCGTACCACATCATACGTCCGTTGATCCGGGGCAAATCCTAGTTCCACATTAGCTTCAATGGTATTTCGTCCTTGATCTTGGAGAGCATAGGCGTTGATTTTATTAAGAAGCCCAATATTACGCCCTTCTTGACGATGATAAATGACCATCCCCCCTTCAATGGCGATTAATTTAAGGGCTTCGTGGAGCTGATTGTTACAATCGCATTTGATGCTTCCAAGGGTATCCCCTGTTAAGCATTCGGAATGTATTCGAACGAGGGGAGCAACGGCTCGTTCAAAATTTTCCGTAAAAATAGCAAGATGTTCTTGATGCCCCTCTTTGTAGGCACGTATTTTAAAGTGACCGTATTTAGTGGGGAGATTAGCAATGGCAGATTTTTCAAAAAGTGTGTGAATATTCATTTGGTAATTATAATTCTCTTTTCTTAATCTAACACGCGCTAAACTTTCATATTCTTTTATTTTGGAGCACTTTTATGGATCGTTTTCGACGTACACGCTTTAACTCTCACTTGCGTTCATTGGTACGTGAAACGCATGTTACTGTCAATGATTTTATTTATCCGCTGTTTGTCCGTCCAGGGGAGGGGATAAAAACCGAAGTCTCCTCTATGCCGGGTGTCTATCAAATGAGCTTAGATGAGATCTTAAAAGAGTGTGAACTTCTCCAAAAACTGGGGATTTATTCGATCATTTTATTCGGTATCCCCGAAGTTAAAGATTCCATAGGGTCGGATGCACTGTGTGATCACGGGATTATTGCGACAGCGGTGCGGGCTATTAAACGCGCCTATCCTACTATGTTCGTCGTGACCGATTTGTGTTTTTGTGAATATACGGATCATGGGCATTGCGGAATTCTCGATCATGTTCATGAAAGTGTCGATAATGATTTGACATTGGGGATTTCAGCGCAACAAGCATTGGTACATGCTCGTGCAGGTGTGGATATGATTGCCCCCTCCGGGATGATGGACGGGATTATTACGACACTGCGGGATGCACTTGATGGGGGCGGATATCCTAATCTCCCTATTATGAGCTATTCGACGAAATTTGCGAGTGGTTATTATGGACCGTTTCGTGATGTAGCGGAGTCGGTTCCCAGTTTCGGAGACCGTTCTACCTACCAGATGGATCCAGCCAACCGTCGTGAAGCAATTCGTGAAAGCCTTGCTGATGAAGCTCAAGGGGCAGATATTTTGATGGTGAAACCTGCGTTAGCCTATCTTGACATTATTCGTGACATTCGTGAAGCATCCAATCTTCCGCTTGCTGTTTATAATGTCAGCGGTGAATACGCGATGTTGAAATTTGCGGGAAATGCAGGGCTCATCGACTATAATCGAGTTATGATGGAGACGATGATCGGATTCAAGCGTGCGGGTGCAGACATTATTATTAGCTACCATGCCAAAGAGGTCGCGGCACTGTTACAATAATAAAATAATTTTAGGATACAATTACTTTTTGAAAATAATGAGGATTTTTCGTGAGACATTTTTTAACTTTGCGTGATTATACGAAAGAAGAGATTTTAGAAATCGTCAATTTGGCGTTAGAGATTAAAAGAGAACAAAAAGCCAAGAAGCCCCACCCTTATTTAGCAGGGCAAACATTGGGAATGATTTTTGAGAAAAGCTCAACCCGTACCCGTGTCAGTTTTGAAGTAGGTATGTTTCAGCTGGGCGGTCATGCCCTTTTTCTCTCGAACCGTGATATCCATTTGGGACGGGGTGAACCGGTCAAAGATACCGCTCGCGTCATCTCATCGATGACCGATATGGTGATGATTCGGACATTCGAGCACTCAATGTTGGAAGAGTTTGCCCAGTTTTCACACGTTCCCGTGATTAATGGGCTAACAGACAGCTACCATCCCGTCCAGCTAATTGCCGATTATATGACAATGGTGGAGTGTGGTCGCCATGAAAACCCAATCGTTGCTTATGTAGGGGATGGGAATAATATGACCCATTCATGGCTAATGTTGGCTGCGAAACTTGGATTTGAGCTACGAGTCGCAACCCCTAAAGGGTATGAGTGTGATCCTCATATTGTCGAAGCGGCTTTGATGCTTGCAAGCGAAAGCGGTGCAAAGATTAGTTTTACTCATGATCCAAAAGTAGCCGTTACAGGGGCAACCGTTGTTACAACCGATACATGGATTTCAATGGGGCAAGAAGAAGAAAAAGCCCAAAGACTTCAAGATTTTACTGGCTATATAGTCGATGAATCATTAATGGCTCTAGCAGAGCCGTATGCCATTTTCTTGCATTGTTTGCCCGCTTATCGTGGGGTCGAAGTGAGTGAAGCGGTATTAGAGGGGGATCAAAGTGTTATTTTTCAAGAGGCAGAAAATCGTCTCCATGGACAAAAAGGGTTAATGGTATGGCTAGATAGACACCGTTAAGGTGTCTTAGTTCATAGCCACTGTGATAACTAAATCGTTACCCTCTTCAATAACTGCAAAATTATGTTTTTTACAAAAAGTTTCATTCATCTCTTCTGCCCATTGTGATGCTTCACTGAGTGCGTCATCTTTGTTATCAAAAGCTTTGATAGAAGGTATTCCACTTCGCTTAAAACAGCCACACTCTTTTTCCATACGTACATTAAACATAGTCACTCTCCAAATAATAATTTTCGGAAGTATAGTGGATCAATATTAAAGAATTTGTGACGAAAACTAAACAAATTGAAACTAAAGATTAACTTTATCTTTTAATATAATGAATGCATCAGGAATAATTATGCTTTTATTTGCTATAATTCGCCTGAAATTTTTAGGTACCTTCATAAAGCTTTATTTGATCTGAAACTTTATTAAGGTACCTTCCATGGTAAGAGAATAACTCTCTGAAAATTTGTCGTCCAAGAGGACAATATTTAACGTCATCGTCACACAGCATAGCAACATGGGCTTTTTAGGAAATATTTTCATTCGTGAAAAACGGATTCCTTTTTTTGTTGGCGTAGCGTATATACATAAGGGTAAACATGAATAACGTAGAAACAGAATTAGAAGTGGTTGATCAAAATCTTCCAACATTTGCCGATTTCGGCCTTCGTAAAGAGATTATGCAAAGTATTGATTTTGCAGGGTTTAAAACTCCAAGTCCTATCCAAACAATGGTAATTCCCGTAATTATGGAGGGGCGTGACGTCGTCGGTCAAGCTCATACGGGTACAGGGAAAACAGCAGCATTTGGACTTCCAGCCCTTAATAAAATGCACCTTAAAGGTGGAATAGAAATCCTTATTATCACTCCAACGCGTGAACTTGCGAACCAAGTAAGTGATGAGATGTTTAAATACGGTAAACATTTAGGTGCACGTACGGTTACTATTTATGGTGGTAGCTCATACAATCGTCAATTGGATTTGATCGAGCGTGGCGCACAAGTTATCATTGCAACGCCAGGACGTTTGTTGGATATGCTTAGCCGTGATATGCTCAAAGGTTTTGCTCCGTCAACCGTCATTTTGGATGAAGCGGATGAAATGTTGGATATGGGCTTTTTGGATGATATTAACGAAATTTTTAGCTATCTTCCAACTGAGCGCCAAACGTTGTTATTCTCAGCAACGATGCCTCAGCCAATTAAAAATCTTGCTGAGCGTATCTTGGTGAATCCATTTTTTGCTTCTATTACAAAATCTGAAACAACTAACACAGATATTACACAACAGTATTATGTTATCGAAGAATCTGAGCGTGATGATGCAATTATCCGTTTGATGGATGCTGAAGATGCTAAAAAAACGGTTGTATTTTGTCGTACCAAAAAAGAAGTTGATCGTCTTTCAAACGTACTTTCAGCAGCGGGTTATTCAGCTAAAGGGCTTCATGG
Organism: Campylobacterales bacterium; assembly: GCA_026390165.1. Classification (GTDB taxonomy): domain Bacteria; phylum Campylobacterota; class Campylobacteria; order Campylobacterales; family Sulfurimonadaceae; genus Sulfuricurvum. The sequence goes on from JAPLGM010000004.1 coordinate 252,609, forward strand.
AGATATGGAGCAACGTCAACGTGAAAGCGTTATCAAGGGTGTTAAATCCGATGCATTCGATGTATTGATTGCAACCGATGTAGCCGCTCGCGGTTTGCATATTGATGGTATTACTCACGTATTCAACTACCATATCCCTTTTGATCCTGAGAGTTATGTTCACCGTATCGGTCGTACAGGACGTGCGGGTAAAAAAGGGGTGGCGATTACTTTAGTAACCCCATTGGAATTCAAAGAACTTCAGCGTATCCGTGCAAAAGTAGGGACAACAATGGAGCATGCTTATATCCCAAGCAAGATGGACGTTAAAAACTCTCAAGTTAATCGTCTTTTGGCAGAAATCGAAAAACAACATGTTTATGATGAAGCACACAAAGTTCTTGATGCCCTTAAAGAAGAGTTTGACCAAGAGCAAATCGCCTATAAATTGATCTCTTTGTTGATGGAACGCAATACTGTTGCAGGTCCGAATCAAATTGGTATTTCAGCAGAGCGCATGGAGAAAATTCTTAGCAATCTTCAAAGTCGTGGTCATGATGGCGGTGGAAATCGTCGTGGTGGTGGCGGTGGATACCGTGGTAATAATAACCGTGGTGGAAGCACTGGCGGTGGATACCGTGGTAATAATGATCGTAATGCTAGCGGCAGTGGAGAGCGTAGCTCTTCGGGTGGCGGATACCGTGGTAATAATGATCGTAATGCTAGCGGCAGTGGAGAGCGTAGTTCTGCTGGCGGTGAGCGTGGAGATCGTTCACGTAGCTTCAGTGGACAAAATCGTTCAGATAGCAGACCAAGAAACTAATCCCCTCGTCATACCGTGCTTAATACGGTATGACAGTTTAGCCAAAGTTCAAAACTAACTTCCCTTTTAACTCTTTTAGAAATTGTTCCATTGGAGCCACTTTCGCATTCCCCTCTCTTTGTTTACTTCCCCACATCGGCTCTGGAAAATAGCTGTCCTCATTGAAGCGTGCCATGATATGCCAATGGACACGTGGCAGGAGATTGCCAAAAGAGGCAATATTGATCTTGTCAGGCTTGAAGTACTCTAGCATCGCTACTTCAATAAGATCAAGCATATCAATAATCATTGCCTTTTCTTCCGTACTGCACTGTGAGAACTCTTTGTGGGGGGCATTGGTAAAAATTTTGAGCCAAGGGATTTCACTTTCGTGAATGTCAATAGTAATTAGAGGGTTAGAGTAGAGCATATCAAACCTTATAAAAAATAGATTTGACAGTGTAGCAATTTTTAAATATTTTTTCCTGCAAAAGGGACTAAAGCGCTTCCCCATGTGAGTCCACCGCCAAAAGCATCGAGGAGCATTAGCTCCCCTTTTTGAAGGCGACCTGATTCGTAAATATCATTAATGGCCATAGGGATAGATGCTCCTGAAGTATTGCCATACTTTTCAACTGTGATAACCACTTGCTCTTCACGAAGATTGAGGGCATCTCCCACCGCTTTAATAATGCGGTAGTTGGCTTGATGGGGGACGAAATGTTGGATAGCAGAAGAGGGGATATTATTCTCTTCCAAGATGGCAATAACATCATTGGTCAAGGTGCGAACGGCAACCTTAAATGTCTCATTTCCCTTCATCTTCATAACGCAGGCACTTCCTGTAGGATCATCATGGATGGAACCGCTACCACCATTAGGAGACATTAGAAGATCTGCATACGACCCATCAGAACCCGTATGAATATCAATAATAGCTTCTGATTTATCCATTGTCGCACTAATAACAGCTGCGCCTGCCCCATCTCCGAAGAGTATACAGGTGCCACGATCGGTATAGTCGGTAATCGCACTTAGCTTTTCAGATCCTATAATGAGAACATTCTTTTTCATTCCCGATTCGATAAAAGCACGTGCTACGCTAAGGGCATAGACGAATCCCGTACATGCAGCAGAGAGATCAAATGCAGTAACTTTCTCAAGTCCAAGTTTAGTAGCTATGATAGTAGCAGTAGAGGGCATACAAAAATAATCAGGAGAGATAGTGGCGCATACGACCATATCAATATCGCTCTTGTCAATTCCTGCGCGTTCAATAGCGATTTGTGCTGCTTTAACCCCCATATCACTGGTCGTCTCATCATCCGCTGCGATATGACGCTCTTTTATCCCAGTACGCTTAAAGATCCACTCATCCGTGGTATCCACCATGGTTTCAAAATCAGCATTAGTAAGGATTTTTGTGGGGACATAAGCCCCGATGGAACGGAACGCTGCATACATGATTGCCCTTTTTAGTCTGCGCTATTTTTACTTTTTAGTTCTTCAAGACGATTTTCAATGTGAATGTTTATCCCTGTATCGACGTAACGAATCGCCTGAAAGATCGCATTTTTAACTGCTTTTGAATTGCTTTTCCCATGACTGACAATAGCACATCCTTTTATCCCGACGAGAGGTGCACCACCAATTTCAGCATAGTCGATCTCTTTTTTCAAGAGATGGAATACTTTACGCATTAGTAAAGCCCCTGTAATAGCAACTGGGGACTTTCGAATGTACTCTTTGATGAAGTAGCTGATAGTTGAAGCAACACCTTCAGAGGCTTTAAGGACAAGATTTCCGATAAATCCATCACATACAATGACATCGCAACTGCCGTCAAAAATATTGTTTCCTTCTACATTGCCAATAAACCCTTTTTGCCCCTCTAGGAGCTTAAAGGTCTCTTTAGTAACTTCATTCCCTTTGGAGTCCTCTTCGCCATTTGCTAAGAGTCCAACGCGAGGAGCAGAGACTTTGAGCATATCTTGTGCAAAGTAGTATCCCATAATGCCAAACTGAAAAAGGTGCTCCGGTTTACAATCGACATTGGCACCTGCATCCATCAAGATACTGCGTTTACCGCTTTTGGTTGGCATAAGGGTAACAAGGGCAGGACGTAAAACATTTTTAAGCCGCCCCAGCCGCAAGGTTGCAACTGTCATGGTTGCACCGCTGTGCCCCGCACTCACAACACCATCCGCTTGTCCATTTCGGACAAGTTCCACTGCCTTATAGATAGAACTTTCTTGACGTTTGAGGGCATCCGTTGCCGCATCACCCATATCAATAACATCACTTGCTTCAATAATTGAAATCTTATCTCTATAGCCCTTGGGTAGCAAAGATAAAATCTCATCTTTTTTGCCAACCAAAATCGCTTCGAACTTTTTCTCTTTAAGAGCTTCTATGGTTCCTTTAACAATTGGTTCGGGACCGAAGTCCCCTCCCATTGCATCAATAGCAATTCTGATCATCGATTATTTATACTCACCAGTAACTGGGTTAGCGTAATGAGATAATTTATACGTGCCGTCTTTGTCTTTTACAGGACGAGCAAGTGAAACTTTATAGTGAGTTCTGCGTTTTGCGGCGCGAGTATGACTCACTCTTCTTTTAGGTACTGCCATAGTTATAGCCCTTTCTATTTGATTTAAACGCCATAGGAATAGATCCCTACGGCTACGTTAACACTGGGTTTCCTTCAGCAGGAAGCTCAATGCACTTTGTGTTTAGAACTCTTGTTCTAGTGTTTTGCCCTCGCATTGGGGGCAACAAAAGTAATCACTTTTAATCAATTCAACTTCTGAGTTTAAAAGCTCTTCCATATCAATCATTGGTGTAGTGATCTCTACAATATCAAGCTCATCTTCATTTTCACTTATAATACCGTCTGAAATATAAAAAAAGAGCTCTTCTTCAAGATCTCTTTCAATTATTTCAGCACATAGATCACAAGGCATTTGGATGATTCCCGATATTGTACCGTTTAATTGAGCAATTTTCCCTTTTTTGTGAACCAAAGTCCCCTTAAAAGTTAGATTTCCTACAATAACATCAAACTCTAAGGGGATAGAGTTTAAATGTTTGAATGGAATTAATGTCACTTAAGAGATCTCGCGACCTGAAAAGAAAAATGCGATTTCATTTTTTGCATTTTCAACAGAATCACTTCCGTGAACAGCATTTGCATCGATATTTTCAGCGAAATCAGCACGGATAGTACCAGCTTCTGCCTCTTTAGGGTTGGTAGCACCCATTAAATCACGGTTTCGTTGAACAGCGTTTTCACCCTCAAGAACAGTGATAACAACGGGACCGCTTACCATGAAATCAACAAGATCGTTGAAGAAAGGGCGAGCAGCGTGTACTGCATAGAACGCTTCAGCATCTTGACGGCAAAGCTGAACTTTTTTGGTAGCTGCAATTTTAAGACCATCTGTCTCAAAACGATCCAAAATTTTCCCAATAACACCTTTTGCTACGGCATCTGGCTTGATGATTGATAATGTTTGTTGCATCAATGCTCCTGTTTTGTATATAAAATAGAATGGAATTCTAGCGGAATAATAATTTGAGTAAGATTAAATATTAAGGAGTAGACAATTAAAGAGGAATTTGAAGGGAATCTCCCCTCAAATTAATAGCTTAGTCAACAATATTGGCTTTGCTTGAACGCATTTCCGCGCTGACATCATCACGGTGAGCAGGACTTTCGCCGATTTCATCCCATGTGATACAACCCTCTGTAGGACATGCAGTCGCACATGCAGGTACATCATGGTAACTTACACACTCAACACATTTATCTCCGTATACGTAGTAAATTTCTTCACCCGTTGGGTTATCATCCTCGTCTACAATCGCTTCTACTGGGCACTCATCAATACATGCACCACAATTAATACAAGTATCGTTAATAATTACTGCCATGGGTTCTCCTCTAAATATAAATATAAGTAACTATAACAAAAAAATTTTAAAGATAGCTAAAAAGGGTAGTTTCTGGAAGGATTTATAGATCTGAGTGTTACCTCTTCGTCATTCTCATTTGAGTTAAAAATAACGAGAGGAAGAGAGGGATGAAATTAGAGGTTTAAGTAGGCTTTAATTGCGTCTACTTTATCGGTTTTTTCCCACGTAAATTCGGGAAGTTCCCGTCCAAAATGACCATACGCAGCTGTTTTACGATAAATAGGGCGTAAAAGATCGAGGGATTCGATGATACCTCGTGGTGTCAGATCGAAAAGTTCTTTGACACAGCTTTCAATTTTCTCTTCATCAACAACGGCTGTACCGTGGGTATTAACCATAATAGAAATTGGTTTAACAACACCGATGGCATACGATACTTGGATGGTAGCGCGATCACACGCACCTGCTGCTACAAGATTTTTGGCTACATAACGAGCGGCGTATGCAGCAGAACGGTCTACTTTAGTAGGATCTTTTCCACTAAAGGCCCCACCACCGTGAGGACATGCTCCGCCGTAGGTATCAACGATAATCTTACGTCCAGTGAGTCCAGCATCCCCTTGTGGTCCGCCGATAACAAATTTACCTGTAGGGTTAATATGATAGATGATATTTGGACTCATAAGTTCATGAGGGATAACGTATTCGATCACCTCTTTAATAACATCCACATGCAACTTTTCTTGTGAAACATCAGGGGCGTGTTGCGTTGAGATAACGACTGTTTCTACCGATACAGGTTTATCATCAACATAACGGATACTTACTTGGGTTTTTCCATCGGGACGAAGATAGGGGATAATCCCTTCTTTACGCACTTGCGCCAAACGCTCTGCAAGACGGTGGGAGAGATGGATAGGCAGTGGCATGAGGACATCGGTTTCACGGCAAGCGTACCCAAACATTAACCCTTGATCTCCTGCACCGATTTCGCCATCTGCTTGATCTACCCCCTGGTTGATATCGGGAGATTGTTCGCCGATACCATTGAGGACAGCGCATGAACGATAATCAAATCCGTAGGTAGCATCAGTATAGCCGATTTCACGTACAACTTGTCGTGCAATTTCTTGCATCGGGGCGTACGCTGTGGTTTTAAGCTCACCTGCAATGACACAAAAACCATTGGAAACGAGCGTTTCACAAGCAACTCGTGCTTTGGTATCGTGTTCAATGATGTAATCTAAAATTGCGTCACTGATTTGATCCGCCATTTTATCGGGATGCCCCTCAGTAACAGACTCAGAGGTAAAAATGTACTCTTTTGGCATAAATATCCTTAGGTAAAATCTTGAAGTTTCTTAGTATTATTCGGATTATAGCAAACCCTATTTTAAGAAATCCCTCTCCCAAAAAAAATCAATCCAATCCGTAGCTTCAAATAAAGAAAAGTTGGGTTGAATGAGTGCAGTGGGTTTGGTGAAAAGGGTAATGGTCTGAAACAGGATATTAGGATGTTTGGTGTGTAAAACATCCAAAAGGGTATAAAGTGTTTTGCCACTATCGACAATATCATCGACAATTAAAACCCGTTTTGAATGAGAAAAATCGCACTCTTCCATAATGGTAATAGAGGATCGCTGATTCTCCCCGTCATAACTTTCGCACCGAATACTTTGAAGATTGCGTATATCAAGAGCCATAGAAAGTGCATGCGCTAATGTCATTCCGCCGCGTACAACGGCAACAAGGGTATCGGGCTGAAATGATTCACAAAGCGTTGCAAGAGCTGGTATATCATTTTTAAATTGGTCATAGTTATAGGTTATCATTTGGCAATCATACCCTAAGTGCATTTACGCTATAATGAAAAACTTATTTAAAAGGGCAATTAATGCAAAAATTAGCCATTATCGGTAAACCAAATGTTGGCAAAAGTTCTTTGTTTAACCGTTTACTAAAACAGCGTGACGCGATTACTTCAGAGCAAGCGGGGACGACACGGGATGTCAAAAAACGCGTTGCTGTAATTGTTGATAAACAAGTCGAAATTCTCGACACAGGCGGATTGGACGAGGGGTGTGAACTTTTCGACCGAATCAAAGAGAAATCATTAGAAGCGGCGCATAAAGCGGACATTATCCTTTTTATGGTAGACGGTAAAAGTCTCCCTGAAGAAGACGATAAAAAGCTTTTTTATGAGCTTGAAGCGATGGGGAAATCGATTGCGTTGGTTGTCAATAAGATCGATAATGACAAAATGCAAGAGAAACTATGGGAATATTACGAGTTCGGTACCAATAATATTTTTGGTATTTCAGTTTCCCATAACCGTTCTATTCTACCATTGTTAAATTGGGTAGCTTCAGTCCTTCCGGAATCGGCAATCGTCAAGCCTGAGCCTGAGGTGAATGAAGAAGAGGATGAAATGGATGGTTTTGATTCATTTGTCCAAGAGTATGGCGAGGATGAAGAGTCTGATGATGACGATGATCTGGATGACGACGAGGATGATGAGGGTGAGATGAATGATGATCTTGCTGAAATGGAAGAGGCATTTAAAGGGCTTGTAAGAGAATACGAACCTGGCAATGCCGATAAGATGAAAGTGGCGATTATCGGTCGTGTTAATGTTGGAAAAAGTTCTCTCCTTAATGCCCTTTTGGGTGAAGAGCGTTCGGTGGTAAGTTCTGTAGCGGGGACAACAATTGACCCTATCGATGAAGAGGTAGAGTATCAAGATAAAAAAATCACTTTTATTGATACAGCAGGGATTCGTAAGCGCGGTAAAATTTTAGGGATTGAAAAATATGCCCTCATGCGTACCGAAGAGATGTTGGAAAATGCCGATATTGCACTCCTCGTCCTCGATGCGTCCCAGCCCTTTATGGATTTGGATGAGAAAATCGCGGGCTTTGTTGATAAAAATCGTCTTGCGTGTCTCATCGTTTTGAATAAATGGGATATGGCTCCAAAAGAGGATTACGACAAAATCATCCAAGAAGTGCGGGATCGATTTAAGTTTCTAAGCTATGCCCCCATCATTACGATTTCGGCGCAAAGCAAACAACGGGTACACCGAATTTTCGATATGTTGCTCAAAATCAACGAGAATTATTCACAACGTATTCCGACGAGTAAGCTCAACGAAGTGATTCAAGCAGCATTGAAAAAACATATCTTGCCAAGTATCAACGGTATGAATATCCGTCTCTATTTTGCGACACAGTATGATATTCGTCCTCCACGTATCGCGTTGATTATGAACAAGCCTCAAGGGTTGCATTTTAGTTATCGCCGATATTTGACGAATCAGATGCGAGAGCAGTTCGATTTTGAGGGGACACCGGTATTGTTTAAAGCAAAAAGTAAGAATGTGAGTAAAAAACCACAACCGCATAAGAAAAGAGCAATGTGGTAAAATAACCTATTAAAAAGGGGACGGTATGATTGCATTAAATAGTCATCAGCTTTTAGCTGAAGTTGATTTTATGCCGATTGATTTAAAAACGAAATTGATTGAAAAGCTTTTAAAGAGTCTCAATCCTCACTCTGAAACGATTGAAACATTATGGAAGCAGGAGATTGACACTCGGGTTTCTGCCATCGAGTCGGGAAGTGTTACACTTGTCGATGGGAATGAAGTGTTTCGCAAAATTAAAGCTCGATTCACCGTATGAATTTCCGCTTTCATCCTGATGCGGAACTTGAACTTAATCATGCTATTGATTATTATGAAGCGTGTCAAGAGCAGTTAGGGTTAGAATTTGCCCAAGAAATCTATGCGACAATACACCGTATTATTGATTTTCCAAATGCTTGGCAACGGATGACCTCTCAAACACGACGTTGCTTAACGAATCGCTTTCCCTTTGGTATCGTTTATCAAGACATTCATAACGAAATCATCATTATTGCTATCATGCACCAAAATCAGAAACCATTTTATTGGAAAAAACGGTCATAATTTGAATGAAGATAAACGTAGAAAAAAAGAGAGATTATAATAATTTCTACTCCCGTTCGTGGTGAGCTTGTCGAACCATGAACTTTCTATGTGAATATTCACTCTTCGACAGGCTCAGGGCGAATGGATACTTTCTCCGTCATTCCCGACTTGATCGGGAATCTAGCTTTTTTAATATTCGGAAACAAAGAATGTTAATGATTTAATAAAAACGGCAGGGGTATTACTGTAATATCAAGAAAAAATCTTGGGTCTAGAATGTCAGAATTTAATGCTCGATTACAACTAACAAGAACAAAACTACTAGACCTTACCAAAAGAAATAAACTAGTCAGCTATAAAAAGCCAGCTAAAATAAGATATTTGAAAATTATTGATGAATCCCCTGATTTTATTTATCATCGTTTGGTTGTTGAAGAGGGACAATTCAAATTCAAATATATTCCTGAACCAGATAAGAATCAAAATAGTAATGAGATTGTTTTAGTTAAAAAAAAGAGGTTAGAGGATAATTTATTTACAAATATTGCTGGTGTGCTTGACTCTTCTCCTGCAAATATTTTATTGACAGCTGAAGAAAGAGCCAAAGAACTTGGTTTTGATATTTCCAATGAACTACCTAAAATCGATCTTACCAATAAAGATATTGATCCAAAATATATAGATGATTATCTACAGACTTTACATTATCCTACTGAACTCGAAAAAAAAAAAAAAAAAATTGATCTTGATGCACGTAGTTTGATACAAGAAACTGGTGCCAATATGCTTTATATAATTCTTGGTGTATTGGAATGGACAGAAAGTAATGATTCAGACGTCAAAATTAAATCTCCGTTAGTCAATATTCCAGTAACACTACAACGTGGAAGTCTAAATAAAGAAACTAATACCTATGAATATATTTTAAAATATGATGGAGATGGACTTGATACAAACAAATCATTAGCTGAAAAGCTCTCTAATGACTTCAATATTGTATTGCCCGAACTAATTTCTGAGATGTCATTTAGTGACTATATGAACGAAGTTAGCAAAATATTGACCTTTAAAAAAGATTGGAAAATTAAACATGAAATATCTCTTGATTTTTTAAACTTTTCAAAGATATTGATGTATAAAGACTTAGATGATGCGAATTGGGATGAAGAAACACGCTTAAGCGATAATCCAATTTTACAGGATCTCTTTTTGGGCAAAAAAACGGGTACTGCTTCATATGCTCCATCTGAATATGATGTTGATTCCAATCCAATAGCGCAAAGAATTCCATTGGTAATGGATGCAGACTCTTCACAGCACAGTGCTATTGTTGATGTATTAGAAGGAAAAAACCTTGTTATTGAGGGACCTCCCGGAACTGGAAAATCTCAAACTATTGCAAATATGATTGCGGCTTTATTATCTGAAGGAAAAAGCGTTCTATTTGTCTCCGAAAAGCTTGCTGCATTGGAAGTGGTTCATAAAAGATTGTCAAATGTTGGCTTAGAAGATTTTTGTTTAGAATTACATAGCCATAAAAGTCAAAAAACAAAAGTTCTTGAATCGTTTAAAAAACGTATCAGTGGTCGATACAAAAAACCTCAGGACATACAAGCGGTTAAAGAAAAGATTGAGCAAAAAAAGAAAGAACTACGAGTATACCTTGATGTTTTGCATTCGAAATTTGGAAAGATAGAACAAACGCTTTTTCAAATTTTTTGGATTGTTGATCGATATCATGAAGTTGCCAAATACCTCAAATTTGAAGTCCAAGAAGTAGAAAATCGAACATTGGCAGATCTTAACAATATAATCGAGCAACTAGCCAAATATAAAACCTATATCACAGATCAAAACCTTGATTATTTTTTCTGGAAGCCATACAGTCTAGACAATTTGAATATTATTGATATTGATTTATTTACAGATAAAATATACGAAGTTGAAAAAAGTTGTACTGATTTGGATAGCCGTATTAAACAACTTGAAGAGACACTCAATGTCACCATTGATGATGAATCTACCGAACTATATCAGATTGCTCAACTGATAAAATTAATTCCAATGGATTCATTATCTACCTGCAATTTTTCTTTTATGGCGAAGTTTCCTAACGGGGGAATGCAGATTATTGAAAAGTTCATTTCTACCTCGCGTTCTCTAGATGAATACATTAGTAAGAACTCGAAAGAAATCTTAAATTACACTAATCTAACAGATACAGATAAAGAGATTATCAGTCTTCTCAAAGGAGAAGCAGTTAATACCATCCGCAACCAATACATAGCCCAAAAACAAAAATTTGAACAATTTTCCGACTCACTGAAACGTTTTTACAATCAAGATATTAGATTGTTAGAAAAAGAGACTGCCCTTAAAATTGCACAAGAAATCGAGGCTGTTAAAGACTTCTTATATGGTGATGTCACACTTAATGAATTGAAAAGTATCGAAGCACTCAATGATCAAATGTCTCGAAGTATCGAAAAAGTTGAAAGTTTACTCAAAGGATTGTCAAGACAATCGGGAACTCAATTCAATAATGACATCTTTGAAATCAACACAATAATCAAAGCAGGGGAGCTATTAAATAGTATTGATAACACTTTGTATGTCTGTTGTCATGAGATATGTGGCACAGCAAAATTTGATAGTGTTCTAAGCAGTGCAAAAACAGAAGCCCAACAAGTACATTCCTTTTTGAATAGTATTTCTGCTTCTTTTGATACCAATAGATTGCTTAGCAAAGAGACTGACCGAATTCGAGAAATCAAAAGAATTATTCAGGAGAAAAAAGATTCATTTTTCAATTTTTTCTCCTCTGAGTTCAAAAAGGCGAAACGAGAACTCGAAGAACTTTTTCAAAACGGTCTTCCTAAGGATAAAAATTCTTGGATTCCACAAATTGACCTTGCAATCAGTTATATAGAAGCTAAAAATAAATTTAATCAAAATGTAGAATATCAAAATGTATTCAAAGAGCTGTTCCTTGGAGAGCAAACAAAATGGGAAAACATTGAAAAACTGAATGAATGGAGTAAAAACGTTCGTCAAGATATTAAAATCATTTCCATGACACAAATGATTATGAGAGGAGATGAACAACTTTCTATTGCCCTTCAATCTTCTAGTGAAGCTATCAAGAGCGAGATGGAATATTTCAACAATTGCCTGCAACAAATGCAAGAGATATATTCTAGTGCCTTTTTCAAAAGTTTTTATACGGTTCTTGATGACCTCAAAATTATTGATTTACAAAATAAACTAAATGCTATTAATGAAAAACTTATTCCGTACATCAGCACTGTTAGCAAATATGTGATTGATGATAATGAAAAACTATCCCGAATTCATCAGATTTTTAAAGATTTCAATGAGGTCAAATCTGCGTTCATTGAGGGTGAAAAACAGACTCGTCAAATAATCAGTGACTTAGAAAAAGACATTGACCGTGAAATATCAAATGATGATATAACAAAACTCTTAAACTTTTTTGTCTCTTAAGAAGCAGATACAAGTGCAATAGTTCGAATGATTCGGAATGAGTATAATGATCAGAGAATTGCCAATACGCTTGATAATCAAATTAAAGATGAACTTGGTATTCACCTTGAAAAAACCCAAGCAGAAATTGACAGTATTAACGCAACTAAAAAACTCTACTCCACAATCACGGAGTCTAAACTATCAACTCAACTGAAAAATTCATTGATAAAAGATTTTGAACAAATTTTTTCAATGATACAATCAATTTTTGACATTTACATAACATTCGAAACACGTTTAAATGAACTCAATCTATATTCATCATTGACGAATGGGCTATTCCCTAAAATGAAAAAAGTCATTGAATACAATACATTAACTTCTATTATGATTGAAAATATTCATACATTATCGGTCTGGCTCGATTACAAAAATATTATTAAAAAATTACATGATGCAGAGCTAGGGAAAATTGTTGATGTCGTAGAAAAAGAAATTTTGCCAAAAGATAAAATCACAGATGCCTATTATTACAATTTTTATTATTCGATATTGAGGAAAGCTTTTGTTGCTTATCCACAAATCGAACAACGTGGAAGAGTTTCACAAGAATTTGCGATTGAAGAATTCAAAAAACTTGATATTGAATTGATGAAATTAAATCGTCAAGAGATTGCAGCAAAAGCGTCTGATAAAGAAATTCCTATGGGAATTAGTGGAGGTTCTGTAAAAAATCTCACTGAACAAAAATTGATTGAACATCAAGCAGGATTACAGCGCAGACATATTCCAATCAGACAGCTTGTAACACGTGCGGGAAATGCCATGAAAGCATTAAAACCATGTTTCATGATGAGTCCACTTTCAGTAGCTCAATACATTCCACCTTCAAACATTAAATTTGATGTTCTCATTGTGGATGAAGCCTCACAGTTGCGTCCTGAAGAAGCATTAGGTGTTATTGCCAGAGCAAATCAAATCGTTATTGTTGGAGACCCTAAACAGCTCCCTCCAACATCATTTTTTGATGCTATGAAAGATGATGGTGATGATAACGAAGAAGAAACGGTTGTAGATGAATCAGAATCTATTCTCGACACATGTATTAGCCTTTATAGTCCCGTGCGAAGACTCCGTTGGCATTACCGATCACAGCATGAATCATTAATTGCTTTCTCAAATCAGAATTTTTACGACAATGACCTTATTGTATTCCCTTCACCTACAAGTATTAACGATGATGGATTGGGAATTAAACATACCTATATTCAAAACAGTGTTTATCAAAGTGGTATAAACAAACTTGAAGCAAAAGTTGTTGTAGAACATATCGAGCGACAAATGAAACTTTTTCCTGATAAATCACTTGGTGTTGGAACATTCAATACACAGCAAAGAGATTTGATTCAACAACTGCTTGATGAAAAAGAAAAAACCAATCCTCGTGTTGCTCATTATCTGAACCGTTGGAAAGATAATAGTGAACCATTTTTTATTAAAAATCTTGAGTCATTACAAGGTGATGAACGGGATGTAATCTTTATTTCAACAACATTTGGACCCGACAAGCTGACTGGTAAAGTTTTTCAACGCTTCGGACCGATGACGCAAAAACCGGGATGGAGACGTTTAAACGTTCTTATCACTCGTTCCAAGCAAAAAATGCACGTCTTTACCTCAATGAAATCAAGCGATATTCTTGTATCTGAAACTTCTTCCAGAGGGGTAGCTTCCCTAAAAGGATTTTTGCAATATCTTGAAAGTGGTAGCCTAACTTATAAGCCGGAAATAACTGATGGAAAAGGATTTGATTCACCTTTTGAAGAATCAGTCTATTCGATATTAAGCAATGCAGGTATCAAATCAGTACCACAGGTTGGGGTTTCAGGATATTTTATTGATTTGGCAGTAGTTTCCAATGTAAACGATGATTATGTTCTCGCTATCGAATGTGATGGAGCAACTTACCACTCATCGAAATCTGCTCGGGATCGTGATCGATTAAAACAAGAAGTATTAGAACGGCTTGGATGGAAGGTGTATCGGATTTGGTCAACTGATTGGTTCAAAAATAGGGACAATGAAATTTCCAAATTACTCAAAGTCGTGAATGAGCAACTTGCTACATTTTCAGAAAAATATAAACACAGACAAATTACCTCTCCGGCTCACCAAGAAATTATTGTTGATAAATTGGATGATATAAAAGCTCATCCATCCGTTAAACTTAATCTCAATGACGAAATACAAGAGGAAAAAGTCGAACATCAGCATGATGATAATGCACTTCGACAGCCTTCATATAAACAGGCATTTGTATCAGATGAAAAACTCAAAGATTTACTTACACAGCTCAGAGATGAAGAACTCGCAAAAGAGTTTAATATCAATAGTCCACGGTGTATTCTTTCGAAAATTATGATTGATCAATTCGTCAAACAAAAACCAAAAGACATGGATGAATTTAGATCAAAAGTGCCACAGAAGCTCAGAGAAAGTATTGACCGTGATCAAGCAAAATTTTTGTCAATGATTTTTGATATTATTGAAATGGCAGATGAATAGTGATTTGAAAGTCATATCAAGAAAAGTTTTGAAACAACAGATATAACTATTTCCCAACATGGAAAAGATTTTGATAAATTAATTGCTACTGCTGACGTCGGAACATTCGGAAGGGTGAGTCGGAAATTATCCGGAAGGTTGAAGCGGTGTGAAACCGTCTGAGTGAGTATAGCACAGCCTTCCGAATATTTATACGAAATCATTAGTCAGCGCTTTGGATTTTCGCAT